>CAWEYO010000015.1:0-129433 GCA_963813315.1 uncultured Alphaproteobacteria bacterium | reverse complement strand
CGACCACCGCGCCTCGTTGGCAGCCATCCACTCGGCCACCACGTCGTCGACGCTCTTACCTTCCAGATCGACCTTGGTAATCATCTGGCTCATCTCGTCGTTTTCGATGGTGAAGGCCTTGATGGCCTTGTGGGCGTCCGGCCATTTGTCCTTGACGCCCGCCCAGCCTACTTTCCAAATCTCCCCGTGCGGCTTGCCGCAATCGTAAGCTTTGTCGGGGTTGGTCCCCCATTTGGGATCGCCGTAGCACTCTGGTGTGTATTCGGGGAACTCAACCCATTCACCCTTGTACTTGGCAACAGCCCAGTGCGGAGCGTAGATCCACAGCATCACCGGTGCCTGTCGCTGGTAGGCGCTTTCCAGTTCGGCGAAGAGCGCCGCGTCGGTTCCGGCATGTATCACTTCGAAGGGTAGTGCGAGCGCTTCGACGCGTTCGTCATCGAAACCGCCCCAGGTAACTGGACCACCGAGGTAACGCCCCTTCGGTGCAGTATCGGCTGTAGAGAAGACCTCGGCGCACGCCTCATCCTTCAGTGCCTCCCAGTTCGGCAGTCCTGGACACTTCTCCTTCATGTATTCAGGGAACCACCACTCCTCCTTAGCTTTCATGCCGGTCGGGCCGATATTCTCGACCTTGCCAGTGGCGGTCGCGGCGTCCATCGCCTCCTTGCCAGTGGTTTCCCAAATCTCCATTGCGACATGCAGGTCGCCGGCTTCCAGCCCGGCGAACTGGGCGAGGTAGTCGGCCTGCACGTATTCGACACTGTCGCCCATCTTCTTCAGCACCTCGCCCATCAGATGGGTGGTGATGAGCTGACCGGTCCAGTCGTGCAGCGTCAACTTGATGGGATCGGTCGAATCCGCGGCCCGGACGGGCGACGCCGACAATGCCGCACAAAGGGCGAACGCCCCCAGCGCAATTCTGCTGCTGCAATTGCCCCATGACATGTTGAATCTCCTGGTCACCCTCGGTTGCGGGACCTGGTCCGCCTCGTTGGGCCGGACGGAACTCCCTCGCAATTCGACAGTGTCGTGCAGCGTGGAGCCCATTGTCAACGCCGTCCTACGGCTAGTCGAGCCGTTGGTGCTGGTCGACGGCATCGCCGTCGATTGCGTGATAACACCCTTGTAATGGTGGTTTGAATGCTGTTGTCATGGCACTGTTCACTCTAATGATCACTCCGCAAAGAACCCTCGACAGCTTTTGAGGCAATCGTCGAGCGGCAGCAGAGTATGCCGCCGAAAGGCGACGATCACAGCTTCCTCTTCGATCGTGAGCACCGTCGAGGACGGGTTCTTGGGCCCTGAGGCGCATTCCTGCCATTCGCTACGCAGGCGATGCAGGTCTTCAACGGGTCAATTCGCGACCATGCGTTGCCAACGCCACTGGTTGCGGGCGGAGAGCAACAGCGCCGTGCCGTAGGGCCGAGGTCAAACCAGGGCCGCGGCGGCCGTGTCGACGATCCGCTGCGGTGTCCATTCGATCGGCAGTCGTATGCAGCGTTCATCGTCCGACGGCGGCTCAAGCGTGGCGAATTGGCTGGCCAGCAGCGATGGCCCTGCGAAATGGTTCTTGCGTTGTCCTAGCCGCTGTTCGACCAGTTCGATTGGACCGTCGAGAAAAGCAAAGGCGACCTCGCCAAGCTGCTGGCGAAGAAAATCGCGGTACGTGCGCCGGAGCGCGGAGCAGGCGATCACCACCGGCCGCCGCCGCTCACGCAGCGCCGCCTTCGCGACAGTACGCAGCCACGGCCAGCGCAACGCGTCGGTCAGCCCCTCGCCCCGTCGCATGCGCTCGACATTCGCGCTGCTATGGAACGCGTCGGCCTCGATCCATGGCGCATCGAGCCTCCCGGCGAGGGCGCGGGCGATTTCCGTCTTTCCGCTGCCGGAAACGCCCATCACGACGATGAAGTCCGGCCTTGCCATTGCCATCAGTAGAGACCGAGCAGGCGGATCGGCCCCAGTGTCAGCACCGGGAACAGCACCAGCGTCAGGATTGCCATTTTGAAGATGTTGCGCTCGACAAAGGCATTGCGGAATTTGCCGCGAGGATCATGTGCGTGGAGCAATGCCTGGAAGTCCGCCAGCCTCGGATAGTGAGCCTGTATCTTCTCCGGCGGCATCGTAAACATCTTTCCCCAATGCGGACGCGGCTGAAACGGTGCAAGCGCCTCTTCGAGGCCGGGCAAAAGGGTCTTCAGCGCAGGCCAGTCCCGCTTGAAGGAAAAATGGAAAGCTACGCACGAGGTCTGATAGCACGGGCTCATCCACAGTTCATCGGCGCCGACCGTGCGTATCTCGCCAACGAGTAAGAGAGCCGCCAGTCGGTCGCGCTGTCGTCTTAGGGTGCGGATTGCCGGCACGGCAAATTCCCTTGGCACAAAATACTCGACCTGGAGCTCGTCGCCGCTTGCCGGCGTGAATCCCATGCGGAAATGAGGAAGCCGATCGTACGCCGGACCGATAGCTCCCATCTGCTCTGTGCAATTGACCGCGTCCAAGGTGGTGATGGGGTGCAGGTTCGTCCTCGCCGGCCACGCCCCGAAGAGAGAATCCCTGGTCGGAAGCGTGCTGTCTGGCTCCACAACGCTTTTGAGCCAGACCTGCTCGATCGTGTCGGTCTGCCAGGCCGTGAACACACTGACGCTGTAGGCGCTCGACATAATCTCGTCGAAGTGAGTTTCGAGCGCTGCTATCGGGAGCTCGCAAAACACGTCCTGGCGAACGTAGAAGGCCGACCGCAGATCCAGGGTGAGCTTGGTCACCACGCCGAGGGCGCCCAGGTTGACGACCGCGCCGGCAAAGGTGTCGCCGTCCACCTCGCGCGAGAGGGTCACAAGATCCCCGTTGCCATCGATGAACTCGATCCCGGCGACCGCGACGGCCAGGTTGCCCAGCGCCCCTGATCCGTGTGTGGCGGTCGCGCAGGCTCCGGCGATGGAGATGTGCGGCAGGGACGCTGCATTGTGAAGCGCGTATCCCCGTTCATGCAGAGATGGCCCGATCTCGCCGCAGAGGATGCCGCCCTCGACTGCTACCTGGCTCTTTGTCTTGTCGAGGAGGAGCACCCGATTGAGGCGTGCGAGCGAAATGTGGGTTCCAGTTGTGTCGGCGATGTCGTTGAAACAGTGGCGCGAGCCGACAACTGCCACCTTGTCTGCGACCCTCACAGCCTCCTGCGCTTCCTCAACCGTGTTTGGGAGAAGAAAACGGTCAGCGCTATAGGTGAGATTTCCCGCCCAGTTGGTTCGCGGCACTGCCGTTTCTCCTGTGGCATATGTGCTCATGGCTGATTACCTACAACCTCGTTCCGCGGCCGCCGGCTGCATAGGAAGCCTCAGGTAGTTGAGGCTGAAAGCTCGACCTCGCACTACGCAGGAGGATACTTAAGACCGACGGATGATGCCAGCCGCGAAGGATTCCATCCCTTGCCGGTTAGGCGCAGCTTCTGCACACCCACGGCGCTGCTGGCGAATACAATCGTCTCGTCGCCGATTTTCTTGATAGCCGGGTTTGAGGTGATGACCGTCTTGCTGAGTACTAGTCGGCGCCTCGGACTGATAGTATTCGTATTCGATATGCTCGAATGCGTCCGGCCGATCCGGGCGGCAGCCGGTGCCAAACGATCGATGGCGGACCCGGGGACTTCCGTTATCATGAAATTCGCCGGTTCTCATGAAGGCCCATTGATATGCACCATTCCCGTCTCTGCGCCGTGCTGATCGACTGCAAAACCTCCAATGTGGATGAGGCCGCCCGCTTCTGGGGCGAGGCGCTGGGTCGCCCCGTGGACCCCAGCCATACGGGCAGCCGCGGCAATTACCGCATGCTGGAGACCCCACCCGATGAGCCCATCGTGCAGATCCAACGCGTCGACCACGAAAGTCGCGTCCACATCGACATCGAGACGGATGACATCCCTGCCGAAGTGACGCGCCTGGAGAAACTAGGCGCCAAAGTCGCGGACCGCCTGGAGCGCTGGGTGGTGATGCAGGCGCCCACCGGCCAACGCTTCTGTGTCGTACGGGTACAGCGTCCCGGTTTTCCGAAGAACGCCAACCGCTGGGACTAGAGATTGATCTTCGCTTGACCGACCTCCGGCCCAAGAAAGTGGGCCGTGATCAGATGCGTATCGACACCGAGCCTGAGCATGCGCAGTCCGTTCTGCAGATCATGGTCCCAGACCGGCTTGCTCCATTCGAAAAGCTCCCCGCCGCCCCAAATGTCATTCACCAGGATATCAAGGCGGCCCTGCTCGCCCCGGATGTGGTCGATCAACGTCGTCGGCCACGAGATGGTCGACCTGAACGGCAATGCCATTGCCGCCGGGACGCTGGCGTGCAAACCAGGCGTTGGCGACCTCGGCGACCAATGCGGTCGTGCTGCCGGGATCGGTGTCCTACCAATGGCAGCAGAGCAACGGCATCGATACCGTTACCCTCGACACCAACTCCGCGGCGAACCTATTTGTTGGAGCCATCCTTGCCGGTAACGAACACGTCAAAGTGGGGAAACTTCGCAAACGAATCTGGCGGTTGGCCGAAGTTAGTGGCCAACACATCGGCGGAGTTGCCCGCAATCCACTGCGACAGGTCTATCGACTCATAGGTCCCAGCGTTGAGCCCAATCAGGATGCGGCTTTGTTTATCGCCCACATTTTCAATCGAGTGTCCGTACCCTTGCGGAATGTACGCAACATCTCCCTTCTCCAAGGTCTCGATGCGGAACCGCCCGTGCGACCCGAACAGGGTGACGTTCACCTCACCGTCGATAATATATTGCCACTCGTCGGCATTGGGATGCCAATGCAACTCGCGTAACGCCCCGGGGTCCAAGTCGAGGACGACGCCGGAGATCGTCTTCGAGATCGGAAATCGACTGGCATCGACCCGCCACTCGCGGCCACCGCCATAGACCCCGTGCGGTGTCTGCGCGAGGAGACGATATTTGTGCGTCTCCGGCGGAAGTTTCCAACCTTGCAGCGGGGCCGGCGGAATCGCGGGCGGCACGGGCCCGCGTGCAAAGTACACCTCATCGTTTGGGAATGCATCGAAAGCTGCTTCCGGCAGACCGAAGTTTCTGGCCAAGAGCGGCTTTGGGGTGTGGCCGATCCAGTCGGTAATGCTGAACGTGCCGAATTCGGAGAAGTATCCATTGTCGAAGATGAGAATGAAATGACAGGGCCGTTCGCCGAGGCACTGCAGCATGTGACCGTGTCCACGGGGGAAATACCAGACGTCGCCCGCGTCGAAATCGTTCGTCTCGGCATACCCCTGCGGATCAATCACGGTGGTCCGAACGCGACCTTCCATCACGAAAGCCCACTCCGCCGCTGTTGCGTGCCAGTGAAGTTCCCGCATCGCCCCGGGTTCGAGCCGCATCGAGACTCCCGCAATGCCTTTGGAAATCGGAAGTTGGGTGACCGTCGCTTCCTTCCCGAAGCTCTTGTCGATGACCTTACCTGGAGACCTTTCGAGTGCAAATTTGAACGTCGGCAATTCATTGCCGGACAACAATGGATCGGGGACGTTGTTCATGAAGCTCGCATCGCCGGCCTCGGCCGGTTTTAACGTCGTCAGAACTGCGGCCGCGAAACCCACGGTTCCTGCCAGAACGTCGCGGCGATGGATATCGGACATGGTACCTCCTCGTCAGAACTCACTGAATGGATATTACCGTTGTTGAAGCCAGGCATTGGGAAGCAGCAGGCGAATTCGCGGAGACGTAGCCGGGTTTCCTCACCCGCGGTCGACTAGCGAGTGTACAGCAATGTGATCATTCGATGCTCGCCGATCGAAGTGAGGCCGTTGTGCTTGCTCTCAGTAACAGGTCGCCACCTTCGACCACTACGTCGCCGAGATTGATGCCGATTCGGAACATGATGCGGCTTTCCGTCGAGGCATCCTCCTGACGGGCAGCTACGCCTTGCTGTACCGCAACCGCACACGCAACCGCATCGACGACAGAGCCAAACTCCACGAGCGCGCCGTCCCCCATAAGCTTAACTACACGACCAACAAGGGCGGCGCCATTGCCGGCCGTTCTGTTCTCCCACAACAATCGGTTCCGCGGCCGCGTTGGCTTTTCGCCGGGAAGCGAATCGGCCACGGGATAGACGTCAAGCAATCCCGCCGCTCCATACCGCGCGCCTCGCGTGGGCGTGGTGCGTTCGCCGCCGTATTTGGTTTTGTATTCCGAAGCCGCGCGCGATAGACCTGATGCGATTCGCCCGACAAGTCCCACGGAGGCGGCGTTGGAAAGCAACGAAATTCATGTGCCCGGCGCCGAGGCAGCCGACGTCAAGGGCGCGGACATCTACGGCGATGACGGGGCAATCCGGTCGTCGTTCCTCGCCCATATCGGGGCAGCGATCGCAGACCGCGACACCCTTGCGCTGAAGCACGACGTTTCCCGGCTTCACCAGTCGGAACTCGGCGATCTGCTCGAAGCGCTGCATCCCGAACAGCGCCGCGCTCTGGTCGAGCTGATGGGATCGGATTTCGACTTCTCCGCGCTCACCGAAGTCGACGAGGCGATCCGCCTCGACATCGTCGACAATCTGCCGAACGACCAGATTGCCCAGGCGGTCCAGGAACTCGATTCCGACGACGCCGTCTACATCCTCGAGGATCTCGACCAGGAGGACCAGGACGAGATTCTGGCCCAGCTGCCGTTCACGGAGCGGATCAGGCTGAAGCGCGCACTTGAATACCCTGAAGAGACGGCCGGCCGGCGAATGCAGACGGAGTTCGTGGCCGTTCCACCGTTCTGGACGGTAGGACAGACCATCGACTACATGCGGGAAGACGTGAACCTGCCGGACAGGTTCACGCAGATATACGTCATCGACCCGACGTTCAGGCTGCTCGGCGCCGTGGATCTGGACCAGATCCTGCGCACCCAGCGCTCGGTCAGGATCGAAGAGATCACGCATGAAACCCGGCACGCCATCCCTGCCACTATGGACCAGGAAGAGGCGGCGCGGGAATTCGAGCAGTATGATCTTCTCTCGGCGGCGGTCGTGGACGAGAACGATCGTTTGGTGGGCATTCTGACCATCGATGACGTGGTCGATGTCATCCAGCAAGAGGCCGAGGAGGACCTGTTGCGCATGGGCGGTGTCGGCGACGAAGAACTTTCCGACACGGTTGTCGAGACGTCGCGCTCGCGCGTGCCGTGGCTGCTGGTCAACCTTGCCACGGCCTTTGTGTCGGCTTCGGTTATCAGCATGTTCGGCGCGACGATTGAGCAGATGGTGGCATTGGCGGCATTGATGCCGATCGTTGCCTCCCTCGGCGGCAATGCGGGAACGCAGACCATGACGGTAACCGTTCGCGCGTTGGCAACCCGCGACCTCGACATCTACAATGCCGGCCGTGTCATCCGGCGAGAAGTGATGGTCGGTCTGCTGAACGGAGCCATTGTCGCGCTGCTGCTGGGATTTCATAGCGGGGGGTTGGTTCCAGAACGCGAACCTCGGTTTGGTTATCGCGGCGGCGATGGTCATCAACATGCTGGCAGCCGCGCTTGCCGGGATACTCATCCCGCTCCTTCTCCATCGATCCGGCGCCGACCCGGCGATCTCGTCGTCGATCTTCACGACTATGGTCACCGACGTTACCGGGTTCCTGGTTTTCCTCAGCCTGGCTTCGTGGTGGCTGCACCTTGCGTGAAAGCATTCCTCTCCAGGTGTTGGTTTTCCGCACAGTCCAGTACCATGCTCGACTGCGCAATTGACTTTTACGTAAATGCCAGCGAAGCTTCGCCCGGAATCGACCGGCGAAGGCAGGCAATGCGGGAATATTATTCGATCACCGAGCTGACCCGCGAATTCGATATCTCGACGCGCACGCTCCGTTTTTATGAGGACGAGGGGCTTATTCAGCCTGTGAGGCGCGGCCGCACCCGCCTGTTCCGTCCCTCCGATCGCCATCTGGTGAAGCAGATCATGCGCGGAAAGCGGCTGGGTTTCTCGATCGCCGAAATCCGGGAAATCATCCAGATGTACAAGTCGCCGCCGGGCGAGGTGGGTCAGCTCAAACTGATGATCAAGCGCATTGAGGAAAAGCGCGAGGACCTGAGGCAAAAGCGGCGCGACCTGGAAGAGACCCTTGCCGAACTGGACCAGGCCGAGGAGTTCTTGTGTCGAGCGCCTCGTGGAACTTGGCGTCAGTACTTAGCGACCGGCATCACCTGAATCCCAACACAGCCTAGAGCATCGGACCCGAAAGTGGGTACCGGTTTCGGGAAAAATCCGATGCTCAAACAAAGAGATAGAGCAGCAGCACCAATTCCATCGGTGCGCCCGCTGCTCTAGATCCAGCGCCGAACGCGCTTGGCATAGTCGCGGTACTTCTTGCCGAACCGCACTTCCAGGTGCCTTTCCTCCCGTTCGATCGCCAATTTTTGCGTCAAGAACGCCGCGAAAATTCCCAACGGAATGAACCACGAGATCCCCGCAATGAGCCCTGCGCCGAACACAAGCATCGTGTTGGCGAGATAGATGGGATTTCGGGTGAAGGAGAACGGCCCGGTGGTCACCAGATGCTCGGAGCCGCGATGTGGCATCACCGTTGTTTTCGCTCGTCGCAAAGCGCGGATCGCCGAGACGTCGATTGCCACAACGCCGAGGAGCAACAGCCAGCCTGTTGCAAACAATATGTGCGAGAGCGGCGGCCCGATATAGGGAAGCGGGTAGAGAAGATGGAGACCGATGCTCACCGCAAACGCTGCAAGGTAGATCAGCGGGGGCCAGGGAAAACGGTTCGGCCGCGCCTGAATTTCGCTCATCGAACTATCCCCCGGACTCGTCCTCTGTCTGCGCGACGCAGGCAGCTGCCATGTTCTGGACCCGGCTGCGGGCCAGGTCACTTTGCTCGCTGGCAAAAACGCTGTCGAGCGCATTTTCGCGCTCCAGCCTGTCCAGCATGCAGACGCAGTAGAAGGTACAGAACTCCTCACCGCGGTTTGCTGAGCAGGTCGTTTCGCAGGCATTTCGAAACAGCACCTGCGGGGTCTCTACCGGCGCCGGATTGACCAGGGAAAAGAGCCAAAGGCACGCGATCAGCAAAGGCTGATGGACGAGATAGACTGCGAGGCTGTGCCGCCCGGCGAAAACCAATGGACGCGCCCAATTGCCGGGCGCACTTCCGGCGAGGCGGCCGAAAAGCCCAATTGCGTCGCTGGTTCTCGCTGCCGCAATGCCTGCAAGCACGGCTCCAAACCATGGAAACAGCGGCACATAGTCATTCGAACGCGGATTGGCGCTCGACAAACCGACCCACCACAGTGCGGGATGGTCGAACAGGGGCGAGCGCAGGAAGTGCGGCGCGGCAATCACGGCGACGGCGGCCACCAGTGTCGTTGCAGCCGGGAGGCGAAGAAAAGCCAGTCCAAGCACGCTGGCGAGTGCAATCTGATGCAGGATGCCGAAAAAGATGAAGCCTCCCGGCACGGCGAGGTAGGTAATTGCGGAGATCGCCAGCGCCGCACCGGTCACCATGGCGAGGCGGCTGAGAAAGCTCCGCCATTGGATGCCCTTGCCATGGCCGAGAAACAAACTCACTCCGACAAGAAACAGAAAGCTCGACGCGATGCATCGGGCGAAGAGTTTCCACCCGCCCTGCGCGGTCATTCCCGGGTCGGCATAGCCGAAGAACTCCAAATCCCAGGCAAAATGATAGATCGCCATGGCCACGAGCGCGCAGCCTCGTGCAAGGTCGATCGTTTGGATGCGGGGCTGGGGTTGCATTGACGCCGGTTCGGTTAGTGCATGTCGCCCAAAAGTGCGCAGCGGTTTTGGGACAACGACATGCACAAAGACAATAGCCTAAAGCGCATCGCATGAGTCCGTTTCGAAGCAATGCGCTTTAGGTACCTTTGCTGTTGTTGCAGCGATATGGCCGGAGGCGCAAGTGAAGTCCGCGTCTTATGAACTTGGTTTCGCAAGGCCTTTTTCCAGTTGAAGAGTTCGCGGCCGGGTGATCTCACGAGCTACGCTGCGTTTGTTTCAACCAGTCGAGGACATGGATTCGGAGCGCGGAAGAGAGGTTCGCGTCGCGCCCTCGCGTCGCGTCGATCTCGGCGACCAGAGCTGCGAGCGGCATTCCGCGTTCGGCGGCGATCAACACGAGTTCGTCGTGAAAAGGCTGTTCAAGCGAAAAGCTGGTGCGGTGGCCGCGAATTGTGACGGAGTGCTTGCGGACCAGGCTCAAATTCAGTCCTTGCCTCTGGAAGGGTCGCGCAGATGGGCGTCAAGATACGCTCGCGACTTTTCGGCTGCCTGCCGCTCGCGCAGCTTTTCGGCCTTGGAGCGTCCATGCAGCAGGCGGCTCTCTTCGGCCGCACGGTCCTTCGCCTCGCGCGACTTCTGCTTGCGCGCCTGTCGAAGGTTGACGATGTCGGCCATGCTATTTCTTGCGGAAGGCGTCGAGCGAGACCACGTCGGCACCTTTGCTCGACGCATCCGCCGGTTCGGTTTCCGGCGTCTTCGCCCCCGCCTTCTTGCGCGGCTCGCTCTTTCTGGTGGCGGGCACAGGCGCTTTTTCGGGTGCGCGCGCGAGGGTTTGGGGCGGCTGCTCGGCTGGGAGTTCGGCAACCGCGTCCTGCCTCACATCGAATTCCAGCTCAAAATTGACGGATGGATCGTAGAAGCCGCGCACCGCCGAGAAGGGGATTTCAAGCTTCTCCGGCACATCGGAAAAGGAGAGTCCCACCTCGAAGCCGCTCTCGCCGACCTTCAGGTCCCAGTATTGAAACTGAAGCACGATGGTCATCTGTTCCGGATAACGCTCGCGCAACCTGCTCGAGATACGCACGCCGGGCGCGCCGGTGAGGAACGTGATGAAAAAATGATGGTTGCCCGGCAGGCCGGTGCGCGCAACTTCCGCCAGAACCTTGCGCATGACGCCGCGCAATGCCTCCTGGGCGAGAATGTCATAGCGGATATGGTCTTCAGCCATGTCTGGGCGGCGGCCTCGTGAATCTGTGCCTTACCTGTAATCAAGCTTGGCGCTGCCGTAAACCGGATATAGCACGCGCGTGGCGATTGCCAATCGGGAGGATCCGGGTGGACCGGATCTCGGTTGAGACAGAAAGGGAAGTGGAGGAAGGGAAGTGGAGGCTTCTGTTGCCAGGTGCCTCCGAACCCCGCCTGAACCTGCGACGGCCCAGGGCTTTATTTGAAGCTATCGCACCGCATTAAGCGGCGAGACGTGCTTCCGCATAGTTGTCGTTTGCAACTATAAGGTTAGCCCGATAACGGTGGTACAATGCCGAGCAAAAGTCCGATCTTTACACCCTCGTCGATCCTATTTCGCCCCCATCAAAAGCCGCCACCCCATTGAGGAGCCCCCATGAGGATACGGCGGTTTTTGGTGGAGGCGCCGGGTACCGCCCCCGGGTCCGAATGGCTTATTTCATCGGCCGTTTATCGCCATAGTCAGACAAGCTGACAGCGCGAATATAGGGAGAGGCCAGTGAAATTGAAAGGGCGAATTGGGGTTGACTAGGTAGTGCTCACAAGGAAAGCTGGGACCGGTGATGAGAGCGAAAATGCCAAGTTGTCTCCGGCGCTGCGGGGTTGACCGGCCGATGTTGCTATCGTTTCGATAGGGGAAACCCGATGGCTGACTATCTCGCGGATGTGAAGAGATATGACGCGACCGTCGATACCGGCGTGGTCAACAAGATCGTGAAGCATCTCGGGATTGCGCTCCGCAATCGCAACTCCTCTCTGGTGTCGTGCCAGGACCCCAAGGAGCTCGGACGCGTTCGCGACAGCTGGGCCGGCAAGAAGCTCGGCGTCACGGATGGTGTGAAGGTGGACCTGGTAATCGAGAAGGTCTGCGAGACCATGGCGGCGGACAATTCGAAAAGCCGCGTTACATTTTACTATCTGGTCGCAAAACACCTCGGTAAACTCGACGAACTGAGGGCCTGAATATCTAAATCGTCAGGCCACTTCGCACCGCGATTTGATGTGAGCGGAGGGTGTGTGTGGCTCCTTTTTCGTCGTCGCCAGAATTGACCACACCTAACCTCATCTTGCTCTAGGATCGTAACACCGAATCGCCGGAAGCACATGCGCCAGTATCTCGACCTTCTCAGCCACGTCATCCAGCACGGCTCTGACCGCAGCGACCGGACCGGGACCGGCACGCGTTCGGTATTCGGCTATCAGATGCGGTTCGACCTGGCCCGCGGCTTCCCGGTGACGACAACCAAGAAGCTGCATCTGAAGTCGATCATCCATGAACTCCTTTGGTTTCTGGCTGGTGACACCAACGTCAAATATCTCAACGAGAACGGGGTCACGATCTGGGACGAATGGGCCGACGGGAACGGCGATCTCGGTCCTGTCTACGGCAAACAGTGGCGGTCGTGGCCCGCCAAGGACGGCGGCGAGATCGACCAGATCGCGAATCTTCTCAAGCAGTTGCGGCAGAACCCTCATTCGAGACGTTTGATCGTTTCGGCTTGGAACCCGGCGGAAGTGGACGCCATGGCGCTGCCGCCGTGCCATTGCCTGTTCCAGTTCTACGTGTCGGAAGGACGGCTTTCCTGCCAGCTTTACCAACGCTCCGCCGACGTCTTCCTCGGCGTGCCCTTCAACATCGCCTCCTATGCCCTGCTGACGATGATGGTGGCGCAGGTGGCCGGCCTCAAGGCGGGCGACTTCATCCACACCCTGGGCGACGCGCACCTTTATGCGAACCATTTCGAGCAGGCGCGCGAACAGCTCAGCCGAACGCCGAAGCCGTTGCCTTCCATGTGGATCAATCCCGCGGTCAAGGACCTTTTCGCGTTCCGGTACGAGGATTTCCGGCTGGAGAATTATGTGGCGGACGCAAATATCCGAGCGCCGATCGCGGTATGACGCTCGACGAACTGGCGGTAGAGTTCGGGCGGGCATGGCAAGTCTTGCGGATCGCAACGGAATGAAGCTGGAGAATCCGGGCTGATGAAACTTGCGATCTATGTCGCGATTGCCGAAAACGGGGTGATCGGCCGCGACAACGGCCTGCCGTGGAGGCTGTCGAGCGACCTGAGGCGGTTCAAGACCGCCACAATGGGCAAGCCGATCATCATGGGCCGCAAAACCTGGCAAAGCATCGGACGGCCGCTGCCCGGCCGCCTGAACATTGTTGTCACGCGCGATCCGGATTTCCGGGCGGAAGGCGCCGAGATCGTACGCTCGCTGGACGAGGGAGTGAAACTCGGGACGGTGCGCGGTCGATGCATGGCTGGCGCCGATGAAGTTTGCGTGGTCGGGGGCGGCGAAATCTACCGGAGGGCCTTGCCACTCGCCGACAGGCTCTACGTCACGCACGTGCTGGCGAGCTTCGACGGTGACACGCTCTTCCCTCCAATCGACCCGGAAGTCTGGAGGGCGGTCAGCACGCAAGAGTTCCCTGCGGGAGACAGGGACACCCATGCGACGCGCTATACCGTTTACGAGCGGCGCGGAGCCGTGCATTAGAGTGGCGGGTTCCGGCAACGAAACCGGACAATGGCGACCGACTGCGTTGAAAGCGGGAGCGGGCATCCCTATAGATGGCAACAGGAGAACATGCGCGCACAGGCAAGGCAGCGCGCAGTGTCCACACCGAAAGGATTTTCATGCCCTGGAACAATCAGAGCGGCGGCGGCGGTGGTCCATGGGGCGGCGGCGGTCCATGGGGACAGGGTCCGCGCGGGCCCGGCGGCCCGCAGGGCTCGCCTCCCGATCTAGAGGACATCATACGCCGCGGCCAGGACCGGCTGAAGAAGGCCTTGCCCGGCGGCGCCGGCGCCAGCCCGGCATTTCTCGGGCTCATTGCTGCGGCGGTGCTGGTGGTCTGGGTGTTTCAGGCGGTCTATACCGTGCAGCCGGACGAGCTTGCCGTCGAACTGCGGTTTGGCAAACCGAAGCAGGAGCTCTCAGAACCGGGACTGCATTTCCATTGGTGGCCAGTCGAGACCGTCGAGAGGGCCAGCATCGCCGAGAAGCTGATCAATATCGGCGAAGTGCGGGGCGGCAGCTCATCGGGCCTGATGCTTTCGGGCGATCAGAACATCGTCGATGTGAAATTTTCAGTCGCGTATCAGGTCTCGGATCCAAAGGCCTATTTGTTTAACGTCTCCGGTGCGGACGAAATGGTTCGCCAGGTCGCCGAAAGCGCTATGCGCGAAGCGGTCGGCCGGCGTCCGGCCCAGGATGTGTTTCGCGACGACCGCCAGGGCATTGCCGACGCGGTGCGCGGCATTATCCAGTCCACGCTCAATTCCTACCAGGCCGGCCTGACGGTCAACGCGATCTCGATCGAGGATGCGGCGCCGCCGCGCGAGGTGGCCGACGCATTTGACGAGGTGCAGCGCGCCGAGCAAGATGAGGACCGGTTCGTGGAAGAGTCCAATCAGTATTCCAACCAGAAGCTTGGCCAGGCGCGTGGTGAAGGCGCGCAGATCCGGGAAGAGGCTGCGGCCTACAAGAACCGGGTCGTGCAGGAAGCCCAGGGTGAGGCGCAGCGGTTCATCTCGGTCTATGACCAATACGCCAAGGCGCCGGATGTGACCCGCAAGCGGCTTTTCCTTGAAACCATGGAGAGCGTGCTGAAAAACTCCAACAAGGTGATCGTCGAACAAGGCGGGCCAGGAGTGGTTCCGTATCTGCCGCTTCCCGAATTGCAGAAGCGCGCGACTGAAGGGACGAAGTGATGACCAGCCGTCTTTCTTTGCTCGGCATTGTTGCCGCGATCATCCTTTTCCTGATCTATTCGTCGGTCTTCGTGGTTAATGAGCGCGAGCAGGCCATTGTCCTCCGTTTCGGCGAAATCGTCGATGTGAAGACCAAGCCCGGTATCTATTTCAAGGCACCCTTCGCCTTCTTCGAAGCCGACAATGTGCAGATCATCGAAGATCGCCTGCTGCGCTTCGATCTCGATGACATCCGGGTTCAGGTCTCGGGTGGCAAATTTTACGAGGTCGATGCTTTCGTCGCATACAGGATCGACGATGCCCGCCGCTTCCGCGCGGCGGTCTCGGGGCAGGTCGAACTTGCCGAACAGCGGCTTCGCACCCGCCTTGATGCTGCTCTGCGCCGGGTTTACGGCCTTCGCGGCTTCGAATCCGCGCTTTCGGAGGAGCGCGCTTCCATGATGCGCGAGGTTCGCGATCAATTGCGCCCCGACGCCACTTCTCTCGGGCTGAAAATCGAGGACGTCCGCATCCGCCGGACCGATCTCACCGCGGAGGTTTCGCAACAGACCTATGATCGCATGAAGGCGGAACGCCTAGCGGAAGCGGAAAGACTGAGAGCCCGCGGCCGTGAGGCAGCCCAGCGCATCCGCGCGCGCGCTGACCGCGAGGTGGTCGAGATTGTCGCGGAAGCAAGAAAGGAATCGGAGATCCTCCGTGGTGAGGGTGAAGCCGAACGCAACGCGACCTTCGCCAGCGCGTTCCAGCGCGATCCGGAATTCTTCGAGTTCTACCGTTCGATGGCCGCCTACATGCACGCTCTGGAGGGTGCCGGGACAACAATGGTGCTGTCGCCGGAATCGGAGTTCCTGCGCTACTTTCGCGATCCCGGCGGCGCTGCCCTGGCGGGCACGGCTCCCGGTGCAACGCCGGCGCCGCCGCCTGCCAATGGCAACACGACCGGCCAGTAGACCGTGGCCGATTTCCTCGTGGCGATGGGTCTCGTCCTCGTCATCGAGGGCCTTGTGTATTGCGGCTTCCCGTCGCTTGCGAAACGGTTGGCGACCGAGGTGCTCTCCACCCCGGAAAACGCCTTGAGGATCGGCGGCCTGGCGGCGGTCGCCATCGGCGTGGGCTTCGTGTGGCTGGCACGCGGGTAACGGAGGGTTTATCGTTCCGGAATGCCAAGGCCGCAAACGCGCCTTATTTCTTGACAACATAAACGAGAGGGTCCGACACGGGCGCTCGTACGGATTCCTTGGAGCCTCAGCCCTGGCGATCTTCAGTCAGGCTCTCACAAACGCCGGGAGGCACGCTATATGAAACCGACCCCAATTCTTCCCGTGCTCCGCCAAGCGTTGCTTGCCGCAACGATAGTGCTCGCTACCGGCGCGATGGTCTCGCCTGCGATGATATCGCCAGCCCACGCGCAAACGACGGCGCCCGCGTTCCCCAAGCCGTCCCAAGGCACGAAGCCGGCGCCATCGCATGGACCCGAGTTTGTCGCCGATCTCGCCGAGGGACTGCTCGAATCGGTCGTGAACATTTCCACGTCCCAGACGATCAAGGGTGCAGAAGGCCCCGGCGCCGTGCCGATGCCGGAACTGCCCGAGGGATCGCCATTCCAGGATTTCTTCGACGATTTCTTCAAGGACCGTGGCGGCGAAGGTCAGGGTGGGCCACAGAAGGTGCAGTCGCTCGGCTCCGGCTTTGTGGTGGATGCCGAGAAAGGTTTCGTCGTAACCAACAATCACGTGATTGCCGATGCTGACGAAATCGAGATCAACTTTTCGGACGGTTCGAAACTGAAGGCCGAACTCGTCGGCAAGGACACCAAGACCGACATCGCAGTGCTCAAGGTCGACCCCAAGCTGAAGAAGCTGAAAGCGGTCAGGTTTGGCGACTCCAACGTCATGCGCATCGGCGACTGGGTGATGGCGATCGGCAACCCGTTCGGACTTGGCGGCACCGTTACGGTCGGCATCATTTCGGCCCGCAACCGCGACATCAACGCCGGTCCTTATGACGATTTCATCCAGACGGACGCGGCGATCAATCGCGGCAATTCGGGCGGCCCGCTGTTTAACATGTACGGCGAGGTGGTCGGCATCAATACGGCAATCATCTCGCCGTCGGGCGGCTCGATCGGTATCGGGTTCTCGATCCCCTCGCAGCTTGCGGTTGGCGTGGTCGATCAGTTGCGCGAGTTCGGCGAGACACGTCGTGGCTGGCTCGGCGTTCGGATCCAGCCGGTGACCGACGAAATAGCCGAGAGCCTGGGAATGGCTACCGCCAAGGGTGCGCTGGTCGCGGGCGTGATCAAGGGCGGTCCTGTCGATAACGGCTCCGTCCAGCCCGGCGACGTCATCATCAAGTTCGACGGCAAGGATGTGAAGGACATGCGCGACCTGCCGCGCGTGGTTGCGGAGAGCCCGGTCGGCAAGGCCGTGGACGTCGTCATTGTCCGCAAGGGCGTCGAGCAGACGGTCAAGGTCACGCTCGGACGTCTTGAGGACGGCGAGAAGCTCGCGCAGAGCGAGGAGAGCAAGCTGGGCGAAGCCGCGCCGGACACGGATAAAGCGGTTTCAGCTGCAACCGTGCTCGGCATGACGGTCGCGGAGCTCAATGATGAGGCACGGAAGAAATTTGCCATATCGCCTGACGTTTCGGGCGTGGTCGTCACTGAGGTGGCGAAAAACTCGGCGGCGTTCGAGCGCGGCATCCAGGCAGGCGAAGTGATCACCGAAATCGCCCAAGAGTCGGTCTCCTCACCGAAGGATGTGATGGATCGCATGGCGGCGCTGAAGGAACAGGGCCGCAAGAACGCTCTCCTGATGCTGGCATCCAAGACCGGAGAGCTGCGCTTCGTGACGTTGCGAATGGATTGAGTTCCAGCATCCTGGATCAGTAGAGCAAGGCAAACACGACCTCTGGTCGTACTTCGTTTTTTTGGCAAAGCACGAACCGGTTTCCCTTCCGGTCAGCGGCGACTTTTCACGCGGTGGTGGCCGTTTGCGGCGTTTCGAACGGCTTCATTCGGCGAAATCCTGCCGGCGATAGCCTTGGACGTAGAGGAGTGCGGTGAGGTCGCCATGGTCGATGCGAACATCGGCTTCCGCAGCGACCGCAGGCTTGGCGTGAAGGGCAACGCCGGTGCCTGCTAGACGGATCATGTCGAGATCATTGGCGCCGTCGCCAACTGCAATCGCATCGGCCGGGGTCAGGCCGAGGCGCGCCGTGATATCCAGCAGGGCTTCTGCCTTGGCCGCCCGCCCAAGGATCGGCTCTGCAACCGCGCCGGTGAGTGTTCCGCCGGCTTCAAGCAAATGGTTGGCCCGGTTCTCGTCAAAGCCGAGCTTCTTGGCGATACGCGTGGTGAAAACATCGAATCCACCCGAGACCAACGCTGTCCAGGCACCGTTCTTCTTCATCGTGGCGACCAGCTCCCGACCTCCCGAGGCCAGAGTAATACGCTTGGCCATGATCGCATCGACCACCGCCAAGTCGAGACCTTTCAACAGCGCAACGCGGTCCCGTAGTGCCGGCTCGAACGCGATCTCGCCGTTCATCGAGCGCGCAGTGATCGCGGCGACATGCTCCTTGATGCCAACCTCGTCAGCGAGTTCGTCGATGCATTCCTGCTCGATCATTGTGGAATCCATGTCGGCGATCAGGATTTTCTTCTGGCGCGAGGACTTGTCATGAACCACGATGTCGACCGGAACGAGCGCGAGGCAGTCGCGCAAGATTGCCAGAGTTGCCGGCGCGTCGGCCCGGTCGTTGAGCGCCAGATCGCAGGCGACATCTTCAGCAAGCCAGACGATGCCCCTTGCGCCAACCGCCGCCGAAGCCATATGCGCGACCTGCGGGGTGAGAATGCGCGCCGTCGGGTGGGATATGAGCGTGGCGATTAGAGACATGGGACAATCCGCGGCAGGCGAGGCAAGGGGTCTCGTCGAGAATGCGATTCTGATAGCGGGGCCGACCGCCAGCGGCAAGTCGACTTTCGCCGTCGAACTCGCCCGCCAAACCGGCGGCGTGATTGTGAATGCCGACTCCATGCAGGTCTATTCGGTCCTGAACGTGCTAACCGCGCGGCCTGAGACCGCAGACTTGCAGGCCGCGCCGCACCATCTCTACGGCCATGTCGCGCCGGGGGCGCCCTATTCGACCGGCCTCTGGCTTGCCGATATCATGCGGTTGAGGGACGAAGGCGCGTTCGCCGGGCGCAGGCCGATTTTCGTTGGCGGGACAGGGCTCTACTTTCGAGCGTTATGCGAAGGTCTTTCGGAAATGCCCGAAATTTCGCCGGCGGCGCGCGAACGATGGCGCCGCCGCCTTGACGAGGAAGGCGCGGGCGGGCTGCATGCGGTGCTCGCTGAGCAAGATCCTGGAGCCGCGGCAGCGCTGCGCGTGTCGGACAGCCAGCGAATCGTGAGGGCTCTCGAGGTTCTGGAGGCTTCCGGTCGTTCGATTCTGGACTGGCAGGCAGAGCGCGGCCGGCCGTTGGTCGATCGCAATTCGGCCACCCGCTTCGTTATCGAGGCTGAGCGTGCCCCTCTCATCCGCCGGATCGATTGGCGCTTTTACCAGATGCTCGATCGTGGCGCACTTCACGAAGTGGAAACTCTGCTGCGGCTCGGGTTGCATCCGGATATGCCGGCCATGAAGGCTATTGGCGTGCGGGAACTGCAGTCGGCAATCGCGGGCGCCGTTTCCTTCGATGAAGCAATCGAACGGGCAAAAATTGCCACAAGGCAATATGCGAAGCGCCAGGCAACTTGGTTCCGGCACCAACTGGGCCCGGAATGGCGGCGCATTTCGCCGAATGATTCAGAGGAAATGACGGAAATTGCCCGCACTGTCGCGGCGGCGTAAGAGGGCAGCACTCCGAGGGCGGTCGACTTCTCTCTTGCATGCCGGAGAGAATCAAGACGGGGCATTTCTTCTATAGAGCGGTTCCCACTCTGATGGAATCGGTGAACCGCTCTATCTTTTTGTTTTTGCGCAATTCCGGAGGGAAAACCGGGTCCACTTTTCCTGGAATTGCTCTAGCAAAATCAATAAGATAATATCTATTTCCTTAACTCTAGGTAAGCCTGGATGTGCGACAGTCATGGCGAAATCCTGCGGACGGGCGATACATGCGTTTCCACAAGTCGGAGTCGGCTTTCTTCGTCTTTATTGGAGTGAACTTTGCCGCATGTGCCCTGGTCATTCATGCCTATGTCATTGTGTCGTCAACGACCCGAACTCTTTTCCAGACAGTGCGGCCTGCTCATGCCGAATACCTCGCAGGGGTGCTTTTCTTCGGCGGCGCGCTGGTTGTTACTGCGCTGCTGTTCGGCATGTGCTTTATTTATCCGCTGATCCGCACGCAGGTTAAGGAGGAAGGAAAGCTTCGCGCTATGGCCGCATCGCTGAGCGCCCGATCCGAGACGCTCGAACATGCGGCTCTGACCGACGCGCTCACGGGGATGCAGAACCGCCGCTATTTCGATGACGCTTTGCGGGAGTATATCGAAGAATTCCGCCGGATCGGCAAGCCCGTGGGCCTGATCGTCCTCGACCTCGACCACTTCAAGAACGTGAATGATACACACGGCCATGACGCCGGCGACAAGGTACTGCGAGCGGTCGCGGGCTGTCTGCGCGACATGACGCGTTATCACGATGTTGTTGCTCGCCTCGGCGGTGAGGAGTTTGCTGTCGTGGCGCCGAACATGAGCGAGGAACGGCTGCAAAAGTTTGCCGAGCGCATTCGCGGGGCGGTTGCCGGCATGGCCGTACTGACGGGCAATGTGAGCTTGAAGGTGACCACAAGCGTCGGCCTAGCCGTGTGGGACGGGCGGGAGTCCGCCGAGGATTTCTACCGCCGCGCCGATCGCCTGCTCTATCGGGCCAAGCGCATGGGGCGGAACCGTGTTTGTGCCTGACAAGGGTGTGTTGGTATTCAGGTGATACCGGCCTGCAAATGACGGTTCGACTTGGCCTGACCTGAACGGCGCTCATGCAGTGACGGCGATTGGCTTTCGCCAGTCGCCATCGTTTTGTCGGTCTGGGAAGCGTCGCGCCGCAATTTTGAATCCAAGGCCCCGCGCAACCCATTGACGGACGGCGTGATTCCCCCTTATTGTCCGCGCCCATGAAAACGGCAATCGTTCTCGTAGTAGGAAGGCGCGTGGGCAAGGCGGTGTGACCGCCGGGCGAAATCCTCCCATGCGCACACACAGGCTCCCTCGGGGGCCTTTTTTATTGTCCCAAACGGGGCTAAACGACCAGCAGGCCGCCAGCGGCGGAGATAACGGGAAAGACCGATGAGCAAGCGACAGGACGATACCGGACGGCGCGAGATGACAGGCGCCGAAATGGTGGTGCAGGCGCTTAAGGACAATGGCGTCAAGCATATTTTCGGCTATCCGGGTGGCGCGGTCCTGCCGATCTATGACGAGCTTTTTCAGCAGGAAGATGTGCAGCACATCCTGGTCCGCCACGAGCAGGGCGCGGGCCATGCCGCCGAAGGCTATGCACGCTCGACGGGCAAGGCGGGCGTCATGCTCGTGACTTCAGGGCCGGGCGCCACCAACGCGGTGACGCCGCTGCAGGACGCGCTGATGGATTCCGTCCCGCTCGTCTGCATTACGGGCCAAGTGCCGACGTCGCTGATCGGCTCCGATGCCTTCCAGGAATGCGACACGGTCGGCATAACGCGGCCCTGCACCAAGCATAACTGGCTGGTGAAGGATATCAACGAACTGGCGGCCACCATCCATGAGGCTTTCCATGTCGCAACGACCGGACGGCCCGGCCCGGTCGTCGTCGATATCCCAAAGGACGTCCAGTTCG
Organism: uncultured Alphaproteobacteria bacterium; assembly: GCA_963813315.1. GTDB lineage: Bacteria > Pseudomonadota > Alphaproteobacteria > Rhizobiales > Rhizobiaceae > CAWEYO01. The sequence continues at coordinate 107,908 of CAWEYO010000015.1, read as the reverse complement.
CCAAGGGCGTCTATACGTCGCCGCAGATCGCCCCGCGCACGAGCTATCAGCCCAAGGTCCAGGGTGACCTCGACAAGGTGAAGGCGGCAGTCGCGCTGATGTCGGAAGCGAAGAAACCGATCATCTACACGGGTGGCGGCGTCATCAACTCAGGCACGGAGGCCAGCCATCTTCTAAGGGAATTGGTCGACCTGACCGGGTTTCCCATCACTTCCACACTGATGGGGCTCGGTGCCTACCCGGCGAGTGGCAAGAACTGGCTTGGCATGCTCGGCATGCACGGCACCTATGAAGCCAACATGGCGATGCATGATTGCGACGTGATGATCTGCATCGGGGCCCGCTTCGACGACCGCATCACCGGTCGGCTCAACGCCTTTTCGCCGAATTCCAAGAAGATCCACATCGATATCGATCCGTCATCGATCAACAAGAATGTTCGTGCCGATGTCGGCATATTGGGCGATGTCGGGCGGGTTCTGGAAGATATGGTGCGCCTGTGGCGGGCGACCGCGAGAGCCGACAAGCGGGCCCTCTATCCGTGGTGGGAGCAGATCGCCAGATGGCGCGCCCGCGACTTGCTGGCCTACAAGCCGAATGACGACGTCATCATGCCGCAATATGCGGTGCAGCGTCTCTATGCGCTGACCAAGGACATGGACACCTACATCACCACGGAAGTGGGACAGCATCAGATGTGGGCGGCGCAGCACTATGGCTTTGAAAAGCCTAACCGCTGGATGACAAGCGGCGGACTGGGAACCATGGGCTATGGGCTGCCGGCAGCACTCGGCGTGCAGATCGCTCATCCGGAGTTGCTGGTCATCGATATCGCGGGCGACGCATCGGTGTTGATGACGATGCAGGAGATGAGTTCGGCGGTTCAGCACGGGGCGCCGATCAAGATATTCATCATGAACAACCAGTACATGGGCATGGTGCGCCAGTGGCAGCAGCTTCTGCATGGCAACCGGCTGTCGCACTCCTACACCGAGGCGCTGCCGGATTTCGTGAAACTCGCGGAAGCCTATGGCGGGCACGGGATCCGCTGCGAAAAACCCGGCGATCTCGATGATGCGATCATGGAGATGATCTCGGTGAAAAAACCGGTGATCTTCGATTGCCGGGTGGCAAACCTCGCCAACTGCTTCCCGATGATCCCCTCGGGCAAGGCGCACAACGAGATGTTGCTCCCGGACGAAGCGACCGACGAGGCGGTGGCTAACGCCATCGACGCCAAAGGCCGGGAACTGGTGTAAGCAACCGACGGTCCGCCACGCCGGCGTGCGGATTCTGGACTAGGATTCGCCAACGGCCGCTCCGGGCGGCAATTCGCACTGCGGGAAGAAACTCGCCCTCCGGGCGTAAACAGGAAGACAGGCAACACTCATGAGCGCCCACCTTCAACCGACCGGCTCGGCCTATTTCATCGCCAAGGAAACGGAAAAGCCGGAAATCCACACACTCTCCGTTCTCGTGGACAACGAGCCCGGCGTGCTTGCCCGCGTCATCGGCCTGTTTTCCGGACGCGGCTACAATATCGAGAGCCTCACGGTTTCCGAAACCGAGCACGAAAAGCACCTGTCGCGCATCACGATAGTGACGCGGGGCACCCCCCATGTGCTGGAACAGATAAAACATCAGCTCGAACGTATCGTGCCTGTGCATCGCGTGGTCGATCTGTCTGTGCGCGCGTCCGAATTGGGGCAGGACAAGCCTCTGGAACGCGAGCTGGCGTTGGTCAAGGTGACCGGCGCAGGTGAGGCACGCGTGGAGGCACTGAGGCTCGCGGAAGCGTTTCGCGCCAACGTCATTGACGCCAACACTGAGCATTTCATTTTTGAGATCACCGGCAAGGTGGCCAAGATCGAGCAGTTCATCTCCATCATGAAGCCGCTCGGGCTGGCCGAGATCTGCCGCACAGGCGTGGCGGCGATGAACCGCGGTCCACAGGGCATGTGAGCCACCAACGGCGCCACTTCTGAGCGCGGCCCGCTCGTTCGCAGCTTGGCACAAATTATGACCGCTGCTGTCGTGCTGGCGGCGCGACTGCACTCCCGCCTTCGAACGAGAAGACTCTCGATGTCAAACGAAACCTTCCTTGCCCTCTTGGTCTACGCGCTGGTGTCATCGATCACACCCGGCCCGAACAACCTCATGCTCCTCACTTCGGGCGTGAATTTCGGGTTCCTGCGGACCATTCCGCACATGCTCGGCATCGGCTTCGGGTTTCTGATGCTGCTCCTCGGTGTCGGGTTCGGTCTCGGCGCGATTCTCACCGCTTATCCCTCGCTCCACACGGCACTCAAGGTCGCGGGGGGAGCGTATATGCTTTATCTCGCGTGGAAGATCGGCACTTCGCGGTCGCTTGCTGGAGAGGGGGTAGACAAGGGGAGGCCGATGCGCTTCGTCGAGGCGGCGGCTTTCCAGTGGGTCAATCCCAAGGCCTGGGTGCTGGCCGTGACAGCAATGGCTGTCTACACCAACCCGCAAAGGCCCTTTCTCTCGGTGCTGCTGATTTCATTGGTCTTCGCGGTCGTCAACCTGCCGAGCGTCTCATCCTGGGCGGGTTTCGGAACTGCGCTCCGCGGCTTCCTGTCGGATCCGGTGCGGCTAAAATGGTTCAACCTTTCAATGGGCGCGCTGCTGGCTGTCACGCTATGGCCGATGCTCCGCTGAAACTGCGCGGAACGTCCTCGCGACTGCCGCGTCATTCCGGTCTCGCAGAGCGCGCGGGTCCACCAACCACCGACAAGGCGAGTTCGGCGCGGTGATTATCTTGCATAGTACGTGTTGAGGATCGAAAGGCGCGGCTGCTCGATCGGCGTAGTGATCTGCGGCCGCCCGTGCCAGCTCATGCCAAGCGGCGCATGATAGGCCTTCAGGACAACGAAGGCATAGCCGACATTGGGCAGGAAGGGCAGCGTCTTCACCGGTTCGAGGAAGTAGGATCCGACGCATGTCAGCCCCTTCAGGGAAGCCCGGTAGAGGGTCGTGCCAAGCTCTTCCTGCGAATTGTCGGCAGGGCAGTAGAGCTGCATGGTCACGACTTTCTTGCGCGTATCCGGATGCGGCTTGATCTGGTAGCCGTTCCGGTCGCGGTACAGCACCGGCCTGGGAAGCAGACGCAACGCATCGGCCCCTGACACCTTGTCGCCGCGAGCGCGAATTTCGAGACCGTCGCGCAGCCGGCTGCGAACCGCCTGCTCCAGCTCGGCTGAGGTCAGCATGTTCGAAACGGCCGCCCAGATGTCGCGGAGCGCCGGGTCGATCTTTTCCATATGCTCGCCATAGAAAGGCAGCGACATGCGCGACCCATCGCTCTTGATCGGGACATAGCCGTTGGTCGGCACCTTGCCGATCAGTTCCCGATAGAAATCGTCCGGGAAGAAATCGCGAAAAAAGATATGCGGGAAGGGCCGCGAGAAATGATCGGCGGCGTTGATGCTTGCAGCCGCGTGGCGGATCAACTCGGCCGTCAGAGCATCATTGGGCTGCTTCTCAAGTGCCAGCATTTTCAAGACCGATCCGACTATTGACGCCAAAACATCCAGCCGCCCAAGGGGGACCAATAGCATTTTGCCGTTTGGGCGCAAGAACAATCCGCCATTTTCAACTCGTGTGGTTTACGGATTTGAAGTTCCTGTCTCAACATCCTGGGGGTTACAGCAGCGGCCGCGCTCGCCCCTACGCACCCTTCTGTCCTCTGGGACAAATCTGCCACTACAGCGCCGCGCGTCCCTTGCTCGCTCTTGCCCTTCGCGCGCGAATCCGGTCTCAAGTAGGGATGGAACTTTCACCGCAGCAGGATGACGCGCTGAAGGCAGTGGCCGGCTGGCTGAAATCCGGCAGGCCGCAAATCTTTCGGCTGTTCGGCTACGCCGGCACCGGCAAGACGACGCTTGCGCGCTATTTCGCCGAACATGTCGAGGGACAGGTTCAATTTGCCGCTTTCACCGGCAAGGCCGCGCAGGTGCTTCGCTCCAGGGGTGCGGTGAACGCCCGCACCATCCATTCGCTGATCTACCGGCCGCGCGGCGAGGAAGCCGTGGCGGACGCGGCGACCGGCAAGACATCGATGTCGCCGACCTTCTCGCTCAACCGGCAGAGCCCCATAACGCGAGCCAAATTGGTCATTGTCGACGAATGCTCGATGGTGGACGAGGAACTGGGCCGTGACCTGTTGTCATTCGGCACGCCGATCCTGGTACTCGGCGACCCGGGCCAGTTGCCGCCGATCTCCGGTGGCGGCTTCTTCACCGATCACGAGCCAGACTTCCTGCTTACGGAAATCCATCGGCAGGCGCGTGACAACCCGATCATCCGCCTCGCTCTCGACGTCCGCGAGGGCCGGGAATTCAAACGCGGCGACTACGGCACGGCGCAGGTCATCGGCAGGGACGAGGTAACGCAGGAACTGGTGCTCAAGGCAGATCAGGTGCTCGTCGGCACGAACCGAACGCGCCGTCGCTACAACCAGCGGCTGCGCGAACTGAAAGGCTTCACTGCGGCCTTCCCGCAGGCGGGCGACAAGCTCGTGTGCCTCAGGAACGACCCGGCCAAGGGATTGCTGAACGGCTCGCTGTGGAAGGTCATGACGTCCTCGCGCGAAACGGTAAAGCCGGGCATCAACCTGCTCGTCTCGCCCGAAGAGGACGACCCCGATCGCGGGGTTGCCAAGATCAAGCTCCTGAAAGCGGCCTTCGACGATCCGGACGCCGATATCCCATGGAACCAGAAGAAGCGCTTCGATGATTTCGACTTTGGCTATGCGCTCACTGTGCACAAGGCGCAGGGGTCGCAGTGGAACGACATCGTGCTTTTCGACGAAAGCTGGGCATTCAAGGAAACGCGCCAGCGCTGGCTCTACACGGCAATCACGCGGGCGGCGGAGCGTCTGACGGTGGTGCGATGAGCGGATAGACTGGGGTTGAGAGTCAGGTCTGCCGGTCTGCAAATAGCGGCCTTCTCCGCTTCCGAGTGGGACATTTCCGCTCCGGGATCATGAGGAGTTGCCGCCAATCGCCGGCGCTTGTGATTGTCGAAGCCCTCCCCGCATCGTCATCCTCGGGCTTGACCCGAGGACCCATGCCGGAACGCTCATCGTGGATGAGGCAGGTGGCATTCTGGACCGCCGCGCGCTGCCTTTATGTTCAGGCATGGATCCCAGGGTCTGCGCCTTCGCTGCGCTTCGGCTCCGCCCTGGGATGACGAAAAGCGGCAGCACCAATTCCATCGGGCGTCCGCCGCTCTAGGCTCGGCCCGTCACGTTTCGGGCGGCCGCTCCTTGGCCCCGAGCCATTCCCATGCGCTGGCTTCGTGAGCGCTGGCGAAATGCCTTGTCGTGACCGAAGTCAAGGGCCGAACGACGGCGATCATTGGGCGCATCCAGGCAGGGCCACCGACGACTGCATATTTGCGGATGTGGCGAAGAGCCTGCGCCTTGCCGCGGATGGTCGATTTAGCAAAGATGGCACTCCAGTCGAAACCGTCATACTGCGTTATTCGCAGCAGAAGGTCGACTTTCTCGTGCTCGGCATAGGCAGCTTCTAGCAGACCGTAGGCGTTTTCAAGGTCGTTCGCGCTGAAATGCCCGACGATTTCCAGCGCGCACAGATCGCCGCGGTCGGTATCGATGCGGCGGATCGCGGGCAGGGGTTCCGTTGCGTTCATCTCTCGGTTTCGAGGCTCATTGCGCGGACTTAGGTCGTGGACTGGTACAACAAATCACGCTGTCGGTTCCCGGCAAAGCCATTATACCTGCGTATGCAATTCTTTGTCGTCAGGTCAGGCCCATGCCCGCTAAACTCTCCGTAAATCTCAATGCCATCGCGATGCTTCGCAACCGTCGCGACCTCCCCTGGCCGAGCGTGACCGGGCTCGGGCGGATCGCGCTTGCCGCCGGCGCGCATGGCCTGACCGTGCACCCCCGTCCCGACGAACGCCACACGCGCCATTCGGACCTCCCTGAAATCAGGGCTTTGATCGATGACGAGTACCCCGATGCCGAGTTTAATATCGAAGGCTATCCTGCCGAGGATTTTCTGCGCCTTGTGGAACGCAGCGAACCCGATCAGGTAACGCTCGTTCCCGACGACCCGGCCCAGGCGACATCGGACCATGGTTGGGATTTCGTCAAGGAAGCAGCGTTCCTGACGCCCATCGTCAAGAGATTGAAGAAGGCCGGTTTCAGGGTGTCCCTGTTCTCCGATCCTGAACCTGAGGGTGTGCGGGCCGCCGCTGACATCGGCGTTGACAGGATCGAATTGTATACAGGTCCGTACGGCTCCTGTTACGATGATTCAACAAAAGCCGCCAGAGAGTTGGAAAGACTTGGCAAAACCGCTGAGGTGGCCCTTTCCGCCGGACTTGCCGTCAATGCCGGCCATGATTTGACCGTGGCCAATCTGCCAGCGCTCATGCAGCGGATTCCGGGTCTTGCGGAGGTCTCCATCGGCCATGGCTTGACAGCCGACGCGCTGGAATATGGGATGGCCGAAACGGTTCGACGGTTCCTCGGTGCCTGCGGTTGGCAGGCGGCTGACCGTCGCTAGCATCGGGCCCGAAAGTGGGTACAGGTTTCGTGAAAACCGATGCTCGAACAAAAGAGATAAAGCAGGAGCAGCGATTCCATCGATGCGTCCGCTGCTCTAAAGCGCATTGCTTCGAAACGGATTCATGCGACGCGCTTTAGGCTATTGTTTCTGTGCATGTCGTTATCCCAAAACCGCTGCGCACTTTTGGGCGACATGCATTAGCATCGTGGATTGACGCTACGGAGCCATTGCTTTTGCGCTGCAACCGGACTATCGCAGCCCGCCAGTTCTGTATGGAGTTGTCATATCATGGCCAATCGCGGCGCGGGCGACCGCGCTGAACTCAGCGCGCATCAGGCAGTTCAGGAATCGCCGGGCCAGCACAGCCTGTCTATCCTGATGCTTGGCGCGCTCGGCGTGGTTTATGGCGATATCGGCACCAGCCCGATCTACGCTTTCCGTGAGGCGCTGCACGCATCGTCAGGTGGTGGGATCGCGTCGCGCGAAGATGTGCTCGGCGTGCTCTCGCTGATCGTCTGGGCGCTGACCGTCATCGTCACCATCAAATACGTTGTCTTCGTGCTGCGTGCAGACAACAAGGGCGAAGGCGGAACGCTGTCACTGATGGCCCTGGCGCGCAGCGCCTATCCGCGCGCTGCCGGCGCTATCCTGATGATAGGAATTTGCGGGGCAGCGCTGTTCTTCGGCGATGCGATCATTACACCTGCAATTTCGGTCCTCTCGGCCGTTGAAGGCATGAAGGTCGCGACCCCGGCCTTCGATCCCTACGTCGTTCCGATCACTCTCGTCATTCTGGCCGTGCTGTTTGCCGTCCAGCGTTTCGGTACGGGCAGCGTTGCCAATGTCTTCGGCCCCGTAACCGCGCTGTGGTTCCTGTCGATCGGGCTGGCGGGCGTTTCCCATATCGCGGATGATCCGACCGTGCTCTTCGCGGTCAATCCGTACTATTCGGTCGCCTACCTCACTGGGCAGCCGGAGGTGGCATTCGTTACGATCGGCGCCGTCTTTCTCGCAGTGACAGGCGCGGAGGCACTTTACGTCGATCTTGGTCATTTTGGCCGCAGGCCGATCGTGCTTGCCTGGCTCGCGATCGTGTTCCCGAGCCTGCTGCTCAACTATTTCGGGCAGGGCGCATTCGTCCTTGCTCATGGCGGAACGCCGCACAATCCCTTCTTCGAGATGCTGCCGGGTTGGTCGCTGGTACCGATGGTCTTGCTCGCGACCGCGGCAACGGTGATCGCCAGCCAGGCGGTAATTTCCGGGGCGTATTCGCTGACACGGCAGGCCGTGCAGCTCAGCATTCTCCCGCGCTTCGAAATTCAGCACACGTCCGAAAGGCAGTCGGGGCAAGTCTATATGCCGCGCGTCAACCTGCTCGTCGCCCTCGGCGTCATGATGCTGGTCCTGGGCTTCGGTGAATCGGGCGCGCTGGCGTCGGCTTATGGTATCTCCGTAACCGGCGAGATGCTGGTGACGACCATTCTGCTCTTCGTAGTCATGCGCTGGCGTTGGAAATGGTCGCTCGCAGCGACAGTCGCGCTATCATTGGTATTCGTCACTGTCGACACCGGCTTCTTCCTCGCCAACGCGGTGAAGATCGCCGACGGCGGCTGGGTGTCGATCAGTGTTGCCGCGCTCATGGGCCTAATCATGGCGACATGGGTCAGGGGCACGCGCATGTTGTTTGAAAAGACCCGCAAGAGCGAAATCCCGCTCGACTTCCTTACGGAACAGTTGAGGAAGAAGCCTCCGCAGTTGGTTCCCGGCACAGCCGTTTTCCTGACCAGCGATCCGACCAGCGCGCCGACCGCGCTGATGCACAGCCTGAAGCACTACAAGGTGCTGCATGAGCAGAACGTCATTCTCTCAGTCGTGACTGCGCAGGAACCGACCGTTCTCGACAGCGAGCGGGTCAAAATGGAGACGATCAACGATCTCTTTATGCGAGTGACGATGAAGTTCGGGTACATGGAACAGCCGAATATCCCGAAGGCCATGGCCATCTGTCGCAAACAGGGGTGGAAGTTCGACATCATGACGACCTCCTTCTTCCTGTCGCGACGCTCGCTGAAGGCCTCGCCGAACTCAGGAATGCCGCTCTGGCAGGATCGGCTTTTCATCGGACTTGCGCGCACCGCCGCGGATGCAACTGAATATTTCCAGATACCGACCGGTAGGGTCGTTGAAGTCGGCACACAGGTTACGGTTTAGGGATACAGGTGATGCCGGCCTCCAAATGGCTGTCTTCTACGCTTCCGGTACTCACGTACCCAAACGTACGCTGCGTGCCGGTTCTCGAAAACCGCCATTTTCGCCTCGGCCTGATCTGAATCCCAACACACCATGGTGCCGGCAACGATCGTCTGCTTTTTTGTCCGCTGAACCCATTGCGGAAAGGCGGAAACTGCGCCATAAGCCGAACCGTAACGTACGGTACGGCATTTGGGACCGTTAGTGCATGTCGCCAAAAGTGCGCAGCGGTTTTGGGATAACGACATGCACAGAGACAATAGCTTAAAGCGCGTCGCATGAATCCGTTTCGGAGCAATGCGCTTTAGCGGGAGGGACTGCCCTGTGCAGGTGGCCGAAGTGCTGAGCGAGGAACTGACGGCGCGTCAGCAGGACGTGCTTGATGCAGCGTTGCGTCTGCTGGTCGAGGAGGGCGATGCGCTGACCATGACGGCTGTCGCGCGGCGCGCCAGTTGCTCCAAGGAGACGCTGTACCGATGGTTCGGCGACCGCGACGGTCTGCTGACCGCGACCGTGAAATGGCAAGCGTCACGGGTGCGCGTGGCTCCCGTCGACCGTGCGCGGCTCGACCTGAGGTCGCTGACGGCGAGCCTCGAACAATTTGCCTCGAACTGGCTCGGAGTGATTTCCAGCGAGACCTCGATAGCGCTCAATCGCGTAGCGGTGAGCCATGCCGGGTCTGACAAGATAGACCTCGGCGCGATCGTGCTGGAAAACGGCCGCCGGGAAATGGGACGCCGGCTGAAGCCGGTGCTCGAGGCAGGGCGCGATGCCGGCCTGCTGGTGTTCGAGGACGCCGAGGAGGCATTTCGCACATTCTTCGGGCTGGTTGCGCGGGATGTGCAGATTCGGCTGCTGCTCGGCGACCGGCTCAAACTGACCGCTGCGGTGATTGAGCGGGACTCCGCCCAGGCCACACAGCATTTTCTTGCCCTGCACGGGGCGAATCACCGGCCGGCGGACGCCGGCCACTGACGGCAAAGGAAGGAAACACGACATGCGCGTCTATTACGATCGGGATGCCGATCTCAATCTGATCAAGGGCAAGAAAGTCGCCATCATCGGCTACGGCAGCCAGGGCCGCGCGCACGCGCTGAACCTCAAGGAGTCCGGCGTCAAGGAAATTGCGATCGGCCTCAAGTCCGGGTCGGCGACGGCCAGCAAGGTCGAGGCCGATGGGTTGAAGGTGCTCTCGGTCGCCGAGGCGGCGAAATGGGCCGACCTGATGATGATGGCGACGCCCGACGAACTGCAGGCCGATATCTACAGGAGCGAAATCGCGCCCAACATCCGGGACGGCGCGGCGATCGCTTTCGCCCATGGTCTCAACGTCCATTTCGGCCTGATCGAGCCGAAATCCTCGGTTGACGTGTTGATGGTGGCGCCGAAGGGCCCCGGCCATACTGTGCGCGGCGAATACCTGAAGGGCGGCGGCGTGCCATGCCTGGTGGCCGTGCACCAGGATGCCTCCGGCAATGCTCTGGACCTCGGGCTCTCCTACGCCTGCGGCGTTGGTGGCGGGCGTTCCGGCATCATCGAGACCAATTTCAAGGAAGAATGCGAGACCGATCTCTTCGGCGAGCAGGTCGTGTTGTGCGGCGGTCTGGTCGAGCTCATCCGCGCCGGATTCGAGACGCTGGTCGAGGCAGGCTACGCTCCCGAAATGGCCTATTTCGAGTGCCTGCATGAAGTGAAGCTGATCGTCGACCTGATCTACGAGGGCGGCATCGCGAACATGAACTACTCGATTTCGAACACCGCCGAATGGGGCGAATACGTGTCTGGACCCCGCATCATCACGGCGGAGACCAAGGCCGAGATGAAGCGCGTTCTGAACGACATCCAGACCGGCAAGTTCACGTCCGAATGGATGCAGGAATATCGCTCGGGCCTCGCCCGGTTCAAGGGCATCCGCCGCTTGAACGATCAGCACCAGATCGAACAGGTAGGCGAGAAGCTGCGCGGCATGATGCCGTGGATCGCCAAGAACAAGCTGGTCGACAAGGCGAAGAACTAGCACGCGATCCACGGTTCCTAAACCTGCGCGTCCTCGGGCTTTGCCTGCGGTCGCACGGGCGCGCAAACAGCCAGCGAAAGGCCGCGGTGCGATTCGCGGCTTTTTTTTGCTAAAGTCCGATTCGCCGGGCAGGGCGCATTGGAGGCCGCGATGAGATTCGAATCCGCGCTTGAACTCCAGGCGCGAATTTTTTCCCAGATATTCGAGTTCATAGAACTGCCGGCGGCAGCGGGCATTGAGAGCCTGATGCCGGGCCTGTACGTGGATCCGGCACTTCTCGAAATGAAGTCGGCGCGGCCGAAAAGATCGAAGAAACGCGCCGTCGAAGACATCGCGCTCGGTGTCACCGACGGCGGCGAGGGCGGTGAGGCAAAGCTGGCGATCCTCGTGCAAAGCCGCGACAAACTTCGATGCAGCCTGGTCGAAAGGATCGTCGAAGTCGCCAAGGGCGAGGTGGGAGTGGTCTATATCGGCCGCCAGAAACCGCTCTGGACGACGACCCGCAACGATCCAATCAGGCTTGGCTGCAGCATTTCCCCTACGACAGTGGAGTATGCCGGCACGCTCGGTTGCTTCTGCCGCGACAATCTAAGCGGCAGGGACGGCATATTGTCGAACAACCACGTCCTTGCCGATGTGAACAGCGTGCCGATCTCGACGACGGTGATGCAGCCGGGAGCGCGCGACGGCGGCAAGCCGGGCAAGGACGACATCGCCGAGCTCATTCGTTTCGTGCCGATCCAGTTCGGCGGCTTCCCCAACCAGGTCGATGCCGCGGTCGCCGCGCTCGTCGATCACGGGCGAGCGGAGGACAGGACAACGCTCTACGAGGGTTCGGAGGAACCTCAGCCCGCGGTCACCCTGCAGCCTGGTTCACCCGTCGATGCGGTTCCGGGCATGACTGTTGTCAAGACCGGCCGCACGACCCATTTTACGCGTGGCCGGGTGCTCGCCGTCAATGTGAACAATTTCCTGGTCGACGTCGGTCCCGGTGTGGCCCGGTTCGATGGACAGATCGTTATCGAAACGGAAGCGCCCCCGCAGCCTTTCGGAAGACCGGGTGACAGCGGCTCGCTGATTGTCGACGATCAGGGTCGGCCGGTCGGCTTGCTGTTTGCCGGCTCGGCCTCCGGCGGCGCCGGAAATGTTGGAATTACCGGGGCAAACCCTATATCATCCGTGACAAGCCACTTGGGAGTGACGTTGATCTAAGGTTCTGGAATGGCTGGCACCAAGCATTCAATGAACGAGGCGCTGGAAATCCAGAAGGCCTTTGAAGAGCGGTTCGGTCGCAAGGACGGCCTGCTGGGAATCGGCATTGGCCTGAACCACCAGCGTGATGACCTTGCGCTCAATGTCTATGTTTCCCGCGAAAGGGAGGCGGCGAAACTGCCTAAAACCTTCGACGGCCTCGACGTGGTCGTCGACGTGGTCGGTGCCGTCCGCGCGTTTTAGGGTAAGCGCCGCAGTCGGCCCCTCATGATTTCACGCGAACAGCGTGCCTTCCGCGACCTTTATCGCGTGGCCGCCGATGCGCGCGCCGGTCATCGTTCCGCCGGCGACGTCGATTTCGAGCCTGATGCGTGATGGCCGGCCCATTTCTATCCCCTGTTCGATCCAGAATTGCGAAGGTCCTTCGACAGGTTGATCGAAATGCATGATAGCGCCCGTGAGCGCCGCAACGGCCGAGCCCGTCGCCGGATCCTCTCTGATGCCGTTATAGGGCGAGAACATGCGAGCATGAAAAGTGCAGCCGTGGTTCACCGTATCCCGGCAGTAGACGTATGGCGAAACAACAATGCCGCCGACTACAGGCGCCAGGCTGAGCCAGAGGTCGGCATTCATGCGCACCTTGGCGGCCTCCTTCAGCCCACGTACCGGGATCGTCGCATAGGCCACACCGGCCGACCAAGCCCCGATCCGGTGATTTTCGAAGCCTATCTCGTGCGCGCCGAGCCCCAGCGCGGCTGCAACCGCCTCCGGCACGGCCGGAAATTTCACTGGCCTCGGCAGGCGAGGCAGGTCCAGCTCGGCAAAGGCGGCCGTTTTGCCGTTCGAAACCGCGCAGCGCACCGGCCCGACATTTTCCTCCAGGACGAAAATGCCGGTCTCGGTCGTGGCATTCGGACCGGCCGCCTGCTGCGCCAGTGCAATAGCAGCGCCGACCGTCGGATGGCCGGCGAAAGGGAGTTCCTTGTTGGGGGTGAAGATTCGTAATTTTGCCCGGTGGAGTTCGTTTTCCGGCGGCAGTACAAACGCCGTTTCGGCGAGGTTGAACTCGCCCGCGATGCGTTGCATCGCCGTTGTGTCAAGTCCTCCGGCGTCGAGCACGACCGCCAGCGGATTTCCGCTCAGCACGGCGTCGGTAAAGACATCATAGACGAAATAGCGTCTTGCATTCCAATGGGTTACGACTGAATCTTTCAAACGGAACACCCTTAATACAGGCCGTGCGTCTCAAACGCCACGGTAGTTCCCGCCCTTAAAGCGGTTCCGATTCTGACGCAACCGGTGCACCGCTCCAACTCTTTGTTCTATTCACTTCCGGGGGAAGTGTGATGTTTTTCGATGAAGATTCAATTGGCGATCACACCGACGATCACCGTTCCCCAGGTGGTCAGCAGGATGTGGCCGATTGGTACCGCCGGCGTGTAGCCGAGGACCGCAACCGGACTCCCTGACCGGTCCTGCACGGCCGCCATGCCGGCGGTCATGGTCTGGGCCCCGGCCAAGCCACCCAGAAGCAATATCGGGTTCATGCGGAGCAGGTAGTGTCCGACGTAGAGTCCTACAATCATCGGCATCATGGTGACGACCATTCCGCCGAACAGCAGGCCGGCACCCGCTTCGGCGACGGCGGAGACGAAGACAGGCCCGGCGTGCAGGCCGATCATGGCGACGAAGGCGGCAAGACCGAGCGCGGTCATCAGCGAGACGGCCTCATCTGGTATGCGGCCGAAGAGGGGGAAGCGCGTGCGCAGATGTCCCACAACCAACCCAGCCAGCAGGGTTCCCACGCTTGTGCTCAAGGAAATCCGCATGTCGCCGATTGGAAAGGTGACGAGAACGCCGACAAGGCCGCCAAGGAAGATGGCGAGGCCGAGAACGACAAAATCTGTCGCCTTCGTCGGTGCGATAATGACGCCTATTTGTTTGGCGGCGCGCGATACGACCGACTCCGGACCCACCAAGCGGAGGATGTCGCCACGCTCGACCGAGATGCCGGGTGCGAGGGGAATTTCCTGGCCCCCGCGCGTAATGGCTCGCAGGTAGAGGCTTCGGGCCCAGTTCTCCTTGGCCACGTCCTCGATGCCCCGGCCGGCGAGGTCCTTGCTTGTCACAAGCACGTCCACGACTGAGACCGGTATGTCGAGTAGTTCACGGTCTTCGACCTCCTCGGCGCGCGGACCGAGCACCTCTACCAGCGTCTCTCGGCGGCCCGACACTGCGACGACGTCCCCAGCACCGATCACAAGGTCCGGGGCCGCCTCGATGATTGCCTCACCTCGCCGCGCGCGCTGGATGAACAGACGGTGCTCAGGAAATTTCGCTTCGGCAGCCGCCACCGACAGGCCGGCGATTGGCGCGCGCTCCGCGATCCGGTATGCGCGCAATTCGAACCGGTGCCAGGCCGAGGCGACGCCTGACTTCCGGCTAATGCCGAGCTCCTGTTCCAACTTGAGCGCCTCGGCAACCAGGTCGATGCCCAGCAACTTGGGCCCAACAACACTGCAGAACAGAATGACCCCGACCGCGCCGAAGACATAGCAGACAGCGTCAGCCACCGCGATGTGCGCCACAAGCCGCGTTCGCTCAACCTCCGGCAGTGGGAGGGCGTTGATCGCCTCTGACGCCGTGCCCATGGCGGGGCTCTCGGTGAGCGCACCCGAAACAAGCCCCGCAGCAAAGCCCGGATCGAGGCCAAGTGCCTTGGCAATGACGATAGCCGTGAGCAGTCCGGTCACACATACAACTACGGCGAGCACTACGGGCCTCAACCCGTCGCGCTTCAGCGACTGCAAGAATTGCGGCCCGACCGAATAGCCGATGCCGAACAGAAACAACAGGAAAAGCAAGGACTTCGCCATGGCCGAAATCGGCACGTCCGCGAACTGTCCGATCAGGATGCCGGCAAACAGGGAACCGGTGACGGGCCCAAGGCTGAAGCCTCTGAGCTTCACGCCACCGATCAAGTAGCCGATGCTGATCGCCAGGAATACGGCGAGCTCAGGATACTTGATCAGGAATTGCTCGAACCAAGCCATGACTCGCATCCTCTTCCCTGAGCGGCAGCTACCGTGCCCCGCCATAGTCGCGCAATGCTCGTACTGTCAGGCAGCGTCCTGGTCGCCATCCGCCATCCAGGCATTCAGCAGTGTGTAGGCAACCGCGAGGACAGTGGGGCCAATGAAGATTCCCAGTATGCCGAATGCAACCAGGCCGCCGATCACACCGGCAAGGATCAGCAGAATTGGCAGATCGGCGCCTCTGCGGATCAAGACCGGACGTATGAACTGATCCATCGTCGCGGCCACAATGGTGAAGACCAGCAACACGGTCGCCCACAGCGTCTCGCCGGAATAGTACATCCACACCACCGCGGGCACCATCACCAGGCCGGGACCAAGCTGGATCAAACACAGAATGAAGATCATCGCCGTCAGCAACGGTGCGAAGGGTATGCCAGACACCAGGAGCCCGATGCCGCCTACAACGGTCTGTGCCACCGCCGTCACCACAACACCGAGTGCCACGCTACGGATCGCCTGGCCGGCCAGACGTACGGCCATTTCTCCGCGATCGCCCCCCAGGCGGCGGCCGAAAAGTACCGCGGTAGCGGCAGCGTTCTCGCCGCCTGTGTACATGATGGCCGCTATCGCGGTCGTCAGCAGGAAATGGAGAAACATCGATCCCAGACTGCCCGCAGCGGATGCAAACCATTGGCTGATCGCGCCAGCGTAAGGCATAAGTTTGGGGGCTAGCTCCTGCACCCGGGTCGAAGCCAGTCTTCCCCAAGCCTCTGTCAGGCGTTTGAACGGCAGCTCGGCCAACCAAGCGGGCGGCCGCGGCACCTGCATGGACAGGACGGTGCGGATCAACTCGCCAATTTCATCGATATTGGTGACGATGATGCTGACAGCCAGCCAGAATGGCACGATCAGGACAAGCAGCAAGACGAGTGTCATGATGAGTGCGGCCAGGCCGCGGCGGTTGCCGACATGGCGTTGCACCCAAAGCATCAGCGGCCAGGTGGCAATGACCAAGGTCATTGCCCACACGATCGCCGGCAGAAATGGCTGCATCACCCAGAAACTGGCAACGAGAAGGCTACCGATGAACAGCACCGCCAGCGTTATGCGGGTGAGGTCATCCCGACGATTTCGGTCCATGGTCTCTGACGAACGCGACTTCACTTTTCCTTCTTGAGCGCCTGGAATGTATCGACGTAACCCCGCCCCACCGTGCGGACTGCCCTGCCGATGTCGATGGTCGCCATGACGTTCCTCCTCGATCTTGAGCTACTCTGTTCAGCAAGGGCCGCGCGATTTCACACGAAATCGCGCAGCCGGGCTCAGAATTTCATCCTGGCTCCGGTTAGAATGGCAACGCTGTCATCGATATCGGTGACTGCTTCTTCATAGGAATATGACCGGGCGCCGAGGAAAAGTTCGGTCTGGTAGTAGTCCAGGTTCTGAACCAGCTGGGCGCCGAACGCGGTGCTGTCGGTGTTGCTGTTCGCGATATCCCTGCCAAAGTAGGCATCGACCGAAATTGCCGTCTTGCCCACTTCGAAGAAACTCGCCTGATAGCCAAGCTTGACGTAGCCGTAGCGCCCGTCGATCGCTTCTTCGTCCGAATAGGCCGCCGCAAGGGTGAGGCTGAGACCCGTCGGTTCATGCAGAACAGAAATCGATCCGTCATAGAGGTTGTCATCGTCGCCTGGCCGGGAAAATGCCACACCGCCGGCAACCTTGTAGTCTCTGACGGTGTTTTCGTATTTTGCCGCGACGTCCCAGACAGTGATATTCGTCTCTGTGGGCACGATCTGCGTTCCTACCGATGTCCCGAGGCTGAAGCCGGCAAATGACGGGGTGTCGTAGCGAGCCCGAAACTTGCGCGCGAGTCCATCGAAATTTGTGAAGGCGTCCTTGACACGGACCGACGTGAGTTCGCCGTCCGCAAATCGAAAGAACGGACCGCCGGCCATGTCGCCGAGTTGCGAATAGCCGACGACGCTGGTGCCGGAGAGATCGTACTCCGCGGTCAAATCGGAGGCCATGCTGCCCTGGCCAAGCCATAACTTGCCGAGATTTTTGGATTCCGCGTAGACCTCCGCCTTGCGCAGCAGCCAGGTATCCCAGTCGAAATCGTCGCGATTAAGCTGGTCGACATTGGTTGTCGCATAAGGATTCCATTCCGCTTCGACATTGCCGCCAATCGACCAGATCTCATTGAGGGCGGCGTAGGCCCGTATGCCGCCACGGGTCGTCGAATTGCCGTTGTCGACCGGAGCGTAACCGAGGGTGGAGCCGCCATCGTCGAAGATCAGAACGCCCTTATCGATGTGCCCATAGATCTCCATGTAGCTCTCGTCGGTCCCGGTGCGCAGTTTCGGGATCCACTTCTGCGCAGGCTTGCTCTCGGTGACGGCCGGTTCAGGCGCTTGCGCCGCCTGCTGCGCGACCGCCGGTGTGGCAACCACCAGCGCCGCCAGTGGGAGGCACAGGGTGTGCCCTCGGATCACGTTCCGTCGCATGAAGCTCTTAGAGTATGCACTTTTCATTCCGACTTCCCCCTCATTAAAAATTGCAACCAACCCTGGCTTCAGCGTTTCTGCTTGGCAGCGATCGCGTCGGGTTTCAGTAGCTTGAGGCCCCTGGCTTTCTCGTAGCCGTGGATCTCCTTCACATCGAGCTTGCGCATGAAGTCGATCGTCTCCTGGGTCAGCACCTGGCCCGGCACCATGATCGGGAATCCCGGCGGGTAGGGGATGACGAAGTTGGCCGAGACCATCTCAGGCCCCTTGCTCAGCCGGCGGTCGCACTCTGCGCCGACGAGCGGGACATATTCGCACAGCGAAGGGTTGTAGGCGCCAAAGAACGCGGTGCGGATATCGCCCTCCGGCGTCGTCTTACCGGCGTCGCCCCGGAACACTTTGTGGAAGTGGCTGAAATTTGGTAGGTCGGGCACGTCGGTCATCAGCGATTTAACCCGCGCCGCGAAGGCAGAGCGCTCCGCCTCCCCGCCATCAGACAAGCGCTTCTCGATGCCGTGGCAAATCTCCACCATGACGCGGACAAGATGGGCGATATCGCTGCGTGTATTGTTGATGTTCGACTGCAGCAGCACACTGTTGCGTGACGTCTTGTTGAGCTGGATGCCGTACTCGCTCGCCAGAAGGCCTTTGAATTGCGTCCCGTCGAAACCGGCGGTGCCGCAGACCAGCGTCATGCGTGTTGGATCAAGGTAGAACTCATCCTCCCGCATCGCCTTCACTACCGTGGCCCAGGTCGAGCCCGGCGTCAGGTAGTCCTCGAACCCAGACTGCCGGTATGCGGCGGGTATCATCGCGTCGGCCCCAAGCACTCGAAAATACTTCGAAATCAGGGGATGTTCGTTCACCGCGCGGCGGATCTTGAGCGCGATCTCGATGGCGTTCATCACCAGCCCGTAACCTTCGAGCTCCATCTGCCGGCGCGCGACGTCGAGGCTGGCGATCAACTGCTGGTTTGGACTGGTCGAGGCATGAGTAAAGACCGCCTCGTGGAACTGCGCTTCCACTGTGTGGAAGTCCACGTCCTTGACCAGCAGCATGGACCCCTGCCGGATGGCTGACATCGACTTGTGCGTGGAGTTGGTCTGATAGACGCGCAGCCGCACTTGCCGTGGGTCGGGGATCAGCCGGGCAGCGAGCAGCGCGTCATCCGAAGGCTTGTCGCCGAGTTCCTTACGCTGCTTCTCATATGCTGCGACGGATGCCGGATCGCGCAGCCATTCCTCGATATCCGCCGCAGCGCCCATGGCCGTACGCGGACGCAGGAAGGGCGAGAAGCGGGCAAAGCCGGACCACGCTTCGTCCCACAGAAAGATGAGGTCCGGCTTGATGGCAAGGCATTCCTCCATCACCCGCCTGACATTGTACATGTGTCCGTCGAAGGTGCAGTTCGTCAGGTCGAGCATCTTGACCCGATCAAGCCGCTTTTCCGCCCGCAGTGCCAGCAGCGCACGCTTGATGGTGGCGAGCGGCACGGCCCCGTACATCGAATATTCCGTCATCGGGAATGCTTCGACATAGTAGGGCTGCGCACCGCTGAGGACCATGCCGTAGTGATGCGATTTGTGACAATTGCGATCCACCACGGCGATGTCGCCGGGAGCCAGCAGCGCTTGCACAGCCATCTTGTTGGACGTGGAGGTGCCGTTTGTCACGAAGAACACGTGGTCGGCACCAAAGGCGCGCGCGGCCATCTCCTGCGAGCGCTTGATGTTGCCTGTGGGCTCCAGAAGGCTGTCGAGGCCGCCCGTGGTCGCGCTGCTTTCGGCGAGGAACAGGTTGATGCCGTAAAATTCGCCCATGTCGCGAATCCAGTCAGACTGAAACACCGACTTTCCGCGGGCGATGGGGAGGGCGTGGAAAGTGCCGATCGGCCGGCGGGCGTATTTCTTCAGATTGTCGAAGAAAGGTGTCTCGTAACGGGCTTGCACCCCCTCAAGGATGGCGAGATGAAGCTCCAGCGGTTCCTCGACCGCATAGAAGATGCGTCGCACCGCGTCCGCCGCCGAGTCGCCGGCCAGCTTCTCCACCTCGCGGTCGGAGAGCAGGTAGATGTCGAGTTCCGGCCTGATCCGCTTCAGTGCGCGAGAGAGACGCAGAGCCGACATATCCGGTCCTTCCGACTCCCCCAGGGGATCGAGTACGGAGCGCAGCACCGGAGCCTCGTAACGTGAACGGTAAGGGAAGCCTTCGGCGAGGACGACCGAAATGATTTCAGGATTTACCGCTGCCGCACAGAGAGCATCCTCGAAGGATCCGACGAAGATCGGCTCGTAGATGAAAGTATCCTCCGGCCGGCGCATCCTGCGGAGTTCGTCGGCAAGTGCGGGCCAACGCGCGGCCGGCTGGCTGTTGACGAAGAGAACTTCGAAATAAGGCCGGCGCGCGCCGGCTTCACCCGTCGCCGGCGGCATGATATCGGCCACCTCGCTCGACGACATCTCATGGTGTACGTCCCACTCCGCCTGTCGCTCGCGATAGACGCGGGTCAGCAGCCCATTGGAGAGGCGCCGCGCGAGCTTCGCGGCGCCTGTTGCGTCGTCGGTAGCGATGCGCTCGTTCAGCGCTCCCAGCAGGCGCGCACCCGGGTAGGCGTGGTATTCTTCTGTGGGCGAAATGGCGGCGAGCGCCGCCTCCAGCGCGGCCCGCTCGCCGCGCTTGGCCGCCCAGGCTTCGGCCAACGTCGTGATCTCCCGCCAGTTGTCAGCCCGCGCGGAGTGGATGAGCAGGAACTGGTCAATACGTTTGTTTTCGCGGGCCACAGGAATTCTCCCTTCGTCTCACAGTTCTGATCTAGCCGCCCTTACACTCCGTCATCATTCCCAACTTCGTCGATTCCGATGATTAGGTTCAACCCGCTTCGTTAGAGAAGACGGCCAAAGTCACGACATCAGCAAAACGAGAACCAATCCCCAAACAGTCAGCAGAGTGTTCCCCACCGCATAGGTAACGGTGTAGCCAAGCCCGGGGATCTGGCTCTTGGCGCGATCATTGATCATGCCAAGCGAGGCAGTGGTCGTGCGGGCGCCAGAGCAGCATCCCAACAGAATGGCGGGGTGGAACTTGAACACATATTTCCCGACATACATCGCCAGGATCAGCGGCACGGTCGTGGCGAAGATGCCCCAGAGGAACAGACTGAAGCCGAGCTGCTTCAGGCCGGCGACAAAGCCTGGCCCCGACGAGATGCCGACCACCGCGATGAAGATGTTCAGGCCGACCGAATTCATGAACCACACCGTGGACGACGGAATCCGCCCGAAGGTCGGATGCACCGACCGCAGCCAGCCGAAGACGAGCCCGGAAATGAGTGCGCCCCCGGAAGTGGACAGCGTGAGCGGTATGTCGCCGACTTTGTAGACGATAGCGCCAACCAATGCGCCGATTGTGATTGCAGCGCCGATGAAGGCGACATCCGCGATGTCGCTCGGGCGATCAGCAACGCCAAGGGCCTTTGCTGCCGCGGTGGTATCCTGGGTGCGTCCGACGATGGTCAGGATGTCGCCGCGATTCACCGTGGTGTTCGGCAGGATCGGGATTTCGGTCGCCGTGGCGCCGCGAACGATCCTGCGCAGGAAAACTCCGCGCGCCGACGGCCCCTCCGCCAGTTGTTCCAGCGTCTTGCCGTCCACTGCTTTGTTGGTAACCAGCACGTCGACGCCTTCCACCGGTACTGCCAACAAGTCGCGATCGTCAACTTCGTCGGCCCCGGCGCCGACCAGCTTCACAAGCACTTCGCGGCGGCCGGCAACGGCCACAATGTCGCCCGCCTGGATGACGGAGTCCGCTGTCGCGTCCATGATCTTTCCGTCACGTTTGATGCGTTCGACAAACACCCGCTCGCCGGGGATCCGCGCCTCGGCCTCTTGCGCCGTCAGCCCGACGGCCATTCCACCCTCGCGGACGCGGAAGGCCCGCAGCTCGTGCTGGTACCAGGCAGTCCCGGCGCCTCCCGCCGCCTTCTTGCCGCCATGCTCTTCCTCGTAGCGCTTGCACTCGGCCTCGAGGTCGATGCCCAGCAAGCAGGCCCGATCAGCGCCAACACGATGGCCGAGCCCACCGTGCCGAAAATGTAGGTGACGGCATAGGCAACCGGCATCGCGTCGAGCAGCCGCTTGGTTTCGTCCGGCGGCAGTCCGAGGCGATTGATCGCATCGGTCGCCAGGCCCATCGAGGCCGAGATGGTCTGCGAACCTGCGTAGAGCCCCGCCGCGGACCCGACGTCGTAGCCGGCCACCTTCGCCGCCAGGAAAGGCGCGGCGAGACAGAAAACGCAGACGACCGCCGCGAACAGTGCTTGCGGCACGCCGTCCTTGGCAATGCCGCGCACGAATTGCGGTCCCACCCCGTAGCCGACCGCGAACAGGAACATCAGGAAGACAGTTGCCTTGAGCGGCGGCGATATCGTGATGCCAAGCTGTCCGATGATGACGGCAGCGATAAGCGTCGCTGTCACCGCACCGAGACCAAGGCCCTTGTAGGTAAAGGAGCCAAAGTAATAGCCGGCGGCCAGAGACAGGAAGATGGCGATTTCCGGGTAACTGCGGAGTGTATTTGCGAACCAGTCGAACATGATATCACCCGCTTATCTGGCAACAGCCGACGATTGTCGGCCTATCATTTAGGTTCGGAATTTGTAGGCGACACTGGGACAGACGTTTCGAGCTTCGATAGTTACACAGCCACCGCGTAGCCAGTAAGGTTGCGACGGGGCCCGGCGGTTCGTCATTAGTGGCGGCCGCCGCCATCGTGTCGGTTACATGCGAGTGCAGAGGCAGCGCGGCAAACCTTTGAACGCACCTTGACCTCCTCGATCGAAGACCCTCGAAGACCCCAACATACCCCCTAAGCGAATATTAGACAAAAATGAACAAATGTCTGTGATAAATGTGCGACAACTGCCGCTCTTCGAACAACACGATGACATATCGCCAGGCTCTGCATTGGCAAGCATTTGAGAAACCCGGCAGTTGTCGCTAAAATCTAAGCCACCGATCGCGCGCGTTTTGCGAATATCTAAGGGCTGTCGACGGTGTGGATCGCCTTCGTCACGTTGCGTTCCTTTCAACAGATGGGCTAAGCCTATGGTAAACAGAACGGAGCTGGAGTTTACCGAACGCTGAGGTCGTCGAGTTCCATCGCGGGTTGCTCACGCGATCTCGTATCGAACGCAGAAATTCGCAAGCATTCCGCGCGTTACCGGATTTCAAACACGGGTAGTGAGTCCGATGCCAAAATTTAGCCGCCGCAGACTTCTGGCAATGGCTGCGACGAGCGGCGCCTCCGCCGCCCTTTGCGCTTGCACGAGCGTTCAGGTGCGCGGCGACAGCGCTTATGTCCGGACAGGAGCGCCGTGGCAGGCGCACCTTCCTCCACTCGGTTCCGATCCTCGCAACTTCGGCGACCCCCACCTGATGTACGCCGCCACGTTCGACGACGGCCATGACCTCCCTCCTATACCGATCGAAGAGATCGACCCGAGGTACTATCGGCAGGTCGTGCCTGACCCGACGGGCGAGCCACCAGGCACCGTCGTGGTCGATACGGCGAACCATTTCCTCTACTTTGTCCTCAATGGCCGCCAAGCGATCCGATACGGCGTTGGCCTTGGCCGCCAAGGCTTCGAGTGGTCGGGGCGCGGCGTGATCCAGTGGAAACAGAGGTGGCCGCGCTGGTTTCCGCCGAACGAAATGATCGACCGTCGGCCCGAACTCGAGAAATACCGCGCACGGCAAATCCCCGGCACCAATGTTTGGGAGGGCGGGATGGAGCCGGGGGTCTTGAACCCGCTCGGGGCCCGCGCTCTCTACATTTTCCAGAACGGCAAGGACACGCTCTTTCGCCTCCACGGCTCGCCGGAGTGGTGGTCGATCGGCAAGTCCGTCTCCTCGGGTTGCGTGCGGCTCATCAACCAGGACATCATCGACCTTTATGACCGCGTGCCCGACGGCACGCCAATGGTTGTCACGAGCGGACTGCCGTCATTCGCCTAACAGTTGCTTGTTCTACTCTCAAATCCGCGCGTTCGCGAAATGCCAGGCGACAATCTGAACCATATGAGGTGCGAGGCCCCGCGGGTGGTCTCCGGCATGCCTCACGAGCACCGGTCCCTCGATCTCGGGTTCGGGATCGTTGGCGACGAACTGCCGGATATTCTTCGCGACTGTGCCGGCATCCTCTTCCAGATAGTACCGGCGGAAGATCACCGTACCTTCTGGGACCGACAGCGCATGGTATCGGCTGTCGTGGCTGAGGCCTGAAATGTCCAAACCGGTCTCCTCGCGAACCTCGCGCGCCATGTTGAAGTCTAGGTTCACGACCCCGTTCTGGAAATCGCCGGGCTCGAAGGAACCCGCGGCGAAATAGACGAGCCCCGGGTTCGACGTGTGCGGTCCCATTCGGATCGCCACCAATGCATTGTCGGCCGTGACAAGCGCCGCGTGCGCATAGGCATGCTCAGCGCCTGAGTATGCCCGATGCTTGCGCCAATACAGGAAGGTTGCGTACCGGATGGCGTGGCTTTTACCCTCCAGGCGCCTGTCGCGATGCGAAAGGCTGGAAAGCAGGACCATTTGGCCATCGTAGACGGCCGAATTTGCCGCTTTCTCAAGTCGCCAGTTTTCGTCGATCTCAGCCCCGTGTGCGAGTTCGAATGGATGCGGCGCCGGATCGAGCGAAACGTCGACCCGATCGATCGGCAGAATCACGTTGCGCGGGATGTCGAAAACCAAAGTGGCGCACTCTCCGAGACAGGAACAGGATTTGGCACGACGTGGCAGAGCGGAGTGTACATGCAGGCAAAGTCAGGCAATGTCGAGTGTCACCGCGACCGGGCAGTGATCGGAAGCCTTCGGCCGGTCCCAGCCGGACCTCGGATAGCGTTCCACCTCCTGCCCGGGCGGGAAGGGAGTGCGCCATGGTTGCCCGTTGCGGATGATGTCGGGGATGGCGCCCGCATTGCGTGTCGCCAGCGCCGCCGATACCAGAATGTAGTCGAGCTGACAAAGGTGGCGCTCCTGCGGTCCGCGTGTGTGGTAAAGCGTCCAGCGGTCGAGTTCCGGCCGGCGCTCGACGATATTCTCGCACAATCCGCCTGCAAGCAGGACGTTGAGCGACGATTGCGCTTCCTTTGCCGCGTCGAACCGGTAGCCGCTATCGACGTTGCCGCTGATCACGACGCGCTCCCGATAGTCGTTCAGGTCGCCACAGATCACCCAGTTCTTGCTGGCCGCGTGGTCCTTGCCGAAGCGGTTCTCGATGATGCGCCGCACAGCTTGCGCCTCCGCAATGCGGATCGGCATTGAGGCATCGCGACCGGGCAACCCGTTGCGGGCCGAACCCATCGATTTGAAATGCACGAGATAAATCGTTAGCGGCCGGCCGCCGATGCGGACGTCGACTTCCAGGCAGTCGCGCCGGAAAATGCGCTCGAATGGTTCGTTGCCGAGCCCGGCAAGTTCAGGCGTGTGGAGGCCGAATTCCTCAAAGGTGACAAAGGCATGGCTCGTCATCCGGATGAATTCGATGGGCTGGCCGTGATGGGTTTCGTCGCGCATCAACACCGCAACGTCGATGCCGCGGCTGTCGTTGCCGGTGGAAATGTATTTGTTGCGGTAGCCTTCGCCCACCATCTTGAACAGATAGCCATACTCGAAAGCCTTCAACGCCTCGAGATTGTCGACCTCCTGAAGGCACAGGATGTCCGCGCGGGTTGCCGCGATGGCAAGCGCGGTCAGCTGGCGCGTGTCGTCGGTATGCGCGATCGCGCGCGCTTGTTCCAGAAGCCTGTATTCGGCCTCGTTCTTGATCTCATAGAGCGCCAGGCTGCGGTCCTGGTTGAGCTGGTTGCGAAATCCGGAGAAATCGAACCGGTTCATCAGGTTCTCGACATTGAAGGTGGCCAGGCGAAGCGACATGAGCGCGAGCTTTGCCTGCAAGCCTACGCCAATACAAGACCTCCGTCAGGGCGAGTGCAACGCGGCCGAACCGTGATTCCGGAACTTTTCTGTTCATCGCCCGTTCATGCGCCAAGGCTCAATGTGCCGGTTCTCCCTTCGCACTCCGGGCGCGGGGCCATTACGGTTTTCGATCTCTGGAGAACTAGAATGACACCGAAATTCCGCTCCTTGGCTCGCTCAGGGCTGGTGGCCTTGAGCGTGATCGGCGGGTTGTCGATTTCGGCATCCGCCGGCCCGGCCGGCATGGCAAACGACAGGACCCTCGCAGCAACCGCGAACCCGGGCCTCTTGCGAGGCGACGGCGGGAGCGGACTGCAAAACCTCATCGACGTCCGTCAGGTATACCGCGGTGGACGCAGCTATCACCGCGGCTGGAGAGGCAATAACGGCTGGCGCGGCCACAGACCGTACCGGAACTACAACGGCAATTATTACAGAAGAAACTACGGCGGTTACTACGGAAATTATTACAGAAATCGCCCGAGTGTCTACTTCAATTTTGCTATTCCATTCTACGGGTTGGGTGTGCCAAACTACTATTATGGGCAGAACTACGATTATGGGCCGAGCTACTATCGACCCGCATATCGTTACAATAACTTCTCCAGCGCCCATGAGCGGTGGTGCTACAACCGCTACAGGTCGTACAGGGCCTACGACAACACTTTCCAACCTTACTATGGAGGTCGCCGGCAGTGCTGGTCGCCCTACAGGTAAGGCGACGCGGTAACGTAAGGCGACGGGGCAGGGGGTTCACTGAGCGGCGCCGGGTGGACCTGAACCGCTGGTACTTGTGCGTTTGCCGCGCCGGCCGGCCGTCGGGCGAGCTGATTTTCTTAACCACGCCGGTTTACGCAATCTATTCGCCTTAGGCATAGGATCGAGAAGAGCGGGGATCTTGTGTCATGGCAACATCGGCGGAAGCGGGAAACAGGCCTGAACACCGACAACGTGTTTTGAAGGGCGCATCGATCCTGAGCGGCGTCTCCCGTTCGGAAATCAAATGCGCGGTTCGCAACATGCACCGGCACGGCGCCGAACTGAAGGTTGAACGCGACGCACCTGTGCCGAACGAGTTTCTTCTGTATGTGCCGCTGGACGGAATTGCCTACAATGCGGTCGTGCGCTGGCGCAAGGACAGGCGCATCGGCGTGATGTTCACCGGTACGGAGCCCAAGCCCGCGTGGCACTACGGCTGACCTGGCCGTTTACCGCGTCTACTTCTTGTTTAGCTTCTCGGCTTCCTTGGAAATGCGCTCTTCCTGCTCGCGCAGCTCGGGCGTGAACGCTTCGCCGAAATCGTCGGCCTCGAAGATCTGGCGGATTTCAATCTCGGATTCGCCCTCCATCGGGTTGGGGCAACGCTTGACCCATTCGAGCGCCTCGTCAAGCGAGCGCACCTGCCAAATCCAGTAGCCTGCGATCAGCTCGTTGGTTTCGGCGAACGGCCCATCGATGACGGTCCGCTTGGCGCCTGAAAACCGGACGCGCGCGCCTTTCGAACTCGGGTGCAGCCCGTCGCCGGCGAGCATGATGCCGGCCTTCACCAGCTCCTCGTTGAACTTGCCCATCGCAGTGAGCAGCTCCGTACTAGGCATCACGCCTGCCTCGCTTTCTTTCGTGGCCTTCACGATCACCATGAAACGCATCGATCTTCTCCTGTTGGTTCGGCCGGAAGCCCGGTTCGCCCGCCTTGAAGTGCCACCGGTAGCCTCTCACTTCCAACACGTCGAGCGGGGGGCAGCGGGAATCGACACTGCATCAGAAAAATTTCGAAGGCGACGAAAAGGTTGTAGCGGCCCGACTGAAACCGCTGGGCTCCACAAACACGCGCTACTCGCGCACGAGCCGGAACCCGAGATTGTCCGGAGGCAGGCCGACGGCGCAGCCGCCGCTCTTTCCGTCGCGTATGAAGTTCGACATGTAGGTTCGATGGAAGCCTTCGACGACGTGCACGCCGCAATTGTCGACCCTGCTCTCGATGGTCAGGCCGTCGCTTGAGATGGCAGAGCGCTGATAACAACTCGACGTCCATTCCCAGACATTGCCGGCTACGTCGGCAATGCCCTTGGAGTTCACACCGAACGCGCCGCGCGGGCGTGGTTCCGGGTCCGGCTTGCGAGCCATAGCCACTTCTCTCTGGTAGCTTGAAAGCCAGCCGCGGGCGGGATTTCTCGGGTCTTCCTCCAGCGGCTCCACGTCGGCCGTGAACCGCTCGCTAGCCGCAAAGGCCCACTCCTCGTCCGTCGGCAGCCGCCAGACATCCCCGCTCGCCTCCGAGTACCATGCAGCGTATGCAGTCGCGTCCAGATAGCTCACGCCGGTGACGGGCGCGTCGCCGGTTCCACGCGCATCCGCCGGTGCGCATGAGCCGTCCGCCACGCAGCGATCATATTCGTCGAGGCTAACCTGGTAGGTCATGATCTCGACTGGCTTTTCAATCTCAATGCGGACACGCGGAGCGGCCGCCGGGTGGCCTTGGCTGAGAAATTCCCCGGATTGAGGATGGGTGAAAGAGCCTGGCGCAATGATCACCGTTTGAACCGCCGGCCATTCGTTTCGACCACCTCCGGAGGCCGGGACCAAGTACTCCAGACCGAGCGCCGCGGCCGAGAGAGCGATTGCTCCGGCGAAGCCGCCAATCAGTTTCGGCGCGAAGAATGACATGATCCGCCCTTTCCGGCGAAAGACGCGGCCCGGCAGTCCCGACGGGCCGCGTTGATCGTTCCCGCGACAAACTCAATTCGACGCAATGGGTGCGCGGCGCTGCGATCTGCTTCATCAGGTCATCGTTCCACTCGCCTTCGACCATGAAGTGGGCTGTGGCGCCCAGTTCGACCGCCTCGATGAGATTGTGGTTGACGTAGGCATAGACGCCGGGCTGCAGGAAGGTGTAGAGCGCCGCTCCCGCCGAGCCGCCGCGAATGAACCAGGTCTCGAGGTCCTTGGCGGGCGGGTTCGCGAACTTGCCTTCTTCCCAGACATAGTCGCCATGCCCGCCAATCAGGTGCGGCCGCGTATCGCGGTTTGCCTGTGAGTGAACGATCAGGACCGTCTCGCCGACCTTGGCCTTCATGGCGTTCTCACCGGTAAGCGAACCTACCTTGCCGTTGAAGACGACATGGGTCGGGATCAGGCCCCGCATGACCGCCAGGGTGTCGGCGTAGCTGTCGCCGAGCGACTCGAAGGTCTTGTAGTTTCCGGCCTCGTCCCGCGGAATGTAGAACTCGTTCTCACCGACATAGTAGATCCGGTCGTAACGCACGGGCTCGCCCTTGTCGTTCTTCAGCCCGTCGCGAGGCAGCACCATCACCGTCCCGCTCATGCCCGACACGACATGCCAGGGGATCATCCCCTCG
This sequence comes from uncultured Alphaproteobacteria bacterium, assembly GCA_963813315.1. Taxonomy (GTDB): domain Bacteria; phylum Pseudomonadota; class Alphaproteobacteria; order Rhizobiales; family Rhizobiaceae; genus CAWEYO01. The sequence continues at coordinate 78,992 of CAWEYO010000015.1, read as the reverse complement.
GGCGCACAGTGATAGACGAAGGTTCCGGTGCGCGTCGCCTTGAAACGGAGCGTCACCTGTTCGCCGGGGTTGACGTGCGTCAGCGCTCCGCCTCCGAGCGCACCGGTGGCGGCGTGGAAGTCGATATTGTGCGGCATCTCGTTGGTTTCGGGATTGACCAGCGTCAGTTCCAGATAATCGCCCTCGTGGACGACCATCATCGGGCCCGGGATCGAGCCGTTGAAGGTCATGCCCCTGAGGGTTGTTCCCTCGTCGTCGATGACGATCGGCTTCTCCTCGATCTTCATCGTGAATTCGACCACCTTCGGGCCGCCCGTGGCAACCTGCTGGTGCTCATGGACGAAGGGCGGAGCTACAAGCGCCACCTTCTGGCGTGGCAATGAGGTGAGTTCGGCTGTCTGCGCCATTGCCGGAAGCGCGGGTATCGCGGCCGCCGCGGCAGCCGCCATGGCTGCTCCGATGAGGGCTTCGCGTCGCGTGAACATTTTTGTCTCCTTGTGAAATGTCGTTATCGACAGGACGACCGTATGCGCGCTCAGCCAATCCATCTTTGTGCTGGCGCAAAGATGGCGCGGCATGCGCCAGAGCGGATCACCGCTTCATTGGATCGATAACCCGCTCTAAGCATTTGTTTTTCCGCAATTTCGGACGGAGAGCCGGTTCCCACTTTTCCTGGAATTGCTCCGGGTGCGACAATTTGGACGGGATCGCTCAACTCACCTTCGGCCGCGTCAACGCGGCTCCGTATGCCAGAGCGAAGCCGAGAAACGCGGCCGACCACGCGCCACCGGCAATCTGGATCAGCAAAAGGTCCGGCACAAACGCGGCTGCGATCCTGACCAGAGCGGCTACGAGGATCGCGGTGAAGATGAACATGGCGTAGCGGCCTGCCCGCAGTTCGCGTCCTGTGTGCCCCAACGTCGCCCTCACCATCACTGCCAGCGTCATCGCGCCGATTGCGCCGCCGCCCAGCGCATGAATGCCGGCCGCTGCCGGGACGGCTGAGGGAAGCAGGATCGATAGCGCGATCAGCATCATGCCGATGGGAATGAAGGCGTAGGCGAAATGGAGGATCAGGACGAGGGGATCGGCAAATGTGCGGTCTCCTGCCCAGCGGGCGAGGCGCGCCCCCTGGAGCACCGCGGCGGCGGCGAAAGCGATGGCCGTGCCGCTTCCTTCGGGGAACCCGCACCACGTTAGCAGCGCAGCGGCGGAAACAGCGATGGCACATATATCGAAATTGCCGAATGGAGCGGGAAGCCGCCCGGGATTTTCGCGCACCAGCCAATTTCTCGTGAAGCTGGGGATGATGCGCCCGCCGATAATCATGATCAGGAGTATAGCGGCGGTCATTCCGAGCCGCCGGCTGACATCCGAAATTCCGGACACATGGACTTCGACGTGGAAGCAGATGTTCGCGGCCAGCAGAACCGCAAGCGGAACAAGCACCTTCAGGTTCCGCCAGTTGCGGCCGGATATGATCTCGCGCGCCGCCGCAACGGCAACGGCGGCCAGAAAGGAGCAATCGACCGCTGCTGCGACCTGCCATCCCAGGATATCCGAGAAAAAGACCGCCACGCGGCCCGCGACCCAGAGCGCCACAAGCGCAAGCAACGGCAGCCCGAGGACCGGCAGTCTCCCGGTCCAGTTCGGAATCGCCGTCAGCAGGAAGCCGGTTACGATGGCGGTCAGATAGCCGAACAGCATCTCGTGCACGTGCCAGTCGAAGGGAGCGAAGACGCTGAATGTCTCGACATGCCCGGAATAGGCCGGGATCCAAAACAGGATGGAAAGGCCGGCGTAAACGGAACCAAGGAGAAAGAACGGGCGAAACCCATAGGAAAGGACAGCCGGTCCCTCATAGGACCGGAACCTCGGAACGGCCATTTTCTTGACTCCTCTGAAAATGAGTTGACCGAGCGAGCCCTCTCCAGGCCCGCCCGGTCCGCCCTGCAAATAGTAAGTAGTAATAGTAAGTAGTAATTAGTAAGGAAAATCCTTTGCTTTTAGAACAGGGAATTTTCTCACTACTCACTACTCACTACTCACTACTCACCATTCAACGTTTTCTACTTCGCAGCAACCGCTTGGCCGAGCAATTCCGCGAAGGCCGCCTTGGCCTTTCCCGATTGCTTCACGGCTTTGGCTTCGTCGGCGTTGACCGGCTGGCCCACGACGATCAAGGCGACCATGCCCATGCCGTAGTGCGGGGCGCATTTTACTCCGTAGACGCCTTCCTGCTGCAGGGTCACAGAGAATTCCTCGTTCATCTTGCCCTTGAAAGCTTCTGCCCCTTCAGGGATCATGCCCTTGATCGTCTCGGCATTGTGCGACTTGTCCGACGGCACGAACTTGATCGTGTCCCCCGGCGCCGCCTGCACGAGGTTTGGCTGGAAGACCATCGCGCCTTTCTCTCCCTTGTTGAGCATCTGGATCATGTGCTCTTCCGCTGAAGCGCCACCCGCCAATGCGAGGAGGAACAACACGGCGGCGGCATAAGCGAAGGGTTTCATGGAATTCATCCTTTTCGTCCGGTGGTGGCGTCAGCCGTTAGCGCCTTACTAGCGGGAAATGCGGCCCACCAATTTGCGCTGGCGCAAACTGGCGTTAGAAAGGACGGCGCCCGCCCAAGCAACAAGGACATCCGGCTCGATGGGCGTCAGAAAGAGGGCCCGTGGCACTCGATAGATCGCTGATTGCTGGATTGCCGCTGTTCGAAGGTCTCACCGCCGTGGAGATGGACGAGTTGCTTGCCGGCGCGCGTTCTACCCGCTATCCCAAGGACACGGCCGTGTTCGAACAGGAGGCGGAAGCCCATTCATTCTTCGTGCTCCTCGATGGACATATCCGTGTCGTGCGAACCACGCCTGACGGCCACCAGGTGATCGTCAGATACATCAGCAAAGGCGAGGTCTTCGGCATCGCCGCCGCGCTTGGACGGACAACCTACCCAGCGAGCGCCATTGCGGCGGTGGACTGCGTGGCGCTGGTCTGGCCGAACGCGCTGTGGCCGCAACTGTCTGCGAAGTTTCCGGCATTCGGCGCCAACACGTACAAGACCGTCGGCAGCCGGCTTCAGGAAACACAGACCCGCGTCGTCGAGATGTCGACCGAGCAGGTCGAGCAGCGCGTCGCACGTGCACTGCTTCGCCTCGTGAACCAGACGGGGCGGAAAACGGCCTGGCGGCATCGAAATAGACTTCCCGATATCGCGCCAGGACATTGCCGAAATGACCGGCACGACGCTGCACACGGTCAGCCGCCTGCTGAGCGCTTGGGAGGAAAAAGGGATCGTTATGAGCGGTCGCCAGAAGGTGACAATCGTCGACGCGCACCGGCTGATGGTGCTGTCAGAAGGCCGGGAAAGGCAATGATCTAAGCAATTCCCAGAATTGCTCTCTCCAATTCCGCGACGACGGCGCACTGATCGAGGTGATGCGCCCTGCAGGCGTCGGCTACAGTGTGGAAAATACCAATCGGACATCCGACACAGAGCATCCGAAGTCTGATTACCACGGAGACCGTGGACGGCCACGTTCTCATCATTTCGTCTACTCTCAAGTCAGCAACAGGCATGGGGCAGGTTTTCACGGAAAGCTCCAACAAAGAACCACAAGAATGGTTCGACCGCACACGTGTCGTCGTTGTTCTTCCGCAAAGAGCCTGTTGAACGATATTCCTAACAAACCCCCGCAGAAGCGGTGGCGATGGATTGGAACTCGCCGGGTCACGAGCCGGGCACGCACTTTAATGCATGTCGCCCAAAAGTGTGCAGCGGTTTTGGGATAACGACATGCACAAAAACAATAGCTTAAAGCGCGTCACATGAATCCGTTTTGCAGTGACGCGCTTTAGGTGATTGCTAACTTTCGCTTCTAACCTTCCGGGTGGTCGCAAGGCGAACATCCCGAACCATACTCCAAGGCTCGCTGGGATCGCCTTTGATTTCGGAGACTCCGTGTTAAGATTGCGTGTTTTTGAGGCTGAAGCATGGAACACAGGCTCGCTGCAGTGCTTGCAGCCGACATGGCAGGATACTCTCGGCTGATGGAAGCCGACGAGCAAGGCACGCTCGCCCGGTTGAGAACCCACCGGATCGAGCTCATCGATCCGGCAATCGCCAAGAATCAGGGCCGAATTATCAAGACCACCGGCGATGGCATGCTGGTCGAGTTCCAAAGCGTGGGGGATGCCGTACGGTGCGCGGCGGAGATGCAGATACGCATGCGCCGCCGCAACGCCGACGTGCCGGAGAACCGTCGTATCCAGTTCCGCATTGGCATCAACCTGGGGGATATCATCTTCGATGAAGGCGACATCTATGGCGACGGCGTCAACGTTGCGGCCAGAGTTCGAACAGCTCGCTGATGTCGGCGGGGTATGCGTCACCCAAGCTGTTTACGAACAGGTCTCCGATCGCATTGAAGTCAAGTTCGAGGATCTGGGCGAGAAGTCACTGAAGAATATTTCACGCCCGGTGCGGGTCTGGCGCGCGATACTCGATGAGGCTGCACCGGCGGCGGGCAATGGCGCTGCCCGGCGTAGCGTCATTAAGCCGTCGATCGCCGTCCTGCCATTCGCCAATATGAGCGGTGATTCCGAACAGGAATTTTTCGTTGATGGCCTGACCGAGGACATCATCACGGAACTGTCGCGCCGGCATGAGCTTTTCGTGATCTCGCGCAACTCTACCTTCGTCTACAAAGGGCAGTCGGTGAATCTGCGTGAAATCGCTCAGAAGCTGGGCGCGCAATATCTGGTGGAAGGCAGCGTCCGCAAATCGGGCGGGCAACTCAGGGTCACCGCCCAGCTGATCGATACGGCAAGCGACACCCATATTTGGGCCGAGCGATACGACCGCAAGCTGGACGACGTGTTCGCCATCCAGGATGAGCTGACTGCGGCAATCGTGGCAACGCTGCCGGGCCGCGTCGAGGCCGCGCAACAGGACCTCGTCGCGCGCAAGACGCCGGCCAGCTTGGCGGCTTACGAATGCGTGCTGGCGGCCAAGGTGCGCCACCATCGCAGCAATCGCGCCGAGAACGAGGAGGCGCTGAAACTGATAACGCGGGCAGTAGAGCTCGACCCTGACTACGCGCATGCCCACGCCTGGAGGGGCTGCATCCTGGGGCAAGCCTGGGGCTACGGCTGGTGTGCCGACAAGGACGCTACCTTCGACGAGATTGTCCGCGAGGCGGAGTCGGCACAGGCGCTGGACGCCAACGACGCGGACGTCCAACGAATCCTGGCGGCAATCAACATCAGCCGCAACGACCTGACCAAGGCCCGCCACCACCAGGAACGCGCTCTCGCGCTCAACCCGAACTACGATCTCGTGGTGGTCCAGCAGGGCGAGTTTCTGACTTGGCTCGGCCGCCCCAAGGAAGGGGTCGACTGGATTCGCAAGGCCATGCGGCTGAACCCTCATCACCCGGAGCGCTTCTGGAGTCATCTCGGGAAAGCGCACTTTGCAGCCCGGGAATACTCGGAAGCTGTCGAGGCCTTCATGCATCTGTCGAAGATGGACGCCAGCCAACATGCCTTTGTTGCGGCCGCCTATGGCTGGTTGGGCGATAGGACCGCTGCGGCCGCGCACTTCGCCCGAATAGGCAAGCTGGATCCGGAGTTCACGATCGAAAAGTTGATCGCCACCCTGCACTACGCGAACGACGTGGACCTTCAACATTTGGTCGATGGGCTAAAACCTGCCGAAGCCGCTCAGGTCGAAGCATAGAGGGCTTGCTGCATCGTCTGGCACTGTTACTTCAAACCCGCCTTGGCAAGGCTATGACACTGTCGCCTATTTCACTGAAGGAAAGCCTGCGCTCTCTTCGGTCAAACGCATGCCGACGTCCTTGGGTGTGCCCGCGCACCTTTACTAGGATGTCGGCTTCGTCTGCTCCAGATCGTCCTAAGGGCGACAAGTAAGAGGAGAAGAGTTATGCCGAAAATGATCTTCGTAAATCTGCCGGTCGCCGACCTGAAGCAGGCGACGGGGTTCTACGAGTCCATCGGAGCGACGAAGAACCCGCAATTCAGCGATGACACCGCGTCCTGCATGGTCTTTTCCGAGACCATCTACGCGATGCTTCTGACCCACGAAAAATACCGGCAGTTCACCGACAAGAAAATCGTCGACGCCAAAACAAGCAGCGAGGTGCTGATCGCGCTTTCAGCAGACAGCCGCGACGATGTCGACGCTATGGTCGGCAAAGCGAAAGCCGCCGGTGTCACCATCGATCCCACCCCTACCCAAGACTATGGCTTCATGTACGGGCGCAGTTTCGAGGATCCCGATGGCCATATCTGGGAAGTGTTCTGGATGGATGTCGCGGCCGCGACAGCGGCCGGCGATCAATCCGCGGCAGCCTGAAGCATCTTCAGCCGACAAGAACGCCCAAGCGGGTGCCCGCAATGGCTGCCGTCTCGCCGGGCATGGTCCTGCCCAGTCGCTGGCGCTCAAGAGCGGTGGTCAGGTTGCCGCCGCAGCGGGCAAAAAAGCGTGAAAAGAATTTCATGCCACATCTCCATGCTGTCAGTGTTACACCAGCCGCATTCATGTGGGGATTGCCCCTGCGTCAACAAGGCCTGCAACCTGCGCTTCGATGCCAATTGCTTGCTCTTGGCCGCCAGAGCGGAGCATGCTGTGGATCTGACCGTGGAAGCCACTGCACGGTTACACTCCGCGACAGCGTCGTCCCAAATCATCGACCTAACAAACCATGAACTGTACGGAGAAGGGCGGATGCATGCCCCCCTTGAGCAGGCTGACTGCCCATGGCCGACGAACTCCGCGCAAGGACAGAGAGGTGGTGGGAAAGGCTGTCTTGGATTTCCGGATGGTCTCGCAACATGGGTACGAAAGTCGGCCCATCTATCTCATACGCTTCGAGAACAGTTAGGGCTTCGTACTTGGCCTCGCTGTCGATCGAATCGATTTGTCCGAATATCGCACCCGGTGCCAATCGAATAGCCTCCGCCCCGTCACAAAGTACTGCGACGGCTCCCGAGCGGACAACCATCAGGTTCGGTATGCCATCCGCTCCATTGAGCAGGACGTCGCCGGCCCGGTATCGCCGTAGTCTCGCCGACGCTTCCAGCTTCTGCAGCTCTTCCTGTTCAAGACCCGCAAAAATCGGGTTGGACTGCAACAATTCCTGCAACGTTTCAGGTAAGGCATGACCAGCCTGAAGGTTCTCAATAAAGACGGCAGACGAAGCCGGCAGGGCGAGAGATATGCCCGTCGCCATACATTGGCGGTAGACGAGATCGATAAGCTCGTTTCTGGCAGGAATTCTATCGGAGGGACGTCTGACACGGAATTGCAGTTCGATCTCGATGGCAAAGGCGTCGACGCCCTTGAGCGCGACGACGGGAGCAGGATCATGCACTATGTTGTTTGCACCAATCATGGCTTGCCGCATCATCTCAGCGACAAAGGACGGCGCGCGCGTTGGCTTCACGCGGAGCGGCAGGATCACCTGATGCGTCTCGTCAGGGCGATTGATGTTCGTCAGTCCGATCCTGGCCAGAGAGCTGTTCGGCAAAACGACGATGTTGTTGGCCGGCGTCAGGACCTGGGTTGAACGCCAAGTGCTCTCCACGACCCGTCCTTCGGTGCCGTCGGTTAGTATGATCCAGTCACCGATCCCATACGGACGTCCCAATGTGAGCGCCAGGCCGGAAAAAAGATCGTTCAGGGTGCTCTGCAAGGCGAGACCGAGTATGATCGCGATGACACCGGAGGTCGCGACGAGCGTTCCTATCGCAAAGCCAAACACGAAGGCTAAGACCGAGAGCGTTACCCCGAGGTAGACTACGGCGATGATCAGGTCCTGCAACATCCGGGCTTCGCGCGGCCTGCCGTCGAGGACAATATAGATGCGGACAAAACCGATCGCGGCCCAGGCCAGATGCACCCACCACAGCGTTTTGGCGGCGATGAGCATACCGCCGCCTTCTCTCATTGGCTCGAACTTGTAAGGAGAGATACCGTTTCCGAGCAATATTGCCGTCATGGCGCAGAAGAATGCAATCTGGACCAGGAGGCGAGCGGTCGGACGACTGCGCCCTTGCAAGTGCCAGACGATGATGCCTGCAACACCTAGCGCGACGATTTGGAAAAGCGGTGAGACAAGCAGATCGTGCATGGTGGTCGGTGTCTCCTGAAAGGCGGTAACGAGGCCGGGTCCTGATTTGTGGCCCACCAACGCTCGTTACTTCATCGGAAGGACGAGCTCCATTTGGTCCGTATCGACGACGAAGACCGCAAGCAGTTTTGCCGGAGCGGTTTCACTGTCGTTCGCGCTTACGCCATGCCTGTCGCCTGGCAACTCCGAAAAGCTCTCTCCCGCACGATAAACCTTGACCGGGCCGTCATTGACCTGGCTGCGGATCGCGCCCTCCAGAACGGTCGCATAGATAAATGCCGAAGTTGGATGAGTATGAGCGTCCGAGAAGCCGCCGGGTGCATACTCGACAAGCACGCCTCGGATGCTCTTGCCCGGTACGTTCGGCAACGGCTGGTCGTAGACCAGCGTGACCTTGCCACCAAACGAATCGCGGGCTAGCGCCTCTGTCGCAAAGATGGCTGCCAGGGCAGCCGTAAAGAGAAATGTCTTTTTCATGTGAGGGTCTTCTTTTTGTGGTTGAGGTGCATGGAGGATCGCCAGCCTGGGGCCTTCGGTCGCCGATTGCAGCTATCCTTTGATGAATGCGAGCAGGTCAGCGTTAACCTGATCCTGATGCGTGGCAGTGATGCCGTGCGGCGCGCCCGGATAGTAGATATCCTTGGCGCCCTTGATCAGCTTCGCCGATTTCCGCGCTGAATCCTTGACCGGGACGATCTGATCGTCTTCCCCGTGCAGGACCAGCGTCGGCACATCGAATTTCTTGAGGTCCTCGGTGAAGTCCGTCTCGGAGAATGCCTTGACGCTCTCATAGGCGTTCTTCGCGCCTGCCTGCATGCTCCACAGCCAGAACTGGTCCAGCGTGCCTTGCGAGACTTTCGCGCCCGGCCGGTTGGCGCCATAAAAGGCGACGGCCAACTCCTTGTAGTATTGCGATCGGTCGCCGGCGACGCCAGCACGAATGCCGTCGAATACTTCTATCGGCAAGCCTTCCGGATTGGCCTCACTCTTGAGCATGATCGGCGGAACGGCAGCAATGAGAACCGCCTTGGCGACCCGTTTGGTTCCGTACCGGCCGATGTAGCGGGCAACCTCGCCGCCACCGGTGGAGTGACCCACCAATGTGGCGTCCGTGAGATCGAGCGCTTCGATCACGGCCGCGAGATCGTCGGCATAGCCGTCCATGTCGTTCCGGGAGGAGGCCTGGCTCGACCGACCGTGCCCGCGCCGGTCGTGTGCGACCACGCGGAAACCGTTCTGCGCGAGGAAGAGCATCTGGCCGTCCCAGGCGTCAGAATTCAGCGGCCAGCCGTGAGAGAACGTTATGACCGGACCCGTGCCCCAGTCTTTGTAATAGATTTCCGTGCCGTCCTTGGTGGTGATCGTGCTCATGGTCGTTGCTCCTTTGCTTAAGCTGGAAGAGGAGGATTTTGCCCCCGCTCCGCCCGCGCGGGCGCAGCTGTGGGCGGGCCGACTGCAACAGTGGCGGTGGGCAGTGCGCCCAACAGGACATCGCGGCGCGATGCTCCGGAGGGGAAGGAAAGTCGCCTTTCATCGTTCGCTCCTGCGTGCCTGAGCTTTGGCCCACGCGGTATCGGGCGACGTGCGGGCCGCGTCGGACGCGGTCAGTGTCGCGGAGGCGAGGCGTGGTTGAACCAGTCTTCGAAGCGCGTTACGCCAATGCGCGGGTGGTCACCGGGGACGAGCGACTGGTCGTCAAGTTCCGTGCCGAAATAGCGCGCGTGGGGATCCGCAATCACCTTTCGCGGATCGTTGTTCGCTTTCAGGAACCGCGCGACAAGTTCGCTCATGCGGACCGGCTCGGGCCCTGCTATCTCGATCATGCCGTTGATCGGCGCGGAGAGCGCTACATCGGTCATGATGTCGGCGACGTCGTCCGACGCGATCGGCTGAAAATAGGCAGATGGAAGGGGAACGGTATCCCCGACTGTCGCCGACTGAGCGATGCTACCCAGGAACTCAAAGAACTGTGTCGAGTGAACGATGGTGTAGGGTATCCCGGAGTTCCTGATTAGCTTCTCCTGAGCCATCTTGGCGCGCAAATAGCCGCTGCCAGGTAGGCGCTCAGCCCCGACGACCGATAGTGCGATGTGGTGTTTCACGCCCGCGGCCTTCTCGGCAGCAAGCAGATTGCGGCCTGAGGTCTCGAAGAACTCCATGACGTCCCTATCTGCGAAGGACGGTGAATTGGCGAGATCGAGCACGACCTCGGCACCGATCAGTGCCGCGGCGAGGCCCTCTCCGGTTATCGTATTGACGCCGGTGTTTGGAGAGGCAGCTACCACCTCATGACCCTGCTTGCGCAGGCGGTCGACTGTCTTGGAACCGATCAGACCGGTTCCGCCAATGATAACAATTTTCATAAACTTCTCCGTTCATGGCAGCGATAGCGCCGCATTGCGTGATGGAACAGCGAAGGTGCGAAGACCTAGTATACACCCGCTCGTAGAGTTAGTCAGGGATGCAGCTATTGGGCCTGCTTGGTCATGGGACACAAATGACAGGACAGTGGGCGTCTGCTTCTGGCGCGAACAAGCCGATCGACAAGCAACACGAAGGCAGAGTTCCACCCGTTGCAAACAGTCAACCAACAAGCTGAAAATGTCTCCGCCCGCGAGGTCGGGTATTCGGCATTGATGGTCTTCCTTGGCGTTAGCGGAATCCAACACGCAAGTCCTTGGCTTTCGAGCTTTTGCACATTTGGCCCTTCCGACTCCCCAGCAGCCATGCCGCGGATTTCAGCGTCGTCGAGATGCTTCTTGCTGCCCTCCGGGCTTGGCGATTGCCCCTCGGAAGCTTATCTGTCGTTTGAATGACGCCGTGAGGAATGATGCCGGCTCGACAGTCCGAACTAGCTGAAGCATCGCCGTCGACTAGTCAGGCGGTTTTGGAATACCCGCCGGATGTCCGGCTGGTTCAGCGCCGGCCTGTTTCGCGACTAACGATAGATGACGGGACGGCCATGGACTGGTTGATGTCGGGTGCGGCGGCATTGGCCGGACCGGCTGAGCTGCTGGACGGCGTCATCGCCCGACTGGTTGCGGCGGGCCAGCCGATCGAGCGGGCTACGCTGCTCATGTCTACGCTGCATCCGCAGCTTGTAGGCATCACGGCGAACTGGCGCGGTGACCTCGGCCTCTGTGATGAGGTGGAAGTCAACGCGCATGTTCGCGAGACGACCGATTATCTGACCAGCCCCCTCAGGCCAATCATCGAGGAGGGCCGGTCAATTCGCATGAACCCCCAGGATCAAGCGGCGCGGTCGACATATCCGATTATGCAGACCCTCGCCGCGGCGGGGTTCACGGACTATTGGGCCTTTGCGCTGAAGCGGGACGAACTCCAGTTTACGCTGATGACGCTTGCTACTCGCGAGTCAGCTGGTTTCTCCCGCAGCACAGTCGAAGTCGTCGAGGCGTTGCTGCCAGCTTTGGCGCTCAACGTCGAGATCGTGTCGCGTGGCAAGATCGCCGAACACGTGCTCGACGCGTATCTGGGCCAACGCATTGGCAAGCGTGTCCTCGCCGGTGACATAAAGCGCGGGTTTGGCGAGACCATCGACGCGGTGATCTGGGTATCCGACATGCGCGACTTCACCAGCCTCTCGGATCGCATCGATAGCTCCGATATGATCCGGCTGCTGAATGCCTTTTTCGAATCTCTTGTGGATGCGGTGCACGGACAAGGCGGTGAGGTCCTGAAATTCGTGGGCGACGGCATGCTGGCGATCTTCCCAATCTCCGGCACGCAGCCGGCGCCTGCCGCCGCCGCTGCAGCACTCGCCGCCGCTCGGAATGGTTTAGCTGCGGTAGACAGCCTGAACGTGGCTGAATCCGGCGAGCCATCGCGCGATCTGTCCTGGCGGCCGCTCGGCATGGGAATTGCTTTGCATCGCGGTCCGGTGTTCTTCGGCAATATCGGCTCCAGAAATCGGCTCGACTTCACTGTAATCGGGCCCGCCGTCAATCTGGCGGCGCGCATCGAACCACTGTCGAAAAGCACCGGGCGGCACCTACTCCTGTCTGACAGGGTTGCTGAATTGATCGAAGAGCCAGTCGAGGAACTGGGCAACTTCCCCATCCGCGGCATCCCTGATCCCGTCGCGCTGTTCACCGTCGCGGAACGCAGGAGTTGACGTCGCCCGTCCGTGTCAGAACGGCTTTCTCGATCGGTATTTTGCCCCCTATGTCCTGCGCGAAGGGGAGATAGCCAAGCTCATAAGCGTGACAGGCCGAACGCGATCGAGTCGGTGCCGATCGAAATGCTCGCGATTAAGGCTCTGGACGAAATCGGACGTACCGGCACCCGCGCAAGGCGCGGATCACCTCGAAGGGCTGCAAACACCGCCCGCGCAGGCTACAATTCCGCTGGGGCGAACGCCTTCCGAGGGATTGCTCTCATGCCCTCCGTCGATTCTCTCGCGGCGAGATTATTGTCGGCGACATTGATGTTCGATCGGGCATCGTTGATGTCGCTCGAAGCGCTGACTGCCGAATCCGATCGTCGGGTCCTGAGACGCGGAGACGTTCTGGTTCGCGAAGCCGAGCCAGCGGACAGTTTCTTCATCGTGCTGTCGGGTCGCTTCACGGTACACAGAGGGAATTCGAATGACCTGGTTGCCGAGATCGCACAGGGCGAGCTCGTCGGCGAGATTGGATTTTTCGCGGGGCTGCCCCGCACCGCAACCGTCGTAGCTGCACGCGATTCGATTGTCCTTGAAGTCAGTCGCTCTACCTTCGACAAGGCGGCCGAAGCCTTGCCAGGCCTAAGAGAGGCGGTTACGACCTTTCTGGCGCGTCGGTTTGCCCAGCCTCCGCTTGCGTCGCGGCTTGAGAGCCCCGCCAAGACCCGGACGCTCGCGATTATTCCAGCCGGCGGAAGTCGCATCTCACCAGCGTTTGTCCGCCATTTGCAACAGGCTTTTGGCGCAGGCACGCGCGCTCAGTTCGTCGGCCGACCTGACATAAACTCAAGGTTCCCAGGCCTTTCGGTCGACGACCAGCCGATCCTCAACTGGCTGAACGAACTGGAGGGGCAAACTGAATTCATCGTCTATGTCGCCGATGAAGAACCCAGCGAATGGACCCGCGTCTGCATCCGCCAAGCAGATACCGTTGTCTTGCTTGCCGAAGTGTCCTGCTCGCCTCGCCTCAACCCTTCCGAGGAACTGGCGCTATCGGTCCACCCCCCGTCGAGCGCGCGGCTCGTCCTGATTCATGAGCATCGCTCCGCAGCGGTTTCCGGCACCTCAGCATGGCTCGACGAGCGTCCCCATGTGGGCCACCACCACCATGTCGCGCTGGAAGACGGGCGCGACGTGCAGCGCCTGGTCCGATTCATCTCCGGCAAAGCACGGGGTTTCGTGGCGTCGGGAGGTGGATCACTCGGCAGCGCCCATTTGGGTGTCTACAAAGCGTTTGCCGAAGCAGGTGCTCGCTTCGACTATTTCGGCGGGACGAGTTCCGGTGCCGCGATGATGGCCGGCTTCGCAAGAGGTTTGGACGCAGAGCAGATCGACCGAGCCACCCACAGCATCTTTGTCAAGAGCCGGGCGTTTCGCCGTCCCACCTTGCCTCGTTTCGCGCTCCTCGATCATAAAGCGTTCGACCGGGCGCTTCGAGCGGAATACGGCGACGTTCTGATTGAGGACCTTTGGCTCCCGTTCTTTTCGCTCTCGACCAATCTGAGCAGCCATCAACCTCATCTCCATCGTCGTGGAAAGCTTTGGCAAGCCGTTCGCGCCTCAGGCTCTATCCCGGGTATCCTGCCGCCTTTCTTTACCGCCGATGGCGACATGTTGGTCGACGGCGCAATTATGAATAATGTGCCGCTGGAACAGATGAGGGAACTGAAGACCGGACCGAACGTCGTCGTCAGCTTCGGGTCGAGTGGGCCGCAGAAATACGACATCGACTATGACCACATCCCCGGAGCCTCTGAACTGGCGATCACCTTGCTGAATCCTTTCGCTCGCGGCCGCTTTCCGCAGGTACCCAGCATCTTTCATGTCATTGCCGCGAGCATGCTGGCGCACGGGCCGCAGAACATTGCCGTCGGCGAAGAGGATATTCTGGTTTGTCCGCAGCTTTCCATCACAATCGCCTTCATGGATTGGAGCAGACATTCCGAGTTGTATTTGGATGCCTACGACAGCACGACACGATGGATCGAGGAACGTTTGCGTCAGAACGACTTGGTGCTGCAAGCGTTACTCGACATCGAGCCTGCATAGCGTACTTGCTCTAAGCCTCTGGGACTCGAATCCGCCTTAGCGCCTCTTCGAGGTCGTCTACCCCGATGAACATGTCAGGGACCGCCGTTCCAGACCACCCCCTTCGCTGGCAACGCTGACCTCCGGTTTCATCGCCGCTTTTGATGCAAACGTGGCAATCCAGCCAAGGTCCATGGCGAGGTCGAGACCGAGGATTTCGCCATAGAATGCCTTAGCCTTCCCTACGTCTGTTGTCGCAATGTTGGCGACAATGCGCTTCACCTGCATGAGCATAGTCCGACAATACGAAGGCCCAATTCGGCCTCACAATCTCCGATCGTCCCGGCCGGTCCGTCGCGGGAATCTGGGACCGTTGGCGTACTGATTTAATGGAGGCTCTGGCCCCATCAGGGTTGTCATTGTAGGCGGCGGGCCCGCCTCGCAGCAAGCCTTCCCCCTTCCAGAATGATCGTCGGAGCGCGCCCGATGGAGACGTCGGCGGGTCCCATGGCTCGCCCTCCGTGCGTGAGATCGGCCCATCCGAGCAACCCTCGTCTTTCAATCGTACGAAAGGGCGGGCCACGCGATCTCAGCGGAACATGATGTCTAGTGCAGATGCTTCAGTTATATCGATGATCTGGTCCAGCGTCAGGCTTCCGTCCTTGCCGAGATCCACCGTTTGAATTCAAGGGAACTGGATTTTCTCGGCAACCTGCCTCTTTCGGAGGGCACCGGGTTAAGCTGGAATAGCAAGGCGCGGAAGCTGCTACGCGGGCTTGTCCGTAGCCGGAGTGTTGGGCAGGCCACTCTGACTTTGAGCGGGCCAATCAACAAGCCCGGCGTTGTCCAGGCGTTGCCGGGCTTTTTCGTTATCAACCTGGTGCCACTGTCGGATGGTCGCTACGACCGCGAGTATGTCCTGCGGGAACCCGTAGTCGCGTGGAGGATCGATAGCGCCGACTATGCGGTGCCGGTCCTCCCTGGCGTCTCCGTCTCTGATCGCTGGGCAGTGCTGACGCCTGAGGGTCTTGTGTTCACCGATCAATACACCGACCTGTTCGGCGAGGCTTCGCTGACGCTTAAGGATTGGATAAAATCCGAAATTGAATGGCTTGAGGCCCCGAGCGAGGATGTCGCGGGGCAGAAGTCCATAGTCACTGTGCGCCCTGATACCAGGCAATCCCGGCTAGGTTTTCGAGAACAATAGCCCGCGGTTTGGATTGGGCTCGGCTCGCGTTCTGACGCAGGACATGCGAGAACATACGGCGGCACTATTGGCATGAACTTGCTGCCCATTGGGATCAGGCACACGCTGAGGGCAACTGAATGAACGAAGAGTCCCGCACGACGCGCCGGCTCGCGGCAATCCTTGCCGCTGACGTGGTGGGATACTCGCGCCTAATGGGCATCGACGAGGAAGGCACGCTCGCCGCACTGAAGGCCCACCGCAAGGAAGTCATCGATCCGCTGATCAATCAACACCAAGGTCGCATCTTCAAGATGACCGGCGATGGCCTTCTCATAGAGTTCGCGTCGATCGTCGACGCGGTGCGCTGCGCCATCGTCATCCAGCAGGGAATTGAGAGCCGCAATGCGAACGTCGATGAAAGTCGCCGCATCCGCTTTCGCGTCGGCATCAACGTGGGTGACGTGATCGTAGAGGGCGACGATATTTTTGGCGACGGCGTCAACGTTGCGGCGCGAACTCGAAGCACTTGCCGAGCCCGGCCGGATCTGCGTCAGCGCCACCGTTCGCGAGCATGTCGTCGAGAAGCTTCCGATCGGTTTTGCCGATCTGGGCGAACACAGCGTGAAGAACATCGCCCGACCCGTCCATGTCTTTCGCATCGAGACGCGAATCGAGCCCAGGAATGTCGATGTGATTGACCACCAACAAACATTGCTGGCGCTTCCCGACCGACCCTCGATCGCCGTGTTGCCGTTCGTCAACATGAGCGGCGATCCCGAGCAGGACTATTTCGCCGATGGGTTGGTGGAAGACGTTATCACTGGCTTATCCAAGTTCCCGGGCTTCTTCGTCATCGCAAGAAATTCGACGTTCGTGTACAAGGGTAAGGCCGTTGACGTCCGTCAGGTGGCGAAGGATCTCGGGGTTCGTTACGTCCTCGAAGGCAGTGTGCGGAAGTCGGCTAACCGGTTGCGTATCACCGGGCAGCTGATTGAGGGTGCGGCCGGGACGCACGTCTGGGCCGACAAGTTCGAGGGTTCTCTGGAAGATGTTTTCGATCTGCAGGATCAGCTGACAGGGAGTATCGTTGGCGCCATCGAGCCTTCTCTCCGGCGCGCAGAGATCCAGCGTGCGCGTCACAAGCGGATGGAAAGCCTGGGTGCCTATGACCTCTATCTTCGCGCCCTGCCGCATGCGTTTGCCAACACGTCCGCGGACAACGACCAGGCACTGGCGCTGCTCGGTCAGGCGCTGAAGCTCGATCCGGAATATGCCTCGGCACATGCCTACGCTGCTTGGGTTTTCGAACAACGTTTCCAGCGCGGAGGGTTCCGCCCGGATGATCGGGAGGCGGCCCAAAGGCACGCGCACCTCGCCCTGACGCTCGGCGCGGACGATGCGCAGGCACTCGCCATAGGTGCCTTCGTTCTGGGCATCACTACGCATGACTACGACGCGGCCATCATGGCGCTCGACCGAGCACTCAAAATAAACCCCAATTCCGCGCTTGCCTTGGGCTTTAGTTCGCTTGTGCACATGTTCTCTGAGCGCTACGAGCGAGCGAGCGACCATGCCACACGGGCTCTAAGATTGAGCCCGTTCGACCCTCTCAATTATCATCCCTACCTCGCGCTCTCCTGGACCTGTTTTTTCACAGGGCGTCCGGCCGAGGCCGCCACCTACGCGGCATTGGCGCTCGAGGCAAACCCGGGCTTCAGCGTCCTTCACGCAACGGTCGCCGCTGTACAGGCGGAACTAGGTCGATCTGATGCTGCGCGGGCGGCGGCCACGCGACTGCTGGAAGTGGCGCCGGAGTGGACAATCAGCGGCTTCGTGCGCATGGAAGCAATGCGGCCTGAACTGATGGACAAATTCGCCAGCGCGCTGAGAAAGACAGGGCTGCCAGAATGAACACACTCTACCGGCGACGGCATAGGCGGTAAGAGAGCGACGAAAAAACAAAAAGCGGCAACAGGTTGCCGTTGAGAAGTTCGCATGCTCCAACGGGTACAGGGTTGTTGAAACTTACTATGACGAGGCGGTTTCGGGCGCCGATCCGATCGACATGCGTCCTGGCTTCAAGAGGATGCTCGACCTGCTGCTCGGCAATGGCATCAGAACAATCTTGGTGGAGACGGCATCCCGCTTCGCCCGCGACCTGATCGTCCAGGAGACAGGGCATGCGCTGCTTAAGGAACCGCGTCCGTCCAGAGTTGATTTGATCCCCCGACAGCCAAAGCGCGACGATAGGCCGTACTTGCTGGGCAGGAGCCGTGCTACGCGTCGCCCTTGTGACTGGCAGCGGCGGCATTACCCCCAACGCACGCCGCCGCTGCCGCGTGACATCAAATGATTACACGTGGTTACAGCGATTGAGAGTAATGTCCCACCTTACCATTTAGGGGATGGATGGTGGGACATTACTCTGGAGCACGGTCGGCGGAGCTGCTCACACCACGAAGAAGTCAGCGTTGGTGACGGCGGCGTGGTTGTCGAGGACGGCGAACTGCACCGATGCGACACCGCCCACGCCGTCGGCGTCGTAGTAAAGCGCTCCCGTCGTGGTGTTGTAGACGATGCGGTCGTCAGTATCGGCAGTCGACGTAGCACCGGCGGCGGCGCGGAAGGTGCCCGCGACAAGCGCGCCGGTGGTCGTAAGTGCGGTGAAGACGGCGTTCTCCAGTTGGATAGTATCCTCGCTGGCAAAGTCGGTCATGTGGTCGACGTTGGTCGCAGAGTTGAGCGGGGCGTTGAGGAGGAAGAAGTCGCCCGCGCCGCCGCCGGTCAACGTGTCGTTGCCCGCCCCGCCAGTGAAGCTGTTCGCCAAACTGTCGCCGACAAGCGTGTCGCCGGCCGTCCCGCCGATCAGCTTCTCGAAGTTCCTGATCGTGTCTTCGTTGACGCCGCCGACCGTCACAGTGGCATTGGTCGATCCGTTCAGTGTGACCGAGACCGCCGCCGTCTTGTCGCTGTAGTCGGCCGTGTCGACGCCGCCCTGGCCGTTCAGGATGTCGGCCCCGCCGCCGCCTCGGAACGTGTTGGAGAGCGTGTCGCCGGTCAACGTGTCGGCAGCGGTGCCGCCGAGCACCTTCTCGATGTTCTTGATCGTGTCCTCATTGACGCCGCCGACCGTCACGGTGGCGTTGGAAGCGCCGTTCAACGTCACGACAACGGCGCTCGTCTTGTCGCGGTAGTCGGCCCAGTCGACGCCCGTGCCGCCGTCCAATGTGTCGTTGCCGAGCCCGCCGCGCAGGATGTCGTTGCCAAGCCCACCAGATGAGCGTGTTGTTGAAGTTGTTGCCGGTGATGCCGTTGTTGAGGTTGTTGCCGACGCCGTTGAGCGCGGTCGCGACGTTGACCAGCGTCAGGTTCTCGACTGCGGTCAGGCCACCGACGCGAGCGAGCGGCTGACCGTCGACGTGGCGGTGTCGATACCGCCGGCATCGGAGACGGCGTCAGCACCGTTTTCGAGCACATAGACATCGTTGCCGAGCCCGCCGATGAGGGTATCAGCGCCGAGCCCGCCGCGCAGGATGTCGTTGCCAAGCCCGCCAGATGAGCGTGTTGTTGAAGTTGTTGCCGGCGATGCCGTTGTTGAGGTTGTTGCCGACGCCGTTGAGCGCGGTCGCGACGTTGACCAGCGTCAGGTTCTCGACTGCGGTCAGGCCACCGACGCGAGCGAACGGCTGACCGTCGACGTGGCGGTGTCGATACCGCCGGCATCGGAGACGGCGTCAGCACCGTTTTCGAGCACATAGACATCGTTGCCGAGCCCGCCGATGAGGGTATCGTTTCCAGCCAGACCATAGAGCCAATCATCGCCGCTGCCCCCGGCGAGAGCGTCGTTGCCTGCCGCGCCCTTCAGGGTGTCATTACCGCCGAAGCCCTCGAGGAAGTCGTTACCGTTCCTGCCCGCGATGCTGTCCGCAACGTTTTGGCCGAGGTAAAAAGCGCCCGTGTTCTCTCTTCCGGGCGTAACATCCTGCACAAGACCAGCGTTCGCATCGAAAATCAGTACCGAGTCTGGCGTCATAAAGTTGTAGAATACGGATTGCGAAACGCGACCTAGAGCCTCGAACCCAAGAGCGGAAGAATGGGCATAATAATCGAGTAGATGGAGCCCGTCATAATTCCCCGCCATGTACTGACTTGTCGCGAGTACAAGGTTGTCCAAGCTCGACGGAAAGTCTGCGTAGTTATTGATCACCTTGTAGATCGGGTCGTTTTCGAAACCGACATTTAGAATTCCCGCGGCAGTTTTGATAATAGGCGATGCAAACCCTACGAATGTCGCCGCTGCGAATCGTCCGCCGAATTCCGAGCCTGCGATATTGGCCATAAGATTGGTGGCGGCGCCCCCGAGGCTCGCGCCAGTAAATGCAAAAGCTGCGCCTAATGGGGCAGTCGCAATCAGGGCATTGAGTAGAGGGTCGTAGTGACGAATGTACGTGCCCGTCAGAAGTTCGGGGTAGTCCAGGGTGTCAATCGGATCGTCAGTGCCGCGGAAGGCCACAATGTAACTGGAGCCCTGCTGAAGTACGATGGCACTAGCGCGTGAGATTGGATCCGTGAAGTAGATGCCGTCCGAGTATTGTGAGCCCAAGCCAAGCTGCGCCGGCGTCACAACTTTCCATCCGGCGGGTATATTTCCGCCGACAAACGCTGCCTGCGATGCCTGCCCGAGCAGCCCGACTTTATCCAATGAGATGTTGAAACCTGTTAAGAGTGACATGTTGCCTCTCCCCGCTCAGGACAGCGATCTTTCTCAAGGTTGGAGCCTGCTCCTTTCCGACTCGGAAACGGATGACCAGCCTGCCGAGCCTGAGACTGTCGCTATTGGCGGGCATTGGCAAGACCGGGTCTTGGCGATGTGGGCTCCCACCAAAGTCAGTGACGCCAGCGCGTTCTGCCCGGGACCGTCGATTTCGTCTTCACCACGACACAATCTCACCCGTGGTTCTTGCTGGAAGTCATGCCACCGGCCTGTTCACGGCGCCGCAGGATCCCGGCGAACAGCCTCACGGCGACCTCGGCCATCTGGGAAAGCTGGCGTCGGCGGGCGCGCCCCCGGTCTTCTTCCGGACCGGGGCCGCCGCGCTCGATGCCAACGGATTCGGCATCCGCCTCTCCCAGGTTCATCGGCAGGCGGGGTGGAGGATCGAATGTGGGGCCCCGCAACGGAAGGACGTTCGTCAATTTAGAAAACCTGCCGGAGGCGTCTCGCAAGGGAACCGCAGCGGTGAAGGAGCGGTCTCAACGGTTGAAAATGAACGTTCTGCCGGTCATTCGGGAAATTCAGTCGCTCGGGGTAACGACACTGGAGGGAATTGCAGGGAAATTGACCGAGCGCGGACTCAAGGCTCCCCGTGGCGGCGAGTGGCACAAGACCTCGGTTTCACGGGTGCTTATGACGCTGAAGATCTCGGAAAGGCGCGCAAATATCCATGGGTTTCTGTCCCCTGCCGCCCTGCGGCACATGTACAGGACGGCAGGGAGGATCATACCGGGTATAGAAGAGCATAGAAGAGCCCGCTGCCTGTCCGGAATCTTAGCGGAAAATCGCCGTCGTGTAGGCCGCTATCAGATGCACAGGCGGCTGGTGGCGAGCAGGGCGTGAGAAGGGCGACACGGGTCGGCTTCGGCGCCAGGTGTCGAGACACCCGCACTCCTGCGCGAGTTCGCTGATCGACGGAACGTGCCTGACGGCGCCGGCATGAAAAAATCTGATTGTCTTCACCGAAGTGGAATTCAAGAATAGTTCGCGTCGGGCAAAATCGATATTTGTTTTACCCGGTAGGCGCCCATGCCCTTGGCCTTTGTCGATGCCAACACCCACTAGCCGAGGCTCCATCTTGCACAGGCTCGTCCATGGTGATCAAACATCCTAGGCAATTGCAAGAGATAGTAAGCATACGGAGCGCCGCGCATGTTGGAGGATGGCAATGATCTTTCGCCAGCTATTCGATAGTGTATCGGGCACCTACAGCTACCTCATCGCTAGCCGCAAGGGTGCGGAAGCGCTCATCATCGACCCGGTTCTGGAGAAGGTGGACCGATACATACAGCTCATGGATGAACTTGATCTCCGTCTCGTCAAGGCGGTCGACACCCACCTTCACGCTGACCACGTCACCGGGCTCGGCGCCCTCCGGGACCGCACCCGCTGCATCACGGTCATGGGCGAGAATAGCAAGGCTGATGTCGTCTCAATGCGCCTGGCTGATGGTGACAAACTCGATATCGAAGGTGTCAGCCTCGATGTCATCTACACTCCGGGCCACACAGACGATTCGTATTCCTTCGCTCTGCAGGACCGCGTGTTCACCGGCGACACTCTTTTGATCCGGGGAACTGGCCGAACCGACTTCCAAAACGGTGATGCCCGGGCACAATACGACTCGATCTTCAACCGATTGTTGAAATTGCCCAATGACACGCTGGTCTACCCGGCTCACGACTATAAGGGCGACACGGTCAGCACGATTGGCGAGGAAAGGCGCTACAATCCGCGTCTGCAGGTGAAATCCGTGGATGAGTATGTCGAGTTGATGAACAATCTGAAATTGCCGAACCCGAAGATGATGGATGTTGCGGTTCCGGCCAACATGCACATCGGCCTGGCTCAGGATGCCGTCGCCCAGAAGGGCTGGGCAGTTCTCGCAGACGAGGCAATGGATTTGGTTGGTCGGCCGGATGTCGCGCTTGTCGACCTGCGAGAAAAGTCGGAGCGAGAGCGGCATGGGGCCATCCCCGGTGCACTGCACGAGCCTTATCCAAAACTCAGGGACAATCTCTCAACCGGCGGGTTGCTCAGGGCGCTCGGAGCGAACAGGCGGGTCGTCTTTTATTGCGCTTATGGCGAGCGCTCCGCCATGGCCGTGCAAGCCGCCCATGA
The DNA here is from genome assembly GCA_963813315.1 of uncultured Alphaproteobacteria bacterium. Taxonomy (GTDB): domain Bacteria; phylum Pseudomonadota; class Alphaproteobacteria; order Rhizobiales; family Rhizobiaceae; genus CAWEYO01. Next base: position 56,547 of record CAWEYO010000015.1, on the reverse strand, counting down.
GGCGGGCATCACATCCGCCTGCCACATCCAGGGTGGCATCGCTGCCTGGAAGGCGGCGGGTGGCCCTATCGAGAAATAAGCACGAGAGACCGTGACAGAGTTTGCTCCTGTCCATGGCCTGATCAGCGGGGTCTCATCGCCATCGCGTCCTTGGTGATGTGTTCACGATAGGACACACAGCGGCGTTTCCGGTATCGTCTTAATTGCCTTGACCGCCAGAGATCCGCCCAACACGCCCTGGCGGGTGGCGTTTATCATTGGCTTGCCTTTGGGAGCACCCCCTACCTTGGTCGGCCTGAAAGACTTAGCAGCCTGAGCTTACTGGCCGCCACACCGACAACGATTGTCGCGGGCTTCATCGTCGGCGTGGGGACGACCTTCGGGTCGGGCTGCAACATGTGTAGGTCAAGACACGCCGAAGAACCTCTGAGTAACTCGCTGACTGAGGTTGGCGGTGTCGCTGGCCACTACCTGCACGCCACGCTCGACCGTGCCAAGGGTGAGGCGCGGCAAGGCTGGGCCACCGAGCTGGAGCGTATCGTCGGATCCCGGCGGGCCGCGTCTTAGGTCGCGAGTACCCTGTAACAAAACTTGATTTACTATCGAGAGGAAGTTCAAGGAGTAAACCAGAATTCAAATCAGTAAACTACAGAAAACGACAGGCAATTTGAGTTAACGCTGAGTTCTATGGCGGCTATTTACCCTATTATTATTTGGTGGTATTAGAAATTCGCTCCAATTCTGGAGGGCGGATATGGTAAAGCATTTGCTGAACAGGGACCAACGCCAGATTTCAACGACGAATTTAGCTATTGGACATTCAAGGACATGCATGCGCGCAGGATCGTCGCCTCGCGCACTGACCTGCACCGTAAGCAGCGTCTTTTCGGCTTTCCGAAGCCGGTGATCCTGACCGGCGGCAAGGTCGCCAACGCTCTCTACAAGATCAGCGACGTGAAGTTCTGGCTGGCCGAGCGGGAACGCCTGTGCCTTAGCAACACGGCGCCCGAGTTGAAACCCGACAGCCCTTCGCGCGGCAGGCCGCCGGGCGCAATGATCGCCGTAGCGACCGGCACCATATCGGGCCTGGTTGTGCTCGATATCGATGTCGATGCGGGTAAAGGGATCGACGGTGAAACAGCACTATCCGGGTCGTCCTTGCCTGAGGAGTTAACGGCTGTTCGCACCCCGCGCGGGGGCCGCCACATCTATTTGCTTATCCGGAGGGGCGCGATGACCGGAATTCGGTGGGCAAGCTGGCTAAGGGCCTCGATGTGAGAGCCCAAGGCGGTTATGTGATCTGTCCACCTTCCGCTAACGGTGATGGAATTGAGTATCGCTGGGACCCGGAACAATGGGGCGTGCTCCATCCTGCACCGGAATGGCTTCTATCGACTTCGGAACAGCCATTGCCGTGCGATATATGGGTTTCAGGATCCGCCGGTAGTGCCGAACACCATCACGCCGCTAGATAATCCTGACCAGAACCTGACCGCTAGAGACCACATTGCCGAAAGCCTCCACCGAATGGCGACGCCATCATGGAAGGGCTCGGATACAAACGGCAGCCGAACGGCGAATGGAGCAACGAAGACCTCGCCTTGCTGTTTGCTAAGATCGACAGGCGACCACACATAGGCATACAGGGCGTCAGGTCTCATAGCCGATAGTTCCTTTGCCTTGGTCGGCAAATGCCGAGGCCCGGGAACGGCCCTTCGGCTGACCTAACAATCGTGCAGTGCTATCGTGACGTTGCAAGGATCATTGGTTGGAGGGGACGACCATGCGGATCGCGATGATGGGGTCAGGCGGTATCGGCGGCTACATCGGTGCGCGGCTCGCACAAGCCGGCGAAGACATCACCTTCATCGCCAGGGGCGCTCATCTCGAAGCAATGCAGCGGCACGGCCTGCAGCTGGAGAGCCCACTCGGCAATATCAGCCTGAACCCCGTAAGGGTCACCGATGCGCCGGCGGACATCGGCTTTGTCGATATCGTGGTGTTCGCTGTAAAGCTCTATGACATGGAGGGCGCGGCCGCGGCAATTGTCCCGCTGGTTGGACCGGGGACAAGGGTGGTGACTTTTCAGAACGGCATAGACAGCGTCGACACACTTGCACGATTTGTCCCGCGTGCGCAGGTGGTCGGGGGCGCGGCCTATGTTTCCGCACATCTCGCGCGGCCCGGCATGGTCGTTCATGCCGGAGGCGTCGCCCGGCCTCGGTTCACACTAGGCGGGCGCAATGACGCAATGATCGAGGCATTTCGAGATGCTTGCATCAGGGCCGGGGGTATCGACCTGCAGACCGTTGAAGACATCGATCAGGTGCTCTGGATCAAGTTCGTCATGCTCTGCGCCTTTTCGGGCGGGACCAGCTTGATGCGTGCCGCCATCGGCCCGATCCTGGCCGACCCCGAGGCCCGCATCTTCATCGAACAATTGCGGGATGAGGGGATGGCAGTAGCATCGGCAGCGGGCCACCCGGTGCCGGATGGATTTGAAGAGAATGTCACATCTCTATGGCAGTCATTCCCACCCGAAACGCAATCTTCGATGAGTGAAGATCTCGCCCGAGGCAAGCCTCTTGAACTCGCATGGTTGTCGGGACGCATGCACGTGCTCGGCAATGAACTTGGCGTGCCAACGCCAGCGCATTCGGTGGTTTTTCGGGCGCTGCATTTGTACGCCAAGGGTATCGAACCATCACGATAGGAAACTGCACAGATAACCGCTCAACGAACGGCGTCGATTGTTACGCGATATCGCGGCGGAACTGGCCGAAGCGGGTTACAGGACCGACAGCGGCGCGCCGCTCTCAGCGGCTGTCATACGTCGGCTGCTGGAACCCTGACGGACCGGCCACGGGCTCGAGCCCGGCCCGGCTTGCCCGGCAGGCGAGGGTGGGGGCGGCTTGTGGGGCCCCAACACTGGGTATGCTTTCAGCTCCCCGTAGGTTCGACTAGCTACCGGACGGCATTGTGGCATCTCGTCGGTGTGGCTACATTTCGGTAAGAGGGTGCGAAGATGGGCCGTCGCGTTGAAATACCGGATTACACCAGCCATTGGCTGGCCGGGGATCGCTTTGGCGACATTGTCGAGACGCAGACCCGAACGCAGTTCATCCGGGGCCGTGGCAATGAGGCAACTGGCCGGATCGCGCAGGATGAGGTGGTCTGGGTCACCGAACTAGCCAAGATTGGGCTCGAAGGTTCGGGCGAGGTCGTCGCGGTTTTGCTCGCCGACTGCACCGAATACGACGCGGCGGGCCAGAAGCATCCGGCGGCCCGGAAATTCAAACCGCGCTATGCCGCGACGCGGAGCGAGGACTGGGTCCGTGAACAGTACGAGGAAGAGATCACCGACATGATGGTCCTCTGCAGCGACGAGACTACGGAAGAGGCTGGCCGCAGGCGCGGCGAGGACGGCGAGTGGAGTGAGGAAGACATCGATCTCCTCGAAAAAATTTGCCGCGAGAGAAACCCGTTTGAGAAATGAGAGCCGGGCGCGTTTTGCCATGAGCGAGAGCAATGAAAATCGCTACGATTTTTACAGCGGGCAGTACGCACGCTTTGGCAGCGGATTGGCGGCCGAAATCAGGCGGGAAGTCTATGGCACGGACTTTGGCCAGCAAGGATGGCGAACGCTCGACGAGCAGGACATGATAGTGGAAATTGTCGGAGAGCGACCGTCATCCCGCCTGCTTGATGTCGCATGCGGCTCCGGCGGGCCTTCGCTGGCGATCGCTTTCGCTATGACCAGCTGTCACGTGACGGGTGTCGATATAGAGGCGGCCGGCATAGCCGAGGCCAACCACCGCGCCGTCGGCATGGGGCTGAACAAGAGGGCCGAATTTCTGATCGCCGATTGCAGCCAGCGTCTGCCGTTCGAAGACAACTCTTTCGACGTTGTAGTCTGCGTTGACGCGGTATCGCACTTCGCGGATCGTCAAGCCGTCTTCGAGGACTGGTTCCGCCTCCTCTCTTCCGGCGGACGCTTGTTCCTCACGGATGCTGTCGTCTTGACCGGTGCCGTGTCCAGGCGGGAGTTCGATATCCGCGCCTCGCAGGGCAATCTCGTTCTTGTTCCTCCGGGGTTCAATGAGGCGGCTCTTTCTCAAGCGGGGTTCCGCCTAAAAAAGCAGGAAGATACGACCAGAGCGACGGCCGATATCGCCAATCGCACGCTTGCTGCCCGCAAGCAGCGGGAGCAGTCCTTGCAGCAGATCGAGGGGGCTGAATGGTTCGAAAAGCGCCAGGCTTTCCTGGCCATCACAGCGGATCTTGCGGCGGTCGGAAAATTGTCGAGATTTCGCTATGTCGCGGACAAGCCAACCTAGGGTGTGTTGAGATTCAGGTCAGGTCGAGTTGAAAATGGCGGTTTTCGAGAACCGGCACGCAGCGTACGTTCGGGTACGTGAGTACCGGAAGCGCAGAAGACCGCCATTTGCAGACCGGCATCACCTGAATACCAACACACCCTAGTCTAGCCGCTAACGGGCGGAGCCTTCGGCCGGCCCATGAAAGAAGGATTGGATTTCGTCCATAGTTACGCCGCCATTTTTATCCCCATCCACCGCGCTGAATATCCTCGCCTGAAAATCCTGCGCCTCCTGCAACGTCACGGTCCCGTTGCCGTCAGAGTCGATGACTGCAAATGCAATCTTCATTCCGGCGCCGTGCCCGCGCCCGGCGAAACCTCGCATCATTCCTGGCCGCCCCATCTCCCTGCCGTGCCAATGCCGCCAGGGGCGCCCTTCCGTTTGATCATCATCTTCTGCTTGCGGCCCCCTCTGCTGCATCATCTCTTCCATCATCTCCTGCATCATGGAGCGCATCATCTCTTCCTGACTACCTCCGCCTTGCTCTGTCGTCGGCGGGGTCAACTCCTGACCAAAGGCCGGTAGAATGGAGAATATTAGGGAGCCCGCCATCGCGAGGCTGGTCAGCTTTGTTGGTGTGCTCATAATCTCCTCCATACAAACGAGGACGCGGTTCCAAGCTGCGTCAAGCACACGGCGCGGGCTGGGCTGGTTGCTCGGCGGTCGGGGGTGTCTCCACCGGCGCCTTACTCTGGGCTTTTTGGCTCAGTAGCGTCCTTCATGGGGCCATCAACGCGCTTCCTGCCTTCAGTTAGAGCATTTCTTGCGCTAGCAGTTCTTTTTTTGGAAGCAGCACCTGACGAAGCCGCCTTTGAAGCTGTGCGCTTCCGCAGACCGGGCGTTATCTCGCTGGGTTCTCTCCAGGAGCTGCGCTTAAGAAACAAATTCGCGACAAGGCCAACGACCAGCAGACCGACCGCTGCGACTGCCGCAGGATGGTTGGATGTAGCGGAACCAACCATTCTGCCTTGCTTGCGTAAGCTGGGCAGGACCGAACTCACAGCATTGGTCAAATCCGCATAATAGCCGGACACAGCATCGCTTGCGTCGCCGTAACGATTGCTACCGCGCCTGGCTACTAACTCCTTCAGCGAAGCGATTTCGGCGCCGAGCATCCTTAGCTGCTTTTCAAGGTCGATGTTTCGTAGATCGGATGGGAAAGCCATGGGTGCGTGTCCTTTTTTGACTACCTTAACGGGACGTGCGGTCAACAGTTCCGTTTCGCAAGGGCGACAACGCGGGAGCTGGATTATCAATTGTCGGGCGAAATGCTCGTTGCCACGATTCCAATAGGTCATCGACCGGCTCGGCCGGGGCCGTCATACGAGGCGCGGGCGGAGAAAGCAGGTGCCCCCAGAAGCGGGAAATTTTTACCGCTATTCACTCAAATGTCCCGATACTGGACATCATTAGGCGGCACACAATGAACGTGAGATGAACGTCTTGTTCCGCGTTCAAAGCGATCAGCCTTCAGCCTCGCAAGGCCGGTGGCGACCTCCGGGAAGAAGCGGTTGAGCGATTTCTGTTTGTTGGATTGCAGGGTCGATCTTGTCGCCGTCGCGGAAGGCGAGGCAGCGGAAGCCGTCATATTTGGGCTCGTACAGCCACCCTTGCCACGCGGCAAGTCGTCAACCGGCTCGGCTTCTATCGGCTTAAGCGAGAGCGGAATTGGTAGTACTTGGCGAGATGCCTGACCTTGTAGTCCTGGTCGCCCGCAACACGGCTGCGGTCTCTGGCGTCGGTTTTCGTCTTGTCGTCGGCAATGCTGATGCTCCTTTCCAGCATCAACATCCTCGACCATTCCGGGTTCCGAAAAGAAGGCGGCGACCGCGCAGCCTTTTGGGCTAACGGTCGCCAAGGAATGATGTCGCGACGAAAGCGGGGGTGGGATTATCGCGACATTGCACAATAGGCCAAAACGGCCCTTCCGGTTTTCAAATTTAATATTTTAGGCGGGATCGACTTGATTATTTTGCGGACTCAGGAAAATATCCCTATGGGGCGGCGGTCACTCTAACCGTGGACAACCGCAATGGGCAGCAGACGCAAGAAGCGGACGGAACTATCGGAACCTGAAATCGCGCACTTTCTCGGCGCCGCCACGGCGTTGCATGAGGCCTGCTGCGTGCCCCTGATAGCGCCATGGGGCGACCACGGCCACACCCTGATGGACCTTAACCAAGCGATCTGCGCAGCGATCCGGACCATCACCGGCAGGGAGGCGGAATGGATTTCCCGATCCAGCACCGGGCCGGTGCGGATAGGCTAATCAGGTATCGCCGCGCCGACGAAATAAATTGGGCACGACATGCGTTATTCTTGGGCCGACTTTCCGGCGAAGTTGCATTCCGTGCAGAAGCTCCCTTTCTGACGCCTTCTTCTGGCCAACCCCTGATGCCGGATTCAGTTCCCGTACTGTGACAAGGCTGAGAACTGGCGGAAAAGCAGCAGCCGCCAGCTTCCGTGCTACAAGACTGGCTTCGCACAGCCAGACGGCGTCGCGGTTCGCCCCGTATGAGGCGGACTACCGCTGCATCGAACTCTTCAACATGACATTTTTCAAACAGGTAAGCCCGGTGCGTCCGATGTCGCCAGAACTGCGCGCCGTCCTTGAGCATGTCGCCGACACCCAGCCAGAAGCCCTGGAAGAGTAAAAGGACGAGCGCTGTCTGACCCGCCGCTCGATTGCCGACTTCAGCCGGCCACCCTATTTCTGCCTACATGCGCAGGCTCTACGATGCCATAATCTGGCTGTTCATCTTTCCCGGCGATTTGATCTCCGATTGGTTTGGCGTGACGAAGGATGAAAATCGAGATCTGGTCAGGATGCTCGTAAACTCCCTTTTTTGGATCGGCGTCGGGGTCGTCGGGTTGGCCATCTGGACGTCAACGCTTCCGATATATCAATGACAGGGCGGAGCGGATGAAGGCGTCTGGAACTCAGCGAAGTCCGGGTCTCGTGATTGAACTCGCACGCCTTTTTGGCGAGTTTGGTCCGGTGCGGGCTACCGCGCCGAATAACCGCCCACTATGGGAACCCATCCGTGGCGACGCGAATTTTGTTATGATGCCTGTTGAGGATGATTGCCAGTGGCCCCGTGCGAAACCGCGCTTGTAGCAAGACTTTCGATCCGGCACGGCGTGTCAGAAGACGCCGTAAGGACCGTCCTCAACTACGTTGCGGCGGCCGAACTCCTCCTCGAGAAAGCCGGCGTGAGGCCGGACGAAGGAGCAATAATGCTCGACCCCGCCAGTTCCGTAGGCGGGTTTGTGGCGGCATGTCGCAAACTGCGGCACTGGCCGCGGGAGGAACACGCTCAAGGGAAGGAACGGTGATCGTCTCGTGAGGCTCTCTTTGCCCTCTCCGGTTGCGCGGAACGTTCGCTGCGAAACTGACTACAGCCGGAAGTCTTGGCGTTGACACGCAAGCTGGATCTTCGCACCGGGCGCCCCGTCTGGTCACGCTACCGGGCCTCGATACCGGCTGCAAAGCATCTAGCCCGGGACATCAACACTGAAGTTCTGATTGTCGGAATGGGCATTAGCGGCGCAATGATCGCCGAAGCGCTGACGGGCGTCGGCCTGTCCGTGGTAGCCATTGACCGGCGCGGCGTGATCAAGGGGTCGACAGCCGCGACCACAGCGTTGATCCAATACGAGATCGACACGCCGCTTAGTCTTCTCTCCCGAAAGATCGGCACCGACGCTGCTCGCCAGGTCTGGCGGCGCTCGAAGCTTGCAGTCGCCAATCTAGCCTCGGCAATCGGCGAGCTGAACATCCGCTGCAACATGATGCATCGACGGTCACTCTACCTCGCGGGCGATCTCATGGACGCGGACGGTCTTCGCGAAGAATCCGAGGCACGCAGGGCCGCCGGATTGGAGGCAGTGTTCCTCGGCAGGAGGGAGTTGAAGGAACGCTTCGGCATCGATCGAGCCGGCGCCATACTCAGCTTCGACAATCTGGTGGCAGATCCGCGAAAGCTGGCGGCAGGTTTGCTGACAAGAGCAGCGGAAAGAGGCGCACGCTTCTACGCGCCGGCAGAGGCCACGGCTTTCTCGAGCAACGCGGACAAGGTGATCATTTCAACCAAGGAGGGGCCGCACATTGAGGCGAAATACGTCATCCTGGCGACCGGATACGAACTGGTCAGCGTTGTGCCGACGACGCGCCACAGGGTCGTTTCCACCTACGCCATTGCGAGCCCGCCGCTGCCGGGCCAACTGCCAACCGACCTGCCGCTCATATGGGAAGCCTCCGATCCATATCTCTACCTGCGGCTCACGCGCGACAACCGGGTCATCTGCGGCGGTGAGGACGAACCGTTTGTCGACGAGGCAAGGCGCGACGCCCTGCTTTCGGAGAAGGCAGAACAAATCCTCGCCAAGGCCAAAGCATTGCTTCCCATCGCCGGACTGGAGGTTGCATTCGCCTGGACCGGCGCATTCGGCATTACAGATACCGGACTTCCGTTCATCGGACCGATCCCCTGGCATCCGAGGCTATACGCTGCCATGGGCTACGGCGGCAACGGCATAACATTCTCGCGGATTGCTGCTGAATTGATCCGCTCAGAACTGACCGGCGGACAGGACCAGGACGCCGAGCATTTCGCGTTGAAGAGCCATCACTGACAAACGGGATAGTCAGCAGATTCTTGGTGCTCTGACCAGAACCCTCTGACCGGCAGCGGAACAAAGACTTCGACCGAACTTCTTCCGATGGCTTCTCTTTCTCCATGAGCGTCCGTAGGGCGCGAGCATTACAATTTGAGCCGTCAATGCCGGTATTGGTGATCGCCGGACCGGGCGGCATATGTTCGACGGCGGTATGTGGAAGTAGCCGTAGAGATTGGTTTTTAGCGTCAGGTCGAAGTGCTCGGGTGTCAGGTCCTCGAATTTTGACGTGTGGACCTGGAAGGCGGCGTTCCGCAGGCGCCCAAACTGTTTGACAGTTTGCCTGACGGCCTTCCGGTAATAGCTGCGGTCGGCGACATTGCCGGGAGCAGTATGCAGTTACCGTCCTTCGGCCTCTACCGCCATTCGGGTGACCTCGGCATCGGCGTGTTCATCAAGATGAGAAATCGCGATGTCGCCCCTTCGCGAGCAAACAGAACCGCGACCGCGCGACCAATCCCGGAATCTCCGCCGCTAATCAAGGCCACCTTTGCCTCCAGCTTTCTTGAGCCGAGATAGAACGGCGCATAGTACATGGGCTGGGGGTCGAGCCGCGCTTCCGACCCCGGCTTTGGCTGGTGCTGTTTTGGAAACGGTGGTTCCGGATAGTGTCGGGCTCCGGCGTGCATGGCGCCATTTTCCTCCCTCTTGCTCTTGTTCCTGTCGGCTGCCGCAACTTCCGCCTGAATGTCACGCGGCACACCTTCTCCCGCTTGACGACTACTCCCGCCGTCCGCGCTGCCTCGTATTCCGTCTGGCACTGCTCGCGCGCCTCCTTGTCTATCATCCCTATCGCCGGAAACAGGAAGCCATCAAGTCGGCGGAAATTGCAGGAAATCTCCAGTGCCTGGGCGTTCCTCCTCGATGCGGTCGACGGCTGCTTTCTGGCTTTGTTGAAACAGCCGCGTCGTTTCCTCGCCGCGCAGTTTGATCAGCTCGCAGATCCCGTCGTCGCAGACTGGTGCCAAATGCGCGGTCGTGCGAGACGTTATTCCGCCGGCAATCAGGCCACGGTCGAGGACAATGACCTTCTGGCCCGCCTTCATGAATTCATAGGCGGTCGAAAGCCCGGCGATGCCGGCTCCCACAATAGCGGTGTCGCAGCGCTGGTCGCGGTCGAGGCGGCCAGCCGCCGGGGCCACCTCGACTCCCATCCACAGCGACCGTGTCCGCTCGCCGCTCGCGTTCATGTTCTTGCCTTGCCTGACCATCACTCTCACTGCTCTCCTCAATCGCTACCAAAACGGAGTGGTGTCGGCAGTAGTTAAGGCACGGCCTCACCACTCATTCGTCCGCCGTCTTTCCAACCGTATCGGCCATGACTGCGCCGCGCTGCCCCATCGGTTTTGGCGGCCCGGTGGTGGAATCCCTTGCGGTCTGGTGTTCCATCTCGGCGTTGAGTTCAGCGCCGCAGAGCAGGATGATGACAGAAATCCAGGTCCAGACCATGAAGCCGATGACGGCGCCCAATGTGCCGTAGGTCGCGTTGTAGTCGGCAAAGTTCTGCAGGTAGAAGGAGAAGGCCCACGAGGCGACGATCCAGACGACCGACGCCAGTGCGGCTCCCCAGGTCAGCCAGCGCAGCTTCGCCGGTTCGCGACTTGGCCCGTACCGGTAGATCAATGTGACGCCAGCGGCGGTGGCTGCCAGCATGAGGGGCCAACGCCCCCAGCGAACCAGCAATTCGGTCCAGTGACCGAGATTAAGGAAGGCAAGAACGGCAGGCACGATGCCGACCGACACAATGAAGGCGACGCCGATCAGGATCGCGCCAACGGTGAAGGCAAAGGACAACAGGTTGAGCCCGATGAAGCCGCGCTTCTCAGTCTCGTCGTAGGCCACGTTCAGGCCGTCAAACAGGACCTTGACGCCGCTGTTGGCGCTCCACAGTGCGACGCCGAGCCCGAGCAGGAAACCCACACTGAGGGCTTCGCGGTCCTGCGCGGCAAGTGCGCGCAACTGATCCTTGATCACATCGAACCCGCCGCTCGGCATCAGGCCAGCGAGAAAGGAGATGTGGTCCGCGACCGTCCTGGGATCGGCGACGAAGCCATAGAGGGAAACGAATGCCGCGAGAAACGGGAAGAGCGCCAGCAGCAGGTAGAAGGTAGCGCCGGCCGCGACCAGAAGAATGCGGTCCTCGTTGACCTCCTCCCATATGCGCCAAAGGATGTCCTTCCATGCGAGCGGCGGAAGCTCGGAAGGCCGGTCTGCGCTACGACCCCGGTCTTGGCTGCGTGTATCCATAAGCTTGGACAGTCCATCGAGACGTTAGACAGCCAATCCGCGGCGCTCGAAAATGTTCCCCGCCGGACCAAATGTGCTGCGGCAGCCTTCATCGGCGGCGAATCGCGGATTTCTTCGACCGAGGCGGAACCATTCCAGAACACACGCCGTTTCGACCCTGGAACGGAGGAATCCAAAATGAACAGCGTGATTTATCTGATCGGCCTCGTGGTCGTCGTGCTGGCCATCCTGTCGTTTCTCGGCCTCAACTAGGAGTAGATGATGAGCACGCACGACCCACAAGAAGGCCAGGACCGCCCTGCGCGCAAGACCGGCAGTCTGGAGAAAGCCCTCAAGACCGAGGCCAGTTCGGCCGCACGCGCACTGGGCGAAGCCCGCGACGCCGCCATGGACAAGGCCTCGGACCTCGCATCAGAGGCGAAAGAGGCCGCCATCCATCGGGCGGGTGACCTGCAGAAAGATATCTCGGCCAGCCTCAAAACCTACGCCGAGGCGGCCGAAAAGGCATGCGAACAGTTGGACAACAACAGCGATGTCACGGCGGCCCGGCTCGTCCGCGAGGCAGCCGACGGTCTTCGCAAGTGTTCCGACTCCCTTGCCAACAAGCCGTTTGAAGAGGTCCTCAACGATCTGCGCTTCTACGGCCGCCAATATCCGGCGGCTCTGATTGGCGGTTCGGTGCTTGCGGGCCTGATGCTGGGACGACTTTCCCGAAGCTCCGAGCGGAACATGTCGGTTTCGAACAAGGAAGGCCCAGACGCCGGAAGTTCCGGTTCCGATAGGGACGAGCCGCGAGCGTTTGATCGGGTCTTCGAATTGGGAGAAACCAGCCGATGACAATTTCCCCCGATGATCGTTCGGTCGGCACTCTGTTTAGCGATCTCGCCCAGCAGGCTTCGGACCTCATTCAGACCGAGATCAGGCTGCTGCGGGCGGAGCTGTCGGAAAAGATCACACAAATGGGCGCCGGTGGCGCCGAGGTTCTGGCCGGCGCGCTGTGCCTTTTTGCAGCCCTGCTCATCCTGTTGCAGGCGCTGGTTGTCGCCCTGACCAAACTTGGGCTCGGGGCCGGCTGGGCCTCGCTTCTCGTTGGCGTCGTCGTCGGCGCACTCGGCATGTTCCTCGTCAGGAACGGCAGCGCACAACTTTCCCCCTCCAACCTCATGCCGACTCGGTCACAGGAGCAGGTTGCTCGTGATTTGCGCGTCGCAAAGGAGCAACTGAAATGAACGAACAATCCACTGCCGAACTGGAACGCGAAGCAGAAGCCATCCGGTCGCGCGTGGCCGACACTGCCGAAAGCCTCAAGGCAAAACTGACGCCGGGACAGATCATTGACGAGCTGACATCCGTTTTCAGCGGCAGTGGCGGTACGGAAGCATTGTCGAACCTGAAGCTGCAGGTGCAGGACAATCCGTTGCCCCTGGTACTGGTCGGCACTGGTCTTGCGTGGCTGATGTTCGGCAAAGGCGTCCATTCGGCGGAGCAAATCCGCGACACCAGTCAGTCCTATGTTTATGGCGACTGGCGCGACACGCCCGCTCGGCCCGTCGATGCCAATGACGATCTTGCCGCGAGCGGCGATCTTGCATCGAGCGGTGCCGATATGCTGTCCGCGATGGCCGACAAAGCCTCCTCAGTCGCGGAAAGCGCATCCGAGATGGTCTCGTCAGTCGGAGAAACGGTTCGCGGCACCGCCAAAGACCTCAAGCGCAAGACCGGCGATGCGGGTCAGGTGATGCAGGGCGGGATGCAGACCATCCTTGCTCAGGATCCGTTTGTGTTGGCCGCGCTAGGGGTGGCACTTGGCACGGCAATCGGGGCGGCATTGCCGCGCACCGAAGTCGAAGACCAAACGTTGGGCGCGATGGGAGACAAGCTTCGCACGGCAGGCGCAGAGACCCTGGAGGCCGGGCTGGAGCAAGCGACCGAAGTCGCAGAGCATGCCCTTGATGCTGCCAAGGAGGAGGCGGATCGTCAGGGCCTCACACCTCCGGACAGTTCCGCTACGGTTTCCGAGCGCGTCAGCAGTGTCGTGGGCTCGGCGGCGGCGGCAGCCGAGGAGGCGCTTCGGGAACGCAACAAGCAGGAAGAATAATCGCACGCTCAGGTCGTCCATGCATCGCGTGTTGAAGGGACACTGTTCGGGCCAGTAAGGATTCGTTTTGGCGCCACGTTCGTTTTTCTGGAAGGGCTACCTGAAGCTGTCACTGGTCACATGTCCGGTGGCGATGACCCCTGCGACCTCCGAAAGTGAAAAGGTCCGCTTCCACACCCTCAGCCGAAAGAGCGGCAATCGGGTTGTCAGCCAGTATGTCGATGCCGTTAGCGGCAAGCCGGTAAAGGAAGATGACGAGGTCAAGGGCTATCAACGCGGCGAGGATGAATACGTTCTGCTCGAAGATGATGAGCTTGAAGCCGTGGGACTTGAGAGCACGCGCACGATCGACATCGAGATGTTTGCCAAGGCCGACAGTGTCGGCTGGATCTGGTACGACAGGCCACACTATCTCACGCCCGACGATCCGGTTGGCGAGGAAGCCTTCAGTGTCATTCGCGATGCGATGGGATCGACCGGCACGGTCGGCATCTCTCGCCTTGTCATGTACCGCCGCGAGCGAGCCGTCATGCTTGAACCCAAAGGCAAGGGGATCGTTTTGTGGACCCTGCGTTACGGCGACGAGGTGCGTGATCCGGACAACTATTTCGCCAAAATAGGCGAGAGCAAGATCGATCCCAAGCTGATGAACCTGGTGACCACATTGATTGATGAGCGCACCCAAGCGTGGGATCCGGCAATGGTCCGCGATCCGGTGCAGGCGCGGCTTCTCGACATCATCGCCGCGAAGAAAAAGGGCAGGAGGCGGCCGGCTAAATCCCGGACGGAGACTGAGGCTCATCCGAGCAATGTCATCAACATCATGGACGCACTGCGCAGAAGCATCGGCGCGGAAGGCAGAAAACGGAAATAGCCAGACAATCAGCGGCAGCCGTATCATTGTCGGTCGCGCCGCTTGATGCGTTGATACGGAAAGCGATCCCGGATGAACGCGTTGAAAAACCTTCCTTTCGCAAAGGCGTTCTGAAATGCGGCGTACGTTTCGGGAGAGACGTTCTCGTAGTCGTAGCGCCTTCCACTTGAAACGAACCAGACCGAGAGTCTCCTGCGTCTCCGCGTCGTACGTGGTTTTGCGGATTGAAGTTGAGGGCATGGCCGAATCGCCGAAAGCAGCGTCAGAAGATTCCGACCGCCATCTGCATGTATCACACAACGCTCGCGGGCTCAGGCAGCCTGCTTTCGCCGCGACTTCGACTCAGACAGGGGTGCAGCACAGGCACGAAAATCCTCCCAGGGATCGACCCGTAACGCCGCAAGCCTCGTTGGCGTGTTTACGACCGTAAAGTAGGCCGGCCCGATGCCAGGGCTCAGCTCATTCCAGTCGAGCGGCATCGAGACGGCCGCACCCGGTCGCGCCCGGGTCGAGTAGGCCGCCACCGCAGTAGCGCCGCGCTGGTTGCGCAGATAATCGACCAGTATCTTACCGCGCCGCTTGGATTTGGTGATCGTTGAAACGAAGCGGTCCGGGCTGTCGGACGCCATCGCATCGGCAATCCCCTTCGTGAATGCCTTCACCGCCGGCCATTGCGCCCCGGGCTTCAGCGGCGCCACGACGTGCAGTCCCTTTCCCCCGGAGGTTTTGACAAACGGCGTCAGGCCTGCATTTTTCAAACGGTCACGGGTTTCTTCTGCGGCCGCGATGATCGCTTCCCAGGAGACGTCATCGCCGGGATCGAGATCCATGATGATCAGATCCGGCCGCTCCCAGTCGGCGACGGTTGATCCCCACGGATGGATTTCGAGAACAGCCGACTGCACCAGCCCCATCAGTCCGTCGAGATCATTGATGCTGATCAATTGCTCGTCCGGCGGCTCCTTGGGATCTTTCACCACCACGATGTTGGGGTTCAGGCCCTTCCAGGCGTGCTTTTGGAAGAATTTCTGCCCGGTAACCCCAGTCGGGCATCTGACCAGCGCCAGCGGCCGGCCGACGATGTGGGGCGCAGCAAACCGCCAGACTTCCGCGTAATAGTCGGCAAGACCCTCCTTGGTCACGCCAGCATCGGGCCAGTACAGCCGGTCCGGGTGAGTGAGTTTCACCGTCCGCCGCTGCGGTTTTGCCGACGGCGTCTTGGGAGGCGTCTCGCGCACGATTTCCCGTACTGGCTTGTCTTCGCGCAATCCGCGGAAGGAAGCGTGGCGTAGAATGCCGCCCGCAGTCCAGGCACGGAACTCGACCTCGGCAACTAGTTCGGGTCGGACGTAGCGGACCTGCCGAGTCTCCTCGGCGCTCAGACGTTTGTCGAAAGGGCTTGATGAGATTCTTATCCGCTCCAGCCTTTTGAAAAGAGCCGCGGCCGTGGCTGCCGTAAATCCGGTGCCGACGCGGCCGACATAATGAAGCTTGTCGCCCTCGTAGACGCCGAGCACCAGCGAGCCGATCGCCTTTGACGAGGTGGTCGAGGGCACATAACCGGCGACAACAAATTCCTGCCGTGCCGAGCATTTGGACTTCACCCAGCTTTTGCCCCGCCCGGAGCGGTAGGGGGCGTCGCGGAGCTTCGAGACCACACCCTCAAGGCTGAGCCGGCAGGCATGCCGCAGCACAAGATCTCCGTTCTGGTCGAAATGGCTGCTGTAGCGGATAGGGTCGGACTGGCTGCCGACAAGTTGTTTTAGCAACTCCTTGCGCCTGACCAGCGGCACGGCTCGCAGGTCGTAGCCGTCGAGATGAAGAAGGTCGAAGACATAGAAGACAAAGCGGTCACTGCGGCCTTCGCTCAGATCCGCCTGCAGTGCGGAAAAATCGGAGGCGCCGAAACTCGTCTCGACCACAAGCTCGCCATCGATCAGAGCCTTGCCTGCGGGGAGGTCCTGCAGTGCCGTCACCACGCGCTTGCCGAACTTCCTGGTCCAGTCGAGGCCGCTGCGCGTTAAGAGCTTGACGCGGCCGGCTTCGATGCGCGCTTGCAGGCGGTAGCCGTCGAACTTGATCTCATGAAGCCAGCGCTCACCCGCAGGCGCCGACGAGACGAGTGTCGCCAGCGTCGGCTCCACGAAATCCGGCAGGGCAGCCTTTTTGGCTCCCTTGATCTTTGACGGCTCGGGAGCAACAGGATCGGAGTTTTTGCCTGGCCGCGGCGGCTGTGTTGAGCGGGTTCCGCCTTTCCTCCTGATCCTGCCGGTTTTCGAGGACCAGCCCGGCTCCTCGCCGGCGACATCCTTGATCTCGCGGCCGGTCGCCACCAACTCCGGGCGCTCGTCCAGAACGTCGGCATCGCCTTCCGATCGCGCAGCCTGGTCGTCGCCCTTGATCAGCAGCCAGTTTTCCCGTTTTTCGCGCGGCTTGCCGGCCATCCTGACGAGATGCCAGCGCCCGCCCAGCTTTTCGCCCTGAAGTTCAAAATCGAGGTGACCCTTCCGATAGCCGCGGTGCGCATCGCCGATCGGTGTCCAGGTGCCGCGGTCCCAGAGTATCACGGTGCCACCGCCATACTCGCCTTTCGGGATTGTGCCTTCGAAGCCGCCATACTCCAGCGGATGATCTTCGACATGGACGGCAAGTCGCTTTTCGCCGGGGACCAGGCTCGGCCCTTTCGTCACCGCCCAGCTTTTCAGAACCCCATCCATCTCCAGCCGGAAATCATAGTGCAGGCGTGTCGCATCGTGTTTCTGGACAACGAAGCTGTTGCCGGATTTGCGGCCCTTGCGTCCCTTTGGCTCTGGCGTTGCGGTGAAGTCGCGCTTCTTGCGATAGGTTTCGAGCGCCATTGCCTCAGCTCGCTTTTCGGCGGGGCGCGGCTTCCCTGGTCTTTCCGGCGCGGCGCGGCTTGTGCTTTGCGGGTTTCGCAGATGCCTTCTTTCGGCCGAGCCCGGCGCTTTGCCGCAATGCCTCCATCAGATCGACAACCTTCTCGCGCTTCGGCTCCTTGGGGACCTCGATCTTCTTGCCCTCGAGCTTGGCCTTCACCAGTTCGGCCAGCGCTGCCTCGTAGCGGTCCTCGAATTTGGCGGGATCGAACGTGCCGCGTTTTGTCTTGATGATATGCTCGGCGAGTTCCAGCATCTCGCCCTTGATCGTCATCTCCGGAATGTCATCAAACGCTTCTTTCGCCGAGCGCACTTCGTAATCGAAGTTGAGCGTGGTGGCGATGAAGCCCTCATCATAGGCGCGGATCAAAAGGGTCCGCACGCGCCTGAAGAGCACCGTCTGCGCGATCGCCGCGACCTTCTTCTTCCGCATGCCTTCCCGGATCAAGGCGAATGCTTCTTCGGCATGTCGGTCCGACGGCGTCAAATAGTAAGGCTTGTCGAAATAAACATCATCAATATCCGAACAGCCGATAAAGGCCGAGACAGAGAGGGTCTTGTCGCTGTCAGGAACGGCGTCCGCGACGTCGTCCGGCTCGAGCGTGACATAGTCGCCGCTTCCAAGGTCATAGCCCTTAACCTGATCGTCCGTGTCGACCGCCTTGCCAGTCTCGCTGTCGACGAACTGGCGATGGACGCGATGGCCGCTCGCGCGGTTGATGATGTGAAAGGCTATGCGGTCCGATGTCGATGCCGCAGTATGGAGCGCCACCGAGCAAGTGACATCGCCGACTTTCAAAAAGCCTTTCCAGTTTGCTCTCGGAGCCAACGGACGAACCTCACGCTTTTCTAACGAGCCAATCGCGGCAAAGCTTCCGAAGCAATCGCAACGTCTTTGCGAGGAGGTTGTTCCGTCTACCCGACCTGCGCTGCTAACCATCTGCTCTGGCGTCCGGGAACTGATGCTGGACGCTGCCGTTGTCATCCGATTGCAAGGAGTGATTTTGATGCCCGCCAATCCGAAACGCAGACGCACGCCTGGCCGCTCTGCCGACGAAGTGGAGCAGGCCATCGTCGCCGTAGAGGCCGAACAGCAGGCTGTCGATGGTTTCCCGTTTGATAGCAATTGACAAGATCTGCGCCTGGCTCGCCGAATTGCAGTCGGACCCAGCGATTTCGCGGCGGGGTAAGACGCGGTGGGCTGCTACACCTTGCCCCGGTTCCTTGGCAGCCGAAAGCATAGAAATGGCGGCTAGCAGCAACTTTTTCTTCGCTAACGTCGCTATCTGCCTCTAGTGTGCAGTACGCTGCTCGCTTCAATCATAAATTTTAAAAGGTGACGAAATGACTGTCGTGGTTGCAGTACTATTGGCGATCCTGATGGTTGGCGGTCTGTTGCTATGCCTTAACACCGCCGACAATTTCTTCGGCAAGCCCGATTTCATCCGTCACGCGGAGCGTGAAGAGCGTCGTGAGGAACGGCGCGAGGCCTGGAACGAATATGGCGCCGTGACAACGCTATTGATCGCTTACGGCGTTGTGCTTCTCGGTTTCCTATGGCTGGCGAAATAGCGTTTGACAGGTAAAGGTTTACCGCCGAAGAACGCCCGCAAAGAGTCGGTACCTTATTCGGACGGCGAGGCAACTCGCGGCGCTGTTCTGCTCCTGCGCTTTTGGCGAAGGATCGACCGGCTCTTACTGGATCTTTCTGTTCTTCGACAGCACCGCATGATTCTTGTCGACTTCATAAATGTCGTCGCCGTCGGTGAAAACCATCACGCAGACCTCCTTGGCCCTGGGAGGGGTGTAGCAGAAGTTGTCGCCCTTCACGCGGATCTTGCCGCTAAAAGTTCCCTTGTTGTCACCAAACACATAGATGACATGCTGTTTCCGGCCTTTGAGATCGTAGAGGGCAATTCCTGTACCCTTGGCCGCCACGTTGACCCATTTCACCATTGAGCCGTCGTAGAGCGCAGTAATATCTGCCCCCTTGAGTTCCTTAGCCCCGTCCGGAAGTTTTGGCGCATCTTGCGCCATAGCGGGAGCGACGATCCATAGCCCGATCATTGCCATAGAGATTCTACGCATATTCGTCCTCTTATTCGTTGCGATCCTCGATCCTGAAACCAGCCGGGCCTTGCATCCTCCTTTGGTTGCAGAACTTAGGCTTAACTCCGGTCGTCACACCATCTGGGGGGCCATCTATTTCAACCTACTTCGAACATATCGGCATCATGTGGCGTGGCCAGGCAAAGCCCAGACCAAATCAATGACGCATGCCGCCAGCCGCATATTGCCCCCAACGACAACGGCTACTCCCATCCGGACTGTAGCAAACACACAAAAATGCGCCACTTAGCCGTCTAGCTGATGCTCTTCAATGCCAGGCAGCAGGTCCCAACCTGGTCGCCGTCTCGGAAAGCGAGGCAACGGAAACAGTCATACTTCGGTTCGTACAGCCAGCGGTCGCCGTCGGGCAGCCCGTCGGTCGGCTCGACTTCCATCGGCTTTGTGGTGAGCGGGATTGGCAGCGGCATCGGCGTTCTCCACAAATGGTCGTATCAGACGCGGCCCGTTGCAAGGGAAAAAAATTCACCTAGATTTGATGTATGAACAAGCAGCTTGCCATCACTGCCGATGCCTATCGCTCTCTGAAGGAGCGGCTGGGGTTCACCCATAACGAGATGGGACGCCTGCTCGGTGTCACCGGCCGCATGTCCAAGAACTGGGCGCGGCATGGAATTGCGCCATCTTCCGCTGCCGTGCTTGCTGACTGGATCGGGCTGCACCTCGATGGCGGCACTGTCGACGCGGCGATCGAGCAGGCGGTGGCCGCTGCCCGGCAGGCCGGTTCAGGCGAAGCAAGGAAACCGGACGGCGTCCAAATCACATGATCGAATCGAGTAAGTCGTTTCCCTACGCCGCGACGCCCAACGGGGAGGTTGGAGAGTTTACATGGCAACGAAGGGACGGTTCGATATTGGCGATGAGGTCGCACTCCGCGGCATCGTGCGGCTGCTCGATGTGGGCGGCACCGGCACGGTGACGATCGAGATTGCAGTCACGGGACAGCGCATGACGGTGATGGCCGACTCCACCGGCGTCGAACTTGTTGCAAAGGGCAAGGCAGGGCAGGGCTTCACCAAGGCACCGAAAGGCCGGCAGCCCAGGCTCATTCCCGATCGCGGATAGAGATTGCTGCCTTCAGCGAATAGGCTGCCAGGGCAAACCAGCGGGGTATCCGGTTGAACTTCTCGATCTACGACGTTTCGGTCTGGGTCCTGCCCCTTGTCTTCGCCATTACCTTTCATGAGGCGGCCCACGCCTTTGTCGCCCATCGCCTCGGCGACAATACCGCTTGGAACCTCGGCCGCGTCAGCTTCAATCCCTTAAAGCACATCGATCCCTTCGGCACGGTGATCCTGCCGGCGATGCTGCTGCTGTCCAATTCGCCGTTTCTGTTCGGCTATGCCAAGCCGGTGCCTGTGAACTTCTCGGCGCTGCGCAGCCCGCGGATCGGCATGGTCTGGGTGGCCTTGGCTGGACCTGCCACCAACATTATGCTGGCCCTGCTGGCGGCACTGGCATTTCATGCCCTGGAACTTGCTCCGGCCGGCACCACACAATGGATCGCCGACAACCTGAAGAATGCACTCCTCATCAATGTCGTGCTGGCAATCTTCAACATGCTCCCCATCCCTCCGCTCGATGGCGGACGGGTCGCGGTCGGGCTACTGCCAAACGTATTGGCCTACCCGCTGTCACGCCTAGAGCCGTACGGAATGCTGATTTTGATCGGAATTCTGATTGTTTTGCCGTTGGTGGGTTCGCAGCTCGGTCTAAATCTTGATGTTATTTCGTCGATACTGCGGACATCGACTGGCTTTCTGCTCCGGTTCATTCTTATGGTAACGGGCAATGCGTAATACGCTAAACCCAGGTTCGGCTTCGTCGAGGCGTTGTGCCTGTGAGGAGACACGAAAGGGCGAGCGCAATAGGTTCAGGTCGCATGGTAACGCTTCCGCGAAAGCGGCGCGGCGATTGCGATCCCTATTTTCAGACCAGCGGAACCGCGCTGGGTGGCGTCAATGGGTCGGGGCACAGGAAAGTACTCCTGGGGCCCACAAACCTCGTTAAACGACGGCTCTAAGCGGCTTCCACATATGCTTGGTCGCTGCGGCGGAGTATAGTAAGCAGTCGTCCGATCTTTCACGGCATTCGGACGTTTGGAAGAGGGAGAACACGCTTTCGCCCAAACCAAGGGAGGAAGGCGAAAGTCTCGTTTCATCTGAACAGCATCCCGGAAGAACTAGCGATTATGTCGGAGGCTTTCGACAGCCACTGTCTTGCGCATAACATTGTGGACGAGGATGCCAAGTCCAACGTCGCGCATATCGTCATGTTGATGTTTGAGGGTGGAGCCAAGACCGTCGAAGATTTGAAAGTAGGGCTCGCGCGGATGCGCTCAGTTTAATCCGGCTCGTCACGCTTCCGGCTCTCCGTTTCGGCCTTCTTGCTTGTAGCCCCTTCCACACACAGCGCAAAGGCGGCGCGCCAAGCCTTTATTTATCTTCCAGGCTGATGAGATCGCTACGGAACTCTCTCGGATCGAAGCTGTATCCGAGATACTGCACCCGCATGGTGCCGCTGGTATCGATGAGGGAGGTCAAAAGAGTGTGTTCGATATCGCCATCATCAGCCTTCTTCGCAACGACGCCGTAGCGATGTTCAACGTCGCTGATCGCTTTCGGGCTACCTGTCAGGAAGGACCAGCCCCGCAGATCAGCGCCGAAGTCCTCGGCGTATTTCTTTAGGGCCTCTGGGGTGTCGCGCTCCGGATCAACCGTGATCGAAACGAAGGCGACTTTCGAGCCGAACGCGGCCCCGAGATCTTGTTGAACCTTCACCATAAGCGCTGTCAAAACCGGGCAGGTATCGGCGCAGGACGTGTAGATGAAGGTAAGCGCCACGACCTTGCCGCGCAGATCGGAAAGGGCTACAGGCCGATTGTCCTGTGAGGTCAGCACGAAATCCGGTGCAGGGCCCATAACCGGTAATCTCTCGGTATGAGCCGAGACCTGATGTGCAAGTCCATATTCGGCACCCGCAATCAGCAGCGCCAATGCCGTGCCAATGCGTGCAGCCAATACGTTCATGGACCTTCGTTGAACTCCTCATGACTTCGAGCTTATCAGGATGTGACCGGATGACCGTGCAAGGCAAATCAATCTTGGATGAGCAGTTTGTCAACTGAACCCGTTTCTCCCAGTCTAGCCCTAACCGTTGTCAACGTTCAAAAGCTCATCCGCGAGAGCCGTCGTGATTGGTTGCAGACGGCCGCGCTCTCCCGCGCGGCACGTTTCTAATGCGAATTCGTGGGTTGGGGAGTATCAAAATACTGGGCAGCGCAGTTCTCGCTCCTCGGCGGCATACTGCCACGCGCCCCGCAAGGAACGAGTGCCTGATGACAATCATAAAATCGCTGAAACTGTGGGCGCACGCCATCAAGCGTGACGTGGTTGCGCTCTGGCTTGCCGCTCGCGACCCGCGCGTCCCTTGGTACGCAAAGGCGGCTGCCGGTGCTGTAGCAGCCTATGCGCTCAGTCCTGTCGATCTGATACCTGACTTTGTGCCGGTACTTGGCTACCTGGACGACCTCATCATCCTGCCGCTCGGCATCTATCTTGCCGTGAAGCTGATCCCCGCCTACCTGATGGCCGAATTTCGGGCCGAAGCCATCCGCCACGCCAAATCCACAAGACGTGCGGGAATGGTGGCAATAGTCGCGATATGGGCACTAGTCGCCGCAGGTCTTATTTGGCTGTTCTGGCCGAAGTAGACCGGCCAGCTCACCTAGATGGTACGCGAGAACCAATTGGGCGGCTGCTCCGACGCGTCTACGACCCGTGTTTTCCGCATTTTACACGCCGCCGCCGCCGCTCCCTGTGGCTCCATGGGGTCGGGAGGTACGAATGTACTCTCCAAGCAAGAATGTGGCCTAGAAGCTGCTCTGCAACGGGAAAATCCGTTCGCACAACTCTTGCGTGACGCTTACCTCTACGTTGATGGCGATGAAGTCCTCCGCCGCGCCGACATAGCCACCGACGATCGGCATGATCTGCTTATTGCTTCGGGCAACCGCGACCGGGATCAGGCTGGCTCCGCCGAGCCGGCGGTGCGTGGGGTCGAACGCAATCCATCCGGCGGCGGGAAGATAGACCTCCGCCCACGCATGGGTCGAGCCAGGGTCTCCGACGGCCGCGTCGGGGTCGAACAAATAGCCCGAGACGGCACGGGCGCCGAAGCCAAGATGGCGAACCGCCTCGATGAACAGGGCGGCGATGTCCCGGCAGGATCCGCTCGCCTTCGCCAGCGTCTCCAGCGCCGTTTGCGTTCCCTCCTCGTCGCGGGTGCGGTATGCCACAGGACCGAGGATGCCTGCATTGAGGTCCTTCAGCAGAGAAAGCGTGTCGGTCGGTGTGCCCAGAACGAACGCTCGTGCCCAGGCCTGGAGTGTTCCGTCCGGGTCGGCGTGCTCTGGCACAAGCAACGCGCCCAGGTCGATTGCGTCGTCATCGGAATAGGCGAACGGAAAGGAATGTGCGGCGGGGGCAATCCGGAAGACTGGCCACGCGACTGCCGACTGCTCGACATTCGTCACGCCGGTGATGACGAGTTCAGCGGCCGGTTCTGTGAAGGTGCCTGTAGCAATCAGATTGCCAAAAACGTCCTGCGTCCAATCAAGCTCCGCTGTGGGCGAGCAGGAGAGCGAGGTCGTAAGCACGCTGAGTTCATGGGAGCCGCGCGGGCACAGCACCATGCGATGCGGCTGGAGCACGACCGCGCGCGCATAGCTATAGGTTGTCTTATGGCGGATCTTCAGCCTCATTTTGCGCTACCTCACGAAGTTCACCGGTGTAGCCAACCCGACCAACGTTCATGGACAAGCACTAGAGACTTGCAGCGCCCTTGGGCGGCTCGACTGCTCCGAGTTTATCCAGTGCCTTGCGAACGAGCCTTAAGTCGGCCTCCCACCCATCATGAGCATTCATCGCGCTTTCTGAGGCCGCCCTTTGCAGGGCGCGTGCGTCGGATTCGATCTCCCGCAGCTTCTTTACCTTCTGTTCTGGGGACAGCGCGGCGTCGTCGACGATCTCTTGAACCATCATTTCCTTGTATGTCACCATTTGCGAGCACTCCACTTAGCCTCTGTGTCAATTCAAAGACGAGCACTTCGTTCCGCCCGGTGGAGATCTGGTCGCCGAGATCGAGGCGGCGGGAGGGAAGCTGTCGCAGTAGCTGGTGACGTAAAAAACAAGCCCTGGCGAAAATACAGCCACCAACCGAGCGGCGCGGCCGACAAGGTTATCGGGAGCCTCCTGACCTGGGCTGCGGGCGGCAACCGGTGATCCGGCCGATCACAAATCCTCAACGTGCAACCGCAGCGGTCCAAATTCCCGGGCGTGGGTACGCCCTAGGCCGCAAGAGCTGACGCCGTAGTCCCCCTATCGACTGTGGGCAGAGCGTGCGCTTGAACACTTGTCGGGAGGTTTCGTTGTTGCTTAGTTGTGGGCCACCGGCCGACTGAACGGGAACCGCTATGCCGAATATGGACGAAGCGCGGGCAGAGCCCTACGCCTCAGCGAGTTGATTAGTCATGATGCCCCTCGGCAAGCCCCTCGAACAGATCCTGGGGGTCGGCGCTCTCCTGCTGCTGGCGATTGGTTGCGCCATTGTTCTCTGGCCCTTCCTGTCAGCCCTGCTGTGGGCGGCGGTCATATGCTTCTCCACATGGCCCGTTTACACGTGGTGCGAGCAGACGCTGGGCGGCCGTAGGGGCCTGGCAGCCGTCCTGATGACATTGTCGGTTACCCTTGTCCTGGTCGCACCGTTCGCCATCATAGTGGCGACACTGGCGGACAGCGTAAGCAGCCTGATCACGGCGGTGACCCGCGTCCTCGAGCAGGGGCCGCCGGCGCCACCGCATTGGGTCGCAGGGCTCCCGGTGGTTGGCGAGAGCCTCGCCGCCTATTGGGAAAGGTTGGCCCACAACGCACCCGCCTTCATGATTGAGCTCAAGAAGTTGATCGGCCCCGCCGCCGACATCGCCGTCGCCAGCGGGGCTGTGCTCGGCGTCGGACTTCTCGAACTTGGTCTCAGTGTATTCATCGCTTTCTTCTTCTACCGGCACGGCCGGCAGATGGCAGCGTACGTGCGCGAGAGTGCCGAACGCATCGCCGGGCCGCGCGCTCGGCACCTGCTCACGGTCGTGGGCGAGACCGTGAAGGGTGTCGTTTACGGCTTGATCGGCACGGCACTCGCCCAAGCGCTGTTAGCCGGCATCGGTTTCTGGATCGCCGGTGTGCCTCAGGCGCTATTGCTCGGCTTCCTTACGTTTGTCCTGTCATTCGTGCCCGGTGGACCCCCGCTTGTGTGGGGCTCGGTGGCGCTGTGGCTGCTGGTCCAGGGAGCCGTTTGGTGGGGCATCTTCGTCGTAGCTTGGGGCCTGCTCCTCGTCAGCAGCATTGACAATGTCCTCAGGCCCTATCTCCTCACGAAGTCCAACAGCCTGCCCCTGGTGCTCGGCCTCTTTGGGTTCCTCGGCGGCATTCTCGCCTTCGGCTTCATCGGCGTGTTCCTGGGCCCCACGCTGCTGGCGGTAGGCTACAGCCTCTTCCTCGAGTGGCACGCGGCCGAGGTCGAGGACCGCAGGCACTCCGCGCCAGCGCCTCCGGATGCCTCTTAAGTCAATGGGTCCGGGCCCAGTACGGTGTTCGGCTCCCATGGGACGGCAAGGTCAATGAATCGGGGTCAAAGATAGAGATGGCGGTGATCGATGATCCGGCGATCGATCAGTTCGCAATCGTTGTCCCAGTGATACGTTCCCATCCTCTTTTGCAGCCTGTCCCATAAGTCAGTATGGCGCGAAACCCTCCGTGAAATCGTTCGGGTTGCGCCGGAATGGTTGAGGAAAAGTCGGAAAGATGGCGCGACGAAACGATTGCCTCGCCCTTGACGCTGGGGCGCTCCCACAACGAGCGGGCGAGAGCTTAGGCTCTCTCTCCATTCGCCCCACGGTGCCTATTCGAGCCATGGGCTCTTCCTGTCGCCGACATGGGGCAGGCAGTGGCCGCCGAACACGTCGTCGCGCGCTCGGGCCCATTCGTGCCCCTCCTTGGCGGTGACTTTTTTGGGCCCGGTGGAATCAAACGCCAATCTGCAGACGCCATAAATCCCGAAACCGGCGCTGATATTTCACTCATTCTTGCAATTATAAAAATAAACTAAATGAGGGATACTTTTCCGTGCTATAGTTAAATTTGGCAGCATAACAAAAACACCAAGGAGGCTGCTATGAAAAACTATATCCCTCCTCCGATTTATTGGCACGACTTAAGGGGCATGATTTTCCTGACGTCGGAGGTAATCGCCATAGGATTCATCATCTACGTGATGTTTTTCGGCCTATGGTGACTTGCCGGATGCCGGCGCTTTCGTGCCGCGCTCCGTTCTTTGTTCGATCTTGCCGATCTCCGACAGCCATTTCCTCGCTGGGGCGGCTGACCGAACCGCCTTCAAATCCGGCTCGTTGCCGCATAAATCCACAACTGAAGCGTCTCGAAAGCGAGTTCGCCACTCAGGATGAAACGCTTTCAAACGGGCAATGTCATCGGCGACCTCTGGGAGATCACGTCGCCGCCACTAAAGGCGTGGCAGCGAAATCCGTCATACTTGGGCTCATAGAGCCATCCCTTGCGCGGCGGACCATCGACCGGCTCGGCTTCCATAGGCTTGAGCGACAGCGGAATGGGTAGATCAGGCGCGTCATTCACGGCGTTTTCGCTGAGAGACCCGCAGGACCCGGGGCGGGTCGCGTACCACTTGCAGATATTTTCAGGACGCCGGCTCAGCCATCCCAGCGGCGACTGGATGATCGCTTGGTGCGGACGCCTCCGAAGTTCTGATCAAAGCCAAAGGGCGCGCGGGCATCTCCGGATCAGCCGGCTCGTCGCCTCAGCATTCCGCCGGCATAGGTCTGGGTCACGAGGGCACCCGGGGGCTTTAGGTCGGGTTGGCACGGATTACGATCCTTTCATTCTGGCATAGGATGCATTGGCCGAGCCGCCGGTCGAAATCCGGCGTCGTGCCTAATGCTTCCGTTATCAGCGCCGAATCAGCGCTGGAGTAGTAATACAGCGCTTCACAGATACACTTGTCGCATACCGCGTTCGGGCGAAGCTCCGT
Source organism: uncultured Alphaproteobacteria bacterium (assembly GCA_963813315.1). Taxonomy (GTDB): domain Bacteria; phylum Pseudomonadota; class Alphaproteobacteria; order Rhizobiales; family Rhizobiaceae; genus CAWEYO01. The sequence goes on along the minus strand of CAWEYO010000015.1, from coordinate 29,130 downwards.
GACGAAATCGTTGATCCTTTGAGCTAAAAGCGACGAACCCTCCCAATAGTTTCCGCTTGCAGCCTCGCCTGCCACATTCTGTGGCGCGCCAGACTAACAGCAAACTCGCCCGCTATCTTCCTATATGGAATTCTGCGCGCCACAGCATGTGGGCCGAATGTGATCGGGCCGCAAGCAACTTGACGTCGCTGAGCGGTAGGGACGCACGCCACGCCCCCCGATTGTTACTTTAGGATGTGCCGCTCGGGCAAACCTTTCGCGGGCCGTGCCTCGTCGAGTTCGTTGAGCAAGTGCGCCAGCTCGTCCTCATTGTTCCGCCGCAGGGCAGTTTGCGGGATTCGTTCAAATCGCGGCGGCAGTCCCGTCAAGCGGTCGACAACCGCCCACATGTTGAGACCGTCACGCTGGGTTCTGTATCTCTGCGCCATCCAGAAACGGCTTACACGCGCGCCAACAAATTCGCGGCGTGCGCATGCTGGGCCAGGGCCGCGCATGTAGTGCCTTTCCGGGTGATAGGTTGGCGCGACAAGTTCGCGGATTGCCGATGCACAATGTGTGATTTGGTTCCACAACGCCATTGTCGGTGCCTATTGATACTGCGGTTCTTCAATTGCTTCATCACGTATCGAGCGACCGACGAAACGCGCGCGCCCAGCAACCTTCTTGCCCATGCCCACAAACCCCAGGTGCTCAGAACCCGCAAATCGCAATCGAACGCACCTTTCTTTGACTAAGGGGCAACTTTTTTGACGTGACTTGGGTGTGCTGTTCATCAACGTGATCGCTGTGACTATCCAGTACGCTGTTCAGGGCGCGCCCCGAAATGAAGCCATCGAGGACCACGAGGCTGCGGTAGGAAAGGATGTCGAGGGCCTTGTACTTGACGATTAGACGAGGGTCCCTGCGTTCGGACAGGTAAGCGGTGAGACCAGCCCGCGTGAGTTTGCTGATGGCGATTTGGACAGATATCATTCCTGGCTCCCCGCGATTGCTTCTGGTCGTCCCATACTTCTCGTAGGCACTTCCCCCAGGTGAAGATCGCACGATGCTTGGACTGGAAAACCTTGGCCCCGGCGAAGTCAGCGTAGAAGGAAAAGGGCTCTTGGTCTTGACCCTAGCCATCTCAAGTGACGGTCTTGTTCCACCGCTCTATCCCGAGCCAGTCCTTGACGTTCTCGACCGCGTCAAAGTTTTTTGCTGGCGGATCTTCTGAGCTGATCCCCGTCTGCCGCCTTACTTGAGATAACCGCCGATCCGAAGGTTGTCGTTATCTTCGCGTCCGAAAACTTGTCTCACGAGACATATCTTTTTGTAACGTGATGTGACAAGGCAAATCGCCTGCCACGAACGGGATTGTTTGAACCGCAGACCGGGAGCATCGGCTCCCGCCGGAACCGCGTCAGGGAGGCCGATCCCAGCATGCTTTGGCGCACACAAGCTTCACTTGTTTCTTGATGCTGCTAGTAAGGTTGAGACCAGTCTGCGCGCCATTTGTCGCGCCATGGGGCGAGGCATGGCCTGGCGTTAACGGAAATCAACCAGGCGATCTGTGTGGCGATCCGCACTATCACGGGCCGCGATGCCGACTGGATTCGTCGGTCGAGCGCTGGACCACGCAAGAGCGGTGGGGCAAAACGCAAATCATTGGCAGTCGAAAGCAGGCTATCGGCCCCGTCTTCCGCTGGGTAAATCCGGGCCGAAGCGAGTCCGAAGTAGTCATTCTCCCCTTGATGGCCTCCCCAGCCGCTTCGATACGCCGCCGCAGTTGATGGCCTTCCTCGGCCTGGTTCCGGGGGAGCGCTCGACCGGCGATACGGTCCGCCGGTCGAGCCTCGCTCGCCGGCAATCGACGCGCCCGCCGCGCCCCGGTTGAAGCGGCATGGACTTACCGCTACCCCGCCAGGGTCAGCGAAGCGCTGAGGCTCCGGCTCGAGTGATTGCCGAAGGCGAGGCCGGGATTATCGAATCCAATGAAATGTAGGCGGACGCGGCGGCGTGCTGCCTGAGCATCCGCCCAAGGCGTACAATATTGGCAACGGATACGCACTAACTGCCCGGCGTCATGCGCCTTACTCAACGTCCAAGCGCCGCCTCAGTCATTTCGTCCTGTGCTTTCGGCATGAGAACGAAATAGGAACAAACTACCTGCGCCGGGTCAAGGTGCGAACAGCTATCAGGATCGTTTTTCCATTCCGCGCTCCTTGTCTCGGCTGCCGCTGTCGCGCGCCCGCTCCAGACCGTCGAGCACAAACGCAATCATTTCGGGAATGCGCCGCCGCCCATAAAGCCAGTTCATGATTGTGAAGCGGGAGACGCCAAGTGCCTCGGCTGCCTTGCTGGTGCCGAGCCCGAGGTGGTCGAGGCGTGCCTTGAGTTCGTTCGGGCTCATGTGTCACGACTAGCGGCGGCGTGTCGTCTCTGTCAACACATGGCCGCAAGCCGAAGCCGCTCGCCGTCTTCCTGCCGTGGTTCGACTGACGGATCATTGCCAGCCACCTTCGGAAATGATCAAATCTGCCGATGGTCTGGGAGGAAAGATCATGGATCCGAAAAAAGCATCTGCCGAGAGCTTGGCCATCCTGCAGGAAGCCGGCCGTCGGCTGGCGGTGGATCGGGATCAACGGGAAGCCATCCGGCTATGGGTTCTGGTCGCCGTGGTTTTTGCCGTGATCGTGGTGGTGATGGCGGTGTTTTGAGGGCTGATCTATGTCAGCCAAGTCGAAGCGACCGATCCGGGCCGAAGCTATGATCCCCTGGCGCAAGCGGTTCTACTGGCGTCCCAAGACCCGCTGGCGCGGCGACCGCCTGAGCCTCGTCGCGAAGCGGAAGGCGGTGCGAATGCCGCGAAAGCCGCTCTTCGAGGTGCTGGATTAGGTGTTGTCTAGTCTCTGAAGCCTTAATCGTATTTCCTCGGCAGTCCTTGCGCCGCCTTCAAGAAGCAGGAAGATCATGCTGGCTGCGTCTTCCTTGCCATTGTCGTCGATGACGTTGCGCGCGAGGCAGTATTCGTCAAAGGCATTCGTCATGATGGCCAATTGTTTGGGATTGGCGGTTTCAGTGAAGCGCATCCTGCTTCCTCCCTCGATTCGGGCGAAAGCGTGATCAACTCTTTCAAGCGTCCGTTTGCCGTTAGAGATCGGACGACCATTGAACACTACTCCCTCGAAGGAGAATCCGCCACGGTTACTTCAAAGCCGACCGGTCGCCCGAAGCAGCGCGGCGAGTTACGCCTGGCTTCACTCACCGGCATAGGCCAGCAGCAGGATTTGCAGTATTGTCCGGGCCTAGCCCAACTCAGCAAAATGGGGCATGGAAAATGGCTCACAACGAAGAATCCTATACCCGAGACTGTGTGGAAGCCGAACACCTGGTTCATTCCACAATCATGAGAATTGTTAACGAAATGCCCGATGCAGGCGAGCTCGCGCAGCGGATGGAATTTCTAGCAACGGCCCGGAAAGACCCCGAACTTAGGAATGCATGTGCGTATGTCGCGTTCCTATCCGCATGGGAACACCTCATTTCCGCCTAGTGCTGCAATGTCCCCCGACCTCACGTGCTTCCCGGTAAAGGGAGGAAGCTAAACCAGCATTGCCCGACGAACCCCGGGCGTTCGTGTGCGCTTCTGGGTTTAAGTATTATTACATTGTATTCGATCGATGGGCGCACCATATCAGGAATATTGGTATAAGGAATATTGGTCAGCAGGACCGGAGCCGTTGGTTCGGATCGATGCTCTCCAGAATAAGCGTTCAGGTGATGAACGCATTCTCAGAATTGGAAATCCATTATGGACGTCGTTGTAAGAACTTATACAGGTAAGGGCTCGAAAGAGCTGTTTTCATTGCTGGAGAAGCGTAAGACAGACGTTGAAAAGCTTATGCGCTCAGTCAAAGGATTTGAAAGTTACACTCTAGCCCGCAGTAGTGAGAGCGACGGTGGCCTATCGATGACCGTGTGCCAGGACAAGGCCGGCACCGAAGAGAGTGTCCGCGTTGCGAAGGAGTGGATCTCGAAAAATGCAGCAAACATTAGCGTGGATGCGCCAAAGGTTTCCGTGGGATCTATAATTATTCACGCTACAAAGCACTAGTATTCAGTGGGTTTGCCCGGCCGGGCAACTAGTCGGCCGGGCGATACTAATCTTCTGTTGCCTGAAGCTGTCTATATTCCTGAGTCGCGCCCGAAGGCAAGCAGCCCTATATATAGAGTACATGTTCCGGCCATGAGCCGGTTCCGCCAGTCGTTGTGTCCGCCGATGAGTACGGCAGCGGCTGGCATCCTGCGGCTCTTGCCGCCACTCCCTACCAGCGCACCTTCTCTCCGACCTCGTCGCGCCGACGATGCCGTCTGGCCGCTTCTCAAGCGAGTAGCAAAAGGCGTCCCGACCGATACCACGACAAAAGTAGACCCCTTGTTCGAACCGACCGAGTGCCGTGCGTGTTTGGCCAGCGCTTGTTAACGGGAAAGCGCATAGGGTTCTGTAGCAAGAATAACAAAAACAAAAGAAGGATGAACCCGCAGGCTCCCTCCCTTTCTGATGCGCTGTCAAGAAGGTCAGCGTAGGATCAATGAGCCCGGCCCGATGCTCGCAACATCGGGCCGGGCGAAGTCACGAGTGAACCGTGGAGGGAGTCGCCATGACCAACCCAGCCAATACCACGGGCGAAGCCGAACTCTTGCGTCTTGGCGACGAACTGGATCGGCTTTGGGAATGCGGAAAAGGCGATCGCCGAAACTCGAGGAAAAGACCGACGCCGACTTCAGGGCGGCTCGAGACCGAAGCGGTCAGGTGGTCTAGAGATTCCGGCCATCTCGCTGACCGGACTGCGCGTCAAGGCGAAGGCGGTCACTTGGATGAAACCGACGCTAGACTGAATGCGCTCGGCCGCTTGGTTGCCTGACGGCCGGGCGGACCGCGTGACCAGGAACGTCGTCAACAACACTTATTTGGTGCGCAATCTAACTTGGAGAGTCGGAGAAATGCCAAAATATAGCGTTTTGACCGCCGCTGATGATCGGCCCTACGTTGATATCGAGGATGAACGGCCCCTTGAGGAACTAGCCGGCGAATTGACTAAGCGTGGCCACATCGTAACTACCGATGTTAGTTCTGTCTCAGGACACACCACCCGACAAGCCAAGAAGATCGCGCTTTTCCTGCCCAATGTAATTCATATCAAATAGCACAGATCATCGATCTTGCGCGCTTCAATGAGAGGGACACGGCCGCGCTCTCCAGGCGGTACTCTGTCGGATTAGCCTTGCCGAAAGGCCTCGCCGCGCGCCGTTCTTGGCGTGTTGCTTGGCACTGGCCGAAACCAGCAATGAGATACTGGCAGAACACGTTGAAAGCAGCATCACGAACTGTTTGCGCCACATGCGGCGGGTGCTTTCACGGCTCATCCGCTCGAACAATCGGAGAGGTGATTTTTATTGCCACACCCGCAGTGGTCTTTCGACGCCGCTCAGCAAGTCTTTGGTTAATTTCTGGTCGCCGCGCTGGCGCGAACGTCTATCTCGCCTGTGCGGCGCCTCGAGCGGCGATTCGACGCCTCGCCCTTACCACGTGATGCTTGTAAGCGCCAAGTAGAGCAAAGTGCCAACTGTTCCGGCCAGCGTGAGAATGAGAATCCATTCGATATTGTCCGTCGTCAGAAATGCAAGATATTTCATCAAAGTGTGCCTGTTGCAGGAGTCAGTTTAACGGAATGCTTCGTGCAGACGTCAACGAGATCAAGATCAATCTCAGTTAGCGCTTCCTTCGGGCGCTCGGCAGCCCCGCATGGGTAGCTGCTCGGGTTGCTGACCAGGCGTAGCAGGAGTTCCCTGTCGCCGACGCCAGCCCTAAACGCGGTCAAAAGGCCGCTGGCTATGAACTTTGCCGGCGCCGCGCTCGGCGCCATGCGGCTCTGACGACAGGCTTCATTGAACACCTGCCGAAGTTCGGCAAGTTCGTCGGCGTTCATGATCCCGGCAATACGGTTTGTGGAATAAGGATAAGATGACATGCACTTTCCTCCGTCATTTGGGGCGGGAGTAGCAGCTGGCCTGCCCGAATGCCTGCATTTCCGTCAGCCGCTCAGCTGGAATATCAGATGCGCCTCGAAGCAACTTCGACCGCATGCCGTATCGGTCGACGTCCAATTGTTGTTCTCGAACGCGAGCATGAAAGTTTTCCTGTCTGTTGGGCCATTTCGGGCTGCTGCTTTCGCTTCGAGCCAACAAGGGGCTTGGAGAGGAAGCAACAGTGATCTCTTCGAGATTGTTTTCCTCCGCAACGCGCTCGTGGCGTCCCTCGTCGTTGCTGATCCGATATTGAGGCGACCAGTCCCTTGCAGGCATTCTGCCGGTGATCCTGAACATGTCGCTGGTCTGGAGCGACATAGCGATTGTCCCCTTCAGTCTGACCGACTGCCCAATGGCGAAGCGATGAACGTTCATTGCTGGATCCTCCTGTTTTCGCATCGCGCCTGTTCCGCATCCTCGCGGAGCGCGCCTTCGAGTTCGGAATGGTCGATACCTACAAGCTGGCTTTTGAGACGGCCGGTCGAGGAAATGGCTGGAAGGTGAATGAATGTCGTGACGCGCCGATAGGCGAGCCAGGAAAGCCCGTCGATCAGTTCCTCGTCCTCGGCGATGGCATAGTCGCCCGGTGGCTGAATCTCATCGACCCCGCTCAGCGAGAATGGTGCCGTGAATCTCACGGTCGTGTGCTTTGTGCGCGTGGTCATTTTTCATATCCCTGGAAAGGGCGGATCATTGCGCTCGCAAAGCGACGCAGCCCTTTCAAAATCGAGGATTTGGGGGAGTTGGCGGGTCGAGAGCCTCTGACGCCGCGATAGCCAAGCTTGGCCAAAAGAACGATACACGAACAGTATGCGCCAATTGCGGTTTAATTGCAACGATGAAAGAGAATCTCACTCTGTTGAGTGCGACGTCTTGGACGCTATGATGCCGATCAGGAATGTCTAAAATAATTCAGCTTTGATGCCCTTTCCGTGTTATGGTAATTTTCTGGCCGATATAATAAACAAAACAAAGGAGGCCGCCATGAAAACTCATGTTCCGGCTCAATTTTACCTTTACGACTACAAGAGTTTGTTCGTAAGAGCGTCCGTCACGATTGCCGTCGGCATTATCATCTATTCGACGCTCTTCGGCATCACCTGGTAAAATCCGGACGCCGATCGCAGCTGACAGCCTCAATCCGGAGTCGCGCTTCAGAGCGCGGGCTTCGACTTTCTCATCCAAAAGGGTCGCCGCCATGAATGACAACAGCCACAGATGCCGCGAGAACCGCGATGCTGTTGACATCGGCGTCTGGGAAAATGAAGGCGGGGCTTTGGATCGTAGCAACATGAACCATCATTATGGCCGGCGCATCGAGCCGGACGGATCATGGACGATCTATCATGTCTTCACCGGGGCACCGGCAGAGATGGGAAGCCGACCCATGACTGGGCTCGGCGAAACCGATGCCACTACCACAATGATAATTCTCAACACGCACAATGCGAAAAGACGCAAGGCCGCGAGGCTACAACAGAAATTCGCTACGCGGTTCTAACGGTTTGAGGTATGTTTGTGGATGCGTGCCGCGGCTTTCGAGCCCCGGATCAAGCATGTCATTGCGCTTCCGGCCACCTATTGGGGCCTCGACATGACGCTGATGCAGACGCGGCCGGGAACGGCGCAGCAACTGGTCGCGCTGTTCAAGGCCGGCGATCGCAATGGCACCGAGGCTCTGGTGGCCGCCGAACGCTTGCCCAGCTCCGTGTTCGATTGGTGCGTTACGCAGGGCATGCACATCACCGACACACACACACTGCGTTCGATTTTCTCACGGCAATCTCGCGCCACTCGCTCGAAGGTATCCCGGCGGCCGCCGCGATGGCCGAGGCCCCGTTGTCCTGATCAAGCATCCCCGGTCACCGTCTCGAACATCGCACGACTATAGCTCGGCTTCCGACCCCGATAGGACTTGAACGGCCTGCTGGATGGGTCTGTTGTAGCACTGGCTCGCAAATTCTAGTGGTCGACCCCTTCCGGGAACCTCGTGGAGCTCTTTCAGCCGGCCCGCCAATAGCCTATGCGCAGAGATCTTGCGAGCTCATGTCTCACTGATCGGTCTTGCTGAAGGCGTCACCGACGCCCAGGTCAACATCACCGTCGATCTCGTCTTCGCCATAGTGCACCACATCCTGCACCACGCGGTTACCGTTTGCGGCATCCAACAAGGAGTGTCTTAGAGCATTGTCGTTAGTGCCAATCGACGCTGCCGTTGGAAGCGGGTGAATATCAGCTTTGCGCCCAATGTCAGTCATTGCGATGGCCACATACATCTCGTAAGCGGCCGCCGGGCAATCCCGCCTTGAGGGCGCTCTGCGCAAGAAGCAGGCTTCTTGATCTGACGTAGAGAGGCGGTGCACTTAGCGGACGGGAATGCGGAGTGACTTCAGCGGCCCGGGAGCTTAGGCTCACATGCCTTTCCGCCAGCACCAAAGAGCGTGCCGCATGCCCCGATTTCTCGCCGTCTACACCATGAAGCCCGAAGAGCTCGCCCATTTTCGCAGCCTGCCGAAGGCCGAGCAGAATGCGATCGACGCCGTCGGGCTAAAGCAGTGGGCGGATTGGGAGGAGAGGAACGCCGCATCGTTCCCCGATCGGGGCGGCATGGTCGGCAAGACGACGCGCGTGACCAAGGCCGGCATCGCCGAAGCCGTAAATCCCTTCTGCGGCTACATCGTCGTTGAGGCCGAGACTATAGAGGCTGCCGCTCGCCTCTTCGAGAACCACCCGCATTTCTCGGTCTTCCCAGGGGACGGCGTGGACATCATGCCCTTCCTCACCGGCCCTGCGCCGACTTGAACGTCCGCTAATCGCTCGCTGATTCCAGAAGCCGTCTGTCCGCTCTCGGCCGCTGTAAAGACGTCCAGTTCGCCGCCAACAAGCGTCCGCTCTTGGCGCGAGGCTGGCATACGGCACCTTCGGCCGGATGTCAGATAACGGCGCCAAGCGGTAGCTAGGTCAAACCGCCGCTCGGCTTCGCAGCGTGGGCATCAAACTCAAAGATCCAGTTCCGCAGCTCATCAATTGCCTCGTGCTTGCTAATTGTGCCAGGCGCGATTGCAATGATCCGACCTTGCGACCAACATTGTCCCCGATCTCTTGGGCTGTCCCGTTGGCGCTACTGGCGCTTCGCCGCCGGCCTTGCCTGTTTTCGGGGGTACGCCTAGCCTGCTTCGAGGCGGTTGATGAGACTTTCGACTTTTCATGGTTGCCATGTCTGCTCCTGACAAGACTGCACGCAAACTGATGGTGCGCCCGCTCAGTCTTGATGCAGGCTTGGCGGGCAGCGTTGGCAAGCCGCATTATGCCATTGTCGACATCGGCTCCAATTCAGTGCGTATGGTCGTCTATGACCAGCTCGGCCGTGCACCGCTGCCTCGTTACATCGAGAAGTCGTTGTGCCGTCTCGGTGATGCCTTGGCTGAGACCGGTGCAATCTCAGCGGATGGGTTCCGCCGCACCGTCGAGGCCCTACGCAGGTTTCGCGCAATCGCCGATGCCATGGGCGTTGCCCGCATCGACGTGACGGCCACCGAGGCCATCCGGCGGGCCAGCAATGGGTCGGAATTGGCGCTAGCGATAAGGGATGCATCGGGGCTGGCGGTGCGCATTCTGCAAGGAATGGAGGAGGCGCGCTATTCAGCACTTGGCGTGGTTTCGGGTTTTTTCCGCCCTGTCGGTCTGGTTGGCGATATGGGAGGCGGCAGCCTCGAGATCGCCGAGGCCCTCGACGACCATGTGGGCGAACACTGGACAAGCCTGCCGCTAGGAGCGCTGCCAGTTGAAGCGCTGCTGAAGAGCGGCGTTTCCGAGGCCAAGCGGCAGATTGACAAATTGCTGCAGGACACCCTGCGACCATCGCTTGGAATGCCGGTCCTCTACACCGTGGGCGGTGGTTGGCGGACTCTGGCAAAAGTGCATATGGCGATGGAGAAGGTTCCAGTGCCGGTGGTGCACGGCTATACCTGCAATACCCGGGCGATTAGGGACTTTGCCAAATATCTCGTGCGGCTGCCTACCGCCAAGCTCTCGGCACTTCCCGGCATGTCCGAGCGGCGGGTCCGCACGACGGCCGCCGCAGCACTGGTGCTTGACCGCCTATTGAAGCGGCTCCAACCTGAACGTGTCGTTTTTTCAGCCCTTGGTTTGCGAGAAGGCTGGCTCTATTCGCAATTGACCGAGGCCGAGCGATACCTCGACCCGATCGTCGAAGGGGCTCGGCTGATTGGACTGCCGCACGCACGCGTGCCGCAATTTGCCCCGGCTCTGGTTCCTTGGACCGCCACACTGTTTCCGGGGGAAACGCCTGCTGAGACCCGATTGCGGATTGCCGTCTGTGCATTGTCTGACATCGTCTGGCGCGACGATCCTGATCTCAGGGCCGAAGAAAGTTTCCGCCGCCTGCTGCGGCTGCCCTTCATTGGATTGGATCATGCCGAGCGCGTGTTCATCGCTGCTTCCATCCATGCCCGCTATGCCGGCAAGCCTGATGCTCGCTGGCTTTCTCCAGCCATCGAATTACTGAGTCCGGCAACGCGCCGGCGCGCACAAATTCTTGGCCGTGCAATCCTTCTCGCCTATCGACTGTCGGGCAGCGTACCCGACGTGCTCGCAAGATCGCGTCTCAGCATCGAGCCCGATTATCTGCGCTTGGAAGTCAGCACAGCCGCCCGTGCCCCTGACAGCGAGGTTGTAGCCGCGCGCCTCAAACTTCTCGCCGCCGCAATGGGCATACGCCGGTTCGAGGTGACCTCACAGGCATCGTAATCGAAGTGTGCTAGCCTTTCTCTGGCGATGGCGACCGAAGGTCCAGAAGGAACCGACTCAAGTCATTGGTGGCTTCTTGGCCACTGGCGCAGCTGTCTCGTTCCGGCGCTCGGCGGGAACGACTTTTTTTCCCAGAGCGGGCCAACAAACGTCGATACCAAGAGTTAAATTTCAACCACTAGCTTAGCCCCGGGCAACTCAGGGTGCCTTGCAACTGAAAAGAGCCCGGCCATCGAAAAATCAGCCTGCCTCTTTGCCTTCATCTCCCAAGGGGGACGGGGCAGGGACCAGTAACTTTAAATCCACGCCGCGGCGCCGGTCGCAACTCAGTCGGCGCTCGCCACCGGTGCAACAAGCGGCGTGACACGGCGGATCGCGACACGGCGGTTTTCGCGTTCGCGCTCCTGCGTATTCACCTTCAGAAACTGCTCGCCATATCCCTGCGGCGCAAGGTTCTCCGGAGCGATTGCGAAGACATTGGTCAGGGCGTTGGCAACCAACTCGGCGCGCTTGTCGGACAGCACCAGATTGGCGTCGTCCGAACCTACCGCGTCGGTGTGGCCCTCGATCAAGAATGTTTCCGCGGGGTTTTCCTTAAGCAGGCGCTGCATTGCCTGGGCCACCCCTTCCAACTTCGGGATTTCGCCTTCGTCTATCTCGGCGGAGCCGAAAGCGAAGTTGACCGTATCCAGATCGATCCGCCGCACCTTGTCGCGGATGCGGGCGGACCGCTTCACCTCGTCGATTGAGTAGAGCCGCTCGACGGTCTCGACGGGCGGCTGTTCGAGGAAGGCGTAATATGCGTCCGGATCGTCCACGCGGTCGGCGTCCAGGATGTATTCCTCGGGGGGGATCGTGAGCCACATCGGCGGCAGGTCGAGTCCAGGGTCGCGCCATTCGCCAACCCGATCGTAGTAGCCCTCATCAACGTAGACGAGCACATATTCGCGACCGTCCGGGGTGAAGCGTGACCGGCGAACAATGTCACCGTAGCGGTCGCGGATCGTCACGACGCGGCTGCCATCCTCCCGGACGATGACCTCGCGCACCCTGCCGCGTGGCAATTCCTCGTAATAGACGTCACGCGCGCCGTAGGCTATGCGCGGCCTGTCGTTGCTTTGCACGATGATCTGGTTGTTGACCTGCACGATCGTGCGGTCGCCGAATTCGCGCACAACCTCTGCGCCTTGCGGACGTACTCGCGCGGCCTGCTCGGGCCTCAAATCGATTCGCTGTCCTTTCTCGGCCGTTGCCGGTTGGATTCTGGCGGATCGGACTTCCTGCTGCGCGGCGCGATCGTCGGCCGGAGGCGGCAACGTCGGCTCGGCCGGCTGTGCCTGTTGGGTATTCGGTTTCGCGGGCCGCTGCGCAGCTTGCTTGCTTTCCGGCGCGGAGTGCTTCTGGCTGTCCAGCACCGGCGCCAGTCCCGTCGAAGCCGACGCTTTGCCTGGCTGTTGTGGCTGATCGAGTGCCTTGGCCGGTTGTTCGGCCGCCTGAGTCTCGGGCTGCGCGGCCTGTTCAGGCTCTGGCCCAGGCTTCTCTGCCGGAGCCCGCTGCTTGCCTTTGGCCTGCTTCGCCTGTTTTTCGCCCGGGGCTGCCTGTTTGGGAGCGGCCTCTTGTGGAGCGATTGCCTCCGCCGGCGTCTGCGAGGGAGCGATCTCGGCAGGCTTCTCTGCCGGAGCCTGCTGCTGGCCTTTGGCCTGCTTCGCCTGTTTTTCGCCCGGAGCTGCCTTTCTGGGAGCGGCCTTCTGTGGAGCGACTGCTTCCGCAGGCGCCTGCTAGGGAGCGATCTCGGCAGGCTTCTCCGCCGGAGCCTCTCGCCGTGCCTTTGCGCTGCTTCGCCTGTTTTTCGCCAGCGGGAGCTACCTTTCCGGGAGCCGCCTTCGGTGGAGCGACCGCTTTCGCAGGCGCCTGCTTGGGAGCGATCTCGGCAGGCTGTTCCGCAGGAGCCTGCCGCTTTTGCTTGCGCTGCTTCGCCTGTTTCTCCCCAGCGGGAGCTACCTTTCCGGGAGCCGCCTTCGGTGGAGCGACCGCTTGCGCAGGCGCCTGCTTGGGAGCGATCTGTTGCGCCGGAGGCTGTTTGGGAGCGGACTGTTCGGATGCCTGCCCGGGCGCTGGTTCGCGGTGCTTCCGCTTTTTCTTCAGCACTTGCTCCCCGGATTGTTCATCTCCACCTTCGGCCTGCGCCAGGTAACGCGGCTGTGCGGAGGTCATATCGCCGGACAGCGAGGGCTCGGGCATGCCGTAATCACCGGCCGAAGCAACGAGCGGCGCCGACGCCATCAGCACGCCGAGAACTGTGCCTGCAAGAATCCGGGTTCGTCTTTGCATGCTGTCTCTCCTGTCGTCCCCTTTGACAACACCCCGGCACATCAATTTGTTCCCGCACTGCCTGGAATGCGGCGCTCGCTGGGCAATTCTCGGCCAGCAAAGTGGCTGCTTTCCAAAGTAGCCGCGTTTGACGAAACGCTGTCGGCACTTGACAGCTGCTCGGCTCGTCCAAATCGTTGCCGGGAAGAGCCTTTCTGGCGCAACTTCGCCTTAGCAATCAGCAACAGGAACATCCTCTTGCAACCCCAGAGCTGCGCGAGAGCAGCTTTGCTTGCACCCGCCTGCGCTAGCAATTTGGTATTGCAATACGCAACTTCGCGACCATGCGCGGACGCGTCTATGTGAAATCCACTCTTGCTGACATGGTGTCGCATTTCAGCTTTCCGATCCGGCCGAAGTCGGCGCGCTTGGCAACACCTTGCCGCGCTATAACGGGGCGCCGAGTCAGTGGTGTCCGATCATCGTCGTCGACGGCCATGGCTCGATGATGCTCGTCGCAGCGCGCTAGGGCTTCATGACTCGCACCGGCGGGATGGTGATCAACGCCAGATCTGAGACGGTGGCGACGAATGGCTTGTTCAAGTTCTCCTATCGGCAGCGCCGAGCACTGATGCCGATCGACGGCTTCTTAGAATTGAAAGACATCCACAGCACCGGCAAGGACAAGCAGCCCTACGCCATCGCCATGAAGTCGGGCGAACCATTTGCGCTCGCCGCGATTTGGGAGATGTGGCACGACGCGAAAACCGAAGAGACAATCCGCACCTTCTGCGTGCTCACCTGTGAGCCGAACGAAAGGATGGCAACGATCCACAACCGGATGCCGGTCATTCTTGGTCCTGCCGACTACAACCGATGGCTCATGGACGAGGACCCGCGCGACCTGCTGAAGCCGTTTCCAGCCGAGCTGATGACGATGTGGCCGATCAACCGCAAGGTCGGCTCGCCCAAAAACGATACGGCGGACATTCTCGACCGCGAGGAGCCTATCCGGACCGATCTGTTCGATTGACCGCAGTTCGCTCCACGCGCCATCAGCGGTGCAAGGTACGGTACGCCGCCGGGGTTGCTAATTAGACCTTGCCGAGGATGGCCAATTTCTCAAGTCCCACCTGTATCCCTGTGTGGGCCACTTCGGTGCGTTGAATCCCAAGCGCCATTGCGGCTTCGGATGCCTTGTCAGGGTGGCCGGCATCGAAGGGAGGAGACGGGTCGTACTCGATCATCAACTGGATAGCTTGTGCGACCTCCGGTCCGGCAAGTTCGGCGACGATGCGGAATGCGAAGTCAATCCCTGAAGAGACGCCGCCCGACGTGAAGACATTGCCGTCGCGCACGACGCGCGCCTTTTCGTGACTAGCGCCGACCAGGGGCAACAGGTCGACGAACGCCCAATGCGTTGCCGCCCGACGTCCCTTCAGCAACCCGGCTGCACCAAGAAGAAAGGCGCCCGTGCATACAGAGGTAACATACTCTGCGCGCCCGCCTTGGCGGCGAATGAAGTCGACTGTCTCGACATCGGCAAGCGCGTCCACAACGCCCACACCACCACCAGGCACGCAGATCAGGTCAAGCGGGGGACAGTTTTCGAAGGTACAGGTAGGCATGATGCCGAGGCCGCGGTCGCTCGAAACCAGTAGCATGGTCTTGGCAATAACGTGGGTTCTCGATTGAGGGAACTTGCTGGGAGCTGAAATCGAGGGAGGCGTTCCAAGCCTGCTCAAGACTTCAAACGGGCCAGTGAAGTCGAGTTGTGTGAGTCCAGGGAAGATCACAAAGCCGATGTTGAAATCGGACATGCCACATTCTCCTCCAAAGTAAACTGATTTGTCCTAGCCATCTTCTACACAATAAACATTTGCCGACCATGGGTGCCAGTGCGAACGAGCGCAGAGCGACGCGGCCACTCCCCGAATTTGAACTGAACGTGTCAATACAGAATGCCCTCAAGAGCTACTTCCTGCGCAAGCGTCTCGCTGTATGGTGAGCGCAATGATGAAAAAACTCCTGGCGACGCTGGCACTTGTGGCACTCGCAACGACCGCTCGCGCGGCGAGCGTGGAAGTCGCTTCGTTCGGCCAGGCGGACGGCCAGACTGTCTACGCCTTGGCACTGGCTGGCGATATTAAGCCCGGCGACGACCGCCGTGTCGCCAGCTTGCTCGGCAATGCGCTCATCGAGGACAGATTTCCGGGGTTCATGATGCTGAGTTCGAACGGCGGCGATATGGATGCGTCGCTCGGCATTGCCCGGATTGCGCATGAGTACGGCATGCCGGTCCTGATCCGGACCAAATGCCTGAGCGGTTGCGCCGTCGTTGCCTTGTCAGCGTGGCGTGGTCGGCTTTTCATTGTCGAGCCTGGCGCCATCGGGCTGCACCAGGCTTGGGTCGGCGAGGACTACGCGAATGCGGTCCCATCCCTGGAAGCCACCCACAGGGTTGCGCGCACGCTGCGCGCTTACGGCGTGCCTCGGTCGATCATCGAGAGGATGATACGGACGCCACCGCACAGGATAACCTATGTGACCGATGCCGAGCTCGCCGCGATCGGTGCGCTGGTAAAGCGCTGACCGGCATTGATTTCCAACCAATATTTACAAGAGGACAGATTTTGACGTTTTTTCGGTGGAGTCAGCGCATTGGCATTGGCGCGTCAGCCGTAGCCAGACATTCAACGAGATGGCACGATGAACCGCCCCGATTTAGCCGAGCTGTCGCTTCGGTCCGGTTCTATGGATTGAGCGAGTGAGATGAAATCGCACCCGTCGCGCGAGCAACTGAACTCAAAATTCGCCGAAGCTGCGCGTCACGTCCCGGCGCCTCTGACCAAGCTCGTGAGCCGCAATGATCAACGTTAGCCAGAGGTTGGACGAGCGCCTGGGCCGAATTCATGCCAGGCAGCGTCTCGGTATCGAAAAAGACCACGAAGCCCAGGTCTTTGGCCAGGGTCTAAACTTCTTCCACCTGGAGAACTGGTATTCGATCCATGCAGTGATCCGGAACACGCTGCGGCTCACGGGCCTTTATGGGCGTGGGTGCCGCAATGCCGCACGTGTCCAACTTCGCGACAACAATATCGCGTCGGTGACCCTGCCGCCAAGATTTCGAGGGTTTCCGGGTCCTGCACCTCAGCGATCTTCATACCGATATGAGTGGTCCCGCGATGGATCGCGTAATCGAACTTGTGTCCGATCTCGACTACGACATCTGCGTTCTGACAGGCGACTTCCGAGCGAAGACGTTCGGCCCCTTCGACGCTGCTCTGGACGGCGTTGCCTATGTGCGTGCCTCCCTCAAGGGACCGTTGTATGGCGTGCTTGGGAACCACGACACCGTTCAAATGGTTCCGGCCCTAGAGGACATGGGCATTCGTATGCTTTTGAACGAACTCGAAGTGATCGCCCGCGGCGACCAGCGCATCTATCTCGCTGGAATAGACGACGCCCATTTCTTCCGGGTCGACAATATCGAGAAAGCAGCTGCCGACATCCCGACCGATGCGTTTTCGATCCTGCTTTCGCATACTCCGGAGATTTATCGCCAGGCCGCCCACGCTGGGTTCGATTTGCTGCTGGCGGGCCACACCCATGGCGGCCAGATCTGCCTGCCGAGGGGCATTCCAATCACGCTGGAGTTGCAGCTTCCACGGATGATGGGCGCCGGTGCGTGGATGTACCATGGCATGATGGGTTACACGTCAGTCGGCGCTGGCTCAAGTGTCGTTGCGGTACGGCTGAACTGCCTGCCCGAGATCACACTCCACCGTTTCACTTGCAAGACCTAGTAGGGCCTGTCCCTTATGTGAAGGGCGTAGAGAAGCCTGGAGATCACGAGTTCCCCGACCCAGAAGGCGCCGACGCCGACTAGAATGTCCCAAGCCGACAATCCCAGCAGATTTTTGACGGCCAGAAAGGGAAGCAGGGATTTTGGAACCTGATCGAGGCCTGGTGCTTTGGCACTCGGAGCCAAGCGCAGGCGACGTTTGAGGAAGCTCGACACGATGTCACCAGCCATGGCGGTCAAGCCAATGCGCACTCCGGTCTCCATTTCGAGCCCCACAAGAAGTCCGCCAACCGCAGAAGAGACGATTGCCAGCAATACACCGCGAAGCGTCTTTGACCGCCCCAGAAGGGGTTGCCCGTCCCAAAAGACCCAACCGCCATCGATCGGCCTCGCGAGCCACCCGCCAAGCAGTTTCTTGGCAATGACCGGCGCACCGTTGGCCAATGTCAGCACGATCAAGCACTGAATAATCGGCCAGAAATGGGGCTGCACCATGGCTCTACTTTTTCACAATAACTGGAGAGCCGGCACAAGGCCGACCATCGCGCCCGGAGGGATGTCGACCGCTTGCTGCCGAAGGATTTCCCGACCATGTCAACGTTGCAAGGCTGTTTCTATGTCTGGCGCATGCGGGCTTTTGCACGGCATTACAACGAACTGACCAAGGACGCCCGCGAAAAGGCTGGAAAGGATTTAATGCCTCCCCAACGGCACCTTGGCAGCCGACTAAGTCAGTGGTGCGCTGATGGTCACCAACATGCACATCGATCTTCCCTTCGCGCACTTGACGTCCTTTGTGACTTGCGCCACGCGCAGCCCGCCGAAGCGAGATGGAGAATGGCGCAAATTCACCCTGCGCGTGCGGCCAAGCGGCCGCGGCGCCGGCAACTTCGGCTGGATCAACCGCCATTTCGCCGTTCGTCAGGTCGCTATGACAGGAGAAAACGCCTCAGTTCATCAAAAAACTGTACGCAAGCCGTCTCATCCTCCAGAAAAAGGTGGTTCTTGCCGTCGAACGCAACGAAGCGAGCACCGGGAATGGCTGCTGCCATTTGTCTGCCTGCCTCGATCGGGCAGACTCGATCATCGCGAACGTGCATAACAAGTGTTGGTACCTTCACCTTCGGCAGAAGTTCGCGAACATCGAGATCGCCGGCGACCTCAAAATACTGTGCTGCGCACTCAGGCGAGACCGTCCGTCGTTGCAGTTCGTTGAAGGCGTCGATCTGCTCTTTGGTGCCTTCCGGGAGAAACTGTGACGAGAATAATTGACGAAACGTCGGTTCGTCCGAGCCCCACCCCAAACGCATCAAGGTCGTCATAGCTTCCCGTCTCTGGCGCTCTTCAGGCGAACGTTTCCGTCCACCCAGTGCGAAGCCGCCGTAGAGGATGAGATGTGACACCTTTTTGGGGTGGCGCACAGCGTAGGCAATCGAAACAGCACACCCCTGGGATGCGCCAAATAGCGGAAAGCGGGTGAGACGTGCCGCATCAGCAACGGCTTCCAAATCGCTCACCCAGGTTTGAAGTGAAAGCTCGCCCACATTCCTATCCGACATTCCATTCCCTCGCGCGTCATAGCGGATAAGGGTGTGTTCGCTTGCAAGCCTCTCCAATAAGTGATGCCAGACAGGACTCTCCCAATCGTACTCCAAGTGGTTCAGCCAATTAGCGGTCTTCATGAGAGGTGGTCCGCTTCCAACCTTGGCCCACGCAAGCTGAACACCGTCTCTCGCGCGGCAATACGCAATCGATTGAGTTAGTTCGTGGGCTACTTGCCGTTCAAGATTAGCCGCTCGCTTAGTTGCAACAGAATAGACGCTGATCGGGCGGCTAATATTCTTAACACGCTGTTCGCCCCTCTTGCCGAATTCGTACGGGAGTTTGTCTCTGACTTCCTCAAACACCTTGCTCGAAACGAAAACGCCGCCTGGCTCTGCAATCTGTTCAAGTCGGGAAGCTACATTCACCCCGTCTCCAAAAACATCACCGTCACTCTCGACAATTATGTCTCCGAGATTGATCCCGATCCGCAAGAGGATGGCCCGAGAGGGGTGCCGAGAAGACTTGACCTTAAGCGCCTCCTGGATCGCAACGGCCGCCTCCACTGCCTCAACAGGGCTCGGGAATTCCACTAGGAAGCCGTCTCCAGTTGTCTTGAATATGCGGCCGCCATGCTCGGCAACTTGAGGTTCAATCGTCTCTGACCGCAGGCTCTTAATGCGAGCTAAAGTGCCGGCCTCATCCTGGCCCATGAGCCGTGAATATCCGACCACGTCGACGGCCAGGATCGCCGCGAGTCTCCGCTGAACCTTAGGAGCTGTGGTCATAGTTCCGATGGTGCTACCTTGTTGGTACTTCGTCCATAGGGTCCGTCTTTCTAAAATCTTAGAGGCCTACGGCGCGAGGCGTCTTACCGTCTCCTCGCCGGCAAAGTGGCTGTTGGGCGAAGGGGGCAAGTGGCTGTTGGGCGAAGGGGAACGCTCCAGGATTGAGAGTTCGGTCGCCCGATTAAGGAGAGCCGTCCACACATGGCGCATCCCCGACATTGGTCGATAGGCCCTTAAGGACACGCCTTCGCGGCGGCTAGGTCGCACAGGCGTCCTAACTCGCCATTCCGGTTCAGGACGACGCCCCAGCCATACGCGCCGAGGTCCATCTTTCGACCCAGAGCATGACATTGGTTTACCGAAGCCGGATCGTCGGCCAATGGCCTGGACTTCTACGGCATAACGGCAAGGAAACACTGACTGGCGTGTGGACCGCCAAATGGCTCTCTCTGCACCACCGATCGCGCCGGTACGATCATGCCCCCATGCCATATTCAGTCTTCTATGATGGCGACTACGCCGTCCATGGCACGTATCAGACCGCGCGCCTGGGCCGACCAGCGTCTGCCGGCTGTGTTCGGCTCGATCCCGAGCATGCTCCCGTGCTGTTCAACCTCGTTCGCAAAGAAGGGCTGAGCAATACTCTCATTGTGATCCGGCAATGACGAGCGCCGTTCTAGCGTCCGCTGACCAGATCGCTGGCGATATCGAACTGCCCGGAGAGACGCGTCTTGTAGACCTGGTAGTTCTCCATCACCCGCTGCACGTAGCTGCGCGTTTCGGTGAAGGGGATGCGCTCGATCCAGTCGACGACCGTCTCGATGTCCTTGCCGCGCGGATCGCCATAGCGCTTCACCCATTCCTGGGCCCGCCGCGGGCCGGCGTTGTAGCCCGCAAAGGTCAAGACATAGGAGCCGTCGAAGCGGCCGAGCTGTTCGCCGAGGAACGCAGCGCCGAGCGTCGCGTTGTAGCCGGCATCCGAGGTCAGCCGCGATTTCGAATAGGGAAGGCCGGACTTCTCGGCGACCTCCTTGGCAGTGCCCGGAAGCAGTTGCAACAGCCCCCGTGCGCCGGCGCCAGACACCGCCCCGACGTTGAATTCGCTCTCCCGGCGCGCGATGGCATAGGCAAGCGCCTTGCCCGCTCCCGAAATCCTGGCGGAACTCGGAATAACCCCGAAGCGGGTGCGCGAGGACACGTCGGCGACTACGACCCAAGCGGCGAGCATATCTACAAATCGCTGGTCGAGGACATCGGCGCTTTCATCGGCGACATCACCGATGCTGACGCAGCGTTCATCCCTGAGCGCATAGCGCTCACGCCGCAGCAGATAGTTGAGTTCGCCCTGCCAACCGCGCCGGCCAAGCCTGGAGACAGGCGTTCGTTCGCCGGCGTCGGCGGCGATGGCGTTTCGACAGTGCAGTGCGAGGCGTTGTCACCGGCCGACCTCGCGCAGATCGTCGAGGACGCCATCCTCGCCAGCTGGGATCTATCAGCAGCTGCGGTGCTCAAAACACATGAGGAAGACGACCGCGAGCGGCTTGAAATCATCATCGACAACCTAATGGATGACAAGGAATGAGCGTGCACGACAACGCTGAAGGCGAACCTAGTTCTGCTGTCTGAAACAAGGAGAGAAAGACGCCGCCGAGACGAGCCGGGCGGCGCTGACAGGTTACAAAGAGAATAAAATCCTAAGACCCTTGTAGCATATCGGCGCGCCGCGGAAATCCCTCGGTGGTTCTCTAAGGAGCCGCCATGATCGACAATGACCTGACCGCTCGGGCGCTGCTGCCGCTGCTCCTGCTTCGGCCCGGCGATATGTCCTTCCTCGCCGTTCAGCACCGTGCTCTCCGGCCGCTTCGCTAACATCCCGTTCACGGTTGAGGCCGATGGCTACTCGGTCGACATCGGCGGTGAACGGCGCCGCGTCCTTGGATTTGGCCAGATGCTGGAGCGGGCGGCTGCCCTGACCGCCGCCGGCCACGACATCTATCTGACCATCGCGCGTTACCACGATCCGTTCTACCTCAGCGACTACGGTCGTCCGCTCGGCGCCCGCATCACCGGCAATGTCCGTGATCTCGCCGCGCTGTTCGTAGATATCGACGTCGGCACCAAGAGCGACGGCACGCCGCACGCCTATCAAACGCATGATGAGGCCCTGGCGGCGCTCGACGGGGCCCTTGCCAAGGCCAAGCTGCCGTCGCCGTCGATCGTCATCAACTCCGGCTCTGGCGGCGCGCATGCCGTGTGGGCGCTCGACCGAGCCGCTGCCGCCTGACCAGTGGCTCGACCTCGCGCGGCGCTTCGTGGCGGCGCTGAAGAGCGGCGGCCTCGTCGCCGACTGGCAGCAGACGACGATGCAGATCGCCGCGCCGCGGCTGCCGGGAACGTTCAACTGGAAGATAGGCGAGCCCAGGCCGGTGACGATCACGCGCCTTGGCGGGTCTCTCGGACGCACTCGCTTCGTTCAGGCGCTCCACAGACACGCTCATGCGGGATCGTCGCGGCCTACGCGCCGGCAAATTGCCGTCTACCGGCAGGACATGGCCGGCATCACCGAGCCACAACTTCACTGCCGGCTGACCGAGCCCGTGACGCCGCAGGACGTTGCGGCGCTATTCGCCGTGCTGCCGAACACCGGCATCGGCTACGACCGCTGGGTCCGGATCGCCTTCGCCTGCTGGGTCGTCGTCTATCAGTCGACGACCCGGACGCCGAGCGGATCGTCCACGACGCCTTCGTCGAATGGTCGCTCTCATATCCGCGCGCGCCGTGGCGACCGTGGCTGGGTCGACCCGGAGAAGACGTGGAAATCGACACGGAAGGTCCGCTCGATCGGTGATGCGACCTTCGTCGTTCTCGCGCGCCAGATTGGCTTCTGGCTGCCGAGCCGCGTCACTTCCGCGGCCAGCGTCTTCGAGCGAGGTGCGCCTCCCCACCGGCACCGGGACGGCTGTCGTGCCGGCCGGCGAGGTTCTTCTCAAGCGCATCCGCGCCCATCATCGCCTCGCGCTCTGCCGCGGCCGGCTTGAGGCCGAGCGCACCGTCTACCGGCTTCTGCTCGCCGAGCCGCCGGACAACGTCATGCCGGTGCTTGGCCACATCATCCGCTTCATGCTCGAGCATCACGCCGCTGAGACGCCCTCATCGCCTTCGTCGATCGCCTGGCTCCAGGTGCCGGTGAGGCAAAAGTCAGCGCCGTCCAGAATTACCGCAACGCGCTGGACAGCCGCGCGGTCGCGCATCTGCGGCTGAAGCCAAATCCGGCTCAGCAATCACCCAGCAGTCCAGACGCCGGGCGCAAGCCGCGCCGGGCGCAGGAGAACCTTTCAAATGTCTGACAACGAACAACACGACCTGAGCGACGACCAGCCAGACGTGAACAATCCCGCCACGAGACAAGCCGCGGCGCGCAGCAAACCTGATGCGCTCGACGATCTTCTCAGCGCCCGCGATGCGGGAGTCGTCGCTTCCTTCGACATGCTGCGATCCGAAGGCCAGAGCGTCGACCAGGCGGTCCCGAAGCTGGTCGATGACGGCGTGCTGACTCTTGCGGAAGCCGAACGCTTCGCCTTCGAACACAAGGACCGCCCCGTCCGTAAAAAGCGCAAGGCCGAGGCCCGTACCAGAAAGGCAACGGCAAGGCCAACGGCCGAGCCGGAGGCCAAGGCCGCTTCCTTCACCGCGGCGGAAGCCGACCGGCTGACCGACGTGGATTATCGAGATCGCGGTCGACCTTGGCTACGAAGCCGGCAAGAGACATCGACATCCGGCCCGACGGCTCATGGTTCATCCTGCGACGACGGGCAGCCGGCGGCGCTGCCGGCGATGATGCCTTCGAGCTCATCGCCCACATCCATGGCGACGAGGCCGCGGACTAGGCGGCTGAATGGCTCAAAACGCACCCGCATGAAGGCCCGTTCGTTCCGGTACGATGACGAGACTGCCAGCGCAGCGGCCACGACCAGCGCCGGAAAATCGAGGCCGACGACCTGTGGAACGGCGGTATACCGGCGACCGGCACCATCGTCATGACCTGGCTGACCGGTCTCGGCTTCGACAAGGAAATGCTCGCCGCGATCGCGGTGCGACATTGCCAGTCTCCGCATCATGAACCGCCGGGCCGGCGGCCCAACCCTGCTGGCGCCGGTCACCGATCACGACGGGACCCTGGTCGCGCTCCACATCCAGCCGATCAACCCGGTCGCGGCGGCCGACGCTCGGCGAGCCGCGCAACAAGCGCGGGCGCGCGAGCTGGCTGAAAGACGGCATGATCCGGCTCGGCAATCATGGTGAGGGCGCGCCGACGACACTTTACCTGGCTGCATCGCTGGTCGACGCGCTGGCGCTCCGGGCCGCCGGCCTCGAGCGCGTGGCCGCCCCTCCCCATCAAAAGTGGGCCGGCCGGGCCACCATCCGCCGGAGATCGAGGAGGTCGTTGTCGTCGGCGAGAGCTCGGAGGCGCTGCAGGCCGCTGTTCCCCGTCTGCTCGGCCAGGGCGGCATCAAGGTCAAGCTGGCCCGCCTGAAAGCGTGGACAAGGATGGCAATCTCGACTCCGAGGCCATCAAAACGGTCGCCAAGGCGGCTGACGGCGCGCTCTGGCAGCGCGGCGAAGACGCGTTCTTCGAAGAGCTTTACCGCATCGACGACGCCGACTACGGCCGCGCCAAGCTAGTCGCTGAAGAAGATCCAAGGCATGCCGTCGCTCGAGGAACTCAGCCGGTCACGCAAAGCGGCTCGCAAGGAAGCCGTCGCAGAGCAGAAAGCCGCCGCGGAGGCCGAACAGGCTCTGAGCCTGCGTGCAGGCGAATCCGCGCCGGCCACCGAAGCGCAAAATCTGCCACAGCTTCTCGACGACATCGTCGCGCTGCTGGAGCGGTACGTCTTCCTGCCGCCGACAGCGGCCTGGGTGCTCGCGCTCTTTGCCGTCTACACCGGCGTCTTTGACCTGTTCAACTTCGCGATGCGCATCTGGCTCCACAGCGCCGAGCCGGAATTCGGCAAGACGACGCCGGGGATGCTGACCCTCCGCTGCTGCCCGCGGTGGAAGCGCTCCGACAGTATCACGGAGGCGACGTTCCACCGGTTCATCGCGGCCCACCCGGACTTCACGATATTCATCAACGAGGCGAACGCCGCCCATCGCCGACGGCGGTACCCTGGTCGATCTCATCTGTTCCGGTTTCGAGAAAGGAAGCTCCGTCGACCGGACGGAGAAGAAGCGAGGACGGCAAGTTCACGCCGTCTTCGACATCGCCGTTCTGCCCGCTGATCCTGGCCGGCCTTGAGGAAGCCGCCAAGGCGGTGCAGTCGCGCTGCGCTGATCATCACCATGGCGCCGCCTCCCAGCGTCCAAGGACAATTTGCTGTCCGCATGCGCCGTGCGTCGACCTACCACGCAGAGGAGCGGGCAGCGAAGCTGGCGAGCCGTGCCGCCCGCTGGGCGGCGGACAACCGCGACGCGGTGGCGAAGGTGATCAAGCGCGTCGACGACATGGAGGAAAATGATCACACGGTGCACAACGGCGTCCACCCGCTCTGGATCAGCGCCCGTGAACTCGACAAGCTGCTGCCGCTTTTCGTCATCGCGCACCTGGCTGGCGGCGAATGGCCGAAGCGGATCGAGCAGGCAGCCCGCGCGCTTTCGCCGAAGGGCCGCGGCGATCTCGGGCACAGCACCGAGCTGCTGCTCGATTGCCTAGACATCATACACGCTAAACGCGAGAAGTCTCGTTCCACTCGGCGGCATCACCCCGGAGGAACTGCACTGCGCATCTGCTGAAGGAAGACAACGGCACCTGGCAGGAATTCGTCGATCCGAAACGCCCGTTCGCCCCGCCGCAGCCGCTCACGGCGACCCGGCTTGGTAAGATGCTCGGAGCCTACCAGATCATTCGCAGGGCGGATGACCGGAAGGCGGCCACAAACGCCGTCTCTACCCGGCGGATCAGTTCCTCGACGCGTTCAGACGGTACCTCGCGAGCGGCCGGGTGCCGGCAGATACCGCTGCCGAGGTGGCCAAAAAAGTCGCCGAAATCGATGCGATTTTCTCGACACGTGGTTTTTCCGGCAACAAACCCGGTAACCCGGTCCGATCCGCTTGGAAACAAAGGCGTTGAGCCAAATTCAAACCCGGTCCGAGCAAACACAATCCGGACCGGGTTTGAAACCGCGAAAACCCTTGCAGCGCAAGCGGTCGGACCGGGTTACCGGGTTTGAAAGCGAAAAACGCAAGGCGGCGCAAAATCCTCGGTCGCCGAAAAGCGTCTAGGCCAGGCGTCGGCCGCGATCGCGCCATGCGAGGCCCGAAGACTCCCTCCGAAGGGGAGGACATCTGATGACCGACGCCGTCGCGCTCATCGCCGAGGCACGCCACGCCGGTCTCGTCATCCGTCTTCGTGGAGCCGACCTACGCGTCATCGGCCTTGGCCACCTCGCCGCCGACGAGGCTGCCAGCATGGCGTGACCGTCATTCGCTCCGGCGAAAGCCGTCGATCATCACATGCGCTCGGCGGTGACGACGATCCAGCCGGCGAAATCCTTCACAACCTCGGCGTGCAGTGCAGTTCTCGTTGGTCGATCGACGGCGACGGCACGCCCGATTGTCGATGAACTGATCGCTTCCGGCGGATCGATCGGGCTTGATATCGAGACGAAGCCGACCGCCGACGAAGCCGCGGCGGCGGAGACGGCCATCGCCGCGATGGCTGCCCGTGAACTGGAGCTGCGCGAGACCGGCAAAGCCGCCATGGTCGCCAGCGATCCCGACGCTCGACGGAACTCCGGTCCACGCGTGAGCGCGCCTCCACGGCGCCGCTCTATCCTGGCCGTGGCGAAATCCGCCTGGTCCAGGTCTATGCCGGCGGCGAGACCGCCTATGTGTTCGATCTCGATCATGTCGACCTGGATGCCCTTGAGCCGCTGTGGTCCGCTGCCGCTGGCAATCCACAACGCCGCGTTCGAACTGAAATTCCTGCAGGCGCTAGGCATCGAGCCTGAGAATTTCGACTGCACCATGCAGATGGCCGGGCTTGCTCGCTGGTGTCGGCGCACCGTTCGCTCGCCGAGGCTTCGGCCCACTTCCTCGGCATCGATCATCCAGCTCAAGAAGGAACTGCAGACGAGCGACTGGTCGGCGCCGAACCTCTCCGGGCCGCAACTGAACTACGCCGGCGCTCGACGCGGTGCTGGCGTTCCATCTCGCCGAGGTGCTGATGCCGCAGCTCGAAGCCGAGCGCGTCGAGAGCGCCTACCAAATCCAACGCGCGGTGCTGCCGGCCGTCGCCCGCATGGAGCGCCGCGGCGTCGGCTTCGACCGCGACGCCCATGCCGTCCTGATCGAAGATCTGAATGCGCCGACGGCTCGATCTTGCCACCCGCTTCGAGACCGCCTGCGCCGAAGCCGGGCGGCCGGAGCTGGCGCTCGACGGCGTGCCGTCATCGCCGTCCGGCAAGGAGAAGCTGCTAGCGGAACTGCTGACGCCGGAGGAATGGGAGGCATGGCCCGTCACGCCGAAAGGCACGGCCAAGTCGACAAAGCGGTCGGATCTACGGCGCGCCGCCCACTACGACCCGATCGCCGTGTTGGCCGAGATCGGCATCGTCGACAAGCAGCTCTCCTCTTTCGGCCCGTCGTTGGCGGACCTTCGTCCACGACGGCCGTATCCACGCCTCCTACAATGTCGCCCAGGCAATAACCGGGCGGGCCTCATGCTCGAACCCGAACGTCCAGCAGACGCCGGCCAAGGGCGACGGCAAGCGTTTCCGGTCCCTCTATGTCGCCGCACCTGGGCATGTCCTGGTCGGCGG
Source organism: uncultured Alphaproteobacteria bacterium (assembly GCA_963813315.1). Classification (GTDB taxonomy): domain Bacteria; phylum Pseudomonadota; class Alphaproteobacteria; order Rhizobiales; family Rhizobiaceae; genus CAWEYO01. The sequence continues at coordinate 2,029 of CAWEYO010000015.1, read as the reverse complement.
CGACTGGTCGTCGATGGAACTGCGCGCCGCCGCCCATATCAGCGGCGATGTCGCCATGACAGAGGCGTTCGCGGCCGGCGACGACCTGCACCGGCTGACTGCCGCCAGCTTCACCGGCGCGGCTCCGGAGGATGTCAGCAAGGCCGAGCGCAACGCCGCCAAGGCGGTGAACTTCGGCGCGGTTTACGGGATGGGACCCGATGGACTGGTCGCAGGCCGCGTGGAACAATTACGGCATCAGGCTCGAACTCCACGAGGCGAAGCAGCGCCTTGACGCCTTCTGCGTCCGCCTATCCGCAACTCGCCGTGTGGCGCAGGCACCACGCCAATATCTGCGGGCGCGCGGCTATGTGCGCATCGGCGCCCATGCCGACGAGGACGAGGGCCGGATCCATCGGTTCGCCTGGAACGCCGCACCGAAGCCGGGCGAGAAGGACCGGCGGGAATTCTCGCTACACGCAAAGCTGCAACCTGCCTGTCCAGGGCGCCTGCGCCGATGCCTCGATGCTGGCGCTGGCGCTGATCGACAAGGCGTTGCCGGCATACGGGATTGCCGGCGGACCGGTGATCTGGTGCCATGACGAGATCGTGCTCGAAGTCCGCGAAGAAGATGCCAAGCGGGCGGCGGTACTGCTAGAGGAGGCGATGACGCTCGCCTTTGAGACAATCTTTCCGGGCGCGCCGCTCAACAATTTGGTCTTGGTTCATACCGGCTACAACTGGGGTGAAACGAAGTGACCGTCGTGGTGAGCCGAAGAGAGTATCGATCAAGCCAATGAAACGGCGAAAATCCCGGTAGCGTTTTTCCGAGCTAGTGGTCAGAACCTGTAACCGAGTTCGCAAGCAGTCTCATGGTGGACTGTCCCGTCCGCTCCGGCCATCCGAACGAGCAAGTAGCGCCATTGACTGACGTTCGGCCGAAGCCTGTCCGACGTCAGCTCTGTGCCCCAGAAGCTGACGTTCGTGATCAGCGTCTGGCTCGGCGTACAATGCAATCATCGGACGTTAAGAACTCGTTCCACCATTGTTTTGTTTGTTCCAACTCTCCGAAGAGCCAATTTCGAAAATCCATCACCTTTGGCATATCGGACTTAGAGCGAAGAGTGACGAAGCCATGCCCGCGGACATTCATAGCGGTCTCGGGAAAGAGGACGATCAGCTTGCCTTTCCGCAGTTCCTGCTCGGCGAGCAACATGCTGTCGAGGCAAATCCCGAGGCCATCTACAGCCGCGCAGATCGCCATGAAGGAGCGGTCGAAGCGGGGTCCGCGCTCGAGGTCGAGGCGCGCCTTCCGGTTGCGCCGGCTCCAGTCGCGCCAGCCAAGGATGGTGATTTCGCCGTGGATCAGCGTGTGGCCGGCGAGGTCCTCCGGGCGCCGGATGGGTTTCACGCCCTCGGCCAGCCGGGGCGAGCACATCGGCACGATCACGTCGTCTGGAAAGGGAACCATGACTGAGCCCGCTGGCGGGGGTCCCGGATTGTATCGAATGTCGACGTCGACGATGCCCTGGCCGAGATCGACGCGGTTCACCGAGGACTGGAGCCTGAGGTCGATCTCGGGGTGCTTCTCGCCGTAGAGTGGTAAGCGGCGCATCAGCCACTGGGTGGCGATGCTGGGCGTGGAATGGATCGTCAGGGAGGCCGCGCCCCCAAAAGTCGCCGCGACATGGGTCGCGGCGTCCATGCGCGCGAAGGCCGCGATCACCTCGGTGGCGAACTCCCGCCCGACATCCGTCAGGAGGACCGAGCGGTGGACGCGGTGAAAGAGGACGATGCCGAGTTGCTCTTCAAGCAGCCGCACTTGGTGGCTGATCGCCGATGGCGTGACGGCAAGGTCGTCTGCTGCAAGCGCGAAGGAGCCGAGGCGCGCGGCGGCCTCAAAGGCTTGAATTGCCTTGATGGACAGGCGTCGGAGCATTGCACAAAACAGATGAGCTCAGTTCATCGATAGCCCTTTTTATTCATTTGAGCAGCTTTCCGCAAGCGCGTAGGTTATTCAGAAGAAAAGCAGATGGAACTGCGGCCGGGA
>CAWEYO010000014.1:0-284702 GCA_963813315.1 uncultured Alphaproteobacteria bacterium | reverse complement strand
TGGTCACTCGAAGCAATTTCGCTGTTACTCGAAAGCGGACATCGGCAGCGCGAAGCTATTGGTCGTGGTTACGCCAACAAGAGACATTGCAAACCAATACAGACTTTTTGATCCGTTCGTCCTCATTTGGAGATGTCTGCGAGGATTGCACGCGCGGTTGCTCGGTCCTCGACGCAATCGCCCTCGTCGATGCCGTCATGGATCGGTTGAAGAGGGACGCGGGCTTCTTCAATGCGCTCCGATGTTTGCCAGAGACGTGCGAGGTCGATGGCGGCGCGCAACTCCCAGGTTCTGCTGCCTTGCTCGCGCGCCATCACCATCGCTTAATCGAGCCACCGGCCGGCCCAGACACCGATTTATCGAGCGCGCTGCGAAAGTCCATTCCCATACAGATGGCGCAGGCGTTTTAAACGGCAAGATTTAGACCAAGCGAAACAACCCGTGATGCGTCGCCGAATCGGCCGCCGGGCGGCCTGTAGGGACGATCTGACGGCCAGACGGGTGGGCGTGCCTCTTCCGCAGGATTACCGTACCGAGCAAGCCTGAGGAGGAGCGGACGGTGGAACCGGGAGGAATGCACCGGGGCGCTCCATGTGGACCGCACGCTCGAGGTATTTGGCGAAACAGTGATCATCCGCCGCGATCCGGCCGGAGTGCTTGTCGACGTGGCCGTCATCGAGGAGATCGTGCCGCCAGCCGTGGCCGCACCGTTTCACCGCCATGGCAGGGAGGACGAGATCTCCTACGTGATCGAATGGACCTTTCGGATCTGGCGGGGTGACGAGGTGCTCGACGTCGGCCCGGGCGGCATCGCATTGCAACCCGCCATCAGGTCCACACTTTCAAGAACATCGGTACGGGCAGCGTGCCGGCGGACTGATGATCTCGAGGCCGAACCCGGCAGCGACGGTCGTGAAAGCTGTGGTGCTGATTCTTGCCCTGCTCGCTCTTTCCGCGCGCGGCGCAGTACGGGCAGTCATGAAACCGAACGGCTCTTCGACGAATACGAGTGTCTTATACGAGAAGGGGACGAAGGACTGCCCTGCAAACCTCAAGGCTGACAACGCAGCAAGCTTGCCGCCGCGGGACAGGATAGTCGCCCGACATTTGCCCAGTGACGGCAATGACGGCCCGCCCACCTCTCCTGGGTATCGAGACCCCGATGGCAAGCCGACTCTTGCCAACGCCGGAATCGACAGGCAATGAGCGCCTCAGCTCTCAGGCGACAGTTTGTGCTGGTCTCACAATGCGCTCCCGCATGGCCGCGGTCACGTCTTCGCGCTCGCTGCGGGCTGATCGGCTCGAACCCAAAATCCGTGTATTCCGTGGCGTCAGCTGCGATAACGGTTGTCGCTCCTAGGTGTTCGCGGAAGAAACAATCGTATATTGACATAAAGATGTCTTTATGTGATTCTGCCTAGTCGCACTGAGAACGGCCAATGTCGCAAGCAACGTCATTGAATGACCTCTTTGGTCCGACCGCGCCCAAATCGGACGGCACAGAAATCAGTGAGGCGTTGCAGGCTGCCGCACGCGAGCGCATCCTCGTTCTCGACGGCGCCATGGGCACGCAGATCCAGGGCCTCGGATTCAACGAGAACCACTTTCGCGGTGACAGGTTCGGCGGCTGCGCGTGCCACCAGCAGGGCAACAACGATCTGCTGATTCTAAGCCAGCCGGCGGCGATCGAGGAAATCCACTATCAATACGCCATCGCCGGCGCCGACATTCTGGAAACCAACACGTTTTCCTCCACCTCCATCGCGCAGGCCGACTACGGAATGGAGGGCGTGATCTACGATCTCAACCGCGACGGCGCGCGGCTGGTGCGCCGTGCCGCGATCCGCGCTGAGCGGGAAGACGGCAAGCGCCGCTTCGTCGCCGGCGCGCTCGGGCCGACCAACCGCACCGCGTCCATGTCGCCGGACGTCAACAATCCGGGCTACCGCGCCGTCAGCTTCGACGACCTCCGGACCGCTTACGGCGAACAGCTGCGCGGGCTGATCGACGGCGGCGCCGACATCATCCTGATCGAGACGATCTTCGACACGCTGAACGCCAAGGCGGCGATCTTCGCCTGCAACGAGATTTTCATCGAGAAGGGTGTGCGTCTGCCGATCATGATTTCCGGCACGATCACGGATCTCTCCGGCCGGACGCTTTCCGGCCAGACGCCGACCGCGTTCTGGCACTCGGTGCGCCATGCCGATCCGTTCACGATCGGACTGAACTGCGCGCTCGGCGCGAACGCCATGCGCGCGCATCTGGCGGAGATCTCCAGCGTCGCCAACACATTCGTCTGCGCCTATCCAAACGCCGGCCTGCCCAATGAATTCGGCCGGTATGACGAGAGCCCGGAATTCATGGCCGCCCAGATCGAGGGGTTTGCGCGCGAGGGGCTGGTCAATATCGTCGGGGGTTGCTGCGGCTCGACGCCGGAGCACATTCGCGCGATCGCGGAAGCAGTGAAAAAATATGCGCCGCGCGCCATACCCGAACAGACGCCGCAGATGAAGCTCTCCGGTCTCGAGCCTTTCACGCTCACTAAAGAAATCCCCTTCGTCAATGTCGGCGAGCGCACCAACGTCACCGGTTCGGCGAAGTTCCGCAAGCTGATTACGGCAGGAGACCATGCCGCCGCGCTCGACGTCGCGCGCGACCAGGTGGCGAATGGCGCCCAGATCATCGACGTCAACATGGACGAGGGGCTGATCGATTTCGAAGAAGGCGATGGTCGACTACCTCAACCTGATCGCCGCCGAGCCGGACATCGCCCGCGTGCCGGTGATGATCGACAGTTCGAAATGGGAGATTATTGAAGCCGGCCTGAAATGCGTTCAGGGCAAGCCGCTGGTCAATTCGATCTCGATGAAGGAAGGCGAGGAGGCTTTCCTGCACCATGCGAAGCTCGTTCGCGCCTATGGCGCGGCTGTTGTGGTCATGGCCTTCGACGAAGACGGGCAGGCCGACACCAGGGCACGCAAGGTCGCTATCTGCACCCGCGCCTACAAGCTCCTGACGGAACAGGCCGGCTTCCCGCCGGAAGACATCGTCTTCGACCCGAACATCTTCGCCATCGCCACCGGCATCGACGAGCACAACAACTACGGCGTCGATTTCATCGAGGCCGCACGAGAAATCACCCAAACCCTGCCGCATGTCCATATATCGGGCGGCGTCTCGAACCTGTCCTTTTCGTTTCGCGGCAACGAGCCTGTGCGCCAGGCCATGCACGCCGTGTTCCTCTATCATGCCATCCAAGCCGGCATGGATATGGGCATCGTCAATGCCGGCCAACTCGCGGTCTACGAATCCATCGATCCGGAACTGCGCGAGGCCTGCGAGGATGTCGTCAACAACCGAGCGCCGAAGGGCGGCGGCACGGCCACCGAGCGCATGCTGGAGCTTGCAGAACGCTTCAAGGGCTCAGCGGGCAAGGAGGCAAGGGAACGCGACCTCAAATGGCGCGACTGGCCGGTGGAGGAGCGCATTTCCCACGCGCTGGTCAACGGCATCACCGAATTCATCGACGCTGACACCGACGAGGCGCGGCTTGCCGCCGCCCGCCCGCTGCACGTCATCGAAGGCCCGCTGATGGCCGGCATGAATGTCGTCGGCGACCTGTTCGGGGCCGGAAAAATGTTCCTGCCGCAAGTGGTGAAGTCGGCGCGCGTCATGAAGCAGGCGGTGGCCGGGCTATTGCCGCATATGGAGGCCGAGAAACTGGCGAACGCCGCCAACGGCATCGACATTGGCGAGCGGCAGACTGCCGGCAAGATCCTGATGGCGACGGTCAAGGGCGATGTCCACGACATCGGCAAGAACATCGTCGGTGTCGTGCTCGCCTGCAACAATTACGAAATCATCGACCTCGGCGTCATGGTGCCGGCGGCCAAGATCCTGCAGACTGCAAGGGAGCGGAACGTCGATATCATCGGCCTGTCCGGCCTGATCACGCCATCGCTGGACGAAATGGCGCATGTCGCCGCCGAAATGGAGCGCGAGGGGTTTGATATCCCGTTGCTGATCGGCGGCGCCACGACCAGCCGCGTGCATACGGCGGTGAAGATCCATCCGTGCTACGGCAAAGGCCAGACGGTCTACGTGAACGATGCCAGCCGCGCGGTCGGCGTCGTGTCAAACCTGCTGTCGCCCGAAGCCAAGGGCGATTATGTCGAGACGGTACGGGCCGAATACCGGAAGGTCGCCGACGCGCACGCCCGCGCGGAAGCGGACAAGCAGCGGCTGCCGCTGGCCAAGGCGCGGGCCAACGCGCACAAGATCGACTGGGCGAACTACGAGCCGCCGAAGCCGTCCTTCCTCGGCACGAAAATCTTCGAGAACTGGGATCTTTCCGAACTTGCCCGGTACATCGACTGGACGCCGTTCTTCCAGACATGGGAACTGAAGGGCCGCTATCCGAAAATCCTCGAAGACGAGGCCCAGGGACCCGCCGCGCGACAGCTGTTCGAGGACGCGCAGGCGATGCTGAAGAAGATCATCGCCGAAAAATGGTTCGCGCCAAGGGGCGTGGTCGCCTTCTGGCCGGCCAATGCGGCGGGCGACGACATCAGACTTTTCACCGACGAGGGCAGGGCCACGGAATTCGCGACCTTCTTCACGCTCCGCCAGCAGCTGACCAAACGCGATGGCAAAGCCAATGTCGCGCTTTCCGACTTCGTCGCCCCACTCGAAAGTGGCAAAGCCGACTATATCGGCGGCTTCGTGGTGACCGCAGGCATTGAGGAAGTGGCGATCGCTCAACGCTTCGCGCGGGCCAACGACGACTATTCCTCGATCCTGGTGAAAGCGCTAGCGGACCGGTTTGCCGAGGCTTTCGCCGAGCGATTGCACGAGCGCGTGCGCAAGGAGTTTTGGGGTTACGCGGCGGATGAAAATCTCGCGCCGGACGATCTGGTCGGCGAGCCCTATCGTGGCATCCGCCCGGCGCCCGGCTACCCAGCGCAGCCGGACCATACCGAAAAGGCGACGCTGTTCCGGCTGCTGGACGCGGAGAAGGCGGCAGGCGTCGCTTTGACCGAGAGCTACGCCATGTGGCCGGGCTCGTCGGTCTCCGGGCTCTATCTGTCTCATCCCGAAAGCTACTATTTCGGGGTGGCCAAGGTCGAGCGCGATCAGGTGGAGGACTATGCACGACGCAAAGACATGCCAGTTGCGGAGGTCGAGCGCTGGCTTGGGCCGATCCTGAATTACATCCCAGTGCAGTCCGCGGAGGCCGCTGAATAGATTGTCGGCGAACCTGCTTCCAAGTTGATTTCGGTCCGACATTCACGCCTTGCCGACCTCTGCGAAAGTGGTCTTCCATCTCGAGATCCACGTTTGGCTGTGGCTCCGCTGGGTTTGCGGGAGCGCCGGCGGATAGCCAGGCTGCACTCTCGGTTGCCAGGTTGAGATCGATGCCGAAGAGATTGTTAACTGCTTCACCCCGTCGCGCTTGCTTGCACCGGCGCAGTCTTTGATCTGACCGGGAGTTTCCAATCCGGTCGGACGAAATGGCAGGTATAGCCGTTCGGGTAGTGCTCCAAATAGTCCTGATGCTCGGGCTCCGCCTCCCAAAACTCGCTGGCCGGCGCAACTTCGGTCACCACCTTGCCGGGCCATAGCCCCGAGGCATCGACGTCGGCGATGGTGTCCTCTGCGATCCGTCTCTGTTCGTCACTAGTGTAAAAGATTGCGGATCGATAGCTCATCCCAACGTCATTGCCTTGACGATTCTTCGTGCTCGGGTCGTGGATCTGGAAGAAGCGTTCGAGGATTGTCCGATAGCTGATCGTCATTGGATCGAAGATGATCTCGATGGCTTCGGCGTGGGTTCCGTGATTACGATAGGTGGCATTCGGCACTTCCCCGCCTGTATAGCCGACCCGAGTCGATATCACGCCCGGATAGCGGCGTATCAAATCCTGCATGCCCCAGAAACAGCCGCCGGCCAAGACTGCGCGTTCACTTGAAGTCGTCATGATCTGTCTCCTTGAGCCATAGATAGGTCGCCCGCCACGCTCCCGAAAGGTGTCGATCGGGACCGCGTGACATGACCTCATCGCCTCGCGACATGAAACCGGGAACTACGGCCCTAAAAGCGCTAGCCGGATGCATGCCTGAATGCGCGTCGGAGATTGGAGCCTGGCTACTGCCTCGCGCCCCGGGCAAGCGCGGCCGCCTGTTCCAGGCTGACGCCCTTAACGAGAGGGTCGGCGTGCCGATGTGCCAGCCGCCAATCGCTCCCTTCGCGGCGATAGACCAGAGTGACGCGCAGCGGCCATTCCTGGGCCGGCAGACCGCCCACCTCGACATGGCACCGTTCGATGATCGCAAGAACCACCATGTTGGCCGAGCCGTATGATTGGACCACTTCCTGCTCAAACGTGCCGTTCCCGAAGAACCGCCCAATCGCCTCCCAGCGCTCGTCCGTCAGGTCCGCGCCGCGCGTGGGCGTCCCGCCGAATGGAGACATCAGCGTGAAATCGTCCGCGTGCTGGACCAATGCGCGATACCTATCTGTGTCGCCGCGCATGAGCGCCGGTTGGCTTGCGCGGATCGCCGGATGAGTTCGGCCACGGCCCCGTTGGGGACGGAGCCTCCAAGAGCTCGCCTGAAGCGTTCGTGGACGGCGGTGGCCAGTGTAGGGCCTGCCACCGTTGAGGCGACGAGCGAGCGTCGTGTAGGCTGACATGCGGGGTCGCTCCTGTCCTGCCAACGATGCAAGCCCGCTGGCGCGCTGCTTCACCGAGGCATGAGATCGCACTTAAGTTATATTGAATCCAGTGATATGATTTCATTGATATGCTGAATGACCTTTCACGAACCGATCTTAACCTTCTCGTCCTCTTCGAGGTTGTGCGGGAGGAGCGTCATGTCGGCCGGGCCGCGGAGCGGCTTAATCTGACGCCCTCGGCGGTCAGCCATGGGCTCGGGCGGCTGCGCCGTCTCCTCAACGATCCGCTGTTTCTAAGGACCCCCAAAGGCGTCGTGCCAACCGCGCGCGCGACGGAACTGGCTGCGCCGATCGCGGATATCCTGGCGCAGGTGAGGAGCGTCATCTCGACCGCCGAGCCGTTCGATCCGACGAGATCCACGCGCCGGTTCACTCTTGGCGCGCCTGACGGCGCCTCGGCGGTTTTCCTGCCACCGCTTCTTGCTGGGCTGCGACAGGCTGCGCCCGGCATCGACATCGGCATGCGTCAGTTGCTTCCCACGCCGGGAGAGCCGTCTCCCGAGCGTGCGTGGCGCAACGCCTTCTCCGATCTGGAAGCGCAAGCGATGGACATCGCGATCATTCCTTCTGATCACATTCCGGCGCGCTTCCATGCGCGCACGCTCTACGAGGAGGACTTCGTCATCGCCGTGCGCGCCAGACATCCGTTCGCCGACAACCCGACCCTGGAACGATATTGCGAGATGCAGCATCTGGTGGTCTCGTTTACTGGCGATCGCCATGGCTTCGTCGACGAGGCTCTGACGGGCGAGGTTATTCGCGGCGGATTGCGCTGACCGTTCCGAACTTCTTGTTCGCTCTCGCAGTCATTGCCGAGACCGACCTCATTTCCGCCTTGCCGAGACGGTTCGTCGCAATGCACGGGGCGCGTTTTGGAGTTTTGGGTGTGGAAGCTCCGCTGCCGCTGCCCGTCTTTCGGCTTAACGCCGTCGTTGCGAAAGCCGCGATGATGGATGCGGGCCTGACCTGGCTCTTCGACCTGCTCGCAGGAGCGGAGCAAGCCGCCCCAGGCCGCCACGAAAGCGGCGACTTGTTCATGTCCGCGCGACGGAAGGTGACGGGGCGAAGCCGCAACCCAACTTTGTGCTCCCGGTGACATCGCCGTGACAAAAATCCTCCGTGTCCTGACTTCGCTTGGCATCTCTGACGACAGCTTGTTGGAAGCGGCCTCGAGCGCCGCGCTACTCATGGCGGGAAGAGTACAAGCCCTCAGCGCGAACCGCTCACGAAGCGCGCGTCGGTGGGCGCGGCCGATCTGGACGAGCTTCGGCCGCGAGGGGACAAGGCTGGTGATCGACCGCGACTTGATCTGATGTAGGTGCCATCCATGCCGAAATCGACAGGCATGCTTCGACTTGGTTCCAGCTTATATTTTTACTAAAGAGTAAGAGAGGGGACGGGGTCACGTGGAGGTGACGCTACCGTCACCTGGAGGTGACACCCTCCTCAGAGGTACTGATCAGCGCGGCCCCGCCATAGTAAGGTGATGCTGGCGGTTTGCCCGTTGCTGGTATTCACGTCAATCAGCCCCGCCCGCTGTAATTGGATCAAGGCTCGTTGTTTGTCCTGTCGAACGATCCCCAACTCGGCGAGTTCGCCAGACGGTAACGTCACGGTGTAGTTGTCGCAGACCGTAGTGCGCCGGTAGATGTGCAACGCTACCACCAGAGCTGCGCGGCCTTCGGTCAATTGACACACGTCGGCAACGAATTCGAACGGGATACCTATCCAACGCTCGGCTCGCTTGGCTCGCCGGCGAGGCACAGCCGGTGCAGTGACGGGAGGCGGCGCATTCTTGCTGATGAATTGTTCCATGAGCTCATCTCATTTCCTCCTGTCTCTCATCCCGCCTTCCGCAACGCCCCGATTTCGGCGAGCGTCTCCATCACCGTTGCCCACATCCGCTTCGCCAGCGGCCGCTTGTCCCGGTAGGCGCCGCGGACTGGCTCCCAGCCACGGGAGGGCAAACGAGCTCCCACATCCCGAAGCGCCGGTTTTCGGCCGGGGCGGGATCCATGTCAGCCAACATCAGCAGTCCGGCGAGGGGCAGAATGGTCGCGGCCCGCTTCATCGCTCTCCCGCGATCGAGACGGCACACGGAGTAGACGGCATTTGTGCGCCCCGTCAGGGGCCAGGCCTCCGGACCTGACCGTGAGCGCCTATCCTCTGTCGTGTCCGAATTGGCCGAGACCTGTCGTTGGGGCAGAGTGCCCGGCCAAATTTTGAATTCTGGCATGAGATAGCGAGTACGGGCGCGAGTTTGAACCTGTATCCGCGCGACGGCCGTCGGGCACATGAAAACTTCCGAAATTGCTCGTGATTGAAACCAGTCGCCTCTATAACTCAACTCCTAGGCGAACCGCCACGGTAGGTCAATCCTTCTCCGCTTCAAAACGCATACCCCCAACCGGAACCCGCCAGCTTCGAGCTTGGGAGATGACCGGTGATGATCCAGCTAGCAAACCTGCCGATACGCCGCCTGCGGTTGCGGAACACAACTGGAACAGATAGTGTCTGTTCTGGTTTTGTTTATCTCTGATTTCGGGGGCTGCGATGCTGACGCGCAAACAATATGAATTGCTGATGTTCATCCATGAGCGCCTGAAAGAGGCCGGAATTCCCCCTTCGTTCGATGAAATGAAAGAGGCGCTGGATCTGGCCTCGAAGTCGGGAATCCATCGTTTGATCACCGCGCTCGAGGAGCGCGGCTTCATTCGGCGGCTACCGAATTGCGCCAGGGCGCTGGAAGTGCTGAGGTTGCCGGACTCGATCGCGCCGGGGCTCGCGCCTTCCAGGAGGTTCTCCCCCAGTGTGATCGAGGGCAGCCTCGGCAAGAAAATCGCGGATCCGGCCCGCAAGCCGGCGAGCAACGATGACGACGTTGGGGCCGCCGTCTCCATCCCCGTGATGGGCCGGATAGCTGCCGGCGTGCCGATCGATGCCATTCAGCACAAAACGCATTCGATCATGGTCCCCCCGGAAATGATCACAGGGGGCGACCACTATGCACTGGAGGTCAAAGGAGATTCGATGATCGACGCCGGCATTTTCGACGGCGACACGGTGATCATCCGCAACGCCAGCACCGCCAATCCCGGCGAGATCGTGGTGGCGCTTGTCGATGACGAAGAGGCGACGCTGAAGCGCCTCCGCCGCAAGGGCGCTTCGATTGCGCTGGAGGCAGCCAATCCGGCCTACGAAACGCGCATTTTCGGTCCTGACCGGGTCAAGGTACAAGGCAGGCTGGTTGGATTGATCAGGCGCTATTGACGCCTACAGTGCCGCGCGTACTTTCGGATGCATTCGGACGCGCAAAGGACGCTGCATCTCTTTGAATCTCGGCATCGTGCTTGCTGAAAATCAATTCCGATTTTCGGAAAGCACGATACGGTAGCCGGATCAATGCGGACGCTGACGCTCGTATCTGGCGGGTATCTTGCTGAACTGGTTTGATCAGCGCACACCAGCGCCATCAATAGTTTAGATCAACAAACAACACCAACTGCTTGTCATTATTCACGTCTTATCCGTTTCCTGTACTTACGCAACCCAAACGTACGCTGCATGCCGATTCTCGAAAATCGCGATTTTTGTTTTCAACTCAGGCCTGACTGCCATTTTTAACCCTGCATCACCTGAATATCGACACACCCAATAGCATCGGTACCCGAAAGTGGGCTGGCGGCCGGCCTACCCTCCCCCTTGTGTGGAGGGTGGCGAACCAAGTGAGCCGGGTGGGGGTCATCAAGAATTGAGCATTTCACGTTGCCCGCCACCCCGCTCCGCTTCGCGGACCGACCCTCGCCTACAAGGGGGAGGGTGAGCAGCGGCGAGGCCACTGCCAATCTCTCTCGGGCACAGCGGTCGGCTGAGCAACCAGTGCGATCGCGAATGCGAGCCACACATTCTGGCCAAGCCATCGAGCCGGTTCCGTGCGGCCTGCTCCCGGAAGTGTAATTTCGATCATGTGTCCAACCCCTCGATCTTCACGCGCGCCCCGCTCGCCGCCGACCGCTCCATGGCGGCGATGATGCGCTGGTTCTCGACGCCGAAGCGGAAATCGGGGAAGCAGCCCGCATCCCCTGCGATGCCGTGGATGAGGTCGTGAACTTCGATCACCTTGACGTCGAAGTAGCCGAGACCGCCGCCGGCGAAGTCGAAGCCGAAGAAGCCGTTGAACTGCGCTACCTGCGATCCCGCCAGAAGGGTCTTGAAGCCACGGTCGTGCTTGGGGTCGCTGTAGCGGGCGACCTTCAGCTCGTTGAACCGCTCGCCGTCCATCACGATAGTGCCCTCGGTCCCCGAGACTTCCCAGGCGATGCCGAAAATCTTCCCGGCCGCGATGCGGGAGGCCTCAATGGTGCCGCCCGCCCCATTCTGGAACCGCACGAGCGCCTGGTACTGGTCTTCGTTTTCGACCTCGAGCCGCCGTCCGCTTGCGTCCGCGCTTGAGCCATAGCCCGAGCCGCCGCTGGGTGCCGGCCGTGTGGCGAAAAAGGTCTGCTCCTGCCCCACGACGCTTTCGATGTCGCCCATGAGGAACTGAGCCACACTGACGACGTGCGAGCCGAGATCGCCGAGCGCGCCGGAACCCGCTTCCTTGCGCGAGCAACGCCAGCTCCACGGCATCTCTGGATCGTTGTAGAAGCCTTGGTCGAACCAGCCGCGGAACCGCGTGGGCTTGCCGATGTCGCCTCTTTCGATCAGCTGTCGGGCCAGCAGGGCAGCAGGCGTCTTGATGTTGTTGAACGCGACCATGGTCTTGACCCCGGCGCGCTCGGCAGCATCTGCGAGCGCCTCGGCATCGGCCAGCGAGACCGTCAACGGCTTCTCGCAGTAAACGTGCTTTCCTGCGGCGATGGCCACCATCGCCATCTCGTAGTGCATGTTGTTGGGCGTCGTGATGTCGACGACATCGACTTCCGGATTATTGACCATGGTGCGCCAGTCCGCAGTGGCACGCGCAAAGCCGAACCGGCTGGCGGCGGCTTCCGCCAGTTCCTTGCTGGTCTCGGCCAGCGTGTGCAGTACGGGGACCCGCGGCAGGTCGCGGTAGAGAAGTGTGGCGCGGCGGTAGGCATCAGCGTGCGCCTGCCCCATGAAGCCAGAGCCGATAAGGCCGACGTTGAGCGTCTTGCGGGTCATTCAGCGCCTCCTGCCACGTTCTCGCTGCGGGCTGGTTGCAGGATCTGTTGGGTGACAAAGCCGTGAGCGCGGGTGACGGTGGCGGCAGGCGGAGCCTTGCTAGGGTCCTGTTCGGCCTCCACAACCAGCCAGCCCGAATAGCCGCCCTCGCCGAGGAACCGCGCAAGAGGTTCGAAGTCGACCGAACCGTCCCCCGGCACGGTGAACATTCCGGCCCGGACCGCGTCGTTAAAGCTCAGATCCCGCACACGTACGGCAGAGAGAATGTCTCCGCGCACATCCTTCAGGTGGATGTGCTTGATGCGCGGGCCGAACTCCTCGATCAAACGGCCATAGTCGAACCCGGCCGCGGCCGCGTGTCCGGTGTCGAGAAGAAGACCGACAGACGGACCGGTAGCGGCCATGACTGCCCGGACCTCGTCGAGCGTCTCGGCGACCATCATCAGGTGATGGTGATAGGCGAACGCGAGGCCGTATTCGCGAGCAACAACGTCGGCAAAGCGGGTCAAGCGATCGCCATAGGGGCCCCATGCATTGCCGGGCAGGCTCAGACGCCGTGACAGCGGCACGTCGAGTGCATTTTCGGCCATAGAACCGCACTCGCCGTAGATCATCACCTCCGCACCCGAATCTCGAAGCAAGGATGCATGACCCCGCACGGCTTCGAGCTCTTCGCCGACGTCACGATCGGCCAGGAGCCCGCTGTGCCAGCCGGATACGAACTGCAGTCCGTGACCGGTCAAAAGGCGGGACAATTGCACTGCGTCGTGCGGAAAGATACGGCTGAGCTCGACGCCCGCGTAGCCAGCCGCACTGGCTTCCGCCAGACAGGTTTCCGCGGCCGTACCACGTCCGAGATCCTCAAGAACTTCGTTTACCCACGAAAGCGGACTGACGCCGAGGCGTATGTGCTGATCGTCCCTCGCCGAAGGCGGGCTGGCAGCCATGATTTCCTCCTCAATACTTGCATCGGGATACATGACGATTCCCTTGCTTGATTGAAAACCATCAACGATGGTCCGGCGGTCCGGCGCATCACTCTACTAGCCCGGCCTCGCTGAACCCTAAGCCCACAGTCTTCCGAATTCTGTCCAGCGTCGCCATGGTCTCGAGTGAAGCCTGGAGCGTGCGGTACGGTGTCTCCGGCTTACCGGCGGCAATGCAGCGGGCGACCTCGGCGGCCTCGAAAAAGAGTCCTTCGAAATGCCGACCCGCCGGTTCCTCGTAGCGCAGGACCGTGCGGCCGTCTGCCGAAATCACCTCGAACGGCCCGGGAAGGTTGAACTCGCTGCCGAAGCGGACCGTTCCACCGGTTCCCAAGATCACAGCGTTGGTCGGGGTAAAGCCATAGAGCGTGGTGGACATTGTGCCCTGGTTACCCGCCGCATCGGTCAGGATGACCGAGAGCTGGCCCATTACCCCGCTCGAATCCGGCTGCGCCACACCGACGACCTGCAGGGGTACGCCGAGGAGCTTGGTCAGCAGCGACACCGGATATATGCCGAGATCCAGCAGCGGACCGCCGGCGAGCCGGGGGTCGAAAATCCGGTGGTCACGAGTAAAATATTCGCCGTACTCGGTATGGACGGACTTTATCTCGCCAAGGACCCCGGAATCGAGGACTTGCTGCAGGACATCGAACTTTGGCAGGAAGTACGTCCACAGGGCTTCGGCGAAGAAGACGCCCTTCTCTCGGGCGAGCGCCACCATCTCGGCCGCCTGTGCGCGGTTCAGCCCCATCGGCTTCTCGACGAGGACGTGCTTGCCCGCGCCGAGCGCGAGCAGGACGTGCTCGTGATGCATGTTGTGAGGCGTGGCCACGTAAATAACATCGAGCGTCGGGTCTGTCACAAGCGCCTCGTAGCTGCCGTAAGCGGTCGCGATCTCCCACTTGTGGGCGGAGGCATCCGCCTTCACCTGCGTGCGCGAGCCGACTGCTGCGATTGACTGTCGGGTGTGGGCGCGGACGGAAGCGATAAACTGCGCGGCGATCCAGCCGGAGCCGAGGACGCCCCAGCGCAGCGCGGGCGCCTCCATTGGCGGCGCGATACGGGACCTTGGTAGGGAGACGGGAAAGGTCATGTGGCTCTCCTGTGGCGGTTGACTCCAGATCTACGTGCCAGGGTTGCAGGCGAGACTTCAGGCGCCGACGCGCTGCGAGGTCGGCGTCTTCAGCGTTCCATCGCGTCGATGATGCCGAGGGACAATCTCAGCTAGCCCATCGTCGGCATGACGAACTCGGCCTCGCTTCGCATGCCGGTCGGCCAGCGCGTGGTGATCGTCTTCAGCCGTGTGTAGAAGCGCACACCCTCCGACCCATGCATGTGGTGGTCGCCGAAGAGCGAAGCCTTCCAGCCGCCAAACGAGTGGAACGCCATTGGCACGGGGATCGGCACATTGACACCGACCATACCCACCTCGATGTCGTGTGCGAAAGCGCGGGCCGCATCGCCGTCGCGGGTGAAAACCGCCACTCCGTTGCCGTACTCATGCCGCGCCACCAGCGCGACCGCTTCATCGTAGTTCTTCGCCCGCGCCACCGACAGGACCGGGCCGAATATCTCCTCCTTCCAGATCGTCATGTCCGGCGTCACATTGTCGAACAGCGATCCCCCGACGAAATACCCTTTCTCGTAGCCCTGCGGCGCCTTGAACGTCCGCCCGTCGACGACGAGCTTCGCCCCCTCCTCGACTCCCTGGTCGATATAGCCCAGAACCTTCGCCAGGTGCTGGGCGGTAACCAGCGGCCCCATGTCGGACGCGCGGTCACTCGCCGGCCCGACCCTCAACGCCTCGATCTTTGGCACCAGCTTCTCGATCAGCGCGTTCGCCGTCGCCTCCCCGACCGGCACCGCCACCGAGATCGCCATGCACCGCTCGCCCGCCGAGCCGTAAGCCGCGCCCATCAGCGCCCCGACGGCCATGTCGATGTCGGCGTCCGGCATGATGATTGCGTGGTTCTTGGCGCCGCCGAGCGCCTGCACCCGCTTTCCGTGCGCGGTGCCGGTCGAATAGATGTAGCGCGCGATTGGGGTTGAACCGACGAAGCTCACCGCCTTTACGTCCGGATGGGTCAGAAGTGCGTCTACCGCCTCCTTGTCGCCGTTTATCACGTTGAAAACGCCGTGCGGCACTCCGGCCTGGGTCAGCAACTCGGCGATGAACAGCGGCGCTGAGGGGTCGCGCTCCGAGGGTTTCAGCACGAAGCTGTTGCCGCAGGCGAGCGCCACCGGAAACATCCACATCGGCACCATGCAGGGAAAATTGAACGGCGTGATGCCGGCGACCACCCCGAGCGGCTGCCGCAGCGAGTGGCTGTCGACGTTGGTGCCGACGTTCTCGGTCACCTCGCCCTTCAGGAGGTGCGGGATGCCGACCGCGAACTCGACGACCTCGAGACCGCGGGTCACCTCGCCGAGCGCGTCGTCATGGGTCTTGCCGTGCTCGGCAGAGATCAGCTCAGCGATCTTGTCGGCGTTCTCCTGCAACAGGAACTTGAATCGGTCGAGGATCCGCGCGCGCCTCAGAGGCGGTGTCTTTGCCCAAGCCGGCCAGGCCGCTTTGGCCACCGCGACGACCTCGCCCACCTCCTCATTTGTCGCCAGCGGCACCCGCTTCTCCACCGCGCCAGTCGCTGGGTTGAAGACGTCCGCGAAGCGCCCTGAGCGGCCTTCCAGAACTGCGCCTTGGGCATAGTGGTGAAGAGTGAGCATTGCGTCCTCCGGTAAATCCATAAAGATGGGTCAGCGCTTGCGTCAGGTTTACGCCGGTGCGGGCGCGGCGGTATCGAGTCCGGTCGATCGTGCCATGGCGCGTAGCGCCTGAAGGCCCATATTCTGATAGTTGAAGGGCTCGCGCACCGCACTGTCCTGCTCGGCCTCGATCACGAGCCAGCCGGAATAACCGTGCTTGGCGGCGATCTTCAGCACCGGCTCGAACGCGATGCACCCCTCGGCGTCGCCGGGAACGGTAAAGGCCCCCCGCCGGACTCCCTCGAGGAAGGAGAGATTCTCGTCGCGCACCTGCTTCATGATGGCGGGTCGGATGTTCTTGCAGTGGATGTGCGTAACCCGGTCCATGTACTTCCGCGCGACTTCGACCGGGTTCGCCCCGCCGAAGTAGGCGTGGCCGGTATCGAGCAAGAGCCGGGTGTACGGGCCTGCCATCTCCATGAAACGGTCGATATCGGCGGCCGACTCGATGATGGTGCCCATGTGATGGTGATAGCCCATCCTCACACCCTGTTCGGCGGCATACCGCGATAGCGCCTCGTAGCCCTTCGAGAAGCGCTCCCACTCGGCGTCGGTCATGATCGGCCGATCGTTCACCGCGACCCGGTCGTTGCCATGCACGGTATTCGAGCACTCGCAGGCGTTAATGTGATCGCCACCGGCGGCCTTCGTGAAGTCGATCCACGCCTGGAGCGCCTCTTTCTCGGTCTCGATGTCGTTGACGAGGACGTTCGTCGAATGCCAGCCGGCGGCGAAGCGCAGGCCATACCCGGCGAGCTTTGCCTTCAGCACGCCGCCTGCGTCGGGCATCTTATGGCCCTTCTCGATGCCGTCGAAACCGATCTTGCGGCAGTCCTCGAGGCAGTCCTCGAGCGACAAATGATCTCCGATCGACCAGTCGTCATCGTTCGACCAGGCGATGGGGTTGGTTCCATAAAGGATCATGGCCGGGACCTCCCGTCCCTTCATGTTGCGATTGGACCTTCGCGACCGCCGGGGCTGGTGCCGCGGCGGTCGGCCTTCAGTTGAACAAGCGCTGCCGCGCGGCATTCTCGTCGTAGCGCTCGCGGGCCTTCTCCAGCCGCTCTGGGCCACCGACCTGAGGAACGGCGACATCCCACCAGTGACCGCCCGCGTCGGTTCCCGGAACTGCGTCCGTATCGATCACGATGACCGACGGAATGTCGCGACCGCGCGCCGCGACGATCCGCGCCTCGAGGTCGGCGATATTCGTGGCTTTCTCGGCATGGGCGCCCATCGAGGCGGCATGCGCCACGAAGTCGATCTCAGGCTGCACCTCGACGTTCGAGTCCTTGTACATGTTGTTGAATTCAGCCCCGCCGCACTCGATCTGCAGCCGGTTGATGCAGCCGTAGCCGCGGTTATCGGTCAGCACGATGGTGAAGGGAACCCGCCGCATCACCGCCGTGGCGAGCTCCGAGTTCGCCATCATGTAGGAGCCGTCGCCGACGAAGCAGATCACCTCCTTCTCGGGCGCGGCGAGCTTGATGCCCATGGCACCGGCGACCTCGTAACCCATGCAGGAGTAACCGTACTCCATGTGGTAGCCGCCCTTGGCGGACTGCCAGAGAACCTGCAGCGCACCCGGCATCGTGCCGGCGGCGCACATCGCAACTGTGTCCTTCGTCGCCATGCGCTGCACCGCGCCGATCACCTGCGCGTCCGAGGGCAGCCTGTTCGCGCGGTCCTTCGCCGGGGCCGCCGTGACCCTTGCCACCGTCGCATGCCAGTCGGTGCGCGACCCGGCGTCCGCCGCGTCGAAGCGCAGATCGCCGAGCGCCGCGTCGATCCGCTCGAGCGTAACCCTGGCATCGCCGACGACGCCGATCGCGCCGTGCTTTTGCGCGTCATAGCCATGCAGGTTGACGCTGACGAGCTTGCGGGCGGGATTGTGGAACAGCGACCAGCTGCCCGTGGTGAAGTCCTGGAAGCGGGTACCGACTCCGATCACCAGGTCGGCCACCTCGCAGAGCGCGTTGGCGCAGGCCGAGCCGGTGACCCCGGGCGAGCCGAAGTTCATCCGGTGCTCCCAACTCTGGCCGCCCTTGCCCGCCTGGGTCTCGACGAAGGGAATGTTGCGCGTGGCGGCGAAGTCCGCAAGCAGGTCCTCCGCACCGGAATAGAGTACGCCGCCGCCAGCCACGATCACCGGGTTCTTCGCCGCCCGGATCGCGGCGACCACGTCCGCGACTTCGCGCGGATCGGGTTCGGGCCGGCGGATGCGCCAGACTTGTCGCTCGAAGAAGCTCTCGGGATAGTCGAAGGCCTCAGCCTGCACATCCTGGCAGAAGGCGAGGCAGACCGGTCCGCAGTCGGCGGGGTCAGTCAGCGTCCGCATCGCCCGGGGCAGCGCAGTCAGCAGGTGCTCGGGCCGCGAGATCCGGTCGAAGTAGCGGGAGACCGGCTTGAAGCAGTCGTTGGCCGAGACAGTGCCGTCGTCGAAGTCTTCGATCTGCTGCAGCACCGGGTCGGGCCGGCGGTTGGCGAAGACGTCGCCGGGGATGAAGAGGACCGGCAGCCGGTTCACATGCGCCAGCGCCGCCGCGGTCACCATGTTGGTGGCGCCCGGGCCGATCGAGGAGGTCACTGCCTGCGCCCGGCGCCGACGTTTCGTCTTCGCGTAGGCGATCGCCGCGTGCGCCATCGTCTGCTCGTTCTGGCCGCGCCATGTCGGCAGGGCGGCGCCGATCCGATGCAGCGCCTCGCCGATCCCGGCGACGTTGCCGTGACCGAAGATCGCCCAGACGCCTTCGATGAAGCGCTCGCCGTCCTCGGTCATCTGCACACTCAACCACCGCATCATTGCCTGCGCGGCGGTCAGTCGGATCGTCCCGCTCATGGTGCCTCCTCCTCCCAGTCCCTTGTCGTCCTTCGGGCTCATGCCACCGTCACCCGCGCGGCCGCCCGCGCCTTGTCCCAGATCGCGCAGAGCCGCGTGTATCGCCGCGTCATCTCGGCGAGCGCCTCGCCATCGCTCGTCCCGCCCGTCATCCACGACCTGGCCACGTCGCCGAAGATCGTCCGGCCGACGGCAAAGCCCTTCACCAGATCGAAGCCCGCGGCGGTCTCGAAGCTCGCCGCGAGCTCCACCTCCGGCGCGTCGAGCCCGAGCACCACAATGCCGCGCGTGTGCCGATCGTGCGCCTCGATCGCGGCGATGGCGTTGGCCCAGGCGGCGCGCGAGGTCATCGGCTCGAGCTTCCACCAGTCCGGCCAGACGCCGGCGGCGTAGAACTGCCGGATCAGCGTCGCGGTGCTGTCGTCGTCAACCAGGCCGACCTTTGACGGGATGATCTCGAGCAGGAACTCCAGCCGGTTGCGGCGCGAGGCTTCCCACAGCCGCTTCACCACCGCCTCCTGCTCGGCCCGCATCTCGGGCGTGTCGTCCGGATGGCAGAAGCAGAGCACCTTGACGACGTTCTCCTTCGCCCATTCGCTCAAGGCCCCACAGTCGCTGCCGAGCTCCGGCTCCAACGTCAGCGGCCGCGAGGCCGGCCATTCGCAGGGCCGCCCGATCCAGAGGCCGGTGCCCGAGGCCGCGTGCAGCGCCGCCCGGCCGAGCCGGCTGTCGCACAGGATGCCATAACCCAGACGCCCGTCCTGGACCCGGAGCGCTGCCTGGAGGCAGAGCTTCTTGAAGGCGCCGATCTTCTCGGCTGTGGCGCCTTCCATCTGCTCGAATTGCATCCGGTGGTCGAAGGCGAAGACCCGCATCTCGGACCATTCCCCGGAGCGGTTCGTCGACCAGTGGATCTGCTCCAGCGCCTGGTCATGCCGCAGGTCGGGTCGGACGATGCCGCGGGCGAGAAAGAAGTCGAGCTCCGCCAGCGAGGGATAGGCCGGGGTGCAGCCGTGGCGCGAGACGGCGAAGGCCCCGCAGGCGTTCGCGTATTTGAGGGCGGTCGCCCAGTCGGCGTCGTCCAGCCAGCCCTTGAGCAGGCCGGAGAAGAACCCGTCGCCGGCGCCGAGTACGTTAAAGACCTCGATCGGAAATCCGGGGCCGGTCTGGCCGTCGTCGAGGCTGTCGGGGATCGGTCCCTCGAAGGCGACCGCGCCCCTGGCGCCGCGTTTGCATACGAGCGTCGCATCCGAAACTGTCCGCACCGCCCGGAGCGCTGCGATCGTGTCGGTCGAACCGCCAGCGATATGGAACTCCTCTTCGGTGCCGACGATCAAATCAAAGAGATGCAGTGTCGACTGCAGCTTCCTCGTCACGGCCGTGCTTTCCACGAAGCGGCTCTCGCCCTCGCCATGGCCGGCGACGCCCCAGAGGTTGGGGCGATAGTCAATGTCGAGCGCCGTCCGCGCCCCGTGCTTGCGGGCAAGCTTCAGCGCCTTCAGAACTGCCGCCTCGGTGCGGGGATGGCTGAGATGCGTTCCCGTCGCCAGCACCGCCCGCGCCTCAGCGATGAAGCCCTGGTCAATGTCCGCCTCGGAGAGCCCCATGTCGGCGCAGTTCTCGCGGTAAAAGATCAGCGGGAACTGCTCGTCGTCGCGGATGCCGAGGATGACGAGGGCGGTCAGGCGCTCGGGGTCTACCTTTACTCCGCGCGTGTCCACCCCCTCACGGGCGAGCTGCTCGATGATGAAACGGCCCATGTGCTCGTCACCGACCCGGGTGATGACTGCGGATTTGAGCCCCAGCCGTGCCGTGCCGCAGGCGATGTTCGTCGGCGAGCCCCCGATGTACTTCGAGAACGAGCCCATATCCTCGAGCCGTCCCCCGATCTGATCCCCGTAGAGATCAACTGATGACCGGCCAATGGTTATGAGGTCGAGCGTCTTCGTCATGGTTCGGTTTCCGTCCGAAAAGTCTGGAAGAACCGGAGGCTCAGCCAGACGACGCAATTGGGCATGGGCCCGTGGGGTGCGTGCGCTCATAGCTGCGCCGTCACATACTCCAAACTCTCGCGAAGCGCGCTCCGGGGATCGGCAAGTGCATGCACCTCTGGCGCGAAAGGTTCGAAGCTGTAAGGGCCTTCGAAACCCCACGCCAGCAGCGCCTTGATCTGGGGCACATTCTCCAGGCGGTCCGCGCCGTCGACAAGCACCCGGTGCGGGTCCAGCATCTTGTCCACGCTCACGTCCGGATCGACGACGCCGGAGATGTGGACGAGGCCGGTTCGCTCAGGAAAGAACTCGGTCTCGCCCGCGAGGTGGTGGTGGAAGGTGTCGTGCACCAAGCCGTAAACGTCGGCGCCTTCTGCTTCGTCGATCGCGGCGATCGCCCGCTTCTTGGTACGCATCGACGAAATTGGAAAGCCCAGCGGCTCCACGAGGCCGGTGAGCCCCCGTTCGCGCAGGATCGGCGCCATCGCCTTGAGCGCGGCCACGAGGTCGGCATGCGCGACTGGCGTGCCGTCATTCAGCGGACACATCACCAGCGCCCTAGCTCCGCAGGCCTTCGCATAGTCGGCTAGAGCGACGGCGCGCTCGGGTACATCGCCGGACCAGACGTTGAAGGGATACAGCGCATTAATCGATATGATCTCCACCCCGGCCTTCTCAGCGGCCGCCTTGACCGCCTCCGGCGTGACCTTGCCCACCATGTCGGGCAGGTCATTGCGGATCTCGACCTCCGTCATCCCGAGCTCGCGCGCCATCGTGAAGAAATCCTCGAGCGGGAGCCTCGGGGCCGCGATATGGTTCAGTGCAAAACGCATGGCGGCACCTCAGTTGTAGAGCGCCGGACGCGCCGGCAGCGCAATCGGGACGATGCTCCCCGGCGCATCCTGGGCCGCGACGCAGGCATCCGAAGAGATCGCGGCAACGTAGCCGTCCCAGGAACTCGGCCCGGACCCGGTGCCCTTTGCGGCCGCCGCAATGAAGTCCTGGAGCTCGACGTCGTAACTGTCGATGAAGCGGTCCTTCCAGTCGGTCAGGATCGCGTTCTGGAGCTTCGCGCCCTTCCGCACCACGATAGACATCGGCTCAGGCAGGTTCGCCAGCCCTTCCTCGCCCACCACCTGGCATTGGATGTCGTAGCCGTAGCGACAATTCACGAATACCTCGACATCGATGCGGATGCCCTTCTTGGTTTCGAGAAGGATGACCTGCGGGTCCTTTAGCTTTGCATGCGAATGCGACGTCACCCGCGGGAAGATTACCTGCGCCGAAATGTAGTCGTCGTCCAGCAGCCAGCGGAACACGTCGATCTCGTGGATCAACGTGTCGTGGATCGCCATCGGCGTGACATACTGCTCAGGCACCATCGCGTTGCGATGCGCGGCATGAACCATCAGCGGCTGACCAATCTCCGCATCGACCACCTTCTTCAGCATCCGGTAGCCTGCGTCGTAGCGGCGCATGAAGCCTACCTGTACGAGACGCTTGCCGCGAGCGACCTCGGCATCGACAATGCGCTTCGCGCCCTCGGCCGTGGTCGCCAGCGGCTTCTCGCAGAAGCACGGCTTACCCGCTGCGATGGCTGCCAGCACATATTGCTCGTGCGTCGCGCCCCAGGAGGTCACCAGCACCGCGTCCACCTTGTTCGATGCGATCAGCTCCTCGCCGGTCGCGAAGATCTCGGCATCGGCGGCGATATCAGCCCCGACCGCCTTCGCGCTCTCCAAATTGACATCGGAGAGTGCCGTGATCCTGGCACCGGTCAGGACCTGATTGATCCGACGGGCATGGTCGCGTCCGATTGCACCCGTGCCGATGACCCCAATTCGAACTGTCATTTCCTTCGACCTCACTTCCAGAACTTGTTGATGTAGCGTTGCATTTCGGCACGCATGAACTTACCGGACTCATCGGCGCGCTCCTCCCAGGCGAAGACGCAGGCCGTCATGATCCCGTCGAAGCCGATCTCGGCGAGCGTTCCGAAGAAGTCGTCCCAGCGTACCTCGCCCTGGCCGATATTGAGATGCTGGTGGACGCGAGCCGTGGAGCCCGGCGGATTGACGATGTATCTGAGACCCGACGACGCCTTGTGATTGAACGTGTCGCCCACATGGACATGAGCCAGCACGTCGGCGCATTCGCGCAGCATCGCCTTCGTGTCATCGCCGAAATAGAAGGTGTGCGGCGCGCAGTAGAGGAACTTCACGTTCTTCGAGTTCACCGTGCGGATGATATCGACGGCGGGTTGCAGCGTCTCGCACCAGTCCTCGGGATGTGGCTCTACATGGAGCACAATCCCTTCGCGCTCGAAGAGCGGTACGAGTTCCTCCATTGACCGCCACCAGGCGTCCTCGCATGCCTCGATCATATGGCCGGTGTGGCAGCAGTAGCAGCTGCCCTTGTCCGGGTGCGGGCCTCGGCCGAATTCCGAGTTCATCACGCCTACCTCCATCTCGACCGCGATCTCGATGGCGCGCTTCCAATGTCGCACGGCGGCCTGCCGCTCGATCTCATCGTTCGAGGCCCAGCGGTACATCGGCAGAAGCGAAGCAACGCCAACACCGTTGTCCTTTAGAGATTTCTTAAAGCTTCGGACCCGGTCGGGGAACACTCGTGGGGCCTTGAACCATTCCAAGAAATCCGCGCGCGGGCTTAGTTCGATCCACTCGAAACCGAGCTCGGCGACCTTGCCCGGAAGCTCATCGAGTGAAAGGTGGCGATGCATGAATGGGTCGAGGGCGATCTTCATCTAACTCAGTTCCTGTTCTTGCGCGCTTGCCACGAAGCGAGCCGCCGCCCCCTTCTTTCGCGGGGCCGTACCTTTCGTTGAGGGGCGGGCGCATGGCGACCGTTCAAATGCGTTTCGGTGCCGTCCGGCAACGCCGGACGGCCATCGTCATGCCGTTTCCGCGTACTCGGCCTGGGTCTTGGCGCCGGTGATATATGCGACCACGTCCTGGCCGTTGGTCTCTTCCTTCTTGAGGTTGGCGCGGATTTGTCCGCGCCGCCAAACCACGATCCGGTCGCAGAGGTCCATCACCTGGCGCATGTTGTGGCTGATCAGGATCAGCGGTTCCCCGGCCTCCTTCAGCGTCCGGATGATGTTCTCGACCTGTGCAGTCTCCTGCACCCCGAGTGCCGCCGTCGGCTCGTCCATGATGGTGAGTTTTGAGTGAAAGGTGGCGGTGCGCGCGATCGCGACGCACTGCCGCTGCCCGCCCGACATGTTTTGGATCGAGTTGTGGATGTTCGGGATTTTCACGCCGGTCTTCTTCAGCCCCGCGATCGTCGCCTCGCGCATTCCCTTGTAGTCGAGAATGGAGAACGGGCCGAGGTTGAACTTGATCTTCTCGCGGCCGAGGAAGAGGTTGTCCGGCACGTCGAGGTGATCGGCCAGGGCCAGGGTCTGGAACACCGTCTCGATACCAGCCTCGCGGGCGTCGAGCGGCCCGTCGAATTCGACGTACTGCCCGTTGAACCAGACCTTGCCGGAGGTCCGTTTCTCCACCGCTGTGATCTGGCGCACGAAGGTCGATTTCCCCGCCCCGTTATCGCCCATAATCGCGACGTGCTCGCCCTTTCGGATCTCGAAGTTGCAGTCGACCAGGGCATGGACCCCGCCGTAGTGCTTGGTAAGGCCTTCGGTCCTCAGGATAACCTCGCCGAGCTTGGCATCCGAATGTGGAGCGTTCGCGCCTGAGATGTTTGTCTGGATGTCGCTTGCCATGATGTCCTCCCTCAGCCTCGAGCCGCGACCCGGCGCTGCCGCCACTGGTCGAGCACAACGGCGCCGACGATGATCACCCCCTTGACCATCTCCTGGTAGTAGGCGTCCAGCTTCAGGAAGGTGAAGCCGGAGATGATGACTCCGAAGATCAGTGCGCCGAGCACCGTTCCAAGGATCGAACCGCGTCCGCCCGAAAGGCTAACCCCACCGATCACGGTCATGGCAATGGCGTCGAGCTCGTACATCACCCCCATGCCGGCCTGAGCGGTCAGGTTCTTGGACGAAAGCACGATGGCGGCGATCGAGGCGAGTATCCCAGCGATGCTGTAAACCATGACCTTGTGGCGGTCGACCTTGATCCCGGACATCCGCGCGGCGGCCTCGTTGGAGCCGATTGCGTAGGTGTGCTTGCCATAGACGGTGTACTTCAGCAGCAGATGGAATAGGATCGCCAGGCTGATGAAGATGATCACCGGCATCATGCCCTTGCCAATAGCGGCGTAGCTCTCGGTCGGGAAGCTGATCGGCTCACCCTTCGACCACCACCGGGCCAGGCCACGGGCGGTGACCATCATGCCGAGCGTGGCGATAAATGGCGGGATTTTTGTGTAGGCGATCAGTGAGCCGCTGATCATGCCGGCGAAGAGACCGCAGCCAAGGCCCACAAGCACCGGAACGAGCACCGGCAGGTCCTGCCAGCCATCTGGGAGCATCATCTTTGGGTTCGGCTGGCCGTTGACTACCGAAACCTGGGCAAAGCTCATGGCGATCATCGCCGTTGCGCCGACGACCGAGCCTGAGCTCAAGTCGATGCCGCCGGAGATGATGACCTGGGTCACGCCGATCGCGATGATGCCGATAATCGACACCTGCAGGATGATGATCGAGAGCCGCGCCTGGTTGAAAAGGGTCGTTGCGTTCGGGCGAGTGTTGAACAGGAACGAGTCGCCCATCATCAGCCAGCCGAGCGCCTCGAAGGCGGCGACGATCAGGATGAGTTCGATGAAGATGTTGAGTTCGGGCGGCCTTGTCCGTTTCTTTGCATCGAAGGTCAGGCCGCCGATACCATGGTCTGTCTGTGCCATCTTCCGGCATTCCCCATGCGACGTTCGCCCGTGGATCCCGCCTGTCGCGCTGCGGGATCCGGCCGGCACGGCGTGCCGGCACGGTCCGTCCTGGCTTGGTCAGTTTTTGGCCATGAAGTCGCCGATGTTGGCGGGCGTCACCAGCTGGAACGGGATGTAGACCTTCTGTTCCACGGCCTCGCCTTTGGCGAGCTTCAGCGCGGCGTCGAGCGATCCCTTGCCCTGTCCGGCCGCGTCCTGGAAGACGCTGACGTCGAGGTCGCCAGCCTGCATCGCCTGCAGCGCGTCCTGGGTCGCGTCCACCCCGCCGACGACGATCGTGCCCATGTCGAGGCCGGCCGCCTTCATCGCCTGGATCGCTCCAATGGCACTCTCGTCGTTGTTGGCGACCACGCCGTCGAAGGCCGTTCCGGTCGACAGCCAGTTCGTCATCAGGTTCTGCGCCTCTTCGCGCATCCAGTTCGAGGTCTGCTTGTCGATGATGTTGATCTTGACGCCGCACTCGTTGCCGCCGATCACGTCGAGGATGTCCTGGGTGCGTTGCTGGGCGGCCTGGTTCGACAGCTCGCCCATGATCACGTAGACGTTCGCCTCGGTCTTGCCGGACTCCTTGAACAGGCGGCACACCTCCTTGGTCTCGAGCGTTCCCGACTCGCGCTCGTCCGAGGCGACGAAGGCCTGGTTGTCGGGCAGCGAGTTGACGTTGACCGGCTCGCGGTTGACGTAGACCAGCGGTACGCCTGCGGCTGCGGCCGCATCCGACATGGCCTGGGTGGCCGAGGTGTCGACCGGGTTGACGATGATCGCGTCCACGTTGGAGGCGACGAAGTTGTTGATCTGGTCAAGCTGCTTGGCGACGTCGTTCTGCGCGTCCTCGACCTGCACCTTGACCCCGTCCAGGGTGCCGGCATACTCGACCAGTCCGTTCCGGAGCACGGTCAGGAAGTTGTCGTCGAACCGCGCCATCGACACGGCGATGGTTTCAGCCGACGCCGTGCCCGCGATTGACGCAAGGACAGCCGTCGAGATCAACAGTTTTCGCATTCTTCGTTCCTCCGATATCAGCTCGTTGGGTCCGAGCGGTTTGTTCTCAAATTGGGAGGCTTTGTTGTCTTTCCGACAGGCCGCTTGAACAGGACTTGCCTTGGCCGTCTGCAACCTCCCGGGCCATGAACACTTCCTGCATGACCCGAGCGAATGAATGCCCGGGGATTTCCTAAAGGTCAATCATCTGAGTGGCGCTGTGGCCGTCATTCGTGATGGAAACTGATCAACTGTCTTGATGTACTTACATCAGACTACAAAGACTCGGGCGTCCATATCTCGAACGGCAGGAAACGCTGGCCAGGCGTCTCTGCCATGCCGTTCTCGACCGTGTGGATCATCAGGGGGATCAGTTCGGCGCAGAGCTGCCGCAGGGGTGTGCCGATGACGATGGAGACCGTGCCGTCCTGCAGTGCTTCCCGGGTCTCGTCGGTAATCTCGTTGACGACGAGGGTGACCTGCCCGGCCCGGCCCGACTCCCTGAGCGCGGCGATAGCCCCTTCCATCCCGCCTCCGACGCAATAGATGCCAACGAGGTCAGTGTGCTTTTCCAGCATTTCATGGGTGGCCTCGTAGGTCAGCTGACGGGTCTCTAGGTTGAGCTGCGAATTGAGTAACTCGAACTGGGGGGCATATTCCCGAAACGAACTACGCAATCCGGTCTCGCGCAACTCATGGCCGTGATAGCGGTGCCCCCCTATGAACGTGCCAATCTTGCCGGGATGTGACGCTATTTTGGATATCAACCAACCGACAGTTCGGCCAACTCTTAGATTGTTAAGTCCAACGTAGCTTTCACGAATTCCTTGAGCATAGTCGGAAAGCAGCGAAAAGGTCGGAATGCCGCGAGCTCTCAAGTCCGACACTGCACGTGTGACTTCATGGTGGTCGAGTTCCAGTCGCCGCCACAGCTTGCACCCTGCCAGCCATCGACGAGAGGAGCTCAGCCAGTTCCGCAGGCCGGGTGCTCTCGACGAAGCGGATCGTTCCCCGGAGACGATGACGTGTGTGGGCGCGGAGCTGCTCCTCGATTTCAGCGGCGAAGTTTTTGTAGAAGGAATGCCCTCCCTTCTGGAGGACGATCCCGAAGTGCAACTCCGGGAGGTCCGCAAGGATCCGGCTGTGGATCGCATTCGCGCCGTGATAGCCGATGCGCCGTGCGGCCTCGTGTACCTTTAGCGCGGTCTCCTCCCGCACCTTGAGACGACCGTTCAGCACCCGATCCACTGTCGCAACGCCCACGCCTGCCTCACGAGCAAGGTCTGCAAGGGTCGGCCTCCTCATCACGCGTCCCTCTCTTCTTGAGGCATAGACATCACTTCTGATCGAGAGCTTGATAGAGGATGCCAGTTCCAAAACCAACGATTCTTTTCCGGACTTGAATTCAAGCGCGTCGATTGGTGTGCTCCAGGGCGTCCGGGCCGAACAGCTTGGTCGATGCCGACGCCTGTTACGCAGCTCGCTCCGGATGAGGGGACAACATATGGTAGCCGCGAGCATACCTCGCCGCGAAGTGCGTTATCTGGTTGAAGCACCACTCCGCGCCGGTAGTCTCGCAGGGGTGAAGCCCGGCCTTGTCGGTCGGGGGTGCTATCTTTCGGGGAGCCGCGGTCTCAGACACCCCACTATGATGTCATCATTGCTGGAGACGTGATTGTCTGACTGCCGAGGATGGCGGCCAGATCCTGACGGCAGACCTCTTGCTGGCGACCCCTTCAGCCTGGGCCGGGACCCTGCGTGCAGGCGCGCGCATGCTGCTCAACAATACCGTTCAGGTCGAAGCCAGCGGCGGTTATCTCAGCTTCGGCCAGAGCGGACTGGATATTTGGGAGGGCAAGTTTCAGATCTCGTTCGGGTTCTGAAAGGAACGAGCAGTGGTGGATGGGGCGCGACCAGCATCATGGCGCGCTGGCGCGATCATTTGAGCTCGAGGCAGAGGGGGGCGCGGAAACGCCCCCAATCGCGATCATGCCGGCGAAAAAGTCTATTTAGTCAGTTCCCCCTTGAGCGTCGTGACTTCTTCGGCACTCATTTCACCGACGGTCTTCACTTCGCCGGACTGGATACGCCATAGGCGGAACGGGCCGGTGATGTCGCCATATTGGTCGAAGCTGACCGGTCCGATGACGCCCTCATATTTGACGGGCTTGCCGTCCTTGATCAGTGCCAGTGCCTTGGCAAACTCCTCCTTGCCGGCGTGGATAGGTTCGCCGCCTTCGGCCACGACTGCCGGGATGGCCGCCTTGATCGCAGCCGCATCGCCCTTGCCGGCCTTCGCCACGGCCAATCCCACGATGGCGCCAGCATCGTAGGACCTGTCTGCAGCGGGTGCATCCGGTTTGATTCCGCCGGAGAAGCTTTCGAAATTGGCGTTGAAATAGTCAGTGGATGCCGTCTGGCTTGTGCCTGAGGACGTGCCGAAGGCGTTTTCCAGATACTGGGCGCCTACCGCGCTGATGAAATCGGATGAATTCATGCCGTCATTCAGCAGGAACTTTTGCGGCCCGCCATTGGATATCCAGGCGCGGGCAATTGTGGCGCCGTCGACCGGATAGCTCACCAGATAGAGCGCTTCCGGCTCACCCGACATCGCCGTGCTCGCCTCGGCCGAATAGCTGGCCTGTTTTTCATTGTAGGGGGTGAGCGAAGTGATGATGCCACCGAGTTTTTCATAAGCGGCTTTGAACTCGCGCACCATGTTCACGCCGAAGTCGTTGTTGACGTGGATGATCGCGATTTTCTTCAGCCCCTGGTCGAGAGCGAACTTGGCCGCCGCGGTTCCCTGGAGTGCGTCGGATGTGATCGTCCGAAAAAAGACGCCGTTGGTCTTGCCGTCACGGCCAAGCTGCGTCAGCGTCGGCGATGACGAGGCCGGCGAAACCTGAACGACACCGGCAGGAGCCGTCACGGAAGTCAGGATCGGAATCGACACCGAAGAGATGATGCCGCCTATGATCACGGGCACCTTCTTGATGTTGACGAGCTGCGTCGCCTGGTCGACCGCGACTGTTCCCTGGCTCTGGCTGTCGCGCGTGTCACTCACGAGCTTGCAGCCGCCCACGCCGCCGGCTTCGTTGAAATCTCGGAACGCCATATCGACAGCTTTCGCGCCGGCTTGGCCATAAGCACCGGCCGGGCCCGTCAGTTCCATCACCATACCGATGGTGATGTCGCAATCGGCCGCACTTGCCGACGAAATAGCGCCGATCGTCAAAGTGGAAAGCGCGGCGGTAAGAAGCAAAGTCTTTCTCATTTCATTCCCCTTTCTTTTTGTTTGGCCGGTTCCCTGCCGGCCGATGGTCAGGAAAACGTTCACTGCGCTAGTGTGGCGAATCCGAAATTCGTATTACCTTGGAGCGAGGCTCGGATCGAATTTCGGATTCAAAGCCACACTAGCAACTTATTGAATCTCGTGTGGTTTACGGATTTGAAGTTCCTGAACGCGGATGCCACGGAAATGACAGGAACTTCAAATCCACCACACTAGTGTCAGGCAGCTCCTTTGTTGAGGTTGTATTTCATGATCGACCCGTGGCGGCCCGTTCGGTCGCGCTCGAGCGCATAGACGTCGCCCGAAAGCGGTTTGGCCGATGTGAGCACTGCATCGATGCCGGCCATATCCTTGTCCGTCAGGGCGACGGCGGAGATTGCCAAATTGGATGCGAGGTGCGCGCGGTTGCGTGCGCCTACTATCACGCCAGCTACCCCCGGTCGCCTGAGAACGGCGGCGCTGGCAATGGTTGCTATATCGGTTTCGTGCCGGTCGGCCGTTTTCCGCAGTGCTCCAAGCAGCGTCTGGAACAGATCCCAGCCGCCGAAGTCGTCGATGATGAGCTTGTATTTTGTCAACGAGCGGTTTTCCAATGGCTCCCGAGGCTCGGAGGCGCCGAGCCAGCGGTCGCTTAAGAAACCCCCGGCAACGCTTCCGTAGCAGAGCAGCGAAGCGCCGCGATCCATGATCGCAGGTACCATTAAATTCGCTGGACGGCAGTCGAGCAGCGAATATTGGACTTGCATCGAGATAAGCGGCACACCGCTGTCGATGATCGCGGTCATGTGTTCGGTGTCGAAATTTGTGCCGCCGAGATTGCGGATCTTGCCTGCGCGACGGAGTTCGTCGAGCCAATGTGCGGCTTCAAGCCATAAGGGGAGGCTGTAGTCCCACCAGTGGAACTGGACCAGGTCGAGCTGCTCCGTCTTGAGCCGGCGCAATGACTGGTCGATCACGCGTTCGACATGCGACTTCGTAATTTGCGGGAGGATGTCGAGGTCTGGCACAAATTTCGTGTGCACGCGGACCTGGGCGAGTGCTTCTTCGCCCCGCAGGTTTCTGTATTGCGCGCGGAACCGGCCGATCAGTTCCTCAACGCCCGTGTAGATATCCGCGCAATCGAACGTGTTGATGCCTGCATCAGCAAAGGCCGCCATATCCGCGATTGCTTCGTCGAGAGCAATTTTTCCGTGCCCGCCGGCCATTTGCCAGCCACCGCGAATAACCCGCGATATTTCGTAGTCCGGCGACAGTCGGAATTTCTGCATCTGTGTTTTCAATCGCGCAGGGGGAGCGGTACGGCGGTCGTATCGGAATGCTTGAACCGGCGAAGGCCGGTGCGGGTGATACGGAGTCGCGTGGAGCAATTCGGGTCTGGGCAGGCAACCTCGGCGTCCGTCGTCATCCAGTCATTCTTGTCGGTGGGGCGTTGCTTGGCCGCGAGAAGCGGAAGGACCGCAGCCAGCGAATAGATCGAGAAGCCTTGTCCCGATGGCAGATGGAGCATCTCACCACGGACCTCGAAATGGTCGCCGGGCTTGGCGCCGCAATAGATGGGGCCACTTTCCGGCGCGGTCACTTCGACGCGAAGATCATAGAGTTCGAATTCCTGGTCATAGGTCATCGTTCACTCCCGCATTTCGCTGGCGCCCTTGGCGTCGAGACAGTCGCGTATGTGCTCGAAAGAACGTATGATAACATCGGTCAGGGCGCGCATTGCGCCAACTCTATCGCGTCGTGTCTGCCGGGTCGACGATCCTCAACACCTAGCCAGCATCAAAGACTCCATGGATGAGGGAACGCCGCAGCTGGGATCAGTCAGTTCTTATGCACGCTCCCCTCGCAACGAACGGTTCGGCAACAGTGAGCGCGCCCCTGATCGAGGCGAGGAACGTCGTGAAGCGATTTGGCGGCCTGCATGCCGTGGACGGCATGTCAGTCGCTATACGCCGCGGCGAGATGGTCGGCCTGATCGGACCCAATGGCGCCGGAAAGACGACGCTGTTCAATCTGTTGGCCGGAAGCCTCAAGCCGACATCCGGCGAGATCAGGATCGCGGACGTAGAAGTATCGCGGGAGGGAGCCGACAAGCGCATCGCGCGAGGCCTCGGGCGTACGTTCCAGATTTCGCGGCCATTCGCCGAAATGACAGTGCTCGAAAATGTCTTGACGGGCGCTCAGCATCAGTCTGGCGAGCGCTTCTGGACGAATTTCATCGGCCCCGGGCGCGTCGCGACTGAGGAGCGGGCAGCGATCGAGAAGGCGCGGACGCTGCTTGATTTCGTGCTTCTCTCGAAACTGCAGAATGAACCGGCGCGGATTCTATCCGGAGGCCAGCGCAAGCTTCTCGAACTGGCGCGGATTCTGATGGCAGACCCGGAAATCATCTTGCTTGACGAACCGGCGGCTGGCGTCAATCCAACGCTGCTCGAGCTGATCATCGCTCGCGTGATCGAGCTGAATGCCCGTGGCAAGACCATATTGCTCATCGAGCACAATATGGAGATGGTAGCCCGGCTCTGCGGCCGCGTTGTCGTCATGGCCGCCGGCAAGCTTCTGGCCGAGGGGACGCCCGCGGAGGTTTCCAGCCATGCGGCGGTTGTTGAGGCCTATCTTGGGGGCGTGGCGTGATAGGAAGGCCGGAAAGTCCCTTCATCCTCTCCACGCAGGCGCTCGTCGCTGGCTATGAACGCGATCTCCCGATCGTGCGCGGTGTCGACCTTTCGGTGCGCGCCGGCGAATTCGTTGTCCTGCTTGGGCCGAACGGCGCCGGCAAATCCACATTGGTCAAGACGATCGCAGGATTGGTTCCGGTGCATTCGGGGACCGTGCTTCTCGGCAGTGCCAACATCACCGCAATGCCCAGCCACGAAAAGATCAGGCATGGCCTCGCCTTCGTTCCTCAGACCGAGAACATATTTGCCACGCTCACAATTCACGAGAACCTTCAGGTCGCCGCCAACATCCTGCCGAAGGAAAAGCGAAACGCCAGGATCACCGCGCTCTATGCCATGTTTCCGGATCTCGCGGTACGACCGTCGCATCGCGCTGGCCACCTCTCCGGCGGCCAGCGACAGATGCTCGCTGTCGCACGCGCGCTTGTGGTCGAGCCATCCGTTCTGATCCTGGACGAACCATCTGCGGGCCTGTCACCTAAGATCGTGTCGGGGGTCTTCGATCGTCTCAGGACAATCAATCATGCCGGCGTCACCACCGTTCTGGTCGAACAGAATGTGAAAGCTGCATTGGCCATCGCCGATCGAGCCGTCATTCTCGTCGAGGGACTGGTCGCCCACGAGGGTTCGGCATCCCAATTGGCTGAAGACCCGATCGTTGCGGAGCTCTATCTCGGCGCCCGCCGCGCTCAAAGGCCTGTGGCATGAACCCGCAGGCGCTGATGGACGGCCTCCTCACCGGCGCGATGATCGGCCTTGGTGCGATCGGCGTGACGCTGACTTACTCGATCCTGCGCTTTGCCAATTTCGCCCACGGTGAATTCGTAGCCTGGGGTGCCTACTTCGCCCTCGCGGTGAGCGGCGTGCTTGGTTATTCTTCCGTGTCCCTGCTGACCCCAATCGGACCGTTTTCGTTTGGCTGGTCGCTGCCGATCGCGGCAGTCATTGCCGTCGCGCTCACCGCAGGGCTGGCGCTTCTCGTCGATGCCGTGCTCTTCGGCCCACTGCGCGCTCGCCGCAGCGTGGTGATCATTCTGGTTATGGCCAGCTTTGGCGCAGCACTCACCTTGCGCAACCTGCTGGAGTTCGTTTTCACCTCGCAACCGGCCTATTACACGAAGGCGCTGCAGATCGCGTTTCCGCTTGGCGGCGGGTTGCGCGCCACCCCGGATCAACTGCTCACGCTTGCCGTGGCGGCCGTACTGGTTGGGTCTGTCCATCTCCTGCTCACCCGCACGGCGATCGGCCGCTCGATGCGCGCCGTAAGTGAAAACCAGCAGCTTTCCGGCGTCGTTGGCATCGATGTCCGCCAGGTCATCCGGACGGTGTGGGTGCTCGGTGCCGGTCTCGCCTGCATTGCCGGCATCATGGCCGGACTGCTCGTGCAGATCCGTCCGCACATGGGGCTCGACCTTCTGTTGCCTCTTTTTGCCGCTGCCATTCTCGGAGGCATCGGCAGCGTGCCTGGCGCGATGATCGCCGGCCTGATTGTCGGCCTCGCCGAAGCATTGGCTGTCCAGTTGATCGGCGCACAGTGGCGCGCCGCGGTCGCCTTCGTCATCCTTGTTCTTATCCTGCTCTTGCGGCCCCAGGGACTGTTCGGGAGAGGGGAATGATTTTCGACCTTTTGGCCTATGGCGCATTCTTCCTGACAATGGCGCTGACCTTTGCCATCATCTGCCTCGGCCTCAACATCCAGTGGGGGCAAACGGGCCTCTTCAACGTAGGCATCGCAGGTTTTGTCGCCATCGGCGCCTATGTCTCTGCCCTCCTGACAACGCCGGATGCGCCTGGCCGTTTCGGTGGCTTCGAGATGCCGATCATAGTCGGCTGGCTCGGCGGCGCACTGGCCGCAGGGCTGGCGACCTTTCTCGTCGGCGCGTTGACGATCAGGCTCCGCGCGGACTACCTCGCCATCGCGACCTTTGGCGTTGCCGTTGCGGTTCAGCTGTGTCTTCTCAATCTGGAGGCGATCACGGGCGGCCCGTTCGGCATTGGCTTCATTCCGCGTCTCTTCGCAGGCAAAGCAGGCAATCCGTCCTTATTCAGCGCGCTCAATCTGGTGGTGCTCATAGCGGTAGTCGCCTCTGTCTATTTCGGACTTGAGCGACTCGTTCGTAGCCCCTGGGGCAGGGTGCTGCGTGCCATCCGAGAGGATGAGACCGCCGCGCTTGCGCTCGGCAAGAATGCCGTGCGCTTCCGTCTGCAGGCGTTCGCAATCGGCGGTGCAATCATGGGACTTGCCGGCGCCACTCAGGCACATTTCATCGGATTTATTGCGCCGGACAACTATCTGCCGACCCTCACGTTTCAAGTCTGGGCAATGCTGATCGTCGGCGGCTCCGGCAACAATCGCGGCGCCATCCTCGGCGCGGTGATTGTCTGGGGATTATGGGCGGTCTCGGCTAGCGCGGTCTCGGCAGTCTTCCCCCCAGAACAGCAGGCGCGGGCTGCGTCGTTGCAAATTGTCCTCATTGGCGTGACGCTATGTGCGATTCTGCTCCTGCGTCCGCGCGGATTGCTGGGAGAGGTGAGTGTCGTATCCCGCCATGTCTTGACGCCATCGGCCATCGGCCACGACAGCGCTGTTGAACCCGGGACGAACGAGGCAATGAATGTCAACCAGCGCTAGTCGGGCGGAACTTGGCGGAGGCTTGAACATAGCCCGCCTCGTCTGCGGCCTCTGGCAAGTCGCCGATCTCGAGCGGAATGGTGGTCCACTGGAACCGGAGCACGCGGCCGACGCACTAAAGGCTTATGTAGATGCCGGCTTCGACACATTCGACATGGCCGACCACTATGGCAGCGCCGAACTGATCGCCGGACGCCTCCTCGCTCGGTATCCGGCGGGCAAGCATCGGCCGCTTGCTTTCACCAAATGGTGCCCGGAACCAGGCGCGATGACTGCCGACGTGGTCCGCAAGGGCGTTCAGGAGCGGCTCGAGCGCCTTGGTGTAGAGAGGGTTGATCTTCTTCAGTTCCATTGGTGGACCTTCGATCATCCGGCCTGGCTCGATGCCTTGCATCAGATGAATCGGCTCCGGGAGGAAGGATTGATCGGGGCACTCGGTGTCACCAATTTCGATGCAGCGCATTTGGCGCTGGCCATAGCCGACGGCATTCCCATCGCTACCAATCAGGTTTCGTTTTCGCTACTGGACCGCCGTGCGGCCGGCCCGCTCTCCGAAGTGTGCCGGAAGTCCGGCGTCAAACTGCTTGCCTATGGAACGCTATGCGGCGGTTTTTTGTCCGACAAATGGCTCGGAAAAGCTGAGCCCGAACTCGATGCCCGACTGGAGCCGGTCGAAATACAAACGATTCATTGAGGCCGCCGGCGGTTGGCAGGTCTTTCAATCTGTGCTCTCGGCAGCAGGCGACATCGCCGCGAAGCACAATGTGTCGATTTCGAACGTGGCGACGGCTTGGGTGCTTGACCACGAGACGGTTGCCGCTGCGATCATCGGTGCGCGGATCACTGAAAGCGAGCATCGCCTCGACAATCAGAAGGTTCTCGATCTCACCCTCGACGCCGAGGACGAGGCTCGGCTTGACGCAGCGTTTCGTTTGACCACTCCGATTCCCGGCGACTGCGGCGATGAATATCGCCGCCCACCCTATCTGACCGCATCCGGCGATCTCAGTCATCACCTCGACGCGGTGCCCTCGGTCTACAAGTCCGAGCCGGTGCCCGGCCGGCCGGGGCGATTTCGAGCGCCGTCTGGCAGCATCTGGGAACCGATTGCGGGGTATAGCCGCGCCGTCAGGGTCAAGGACCAGATTTGTGTTTCCGGCACCACGGCGACACATGGATCGGACCGCTGCGTTGCGCCGGGTGATGCGGGAGCCCAAACGACTTACATTCTGGACAAGATATCGGCCTCGATCACTGCTCTCGGAGGCAAGATGACTGACGTGGTCCGCACGCGGATCTACCTTCGCGATGCTTCGAAATGGGAGGCGGTATCTCGCGCGCATGGCCGGGTGTTTGGCGAAGTGTTGCCTGCAAACACGCTGGTCCAAGTCGGAAATCTCATAGGCGACTACGAGGTTGAAATAGAAGCTGACGCGATTGTGTCGGACAGTTAATGCATGTCGCCCAAAAGTGCGCAGCGGTTTTGGGAAAACGACATGCACAAAAACAATAGCCTAAAGCGCGTCGCATGAATCCGTTTCGAAGCAATGCGCTTTAGCGGCGGCAGATAAGCGCCGCGAAATTGTTTGGAGTTGACGCCGATTCAACTCTGATTTCCACGCTGGCTCAAACGACGTGGTCCGATATCGCCTGGGGTCAAACGGACGAACCCCAAAGCCCAAGCGATTAGGAGACGACCATGAACGTTCAGCCCAAGTCCCCCCGGCCACCGCTCAATGGAGTTGATACGCCGACCCTGATCAATACGATCAATTTCGTTGCCGGCCAGCCAGACCTGGCCGAATTCCAGTTCCGTGCCGCCAACGAATGGATCCAAGGTACGCACAGCCGCACATCGATGAGCGGCTTTTTCGGAGCCGGTGGCGAGCAGACGCACGTCAAGTCCCATTTCGCCGACGGCGACCACCCAACCGTGCTCTGTGGCGCCGACCACGCCCCGACGCCCGTCGAATGGCTGCTGCATGCACTCGCGACCTGCCTGACCGCAGGTATCGGCAACATTGCCGCTGCCCGCGGCATCAAGCTCCACAAGGTGAGGTCTTTTGTCGAGGGCGATATCGACCTTCGCGGCATCCTTGGCATCTCGGACGAGGTCCGCAACGGCTACCGCAACATCGCGATCCGCTTTGAGATCGAGGGCGATGCTCCGCCGGAGAAGCTGCAGCAGATTCTCGACCAGGCCCGCGACCGTTCGGCCGTCTTCGACGTGCTGACGAAGGGTGTGCCTGTGGCCGTCGAGATGAGGTCCGCGCAGTAGATACTCTCTCCTTCCTAGCAAGGCTCGGCGCGGAAAGCCGAGCCCCTCCACACGCTATGGAGCGTTTCATGCACGCGACCGACGTCGCCGTCATCGGAGCCGGCCAGGCAGGACTTGCCATGAGCCATTGCCTTTCCATCCTTGGCATCGACCACGTTGTGTTCGAGCGCGGTGAGATAGGCGCGCGCTGGCAATCTCATGCCTGGGATTCGCTCAGGCTTCTCACGCCGAACTGGCTAAACGGACTTCCGGGCTCGCCTTATCGCGGCGACTGCCCGGATGGGTTCATGCGGCGCAACGAGTTCCTGATGCGCCTGCAGAGCTACGCCGCTTCCTTCTGCGCGCCTGTCGAGGCGCATACGGACGTACTCGCGGTCCTGCCCGAGCGCGATGCCTTCATCATCAGCACGAGCCGGGGCAGCTGGCGTGCCCGCTCGGTCGTCGTGGCGACAGGGCAATGCGATATACCGTTCGTTCCGTCCGTAGCCCGCACGCTTAGTCGGCGCGTGCTAAGCCTGCATTCCTCGCAATACCGTTCGCCGTTGGGGCTTCCCGAGGGCGGCGCGCTTGTCGTCGGCGCCTCGGCATCCGGCGTCCAGATCGCGGACGAATTGCAACGCAGCGGGCGGAACGTGACGCTTGCCGTCGGCCAGCACGCGCGGGCGCCGCGTACTTGGCGAGGACAAGACATCTTCTGGTGGATGGATCGCGCGGGCATCCTCGCCGAACGGACCCGGGACCTGCCTGACGCCGATGCGGCAAAGCGCCAGCCGGCCCTCCAGCTTGCCGGGCGACCCGACCGCTCGAATGTTGACCTCCGCACCTTGCAGGTTCTTGGGGTGAGGCTTGCCGGGCGTGTCGTCATGGCAGATGGCGACAGGATTGGCTTTTCCGACGACCTGCGGTCCGTCGTCGCTTCGGCGCAAGCAAAGCTTGAGCGGCTGCTGGTCAGGATCGACGCTTTCGCAGGCTTCGACCGCGATAGCGCCCGCGAGGAGGTTCCCCCCGTTGACTTGCTGCACGAGGCGCCCCCAAGCCTTTCCACCGAGGCCGAGAACATCCGCACTGTCGTGTGGGCGACCGGCTACCGGCGCGCTTTTCCCTGGCTCAGGGTTCCGGGCGCGGCCGGGCCAGATGGCGAGATCGCCCATGTAGACGGCGTCAGCCGTGTCCCGGGTCTCTACGCACTCGGGTTCCGTCTGCTTCGCAAGCGCGATTCGCACTTTATCGGCGGCGTCGGCTCGGACGCGCTCGTCCTTTCGCAGCAGATTTCCGCGCATCTCCGCCAATCCAGAAATCGTGCCGCCTAGAGTCTAGTTGGGAGCTGCAACTCATGCTTCACGTCACTGAATTCGAGCCCCACTACGACGCAATCATCGTCGGCGCACGCTGCGCCGGGTCTGCCACCGCGATGCTGCTCGCGAAGGCAGGGCTGCGGGTGCTCGCCGTCGACCGCCAGCGCTATGGATCCGACACGCTTTCCACCCACGCGCTGATGCGGCCGGCCGTGATGCAGCTTTCGCGCTGGGGCCTGCTCGAGCCGCTGATCCGGAGCGGTGCGCCGCTGATCGAGTCAACGACGTTCCACTATGGCGAACAGGAGGTCACAGTGCCCATCCGGCCGGAGCCGGGAATCCCGGGGCTGATTGCGCCTCGCCGAACGGTGCTCGACCGTATGCTGGTTGACGCGGCACGTGCAACCGGCGCCACGGTCCTGCACGACACGGCAGTCCATGACCTGGTGCGAGATGCGCATGGCCGCGTCCGCGGCGTCGCGTTGCGGGATGCCGCCGGCCGAACGCGCAATGTGGGTGCCGGCATCGTCATCGGCGCCGACGGGTTGGGTTCGTTCGTTGCTCGCAAGGTGGAGGCCCGCACACTGGTCAGCGGACGCTGCTCCTTAGCGCATATCTTCGGCTACGCCGCCGCGCCGGCGTTGTCGGGATACCACTGGTATTTCGGACGCAATATCGGCGGTGGGGTTATCCCGACAAATGACGGGCTTGCTTGCATCGTCGCCTCTGTTCCTACCGATCGGTTCGACAGTGAATTCCGTTTCGATCTTTCCGCCGCGCAGCTTGCCCTCGCCGCGCTGGCGCCCAAGCTGCGATCGCACCTCCCGGGCAACTGCGGCGAGCGCCTGAAGGCCTTTCGCGGCGTGCCGGGGCGACTGCGGCAGGCACACGGCCCCGGCTGGTTGCTGGTCGGCGATGCCGGCTTCTTCCGCGATCCACTTACCTCACACGGCATTTCCGACGCCCTGCGAGATGCCGAAGCGGCCGCGGCAGCGGTTCTCGCAAGCCGTGAATCCGCATTTCAAGAGTTCCAGGGCATACGCGACAGCCTCGCACTGCCGATCCTCGAGACCACGGACGCCATCGGCGCCTTCGACTGGTCGCTCGAAGAGCTGCCCGAACGCCACAAAAGGTTCAGCGAGGCGATGAAATCGGAGCTTGCGGTGCTCTCCGAACGTGCGGCGCGCGACCGCGGGGCTTCGCTTGTCGTGCAAGAGCGGCCGGCCGCGCAAGTGGCGTCGATCCGATAACAAACAGGAGACATGATCATGCAAACGATCGACACAGTCCGGATGGTCCGGAACCCGCTTCGGAAAACCGGAAGTCGGAACCTCCGCGGAGCGGCGGCGCGTCACTCGCGCCAGCGACATTATAGCTTTCACCGACATGACGGGCGACCGCAATCCGCTCCACTACGATGGTGCGCTGGCCAGCCGTACGGTGTTCGGGAGGCTCATCGTGCAGGGCGGTGTCACGTCGGGTCTTCTTAACGCGCTGGTTGCCGAGGACCTGCCGGGACCTGGCTCCGTCTTTCTCGGCGTCGAGTGGAAGTTCCTCAAAGCCGTCGGCATCGGCGAGGAGATCATCGCCCGGGCGGAGGTGCTCACCGTCCGCGACGACAAGCCTATTTGCACGCTGTCGACCACCATCGCGAATTCGGCGGGCGAGATCTGCCTGTCCGGTACCGCAACCACCTATACAGTGTCGCTCGATTAGAAGGCGACGCCCCCGGGCTAGACTTGCGGATCGAAACGCTCCGTCGTTAAAGTAAGGCCCGCAATTCGGTTGGGATGACCGGCTTGAGCTCGGCATTCGAGATCAGGGTACTCGGTGACTTTACTGTTCACTGCGATGGCGCGCCCATGCCGCTGCCGCAGTCGCGGAAGACACGCGCGTTGCTTGCTCATTTGGCGGTACTCGAAAGGCCACAGCGCCGCGAGCGGCTTTGTGAAATGTTCTGGGACGTTCCGGACGACCCGCGCGGCGCGCTGCGCTGGAGCCTTTCGAAGCTCCGGCAGATACTCAACGCCGACGGCGAGACGCGGCTGACCGCCGACCGCAACACCGTGCAGCTGAAGC
Source organism: uncultured Alphaproteobacteria bacterium (assembly GCA_963813315.1). Taxonomy (GTDB): domain Bacteria; phylum Pseudomonadota; class Alphaproteobacteria; order Rhizobiales; family Rhizobiaceae; genus CAWEYO01. The sequence continues at coordinate 244,138 of CAWEYO010000014.1, read as the reverse complement.
CGGGTTCAGTCGGACTCGACTATGAACTGATCAGGGGCCTTTCCCCCGATTCGGTCGGTTCGCTGCCGACCGCGCACCTGGAAAAAATCGCGGCGGCTTTCGGCGGCCAATTTCTATCGGACCTCTATTTGCCCCACTGTCCGGCGTTCGAAGCTTGGCGCGTCTACTGTTCAAACGAGACCGAGATCCTGCGCCTGAAAGTATTGCGCGCGCTCATCGACCGTCTGGAGAATGAGCCCGGGCGGGCGCTTGTTCACCTGCACATGCTGCAGACCCTCCTTCTGAACGATGATCTTTCAGCCGAGATCGCCCGTGCCAACGACCGCGCCCGCCTGACAGCGACTGCTCGCCCGATTGCGGACGACCGGATCGGAGGCTCAGCGGAACGGCCTTCGGCCGCCCCACTTCCGGAGCCTGTACAAGGGCTGGCGCCACCCGATTTGGCGCGGGTCTCGTCCGGCAGACAGCAGATACGCTACGTCCATGGCCGCGACGGCACTCGCATCGCCTTTGCCGTCAGCGGATCGGGGCCGGCCATCGTGCGCGCATCGCATTGGATGTCGCATCTCGACCTCGACTGGGAGAGCCCGGTATGGGGGCATTGGATCGACGCGCTTTCCAGCGGCTTCACGTTTGTCCGCTATGACGGGCGGCTGAACGGCCTTTCGGACACCGTCTGCCAGGATGTTTCCCTCGAGGCCTGTGTCGGCGATCTCGAATGCGTGGTGGAGGCTGCGGGCCTCGACCGCTTTGTCCTGCTCGGCATATCGCAGGGCTGCGCCTTCTCGGTCGAATATGCAAATCGCCATCCCGAAAAGGTCGCGGGCCTGGTGATCTGCGGCGGATATGTCCGTGGGTGGCGGGCTCGCGGCAATGCCGCGGAAATCGCCAGGCGGGAAGCGATCTCCATGCTTATGCGCGAAGGCTGGGGCCAGGACGATCCTTTGTTTCGGCAGATGTTCACCAACCTGTTCATACCCGGCGCCAATCGCGTGCAGATGGACTGGTTCAACGAATTGCAACGCAGGACACTGACACCGGACAATGCCTTGCGGCTGAACTTTGCCTTCGCGGACATCGACATTTCGCGCTCGCTGGAACGGCTGACCGTACCCACGCTCGTCCTGCATGCCAGCGGTGACCGCGTCGTGCCGTTCTCGGAAGGAACGGAGATCGCAAGGACGATCGCCGGCGCCCGCTTCATCGAGTTGGACAGCGCCAACCATATCCTGCTCGCCGAGGAACCGGCGTTCCGCAGCTTCGTTGTCGAGGTATCGGCATTTGCCAACGAGGCGCTTCAGGCGCGGACCGTGGTTCCGGTCGATCCGAGGACCCGGCGGCAGGCAACGATCCTGTGCGCCGGCTTTCGCTGCTCGGAACAGGCCATGGAGAGCCTGCCCCTTGAGATCGTCCTGGAACGGGTCGATCCTTTCCTGACACAGGCCGCCGCGCTCGTGCGCGAGAACGGAGGCACGGTGCTGACGATTTCCGAGAGCGAGCTCGTTGCGTCCTTCGGCGCGCCCGAACCGCTCGAGGGACATGCAGCGCTTGCCTGCCGGACCGCGCTCGGGCTGCGCGAACTCGCGCCCAGCCATGCCGATTCCATAACGGGCTTTCACGTTGTACTTGACACAGGGATCGTGATCGTCGGCCCCGCAAGGGACCAGACCGTAGACGTGCGCGGCGGGCCGGTATCCGTGGCCCATGCTCTGATCCAGGTGCTGCCGGGCGATCTCGTGGTGGCAACCGCCAGGACACGGGCATCGGCTGGCGGGTTTGTCAGCATGCAGCCGCTGATGGCTCCTCTGGTGTCGGAATACACAAAGGCTCAGCAGTTCTTCAAGGTAGCCGAGATCAGGCGGGGCAGCTCGCGTTGGCAGTTGCGCGCCGATACGCAGCTCTCGCCCTTCATAGGCAGAGAGCTGCAGCTGCAGATGCTGAATAAGGCCTGGCACGACGCATCCGACGGCGAAGGCCAGACGGTTTTCGTGGTCGGCGATCCCGGCCTCGGCAAGTCTCGGCTCACGCATGAATTCGTCGGCGCGATTCCGCATGATGAGGCCGAGAACCTCGAAGTCGGCGCTCTGGAGACGGATCTTCGCAGCGGCTTCGTCGTGATACGCAAGGTGCTGCAGGCGCTGTTCGGGGTGGGCGATACCGAGGCCCCGGCGGCCGCTATCGAGAAAGTACTGGGTGCGAGAAGCTCCTACGGTTTCGATGAGCGGCTGCTTGCGCCGATCATGGCGACGATGGAACTGCCCGTTTCGGAGCCGAGCTGGGCGGCTATTTCCAGCCAGGAACGGTCTCGGCGCATGCAAGAGGCCGCGGTCGGGCTTCTGCTCTTCCTCGGGCGCATCAAGCCCGTCGTTCTTCTGGTCGAGGACTTGCAATGGATTGATGCGGAAAGCGAGGCGGTTCTGGCGCGGCTGGCGCAGGCGGTGCCCACGGTTCGCTTCCTGCTGATCCTGACCTGCCGGCCGGAATACGACCGCAGTGACTTCGCCGCGGTAGGACCAGCCGAGATCCGGCTGTCTGCGTTCAATGCGGCCGAGGCAGCGGCACTCCTCGACCATCTGGTCGGCAGCGATCCTGAACTCGAGCAGCTGCGCGACGCCGTCTCGGATGCCTGCAAGGGGAATGCGCTCTTCCTGGAAGAGACCGTCAGGGCGCTGGCTGAGACCGGGAAACTTGAGGGGCAACCGGGCCGCTACCGAGCCTCGGGAAAGGTAGGGGAGATTGCGGTTTCGGCGAGCATTCAGGCGATCGTCGATGCCCGTTTCGAACGTCTCGACAAGGATGCGAAGCGGGTGGCCGAGGTCGCTTCGATCTTCGGTGGAGAGATCCCGGTGCTTCTGCTGCGAAGGATGGCCGCTCTGTCGAGCCTGCGTTTCGACGCCGCCCTTCAGGGCCTGAGGAAGGCCGATCTTCTGGTGGACGTCCAGGTTTTCCCGGAAGCCTCGGTCCGCTTCAAGCACGCCCTCATCCGAGGCGCGGTGTCGGGACGAATTGTGTCGTCCGCGCTGGTCGAGCTTCACAGTGCTGCTCTTGCCGAACTGAAGACTTACTACGCCGACAGGCTGGAGGAGCATAGCGAGCGCTTGGCCAGACACGCTGAGCAGGCTCGCCTTTGGGACGAAGCCGCCGGCTACCTTCTCGTTTCCGCCCGCAAGGCGATCAAGCGATCAGCGCACGCCAGCGCGCTTGAGCTGCTCGATCTTGGAGTATGGCTGCTGAGGAGCAATGACGTCGCCGACGCCGATGATCAGGAAATCGAGTTCCAGCTTGCGAGGGGGGTAGCCCTCATGGCCGCCCGCGGTTGGGGCTCGGCCGAAGTGCTCGCGGCCTTCGAGCAGGCCGAAAAGCTCTGCGACAAGATCGGCGACACCGCGCGTCTTTTCACGGCGCTGCGGGGCAGAGCCCAGTACTACATGCTCAGCGGCAAACCGGCGGCGGCGCAGGAACTGGCCTGCAGATGGGCGGGAATGGCCAAGGACGACACTGATCCCGGCCTCGCCATCGAGACCGAGCACATGTTTTGGACCAACAATTTCTTCCTCGGCGAGACAGCGGCGGCCCACCATCATGCCGAGCGCGCGATTGGGCTCTACGAGCCCGACCGGGATCACTACCTGACGTACAAGTACTCCGGTCACGATCCGGGTGTCTGCTGCCGATGCTTCGCGGGATTGTCGGCCTGGCTTGGCGGAGAACCGGACACGGCTCGGATGCGCTGCGAGGAAGCGATCGGCCTCGCGAAGCATCATGATCATCCATTGAGCCTGGCGCTGGCCTATTGGGGGGTCAGTTACCTTCACATGTTCGCGGGAGAGCCAGATGCTGCAGTTCGGGCAGCGGAAAGCGAGCTGCAGATTGCCGAGAAGTTCGCGCTTCCGCTTCTTGCCGGACAGGCCGCGTTTCAGTTGGGATGGAGCGAATTCCGGCTCGGAGAACGCAATGCCGGCCTGCACCGCATGGCTGAAGCCATATCGGCCATTCGCCGGACCGGCGCGGAAATGGGGCTGCCCTACCTGATCGGCCTGTACGCCGAAGCGCTTGGCGACAGCGGCAGGCTGGACGACGCACGCAAATCGGTTGAAGCCGCCCTCGATCTGGGCCGTCACAACGGAACCTATTTCCAGCTCGCCGAAGTGTTGAGGATCGAGGCCCGCATCCGCGAACGAAACGGCGGTGACTCCGACGAAATCGAGCTGATGCTCCAGAGGGCCGCGAATGTCGCCACAGTGCAGCATTCCGCGATCGGCGGGCTGCGCGTTGCGGTCGAACTTGCCCAGCGTCTGCGAAAGCGCGGAGATCCTGACAAGGCGCGGGAGCTCGTCGCACCTCACGGTGAGCTTGTCGACAAGCTCGGCGACAGCGAGGACGCGCGCGCTGCGCGGGAGTTCGCATAGCCGACCAGGCTACTTTCCGCCCAATCGCATAGTGGTTGAGGTTGGGCGTGAAAAGGTCCGCGGCGAAAGTGAGGCCATCTGCCGAGAGGGAAGTGTGAAGCCGGTCGCCGATCTGCTAAGCTTGCAAGCAAGAACGTGGCTGACACAAGCGGATCAGCCGATGGGCGGCGTTAAAACAGTAAAATGCTCCCGGTTGTGGCGCGCTGTCTTCTGGGCGGAGTATCGTGGCGATGACAAGTCCCCTCGCTCCTGACCTGCGGGCGGCGCGTGCGCTGGCAATGAAGTCGCGACCGGGCGCCTTGAGGCGGCTGATCAGGCGCCCACTGGCTTTGCTCGGCCTGCTAATCATCGCTCTCGCGGCCGCCGGAGCGATCCTTGCGCCCTGGCTGACGGCTTACGATCCCAATGAGCAGCTTTTTGACGGGCTCACACTGGAAGGCGCGCCGCTGCCGCCGAATTCCAGCTTCTGGCTGGGTACGGACCTGCTCGGCCGGGATCTCCTGACCCGCATTCTTTTCGGTGCGCGTACGTCATTGGTCATAGGCATCGTCGCCAACGGGGCGGCATTGCTGATCGGCACGCTTGTCGGCATCATTGCCGGCTATTTCCGCGGCTGGATTGGTAGCGCGCTTATGCGCTTCACAGATCTGATGATGGCGTTTCCCGCGCTGCTGTTCGCCATCTGCCTGGCGGCGGTGTTTCAGCCGAGCCTCTGGATCGTCGCGATGGTGATCGCACTGGTGAACTGGGTGCAAACCGCACGCGTCATCTACACCGAGACGAGCTCGCTCGCCGAGCGGGAGTTCATCGCCGCGGAACGCACTATCGGAGCAAGCACTCCGCGCATTCTTTTCCGCCATATCCTGCCGCATCTTTTGCCGACGATCATCGTTTGGGGAACTCTCGGCATCTCCACCACCGTGCTTTTGGAAGCTACCCTCAGTTATCTCGGCATTGGCGTGCAGCCGCCTACACCTTCGTGGGGCAACATCATTTTCGAGAACCAGACCTATTTCCAGGCGGCGCCGTGGCTCGTCTTCTTCCCAGGCGCTGCGATCCTGGCGCTTGCACTTGCCTTCAACCTGGTCGGTGACGCCTTGCGCGACATATTCGACCCGACGCAACGGGGGCAGGCATGATCGCCTATCTCGGGCGCCGTGTTGTCCATTCGGTGATCATATTGCTGGGCGTGTCATTGATCACGTTTGCCCTGCTCTATCTTCTGCCGGCCGACCCCGTGCGCCAGATCGCCGGGCGAAGCGCAACGCCGCAGACCGTGGAGAGCATCCGACAGCAGCTTGGCCTCGACCAGCCCTTCGTCGTCCAGTACTGGCGCTACCTTACCCGTCTCCTGGCGGGCGATCTCGGACGCTCCTACATTCAACGGTCGGAAGTATCGGAACTCATCGTTTCGCGGCTGCCGGCCAGCCTTCTGTTGATGGTTGGCGCGATCCTTTGTGAAGTGATCATCGGCCTCACCACGGGCCTGGTCGCCGCCGTGAAGCGCGGCACCGCGGTCGATCAGACGCTGATGGTCGGCTCTTTCGTCGGAGTCTCGGCACCTCAGTTCGTCGTTGGCCTGCTGCTGCTCTATGTGTTTGCCGTTCGGCTCGGCTGGTTCCCGATCGGTGGCTACGGCACCTGGCGTCACCTTGTGCTCCCCTCGTTGACGCTCGGCATTCTGGGGGCGGGCTGGTACTCACGCATGACACGCTCGTCCATGATCGACGTGCTCCGCCAGGACTATATCCGCACGGCCCGCGCCAAGGGACTGGCCGGCCGCGCCATTCTGTTCCGTCACGCTCTGCCGAACGCGATCCTGCCGGTCATCGCCATGGTCGGCATCGATATCGGTCTGTTCATGAGCGGCATCGTGGTCGTCGAGAGTGTGTTCGGCTGGCCGGGTATCGGCCAGCTTGCCTGGCAGGCAATTCAGCGCGTCGACGTTCCGATCATCATGGGCGTCACGCTGGTGTCGGCCTGCGCCATCGTCATCGGCAACCTGATCGCCGACGCCGTCGCGCCGTTAATCGATCCCCGCATCAAACTCAGGTGAAGTCGACAGAGAAAGGGAACGCGCATGAAACTCTTTCCAGCTTCCACAGTCGCCGCATCGATGCTGGCGCTAATGCTCGCAGCGGCGCCCGCCGGTGCAGAAGAGCCTCTTGACCCGAACGCCAAGCAAGGCGGCGCAATCACCATTACCTACAAGGACGACGTCGCGACACTTGATCCTGCGATCGGCTATGACTGGCAGAACTGGTCGATGATCAAGAGCCTTTTCGACGGACTGATGGACTACGACCCGGGCACCACGAACCTGCGCCCGGAGCTCGCGGAAAGCTACGAAATCTCGCCCGACGGCAAGACCTTCACCTTCAAGCTGCGGTCGGGCGTAAAATTCCACAACGGCCGCGAGATGACGGCCGATGACGTGAAATACTCGCTCGAGCGCGTTGCCAACCCCAAGACGCAGAGCCCTGGTGCTGGATTCTTCGGTTCGATCAAGGGGTTCGATGCGGTCGCCGCTGGCACTGCGGAAAACCTTGAAGGTGTGACTGTCGTCGATCCGCTTACTGTCAAGATCGAGCTTACGCGCCCCGATGCGACCTTCCTGCATGTGATGGCGATCAACTTCTCGCATGTTGTGCCAAAGGAGGAAGTCGAAAAGTACGGAGCTGACTTCGGCAAGCATCCTGTCGGTACCGGCGCCTTCAAGCTCACGGAATGGACGCTTGGCCAGCGGCTCGTCTTCGAGCGGAATGCGGACTACTGGCGCAAGGGCTTGCCTTACCTCGACAAGATCACCTTCGAGATAGGCCAGGAGCCGATTGTCGCGCTGTTGCGCCTGCAGAAAGGCGAGGTTGACGTGCCCGGCGACGGTATTCCCCCGGCGAAGTTCCAGGAAGTCATGGCCGATCCCCAGCAGAAGGCTCGCGTCGTCGTGGGCGGCCAATTGCACACCGGCTACATCACGATGAATACGCAGATGGCGCCGTTCGACAATGCGAAGGTACGGCAAGCGGTGAACATGGCGATCAACAAGGACCGGATTGTCCAGTTGATCAACAATCGGGCCGCACCTGCCAACCAGCCGCTACCGCCGTCCATGCCCGGCTACGACAAAAACTACACGGGCTATGCCTACGACCCGGAGAAAGCCAAGGCATTGTTGGCGGAAGCAGGCCACCCCGACGGCTTCGAGACCGAGCTGTTTGCCATGAACACCGACCCCAATCCGCGCATCGCGCAGGCGATCCAGCAGGATCTGGCCGCGGTCGGCATCAAGGCGAACCTGCAGTCTCTCGCCCAGGCGAATGTGATCGCAGCCGGCGGCGAAAAGGATGGCGCGCCGATGATCTGGTCGGGCGGCATGGCCTGGATCGCGGACTTCCCGGACCCGTCAAACTTCTACGGCCCGATCCTCGGCTGCGGAGGCGCAGTGCAGGGTGGCTGGAACTGGGCCTGGTACTGCAACAAGGATCTGGATGCGAAGGCCGCGGAGGCGGATTCCATCACCGATCCTGCCAAGGCCGGGGAGCGCAGCAAGATGTGGAGCGAAATATACACGAAAATCATGGAGGACGCCCCGTGGGCGCCGGTCTTCAACGAGAAGCGCTTCACGATGCGCTCGCCCCGCATGGCCGGGGCCGACGTGCTCTATGTCGATCCGGTCCATATCCCCATCCACTATGACTACATATATCTGAACGATGTCCAGTAAACGCGACTATACGATACACCGCCGGCATCATCACTTCGGCTGGGACAACAGTCTTGCCCCAGCCGAGAGGATTGCGCCCGGCTCGACGGTCGAGTTCCAGTGTCTCGACGCGTCGGGAGGCCAGCTCACGGCCGCCAGCACTCTCAGTGACGTGACCAGACTCGACTTCGCCAAGGTTAACCCGGTCACCGGGCCGATCTTCGTCGAGGGGGCGGAGCCAGGCGACGCTCTGAAAGTGACGATCGAGGCGTTCAAGCCGTCCGGCTTCGGCTGGACGGCCAACATTCCGGGTTTCGGCCTGCTTGCCGACGACTTCAAGGAGCCGGCGCTGAACATCTGGAAGTATGACGCCTCATCGCTGGAGCCGGCCCTTTTCGGCAGGAACGGCCGTGTGCCGCTCAAGCCATTCGCCGGCACGATCGGCAACGCACCCGGCGAAAGCGGCCACCATTCGGTGGTCCCGCCAAGGCGGGTTGGCGGCAATCTCGACATCCGCGATCTTGCGGCGGGTACCATCCTGTATCTGCCGGTTGAGGTTGCGGGCGCACTGTTCTCGGTGGGCGACACGCACGCCGCGCAGGGCGACGGCGAGGTTTGCGGGACGGCGATCGAGAGCCCGATGGAGGTGGTGCTCACCCTCGATCTGGTCAAGGATGCCAGGCTGAAGACGCCGCGCTTCACGACGCCGGGGCCGGTGGCGCGCCATTTCGACACAAAGGGCTACGAGGTCACGACCGGTATCGGCCCTGACCTGATGGAGGGCGCCAGGAGCGCGGTCGCCCAAATGATCGACCTCCTCACCGGCCGATATCAGATGGACCCGGTGGAAGCCTATATGCTCGTCTCGGTCTGTGGTGACCTGCGCATCAGCGAGATTGTCGACATGCCGAATTGGGTAGTGTCCTTCTATTTCCCGCGTTGCGTGTTCGAGTGATGTCAGCAGGCAGCGCCAATCGGTCCGGGGCCTTTGCCCCGGACCATCCTGCCGAAGACCGGCCGGCATTGAGCATCTCGGGCCTGACCGTTTCCCTGCGCGGCGAGGTGGGCGAAAGGGCCATCGTTTCCGACCTCTCCTTCGTGCTCAACCGAGGTGAGACGCTTTGCATCGCCGGCGAATCCGGCTCCGGCAAGTCGATGACCGCGCTGGCGATCATGGGCCTTCTGCCGAAGCCCGCCGTTCACATATCGGCCGGCGCAATACATCTTGGCGATGTCGATCTCGCGACCCTCGGCGAAAGCCGGATGCGCCGCATTCGCGGCGACCGCATCGCCATGATCTTCCAGGAGCCGATGACCTCGCTCAACCCGGTCATGTCGATCGGCCGCCAGTTGATCGAAGCGATCGAAGCCCACACGGCCTTCTCGCGCGGCGAAGCGCGCCGGCGCGCCGTTGAGGCGCTGAAGGCTGTCCGCATTCCGGAAGCCGAGAGCCGCATGAGGCAGTTTCCGCACGAGCTTTCCGGCGGCATGCGCCAGCGCGTAATGATTGCCATGGCTCTTGCGCTGGAACCCGACGTTCTGATCGCCGACGAGCCGACAACGGCGTTGGACGTCACCGTGCAGGGCGAGGTGCTGGAACTGTTGCGCGATCTCCAGCGCGAGCAGGGCACCGCGGTCATCCTGATCACCCACGACATGGGCGTGGTCGCGGAAATGGCGGACCGGGTCATTGTCATGCGATACGGCCGCATGGTGGAGCAGGGGAGCGCCGCCGGCGTCTTCGCAAGCCCGCGGGCCGACTACACGCGCGAGCTTCTTGCTGCCGTGCCGCGCATAGGGAGCGGTGCGGGCCGGCAAAGCTCCAGGGATATGGACGTCTTGCACAAGCCTCAGCATGTCGCGGCGGTTCGCGACCTTTACGTCCGCTTCGATCTGCGGGGCGGCGTCTTCGGGAGGGTGGATCGCCGCGTGCACGCCGTCGAAGGCGTGAGCTTTGCCATTGCGCCGAGCGAGACGCTGTCACTGGTTGGCGAATCCGGTTGCGGCAAGTCGACGACTGCCAAGGCGATTGCAGGCCTGGCGCCATACAGCGGTGAGATCTTGATCGGCGGCCGCAACCTGGCTTCCCTTGACCGCAACGAGCGCAAGGTGTGGCGCCGTGACGTGCAGATGATCTTTCAGGATCCCTATTCCTCGCTCGATCCGCGGATGCGCGTGGGCGATCTCGTCGCAGAGCCGCTATTGGTCCATGGCGTCAGATCGAGAGAGGAGCGGGCTGGCCGCGTCGCGGCCCTCTTCGAACGCGTTGGGCTTTCCGCCGACCAGATGGAGCGCTATCCGCATGAGTTTTCGGGCGGTCAGCGTCAGCGCATCTGCATTGCGCGCGCCCTGGCGCTTCGGCCAAAGCTGATCATCGCCGACGAAAGCGTGTCGGCTCTCGACGTGTCCGTTCGGGCGCGCGTGCTTGAGTTGCTGACGGAGCTGCAGCGGGAGTTCGCAGTAGCCTACCTGTTCATTTCCCACGACATGGCGGTGGTTGAAAACATCTCGGATCGAGTTGCCGTCATGTATCTTGGCCAGATCGTCGAGATGGGCACACGCGATCAGATCTTTTCAAATCCGCGCCACCCCTACACCAGGCGCCTCATCGAGGCCGTGCCGGTACCCGATCCGAGGCTTCGTCGGCGGCGTTTCGCGCGCCTCGACCGCGATATTCCGAGCCCTGTCCACCCGCTGGGCGAAGAACCTTTCAAAGTCAGGCTTCATGATGTCGGTGATGGGCACCTCGTCGCGATAAATCGCGGTTAGGGCATCGGACCCGAAATTCGGAGAACCCCTCCTTCAATGCAAGAATTCTCATATCTGTCTGAGCGCGGTCATGTTGGACCCGACGGTTGACGCGACGGGCGTCTTGCCTCGGCTCAGGCGCTGCCGGATGGGCCGCGGGCCGGTCACAGCGAGCTCCGCGTTGCCAGCGCCACGGACGCGCCTCCGGCAAGACTCACCAGCGGTATCAGCCACAGGTTGAAGGAAGGCAGATACGCAAACACCGGAGGCAGAAGAAGCAACCCGGCGAGCAGACTGGCAAGCAGGCAAACCACCCGTCCGGCTGAGCGCAGCAGGCTGAGAATGGCGATTGCCGTCAGTATCCCCAGCGCAGCCGCCGCCGGCGGGATTGTCGTGTCCTGGCGATCGGACATGCGTATGGGCTCAGCCGCTTGTGGGCTTTCATTGTGTTCTCTCAAACCATCGATACGGTCGCCGCGCATCACCGCCTCTATCTCAGCTTTAGTCAGCGCCAGCGAGTAGACTCGGACATCGTCAATGGAACCGGCAAACTCGAACTCTCTTAAGTCCCTGCGCCTTCCCACAGAAACGCCCTCGCGCGAGCTGCGCTGCTGTGACGTTACCGGGCCAAGGAGGTAGCCGTTATCCAGCTCGCCATCGAGGTAGACGTCCAGAGTTCGCGCCGGAGCGTTGTACACGCCCGCGATGTGTCGCCACGTGTTCAACGGGAGAGGAGTGACTCCGTACCGAGCCATGAGTTTCCCATCCGCGTCGGTCAGCTTGAAGCCGATCGTGCGTGGTCCGCTGTCAACCGTCGTATCCAATTGGTAGCCGGCATTGCCGCTGAACTGCGATACCACGGGCGCGTCATCCTCTGGAAACCTTGACGAATTGATCCACGCGGTGATGGTCATGCTACCTGCGAGCCGAAGAGCTGTGGACAGGTCGAAGTCGATCGAGTTGGTGGCGCCATCGAACGCGGCGGCGCCATGGAGGACTCCCGCTACGCGTTTGGGCGGGTTGTGGAATTTGCCGTTCAAGCCGTGCCCGGAGGAATCCTCTGCGGTGGTTCCGCCCGACTCGTCGAGTTTCCAATGGGCCTCGAGCGCTCCCGGCGATGTGAACCCCCGCGTATTGATGGGATCCACCGCCGGAATGAAGGCCCAAAGAACAATCGCGCTCGCCGCGATCGCAGCTCCCAATCCTGTCCACCTGTTCAGACCGAGTTCTAGAGGCCGCATCTTCCAGCGGGCGCTGGCCCCGACCCCGAGTGCTGCGCCGATGGTGTTGGCGAGGATATCTGTCACGGAAGGGTCGCGGTGCATCATCGCGAACTGGCTGACTTCCGCGATCGTCGAGATCAGGGCTGCCGCGACTACAGCTCGCAGCGAGCCTAACCCGGCGAGAGCAAGTCCCAAAGGCACGTATCCCACGACGTTTACGGCGAAGTCTGCAGGAGATATTCCGAAGTTCAGCGTTGTGCGCCCTAGTTCCCGCATCTCTACAGGGACCGCGGTGGCCGCCAGAATCAGCAGCGCCACAGGAGCCCACAGCGCGACTCGAAGATTGTTATGGGACTCTGTCACGAAAAAACACTCGCCACGTCGTGACGGTGAGTGCGTGCGTCACCACGGATGGATTTCCGCATGCCGGCCAAGAGCTGCCGCGCGGTGAAGTGGCCGAGTTTCATTGAGCGCGTGCGTCTGCTTCGGCGCGCTGCCCACTTGCGCAAGTCCAAACCGACATGCCTCGATGCGCTGTTTCACTGTGAAAGCCGCAATGCATCTTCCGAACGCAACAGATCAGGCGGACAGGCTGGGGAGACAGCGATAGCCCGTATCTGAAGATCGGGCGCCGGGTATCCAAAGTAGCGAACGAGCCGGCGAAGATAATTTTCAAGCATGGTACGCATAACTGGCTGTTCGGCGTAGAGCTGGCCATCGAACACGTACACCAAGTGTTCGCCCACTGTCTGTTCAGCGACAATCGCGCGTGACCAGCCTTCCGGCGAAACGTTGGCAATACGCACCTGGCATGCGCCCCGCGTTGCTATTGTCCATATCGAGGCTGCATAGCGATCAGCGGAATTGACGGTCAGGCCGCGCTCCTCCAGATATGAAACGGCCCTGTCTTCATCGGGCCCGGCACGACTTGTTTCTTTCAGGCCGAAAGCCTTGCTGGCAAGGCTGGCGGCAAGCAGTACTGCGAAGGCAAGGCTAGCGGTTGAAAGGCGCATCATCATGGCCAATCTTGTGGTAGCCGACGGAGACGATAGCCAAGAGCGTAAAGATATTAGCCACGGCGGCACCGGCTGGCCCGTGGATCAGGTCGAATTGTTCTGGATAAACACCAATCAGGCTGATGCGTATGAGGTTGATAGCAACAACAGTGGCCGCGCTCGCTGTGGTCCAGGCAAGTGTAGAGGGCGACCAACGACCGCTGCGCAGATTGACGAAGGTTGCGGCACTCAAGATGGCAAGCGTCAAATTTGCCACCGATGAGCATCCCGGAGCAATGAACATCGAACCGGAGCCGTCGGCAAGCGGCACGACATTGCCCGTCGCCGCCGTGCCAATCAGCCAGCCGACAAGCTGGGCATCAATGCGAAGTATCGTTTCGCTGAAGGCAGCAAAGACAATGCGGGACCAGAAAAGCGGAAGCGTAAGCGCGAAAACAATTGCCGCTGCACGACGCATCATGGCGTGAGAAGCTGTGGCGCGCAAATGAATGGCAATCAGGCAAAGGCCCAACCAGCTCACCGCCGGCACCGGCGCGATGAAGGTTAGGCCGGCCAAAAGTCCGATTGCGTAATCGCTGCGTCGAAATGGGTCCTCAGGCGCGCGGACAAGCGTTGCCAGTGCAGCAAGGCAGGCACCCCAAAGGATGACGCTGATGTCAAACGTGACAGACATCGCCGTCGCAAATCCGTATTCGGCCACGGATCGGTAGACCTTTTCGCTGATGCCGTTTGCAAATCCAATCGCAACAAGTGCAGCGAAGAAAAGTGGTCGAGAAAACGACGCCGATTCAGCCTGCAAGGGACGATCTTCAACAACAGACTGTCTTGAAAGCCTTGCCTGCTGCGCGCGAAGCTCATTCCGAGTGCTTCTTTGCCTTGCCCCGCCGCTTGCGCCGTATGAACCAAATGTAGCCGCCGACCGCCACAAGAGCCGGAACACCGACGCCAGCCACCGGCCCGGGCGCGCCGCGGGTGCCGCTGGGAGGAGGTGAACCCGGCCGCAGCTGCGCCAGGGTTGGGGACACGACAAAGGCAACCAGCGCCGCACAAATGAGGGCTCGAAGAACTGACATTTCTGCCTCCCGGAATACTTGAGCGAGTTGATATTGTAGAACTCTGGGGCTGAGCAACTCAGACACCTATTGGGTGAAGCTGGTTCATTAGAATCACCGAGAGGCGTAAACGTTGAAACTCCCACTTTGCCTCGAGCAACTCCGGTGCTTCCCGATCGCTCGCCACAATCCGGGTGACAGGGGTTTGTACGCCTCACTTGGCGGCAAGCGACGCTGCGATCACCTGTGTGGATCTGTGAAGCCCGCCGCTATCGACCGTTCCAAACGGTAGTGCTGGTAGTCCACCTTGCCGTCGTCAAGGGTCACAACGGGCGGTAACTGATATTTGTCCGTATTCCAGTGGTTGAGTATGTCAGCAATCGCGGCTTTCAGCGCCTCAAGTGCTTTTTTGCCATTGAACTGGTCTCTCGTGTAGACAGCGACAGTGAAGGCCGTGTCCGTCGTCCCGATGTTGGTGACGTGAACCAGCGTTTCTATGGCTGTGTCGGCTGCGAAGATTTCCCCGGAACCGTGCATGGTAGTTTCCCTCGTTTCTTGGCCGATCATATTTTGTGGTTGCCGTTCCGGTCGACGCGATATTTTGGCCTCATGGCTACTCCTTCTGTTGGCCCCGCCGCAGGGAACCTCGCACTGCCACGAGGTCAATGCCGCAATCTGCAAGGCGATTCTGGTCATTAGAGCGGCGGACACTTTTACGGAATTGCAGCGCTGCCGCTCTATCTCTTTGTTTGAGCATCGGATTTTTGCCGAAACCGGTGCCCACTTTCGGGTCCGATGCTCTACTGCCGGCAGGCCCGAGTTTGCGGCTTCGCTATCCCGCCGGCGATGCGCTCGCCAGCGACATTTGACGTTCGGAAACGACCAGACGGACCAGGTCAGCGTCAACCACGCTCGCTTCCTCGACATATGCAAAGACAAGAGCATAGTCACAGATCTGGTTTATTACGCGAGGCAAGCCCCGGCTCGCGCCATAAACAACATCCGATGCTTCCGGCGTGAAAATCTCCCGGGAAGCTCCCGCAACTTTCAGCCTGTGAGAAATATACTCATGGACCAACTCCTCAGGCATTGCTGGTAGGTGGAAACGCGCGGACACGCGCTGCGCAAACTGTACCATCCCGGGACGGGCGATAATTCGGCCGAGTTCAGGCTGGCCGACGAGTACAATCTGGAGCAACTCGCCCGCCTCGCCATTTATGTTGGAGAAGCATCTGAGCTCCTCGAGCATCTTTTCGGAAAGATTCTGCGCTTCGTCGAATATGAGGACCGTATGCCGTCCACATGCCCCCTGTTGCCGAAGGAACCCCTCCAGTGTGGCGAACTGCTTAACGTACGGCATCCCGCCGCCATACTCCTGACCCAGCGCCGACAATATCCAGTGCAGCAACTTGCCGCGCTGTCCATGCGCATTGGAGATCAGCCCAATCGTGAGTTCCTTCGGCGCTGAGCGCAGCAGGTGCCGGATGAGCGTTGTCTTGCCCGCGCCGACCTCTCCGGTGATGACAGTTATAGGAGCAAACGTCGACAACCCATATTCCAGCATCGCATAAGCGCGACTATGGCCGACCGACCAATACAGATAGTCCGGATCGGGCAGCAGACTGAACGGACGCGCGTTCAGGCCGAAATATTCCGAGTAAAGTTGAATGTTAGACATGTCGCGCTATTTGGTCGCCATAGAGGACGTTGCGCTTCCACCCAAGGCTCTCACGATTGCCACGCAGGTGCGAGCACCGGGATATGAGGCCATGTTCCGCTCTAAACCCTGACTTAATAGCCGTATTCCTCTGGAAAGATTTCACATTTGTTCATCACGACGCCTAGTACATTGCTTTTTTCCGAGAGATAGCTCTCGCACAGGTCAACTTCCTTGGCGGTTGTCATTCCTGCCGCGGCAACAATGACGACGCAATCAACATTCGGTAAGAACGATGTTACATCGTCGCTAGTAAGCATGGGTGGAAGATCATAGACAATGACATCCGGATGCAGCACCTGCTTGAGATTTCTTATGGACTGCGCCGTGTCCGGGCTTTGCAGGAGCTCGGCGGAATACGAGACGGGACGGCTATTCGCGGCAACGGCGAGATTGTCCCTGGTCTTCCAGAAAACATCTGAAACGTCGCACTGACCCCTGAGGAACCCCTCCACCGAAGGTGGATTTCTGAGACCTACGCTCTTCGCTACCTGCGGCCGCCGAAGATCGAGGTCGACCAGCACGGTGCGGCAGTCTTTTTGATTGGATAGGCTGAACGCCAAATTTAGGCTAACGACTGTTTTGCCGCAACCCGCCGTTGGCGAGGTGATTGCGACGGAAGTCCACTTATTCTGCCGAAGACACTGCAGTACGCGCGTGCGCAACATGTCGAACGCAAAGTGAGCCCTGTTCGCACGCGTCGTCGTTACGATGCGGTGCTTTGCGAGATGAACGGCATCCAAGTCGAACGTGGTCAGCCGCGACCAGGCTTCGTCAATCGAAGGCCGGGCAGCAGCCACGGGTGCCTGATCGGCAATCCAAATGGAACCGCGCTGCTCTTTGACCTTTTGCAAAGCCGTCTGAATTCGCTCCATACCGTGCCTCATTCGATGCGATGGCGTCGGTTACATCCCGCTGCCCTTAACCAACCCCACGACCCTTTCGAAGATGGAGCCGATCGGCATGTAAGAAAAGTGAATTGCGATGAGAAGAACTGGCACCAAAGCGGTAGCAGCCGCTGACAAGTAAGCTGTTTTCCTAACTTCACCCCGTTTTTCGCCGTCGAGCCAGATATAAGGGACAGTCACAAGAGGCTGAATCCCGAGCGACAGCACAAGTTCCTGAGGCCGGCGCATTCCTTTGTTTAGAAGTTCAAGCAGTACAATCAGGCCTACCCCGCCCGCCACGCCGCCAAAGAGGCCGGCGGCCGCTATGACACGACGCTTCGGACTGACTGGATTTTGCGGCGGCGTCGCGGACTCCACCATCGAAAACTTAATTCCCTTGGACCGCGACTCAATCTGTTCGCCGGTCGAGGCCTGAGCCAGGTTTGCGACAGCCGCATTATACTGGCCTTGAAAATTCGCGTGATCTCGCTGCAGGGAAAGAAGCACCGACTCATTGTTGGGAGTTGCCATGATCGATTTTTCCAGGCTGGCGAGGCTCGCCGTGATCTGAGCCCTTTCCTTGGAAATGAACACCAGGCGCTCATCGATCTCTGAAAGCTGCATCGCCAGCTCGGACGACCCCGGCGTGGTCTTTCCGCCTGCATTCGCCTTCTGCTGCTCCTTTTGCAAGCTTGCGATACGCGCCCGAAGGGTGACTATTGTCGGACTGTCCTCGGAAAAGATGGCTAGTTGCTCAGAGAGGCTGCGGGTGAGGTCCTGCAGCAATTGCTGTTCGGGCATCAGCGGGCCTGCGCTTATAACTCGGCCAGTGGACTCGAAGGTCTCCACGACATGGTTGCGGCGGCTGCGCAGCCCCGACTCTTCACGCTCCAGCAAAAGTAACCTCTCTTGCTGCCTGCTCTGCTCACTTCGACGGAATTCAAGACTATCAGGCAAAGCAACGCTATTTTCGTTTTTGAATTTCAATATAGCAGATTCGATTCTATTAAGCTCGGATCCAAGTCTCTTCACTTCCTGTTGAAAAAAATTCTGAGTGTCTTCAGCAAGATCGGAGCGCAGACTCTTATTCTTTCCAAGAATAAACGCCACTATTTCGTTTACAACATTAGCGGCCAGAATTGGATCTTTCGCATCGAACGAGACGCTGAATATCGTCGCGCCCTGACCGGCTCCCAGATCTTGTATATTTACCTGCTCAAGTCGGATCCGCGACTGCATGTTGTCGACGATGTAGGCGTTGGAGAGCCCCTTTCTCCTTTCGTAAACATGGAGACGGTTCGCAAGATCCAAGAGATACGCCCGGGTCGTGATTTGTTGGCGGGTGACAGCCATCTGCTCGACAGCGCTGGTCGAAACGGTGGACCGCGCAAGCTCCGTAGGGATTTGCGGCGCCTCAACCAGGATCCTTGCGCTGGCCCGATATAGGGGCGGCATAAAAAGCGCTGCAGTGATACCAATCGTCAGCGTTGATACTGCGACCAGCAGGAAAAGAGGAAGTCTTTTCAAGAAGATAGATAGATAGAATCGAAAGTCAACATCGCCCATCGCAACCCGCCGCCCTGCGAACCGAACCTGCCGAAAATGCATTATCAACGAGCCTGCAGAGGATAATAGTCCTTCAATCGGATAAATCCGGGCAGATTACATCCCTTGGACTAGCCCCTCCGGTTGCCGCCTCCCCCAAAGGGACAGTCGGCCAAAGCTTGTTATTGCCGCGCTCCCGTGACGTCGCCGGCGAAGATCCGCTCCAGCCCTTCGCAACGAGCGAAACAGTGGCTTCCTCGATCGCGGTGCGCTGACCGACTGATGATCTCCTCACGCGCCGCAAACGGCGTTCCGCCAGACATCCCGTCTGTTCGCTTTGATCTGCCCATATCAGCGATCTGCACCGCTCCATGGAAGTACCAGAGTTCGACCGCGACCTACTCCTATAGGTGGCGATTTACGCCTATGGATATCGATCTCTCGGTCTAGATCAATATATATACAGTGTATCTATTGCCGCTATCATTTCAGATTGGCAAACTTCTTTTTCAATCAATAAAAAACTAAAACCAATTTAATCGCTCTACTTCAGAAAGATATAGGGACGGACAAACTATTACTTAGCGTTGTCGGCAATTACCTGATGAGTGGTCCAAATGTCAAGAGTACTGCTTCAATCTCCCGTAAATGGCAGGCAGCTTAACCTGCCATACGCGCATCAAACTAGCCGATCGACCGCTTACCAAGTGGCCAAGAGAGGCTTGGATATTCTCGCTGTAATCCTGCTTGGCCCTATCGTATTGCTTGTTATTTTGCTTCTTGCGATCCTTATTCGCCGTGACGGCGGTCCAGTTTTCTATTGCCAGAAGCGTCTTGGAAAAGGCGGCATGGTTTTCGACATGTGGAAACTGCGCACAATGGTTCCGAACGCCGAGGCCAAGCTGGAGCAACATCTGCGTAACAATCTTGATGCGCGGCTCGAATGGGACCGAGCGCAAAAATTGGCAAACGACCCGCGGATCACCAGAATCGGGAAGTACCTGCGCAAGTTCTCCTTGGACGAGCTACCGCAACTCTGGAACGTCCTTATGGGACACATGAGCCTCGTCGGCCCTCGCCCGATGTTTCCCGAACAGTGGCAGCTCTATCCGGGAACGGCCTATTTCGACTTGCGACCTGGACTCACCGGCGCCTGGCAAGTGAGCGCCAGAAACGGATGTTCCTTCGCCGAGCGCGCCAAATACGATACCGATTATGCGCAGCAAATGTCCTTCGCTACCGATCTCGTCATCCTTTCGAAGACCGTATTGTCAGTCGTAGGCGGCACGGGACTCTGAAGGAAATCGAATGGGGTCTCGACGGAGACCGTACCCAATAAGTGGCAACTCGATAAACATAGAATGATGCCATGGGCAGCCGGTTGGCCGACCTCGCTCTTTGCCGGTTCTCGAAACCGTCATTTTTCAACTCGGACCGACCTCAATCCCAACACACCCTAGTCCAATGGTGAGAGCAGGCACCAAACGGGGTATTTGGCCGCGGCTGTACCACTACGAAATGAGGGGTACCTCTGAAGCAGCGACCTCAACTACGTTCTGGCAGATATTCTGATGCGCCAGCCGCACGCTCGGCGCTGCCTTTGGAGAGAATGATGCCCGCGCTTGTCATTGACGCAGGTCTCGACGACGACGAGCGCCGCCGCAGGCTCTATTCCGGCGACATTTTTAAGTTCTCGCCTACCCAAGTTGGCCCAAGCCTGGTCGCCCTCGCGAAAGGAATGCTGGAGGAAGCCTTCGCTCCTCACAAGCCATGCAGGGGGTCGGATAATCCCTCAAGCTTTCTGTCCCGAAGGCCCCTCGTGTGCGTGTGGCAGAGTTAGGCGGATGATCTATTCGATTGGCACACTAGTCAGCGATTTGGCGCAATACCAGGCGATGCGGGCCTCCTTCCAGCGCCATGGTTTTGATTCCGGGCACTGCGAGTACCTTCAAATCGACAATACAAAATTCAATCAAAAGGATGCCTATGCGGGGTTCAACCAACTACTGAGTGAGGCCCGCGGCCGATATGTCATCCTCTGCCACCAAGACGTGCGAATGATCGACGATGGGCGGGAAGAACTTGACGCGGAATTGGCGAGCTTGGAGCAAGTTGATCCAAACTGGGCCGTCGCGGGTAATGCTGGTGGAGTGAGTCCGGGGCGCCTGGCTCTTCGCATAACTGATCCGCATGGGACAAACTCGTTGGTCGGTGACCTGCCGGTCAGAGTAGCGACGTTGGACGAGAATTTTATTGTTGTGAAACGATCGGTTCGTATTGGCTTTTCAAGAGATCTGGCTGGTTTCCATTTTTATGGCGCAGACATCTGTTTAAACGCTGACGTTCTGGGCTACTCAGCCTACGTGATTGACTTTCACTTGCAGCACCTGAGCCCAGGCACTACGTCTGCTGAGTTCTTTACTGCGAGGTCGGCGTTTCGACGCAAGTGGTCATATGCAGGCTTTCTTTTCATCGCCGGACTCAGAAACTCGCTCTAACCAAATCTCTCGCCACCAGGCGTAAATGTTTCGTGGGCAGAACATCCTGCAGTTGCTATAACGCGCTTCGCACCAGACGTTCTCCAGAATGACCGCGGGGGTCTTGAGCGAGATAAAGTATCCGGTTTTCTCGTCTATGAATCGTTCGACGCTCGCTTGGACGCGGTACGTTTTACCGCAGAATGGCACTAGCTCTGGACCGAACAGCAAGCCGCGATTCATGCTCGACTTGTCGAAGGTCGCACGTATTTCGTCAAACGACTTAATTCGCACCAACTCACCCGGCTGCAGGTTGAGGTCCACACGCGGTGAAATTTGTCCAGGCGGCAGCGTGCCAGGGCGATTAGGGAAGGGTAAGCCTCCCCACATACGCTGAAACCAATCGTAGAACGCTCTTGCAGGACGGCCCACCCTTCCCCTTTTCGCGAGCGCAAGATGCCAAACAATGAGATACGCAAGTCCTCGAGCAAAGCGCGCCGGCGAGACGTTTCCAGACGTGTAGTCCTCGACATATTGACGCACATCCCACCAGGCCAGAGGTTTAACGAAGTCGGGGAACTCGGTCGCCTGGCACGTGTAGCGCTTGCCGCGCGGATTTTCTGGGCCTTCGACATGTGTTGCCCTCCAGACGTCCAGCTCGGTGCAGTCAGGTGTGTCGTGCTTGACGCCCGACTGATCTTCGGAAGTCATTGACGGCTCGCGAGGCGCGACGGGCTTCAGCCATGCTTCCTTCCAAAAAATGAGGCAACTTGCCTGGCATCCTCCGTACGCCTTGCCATCACAGCGAGTGTCAAGATGAACGGCTTCAGTGACCCTCCGTCCGGCCGTCGGGTTGATGGTGTCGCAAGTCTTATGTGCACGTTTGTAAACTTGGAGTCGTTTTCCGCAATGCTCGAACATCTGCGGCATGAACGGCATTCCCTCGAGCCTTCCATTCTTGTCTAGCGTCCGCAATATCTCTTCCTTGCTGCGAACCTCAACCCAATCCCCTGCACGCAGTTTGGTCATTTCCGCTTCCCCCACTAATGCTCTCATGCGGGCGAACGAGTTGCCCGCGCCGGAAACAATGTTCTCAAGAGGTCGATATAAAGTTGCTTCTGTCCGAAAACAAACACCAGGATTGCGGCATAGGCGATGCTCATTACAGCACCTTCCGCAAACAACCTCAAAACGACAAGATTGATCTCTCCCGTGGAGGCTTGCAGGACAAGCGTGAGCGCTGCTGCCAGCACTCCGGCGGCGAAGGGGCGCCAGAGCGTAAAAAACAGCTCGCGCGGCGAGATCGTCGTTCCGTGAACGCACCAAAACACGTGCGGGACAACCCAAAGGGTCATGGCGATCGAGTATGCGAGAGCCACGCCCTTCGGCCCGTAGGGCAGGCCGATGAGGTAGGAGACTATCACCAGCGGCGCGATGACGAACGCGATGTGCAGGCTGCGGACCTGCTTGCCGATGGCCACCATGTACTGATAGGTGGGATCGATGATGCCGAACACGAGAATGGTCGGGGTGAGGCAGCGGAAAATCGTGGCGGCATCCGCCCATTTCGGACCAAGCACGACCTGAACGATCTCCTCTGCGAAAAGGGCGCTGAAGATCGTTATCGGCACGGTCAGCGAAACCAGCAGCACATAGCTTTTCAGGAAATAGCTCTTGAGGCGCGCCGGCTCGTTCTGGAGCCGGGACAGGGCGGAGAATGCAACCGTGCCGGTGGCTCCGTTGAGCGTCTGAGTCGGAATGTTGATGAGCTGATAGGCCCTGCCGTAGAGGCCCAAGGCATCGGCGCCCCAGAAGCGGCCCAGCAGGAATTTGTCAAAGTTGTAGGCGATGTAAACAACCAGCCCGTTCAGCGTGACGGTGCCTCCAAAGCGAAGCATCGAGGCAATCTCGACACTTCTTTGCGGCCGGCCGGGCACCCAGCCGGTGGCAGTCCAGCAGAAGATCGTTCTCAAGCAGGGCGTGGCAACAGCCACTGCCACGAGCGACCAGTAGCTGAAGCCCTTGAGGGCCATGGCGATGCCGACAATGTAGGCGATCAGCTGCGCGCCGAACTCGATGACCGCAACGGTGACGTACCTCAACTCACGCTGCAGCAGCGCCATGTGCTGCACGCCCGCGCCCGTCATCAAAAATCCGCCCGACAGGGCGACGGCGATCCAGAACAACCGCTGCTCGTGGTAGAGCGCCGAGAGGGCAGGCGCGGTCGCGAGGCAGGCGAGCGCGAGGATCGTTCCGACGAGAACATTGACCCAGAACAAGGTCGAGACCTGCTGATGGGTGATCGTCTCTCGTTGCACCGTGACGGCAGACAGTCCGGCCGTGCTGAAGAGACCGTAGACGCCGATCACGACAAGCACCATGGCGAAGAGGCCGAAGTCCTGCCGATCAAGCAGCCGCGCCATGATCACAATGTAGCCAAGGCTGAGCGCCAAGTTTGCGATTTGACCGCAAATTTTCGCCAGTCCGCCTTGAATAGTCTTCCTTTTCAGATCTTCCAACGAACACCTGTGGACGAAAGTAAGCCGCTGTCATCGCGTGCTGGAAGCTGCGTCCGCAAGAGAAACGCCCGCAGAGCCCGCGTTAAGCACCCAGGCCCTTATTCCGGTCGGCCCGTCCCCCGCTCAATCGATCCCGTGCAACCGTTCCATGCCGAACGCCGCAGACTTGCGACTTGCTTTGGCGCTGTGTCCAGCCTCAGCCATCCTGAACACCCGCGCAGCGTTTGCGATCTCATGATCCCTGACCGGTTCATGACGCGAAACAGATTTAACCCTCATGTATTGACTTGGGAATCACTCCTATAGCGGCATGGATGATTACACCTTTCGGTCAAACGACTGGCCTTCCGCAAAGGGGCGTAGGGCATCGGACCCGAAAGTGGGATTTCGGGAAAAACTCGATGCTCCAACGAGGAGATAGAGTGGCAGCGCTGAATTCCGTCAAAGCGTCCGCCGCTCGTGTTCGTGGCCGAATGGATACAGAGCCCCGAGCGGTAGGGCGTGCGGCCGCAACGCCAAAGCATGCGGGCTTGACCAGGCTTGACCCGAGAATCCATGCCGGACGCGAAAAAACGGAATGCGCGGGGTAAGAAGATGTTCGCTACCGCGTGTGGCTTTGAATCCGAAATTCGATCCGAGCCTCGCTCCAAGGTAATGGAATTTCGGATTCGCTACACTAGGAGCGAAATATTTGTCATCCTTGTTCGTCTTTGAAATCAAGTACATGTGACCAGGATGTCATCTGGTCATCTGGTCACATGTGATTGCGATCTGGAAATGACGGCTGTTGGCTCACCGCCATCTCGCAGCTTGGCGAAATTTCGATCAGGCTCTCAAACCTCCTGATCCCTGACACATTCCATTATGTCGTCATCGCTGCTCACCGAAATGGCTCGTTGGCAGTCTGCCAAAGTCATACCGTTGTCGATCGTGTAGACGTGGGTGCCGATGAAAATGATAAGTGCATAGAACAATCAGTCTTCCTCCCTGGGATAAAGGAGGAGCGCCGCAGGATGCATCCGTGCGGAGCTCCATCACTTGGTGGCTAACTGCTAGTCGTATGTCCGGCTATTTCTGCACCTTCGCTATGGGGCCGCAATGCCGGCTTGGCGGCCACTGATGGATGCAGGTTAGTTTACGTAGGGGAAACTAATTGATGAAACGAGCACGGTCAAGCAAAATCGTGACCGTATGTGATCTTGTCCGCGCCCAATACGATTGATCGTAACCCCGGTGATGTCGCTGCCGTCGGGCATCACAGATTTTTTTCGGCGAGTTCGCGAAACTCGTCGGGAACGGAGCGCGACATTCCCAGCGCCACGGAAGCATAGCCGACTGCCTCCCATCCGAAGCGATCACGGATGACGTCGACTGCCCGGTCGGCCACCCACCGCGCCATGCCTTTTTGTGTGCCGGGACGTCGCTTCTCATCTTCCAGTCCAAGCGGGAGTTCCAGCTGCATTTGCCAGCGCTCCTCGAGATGCGACACGGAGATGGCCAGGAGCGAGATGGTTTGTTCATCCGGGTGTTCCGCAAGAACCGTGCGCACCAGCTCCTCGGCGATCTCGGCAAGCATCGCGGTCGCCGAAATCGGCGCGTCAAGCGTTACCGAGCGCGTCACCGAGCGCAGGTCGGCGAAGCGGACACGGACGGTAATGGTTCGACCCGGCCGGGACTTTGCCCGAAGCCGGCTGCAGACCCTGTCCGCAAGATGGCGAAGCGTGGGTAGGAAAACACGCTCCTCGGCAGGCTTCCTTCCGATCGCCGACTGCGCTCCGGCTGATCGCGCCCGGCGGTGCGTCTCGATTGCCCTCGGATCGCGGTTCAAGGCCAGCGCTTCGAGCTTCTCTGCCGCCGCCGAACCGAGCAACCGCTCGAGCCTCTGCCCCGGAGTCCTCGCCAACTGGCCGATGGTAAGCACGCCCATCTCGGCCAACCGCGCCTTTGTGACAGGCCCAACGCCCCATATCAGCTCGACGGGAAGGTCACGCAGAAAGTCGAGCTCCGTGCCCGGATCGACAACGACCAGCCCATCGGGCTTGGCCACTTGCGAGGCAATCTTGGCCAGGTGCTTGGTGCGCGCCACGCCGACCGAAATCGGAAGGCCCAGCTCGGCCCGCACACGGCGCCGGATCGTGCGCGCAATTTCGGCCGGGGGACCGAAGAGATGGGTGCAGCCCGCTACGTCGGCAAAAGCCTCGTCAATGGAAATCCGCTCGACCAACGGCGTGAAATCGTTGAGCACTTTGATGGCGGCATCGCCCATCCGCTGGTAGTCCCTGAAATGGCCGCTGACAAAGGTGAGTTGCGGACATAGCTCGCGTGCCCGCCGCCCCGGCATGCCGCCGCGAACACCGAACGCCTTGGCTTCGTAGGAAGCGGCCAGCACAACCCCGCCGCCGACGGCGATGGGCTTGCCGCGCAGGGACGGGTCAAGCAGCTGCTCGACCGACGCATAAAAAGCGTCTAGGTCCGCGTGAAGGATGGTGGCTGCCGTTTCCATCCCAACCGTTCACCCCGCGACATTTGCGCCGCAGTGTGTTAGGAACGGCGCCCGAGAGAACATAAAGAGAACACGAGCGATCGATTGTCAAGCCGCGATTGCGAGAATCGCACCTCTGGCGTTGGCTGGTCCTAGAGCATCGGACCCGCAAGTGGGAACCGGTTTCGGGAATAATCCGATGCTCAATCAAAGAGATAGGGAGCAGCACCGCTATGCGGGCAAGGCCGCCGCTGGTCTAAGCGGTCGGTTCAACGGTGCTGCCGGCCAGGCGCAGCGCCCTGTTTTCAGCTTCCAGCTCTTGGATACGCTGGCGAACCAATGCCAGGGCATCTGCCAGCTCCGGCTCGGTGAAGCGCGGCGTAATATGCTGCTGGCAGTTCCAGTCGAAGGCCTCCAGATGGAAGAACAAGGCACGCTCCGGTTTCGCCTTGTAGCCGGGCGTGACGAGACGTTCCGCGAGTTCGGGATGATCCGCCAGGCTCCGTGCCTCGACATGCCCAAACATTTTCAGCCGACGGCGTCCAGGATAATCCATGAGGATCAGCGCTGCGCGGTCATTGGCCGCCAGATTGCCGACGCTGATATACTGGCGGTTGCCCCTAAAATCGGCGAGCGCCATCGTTCTGTCGTCCACAACATGGAGAAAGCCGGGCGGCCCGCCGCGATGCTGGACGTAGGGCCATCCGGTCTCCGAGACGGTTGCCATGTAGAAACTGTCGCGGGACTGGATGAATGCGGCCTCAGCCTCCGTAAAGCGGTCAAACGCGCGGTTGCCCTGGAAACCGGACCAGTAGTCCGCACTGGCATTAGCGAGCTGGGCGGCTTTCACGCTGGGAGTTGTGGCGATGTCGAGAAATCCGTACGGCATTGCAATATCCTCCAAGGAGGCCAACCAGTGGAGCGGATTTGACATTCGCATCCCACTTGGGTGCAGCGCGAGCGCAGCGAATGTCAAATCCAAAGCTCCCCTAGAACTTTGAAATTGCTAGTGGTCTTTCGATTCTAACATTCGCAACGGATTTATGCCGCGCGAGCGCAGCGAATGATAGAATCGGACCACTAGCGCGCGTTCCCGGCCGCGCCCGGACCTGACGAGCGAAAGATAGATCCTGTCATCGCCCGAACAATTCCGTATTCTGCAAAAGTATCCTCTCGGAAAATGAGAGAGCGGATGGACCGTCTGAAAGCCATGTCCATTTTGATTGCGGCCGTGGATGCCGGCAGTTTCTCGGCCGCTAGCCGGAAGCTTGGCGTACCGCTGCCCACCGTCAGCCGGAAGGTTGCGGATTTGGAGGCACATCTGAACACGCGCCTCCTGATGCGCTCCACACGAAGATTGACCCTGACGGACGCGGGCGTGAGTTACGTCGCTGCCTGCAAGCGCATCCTCGAACAGGTGGTGGAGGCTGAAAGCGAGGCATCCGGGGAGTACAGCGCGCCAAGGGGCGAGCTTGTCATCACGGCGCCGATCGTTCTTGGGCGCTTGCACGTGCTGCCAGTCGTCACCGATTTTCTGGCGAGCTTTCCCGAGATCGACGTGCGCATGATGCTGGCCGACCGAAATGTGAGTTTGGTTGACGACCACATCGACATGGCCGTGCGCGTCGGCGTGCTGCCCGACAGCAGCATGGTCGCGATACGTGTCGGCACCATCCGTCGCGTCGTTTGCGGCAGCCCGGACTATTTCGCGTCACATGGCAAGCCAAAGGAGCCCGACGATCTGGCCGGCCTGACCAGCGTTACTTTTTCGGGACTGTCGCCGGTATCGCCCTGGACGTTTCATTCTCCCGGCCGGGGCATGGTGCCTGTCGCGCCTCCGCGATGCCGCCTCAGCGTCAATACGGCGGAGGCCGCGGTCGACGCGGCGATCGCCGGCGTCGGCATTACTCGCGTGTTCTCCTACCAGGTCGCAGGAGCGGTGGAGGATGGAAAGCTTGTGATCGTCCTGAACGATTTTGAACCGGATGCGATCCCGGTCAGCCTGATGCACGCTGGCCAGGGTCTGCTTCCGCTCAAGATGCGAAGCTTCATGGGCTTTGCTGTTCCGCGGCTGAGGAAATCGCTGGCTGCCGCGTGAACCTTGCAGACGCTCGAGCATCGGACCCGAAAGGAACCGCTTTCGGGTCCGATGCTCAAGCAAAGAGATAGAGCAGCAGCAGCGATTCCGTCCGGTTCCCACTTTTCCTGGAATTGCTCTAGCTGTCCAGAAAGCTCCTGAGCTTGCGCGACCGGCTCGGATGCTTGAGCTTGCGCAGTGCCTTGGCCTCGATCTGGCGGATTCGCTCGCGAGTGACTGAGAACTGCTGGCCAACTTCCTCCAGCGTGTGGTCCGTGTTCATGCCGATGCCAAAGCGCATCCTGAGCACGCGTTCCTCGCGCGGAGTGAGGGAGGCCAGCACGCGCGTCGTCGTCTCGCGCAGGTTGGCCTGGATCGCCGCGTCGATCGGAAGGATCGCGTTCTTGTCCTCGATGAAATCGCCGAGATGCGAATCCTCCTCGTCACCGACCGGCGTTTCGAGGCTGATCGGCTCCTTGGCGATCTTGAGCACCTTGCGCACCTTTTCCAGCGGCATGGCGAGTTTTTCGGCCAGCTCTTCGGGCGTCGGCTCGCGGCCGATCTCGTGCAGCATCTGGCGCGAGGTTCTGACGATCTTGTTGATCGTCTCGATCATGTGCACCGGAATGCGGATCGTGCGGGCCTGGTCGGCGATCGAACGCGTGATCGCCTGCCGAATCCACCACGTGGCATAGGTCGAAAACTTGTAGCCGCGGCGGTACTCGAATTTGTCCACAGCCTTCATGAGGCCGATGTTGCCTTCCTGGATCAGGTCGAGGAATTGCAGGCCGCGATTGGTATATTTTTTGGCGATCGAGATAACAAGGCGCAGGTTGGCCTCCACCATCTCCTTCTTGGCGATCGCCGCTTCGCGCTCGCCTTTTTGTACCTGGTTCACGATCTTGCGGAACTCCGCGATCGAAATCGCGGTCTCGGTGGCAAGGTTTTGGATCTCGCCACGGATGTCGCGGATCATGTCCTTTTCGTTTCTGGTGAATTCCTTCCAGCCGCGGCTGGCAAGATTGGAGACCGACTTCATCCAGTTCGGATCGAGTTCGGAACCCTGATACTCCCTCAGGAACTCCTCGCGCCGGACGCCGTAGCTTTCGGCGAGACGAAGCAGCCTGCCTTCGTTCTGCACCAACCGCTTGTTGATGTCGTAGAGCTGTTCGACCAGCGCCTCGATCCGGTTCTGGTTGAGCGAGAGCGACTTGACGGCCTTGATGAGCTGATCCTTCAGCTCCTTGAGGCGGCGGTCCTGGCTGGGGGACAGCGTGCCGGCAGCGGCCAGCCGGTTCTCCACCTGCTGGTCCTGCAATTTCCTGAGCTTCTTGTAGGTGTCGGCGATGGTGTCGAGTGTTTCCATCACCTGCGGGCGAAGCTCCGCTTCCATCGCCGCAAGCGAAAGGTTCGCTTCGTCCTCGTCTTCCTCTTCCTCTTCAATCTGGCTCTCGCCGCCGACATTGGTGATGTCGTCATCCTCGCGCGGGCGGCGCGGCTTGTCTTCGATGCGCGGCTGATCTTCCGTCCGTTCGACGACCGGCGCCTGCCTGGCCTCCGGGCCGGCATAGGTCGCTTCGAGATCGATGATCTCGCGCAGCAGGATTTTCGATTCGTTGAGTTCGTCGCGCCAGATGATGATCGCCTGGAAGGAAAGCGGACTCTCGCAAAGTCCCGCGATCATCGTCTCGCGGCCGGCCTCGATGCGCTTGGCGATGGCGATCTCGCCCTCGCGCGACAGGAGCTCGACCGAACCCATCTCACGCAGATACATACGCACCGGGTCGTCGGTGCGGTCGGTCGGTTCTTTCTTTGCAACGGTCGCGACAACGGCGGTGCCGGTATTCTCGGCAAGCTCGTTGGCGTCCTCCTCGTCTGCCGAACTGTCGGCTTCGGCCTCTTCCCCGACTTCGTCATCCTCGACGACATTGATGCCCATGTCGGAAAGCATGGACATCGTGTCCTCGATCTGCTCGGAGGTCACTTCCTCCGAAGGCAGCACCGAATTCAGTTCGTCCATGGTGACATAGCCGCGCTTCTTCGCGGCCTTGATCATCTTCTTGACAGCATCGTCGGAGAGGTCGAGCAGCGGGCCGTCCGTTGTGGCCTCACGTTCCGTCTCGACCTCTTCCTTTTCCTTTGTCGCCATTCTTTGCTTTCTCCAAGCGTCGGAAGTTCCGCGGAGCCCAGGCTCCACGACCGGGCAATTTCAGCGCACTCTCCGGAAACTGCGCCACCACGGCAGTACAAGACTGTACGTTAAGGCCCGATTAACCCTGATATCTGGTGCAAGATCCCCGCCCGTCCAGCAACCAGCGCTCCGTCCCGTCGATGTTTGCGCGGGTATTCCCGCATGTTAACCTTTTCGAATTGTCCTGATTCCGCCATTCCGACGAAAGGTCAAGCGGCTGTCGCACGATTCGTACCAAAAAAGCGAATCAATTACCCAGAATCACCGAATTGCCCGCCCGGAGGGTATCCCGAAGCCTTCGATCAGCGCTTCGGTGGCCTGCGCGTCCGTGAATTGCGCCTGTACTTCCAGCATGTGACGGTAGTTCTCGTCCGTCGGGTCGGTCGCCAGGAGAGCTTCGGCTGCTTTCAGTTCCCTATGTAGGTTGCGCGCGCTGCGGTGCAAGTGAAGCGCTTGGGTGAAGGCTTCCCGGGCGTCATCGAGTGCGGCGTCCTCCAGCGCGGTCCACAGATTGGCCTTGCGCACCAGCGTAACAGCACGCCCCCATACGTCCGAAAGTCCTGCGGCCTGGAGCGCCTGCAAGATCGGCGAGCGGTCGCTTGCGGGAATATGAGCCAGCGTATTAATCAGCACTGCGTGCATTTGCCGCAAGTCCGGATGGGCGATGTCGAGGCTTTCGATCGCATCGAAATACTCCTCGGCCAGCGCCGGATGATTGACCAGTGTCACGATGATCGCAGTTTCGCGGAGCGGCATGACGCCGCCTGCCCGCTTCACCAATGCTGATCGCGCGAGGCTTTCGGAGACGGCCAGGCGGCCCACCCCCATACCGAACCGCCCGGCTTGGCCCTGCCGCTGGTTGCGATCTTTCTGCCGGTCCGGACGATTGCGAACCGCGCCGAAGAAGCCATGCACGCGCTCACGCATTTCCTGGCTGTAGTGAAAGCGTACGCTCTCGTCACGGATGCGATGTGTCAGCTCGCGCAGGGTCTTTTCAAGTGCCGCCCTTTTCTCCGGCGTGTCGAAGACGCCGCCCGAAGTTTCGCGCAGCCATATGAGGTCCGCGAGCGGCCTCGATTCCGACAGGACCTGCCGGAAAGCGTCCGCGCCCGCCTGCTTCACCAGATCGTCGGGGTCCTTGCCCTCAGGCAACAGCGCGAAACGGACCGAGCGTCCCGCCTGAATCAATGGCAGCGCCAGGTCGGCGGCGCGCCAGGCTGCCTTCAGTCCCGCCTTGTCGCCGTCGAAACAGAGCACCGGCTCGCCGGCCATGCGCCAGAGAAGCTCCAGCTGATCTTCGGTGAGGGCCGTGCCAAGCGGCGCCACGACGTTCTCGAACCCGGCCTGCGCCAGTGCGATCACGTCCATGTAGCCCTCGACCGCGATGACTGTGCCCGCCTTCTGGACGGCCTGCCGGGCGCGGAAAAAATTGTAGAGCACCCTGCCCTTGTGGAAGAGTTCGGTTTCGGGGGAATTCAGGTATTTGGCGGGAGCGTCGGACGAAAGGGCCCTGCCGCCGAAGGCGATGATTCGCCCGCGCGAATCCGGGATCGGAAACATGACGCGGTCGCGGAAGCGGTCGAAGGACAGCGGGATATCGTCGCCGTGCACAACCAGGCCGCATGCTTCGATCTGCGCTTTTTCCACACCCTTGCCGGCCAGGAATTCTTTCAGCGCGTTGCGGCTGTCCGGAGCAAAGCCCAGCCGGAAAGCCTGTTGCGTGGCGGGCGTCAGGCCGCGGTCGCGCAGATAAGCGCGCGCTTTGGCGCCTTCGGCCGTCTGAAGCCTGTCCTGGAAGAATGTTGCGGCGAGCTCCATGACGTCATGAAGCGTCGCGCGTTCCTGGTCCCGTCTTTCCGCGTCCGGATCGCGCGCTGGCATCGGCAGGCCGGCGAGGCCGGCGATCCGCTCCACGGCCTCCGGAAAGCTCATTCCGTCCAGCTCGGTCAGGAACTTGAAATGGTCACCCGAAACGCCGCAGCCGAAGCAATGATAGCGGCCCTTCCTGTCCTCGCAGTGAAAGCTCGGCGTCTTCTCGCCATGAAAAGGACAGCAGGCCCAATAGTCGCCGCGCGACGCATTGGTCTTCTTCCTGTCCCACGGCACGCGGCTTCCCACCACGGCCGAAATCGGAACGCGGTCGCGTATCTCGTCGAGGAAGGCAGGCGGAAAGCGCATCAATACGATCTCAGCAGCGGACGCATCGATGGAATCGGTGCTGCTGCTCTATCTCTTTTCTTGAGCATCGGGTTTCCCCGAAACCGGTTCCCACTTTCGGGCCCGATGCTCCAGGCTTCCATATAGCCGTCGGCGTGGCGGGAAACGACAGGCGATTGCTTTTGTCACCGGTCTCCACAGGCGACGATGCTGACACTACTGCAGCATTGCCTTGACGACGCCGCCGGCTTTGCCGAGGTCCATCTGTCCGGCATATTTATCTTTCAGCACGGTCATGACGCGGCCCATGTCGCGCAGGCCCTGGGCACCGGTCTCCTGGATCGCCGCTTGCACGGCCTCCTTCATGGCATCGTCATCGAGCTGCTTCGGCTGGAAATCGCGGATGATGCCGATCTCGTCGCGCTCCTGCGCGGCAAGTTCGGGCCGGTTTCCTTCCTCGAATGCCTTGGCGGATTCCTCGCGCTGCTTCACCATCCTTACAAGGATCTGCATGACGTCGTCATCGGTTGCGGGCCCCTTGCCCGTGCCGCGATGGGCGATGTCGCGATCCTGGATCGCGGCATTGATCATGCGCAGCGTCGCGGTGCGCCGCTTGTCGCCGGTCTTGATCGCCGCCTTGAGTGCCTCGGCGATTTTTTCACGCATCGGCCTCCTCCTGTGATTTGCCGCCCTGATTGCTGAACCATTTCCACCAAACCTCAGGACCGCGCAACAAGTCTCTGTGCTTTGCATACGATTGACCGCCTTTGCTCCTTCCCCTATGTAGCGGCCTTGCAACCAAATTGATCACACGGGCAGGCTCGGCTGTCGCGCCTCGTGCTTCTGTTGCGCCGGTCAACCCGCAAGCGGGCTGACCTCCAAGTGTCAGCCGCTGATGGAGCGCCGCCATGGCCGCGATGACTGCCCCCTGGACGAGCGACGAGCCCACCGCGCTATTGGTGCTGGCCGACGGCACGGTCATCGAGGGTCGCGGGCTTGGAGCGGTGGGGCGCGCTGTCGCCGAGGTCTGCTTCAACACTGCGTTGACCGGCTACCAGGAAATCCTGACCGATCCTTCCTACGCCGGCCAGATCGTCACTTTCACCTTTCCCCACATCGGCAATGTGGGCACCAACGAAGGGGACATCGAGGATCTCACCCCGGCAGCGCGCGCCGGCGCGGTTGGCGCGGTTTTCAAGGCGGAGATCACCAACCCGTCGAACTACCGTGCCGCCGGCCATCTGGACCAGTGGCTGAGGCGCCGCGGCGTCATTGCCATGTCGGGCATCGATACCCGCGCGCTGACCGCCCTGATCCGAGAAAAGGGCATGCCGAACGCCGTCATCGCGCATGCACCCGACGGCAAGTTCGATATCGAGGACATGAAACGCCAGGCAAGCGCTTGGCCGGGGCTGGTGGGCCTCGATCTCGCCAAGCAGGTCACTTCCGGCCAGAGCTCGACCTGGCACGAGACCCAGTGGGCGTGGAACGAGGGCTACGGCGCCCAGCAGGAGCCGACAATGCACGTCGTCGCCATCGACTACGGTGTGAAGCGCAACATCCTGCGTCTTCTCGCGGGGCTCGGCGCCGAGGTCACCATTGTTCCAGCCTCCACCACTGCCGAGGACATCCTGGCCATGAAGCCCGACGGCGTGTTCCTGTCGAACGGCCCGGGCGACCCGGCCGCCACCGGCGAATATGCCGTGCCCGTCATCAGAGACTTGCTCAAGGCCGATCTGCCGATGTTCGGCATCTGCCTCGGCCACCAGATGCTGGCGCTGGCTGTAGGAGCGAAGACGCAAAAGATGCATCAGGGCCATCACGGCGCCAATCACCCGGTGAAGGATCACACGACCGGCAAGGTCGAAATCGTCTCCATGAATCACGGCTTCGCGGTCGACTCCAGGTCATTGCCCGAGACTGTTGAAGAGACTCACGTTTCGCTCTTCGACGGCTCCAATTGCGGCCTCGCGCTCAAGGGCAGACCCGTCTTCTCCGTGCAGCACCATCCGGAAGCCTCGCCGGGCCCACAGGACTCGCACTATCTCTTCCGCCGTTTCGTCAATCTGATCCGCGACAGGAAGGGCGAACCCGCGCTGGCGGAGTAGGCCGGACGGATCGCCGGGTCAGATCGGATTGTTGAATGTGTCGCAATCCGCAAGCTTGCCGCTCTTGAGGCCGCGCGCAAACCAGGTCTGGCGCTGCTCCGACGTGCCGTGATTGAAGCTTTCCGGCACCACATAGCCCTGCGTCCGGCGCTGAAGCGTATCGTCGCCGATTTGCTGCGCGGCGTTCAGCGCCTCCTCGACGTCGCCTTCTTCCAGGATGCCTTTCTGCGCCGTGAAATGGGCCCAGACACCGGCAAAGCAGTCGGCCTGCAGTTCCACCCAAATCGACATCTGGTTGGCATCCGTCTCGCTCATCGACTGGCGCATCTCATTGAACTTGGGCAGCACGCCGATCAAATTCTGGACGTGATGGCCCACTTCATGGGCAATCACATAGGCCTGCGCAAAGTCGCCGGAGGCTCCAAAACCCCGGTCGAGCTGGTCGAAAAAAGTCGTATCGAGATAGAGCTTTTGATCGCCGGGACAATAGAACGGGCCGGACGCAGCTGAAGCGTAGCCGCACGCCGAACGGATCTGCCCCGAAAAGAGCGTCAGCTTCGGTTCGACGTATGTCTCTCCCTCGGCCTGGAAAATGCCCTTCCACACATCCTCGGTCTCGGCAAGCACGGTCGAAACGAACTGCTTCATCTCGTCGGCGGGAGCGTTGGTTTCGGTCACGGTGCCGCCACCGGGCGCCTGGCGCGGCTCCTCGCCGCCGGTGAGCACCTGGAGGGGATCAATGCCGCATGACTTTAGCGCGAAGTAGATGATGACGAGAATGATGATCCCCGACAGGCCTCCGCCACCGGTCGTGCGTACACCGGGCCCGATCCGAATTCGGCCCGGCCCTCCCCTGCCAAATCCGCCGGGCAGACCCAAACCGCCTTCGCCCCGTGCATCCTCGACGTTGTCACTCTGACGGCGGCCTCTCCAGCGCATGGGTCACCTTTCAACACGGCCGGTCGCAAATCCGCACGCCGGCGAACCCAAAACTAGCCGATCGATACCACTCGTCACAAGGCTTTTCCCACAGCGTGAGGGCAATGAGCTCGGTCGACACCCTAGTAGCCGGCCGGCCGCTGGAATCCGCCAGCCACTTGCGAGACGGCTTTCGCGATCGCCAGCAGGCGCGATTCATCCCAGCGTTTGCCGACAAGCTGTAGCCCGATGGGCAGCCCGTCGCGATCGAGGCCGCAAGGAAGCACGATCGCCGGATGGCCGCTGTAGTTGAACAACGCGCCATGCGCGCTGACCATCCAATAGTCGGCGTCCTTGCCGTCAACCTTGAGCGACGTGCCGGGTTCACAGTGCGGGAATGCGGTGACCATCGACGCAGGGCACAAGAGCACGTCACAGGTTTCGAAAAACTTCTCCCAAGCCACGATTGAGCGGTCACGGCGGGAGAGCGCAGCGAAATATTGCTTCAGATTGACCGGCGGCGCTTCATCTTCAAGCGCTCCGATCATCATGCCGGTCAGTTCGCCACCGCTCGACAGATCCGCGCTGAACTCAAGTTCGGGAAGTGCGGCTTCTTCCACGAGCGCGCCAGACTGGCCAAGCTGCCTTGCAACATCCTCCGCCGTTTCGCGAATGTCCGCGGCAACCGGAAAATCCGCGAAGGTCGCGGCAAAGGTTATCCTCAGTCCCTTGAGCGCAAGCTCCGGCACATTCTCGACCGGTACCGGGTTCACGTCGGTGTCGCGCCCGTCCGGACCAGTGATAAGGCGATAAAGCAACGCCAGGTCGTCCGGCGTGCGCGCCATAGGCCCGATCGACAGCATCATGCGGATGCTTCGCGGCATGTTCCGGGGATCAGGAAACACGCCGACGCGCGAAACCCGGTTTTCGGTCGGCTTGAGCCCATAGACTCCGCAAAAATGCGCTGGAATGCGGATCGAGGCGGACAGGTCGGTGCCGATTTCGAAGGGCGTCATCCCGGCGGCAAGGGCCGCCGCAGCTCCACCGCTCGAGCCGCCCGGCGTGCGCTCGGTATTCCACGGATTGCAGGTGCGCCCGAAGATCGGATTGCTGCTCTGATAGTCGGCGAGCAGCATGGCGACGTTGGTCTTGCCCACCAGAACAGCGCCCGCTGCCTTCAGGCGCGCCGCTACAGCGCTATCCTCGCTTGCCACATATCCGGCGAATGGCGGGAAGCCGGCCGTGCTGCGCATCCCCGCTGTTGCATGGCAGTCCTTCAGCGTGTGAGGCACGCCATGCAGCGGCCCCCAAATCTCGCCGCGCGCGATTGCCGCGTCGGCTTCCCTCGCTCGCTTGCGGGCGGCATCCGCATCGATGATCACTACTGCATTCAGCGCACCATTGTGCACGTCGATCTGCTTCAGGTGCGCCTCCAGCACCTCCAAGGCCGAAACTGCGCCCGTTCGGATGGCGGCCGCGATTTCGCCGGTGCTGAAAAAGATGATCTGCGGCGTTGCGCTGTCTTGACCGGCCTTTCGGCTTTCTGGCTCACGTTTCATCGCCGTTCTCCCGCAGCCGCGATGAGTGCGATTTGCTCGCATTCCGGCAATATAGTCCGCGGCAGCACAGGCGGACAGGGAACGCCGCCTGCTTCTTTTTGGGGTTTCGCCACGGACGACCTTCGCCTATAAGGCGCGCCTTGGTGGATTTGAAGTTCCTGTCATTTCCATGGCATCCGCGTTCAGGAACTTCAAATCCGTAAACCACGAGATTCAACAAGTTGCTAGTGTGGCTTTAATCCGAAATTCGTTCCGAGCCTCGCTCCAACGCAATACGAATTTCGGATTCGCCACTCGCCTGATATGAAGATCCTTGCGCCGGCCGGGCCTGCCCCGTCCGGTTTCTTGTACCGCCCCGCCGAACGGACGAACACAACCATGCCAAAACGCACCGACATCAAGTCGATCCTTATCATCGGCGCGGGGCCGATCGTGATCGGCCAGGCTTGCGAGTTCGACTATTCCGGCACCCAGGCCTGCAAGGCACTGAAGGCCGAGGGCTACCGCATCATCCTGGTCAACTCCAATCCGGCCACCATCATGACCGATCCGGAGCTGGCCGATGCCACCTATATCGAGCCTATCACTCCGGAAGTGGTGGCCAAGATTATCGCCAAGGAGCGGCCGGACGCGCTCTTGCCCACCATGGGCGGCCAGACGGCGCTCAACACCGCACTGTCGCTGCGTCGCATGGGTGTGCTCGAGCGCTACGAAGTCGAGATGATCGGCGCCGACGCGCACGCCATCGACAAGGCAGAGGACCGCGCGCTTTTCCGCGAGGCGATGGCTGCGATCGGGCTCGAAACCCCGCGTTCGATGCTCGCCAACGCCACTGCCGCGAAGGAAGAGGACCGGAGAAAGCACGAGGCCGAGCGCGCAGAATTGAAGGCCGCCGCACCTGCCGACCTCGACTCGGCCCTTGACGCGCTGGAGACGCGCTGGAACCTGGCCGAAGGCGACCGCAAGCAGCGCTATATGAGCCACGCCATGGCGGTCGCCGCGCAGGCGCTCGACGAGATCGGCCTGCCGGTCATCATCCGCCCCTCCTTCACGCTCGGCGGCACCGGGGGAGGCATCGCCTTCAACCGCTCCGAATTCTTCGAGATCGTCGAGCGCGGCCTTGACGCGTCGCCGACCACCGAAGTGCTGGTCGAAGAATCCGTGCTCGGCTGGAAGGAATATGAGATGGAGGTCGTGCGCGACCGCGCCGACAATTGCATTATCATCTGCTCGATCGAGAACATCGACCCGATGGGCGTCCATACCGGCGATTCCATTACCGTCGCTCCGGCACTGACGCTGACCGACAAGGAATACCAGATCATGCGCAACGCCTCGATTGCGGTGCTGCGCGAGATCGGCGTCGAGACCGGCGGCTCGAACGTCCAGTTCGCCGTCAACCCCGACGATGGCCGCCTCGTGGTCATCGAGATGAACCCACGCGTTTCGCGCTCCTCCGCGTTGGCCTCGAAAGCCACCGGCTTCCCGATCGCCAAGATCGCGGCGAAGCTTGCCGTCGGCTATACGCTGGACGAGCTTGAGAACGACATCACCGGCGGCGCCACGCCCGCCTCCTTCGAGCCGACGATCGACTATGTCGTCACCAAGATCCCGCGCTTCGCCTTCGAGAAATTTCCGGGCGCCGAGCCGGTGCTGACCACGGCCATGAAGTCTGTCGGCGAGGTCATGGCCATCGGCCGCACCTTCCAGGAATCGCTGCAGAAGGCGCTGCGCGGGCTGGAGACCGGCCTCACCGGCCTCGATGAGATCGAAATTCCCGGCATCGGCAATGGCGACGACCGCAACGCAATTCGCGCCGCCCTCGGCACGCCGACGCCCGACCGGCTGCGCATGGTCGCTCAGGCGATCCGCATGGGAACTTCGCTGGAAGAAGTGCACTCCATGTGCCGCATCGACCCGTGGTTCCTCGAGCAGATCGCCGGCATCCTCGCGATGGAGACGCGCGTCCGCGAGCACGGCCTCCCTGAGGACGCCGCCAATCTGCGCATGGTGAAGGCGATGGGCTTTTCCGACGCGCGGCTTGGCTCGCTGACGGGGAACGATGCGGCCGAAGTGGCAAGGCTTCGCGAAAGACTGGGCGTCCGTCCCGTCTACAAGCGCATCGACACCTGCGCGGCCGAATTCGCCTCGCCGACGGCATACATGTATTCCACCTACGAGGTCCCCTTCGCTGGCGAGACACGCTCGGAGGCGCGTGTCTCCGACAGGAAGAAGGTCGTCATCCTCGGAGGCGGACCGAACCGGATCGGCCAGGGCATAGAGTTCGACTATTGCTGCTGCCATGCCGCCTTCGCGCTGAGGGAGGCCGGCTATGAAGCGATCATGATCAACTGCAATCCGGAGACCGTTTCGACCGACTACGACACCTCCGACCGGCTCTATTTCGAGCCGCTGACGGCGGAGGACGTGCTCGAAATCCTGCGCGCCGAGCAGGCAGCCGGCACGCTCACTGGCGTCATCGTCCAGTTCGGCGGCCAGACGCCGCTGAAGCTCGCCCATGCCCTCGAAAAGGCCGGCATCCCGATCCTCGGCACCTCGCCTGACGCGATCGACCTTGCCGAGGACCGTGACCGTTTCCAGAAGCTTCTCATGAAGCTCGACCTCGCCCAGCCGAAAAACGGCATCGCTTATTCCGTCGAGCAGGCGCGCCTTGTCGCATCGGAGCTCGGTTTCCCGCTGGTCGTGCGCCCGTCCTATGTGTTGGGCGGCCGCGCCATGCAGATCATCCACTCGGAAAACGCACTGCAGTCCTATCTGCTGGACACCGTGCCCGGCCTGGTTCCGGAGGATATCAAGCAGAAATATCCCAACGACAAGACCGGCCAGATCAACACGCTGCTCGGCAAGAACCCGCTGCTCTTCGACACCTATCTCGCCCGCGCGATCGAGGTCGATGTCGATTGCCTCTGCGACGGCAAGGACACGCTCGTCGCGGGGATCATGGAGCATATCGAGGAAGCCGGCATCCATTCGGGCGACAGCGCCTGCTCGCTGCCGGTGCACACGCTCAGCGCCGAAACCGTCGCCGGGCTCGAACGCCAGACGACCGCGCTCGCCAAGGCGCTGAATGTCGGCGGACTGATGAACGTCCAGTTCGCCATCCAGGACGGTACCATCTTCATCCTCGAGGTGAACCCTCGCGCGTCGCGCACCGTGCCGTTTGTCGCCAAGACCATCGGCAAGCCGATCGCCAAGATCGCCGCGCGCATCATGACCGGCGAGAACTCTTGAACAGGCGTTCGCCCACTATGGCGGCAAGCCGGACGGCACCACCCGGCCGCATATCGCGGTCAAGGAAGCCGTTTTTCCCTTCGCTCGCTTCCCCGGCGTCGACACGCTGCTTGGCCCCGAAATGCGCTCCACCGGCGAGGTGATGGGCCTCGACTATGACTATGCGCTGGCGTTCGCCAAATCGCAGCTCGGCGCGGGGGTCGACCTGCCGCGCGACGGCACGCTGTTCGTCTCCGTGCGCGACGAGGACAAGCCCGGTGTGCTACCGGCCGTGAAGCGCCTCGCGGGCCTCGGCTTCAAGGTGCTCGCCACTGGCGGCACCCAGCGCTTCCTGGCCGAAAACGGCGTCTCCGCCGAAAAGATCAACAAGGTGCTGGAAGGCCGTCCGCATATCGAGGACGCCATCCGCAACCGGCAGGTCCAGATCGTGTTCAACACGACGGACGGCCAGAAGGCTGTCTCCGACTCCAAGTCGCTGCGCCGCGCCACGCTGATGCAGAAGGTGCCCTATTACACCACCCTCTCAGGCGCTGCCGCCGTCGCCGAAGCCATCGCCGCCCTCAAAGCGGGCAGCCTCGAGGTGCGACCATTGCAGGACTATTTTAGAGGGTGAAGCTGCTGATCTCCCCCCTTGCGGGGGAGATGGCCGGCAGGCCAGAGGGGGGCGCTGTCCCACCGGCGTCTCTACTTGGCGGTCGCGCCAGCTTCGGAGTCGTTCGCCCGCACCTCATCCGTCCTCGCTTCGACCTGCCAAGGCTGGAAGCTTAGAGGTGAGACCGATGCAGGGTGAAGTTCAGCAAGCGTTGAAATATCTACCACGTTGGCCAAGAGTATTAAGATGATTGTTCAACTCAACTCCTGCTTCGTAGCCTCAGTCCGCTTATGATCCGATTTCTCTGATTGCGAAATTTTAGAGCAAACCGGGCACAGCCCCTACCACCAACCAAAGCCTCGACCGCCTAACGCTGCTAAAATCAGCAGCGTAACCAAGACTACGGCAAGCCGACCGGTTGCCGACGCCTCAAAAATCTTACCCAGACGGATTGTTAGCTGGTCTTTCGGGCAATCCATGAGCACACCTTTCAGCAAAAAAGCAAAATGGTGAGCTGCTGCTGCGCAGCTTGGCAAACGAGATCCCTTCCCGCAACGGGAAAATTTCAGTGTGAATCCCAAAATGTGCCACCTCCACAAAAGAGCTCGATGAAGAGCCTCTCTTGCGGCCAGCGCCTCATCAAATTCCAACGCTGAAAAGTTTGCGAAGGGGGCAAATGCTGGAGTTATCCCCTTGCTTGCGGGGGAGGAAGGATTTCATGATCTTAGCGAAGCTAAACCATAGAAAATCCAAGAGAGGGGAAATCCGAGAGAGGGGGTTTTCTTCACGGCAACCCGTCGCGCCACTCTCACCCTTCCCGCCGCCGCAACTCCTCGCGCATGCGTCGGGTGACGCTCAGCCGGTATTTGTTGAAGTAGCGCCAAGCGTGTTCTTCTTCAATAGCGGCGATTTCCTCGGCTCGCGGCCCATGCCGCGCAAGAAACTCGTCGGTCACGCGCTCTATCTCGGCGGGGCTTACGAACAGCAGCCGGATGGAGTGCCACACATACCGAAGCGCCATCCATAATAGAAACAGAACTGTTGCCACGATAGTGGGATAGTAGATCACGAATTTCAAAACAGAGAGCATTTGGTCGCATTCATAGGACGATATTGTCTGATATCGCCTTTATATTACGATTTTTCGTATAATCGCAACCCCATTCCCTCCACCTCCGCTTGGAGGTCGACGAGTCTCCGCTGCTCGGAGGATCGGCAGTTGGCATTGACGGAGTTATTCGGGGCAAACCTGCGCCACCAGCGCAAGGCTAGAAGTCTGACACAAGCCGAGTTGGCCGAGCGCGTGGGCATGTCGACCGAAATGATCAGCAAGATCGAACGCGGCATCGCCGCGCCGTCGTTCCCAACCATCGAAAAGCTTGGCGATGTGCTTGGCGTACCGGACGTTGTGTTCTTTGGCGTCGGCATCGTCGCGGTGCCGGACAACGAGCGCAGCCGCATCCTTCAGAAAATCCACGCCACGCTCTCGCGCATGAGTGTCAGCAAGCTCGTGCGGGCTGGCAAGATGCTTGCCGCGCTGATCGACTGACGCGTAGCCGACATCGCCGCCAATCGCCTGCTTGAATGCAGGCGCAAGCGCAGACCGTTGAGGTCATTGTCGCTGCATTCGCAGAGGCATATGATAGATTAGGTTCGGCCCTGAATGTGCCGTTCTTCCAAAGCTATGCGCCGTTTTCTCGTCATGGCGATCATCGTGCTTGCAGCCGCGCCCGCTTACTCAATGCAGGGGATACATCGACCGGGGATCAAAGGCCCGATGACGGATCGGCGAGCAGCCACGCGAAAGACGGGGGCCGATATCAAGGAATAGAAAAAGGGAGGAAAGAATGGTTAGGAAATTGCTTCTCACCGCGGTCCTCGCACTGTCGTCGTTTGTGGCGACCGAAGCCTCTGCCGATTTCACGATCCTGGTGCCGTCGAGCAGCGAAGGCGATGGGCTCAAGGCGGCAGCCGCCGACTATTCGAAAATGAAAGGCACCAAAATCGAGATCGTTCAGGCGCCCTACGCCAACGTCTTCGAACAGGCCGCCAATGCCGGACAGACCAAGGCGGATGTGTTCGATATCATCCTGATGGACGACCCCTGGATTCCCTTCTTCGCCGAGAACGGGCACCTTGAGGATTTGACGCAATACTTCAACGCCATTGGGGTTCCCGGTCCGGACAACGACTTCCTCGGCAAGTCGCTGGCCGTATGCCGCAATCCCTACAACACCGGACCGTTCGTCTGCATTCCCTATGTCGGCAACGCGCAGATGTTTTTCTATGCGGGCGAGAGATTCGCCGAGGCGGGCGTTACCGGCGACCCCAAGACCTGGGACGACGTGCTCAAGGCGGCCAAGGCAATTACTGACGCCGGAGGCGGGCGCAACTATGGCTACGTTTTCCGCGGCGGCCAGGGAAACAACGTCGTCGCCGACTTCATGCCGCTGCTGTGGTCTTACGGGGCCAATCTGTTCAACGCCGACCGCACCAAGGTCGCGCTCGATACCCCGGAAGCCAAGGATGCGATGAAAATGTTCATGGCATTGAAGGAGGTATCGCCGGCCGGTGTCGAGAGCTTCGGTCCGGATGAGGTGGGCCGCTCGATGACCAGCGGCATTTCCGCCTCGTCAATCAACTGGCCGAACTGGGTCGCCACTTTCGAAGACCCGAGCAAGAGCCAGGTGGTCGGCAAGATTTCGTTTGCACCCATCCCCGCCGGCACGCACGCTGGTTCTTCGGAGATCGGCCATTGGACCATGGGCATCATGTCGGCTTCCAAGAACAAGCAGGAAGCCTTCGACTTCATGGTAT
The DNA here is from genome assembly GCA_963813315.1 of uncultured Alphaproteobacteria bacterium. Lineage (GTDB taxonomy): Bacteria > Pseudomonadota > Alphaproteobacteria > Rhizobiales > Rhizobiaceae > CAWEYO01. The sequence continues at coordinate 200,689 of CAWEYO010000014.1, read as the reverse complement.
GGGCAACCTCGCCGGAACAGATCAAGATTTCGGCCGGGCGCGGCAACCCGCCGGTCCGCTTCTCGGTGTTCACCGACCCCGAGTTGACCTCGCAGGAGCAGTTCCGTCACTTTCCGGTTCTGATGCAGGCCATCAATTTCTCGACTCCCCGTCCGCGCCATCCGAAGTGGCCGGAGATCGAGAATGCCCTCGGCATCGAGCTTTCGAAGGCGGTTGCAGGCACCATCTCGCCTGACGAAGCGCTGGCAAACGCACAGAAGAGCATCGAGGACATCGTCGCCCGCAAGTAAGCCCGGCGCATGCTGGGCCTGTAGGATAAAAACGGCGCGTGGCGCCTGCGCGCTACGGCGACCGACGCGGAGGAGCGGCTGTCTCATGGATTTGCCTGTCCAGGGGCGGGAACCCGTTCGGTTCGGTTCGAAAATCGAGCGCTGGACCGAGCGCCATCTACGGGTTCTCATGCTCGGGCCAGCGATGCTGATTCTGGCCGGGCTGACGCTCTTTCCGACGATCTACATGTTCCTGGCGGCCGTCCAAAGGATCAGCCCGGACCCCTCCGTTCCACGGGAATTTGTCGGGCTGCAGAACTTCGTCCGCATGGCAACGGACCCACTCTTCCTGAACAGCCTGAAGAACTCGATCGTGTTCACCGCGTCGGCGGTGACGGTTGAGTTCCTGCTGGGGCTGGGGCTCGCTCTGCTGTTCGACAGGTATGTGCGTCGCCTCAATTTCCTCAAGACGCTTCTTTTGATGCCGATGATGATCCCGCCGATCGCGGTCGCGATCACGTGGAAGCTTATCTATCAGCCTCAGTTCGGCGTGCTCAACGAGTTGGTTTTCCGTTTGAACCAGCTGCTCCACGCAACCGGCCTGCAAACGCTGTTTCCGTGGTTGAAATTGAGGACACAAGCCTGGGCGGGGGATGTCGACCTTGCAATGCTGTCGGTCGTGGCCGCCGATGTCTGGGAGTGGACGCCTTTCATCTTCCTGCTCATGCTCGCCGGGCTCGCCAGTCTCCCCGACGAGCCCTATGAGGCCGCCGAGATCGACGGCGCATCGTCGTGGCGCCAGTTTTGGGATCTCACGTTCCACTTCCTGAAGCCGGTGATAGCCATCGCCCTGTTGCTCAGGATCATGGACGCGCTTCGGCTTTTCGATCTCGTATTTATCCTGACCGTCGGCGGGCCGGCCGGAGCCACCGAGACGCTAAGCTTTTACATTTTCAAGGTCGCCTTCACATTTGTCGACATCGGCTATGCGGCCGCCATCTCGCTCTTCGTGATGTTCGTGACGGTGGCGTTGAGCACGTGGTTCATCCGCCGCATGCGGCTGGCAGGCTAGAGCATCGGACCCGAAAGTGGGTACCGGTTTCGGGAAAAATCCGATGCTCAAACAAAGGAGATAGAGCAGCAGCAGCGATCCCGTCGATGCGTCCGCTGCTCTAGGAATAGCCATGACGGGCAAGAAACGACGAAACAGGATCATACCGCGCCTACTGGCTTATGTTGCCATCGCGTTTGCGCTCTTCGCCGCCCTGTTTCCGATCTACTGGCTAGCGGTCAACTCGATCAAGCTCGACCTGGACATCTTCGCCGTCCCGCCTGTCTGGTTCGATTTCAAGCCGACCTGGCAACATTACTACGCGACTTTCGTCGAGCGGTCCTTCCTCGACTACGCCCTGAACAGCGCGATCATCGCCGTGGCAACAACCCTCATCTCCCTGGTGTTCGGGACCATGGCCGGCTACGCGCTGGCGCGCTTTCACTACTCCGGGCAGTGGCGCCAGCAGATATCGTTCTGGATTCTCTCGACCCGCATGATGCCGCCGATCGTCACCATGATTCCGTTGTTTCTGTTCTTCAACTATTTCGGGCTGCTCAATACGAAGGCGGCCGTCGTGATCTCGTACACCGCATTCAATCTTCCCTTCGCGACGTGGATGATGAAGAGCTATTTCCAGGACCTGCCGGTCGAACTGGAAGAGGCGGCTATCGTCGACGGCGACACGCGCCTGGGCGCCTTCCTCCACGTAGCACTTCCCCTCGCCCGTCCGGGCCTCGCGGCCACGGCGATCTTCTCCCTCATTATTTCCTGGAATGAGTTTCTGTTGGCCCTCATCCTTACGAAAACCGACCAGTCTCTCACACTGCCGGTCGGAATTGCCGGGCGTGTATCCCAGTACACGACCTACTGGGGGGAAATCAGTGCCGCGGGCTTCCTCGCCTCCATTCCGATCATGCTGTTTGCCCTGGTCGTCCAGAAACACCTTGTGCGCGGTCTCTCCTTCGGCGCCATTAAGGGTTGAACATGGCCTCTGTCGCTCTCAAGGACGTGATCAAGAAGTTTGGCCAATTTGTCGCGGTGAGCGATCTTGACCTCGACGTGCGCGACAGGGAGTTCCTCGTTCTTCTCGGGCCATCGGGCTGCGGCAAGACCACGACCATGCGCATGATCGCCGGTCTCGAGGAACCCACCGAGGGCGACATCTTCATAGGGCAGGAGCGCGTCAACGGCGTGCTGCCGAAGTACCGCGACGTTGCCATGGTCTTTCAATCCTACGCGCTGTACCCCCACCTCACGGTCGAGGACAACATTGGCTACCCGTTGAAGATCCGCAAGGTACCCAAGGAAGAGCGGCGACGGCTCGTCGTGCAGGCTGCGGGACGCGTAGAGCTTGGCAGCCTGCTTGACCGGCTGCCCAGGGAACTTTCCGGCGGACAGCGTCAGCGCGTTGCGCTCGCTCGCGCAATCATCCGCCGGCCAAAAGTCTTTCTCATGGATGAACCGCTGTCCAACCTCGACGCCAAGCTTCGGGTGCAGATGAGGGCTCAGCTCAAACACTTGCAGCATGAGCTGCAAGTGACGACGATTTACGTCACCCACGACCAGATCGAGGCGATGACCCTTGCTCACCGTGTCGCGGTGATGAACAAAGGCGTCATCGAGCAGCTCGGTACGCCGAGGGAAATCTACAACGATCCGCGCACGCTCTTCGTTGCAGGGTTCATCGGCTCGCCGCCGATGAACCTGGTCGACGGCGAAGTCACGAACGGTGTCTTCACCAATGGCACTCTCAGGGTCGAAGGGCTTGGTCGCGCGAATGTCAGGCGCGCCGTGTTGGGTATCCGCCCGGAGGACATTGACGCGATCGATGTCGCCGATCCCGGCGCGAACATGGTCGCCCCCATCTATTCGGCCGAACTGACGGGAGAGAGCACGCTTGTCAGCGTGCAGGCCGGCAACCGCTTGGTCACGATCCGTGCCGACAAGAATTTCGCCGGCAGCATCGACCAGAGGATCGGCATCAAGGTGGCAGCAGGCCGTGCATTCCTGTTCGATGGGGAGAGCCAAGATCGCGTGGGTATCTAGAGCGACGGTAGCCTGCTGCCTGGCGGCAACGTTGAGCCTTGGCGAAGTGGAAGCCGGGGAGAGTCCTATTCCTGACAACCCGATGATCGAGATCACCGCCGGCACGTTCGTGTTCGGCGCCGAGGATGGCCTCGAGAACGAACGTCCATCGAGATTGGTCCCCGGCCAGGCGTTTGCGATCAATCGCACTGAGATCACCAACCGCCAGTACCGGCGCTTTGTCGATGCGACCGGCCATCGGCCCGCTTTCTACGCCGATCATCCGATGCTCGGTCTGGATGATCACCCGGTTGTCGGCGTGAGTTGGGCTGATGCCGAGGCATTTTGCAGCCGGTATGGACTCACATTGCCAACGGAGCAGCAATATGAACGCGCGGCGCGCGGATTGGGCGGCGATCCTTTCCCCTGGGGCTTGGCGCCGCCCGACCTTACCACAGCGAACTCCGGCAGCGACGCGTGCTGCACCGGAGACGACCGCGATGGCTACCTGATGACGGCACCCGTGGAGTTCTTCGCCAAGGGAGCGAGCCGCGAGGGCGTGCTCAATCTCGTCGGCAATGTCTGGGAATGGACCCGAGATTCCTATGCACCCTACGATGGCGGCGCCGGTGCGGGCGTCGCGGGCAAGTTCAAGGTGCTGCGTGGCGGATCGTGGAACAGCGACCGTGTCCACCTCACCACCACATATCGGCTTGCCTTCGATGCGGACTTCCGGTTCGCGGCCAATGGAGGTTTTCGATGCGTGAGCTCCGGACCGCCATCCTGACCGCCGGTCTGGCGCTGCTGTCGGCCGCCACCACCGCGGAGCCGAAGGCCGCCTCCGGTTACGAGATCGAGACGTTCAGCATGCCGGGCGCGGTTTTCGCAGGCCTGTCGCGCGACGGCGATGACTTGCTCGTCACCGATCTTGCAGCGGGCAGGCTCTACCGACGCAAGTCCGATGGCACAATGAGTTCCTTCGGACCGATCCTGCCGCATGGTCGCGACGTGATCGGCGATCCGACCGGCCCTTATGGCGTCCTTCGCGGTGATGGGACCTACATCGTTGCGCAAGGGTGGACGCCGGTAGGCGCGAAGGAAGGACCTTACGATCATGCCCTTGTCGCCATCGACGGCGATGAAGCGCGAGTGATCAACAACGATTTCTGGAATCCGTTCGACTTCATTGCATCCGGCAACGTCTTTTACGTCGTCGATGCTGCGCGCAATACTGTTGAGCGGCTGAAGTCTGACGGGAGCGGCAAGGAAACGCTCGTCGCATTCAAGCGAACGAGCCAGGCCGGCGCTGCCATGCAAGGCCTCTCGCCCACCGAGTTTGAGGAGGGGAGCTCCTACGAGGTTGACGCGGTACCGACCGGCATAGCGCTGCACGAAGGGCGGCTCTACGTCTCGCTTTTCGGCGGCTTTCCTTTCCTCGCGGGTGCCGGGAAGGTTGTGTCGACCCCCGACAAGGATGGAGTGTCGGGATTGCGGGTCGAGTTCGAGGAGCTGAATGCGCCTGTCGACATCGCCTTCGAAACGAATGGACGCGTGCTCGTGCTCGAACACGGGCTCTACGATCAGGCCACCGGCTTTCAGGCGGGCAGCGGCCGGCTTCTCAGCTTTGACATGGTCAGTCGCGACCGCCAGGTTGTTGTTGCAGGTCTGACAAGGCCGGCATCGGTGGTGGTGTGGGACGAACGGCGTATCATCGTTTCCGAGCTTGGCGGCAACATCCTGTCTCTGACGCGGCGATAACCGAGGTAAATCGCGGCGGGGCGTGGCATTCTGGAACCCCGCGCGCTGCCTTTATGTTCAGGCATGGATCCCAGGGTCTATGCCTTCGCTGCACTTCGGCTCCGCACGGGGATGACGAAGAGAGGGGTGGGATGACGAAGAGGCGGACGCTGCCGCCAATCGCTGTCGCTTGTGATTGGCCGAAGGCCTCGCATCGTCATCCTCGGGCTTGACCCGAGGACCCCTGCCTAACGCTCATCATGGGCGAGGCGGTTTGAGCATCGGACTTTCCCGAAACCGGTTCCCACTTTCGGGGGAGCACGATACCCGCTTGGCCCGCACTTCAGGGCTGGCCGAGCCGTGGTCGCCACGAGCCCGGTCACGTCTGCATTCTTCCCGCGATTTTCTGCCTGGCTGCCGTTTGGATCGCCGGACCGCCAAGCTTCACGCCACCGCCGATCGGGCTCCTGCGTCCCAGTGATACTTGAATTTGCCCTCCACCGGTGTACGAAGAATCTCACTGCGCTCGTACATGGTGGTAAGGGCCGCCCCAACCTGGTTCACATTGTGTGTCTGGCCCCGTGCGTTCAGTCCCTGCACGATCTCGCTGATGCCGCGCCGCTCGTTGAAGAAACCTTCGTCCCGAAGTTTCTTCACCCGGTCGCGGCATGACTGACCGACGGGCGTTTGGATGACCCGCCTCGTGCGTGACTTTTGCGCCTCAGCCTCGACGAGACGGGCGTTGCTGCCCGCCGAAGCCAAGGCGCCGGTTCCGAAAGGCGCCCGCTCGATGATTGGAATCAATTTGTCCAGATATGTTCGGACAAATGAATCCTCTCCTTCGAGCTCAATCGTTCCCGCATGCGTGTCTATGAGTACCTTTGCATTGGACATTAACTTGCTCCCAACCCACCCTAGGTCAAAAGTACCAAAAAATTCACGAAATGATAGATTCACCTGTGGCGCCATGGCCAAAGCCGGCCGAAGTGGCCGAAAGTTCGGGGCGCTCGGACCGGACGGGGATGGCTGTCCGCACTTCGGCGCCCTCGCATCACCCGGCCTAGCGACAGATTTGTTGGCGGGATCATGTGAAAAAACAATAATTTGGAGAACGAGGCTCGCGAGCCCCCTCGTTAGAGCGGCGGGCGCTTTACGGAAACTTACGGAATCAGCGCTGCCGCAATATCTCTTTGTTTGAGCATCGGATTTTTCCCGAAACCCGTTCCCACTTTCGGGACCGACGCTCTAGCGCCGTTCAGGACGCGGGGCGTTCCGCTCTATGAACTGGTCGCCATGCGCCGGCGGCGGTCGGTGCCGAGGCCGGTCTCGTCCAGCAAGTCCTTGCGCTTCGCGTCGTAGTAGTAGCCGCGGGCATAAAGCCTCACCGCCTGGTCATGATTGCCGCCGGCGACCAGCCAGGCGCCGCGCAGATATTTGACCGCGTATTTGAGGTTGGTTTCAGCATCGAGCAAGCCCTTGGCCGGCCCGTCATAGCCCATGCCGCGCGCCGTGGCGTGCCTGATCTGCATCAGCCCCCAATAGCCTTTGTGGTAAGCGGATGGATTGAAATTGCTTTCCCGCCTGACCACCCGCCGCACCAATTCTTCCGGCACTTCGTAGACGGCGGCATATTTTGCAATCAGGCCATCGACATCGCTCACCGTTCTGACGGGCGTGGCGGGCGCAAATGCCGCCTCCGCAACCGCGGGGGCGGACGGCACTGCGCCGACATTGGCAGGCGTACTCGGGGAAGCCGCTAAGGCGGTCGGCACGACGGCAACAGTGCCGGGAAGCGTAAGGTCAATAGCAGATGTGGGTGTCATGGCGAGGCTCCCAGCCGCATCGCCGCCGGCAGATGTGCAGGCCGAGAGGCCGATGGGCGAAAGCAACACGCCAATCAAAACAGATGTCCGCATTCCGGGCAAAGCCACCTCAATCCCCATCGCAGTCGCTCCGCCCTGTCCTCCTTACATGATGGCCGTTGCGTCAGCAACAGACTGGATTTGGGTGGCCGCATAGGCGGCCGCCACATATAGTCTGATGGTTGTTCCTGATTTGTACCGGAGACGGCCTTATGATAGAACATATGCAACATGGAACGTATGCAACGCGCACGGATCGGCACCCCATGTCTTCTGTCCAAAACTACTGCCTGATTGAAACATCGATCGGTTGGCTGGGCATCGCGTGGAGCGAAACGGGGGTAACGCAGTTGCAGTTGCCCGAGCGCGACCGCATGAACACCGAGCGGCGGCTGAAAAGGCGCGTCGTCAATGGCGTCGAGAGCGAACCGAGCGCGAAAATCGCGGACGTCGTCGCTATGTTGAAACGCTATGCCGCCGGGGAATCCGTCGATTTTTCGGCAGCGCCGTTGGACATGGCGGGCTGTGACGCATTCAGGCTGGCAATCTACGACGCTGCCCGCACGCTCCGCTTCGGAGAAACAACCACCTATGGCGAACTGGCCGCACGTGCCGGCTATCCCGGCCAGGCGCGCGATACCGGTCAGGCGCTCGGCCGGAACCCTGTCCCGATCATTGTTCCCTGCCATCGCATCCTTGCAGCCGGCAACAAGATTGGCGGCTTTTCGGCGCCAGGCGGCGCCGAAACGAAGGAACGGCTGCTTGGGTTGGAAGGTGTCGATGTCGGCCCGTCGCCGCCAGCGCAGGCATCATTCGGGTTCTAGAGCATCGGCCTTCAACGCCTCAATGCCGTCTCATACGGAAGAATGGAAAATCGTCGAAGTCGACCTTCTCGCACTCGTAGACCGGGCACTGCCGGGTGTCGGCGGCCGGAATGAACACCGTTTTCGCCCACTCGTCGTGCTGGCAAAACAGGTCGTTGCGGACGTAGCGTCCATATAGCGGCAGACCCGGGGTGCGGGTTGACTGATAGCGCATGATCGCGGCGCCATCCCCAAAGATGGTCGCCCTGACTTCGCCGCAGCTCATGCTGGTCGAACTGTAGCGGGAGATAGCGTGAGCGGGCAGTGCAGACACCACCAGCGTCGCTGCAAGAATGATCCTTTTCATATTGCCTCCACCGGGATGCCACCATCCTGGAAGTTGCAAAGGCAGCATCCGCAACTTCATCATAGCCGATTTGGCTACCAATGGGGACTTATACGTTCGTGCCACACGGAAAGTTTCGGTTGCCCGATGAAGAGGGCCCCATGAAGACGGAACGTCCCGCCACGGCAAATTCTCAGTCAGGCTCCACAGACTTGGGAAGCCAGCCGATCGGCACATGCGCCTCGTCGGCGCTCACCCGCCGGAGCCAGTCGACAATGGGGGCGGCCAGTTCAAAACCGTAGAGATCAGCGTCGTGCGTGTAGGCATAAAGGGCGACGTCGGCGACAGAGATCGTATCGCCGGCAAGGAAGGGCGTGCGCTCGAGCTGCTCTTCCATGACGGCGAACGCCTTCTTGCCGCCGGCCAGCGTAGAAGACAGTCGTTCCGGCGTGGCTTCCTTTGCCCGCTCGGGATACTTTAGGATGGCACGCCTGACGGCCACGTAGGGCTCGTGGCTGTATTGCTCGAAAAACAGCCACTGGCAGGCGAGAGCACGCCGGTAGCTGTCGTCTGGCAGGAAACGTGTACCTTCGGCGAGAAAAAGCAGGATCGCATTCGACTCCGCCAGCAGACGGCCGTCCTCCAGCTCCAGGAGCGGCACTTTTCCGTTCGGGTTCTTGGCCAGGAACCCGGGCAGGCGCGTCGAGCCGTTCAGCGAATTTATCTCGACGTGGCGGAAGGGCCTGCCAAGCTTTGCCAGAAGAAGCCGCGGCTTGTAGCAGTTACCGCTGTCTGTCATGCCATAGATCGTAATCATTGCGCCCACCTAATGCATGTCGCCCAAAAGTGCGCAGCGGTTTTTGGGACAACGACATGCACAGAAACAATAGCCTAAGAGCGCGTCGCATGAATCCGTTTCGAAGCAATGCGCTTTAGTATTCGGGGCGAGTATCAGCGAGGCGGCCAGATCGATCCAGCGATTTGTTTTGCAGTAGCCATCAGTTGCGTTGATGTTTCGGCCGAAGCGTCACGATCTTGGCCTCCCCCGAAAGGAGGGCGCTGATTGGTCTCGGCGTCTGATCGAATCCCATGCCCGCAAGCGCTGGCTGGGCCAGAAAAAATCCCTGCACGCAATCCACGCCCGCATCGAGGGCCGCCTGCAACTCCCCGGCTGTCTCGATGCCTTCCACCAGCACCTTCGCGCCGAGCTCCTGGAATGCCGTTACGACCGGGGGGAAAAGCCGCGCAGATTGCGCACTATCCTGCAAACCGCGAAACCAGGCGCCGTCTATCTTGACGAAATCCGGCTTGACGAGCGCAAAGCGCTCGACGGTCGAATGGCCTGCCCCAAAATCGTCCACAGCGATGCGAACCCCCAGCGCTCTCATCTCGTCCATGAGCGCTGAAAGAACGTCCCCTTTATGCACCTGCGCTTCGGTGACTTCACAGACCAGCAATGCCGGATCAAGCCCGATTTCGCTCAGCCGGCCGGCCATAAGGCGAATTTCGAGAAGCGAGGTTTCCAGGTCGCAGTTGACGAGCGGATCGAAATTGAAGAAGAGCTCCAGCCCCTCGACCCCAATAGTGTGGTGGTTGAGCAGGTGCAGCGCACGGCACATGCCCTCAACGAACAGCTTGTCTTGCGGTGGCACTGCGCCGAACAATTGCAGAGCCGGGACAGGCTTGCCCGCCAGCCAGGGCGCGACCAGACCTTCCACGGCAAAAGGCACAAGCGTGGCTCCTTCACGCCGGAAAATCGGCTGGTAGGCCGACCTCAGACGGAAGTCGCCATAGATCCCGTACTTTATGCCATTGTCGTCGACGAGGATCGACTCGCTGAACGGTGCCGGGCGGTCGTGGGTTTTCATCATGCCGCCGTCGCCGGTTGACTGATGCGGCGCAGCGTGGAAGTGACGGCGAACGAGGCCGAAATCTTGCGACACGATCCGTCTTGCTCCGATGTTCCGCTGATACTCGCCTGCAGACAATATGCGCCCAAGGTTTTACCGCCCGTTAACGCACCCAAAATCGCGGCACAAGTCGAAGATACCTGATCTGCTCTTGCGGAAGGCCACGGCATCGGACATTAAGGCGCGCTGCTGCGCGAGCGCGCTGAGCGATCTCTGGAGACAATCGTCATGGCTTTTCTTGCCGATGCCCTTTCCCGCGTGAAGCCTTCCGCCACAATAGCCGTAACGCAGAAAGCGCGCGAGTTGAAAAACGCGGGCCGCGACATCATCGGCCTCGGCGCTGGCGAGCCGGACTTCGACACGCCGGACAACATAAAGAACGCCGCGATCGAGGCGATCCGCCGGGGTGAAACCAAATACCCGCCGGTTTCCGGCATTGCGCCGCTGCGTGAGGCGATCGCGAGGAAATTCAAGCGTGAGAACAAGCTGGACTACAGGCCCGAGCAGACCATTGTCGGCACTGGCGGCAAGCAGATTCTGTTCAACGCCTTCATGGCGACGCTGAACCCGGGCGATGAGGTTGTGATCCCATCGCCCTATTGGGTGAGCTACCCGGAGATGGTGGCTATTTGCGGCGGCAAGTCCGTCTTCGCTCGGACAACGATCGAAAACGGATTCAAGCTGACCGCCGCCGATCTTGAGAAGTCAATCACGCCGCGAACCAAATGGCTGATGCTGAACTCGCCATCCAACCCATCGGGCGCCGCCTACACCGAGGCGGAACTTCGTGCGTTGGCAGACGTGCTGCTCAGACACCCGGATGTGTGGATTCTGACTGACGACATGTATGAGCATCTCACCTACGGGGAGTTCGTCTTCACGACGATCGCCCAGGTTGAGCCGGAGCTCTATGCGCGAACGCTCACCATGAACGGAGTGTCCAAGGCTTACGCCATGACCGGATGGCGCATTGGCTACGGCGCCGCGCCGGTCGAACTTATCAAGGCGATGGACATGATCCAGGGCCAGCAGACCTCCGGCGCGTGCACTATAGCGCAGTGGGCCTCGGTGGAGGCGTTGAACGGGCCTCAGGACTTCATCGCAAAGAACAAGGCGATCTTCCAGAATCGCCGCGATCTCGTTGTCTCGATGCTCAACCAGGCGCGTGGCATCTCATGCCCCAGCCCGGAAGGTGCCTTCTATGTCTATCCGTCCTGCGCCGGGTTGATCGGCAGGAAGACGGCCTCGGGCAAAGTTATCGACAACGACGAAACCTTCTGCACCGAGCTTCTGGAGGCCGAAGGCGTGGCAGTGGTGTTCGGTTCGGCCTTCGGCCTTGGTCCGAATTTCCGAATTTCCTACGCAACGTCGGAGGCCCTGCTCGAGGAAGCATGCGCGCGAATTCAGCGCTTCACGGCTTCGCTCAACTGAGCGAACCGCGAACAGCATGGCCGCCGCTTCTGCGGCCATGCGACGGACATCCTCTTGCCCTTCGCGAAAAGCCGTGTGACGATGCCCTCCGGCAGGATGCGGCTCCGCTCCATCCGCCGCGCGACGGTCGGAGGTGGCCGGCCGCCGCCTCATTGGAACATCGCGTGAGGAGGAGGTCAGGTCAGTATGGGAAAACGCGCTGGAGGCAGGCTTACGGGACCGAAATGCATCGCCATTGTCGGTCCGTTCGCCAGCGGAAAAACGACCCTTCTCGAAGCAATCCTTGCGCGCACCGGCGCAATTCCACGACAGAATCCCGTCGCGTCCGGCAATACCATCGGCGACCACTCAGCGGAATCTGCGCGCGCACCAGATGAGCGTCGAGGCGACAGTCGCCACCACCGAATTCATGGGTGACAGTCTTACCCTCATAGATTGTCCGGGTTCGATCGAGTTCTCGTTCGAGGCAGAGCCGGTCCTTACAGCATGCGACATTGCCGTTGTTGTCGCCGAGGCGGACGAGAAGAAAATCCCCGCCTTGCAGCTGATCATGCGCAAGCTTGACGATCTCGGCGTGCCGCGGCTTCTCTTCCTCAACAAGATCGACAAAGGGGTGGCAGGCGTTCGCGATACACTGAAGCTTCTGCAGCCGGCGAGCAACGCGCCGCTTCTGTTGCGGCAGATTCCGCTCCGCAAGGAAGGCATCGTCATCGGCTCGATCGATCTGGCCTTGGAACGCGCCTATATCTACCGCGAATATGCCGAAAGCGAGATCGCCGAAATTCCCGGAGATGAGAAGGCCCGGGAGGTTGAGGCGCGCTTTTCGATGCTCGAAACACTTGCCGATCATGACGACCAGTTGATGGAACAACTGCTCGATGAGATCGAGCCTCCGAGGGACGCCATCTTCGACGACCTTGCGGCCGATCTGCGGGAAGGAATGGTAACTCCGGTGCTGATCGGCTCCGCGGAAAAGGGCAATGGCGTGTTGCGCCTTCTCAAGGCCCTTCGACACGACGCGCCGGACGTTGCCACAACGCGAAAGCGGCTCGGCCTGGCCGACGGCAACAGCACCGTTGTGCAGGTCATGAAAACCATCCATACGGCGCACGGCGGCAAGCTTTCGATCTCGCGTATCCTTTCGGGCACGGTTGCGGACGGGTCGGAACTCATCGTTTCCGGCGGCGACGCAGTGAAGGTTTCCGGTATCTACCAAATGCTCGGAAAGGACCAGGCGAAACATGCATCCGCGAACGCGGGCGAAACCGTTGCGCTCGGCAAGCTCGACGAGGCCAGGACAGGGAGCACGTTGACCTCCGTCAAGGGTGGAATTCCGGTGCTCGTCGGTCTGAAGGTTCCCCAGCCCGTTTATTCGATGGCGCTGCGCTCCAAGGAACGCAAGGACGACGTCAAGCTCTCCGCCGCAATCAACCGCATTGCCGAGGAAGACCCGTCGCTGCACATTAGTCACCATCAGGACTCCAGCGAAATGGTCGTCTCGGGTCACGGTGAGATGCATCTGCGCGTTACTGTGGAGCGCCTTGAGGGCAGGAACCAGATTCCGGTCGAGTGTCATGCGCCGGCCGTGCCATATCGGGAAACCATCAAGAAATCGACTTCGCAGCGGGGCCGCCACAAGAAGCAGTCGGGAGGTCACGGCCAGTTCGGCGACGTCGTGCTTGACATCAAGCCTCTGCCGCGCGGAACCGGATTCCAGTTCACCGACACAATCACAGGAGGCGTCGTTCCCAAGCAGTACATTCCCTCCGTGGAAACCGGGGCGCGGGACTACCTCAAGGCCGGTCCGTTGGGCTTTCCAGTCGTCGACATTGCCGTCAACCTTGCGGACGGCTCTTTCCACTCCGTCGATTCCTCCGATATGGCTTTCCAGATGGCTGCCAAACTGGCGATGAAAGAGGGAATGGCGTCATGCTCGCCCGTGCTGCTCGAACCCGTGATGAAGGTGGAGATCTATACTCCGAACGATGCCACGGCCAAGATCACGGCTATCATCCCGCAGCGGCGCGGCCAGATCCTGGGTTACGACGCCCGCCCCGGCTGGCCCGGATGGGATGTCGTGGAAGCGACCATGCCCCAATCCGCAATAGGGGACCTGATCATCGAGCTGCGCTCGGCGACGGCTGGCGTTGCGAGCTACACGGCGCATTTTGATCATATGGCGGAATTGACCGGGCGACTGGCCGACGAAGCGATGAACGCGAGCGGCAAGGCTGCTTAGAGCAATTCCAGGAAAAGTGGGAACCGGTTTTCCGTCCGGTTGGGGACAATGGGCGAGTGCGAACCAAGAGCGAGCAATTCCAGGAAAAGTGGGAACCGGTTTTCCGTCCGGAATTGCGGGACAAAGCATTAGGCGGCTCAACGATTCCGTCAGGATCGGATCCGCCAAGGCGTAGACGGCAACAAAAAAGCCGGATCGAAACGATCCGGCTGAGTTGATTGGAAGTGCCCGTTAAGGCCAAACCTCCAGAGGGGAACACTCACAGGCGCTAATGGGAGGAGGAACGCGCCCGGGAGATGATTTTGATATGGGCGTCACCTGCCCGAAAAACAAGCTTTCTCGACGCATTTCACCCATGCATTTTTGCATGTACGCCCCTCTCTGCCAAATAATGTAGAAAAAATAGGCAGTTAAATCTTCGCGTCGTGCTTGCCGAAAATCGATTTCGGGCCGATGCCGTCGAGCTCTGAGCTCTGAGCTCTGAGCTCTCAAAATGACCAGCTTCGCGCCTTCGAGAACACAAAATCGCGAAACGCCTTGAGCTTTGCCTGATTCTTCATCGCTTCGGGGTAGCAGAAGAACGTGTCGAAGGACGGAACTTCTATCTCCGGAAGGATCTGCACCAGGCCCGAGTCCTTGTCCGCCATGTAGTCGGGCAACATCGCTATGCCGACGCCCCTCTTGACCACCCGGCGGACCGACATCAGGTCGTTGATCTGAATCGTCGCATGCCTGCGGTCGCCTTCTGGTCGGCCCATGGTTTCAAGAGAATTCAGTTCGCGCAGGAATGATGGCACCGGCTCGCCGAACGTGATGATGCGATGCTTGTCGAGGTCCTCCACGTTTGCGGGCCGCCCAAAGCGCTCTATGTAGGAAGGTGCCGCAAAGAGATGCAGATGCACCGTGAACAGGCGGCGCTGTATGAGGTCCGGCTGCTGCGGCTGGCGCAACCTGATCGCACAGTCGGCCTGCCGCATCGTAAGATCGAGTTCCTCGTTGGCGAAGACGAGCTGCAACTGGATCTCGGGATAAAGATCTGTGAACTCCTGCACGCGTTCGGTCAGCCAACCGGTTCCCAGACCGACCGTAGTCGTCACGCGGAGAACCCCGGATGGCCGGTCCGCGGCCTCCGTCAGCCTTGTCCTGACGTTTTCCAGTTTCATCAGCACGTCGTGAGCCGTGCGGAACAGTATCTCGCCCTGCTCCGTCAACACCAGCCCGCGCGCATGACGATGGAACAACGGCACCCCGACATCGCTCTCGAGCGCGCTCACCTGGCGAGAGATCGCCGATTGTGAAAGACGCAGCGTCTCAGCTGCATGGGTGAAGGACCCAGCCTCTGCCGCAGCGTGAAACACGCGCAACTTATCCCAATCCAGCGACATGCCGACCCCTCAGCCTAATGCGTGTCGCCCAAAAGTGCGCAGCGGTTTTGGGATAACGACATGCACAAAAACAATAGCCTAAAGCGCGTCGCATGAATCCGTTTCGAAGCAATGCGCTTTAGCAGCAGTTTATTCTGCCGCTTCGCGATGCACGTCCATTTCCGCAAGATACTTCTCCGCCTCGAGTGCCGCCATGCAGCCGAGCCCGGCAGCGGTTACCGCCTGGCGATAGATGTCGTCTGTCACATCGCCAGCCGCGAACACGCCGGGCACATCCGTTTTCGTCGAATCCGGCGCCGTCCACAGATAGCCGTTGGGCTTCTGTTTCAGCTTGCCCGCAAACAGCTCGACCGCCGGCGCGTGGCCTATGGCCACGAACACGCCATCGATGGGAATTTCCGCGAACGCGCCCGTCCTGGTGTTCTTGACCCGGATGCCGGAGACGGACGGCGGTAGCGGTACCTTGCCCGGAACGCCGGTAACTTCCTCCACAACCGTGTCCCACAGAACCGAGATATTTTCTTTCTTGAACAACCGCTCCTGAAGTATCCGCTCGGCCCGGAACTCGGCCCGACGGTGAACGACGGTGACATGCCTTGCAATGTTAGACAGGTAAAGCGCCTCCTCGACCGCCGAATTGCCTCCCCCGATCACCACCACGTCCTTGCCGCGATAGAAAAAACCGTCGCAGGTAGCGCAGGCCGAAACCCCGAAACCCATGAAGGTCCGCTCGCTTGGAATGCCGAGCAATTTGGCCTGGGCGCCGGTTGCGATGATCAATGCGTCGCAGGTGTATGTTGTGCCCGAATTGCCTTTGAGTCGGAAGGGCCGCATCTGGATATCCGCTTCCACGATCACGTCATTGACGACCTCGGCGCCGACATGCTCGGCCTGCTTCAGCATTTGCTCCATAAGCCACGGGCCCTGGACCGGATCCGCAAAGCCTGGATAATTTTCAACATCGGTGGTGATTGTCAGCTGACCGCCCTGCTGCAGTCCCGCAACCAGAACCGGCTTGAGCAATGCACGCGCCGCATAGATCGCGGCAGTGTAGCCAGCCGGGCCGGAACCGATGATGAGCACAGGCGTGTGTTTCACAGTCATGTCGTTACCTTTGATGCCGGCCGCACCAAAGGTGCATCGCTCGGGGATAATACCTGTTTGACAACAATTTAGGTGCTGCCCTGCCCTTCATGCAAGGCGGCGCGACAATTCCTCCCCCGGAAAGCTGTAGTCCCGGCCCGGTGCGTTGAAAATCCTCGTTAGAGCGGCGGAACTTGGCCCGGCGGACATCCTCCGATAGTTTAATTTCACGAAAGCGACAGATTCTTGCGCAAATGCATGTCGCCCAAAAGTGCGCAGCGGTTTTGGGATAACGACATGTACAAAAACAACAGCCTAAAGCGCGTCGAATGAATCCGTTTCGCCGCGACGCGCTTTAGCCGAGGACGGAGTGACGCAATGCCATTGAAAGCAGACCTCGATTCCATCGACTGGAAAATTCTGAGGGAGCTGCAGGACGATGGCCGCATGACCAATGTCGAGCTGTCCAGGCGGGTCGGCATCTCAGCACCTCCGTGCCTGAGGCGCGTCAAGAGGCTGGAAGATGCCGGCATTATCCGCGGTTACAGGGCACTGCTGAACAGCAAGGCGCTCGGCTTCGATGTTGTCGCTTTTTGCCTCATCGGCCTGCACCACCAGTCCGAGGTGGAACTGAAGGCATTTGCCGATCGCACCCGGAACTGGCCGATCGTTCGCCGCGCATGGATGGTGTCGGGCGAATCCGATTTCCTGCTGCATTGCGTTGCAAACGATCTCGGCACGTTCCAGAGCTTCGTGATAGAGGAACTTACCTCGACGCCGAATGTGGACACGGTGCGGACGGCCCTGACAATCCGCCAGATCAAGGACGAAGGGCTAGTCGCTGTCAGCGATGCTGGATAAGAGCCTTCAATGAACAGGTTTCATCGGCCGATCTCGGCCTTCATAGTCTGCAAGAACGAGGCGGCGGTCCTCGCCGATTGTCTCGACAGCCTCGATCCATGCCGGGAAATCGTGATCGTCGATTCGGGCTCGACAGACGGCACCCTCGAGTTGATAGAGGCCTACAGGGAAAGTGGATTTCCGATCCGGTTGATCGAGCGCGCATGGCCGGGCTACGCCAAACAGAAGCAATTCGCGCTTGAGCAATGCAAGGAGCCCTGGTGCCTCAGCCTCGACGCTGACGAGCGGCTGGACCCGGAGTTGAAAGCCACGCTTTCAACAATGCCGCTAGACGACAGCTTGCCCTCGCGCTGCGCATTTCTGCGTCGCGACTATCTGCCGGGGTATGGCTATCCGCCGTCTGCAGTACATGTCAAACCTCTGGTGCGCCTGGTGCGAAAGGGTGCCGCGCAGTTCGACGAGACGGCGCTTGTACACGAGTCCCTGACCGGCCACGGCCCTGTCGCCACCATCCGGACCGGCGCTCTCCTTCACTTCAGAAACATTTCGATCAGCACGGATGCCGCGAAAGTCAGCACCTACGCTGATCTGAAAGCACGCGAGCAATTTGCGCGTGGGCGGCGAACCAATCTGTTCAAGCTGGCGTTCAAGCCAATCGGTCTTTTCTTGAAGAGCTACGTCGCACAGCGTTATTTCCTGTGCGGGATCCCCGGCTTCATCTACGCTGCCATGTTTGCGCAATACGCCTTCCTGACAGAGGCCCAGCTCTACAGGCTTTCGCTTGAACGCGGCGCGCCGGAAAAGTAATCCGAAAAGCGCCCGGCGAGGGGGAAACGGTCAGGGCGGCAAGCGAACCGAAAGCGCGAACTACGGTCGCGACCACATCTGCTCATAAACCTGGGAGATGGCCTCAGCCTCCCGCTCCAGCGGAAACCGCGCAACGATGTCCGCCAGTGCTGCAGCCCCCTGTTCGTTGGCGAGGCGCGGATCGGCCAGATAGGGCCTCAAGGCCTCGCGGAGCGCTACTCCATCCCCTGCCGGAACGACTGTGCCTGTCTTGCCGGGCACAACCAATTCGGCATACGCTCCCGCGTCGCTGGCGACCACTGCCGTTCCTGAAGCCATTGCTTCGAGCGGTGTTAGCCCGAATCCCTCGTTGCGAGAGGGTGCGACATAGAGCGAAACGCGGCGGTACCATTTCTTTATGTCCGGCACTTCGCCGAGGAAGACGATCCGCCCTGACAGGCCGGCCCGACCGATCTTCCTCTTCAACTCCTCCGCAAAAGCCCGGTGCTCCGGCGTGACGCGGCCGGTAATCACGGCCGTCCAGTCCGGAAATTGGGGCAAGAGCTCGATCATTGCGTCGACGAAGAGATCGGTGCCCTTCTGACGCCTGACGCGGCCGAAGCAGCCGACGGCATAACGGCCGGGCAGGCCGGAGGCCGAAAAATTGTCGTCATCCGTTCGGGCCGGATGGAACTTCTCCAGATCCACGCCATGCATCACGACGGCATATGGTACCCGCAGAAAGCTGCCGGAACGCCCGCTTGTGGCAATCACCGCATCCATTTTCCCGATCAACCACCTGGTGTAGCGTTTGTGGTCGCGCTGGGCCGCGGAGGTGAAAAGCAGGCGCATAGGCGCGCGGCAAACATCCCGCAACAGGATCCCCGCGAGCATCTCCAGATTGCGCCTTGCGTGCCAGATGCGGAACGGCCGCGTCGCCGGACGCTTCAACAGACCCGAAATCTGCCGGAACCTCAGCTTGGGAAAATTGGAGGGCAATCCCGGTCCAAGCGTGGCGATCTTGAGCGTCCGCATCTGCACCGGCACCAGTTGGACGATCGTGCTCGTAACGCCCGACAGACGCCGCTTGAAATTCGGCGCGACCACTTCGACCGAGCCGACATCGACAAGCGGCGCATCCGCCGCCGCCCGTTGTCCGGTCATGTGCATCGGGCAGGCGGCTTTTCGTTCAGATGAACTGCACGCGGACAATCTCATAGCCCCGCGCGCCACCCGGCGCGTTGACTTCGATCGATTCGCCCACTTCCTTGCCGATGAGGGCGCGCGCGATCGGCGAGGAGATCGAAATCCTTCCGGACTTCACGTCGGCTTCCTGATCGCCGACAATCTGGTATGTCCGTTCTTCTTCCGTGTCCTCATCGACCACGACAACTGTCGCGCCGAACTTCACCTTCTCGCCGCTCAGCTTCGAAACGTCGATGACCTCCGCGCGCGCGACCAAATCCTCGAGTTCGTTGATCCGTCCTTCATTCAGGCTCTGCGCTTCCTTGGCGGAATGATATTCCGCGTTCTCCGACAGGTCGCCATGGGAGCGGGCTTCTGAGATGGCCTCGATGATGCGCGGACGCTCTTGTTGCTGGCGCCAGCGCAGCTCTTCCCTGAGCGACCGGAATCCGCCTTCGGTCATCGGGACCTTGTTCATGATTGTCTTCCTTCCTGCCGCGGATCCCGCGGTCCTTCGTCTGCAAATCAGCGGTGAGACACAAAAAGAAAACGGTCCGGCAGCCTCGCGCTAACGGAACCGTTCCACCTGAACTTGTTCAAATATAGCAACTCCCGTACGATTTTCACGTCAAAAATGACGATGGTCACTCGCCGGGAGATGGCCGGACATCGCCGCATCCACCCTTCCCCTTGTGGGAAGGGTCGATCCGCAAAGCCAAGCGGGGGTGGGCGTCACGATGTGGAAGACCCCACCCGGCTCATTTCGTTTCGCCACCCTCCCCCAGGGTCAGGCGGCCGCGATGGGCCGAATTTATGAGCCGTTTGCGTAGGTGTCGATCTGCGACGAGAGCTGCGTGTACTCGCTGCAGGTCGTGCCACAGCGTTTCCTGATCTCGTCAAGCTGCACCCTGGCGGCGGTGACATTGCCCATCTGGAGATGGGCTTCGCCCAGATATTCACGCACCAGCGTGTAGTCCGGATTGTAGTGCAGGGCTTCCTGGTAATAGCCGAGGCCAACCAGGACACGACCCGCCTTGCGGTGCGAATAGCCGAGATAATTCAGGATGCGCGGATCGGTCTTGTCCGCTGCGAGGGTCAGGATCTTGATTGCATCGTCATACCGACCGTTCATCGCGAGGGAGCGCCCGGTTTCATAGATGCTGTCGTCATCGATCGCGCCTTGGCGCGGCGCGACGCATCTCCTCTTGCTCTTGTCCCAGACCAGGCCTTTCTTGCACGTCGGCACCTGCCCTCCGCCTCCACCGCCGCTGCTGCCGCCGTTGCTACCGCCGCCGCCACCGCCACCGCCTGCCGAAAGGGCCGGTCCGATGGCCAAGGGCGCTGCGACCAGCAGGGCGGCTAGGCTGACAAACAATCGTGCGTGCATCGAATCCTCCTCGAAAGGGTGCGCACCATACTAACGGCTCGGGCGAAGCATTTCTTCCGCGGGGAGGTTTATGTGCCCTCAGCGACGATCACAATAGCGTGACGATCCGGTCTTCGAAAGGGACCGGATCGACGCTCCATCGGGCGAACCTCCCGCATCGGTCGATATCGGCGCGCGCGGTCGGGCCGGAACATTGTGCCGCTCGATTTTTGTCGCCATGCCGTGCATTATGTGGCGCGCTGGCGCGAGCCCGCATGGAGGATGTCCGTGCAGAACCGAGTGGAACGGGAATGGGATCTTGCCATCGATCCCGACACGGTGCGCCTCTTCATACTGAAGGCACGGGCAATCAGCGCGGCGGTGAATGAGGACTATGCCGACGGTAGCGAGCACGAGGTTGAGTTCAACTCGCGGTCACGCGATTCCCACCTGCACGACGGATTGGCCGAGGAGGCGGAAGAGAATCTTACCGAGGAAGAACTTCGCGAGCTTATCAACGACCTGAACGTCGACGAAGCAGCCGAACTGATCGCGCTGATGTGGATCGGCCGCGGCGACTATGACGTGTCCGAATGGACCGAGGCGGTGAACGAGGCACGCCAGCGCACCAACAAGCGGGTCTCGAAATACCTGCTCGGAATGCCCATGCTGGGAGACTGGCTCGAAGAGGGGCTTGAGGCGATCGGCGCGTGATGCCGTTCGCGCGCTCTAAAGCGCATTGCTTCGAAACGGATTTATGCGACGCGCTTTAGGCTATTGTTTTTGCGCATGTCGTTATCCCAAAACCGCTGCGCACTTTTGGGCGACATGCATTAAGCGCATTGCTTCGAAACGGATTTATGCGACGCGCTTTAGGCTATTGTTTTTGTGCATGTCGTTATCCCAAAACCGCTGCGCACTTTTGGGCGACATGCATTAGTCATCGACCGTAACCCATTGTGATTGCCGCGACCGTTGCACCCGGCCGGCACAACGCCATGTCGGCGGGATGGAATTGGCTCGGTCACAAAGGTCATTCGTCCGAAAGCGAGTTCCGCTTGCGCTGGCCATCCTTTTCGCCGCCGGTCGCGCCGCCGGCGATCCTTTGCCCATGAAGGCGCCTGTTCCTGCACCGCGCAACTCCATCGCTGCGAGCGACAGCAGCGGGCAGAGACCAGCGCCTGGCTCTCCGCTGCCGGAGCGGATCAAGGTGAAGCCCGAGCCCCGTCCCGGCATTGACGAGGGGCAGCCGGCACCTCCGGTACCTGACCAGCACAAGCCGGATGCACAGCCGCGACTTCAATCTCCGCCGCGGCCGCAGACCTCGGCTGCCGAAGAAGCCGCTTGCCGGCAGCGCCTTTCAGGCTTGGGAGCCAAGTTCAAGGTTGAGCCGCCTGTCAGCGATCCGAGCGGCTGCGCCATCCCGCATCCGATCATGCTCTCCTCCCTCGGAGATGGCATAGACGTCCAGCCGGGGGCCCTGATCAATTGCGCCATCGCAGAAGTGTTGGCCCGGTTCCTGACAGAAACAGCTACAAAAATTGCCAGGGAAGAACTCGGCTCTCCGCTGAAATCAATCCGGCAGGCTTCCGGTTACATCTGCCGCCCGCGCAACGGCACGATGAAGTTGTCTGAACACGCCTTCGGCAATGCGGTCGATATAGCTGGCTTCACTTTGTCGGACGGTACGCTGATCGAGGTGAACGCCACCCGCAATCCGAGGCATTCGCTGTTCCTGTCAAAGGTGCGGCGGGCCGCGTGCGGGCCGTTCAGAACCGTACTCGGGCCCGGCAGCGATACCGACCATGCCAACCACTTCCACCTCGATCTCGCAATGCGCCGAAATGGGGCGACCTTTTGCCAATGAAAGCGTCCACTTCGCCACAGCGGTAAATTCCATCACTGAGTTTTCCTTTACCCTTGGCCGCTATCGTCGGCGGCCAGGGGACAGGAAGCCGATCGATGCTGTCAGTAATTTGGAGGATGCTCGCCGCTTGCCTGCCCGCAATCGGCTCATTGCAGGCTCAGGGCACCGTGTGCGCCGGCCTGCTGGCCATGATCGTCATTTCCGCGTGCACGAGCGATGGCGTGCTCTCGATGCGCCGGCCCTCGGTCGATGTGGGGGCTCAGACCGCCGCGATCGTACAGCCTCTCGCTGACCCGCAAACGATTGCCCCCGCCGAATTCCTATCCACAGCCAGACATGGCAGTCGCAAACCAGACAATGGAGGTCACGGCGCCCGCTGGAGACATGCCGCCATCGGAACCCTCGGATGACTACTTGCTGACCCAGCCGGATATGGGTGACCAAACGGTCGCTGTCTCGGACCCTGCCGCGGGCAGTGAGATGCCCGCCCAGTCGGATCCGCTGACCGACATGGATGTGGGAGAACAACCTGTCGCCGTTCTGGCTCCGCCAGCCCCCCAAATTCCGGCACCTTCGGATCTCGATGAACAGATCCCGCTCGAGCCGGAAGTCCAGACGGCGGCAGTCATTGCGCCTCCATCACGTCCCCACCTCCAGCCGCGTTCGGATGTTCATGCCGCGGCTTACCCGCGTCTGGACGCACCGAGGGTCTCTCGCCCGGCGGCAATGCCCCGGGACGAAGTGGCCTGCCGGCGCCAACTCAGGCGACTCGGCGTGACTTATCGCGATCTTGCGCCGATCAACGACGGCGGAGCATGCCGGATCGATTATCCGGTCAAGGTCTCGCAGCTGTCCGGCGGCATCAAGATGATGCCTGCCGCAACGCTGAGCTGCGAAATGGCCGCGAGCTTTGCGCTCTGGACCAAGCGGGAACTGGCGCCTTCCGCACGCTTCCGTTACCTGTCGGGGGTCAAAGCGATCCATCAGGGTTCGAGCTACTCGTGCCGCAATATCCGCGGCACGCATACGTCATCCGAGCATTCCCGCGGCAACGCGCTGGATGTCATGCGGATAGAACTCAATAACGGCCGCGATATCGATGTTCGCAAGCCTGGCTGGTTCGCTTTTCGCAAGCGCGGTTTCCTGAACTCGGTGCGAGCCGATGGCTGCAACTATTTCACCACGGTGCTCGGTCCCGGCTACAACTTCGATCACCGCAACCACTTCCACTTCGACATCAAGCCGCGGCGGAACGGCCGGCGCGCCTGCCACTAGGGCTCGTTTTTGCATTGTCACGTTCCGAACGTGTACTGTAGCGCCGGCAGATGCGGTCCGGTTCCATGACAATACTCCGGCACAAAAGCTTGAGACTGATTGCCGCCGCGATGTTGATCGCCGGCGGGGCCTATTTCATGTCAGCCTACGAAATCGTTCCCGACTTGTGGTCGTGGCGGTACGGCGGGAACCCGCTTGCATCGCGTGAAATGCTGACGGTGACGCCGCAGGGAATACCAGGCGACCCCATCAATGTCGGACTTGCCGGCTCAAAAAACGATGTCCTGCATGCCTTCGCGGCGGCACACTGGGATCCGGCTGATCCGATCACGCTCAGCAGCAGCATCGAGATCGGCGCCAGCGTGGTTCTCGATCGTCCCTATGCCGATGCGCCGGTCAGCACATTGCTGTTCGATGGCCGCCGCCAGGACCTCGCCTTCGAAAAACCGATCGGGGAAAGTGCCGATCAACGCCATCACATCCGGCTTTGGCTGACGTCGCGAACAGCCAAGGACGGAAGCCCCCTGTGGCTCGGTTCGGCGAGCTTCGATCGCGGAGTGGGCTTAAGCCATGACACCGGCCAGATCACCCACCACATCGGCCCCGACGTCGACGCCGAGCGCAACAACGTCATCGACGATCTCGCCAAGGCGCACATGCTGTCCGGACAATACCGCATCGAAGGACGCGGCCCGACCAAGGACGGCCGCAATGGGGGCGGCGATCCCTACTTCACCGACGGATGGGTGACCGTCGGCATACTCGTCCCACAATCCCGGATGTAGCTCCGCGCGGCAGCCCATCGCTTTCCAAATTCCCGCAAGGCGTTTTGCCCTTCTGTTGCAGCGGGCATGAGTGCTAAGGGTTCCGGCATGCTGCTGCTCTATATTCAGATTGCCACCGTCGTTGTCCTCATCTTTGTCAACGGCGTGCTGGCCATGTCTGAGCTGGCAATCGTATCCTCCCGCCCCGCCCGCCTGAAGGCGATGATCGATCGCGATATCAAAGGCGCGGGCCGTGCGCTGGCACTCGGCGCCAATCCCGGCCGCTTTCTGTCCACCGTCCAGATCGGCATTACGCTTGTGGGCGTGCTTTCTGGCGCCTTTTCCGGCGCCACTATCGGCCTGAGGATGACCGAACTGCTTGTGGACATGGGCGTTCCGGACGGTATCGCCGATGCGCTCGGTGTCGGCGCGGTAGTCGCGTTGATCACTTATGGCTCCCTGGTTATCGGCGAACTCGTCCCCAAGCAAATCGCGCTCCGCAACCCGGAAGCGGTCGCGGTCCGGGTTGCACCCGCGATGACAATCCTCGCCAGGGTCTCCGCGCCTTTGGTGTGGCTGCTCGACATTTCCGGCCGCGGCCTTCTCCATCTTCTGGGCCAGAAGGAAGAGAGCGAGGAAAAGGTGACCGACGAGGAAATCAAGATGCTGGTGGCGGAGGCCGAGCATCACGGGACCATCGAGTCCGACGAGCGGCGCATGATCGCCGGGGTCATGCGTCTCGGCGACCGCGCGGTGCGCGCCGTCATGACGCCGCGCACCGATGTCGACTGGATCAATCTCCAGGCGGATGAATTGACGACCCGCAAGATGTTGATGGAAACCCAACACTCGCGCCTGCCCGCCGGCGACGGCACCGTCGATGCAATGGTCGGCGTCGTCCAAACGCGAGAGCTATTGGCAGCGATGCTGGCTGGTCAGAAGTTCGATCCGGCGCGTCACGTGCGCTTGGCGCCGATCGTCCACGACCAGGCCGATGCGCTGGACGTGCTTGCGACGCTGAAGGAATCCGATGTGCCGGTGGCGCTTGTCCACGATGAGTACGGCCATTTCGAAGGGATCGTGACACCGGCCGACATACTTGAGGCGATTGCGGGCGTGTTCCGCGCCGATATCGATGCCGACGACCAGGAACTGGTACAACGGGAGGACGGCTCATGGCTGCTTCCCGGCTACATGCCCGCGGACGAAATGGCGGACCATCTGAATTTCGACCTACCGGAAAACCGCGACTACGAGACGCTCGCCGGCTTCATTCTTTCTGAGATGCACCATTTGCCTTCGACCGGTGAGTCCGTCGACGCGCACGGCTGGCGTTTCGAAGTGGTCGACCTCGACGGGCGGCGCATCGACAAGGTTATCGCAAGCCGACTGCCGGGCGGACGACGCGAAACACGGCGCTGACAAGAAGAAAAAGGACGGCGCACGCGCCGTCCCAACTCTCCCCAGTGCAATCGCAGTGGGTTTTACCAGGATCCGTGTCCCCCTCACCCGGCTCAGGCTTCGCCCTCGCCACCCTCTCCCCGAAGGGAGAGGAGGTCGCCGGCCGCGCCGCCGCACGCTCTTCTCCCCGGCGGGGAGAAGGTGGCCGAGCAGAGCGAGGCCGGATGAGGGGGCGGTTACCCATATGCGATTGCCCTACATCCTTCCCTGGAAGGAATTCCGTTCGTCAGGCTGCCTTGCTGTCGTTGGTCCGAGCGTCCGCGGCCCGCGCGGCGTTGAGGGCCCTGGTCCACCATACGAGCTGGTCGAGCATGTCACTGGCGCTGCTGTTCAGGTGCGCGAATTCGCTGAGCTTCCTGCCTTCGCTCCGGATCGCCATAAAATCCGGCCAGAGAATATGAACGCCGGTGCGCGTAGGCGCCATCTGCAACTCGACCGCGTGCAGGCGAAGCTGTTCGACTGCCCGAGCACCCCCAACACCGCCATAGCCGACGAAAGCCACCGGCTTTTTGTTCCATTCGTTGTAGGCATAGTCGAGCGCGTTCTTCAGCACTGCCGTCGGGCCGCGATTGTACTCGGCAGCCAGGAAAATGAAGCCGTCGAGGCTCGCCACCTTCTTCTGCCAACGCTGTGCAACTTCGTTGTTCACAGGGCCGTATGCGGGCGAGCCGGCTTCGTCATAGAATGGCAGCGGATAGTCGCGCAGATCAACAATTTCGATATCGATATCGCCACGCGCCTTGGCGATGCTATAAATCCATTCCGCCGGTTGGTCGGCAAAGCGACCCGGACGCGTGCTGCCGACGACGATGCCTATCTTTGGTTTGACCATGATTCTCTCCTTTGGAAACTATGGTATCCGTTGTATACCGACGCTATATAGGAGAGTGTCGACACAGTGCACAAGGAGGCACTTTTTTGAAACCTGCGCTCCATTTTGAAAGCACGGATTGCCGTGCCGTCAGCGATATTCTGGGCCGTGTCGGTGACAAATGGACCGTATTGGTCGTCGGCTATCTGAGTGAAGGTCCGATGCGCTTCAGCGAGTTGCTGCGGAGCATCGGCGGAATCTCGCAGAAGATGCTGACCGCGACGTTGCGCGGCCTGGAGCGCGACGGCTTCGTCACCCGCAAGGTATTTCCGACCATTCCACCCCGTGTTGATTACGAACTCACCGACCTCGGACGCGAACTTCGCGTGCCGGTCAACGCGCTTGGCGAATGGGCGCGCCAGAACATCTCCCGCGTGAACGAGGCACGAGCGCGCTTCGACGAGGCCGCGGTTTCCGCAGGTCGGCCCTGACGGACTATCCCTGGACGCCGAACCTTCGCGGTCGCATTTCTCACAGCCGATGCCGGAAGCATGGGTGACGGACCAAGAGGCGGATGCTTAGGTAAAGCAATTCCAGGAAAAGTGGGAACCAGTTTTCCGTCCGGAATTGCGTAAGAACAGACAGCAATTCCAGGAAAAGTGGGAACCGGTTTTCCGTCCGGAATTGCGTGAAAACAAACAGCAATTCCAGGAAAAGTGGGAACCGGTTTTCCGTCCGGAATTGCGTGAAAACAAACAGCAATTCCAGGAAAAGTGGAGATCGGTTTTCCGTCCGGAATTGCGTGAAAACAAAGAATTAGAGCGGCTCACCGATTCCGTCAGAATCGGAATCGCTCCAAGGACGAAACAGAATTGTCGGCGGCACATTATCAAAAACCCATGCAAACTTATGATTTCATTGTCATTGGCGCCGGTTCTGCTGGCTCTGTAGTCGCCGAGCGCCTTTCGGCGAATGGAAGTTTCTCCGTGCTTGTCCTCGAAGCCGGCGGAACCGACCGGCGCTTCTTCGTTCAGATGCCGCTCGGCTATGGCAAGACCTTCTTCGACCCGGCCGTGAACTGGAACTACAGGGCCGAGCCCGATCCCGGCCTTGCCGGCAACGCCGACCACTGGCCGCGCGGCAAGCTGCTCGGTGGATCAAGCTCTATCAATGCGATGGTCTGGGTTCGGGGCCACCCGGAGGACTTCGACGACTGGCGCGAGGCGGGAAATCCAGGATGGGGCTTCGCAGACCTGTTGCCGGCGTTCAAGGCGATCGAGGACAACCAGGCAGGCGCTGACGAATGGCGCGGGTGCGGCGGACCGGTACACATCACGGATTGCTCGCGCGGTGTCCATCCGCTTACCCGGCGCTACCTGAAGGCGGGCGCGGAAGCTGGCCTCGGCTTCAACACCGACTTCAACGGTCCTGGTCAGGAAGGTGTCGGCATCTATCAGATTTCGACGAAAAACGGCCGGCGCATGTCTGCTGCGCGCGCATTCCTGCGGCCGGCGATGAAGCGGCGGAACGTCCGCGTGGAGCCCAACGCACTGGCGACGCGCATCCTCTTCGAAGGCAAGCGAGCCACAGGCGTCGAATATGTGCGCAACGGTGCAGCCTGTTCCGCCCGCGCCGGGCGGGAGGTGATCGTGAGCGGCGGCTCGGTCAACTCGCCGCAATTGTTGCAACTGTCCGGCATCGGACCGGGCCGCCTGCTCCAGAAGTTCGGCGTGCCGGTGCTGCACGCAAACGAACATGTCGGCGCCAATCTGCAGGACCATGTCGGCATCAACTACACCTTCAAGGCAAGGGAGCCGACGCTCAACCAGTTGCTGCGGCCATGGTGGGGCAAGCTGCTGGTCGGCATGCAGTACCTTGTGCTGCGCAGCGGCCCGCTATCGCGCAGCTTGAATAGTGCAGGGGGGTTCTTCCGGACCGATCCGTCCCGCCGGCGGCCCAACATGCAGCTCTACTTTCAGGCGCTCTCGACCGTGATGCCCAGGAGCGGCGAGCGCCCTATCCTCACACCGGACCGCTGGCCGGGTTTCTCAATCGGCCTTTCCAATTGCCGGCCAACAAGCCGCGGCTCGATCATGATACGATCCAACAACCCCCTGGACCATCCAAGGATCGTGCCGAACGCTTTCTCGACGGAGGAAGACGTGGCCGAAATGCTCGACGGCGTGAAATTTCTGCGCAAGATCGCCTCCATGCCCTCCATGGCGGAAATCATCGCGGAGGAGGTCCTGCCTGGACCAGTATGCAGGACGGACGACGAGCTGATCGCCGACTTCCGCCGCCGCAGTGGCACTGTCTATCATCCGGTTTCGACCTGCCGCATGGGCCCCGACCCGGCGAAGGCCGTTGTCGATTCGCGTCTGAAAGTGCACGGCATCGAGGGCCTCCGTGTCATCGACGCGTCGATCTTTCCGAGCAATATCAGCGGCAATACCAATGCCGCCGCCATCATGACCGGCGCCAAGGGCGCGGAGCTCGTGCTCGCCGATCACATCTGAGGGACAGACATGAAGATCACCGACGTCAAGACCTTCGTAGTCGGCAACCCGCCGCCGCAGACCGGCGGGCGCTATTTCATCTTCGTGAAACTCACCACCGACGGCGGCGTGATCGGATATGGCGAGGCTTACAACGCGACCTTCGGGCCGAATGTGACAGCGAGAATGATCGAGGATTGCGCGGCGCGATACCTAGTCGGCCGCGACCCGCACGACATCGAAACGTTTTTCCGCCGCGCCTATTCGTCGGGCTTCTCGCAAAGACCGGACATCTCATTGATGGGATGCGTCTCGGCGCTCGAAATGGCCTGTTGGGACATCATCGGCAAGGAAGCAGGAAAGCCGGTCTACAAATTGCTCGGCGGCCAGGTACACGAGGCGCTGCGCACATACACATATCTTTATCCAAGGACGGGAAGCGTTTTTCCGGGAGAAACCGACAGCCCGAAGAACGTCTACAACGACCCCGACCTCGCGGCGGAGGCCGCTCTGGCTTATGTCAAGCAGGGGTTCAATGCTTTGAAGCTCGATCCTGCCGGCCCCTATACCGCCTTTGACGGCCACCAGCCGCGGCTTGCCGACATCGACCTGTCAACGCGGATGGTCAAGGCGATCCGCGAGGCGGTCGGCCAGAGCGCCGACATCCTGTTCGGCACGCACGGTCAGTTCACCGCGTCGGGTGCGCTGCGGATGGCGCGCGCGATCGAGCCTTACGATCCGCTCTGGTTCGAGGAACCCGTACCGCCCGACATGCCCGAAGTGATGGCCCAGGTCGCCCGCCAGACCTCGATTCCCATCGCCACGGGAGAACGGCTCGCCACGAAATGGGAATTCGCCCGGATCATCGAGAACCGCGCCGCGACGATCCTGCAGCCCAATGTCGGACGTTCCGGCGGCATCCTCGAAACAAAGAAAATAGCAGCGATGGCGGAGGCGTATCACATCCAGATCGCGCCACACTGCTACTGCGGGCCGATCGTGGGAGCCGCCAACATCCAGGTGGCCGTCACGTTGCCGAATTTCCTTATCCTCGAATCCATCAAGACATGGGACGGCTTTCACGAAAAGCTGCTGAAGAAAAAGATCGAATGGCAGGACGGCAATGTCATTCCTTCGGCGGAACCCGGGCTTGGAGTTGAACTCGACGAGGCGGTCTGCGAAACGCACCCATGGACCGGCTCGACCCTGCATCTGGAAATGACGCCGGATCCGCTGTTTCCCTGACTGTCGCCGCGATGAAAGACCCTTTGCGAACAATGGGTTGTCCGGCCTTTGTGACTCATCTCGCGATGCGCTTGAACCTCCCGATGAACGCATTGAATCAAAATCCGAGGAGCGGCGCCCGCCAATCCTGCTGACTTGGGGGGCGTGTTGAGATTCAGGTCAGGCCGAGGCGAAAATGGCGGTCTTCTGCGTTTCGAAAATGGTGAGGGAGATTGGCCGTGGCCTCGCCGCTGCTTACCCTTCCCCCTTGTGGGGAGGGTATGCCGGCCGCCATGTCCGGTTCCCACTTTCGGGGAAAATCCGATGCTCAAACAAAGACCAACACACCCCAGGCGGCACTAAAGCGTGTTGCGTCCAATGTGATTCAGGAATGCCGGCGGGACAGCGCCCCTCTCTGTCCTGCCGGACATCTCCCCCGCAAGGGGGGAGATCGGCTGTCATCGATGCCTCGCTAGCCCTGCAGCGTTGGTGATTGGCGAAACCCGCCGCGCAGTCTGATCTCCCCCCTTGCGGGGGAGATGGCCGGCAGGTCAGAGGGGGGCAACGTAGAGCGCTTTCCTCGACGAAGGGCCGGCGGGTGAGGTCGATTGTACGCGACACGCGTTAGAGGTATACGAGCCCGTATCTCAGCCCGATCGCGACGGCGTCCGCGCGGTTGCGGGCATGGAGCTTGGCCAGCACGGATGCGACGTGAAATTTTGCCGTATGGACGGAAATTGCCAGCTGACGCGCGATCACCTTGTTCGATGCGCCATCGGCAAGCAGCGCCAGCGTTTCCATCTCACGTGCGCTGAGAGAAACCGGCAACGCGGCATTGCTTTTCCCGCCTTCAAGGGGATTGCTTGGCACGCCCGGCGAGACGCGATAGCCAGCCGCCACGACGCGCGCGGCGGCGGCCACCAGGCTAACGTCCGCTGCCTGCGGAAGCATGGCCCCGACATTTGCCGCCGCGTTGCCATTTCCGAGCGTAACGTGCGGCGTGACGGGGTCCAGGATTTCGCCATCGGTGATGATTACATCAGGTGGTCCGTCAGGCTGGTCGAGACCGGCCGCCATCACCACCAGCATCGCCTCATTCTCTGCCAGAGCGTGCGCCAGCTCCTCGGCACGCTCTGGATCGGACAAGGCGATCATCACCGTCAGCCGGGCTTCGGCCATTTCTCCTCACCGGTCTTGGGTGTCGCGCGTTTGCGGACGCGCGCCGATGACGACGGCCAGGCTGCGCGCGCCGCCGCCGCGCAATATGCCGAGCGTCACGGTTTTGCCGACGCTGTCGGGACCGAGGTGCCGGATCAGGTCACGGACGCCGTCCACCGTCGCGCCATCCCAGGACGTGATGATGTCGCCGAGCGACAGCCCTGCCTTCTCGGCGGGCCCGCTTCCTTCCAGGCTCATCACCATGGCGCCGCGTGCGTTCGCCTGTCGCACCGGATGCAGGCCGGCGCCGAGATATCCGCGCGGAATGTGCCCTTTCTCGGCAAGCGCTGCTGCGACCCTGTCTACCGTCTCGGCCGGTATGACGAGCGCGCGTCGATAGGGGCCGAAAAGGACAAGTCCAATGAACCCGCCCTCGACGTCCACCGCCGCGCCGCCTTCAATGCGGGGATCGATGCTTCCCGAAAGCCGGATGCGCCGGTCGATGAGGCCGCCGCGCATGCTGCGCCAGGCTGGCCCCGCCTCTGCGGCGACGCCGAAACCGGCAACGGCAGAGCCTTCCCCGCGGCCAACCGCGACCATCAGGTTCCCCGGTTCGATTTCGCCCGCGGGCTTCAATGTCGCCGCACCGTCCGGCGCGTCGGGCTTCAGCACCGCCAGGCCGGTCGTCGGATCGCGGCCGACGAATTCCGCCGGCGCAGACCTGCCGGACGGCAGGATCATTGTGATGTCTTCCTCCTGCTCGACCGTTTCGCTGGCCGAGGCAAACAGCCCGTCGCGCCAGTGAACGGCGCTCGACTTGTGACGGCCGGCGTGGACGGCGGCGATTGCCGGGGCGGTCGAGGCCACGAGACCGGCAATTTGCCGGGAAAACGCGCCTAGTCCTGATTGCGGCATGGTGGTTCTCCTTGATGCGAGGCTCGAGCCGGAATTTTCGCCGGTTTCATCGCCGCTTCCAACTGGTCTCACGGCTAGGGTGGCGAATCCGAAATTCGTATTGCCTTGGAGCGAGGCTCGGATCGAATTTCGGATTCAAAGCCACACGAGCAACTTGATTGAATCTCGTGTGGTTTACGGATTTGAAGTTCTGAGAACGCGGATGCCATGGAAATGACAGGAACTTCAAATCCACCACACTAGGGTGGCGGTCGGCTGGCCATTCGGGCAGGTCGCGCAAGGACTGCCAGCACACTCATATAAGCATTTCGTTCCATTGCCGGAGTCACGTCGATGCTTGACACCGCAGACACCGCCGCCCCGCTCGAAGATCGCACCGACGATACGCTGCTCGATGCCTATTCGCGCTCGGTAACCGCCACCGTCGAAGCAATCGGCCCGGCCGTCTGCCGCATCGAAACCCCGGCCGACGGGCGCGCCGGTCTGGGCTCCGGCGTGGTGATCTCCTCGGACGGAATGGTGATCACCAACAGCCACGTCGTGGGCCAGGCAAGGATGGTGAGAGTGATCGTGCCGGACGGCTCCGCCGCCGAGGCCCGCGTTCTCGGACGCGATCCCGACACCGACATCGCGCTGCTGCGCGCCAATTCGAACTTCAACGCGGTCGCCCGCCTCGGTGACAGCAAAATGCTCCGCCGTGGCCAAATCGCAATAGCGATCGGCAATCCCCTGGGGTTCGATTGGACCGTCACAGCCGGCGTCATTTCAGCGCTCGGCCGCTCCATGCGCGCCTCGACGGGACGCCTGATCGACGACGTGATCCAGACCGACGCGGCGCTCAATCCAGGCAATTCCGGCGGTCCGCTCGCGGCTACCAACGGCGAAGTGATCGGCATCAACACGGCGGTCATCCGCGGCGCTCAGGGCATCGCCTTTGCCGTGGCAGCCAATACCGCCCGCTTTGTCGTTTCGCAGATCATGCGCCACGGCGGCGTGAAACGTGCCTTCATCGGCATCTCGGCCGACACGGTGCCGCTTCCCCGGCGCGCCGCGCTCGCCGTCGGCATAGCGACGCCAAGCGCGCTGCGCGTCCGAAGCGTGGAGCCGGGCGGCCCGGCAGCCGAAGCCGGCATCACGCCGGGAGATCTGATCGTCTCGGTGGGCGGACATATTGTCTCGGGCGTCGACGACCTCATCCGTCTTCTCGACGGCGAGCGGATCGGCAAAGCCGTGGAACTTCAGGTCGTGCGCGCAACCAGAATCTCCACGCTCGTTGTGAAGCCGATCGCGCGTGTCGGGCAAGCGTGACCAAGCCTCAACCAGGGTCATGATCGGCAGCGACGATGACATTCATGGGGATGTCGTGCGGCTGAGGATAGATGGTCGGGATCGCACATATCCGATACCCGACGCCGATCGCCAGTGGCAGCACGGGCATGGCTGCAAGCGTCCGGTCGAAAAAGCCGCCGCCGTAGCCCAGACGGTAGCGCTGCGGATCGAAGCCGACCACCGGGGCGATGACCACGTCAGGCCGCACATCGGGCCCTTCGGCGGGAATGGGAATGTTCCAGACGCCTTTCTCCAGCCGCTCGCCGGGGCGCCAGGCGCGGAAGATGAGGGGCCGTCCTTTCTCGACCACAACCGGCAAGGCGATGCGTCCGCCGCGTTCGATCACCGAGTTCATCCATGGTCGGAGATCGGGCTCGCCGCGGAAGGGCCAATAAAGGCTGATGAGACGATCGGACACATCGCCGATGGCAGAGTCGAGCTCGTCGGCTATACGCCGCGCCATGGCGGCACGCGCGTCCGCCGAAATCGCCAGGCGCGCCGCGATCAGGCGCTCACGTTCGCCCTTGCGCCAGCGCATCACGTCGGCCCGGACCCGTGGGTCGGCAGGCACGCCGTGGTCCCGGTGCGGTTCAGTCGCGAACCCGGACGGCGATGCAAAGGTTCCGCTTTCTTCGCCCTCATCGTCTGACACGCTCATTGGCCGCTCCTTCATCTGGTTGGGCAAAAACTATCAGTCAGGGTCCAAGTCGTGAATGTACTGGTCATGGCGGAAACCGCCTCAGTACAATTTGTAGTTTAAGGAAACTGCATCCTACCGAGCAGGAATATACGGCAAATATTTGAGGTAGCCAGAAAGCGTATAGATTTACTATAGTTAGGTTTCCGCTCGGCAAGGCGCTTCCCTCACGGAAGCCGCGGATGTAAGGATAAGTTGCCAAATCGTAATGAACTAAGTGACTGTTTTGTAGGCGCAAGGGGTGTGTCGGTCATGAATTTCATGGGTCTGATCAAGCGCGGCGATAAGATTGACAGGGCTTTCGAGGAGCTGCAGGCGGACATGGCTGAGGCGCTGGACGAGAGCCTGTTCGAGGTCGACGAAATAGCGCCTTTGAAGAGCGACAGTGAGTCCGGGGAGGATGCTCCTGCAGAAGCGGGTGTCCCCGCAGAAGCGTACATCCCGGCAGAAGAGGACGCGGCGCAGCCGGGGGAAGAAATTCCCGCCGGGGAGCCGCCGGAACTGGCCGAACCCGCGCAGGACAATTCAGAAACGGCGCGACGGCTGACGTCGCACACGCAAAGCCGCCTGGCCGCACTGAACTCTTTCGATGAACTCTACCACGATGCACAGGAACATCTGCAGGAGATCAACGCGAAACTGGCGGAAGTTACGACCTCGCACCATTTGACACGCGAGTTCTTCAACATCCTGCACTCCGACATTCACCGGGCCAACGAGCTGGAACTTGCGAACGCCGCCTTGAATGCAGAGCACCGAAAGCTGGCGGACCAGCTTCATGACGTAAGCAGGAAGCAGCAGGAGCGCGAAAGCGCTGTTGAGGCGTTGCAGCAGCGCGAAGCGAGCCTGGTTCAGGACAAGGAAGCACTTCGCGCCGAACTGGCCGCCGCGAAGCTGGAGCTTGTCGAGGCCACCAATGCGATAGCGAGGAACGAAGCGGAAGTCGGCGACCTTGTGAAGACACTCTCAGCCAGAACCGTCGAGGCCGAAAGGCGCCTGCGCGAGAACGAGGTCCTTCGCGAAAAACACGTCAACCTGGCGATCGATCTCGACAAGGCATTGAAGCGCGAAGCCGACGCACGACGCAAGCTCGATGAGTTAACGTCGATCCATTCCAGCGAAGCCGCGCGATATGCCGATCTGCTCGCTACGCTTGGAAAGAACGAAAAGGAAGTGCTGCGGCTGCAGAAGTCTCACGAGATCGCGCACGTGAAGCAGTCGGAAATGATGGAAGCCGCGCGCAACCTCGAAGCTGACAAAGAGGCTGAGGCTGCACGGGCGCTCGCAGAAATGCGCGGTTTGCGATCTGAAATCCAGAGCCTGCAATCGCGACTGGAACTCGCTTCGACCGAACATGCCGAAACCTCAAGCGAGATTGCGAAGCTCAAGATTCAGTTGAGCGACGCGGTGGCGGAGAAGCACCTCCTGGACGGAAGGCTCGCCGCGCTCGCGAAGGAAAACGAAACCGACAAGATGCAGCTCTCGGCGGCAAGCGCGAATATCTCGCAGCTTTCCCTGCAGCAGGCATCCGAGCAGATGCAGCTCGACGTCCATAGACAGGAATGCGAAGACCTGCGCGCCGAAATCGCATCGCTCAATGCGCGGATCAGAGAACTGCTGCCCTACGAGCGGCTCTATCGGCTACAGAAGGCCAGACAACGCGATACCGGGGCGGGCGCCACCGAAGGCGGCGGCACGTCGGCGGACACGTCGCGAGCCGCAGGCCGGCGCGCAGCCGGATCGGGCCGCAGACGCGCCATGTGACATTGCGACCGGGAGGGATTGGCGCTCAAACTGGCTGATCTCCCCCTTGAGGGGGAGATGGCCGGCAGGCCAGAGGGAGGTCGGAATCACGCGTGCCCGATCTTGACCGGCTATTGACCTGGAATTTGCGACCGGACGAACTTCCGAAACAAGACTGCGCCGCCCGGGCGCCAGCCAAGTGCGCTGATTTTCTCCGCTGACATTAAGTTCAACCCGAAGCGATGCGCCGTTGGCGGAAGCGGGTGCGGGCTGCCTGCCGCATCCTGAACGATCGACAGGATCGCTCGCCGGTCGACCAGCATGTCCGAAACGTTGAAGACTTCGCCGCAAACTCTTGCCGCAGGCGCTTCGAGGATCAGTCGCACGGCCGCCGCCACATCGTCGCCATGCACTTCCGTCCCCGCGCGCGGCTCGATCGGCCTGCCCGCGAGATAGTCGCGGAACAGGCCTTCCCATTTGTGCTCGAGACCCAGCCCGGCCGGCCCGTACACGCCGGTGATGCGCAAGCTCGTACCGCAGAAGCCGTCAACGGCCATATCGTGTAGATATCGCTCGGTCGCGAGTTTTACTTCCCCGTAGAGCGTATCGGGGCGGGGTGTCGTTCCTTCCGTGAGTATTGCGCCGGCGGGCTGGTCTCCATAGACTGCGCGGCTCGACAGGAAGACCGCCCGATTGACGCCGGCCACCCGCGCCGCCCGGAAAAGCGCAATCGAGCCATCGTGGTTCCTGCTCCGGAAGCCTGCGGCGTCGGCACCCTCCCCGGTTCGGTATTTTCCCGGCAAATGGTCGAAGGCGGCGTGGACAAAGAAAGCGACGCGGGAAAATGCCACCGAATGGTCGGCGTCCGGGTCGAGAGCGCCTTCGACGAAACGCACGGGTCTGGAGAAGAAATCAGCCGACGGTTCGGTACGGCCCATGACGGTGACTTCATGCCCCGCCGCCAGCAGGTTCTCGACGATGAAGCGGCCCACAAAGCCGGTTCCGCCGGAAACCAGCGTCGATTTCCCGTTCATTCGCGTGCGACCGGATTTTGAAGGCTGGCAATATCGGGAATGCCCTCGCCCCTGTGGAATGCCTGCCAGAGTTGGATCAGCGGCCTCAGCTTGCCGGCTTTCGCATGGCCCTGCTCCCAAGGCTTTTCGTACTGATAGTGAATGACTGAGATCGACTTCCAGTCCCACAATTCCGGCAAGTTGAACCAAACGTATTGCAACATGTTGTAGAACACGGGCAAGCCATGCCAATCGGGAAAGAAGGTCTGCAGGAAGGTCTGGTCGGTGCGCTTCCAGAAGGCATCCGGCTGATCGAGCATAAGCAGCATCGCTTCGAAGGTAGCGGCGGATGGTTTGGCGATGAACACACCCGAATTCAGACGATGAAAGTCGCCAAGCGTTTCATAGACGTTGGGCGCCGCAGAGAATTCGGGATACTCGAACAGCCGGTCGATGTTCTTCAATACGATAGCGTCGGCGTCGATGAAGACGCATTTGCCATAGTCTGTCAGTTGCCAGAGCCGAAGCTTGGCGAAATTGTCCAGCGGCGTATGAAAGGCCGGCTTTCGACCCTTGGTGAAGGGGTTCTGGCCGTGGATGTTCGCGCGGCCATGCCTTTCGTTGAAGGCAACCGAGGTCGGCAGCAATTGGGCTTCGACAGTCCTCGCACCCAAAGCGGTGATCGGCGCGAGGTCGCCCTCAGTCACGCCACCCGTGTGCAGCACCACGATGTCCGCTTCCGTGCCGGTCAGCCGCAGGGACCGAACCAAGGCCAAAGCGCCTGTCGCATAGTCGCTGTTGGTGACGAGCGTGACATAGGCGTTGGGAGCAGAGGTCGGCATTTAGGCGGCCAACCCGCATTGGCTTGGTTCACCCCCCTCAGTCCTGCCGGACATCTCCCCTTCAGCGGGGGGGGAGATCGGCAGTGTCAACCTTGGCGCTCTCGCTCCTGCACTGGTGATTGGCGAAATCGTGACGGCCGGCTGATCTCCCTCCTTGCGGGGGAGATGTCCGGCAGGACAGAGGGGGGTGTAACGAACCAACAGCGGTTTCAATCGTAAAGAATTGTCAGGACACGCTTTTGAGACGCTTGCCTTCCGGATCGCGCTCGATTTTCGCCGCGATGCCCTTGGTCCACGCGGAGACCGATGCCACTCTGCTGCGGTCGACGCGGTAAGCGTATTTCCTCGCCACATCGACCACTTCAGTTAGCAGTCCCGTTTCGAGAGAGATGGGATGAAGGCCGAGTTCAAGAAACTGTTCGTTGTGCACAACGAGGTCGTTCTCCGCCGCTTCCTTGCGCGGGCTGGGCAGATAGGCCACCCTTCCTCCTACCATCCCGGCTACCCGCTCGGCCAGATCGCGCACCCGGTGGGTCTCCGTCATCTGGTTGAAGATCTTGACCCTGTCGCCGCGCCTTGGCGGATTCCTCAGCGCGAGCTCGATGCACCGTACCGAATCCTGGATGTGGATGAAGGCACGGGTCTGGCCGCCCGTGCCGTGCACGGTCAGCGGATAGCCGATCGCCGCCTGGATCAGGAACCGGTTGAGCACGGTGCCGTAGTCGCCGTCGTAATCGAAGCGGTTGACCAGTTGCACATGGCGCCGTGTCTGTTCGGTATGCGTGCCCCAGACGATGCCCTGATGCAGGTCGGTAATCCGCAGCCCGTCGTTCCTTGCGTAGAACTGGAAGAGCAGTTGATCGAGGCACTTGGTCATGTGGTAGATCGACCCGGGATTGGCTGGATAAAGGATATCCTGCTGCACGGTCTCGCCGCCGATGGTCTCGATGCCGACCGGCAGATAGCCTTCGGGAATTGCCGCTCCGACGCTCGAATAGCCGTAGACGCCCATCGTGCCTAGATGGACGAGATGTGCGTCGAGGTCGAGCTCCACCAGAGCATTCAGCAGGTTGTGCGTGGCGTTGACGTTGTTGTTGACAGTATAGTTCTTGTGGCGGTCGCTCTTCATCGAATAGGGTGCCGCGCGCTGTTCCGCGAAGTGGATGATGGCATCCGGTCGATTGTCCGAAAGCCAGCGCTTCAAGACCTCGTAGTCGCGCGCCAGGTCGATCAGGTGGAAATGGATGCGCCGCCCGGTCTCCTGATGCCAGATGCGCGTGCGCTCCTGGATGGAGTCCATCGGCGTCAGAGATTGAACGCCGAGTTCGGTGTCGATCCAGCGCCTGGAAAGATTGTCCAGAATATGGATTTCGTGCCCTTGGTCGGAAAGATGAAGGGAGGTTGGCCAGCCGACAAATCCGTCACCACCGAGAACCGCAATTTTCATCGAATTCAGTCCCCTTCTCACGAAATGCTCTAGCTTCCGATTGTGACAGCAATAACATACCGGGCGAGGCAAGTTAGCCTGACGAATATTGTCCTGGCCGGCTTGTCCCGGAACCAGTTTGAGCGCTTGAAGAATTGTGGTGGGGAGTTTGCCCTTCCACCCCCTCTGCCTGCCGGCTCTGAGGGGATGAAAAGGGTTCGGGATCACGCTCTAAAGCGGCGGCCTACGCCGGCTTGACGGGCGCGTTCATGGCCCAGTTGACGCCGAAGGGATCACGAAGCTGGCCATAACGGTCGCCCCAAAACATCAAATCCAGCGGCATGACGACTTCACACCCCGCCTCGACCGCGCGTTGCCACGCCTTGTCGATGTCATCGGGCATCAGCGTCAGCGTGTAGCCCTGCGGCTTCTCGAGCGCATGGCCATGTTCCGGATAGGCATCGGCCAGCATCAGCGAGCTTCCGTTGATATGGAGATGAACGTGCATCGTCCGGCCCTGCTCGTCCGGAGGATGGGAAACAACAGTTTCGGCGCCGAAGGCGCGCCTGTAAAATTCCGCCGCCTTCAGGGCGCCGTCCACCTGCAGATAGGTCACGAGGCCTCCGAGGACCTTGGCCGACGACTGTGTGGTGGCCCGTTCAGATGTATCGCTCATTCCGATTCTCCTTGTCTTGCGGTCTGTACCCAAAGGGCTGCCTGAACGACGAATGGCAACGCGGCAAATCGACATTGGCCGCGAAATAATTGTGCTACGTCCCAGGTTTCCCTGTTTTCTTCGAGCGGCGGCCGTGATGGCGCACTTCGGCGGGGTCTTCGTAGGAGCCGATACCCGCACGTTCGCGCCTGACGGGCGCAGGGTCGTCACCGGCCGGCTTTTCAGTGCGGCGAACCGTCATTTCGTCGAGACTGTTCTTGCGGAACAAGGACTTACCACCCTCGCCGGGAACGCCGAAATCGGAACCATGTGCCTCCGCATAGGTCTGTTTCTTAAACAGCGAACGGGAAACCGCGCCGGCAGGCTTTGCCATGTCGGTGCCCGGTCCCATATCGTCGAGCGAAGGCTTCGCGAAGAGGCTGCCCTCCTCCGGGCTGCCGCCCATCTCCCCCTCAGGCGGGGAGATTCCCCTGTCATCCACCGCCCGATGCAGGGCGCGGCCCTTGTTGTGCCTGCCCTTCTCGCGGCCGGAGACGGGGCTTTCCATGTCGGCATATTTCGCCAGCGGGTCATCGGAAAT
The DNA here is from genome assembly GCA_963813315.1 of uncultured Alphaproteobacteria bacterium. Lineage (GTDB taxonomy): Bacteria > Pseudomonadota > Alphaproteobacteria > Rhizobiales > Rhizobiaceae > CAWEYO01. The sequence continues at coordinate 160,071 of CAWEYO010000014.1, read as the reverse complement.
CGCCAGCTCCATCTCGCGCAGCCGCTTGATTTCGTCGCGAAGCCGCGCGGCGGTCTCGAAATCTAGGTCGGCGGCGGCATCGCGCATGCGCTTCTCCAGATGTTCGAGATGCGCCTTGAGATTGTTGCCCATCATTGCGCCTGATGCGGCGAATTCCGAGATGTCGGCGCGCACATGGTCCTTCTCGTAGACAGAGTTGAGAATGTCGGCGATGCGCGACTTCACGCTTTCCGGCGTGATGCCGTTCTCGGCATTCCATACCATCTGCTTCTCGCGGCGGCGGTTCGTCTCGGCCATCGCGCGCTCCATCGAACCGGTAATCCGGTCGGCATAGAGCACGACGCGGCCGTCAACATTTCGGGCGGCGCGACCGATCGTCTGGATCAGCGAAGTCTCGGAGCGCAGGAACCCTTCCTTGTCGGCGTCGAGGATAGCGACAAGGCCGCATTCGGGAATGTCGAGACCTTCGCGCAGCAGATTGATGCCAACCAGCACGTCGAAGGCGCCAAGCCGCAGGTCGCGGAGGATCTCGATGCGCTCCAGCGTGTCAATGTCGGAGTGCATGTAGCGGACGCGGATGCCCTGCTCGTGCAGATATTCGGTCAGGTCCTCGGCCATGCGCTTGGTAAGCACGGTGACCAGCGTGCGGTAGCCCGCTCGCACGGTTTCGCGGATCTCGCCGACCACGTCATCGACCTGGGTCTTGGCGGGACGCACCTCGACCGGCGGATCGATGAGGCCGGTCGGGCGGATAACCTGCTCGGCGAACACGCCGCCGGCCTGCTCCATCTCCCAGCCTCCCGGCGTCGCCGACACGGCGACCGATAACGGCCGCATGGCGTCCCATTCCTCGAAACGCAGCGGCCGGTTGTCCATGCAGGAGGGCAGCCGGAAGCCGTATTCGGCAAGTGTCGCCTTGCGGCGGAAATCGCCCCGGTACATGCCCCCGATTTGCGGAACCGTGACATGGCTCTCGTCGATGAAGATCAGCGCATTGTCGGGAATGTATTCGAACAGTGTCGGCGGCGGATCCCCAGGCTGGCGGCCGGTGAGATAACGCGAATAGTTTTCGATGCCGGCGCAGGAGCCGGTGGCTTCCAACATTTCGAGGTCGAAACGCGCGCGCTGCTCGAGTTGCTGCGCCTCCAGTAGGCGGCCCGCCTTCTCAAGCTCGACGAGGCGAAACTTCAGCTCCTCGCGGATCGACTTGATCGCCTGGTTGAGAGTCGGCCGCGGCGTCACATAGTGCGAATTGGCATAGATCTTGACCGATTTGAGCTCGCCGGTCTTCCTGCCGGTGAGTGGATCGAATTCGGTGATGGCTTCGATCTCGTCGCCGAAAAGCGAGATGCGCCAGGCGCGGTCCTCAAGGTGGGCCGGAAAGATCTCGATCGTGTCGCCGCGCACGCGGAATGAGCCGCGCACGAAGTTCGCCTCCTGGCGCTTGTATTGCTGGGCGACGAGGTCGGCCAGGAGCTGGCGCTGGTCGAGCCGATCGCCGATCTCCATCTGGAAGGTCATCGCCGTGTAGGTCTCGACCGAGCCGATGCCGTAAATGCAGGAAACGGAAGCGACGATGACAACGTCGTCGCGCTCTAGCAGCGAGCGCGTCGCCGAATGCCGCATACGGTCGATCTGCTCGTTGATCGATGACTCCTTCTCGATGTAGGTGTCGGTGCGAGGAACGTACGCTTCCGGCTGGTAGTAATCGTAGTAGCTGACGAAATACTCGATCGCGTTGTCGGGAAAGAACTGCTTGAACTCGCCATAGAGCTGGGCAGCAAGCGTCTTGTTAGGCGCGAGGATCAGCGCCGGGCGCTGCGTCGCCTCGATCACCTTGGCCATGGTGAAGGTCTTGCCCGAACCGGTGACTCCGAGCAGCACCTGCGTACGGTCGGAGCGCTCGACGCCCTCGACAAGATCCTTGATGGCGGTGGGCTGGTCGCCGGCCGGTTCGAAGTCGCTCACCATCCTGAGCGCGATGCCGCCCTCGGATTTCTCCGGCCGCTCGGGCCGGTGTGGCGTCCATATCTGGCCGTTCTTGTGCAGCGGGTTGCCGGATTCGATCAGACTGGAAAGAGCCGCGACGGTGGCGGTTACACTCGAACTCGCCAGCGATTCCGCGTCCTCGAGCGAAACGTCGAGCCCGGCAACGGGATTGAGCCCCGCGGCGGCGCGCTCCTTCGCGGACGCCGCCCCGCCCATCGACGTACCGCGCGCAGTCTTTGTGGGCGCGGAGGAACGCTCGGGGATGCGTTTGGACGACTTTGGCTTTGAGACCCCCTCACCCGGCTCGCGGCGCGAGCCACCCTCTCCCCGGTGGGGAGAGGAGGTCGAGGCGGCTACGTCGTGCACCCTCTTCTCCCCGACGGGGAGAAGGTGGCCCGAAGGGCCGGATGAGGGGGTTTTCTCCGCCTCTCTCGCAATCTGTTCCGCCCAATCGGATACCGATCCCGACAGCGGCGTGCCGGAAAGCTCGCGCTGCGCCGCCTCTTCAAAGCCGCCGCGATGCAATGGCTCGGACGCGTCGAGATAGTCGGTTACGGCGTTTCCGCGCGGGCGCGGAGAAGCGCCGCGTTGTTCGCGGTCACCGGGTTGCCTGCCGGAGGCTCCTTGCGCTGGGGTTTTGGCCATGTGGCGAATATGGGAAGAATCGCCGCAAATGGAAAGCCCGTGCCGGACGAAACGCGCTGGGCGGTGCGGTGTCCTGACAGCAGGCTGTCAGGAGGTTCGCCCCCTCTCAATTGAACCAAACCGCAAATGTCAAAAACCCGGCGCCGCCGAATTGTCCGCGAATGCGGGCGAATTCCTCGGATGTCAGCAGCGTGCCTTTTTCGAGATAGGGGACGACGCCCGGCCCGGTAATCGTCAGAACGAGATCGAAGGTCTGCGGCGCTTCGAAGAAGTTCTTCATGTTGATGCCCTGGCCGGCGATGCGGAAATGCGGCAGAAGCACCCTGCCCTCGAGCAGATCCTCGGCCATCTGCAATGCCTCGTGCCAGGCCGCGACCTGCTGCTCGCCCACTTCGAGGCCGGTCAGCGCATTGATCCCTTTCTGCCGCGGACCGGGCAGCCACTCGCGGTCGTTGTCGGTTTCGGCCTCTATCGCCTTCCAGTTCTCACGGCTGAGCCTGATCATTTCGAGAAGTTTCAAACGTGCGGTTTGGCGTCGCTCCGGCTCAACCACCGGCCAGTTGACGAGATGGACGAACGACACGAGATCGGCAAGCCGCCACTCCGACATGAACATGCCGGAGGTTTCCTGCTCGGGCAGCGGTACCAGCGTCTCCTGCAGCGGCAGGCGGGCGCGCGGAAAGAGCATGTGGAAGCTGCCTTCGAACGTATTGCGGAAGTCATGCGCCAGCCAGAAATCGGCCTGCGCGACCAAAAAATTCGCGTATGCCTGCAGCCAGTAGCCATCGGCGCGGTCGAATCGGAAAACAAGAGGACCGGGAGGTGTGGACGGGTCGTCCGTGCCAGCCATCGAGGCAATGATTGCCGCAATGCTCTCCTCCGGCGCCATCGCACCATCGCTGTCGAGATCGATGCCGACTTGCGCAAGGTCGATGACCGCGCCGAATTCGACATCCGTGGGAACGGTGTCGAGCTTTTGCGCGGCTGCATCCATGCTGTCCCGGAATTCCAGGAGTATGTCGCGGAACCCTTCATAGGTCAGCGGCTCGGGCTCGGCGCGCGGCGGAATGGGCAGGCGCAGGAGCGGCAGGGCAAAGGCTTGCGGGCTTTCGAAGCCGTGACGGTTGAGGCCGATCGCCAGCTTTTCCAGCGACTGGATAAAGGCGGCCGCGCCCAAGCAGTATGGCACGAGCGGGTCCTTGGGATCGGCATTTTCGAGCTGTTCGATCGCGGCGTCGCGGTCGGCGACGGAACGGGCGCTGAACAGCGCGGCAATCGTGGCGGCGGTATCGGCCTCAGCCCGCGCCTCTGCCGTAGTGAACGCGCACGTGGCCACCCAAAGCAGACAGAAGACAAACGGTCGCAATCGCATCTCCCTGCATGCCGGCACATGCCTTTTGGACCCGGCGCAACTCCTTTGCTGGTTTTGGCGTGTTTCGACAACGACCGCAATGGAGCGGAAGAGCGGCCGTGAAGCTTTCGGTGTGAAATTCGATCAGGCGGACCTTCCGGCCGCCCAGTGTGGTGGATTTGAAGTCCCTGACATTTCCATGGCATCTGCGTTCAGGAACTTCAAATCCGTAAACCACACGAGATTCAATAAGTTTGCTAGCGTGGCGAATTCCGTTTCCCGGCTTTCGAAAACGCACTATTTTCACGCCACAGTAAAGCCGGAGGGAGCGGTGTCCAACTTTCCCCTGCCCTATAGGCTGGCGTGGCTGGCTCGTTTTTTGCGCCCTTCGCTCGCCGGCGACGAGACGGGGTTTGCGGCGCCGGCGGCCCGACTGCTCGCCCAGGCGCCCGGTGAAACAGTGAGGCTCGTTTTCCTGGGCGACATATCAGCGGTAGCGAACAGGCACGCGCCGGACATCGACGCCGGTCTCACCGGCATCATCGCCTCGGCGGATCTCGTGATCGGCAATTGCGAAAGCCCGGTCGTGCGCCGGCTGCGAACGCCCCTCAGAACACGGCTCGGGACGCACCATGCAATGGATGCCGGCTTTCTGCTTGGGCTTCTCGCAGCGATGGAGATTGATTCCGACAGGCTGGTATTGTCGCTGGCCAACAACCACGTGCTAGACCAGGGGATCGACGGATACGCTGAAACCCGCGACACGCTCGGATCGCTCGGCATTCGGACCATCGGCACAACGGACCGCGCGCCGGTGACGACACTTTCGGTCGAAGGCGTGGTGGTCGGGCTTGTCGCCTTCACCGACTGGAGGAACGGCGGGGCGCGCGATTTCGCCAGTCGCATCCTGATGACAAAGCGCCTGGTTAAAGAGGAGTGGCGCCCGGTGTGCACAGCACGCGCGGACCTGCTCTGCGCGGTGCCCCATTGGGATTGGGAGTTCCGGCACTTTCCCCATGTCGAAACGCGAGCTCTCGCCCATTGCCTGACGGCGCAGGGAATAGGTTTGATCGCCGGGCACCACGCGCATGTCGTCCAGCCGGTCGAGAGAATTGGCGATGCGGTCATTGCCTATGGACTGGGCGATTTCCTGGGAACTGCATTTTTTCGACAACCCTGGCCGGAGCGCATAGGTGCAATGCTGGTTGCCGATGTGAGTGCCGACAAGCTGACCAAGGGCCGGATCGTCGCTTACGAGATGGTGCCCTTCGTGCGGCTCCGCGAACGCGGAGGCGAAAAGCTGGTGGGAATCGGCAAGCTTGACGGAACCTTGAAAGAAAAAGTTTCAGAGCGCCTTGCACGGGTGCTGGGTACGAAACCAGTGCGTCGATCGAGGCCGAATACGGGCCCAATCCCACGCGAATCTGCGTGATGGCCGGCCGCGCGGTAAGGGGCACCTGCGATCAGGAGTGGTCGTTTGGCCGCCGGCAACCCTCTGAATCTACGAGCTATCTTGCAATGCTAATATTTCCGTGCAATATGAATAGCGTTCGGGCATTTGCTGACCCGGAGACTGGAACGTTTGCGCGACCCTTTCCCCGATACTGTGAATATCTGACGGCCCCGCGTTGGCGGGGGGTTAATTCATGCACGAATGCATGACCGCCAATTAAACTGCCGGCCCTTCCCAGCTTCGGACGAGGGAGGAACCGGAAAAACGAAACGGGTGAAGGAGTTCCCCCAAATGGCCCAGACCGGCACCGTAAAATTCTTTAATGCGACCAAAGGCTTTGGCTTCATCACGCCGGATGGCGGGGCCAAGGACGTGTTTGTCCACATCTCCGCGATCGAGGCCTCGGGCCTCCGCACACTCGTCGACGGCCAGAAGGTGACCTTCGACGTGGAACCCGACCGCATGGGCAAAGGCCCGAAGGCGGTCAACCTCCGCGCCGGTTGACTAGGCTATCCCCGACGAGGGCAGTTGCATCGAAGGCACGGGCGGCTCCGCTCGTGCCTTTTCCTTTGGCTGGCCCCTGAAGTCGGGTCCGATGCTCTAGCGGGTACGACGTCTTGGGGGACGGATCGCGAAACTTTTTCTTGTGCGCGGCGTCAAAATAAAGGAGAAAATTAGCGTTCGGGCATTTGCGGGGCCCGGAGACTGGAATGGCATGCGTCGGGGTAGTGCAGCAACCTCGGCAACTCGCGAAGAGGGCTGGCAAAGCCCGGCGCGCGAAACTGTTTCTTCTCCCCCAGTAAACGGCCGACACGGTGCGGGGCTATTTGCCCGCAACGTGATTACCAATGGGAGAAATAGGAGTTTCCAATGCCGCAGACCGGCACTGTCAAATTCTTCAATCACGCCAAAGGCTTTGGCTTCATCACGCCGGATGATGGCCAGAAGGACGTCTTCGTGCACATATCGGCGGTACAGGCTTCCGGCCTTCCAGGCCTTGAAGATGGACAGAAAGTGACATTCGATACCGAGCCGGACAAGCGCGGCAAGGGTCCAAAAGCGGTCAATCTGTCGATCGGCTGAACTGACCGCAACGACCAAATTCCGGGGTGCACCGGCCCCGGACAGACCGGCAGCAATACCCGCACACAACTCTGTAGCAAGCGGGTTGTCTGCGCTCCATGGCGCGCCGTGGAGGGCCGATCGCGGAAGCGTTTGCGTTTCATATTAGGGTGTGTCTGGATCCAGGTCAGGCCGAGCCGAAAATGGCGGTTTTCGAGAACCGGCACGCAGCGTACGTTTGGGTACGTGAGTACCGGAAGCGCAGAAGACAGCCATTTGCAGGCCGGCATCACCTGAATCTCAACACACCCAGAGCGGCGCCTTCCGTTCAGGTTGCGTTCAGACACGCTCGCTTAATGGTGGGAAAAAGGTGGTGGAGCGGCCCAACGGCCGGCATATGAAGGAGACAGAGATGAAGCGCTTTTTGAGATCCGCAGTTCTTGCCGCCGCGGTCGCAGCTACGACGCTGACCGCCATCCCGGCGGCGAATGCGGGTGACCGTTGGCGCCACTACAATGGGCATTCGAGCGGCGACGTTGTCGCGGCCGGCGTTCTCGGCCTCGCGGCAGGGGCGATCATTGCGGGCATTGCCTCGCAGCCTGCCTATCGCGAGCCGGTCTATGCCGATCCCTACCGGTATCCGCGCCGCAACAACTACTACGCCAACGACGGTTACGCCGACGACGGCTACTATGGCGAGCCCGTGTACGTACGGCGCTCGCTGGAGCCGTGGAGCCGCCAATGGTACCGCTACTGCAGCAACCGCTACCGCAGCTTCGATCCGGGCAGCGGCACCTTTGTCGGCTATGACGGCCGCGAGCATTTCTGCAGGGCAGGCTGAGGCAAGCCTTGTCCGTCCGGGCGGTTTCTGCATCGCCCTTCTGCAGAAGGTTCCGGGGTGCCGGCGCGACATGGGTCCTCGGGTCAAGCCGACGATGACGATGCGGGGAGGGCTTTGGCAATCAGCGACGCCTCTCCTCGTTATCCCCGAGCGCCGTGCGGGGCTTGCCCCTCCTAAGCCAGAAACGGATTGGTTCGCCGTTCCTCGCCGAAGCGGCCACCAGGGCCGTGCCCACAGATGAAGCCGACATCGTCGCCAAGCGGCAATAGTTTTTCCTTGATCGAACGGATCAGTGTGGCGTGGTTGCCGCCGGGAAGGTCGGTGCGGCCAATCGAGCCGCGGAAGAGCACGTCGCCGACATGGGCGAACTTGGCCACCGGGTTGAAATAAACAACGTGGCCGGGCGCGTGGCCCGGGCAGTGCAGCACGCTGAACGTGTGGCTGCCGAAGGAGACGACGTCGCCCTCTTTCAGAAAGCGGTCGGGAACGCAGTTGCGGACCGGGTCGGTGAGACCAAAGCCCAGCGCCTGGTTCTCCAGATTGGCGAGCAGCGGGCGGTCTGCCTCGTGCGGCCCGAGAATCTCGATGCCGAGCCTCTCCTTCAGCTCCATCGCGCCGCCTGCATGGTCGATGTGGCCATGTGTCAGCCAGATCGCACCGGCCGCAATGGCGCGGTCGTCGAGTACCTTGAGAATTTGATCGATTTCACCGCCCGGATCGACAACGACGCCGGTCTTGTCATCCGTGTCGAACAGGATCGTGCAGTTCTGCTGAAACGGAGTGACGGGAATGATCCCCGCATTGAGTTGACCCATCCGCATATCTCCTTCGAGGGCAACGCGGTACCACGCTGCCTGCAGCACCGCAAACAAGCGGATGTGTCATTGTGCGTTTCATGCGCGTCTTGAATTGTCAGCCAGCGGCAGACTACCGGCTCGCGCAAGCCCTGATCCGGCATCCAACCCAAAAGGGACAGGCGGCCCTGGATGTCCCGAAAACAGGGTCCAATGATCGAGAGCCGCCCATTCCCTCCGTACTGGCGTCGTCAGGCCGTTTTGTTCATTGCCTTCATTATCGCGCCGACGATGGCTGTTAGTATCGCGCCGCCGCCCGCGCCGCCGATTGCACTGCTTAGGACGCCACCCAACGCACCGGCAGTAGCCGGATCCCCACCGCCAAGCAGGCTGCCGAGCAGCGCACCACCACCAACGCCGCCAATCGCGCCGCTGAGGATTTTCGGGAGCTGGCCCATTGCCGCCTGCGAAAACGCTGCACCTACTGCCTGACCACCAAGGATACCCGTTATCACCTGAATAATGAACGGAAGAAGCGATTCCATAGTGACCTTCCCTCTGATAGCAGCCGACTCTGTTGAGTTGACCTCACCATCAGACCTCGAAATTGGCGAAAGTCAAATAGCGCTCACGACCAGCGCGGGAAGACTTTTCGTTGAATTTCGAGAACACGTTCCGGGTACGTGAGCACCGGAAGCGGAGAAGACCGCCGCGGGCCGGCACCTGAATCCCGACACACCCTATTCGGCGGCCACCGCACGATTCGGCTGCACCGCCGCGGAATAGTCGTTCATGAGGGTCTTTGCGATTTCGCCAACCTCGAAACGGTATGGTCCGATCTCCGACACCGGGGTCACTTCGGCTGCCGTTCCGGTGAGGAAGCATTGTTCGAAGCCTTCCAGTTCCTCCGGCATGATGGCGCGCTCGACGACATCGAGGCCCCGGCTTTTCGCCAGATCGATGACGGTCCGGCGCGTGATGCCGTCGAGGAAGCAGTCCGGAGCCGGCGTGTGGATCCTGCCTTCCTTGACGAAAAACACATTGGCGCCCGTCGCCTCGGCAACCTGACCGCGCCAATCGAACATCAGCGCGTCCGCATAGCCTTTGGACTCGGCCGCGTGCTTCGACAGCGTGCATATCATGTAGAGGCCCGCGGCCTTCGATTTTGACGGCGCCGTACGCGGATCGGGCCGGCGGTATTCGGCGATGTCGAGGCGGATACCCTTCAGCTTCTGCGCTGGGTCGAAATAGCTCGGCCACTGCCATATGGCCACAGCGCAATTGATCCGGTTGTTCTGGGCGGACACGCCCATCTGCTCACTGCCCCGCCAGGCGATCGGACGAACATAGGCGTCGGCAAAGCCCTGCTTCTTGAGCAGCGTCCTGCAAACTTCGTCGAGCTCAGAGACACTGTAGGGGATCTTGAAGCCAAGCAGGCGGGCCGACTCATGCAACCGCTCCGTATGCTCGGTCAGCTTGAAGATTTCACCGCCATAGGCGCGCTCACCCTCGAACACCGCGCTCGCATAGTGGAGGCCATGGGTGAGCACATGAATTCTGGCGTCCGCCCATTTGACGAATTCGCCGTTCATCCAGATAAATCCGTCGAGCTGGTCGAAGGGAACGGATGCCATGAATACCTCCCGCGGGCCACTGCCCGAGCGTCGTTGCGTTGCGTGCCGCCCGCGGCAGGATGAGCCGGCGGGCAAATCGTAGGCGGATAAGGAGGAGAAGGCAAATCAAAGGAAGTTCCGGAAAAACGGCTCAACCTTGCCTTTTCATTCGCTATCCGTCGAAAAACTTGGCAAAAACTACCATTGCGCCTAAAATATGTCAACATAGCTGACATAAATTCCAAAAAATGCCGGGAACCTCCATGGCCGAACGCATTCATCGAAATGCCGATCCAATCAGGACGGCGTTGACCCGAGATGACGGCATCGACTTCGCCCTCATCGAGATGTTCTTCTTCGCCTACCGCGACTTCACATCCGATCCGGACCAAATCCTTGCCGACTATGGTTTTGGGCGGGCACATCACCGTATCCTGCATTTCGTCAACCGAATGCCGGGTCTGACGGTGGCTGAGTTGCTGGACGTGCTGAAGATCACCAAGCAATCGCTGGCGCGCGTGTTGAAGCAGTTGATCGACACCGGCCACATCATCCAGGTGCAGGGACTGCGCGACCGCCGCCAGCGCGAACTTTACCCGACTGCCAAAGGGCGTACACTTGCGCTCGATCTCGCGCGGCCACAGTCGCGCCGCATAGGCGAGGCACTAAAGGAAGCGGAGCCTGGTGACCGCCAAGCTGTGGAGCGTTTCCTGAAAGCGATGGTGAATCCCGAACTGAGGGCCCAGATAGACAATCTGCCTTAAGGCCGCCAACAATCCGGTCCCGGAAAGTGTATGGAGACCAGCGACATGACTGAGCCTCTGGCTGTGCCGCACGATGACGCCCCGCACCTGCTCGTCGTCGACGACGACACGCGCATTCGCAATCTGCTTAAACAGTTCCTGACGGAGCACGGCTTCCGCGTCACCGTGGCGGGCAATGCCGATGAGGCGAGGCGCAAGCTCGCCGGAACTCGATTTCGACCTGATCGTGCTCGACGTGATGATGCCTGGCGAAAGCGGCATCGAGCTCACCAAATCGCTGCGCTCGGAGAAGGATGTTCCGATCCTGATGCTGACGGCGCTTTCCGAAACGGACAGCCGCATCAGCGGTCTGGAAGCCGGCGCCGACGACTATCTTCCCAAGCCCTTCGACCCGCGCGAACTTATCCTGCGCGTCAACAACATCCTGCGTCGCGGCGGGCCGCAGCCGACGCCGAAGCTTGAGCAAATCGTGTTCGGTCCGTACACGTTCCAGATAGCCCGCCGCGAATTGAAGAAGGGCGGGGAACCGCTGAAGCTGACCGACCGCGAACAGGAAATCCTGGCGATCTTCGCGGAACGCGCGGGGGAGACCATCCCGCGACACGAACTGGTGGCTGGCGAATCCGACGTCGGAGAGCGCACCATCGACGTGCAAATCAACAGGCTGCGCCGCAAGATCGAACGCGACCCGTCAAATCCCATCTGGCTGCAGACCGTTCGCGGCATCGGCTACCGGCTGAGCGTCGAATAGCAGCAGTCAGGGTTCTCAAATTCACCACCTTCGCCGCGCCCTGGCGTATTTTCCGGTCAGGGCTCCAAGGCCGATCGAAGGCAGGTCAAATGAGCAACACGTCTGAGCCCCCCGCTGCGGTCCCCGAGGATGAGAGTATCGTCGATCAGCTGTCGATGATGCGCAAGGCGTTCATGGCCTCGCCGGTTCGCAACACGATTTTCACGCTGTGCGCAGGCATTCTCGGCATCATCCTGGCAACGGCAGTCGGCCAAATCATCCTCAATCGGTGGAACGAGCCCTTCTATGACGCGCTGGAGCGGCGCGACTTGCGGGCTTTCTTGCACCAGCTGATGATCTTTGCCGAAATCGCCGGCGGGCTGCTGATCCTCAATGTTTCACAGACCTGGCTCAACCAGATGCTGCGGCTGAAGCTGCGCGAGGGCCTTTCGCGTGACCTTATCGGCGAATGGATGCGGCCGCGCCGCGCCTTCCGGCTCGCCAACGCCGGCGTGATCGGTGTCAACCCGGACCAGCGCCTGCATGAGGACGCCCACCACCTGTCAGACCTATCGACCGACCTCGGCATCGGCCTGCTGCAGGCAACCGTCCTGCTGGTCAGCTTCGTCGGCGTGTTGTGGTCGTTGTCGTCGGGTTTCGTGTTCCATGCCTGGGGCAGGGATTTTTCCATCCCCGGCTATATGGTCTGGGCGGCAGTCATCTATGCGGGCGTAGCCTCGTGGCTATCCTGGTTGCTGGCACGGCCGCTGATCCGGTTAAATGGCGACCGCTACGCCCGTGAGGCCGATCTGCGTTTCTCGCTGGTGCGGGTCAACGAGCACATCGACGCAATTTCGCTGGCGGCGGGAGAACCAGACGAGCGGCGGCGTCTCGAACTGGACCTTGCCGCGGTGCTGGCGGCGACCCGTCGCATCATCACGGCAGTTGTCAGGCTGACCTGGGTTACGGCAAGCTATGGGTGGATCACCGTGGTCGCACCGATCGTGATAGCGGCGCCCGTCTATTTCGCCGGGGACATGAGCTTCGGCGGGCTGATGATGGCGGTCGGTGCTTTCAATCAGGTGCACTCGTCGCTGCGCTGGTTCGTCGACCATATCGGCGCCATTGCCGATTGGCGGGCCACGTTGCTGCGAGTCGCGGGCTTCCGCGCCGCGATGCTCAAGGCAGACGAAATGCACGGCGTGGAAAAGAGGATAACATTTGACGATGCCGAGCCCGCTCGGATGCGCTTTGAGAATGTAGCGGTTGCCTCACCCGGCGGCTGCACCGAGCTCGTCGAGCGCGATGTGTCGATCAGTCCGGGTGAGCGCATCCTCGTCACGGGCCATCCGGGGGCGGGAAAGACGCTTTTCTTCCGTGCGATTGCCGGTCTGTGGCCGTGGGGAAGCGGTCAAATCGGCCTGCCGGCAGGCGAACGGGTGATCTTTATCCCGCGTACGCCCTACTTTCCGCCGGGATCGCTACGTGCGGTGCTGGCCTATCCGCTCGCCCCCGACGCGTTCGCCGACGCAGACCTGATCTCGGCGCTGACGAAAGTGGGCCTGGGCCACCTCGCCGAAGCGCTCGACAGGAATGCCCGATGGGAGCGCGAGCTCGGTGAGGAGGAGCAGCGGCTGATGGCCTTCGCTCAGCTCGCTCTGCTCAAGCCGCGTTGGGTGGTCATCGACGAAGCGTTGGACAGGCTGAAGGGCAATGCACGCCAGCGCGTTTTCTCTATGCTCGAGCATGATCTCGCCGGCGCCGCGATCATAAACATCGGCCAGGCAGAACGTGGCGCGCGTTTTTTCGAGAGAGAGCTGACGCTGGCGATCGATCCGCATGGCCGCAAGCTGCGGCCCGTGCAGTTCCATCCGTTGGAGCCGGACGCCGCCGGGAGGGTGTCAATGGCGGCGGCGAGATAGTCTGACGGTCGCTGCCTGAACCACGCGGCCTAGGGTGTGCGCTATTGCTGCAGGATGCCGCGCAGGTCGAGCTTCGTGCATTTGCCGATGACGAGATACGGCACGTTCGCGTTGCTGTCCCCGGCGTTGGTGTAGCCGACGCCGTAGTTTTCCTGGAAACGCAAAGTCTTGGAGGAGAAGGAAAATCCGTTGCCGAGGCCGCCGCACAACAATCGGATCGAACCGTCGGACAAGATGAGCGTCGGACAATAGTGGGTGGGCGAGGCGTTGCCGATCCGGGTAATGGTGTATTCGTCTTCCATGCCCGGCTGAACGACGAAGACCTTGTCCTCGACGCCGAAAGTTCTCACCTGCCATTTGCCGCCGGCCCAGCCAAAACCGGTCGATAGCTGGCCGATGCACAGGAAGGCCTCGGCTCTGGCTTCAGCAACCGGCCCGATGAGCGACAGGCAGAGAGCGGTGATCAGACATCTCATGATTCGATTTAAACCGGCAGGCCGAATCCTCCCGGCCCCTTCGGCGGAATTATCCTTTGCCGAGCCTAACCGCAGCTTAACGGCACGATTGCTTGATATCGGATTCTGAACTTTCGGGATCATGCTCTGCTCTAGGACTTTGGATAAATTCCCCATTGTGGACTAGATTGTCGGAATTGCTCTTGGCGATCGGGCTCTACGGCCCACGCGAATGGGAAAGGCACATGGCGACTTCCGACTTAACGCGTGCGGGTAGGCGGCAAGGCCGCTCCCGGTTCGGTCAAAGTTTCGCTGCGCTGCGCCTCGGCTGGGTGCGCTTCTGGCGCTTCGTTTCGCGTTATATGCCGAAGCGCCTCTATGCGCGCTCGCTGATCATCGTGATCGCGCCGATGATCCTCTTGCAGTCGGTGATTGCCTTCATGTTCATGGAGAGGCATTGGCAGACGGTGACGCTTCGCCTGTCAGAGGCCGTGACGCGCGACATCGCGGCCATCATCGACATGATTGAGACCTATCCGCATGATCAAGCCTATTCGAATGTCGTTCGCATCGCGCAGGACCGGCTTGCCCTGAAGGTCGACATACTTCCGCCGGATCCGCTTCCCCCGCCGGGAGCGAAGCCCTTCTTCTCGATCCTCGACCAGATCCTGTCGGCCGAAATTACACGGCAGATCAACCGCCCGTTCTGGATCGACACGGTGGGCAATTCCAACATCGTGGAAATCCGCATCCAGCTCGACGACAAGGTGCTGCGTGTCTTTGCCCGGCGAAGCCAGGCCTACGCATCGAGTACGCATATTTTCCTGCTCTGGATGGTCGGCACTTCGCTGGTGCTGCTGACGATTGCAATCCTGTTCCTGAGGAACCAGATACGGCCGATCATGAAGCTTGCCGAAGCGGCGGAAAGCTTCGGCAAGGGCCGGCAGATGCCGCTCGACTTCAGCCCGCGCGGCGCCGAGGAAGTACGGCGCGCGGGCTTTGCCTTCATCCAGATGCGCGAGAGAATCGAACGCCAGATCGAGCAGCGCACGGCGATGCTGACCGGGGTCAGCCATGATCTCAGGACCATATTGACGCGCTTCAAGCTGCAGCTTGCGCTGGCCGGACGCAGTGCCAATACGGCAGCGCTCAATCAAGACGTCGACGACATGCAGTCGATGCTGGAAGGCTATCTCGCTTTCGCGCGAGGCGAGGTATCCGAGGACACCGGCCGTTTCGATCTCCACGCCTTCTTCGACAAGCTGGGTGAAGAGGCGAGACTGAGAGAGCGGAAACTGTCGGCCTCGATTATCGGGCGGCCGGAAGTCAAGGTCAGGCCGAACGCCTTCGCGCGACTGCTTTCGAATATCGCCGGCAACGCCTTCCGCTATGCTATGAGTGTCAGCATAAGGGCGGTGCATACGCGCGGCTGGCTGACGGTCACGGTCGACGACGACGGGCACGGCATTCCGCCCGACATGCGCGAAGAAGTTTTCAAGCCCTTCTTCCGGCTTGATGAGGCGCGCAATCTGGATTCCAGCGGCACCGGCCTTGGCCTGGCGATCGCTCGCGACATAGCGCGCAGCCACGGCGGCGACATCATGCTGGTTGACAGCCCGATGGGAGGGTTGAGGGCAGTGATCAGGATACCTGCCTAAGGTGTGTTGAGATTCAGCCGCGCCAAATGGCGGTGGAGGGGTTCTCGTGTCCGCAGGCGAAGGGGGGCAGCTAGTCGGGCTCTGCCGCAAAATCTGAAGGGCAAATCCAGCTCCAGCCTCAGCGCGTTGCCGATTACCGACACGGACGACAGGCTCATTGCGGCCGCCGCGAGCATGGGCGACAGCAGCGTGCCGAAGATCGGATAGAGGATGCCTGCTGCAACCGGCACGCCGAGCGCGTTATAGACGAAGGCGAAGAACAGGTTCTGCCTGATGTTGCCGATCGTGGCTCGCGAAAGCCGGCGAGCGCGCACGATGCCGGTGAGATCGCCCTTGAGAAGAGTGATGCCGGCGCTTTCGATCGCTACGTCCGAGCCGGTACCCATCGCGATGCCGACATCGGCCACGGCAAGTGCTGGCGCATCATTAATACCATCGCCGGCCATCGCGACCCTGGCGCCGCCGGCCTGCAGTTCTTCGATCAACGCTTTCTTGCTTTCGGGGAGCATTTCGGCACGCACCTCGTCGATGCCGAGCTTTTTTCCGACGGCGCGGGCGGTGCGCTCATTGTCGCCGGTCGCCATGATGATCTTGAGGCCGCTTTCATGCAGCGCGCTTATCGCTTGTGCTGCCTTCTGTTTGACGGGATCGGAGACCGCGACGATGCCGGCAAGCTTTCCTCCCACTGCGACAAACATCGCGGTCTTGCCCTCGGAACGGAGTGCGTCCGCCATTGCCTCCAGTGGCGCAACATCGAGTTTCAGGTCGCGCATCATGGCCTTGTTGCCGAGCGCAACTGTCTTGCCCGATACAACGCCCGACACGCCCTTACCGGTAGCCGCTTCGAAATCCGTGGCATTCGCGATAGCGACGCCGCGCTCGTCCGCACCCTTGACGATCGCCTCGGCTAGCGGATGCCCTGACCCCTTTTCCAGGCTGGCGGCAAGGCCAAGCAACTCAGCGTCGTCGAACCCGTTCGTTGCCACGACATTCGAGAGCCTCGGCCTACCTTCCGTGAGCGTGCCGGTCTTGTCGACGATCAGCGTGTCGACCCGCGCGAAACGCTCCAGTGCCTCGGCATTCTTGATGAGCACGCCTGCCTGCGCGCCGCGCCCTGTCGCCGTCATGATCGACATTGGCGTGGCAAGGCCGAGCGCACACGGGCAGGCGATGATGAGGACCGAGACCGCCGATACGATAGCAAAGGCCATGCTCGGTGGGGGTCCGAAAAGCGACCAGACGACGAAGGCCAGCACCGCAACGAAAATGACCGCAGGCACAAACCATGACGACACCCTGTCGGCCAGGCGCTGGATCGGCGCGCGGGAACGCTGCGCCTTCGCTACCATCTCGACGATCCGCGAAAGCATCGTGTCGGCGCCAACCCTGTCGGCCCGCATGACGAGGGTTCCGTTCCCGTTCAGCGTGCCGCCGGTGAGACGATCGCCGTCGGTCTTCTCGACCGGCACCGGTTCGCCGGTGATCATCGATTCGTCGACGGAGGAGCCGCCTTCGACAACCACGCCGTCCACCGGAACAGCGTCTCCCGGCCGGATGCGCAGCAGGTCGCCCACCTCTACCGTTTCCAGCGGCACGTCGGTTTCGGAGCCGTCCGGGCCGATGCGTCGAGCGGTCTTGGGCGCCAGGTCGAGCAGCGCACGGATTGCCGAGCCGGTGCGCTCCCGCGCTTTCAGTTCCAGCACCTGGCCAAGAAATACCAGCGCGACGATGACTGCGGCGGCCTCGAAATAGACCTCAACACTGCCCCCATGGCCACGCAATTCATGTGGGAAAATACCGGGCACCAGCGTGGCGACAAGGCTGTAGGCATAGGCCGTGCCGACGCCGATCGATATCAATGTCCACATGTTTGGGCTGCGGTTGACGATCGACTGTAAGCCGCGATGGAAAAAGGGGAGTGCTGCCCACAGGACGACAGGCGTCGCAAGCGCAAGCTCAAGCCAGGCGGCGGGCCGTTCGCCGATCCACTCTCGCGCCGGCAGTCCGAACATCGGCCCCATGGCGATGACGAGAAGCGGCATTGAGAGCGAAGCGCTCACCCAAAAGCGGCGTGTGAAATCGACCAGTTCCGGGTTCGGCCCTTCGTCTCCCGTGGGCACGCCCATCGGCTCCAGCGCCATGCCGCAGAGCGGACAGGAGCCGGGCTTGTCGCGCACGATCTCGGGATGCATCGGACAGGTATATTGCGTGCCCTCGGGCATCAGCGACGCTGCCGGCCGGTCGCCTTGATATCGCCGTGGGTCGCTTTCGAATTTCGCCTTGCACGAAGCGGAACAGAAATAGAGTCCCTGTCCTTCGTGGCGGAGGAAATGTTTCGCCTTTGCGCGCTCCACACTCATCCCGCAAACAGGGTCGATGGACACCAGATATGTCCACGGCTCCTTCACGAACCTCGCCAGACAGGAGGCGGAGCAGAAATGATAGCTAAGGCCCAGATGTTCGGCCGTCGGCTTGCCAGCGTCCGGATCGACTGTCATGCCGCAGACGGGATCGCGCACCGGAGCGTCAACCATCCCTAGTGATGACGTCTCGGACGCGCAGCAATGCGATCCATCGTGCTCATGCGCATGGTGATGATGCGGCTTGCCGACCATGCCCTGATACGTAATCCTTCCAGTAACTGGAAGGTCAAGGGCAGATCGAAATACAGATCCCGAAGCCGGCTCCTGGAGCGGCGGACTAATGCATGTCGCGTACAATCGACCTCACCCGCCGCGCTTCGTCGAGGAAAGCGCTCTACGTCGCCCCCCTCTGGCCTGCCGGCCATCACCCCCGCAAGGGGGGAGATCAGACTGCGCGGCGGGTTTCGTTGATCGCCAACGTTGCAGGGCGAACGAGGCATCGATGACAGCCGATCTCCCTCCTTGCGGGGGAGATGTCCGGCAGGACAGAGGGGGCGCTGTCCCGCCAACATTCCTGAATCACATTGGACGCAACACGCTCTAGAACAGCCGCCCGCCATTGGGCACGTTCCGCTCCGTGACAACGAGCACCACGTCGCCCTCGTCATCCGGCATTCCAAGCGTCAACACCTCGGATTTGAATTTTCCGATCTGTCGCGGCGGGAAATTGACGACTGCCATCACCTGCCGGCCAACGAGCGTTTCAGGCGAATAGTATTTGGTAAGCTGCGCCGAGGATTTCTTGATCCCTACCTCGGGTCCGAAATCGATCTTTAACTTGAAAGCCGGCTTGCGCGCCTCCGGGAACGGTTCAGCCTCGAGGATCGTGCCGGCACGGATATCGACGCGATCGAAGTCGGCAAAGGTGATCTCGGGCATGCTCGCCGCTCCGGAAGTCATCTTGCTCTAAGAGCTCATCAGGCGCTGCCGTGCGTCTCGAAGAGAACGCTGGACAGTGCCTCCCTGGCCGGCGTGCCCGACCAAACCACGAACTGAAAGGCCTGGAAATAGCACTCGCAGGCCTCGAGCGCACTGGAGAGCAGCACCTCGACTTGCTGGCTGGTCGGTTCCGCGCCGCCGGCGAGCAGCAGCGATTGCCGAAACATGATCGCGCCTTCCTGCTCCCAAAGATCGAAATGGCCGAACAGCATCTGTTCATTGATAAGCGAAAGCAGCCGCATCACCTCAAGGGCGCGGTTTTCCGGCACCGTGATGTCGAACGCGCAGGCCAGATGCAGCGCCTCGAAGTCCTCCATCCAGGAAAAGGAAACCTGATAGTCTGTCCACGTGCCGGCGACGGAGATGGAAATTTCGTCGTCTCCCGTGCGCTCGAAGGCCCAGTCGTTGTTGTGTGCTACCTGCTCGATGACGTCGACTGGATGACAGTCACGCGCAAGTTCTATCTCTAGAAGTTCCATGAAAAATGCTTCCTGTCGTTCTGGGAGCGCCACCGCCCGCTCCCGGGATGGCACACACGACAACAAATCAAAAACTCAAGCGGCGGGCAGGAAGGCAGCACAGCGTCCCCAAGCCGGACCTCCGCTGCCCGGCGCATGACCCGTCCCCGAATCATGCAACAAATTCAGTGTATTGATGCAGAGTTAAGGCGCCAGCCCTTTTTCGCATGACGCGAAACGGGGGTGTGGATAGAGTCTGTCGCAAAGATTCATGCAAGCCGGATAAGGGATTCACGGCAAAGCGTTTTTTGGCGCCAGCCCGGCAGACGGAGTTCAAGAATTATTTCTTGGGAGAAGGCCTTGCGGCCCGCTTCGGCGCGGCTTCGGCCGTGGCAGTTGGCTCCTCCCCCGGCGTCTTCGACAGCCTCGCCTCAAGTTCGGCAATGCGCGCTTCGAGCTTTTTGTTCTCGGCGCGCGCCTTGAGTGCCATCTCGCGCACCGCCTCGAACTCCTCGCGTTGCACCACTTCCATCGAATTCAGGAGACGTTCTGCCTGCGCCTTGAAGGCGTTCTCGACCTCGCGGCGGACACCTTGCGCCGCGCCTGCGGCATCCGTCATCAGCTTGGCGAATTCATCCAGAATGCGGTTCGATCCGGTGGGCATGGCAAACCTCGCATGTTTCCTTCGAGGTAATGGCAGGGCAGGAATAATGCAAGGCGGAAAGCCTCCGGGCGGGCGAGCCGGCGCATTGAAGCCGACACAATCGAAATCCTGCACGTGCTTCACGGTGCCATGGACTACGAGTCGCTGTTGTTCCCGTAGTAGCGATGGCACCGGCAGGAGCCCGAGGCTGCCTTGACCTCGCCCAGCCCCTGCCGCATGGTCCGTCCCCGACCCGCCGACCTCGCAGCGAGCCCAGATTGACCGACTATCTCGCCCTGCCGCTTGCGGCACTCGCCCTCCCCAATATCGACCCGGTGATCTTCAGGATCGGGCCGCTGGCAATCCACTGGTATGGTGTCGGCTACATCGTCGGCATCCTTTTCGCTTGGTGGTATGCTAAGCGGCTGGTGGCCGATGCCCAGCTCTGGCCGGAAGGTATCCGGCCGATGAAACTCGACGATCTGGACGACTTCATCCCGTGGGCGGCAGTCGGCGTCGTGGCCGGCGGACGGTTGGGTTACATCCTTTTCTACGACCTCCAGCGCTACCTTGCCAGTCCGCTGGAAGTCTTCGCCGTCTGGAACGGCGGCATGTCGTTCCACGGCGGCTTTGCTGGCACGACGCTGGCAATGATCCTGTTTGCGCGTTCACGCGGCATCAACATGTGGACGCTGTTCGACGTCGTGGCCGCCGGAGCGCCAGTGGCGCTCGGAACGGTCCGCTGCGCCAATTTCATCAACTCCGAACTCTGGGGCCGGGTCACCGACGTGCAGTGGGCCATCGTTTTCTGTAACGAACGCATTCTTCAGGCTACTCAGGGGTCTTGTCCCGCCGGCCCCGATCCGCGTCACCCCAGCCAGCTTTACGAGGCAGCGCTGGAAGGCCTTGTCCTGTTCGTCGTGCTGCGCCTGTTGACGCATGTCTTCCTCAAGTTGACGGCGCCGGGGTTCGTCGCCGGCGCCTTCCTCGTCGGCTACGGTTTGTCGCGCATCTTCGTCGAATTCTTTCGCGAGCCGGATTCCCAGCTTGGCTACCTGTTCGGCGGCTGGCTGACGATGGGCATGGTGCTTTCGCTGCCCATGGTTCTGGCCGGAATCTGGGCGATGGCAACAGCCAGGCGGGGCGCCCGGCCAGTGGCCGCATGACGTCCCTTTCCATGCGAATCATCGACCTTATCGCGGCCACAGGACCGCTGCCGGTCAACCAGTATATGGCGATCTGCCTGTTCGATCCCGAGGCCGGTTACTACACCTCGCGCCAGCCCTTCGGCCGCGACGGCGATTTCATCACAGCCCCGGAAGTGAGCCAGATGTTCGGCGAACTGGTCGCTGTCTGGCTGCGGACCGCGTGGGATGCCAGCGGCTGCCCTTTGCCGGCGACCTTCGCGGAAATCGGGCCGGGCCGTGGCACGCTGATGAAGGACATTCTGCGGACGCTGTCCAAACTCGATCCCAAACTTGTCGAACATGCGGAATTTGCGATGGTCGAAACAAGCGAAAGGCTAACGGAGATCCAGAAGCAGTCCCATCAGGGAGCAAGGACGCGGCCCGCCTGGCACAAGACCATCGACACCCTGCCTGCCTTACCCCTTTTCATCGTGGGCAATGAACTCTTTGACGCCATTCCAATCAGGCAGTTTGCCAAATCGGCCGGAACGTGGCGCGAGCGCGCGGTCGGGCTGGATGAAGCCGGCGGGCTGACCTTCGTTGCGGCGGCCGGCGCTCCCGACCCGGCGTTGTTGCCGCCAGGCGCTGATGACGCACCGGAGGGCGCGGTCGTCGAGCTGGCGCCGGCACGGGCCGCGCTGATGGAAACGATCGCCGCCAGAATCGCAGAGCATGGCGGCGCCGGCCTGTTCGTCGATTATGGCTATGCAGGTCCGGCCTTCGGCGACACATTGCAGGCCGTTAGAAAACATCGCTACGACGACCCATTAGCCACTCCCGGCGAGGCTGACCTTACGGCGCATGTCGACTTTTTCGCGCTGGGCAACGCCGCGCGCCGCCACGGGCTGGCTGCACATCTCATGGACCAGGGCGATTTCCTGATCGCCATGGGCCTCATCGAGCGTGCCGGGCGGCTTGGTGCCGGCGCTGACGACGCAACGCGCGCCAGGCTGAGAAGCGAGGTCGAGCGACTGTCAGCACCCGACCAGATGGGTATTTTGTTCAAAGTAATGGCGATCGCCCCCGAACGCCTTCCGCTTCCCGCCTTCGCGCAATCGCATTGACTTGCCCCCTGCCCTGCCGCACTGTCCGCCCTCCGAACAGGGAACGGGGCATGTCGGAAATGCGCCTCATCCTGTCCTCGCAAGAACAAGGCAGCGATGCTCACTGAGACGCAACCGGACCCCATCCGGTCCCCCATGCTTGAAACCGCAGCAAGCGCCGGCATCCGCCACGGCTTCTTCACCCGCACCGGCGGCGTATCGGAGGGCATCTATCGTGGCCTCAATACCGGTATCGGGTCTAACGACGACCCGGACAAGGTGGCCGAAAACCGGCGCCGCGTGGCTGCCTGGATGAAGGTGGCGCCGGGCTCGCTGCTTTCGGCCCATCAGGTCCATTCGCCAGACGTCCTAGTCGTGCGCGAAGCCTTTTTCCCGCCGCGACCTCAGGCCGATGCGATGGTGACCAATCGTCCGGGGCTGGCGATCGGGGCTTCCGCCGCCGATTGCGGGCCGGTGCTGTTCGCCGATCCCGAGGCGCGCGTCATCGGCGCTACGCATGCCGGCTGGCAGGGAGCGCTGACGGGCGTTCTGGAAAACACGATCACGGCAATGGAAGGCCTTGGCGCAAGTCGCGTACGTATCATAGCCGTGCTTGGCCCGTCGATCAGCCAGGCCAACTACGAAGTCGGGGCGGAATTCGCCGCGCGCTTCACGGATGCAGATTCCGGCAATGCGCGCTATTTCATAGCATCGGCAAGGGCCGGCCACTTCATGTTCGACCTCAACCTTTACACGGTCGAGCGTCTCGGCCGGGCAGGCGTGCAGGCCAGCCAGCTCGGGCGCTGCACCTATGCCGAGGAGGATCTGTTCTATTCCTATCGGCGCGCCACACACCGCGATGAAGCGGATTACGGGCGGCTGATTTCAGCGATTGCATTGGAGGAC
This sequence comes from uncultured Alphaproteobacteria bacterium, assembly GCA_963813315.1. Classification (GTDB taxonomy): domain Bacteria; phylum Pseudomonadota; class Alphaproteobacteria; order Rhizobiales; family Rhizobiaceae; genus CAWEYO01. Next base: position 137,195 of record CAWEYO010000014.1, on the reverse strand, counting down.
GACTGATGGCGCTTCACTTCGATCGCGCGGAGTATGACGCGCGGCGCGACCGGCTGATGATCGAGATGGCGGAGAAGAAGCTCGATGCGGTCCTGCTGTTCGCCCAGGAAAGCATGTACTGGCTAACCGGCTACGACACGTTCGGCTTTTGCTTCTTCCAGTGCCTCGTAGTGAAAGCGGATGGGTCGATGCTGCTCCTCACCCGCTCAGCCGATCTGCGTCAGGCGCGCCATACCTCCACGATCGAAAACATCGTGCTGTGGACCGACCGTGACGGAGCCAATCCGGCGCTGGACCTACGCAATCTGCTGAACGATCTCGACCTCCTCGGAGCTCGAATTGGCATCGAATATGATACGCATGGGCTCACCGCCTACAACGGGCGCCGCCTCGACGAGCAGATGCAGACCTTCGGCCAGATCGCCGACGCTTCCGGCCTCGTGTCCCGGCTGCGCCTGTTCAAGAGCCCGGCCGAGATCAAGAAAGTGGAAAAGGCCGCGGGCCTTGCCGACGAGGCCCTCGATGCCGCCCTCCCGCTGATCAAGCAGGGCGGAGACGAAGGCGCGATCCTGGCCGCCATGCAGGGCGCGATTTTTGCAGGCGGAGGCGATTATCCAGCCAACGAGTTCATCATCGGCTCAGGCGCCGACGCGCTGCTGTGCCGGTACAAGGCAGGCCGGCGCAAGCTCCTGAAGAACGACCAGTTGACCCTTGAATGGGCCGGCGTCTTCCACCATTACCATGCCGCGATGATGCGCACGGTGCTGACCGGCAAAGTGTCGAAACGGCATCAGGAGCTCTACGACGCCGCCCGCGCCGCGCTGATCGCGGTCGAGAAAGCAATGGTGCCCGGCAACACGTTCGGCGACGTCTTCGACGCGCACGCCCGTGTCATGGAAGCACGCGGGCTCATCAAGCACCGCTTGAACGCCTGCGGCTATTCTCTAGGCGCCCGCTTTACCCCTAGCTGGATGGACATGCCGATGTTCTACCAGGGCAATTCGGAGGCGATCGCACCTGACATGACGCTCTTTGCACACATGATCATCATGGACTCCGAGACGGAGACAGCGATGACGCTGGGGCGCACCTATCTGACAACCGATTCGCAGCCAAAGCCGCTCTCCCGTCATGATCTCGACTTGATCGTACAATGAGTCCATTCTGGAAAAGATTGAAAGGACTTGGCGCTGATGCCCGGAGCGTGAAGGGCGGATGCCCGGAGCGTGAAGGAATGAGTAGATCCGCCGTCATGGCTTTGTTCCTGGCTGCTTCCTCGCTCACTGCCTGCACAAGCATGGAAAGGACGCTGGCCCCGGCAGCGATAACAACGCCGCAATCCGTACAATCCACGCCCGCCGTCGCGGCGACGGCGTCCGTTGGAAATGCTGCGGCGGAGCCGGCGGCCGCGGTCGCCTCAGGCACGAGCCTGCAGCTCGCTCCTATCGTGGGCGCGACAGTAGAGGCGGTGACGCCGCTCACCGAACGCATCGCGCTCAAGGCGCGCGAGCGCGGCATCCAGCTCGCGGGCGGCGGGAGCACGCGGAGCACCCATGTGCTCAAGGGCTATCTCTCCGCGATTTCCGATGGCGACGGAACGACGGTGATCTATGTCTGGGACGTACTCGATCCCCACGGTAACCGCCTGCACCGCATCCAAGGCCAGGAGAAGTCGGCCGCCAGAGGCGAAGGCTGGGCTTCCGTTTCGAGCCAGACGATGCAGGCAATCGCCGACCAGACAGTCGATCAGCTCGCTGCCTGGCTTTCAAAGCGCACAGGCTGACGGCCGTCGCCGCACGATGCGGAGAGGGTTGGCCAATCACAAGCGACAGCGGTTGGCGTCCCCTCGCCATCCTGGAGCGGAAACGTCCCCAATCTCGGAGCGGAATCGTCCCCCCTCTTCGTCATCCCAGGGCGGAGCCGAAGCGGAGCGAAGGTGCAGACCCTGGGATCCAGGCCTGAACATGAAGGCGGCGCGGCGGTCCAGATTTCCACCGCCTCCACCACGATGAGCGTTCCGGACATGGGTCCTCGGGTCAAGCCCGAGGATGCGACGATGCGGGGAGGCCGCAACATCGCGGCAGCACGCCTTTGTATCCCGTTGGCTAGGAAATAGCACACGTATCCCTGGTCAAGGAGACTAGGAGCTTGCAATAGCGGCGAACGACGCTAAAAGCCCGTCATATCCGGGCTGCGGCTCTCGCCGGGGACAGTGCATGAAACTTTTCGCGGGCAATTCCAACCGGGTGCTGGCCGAGGCGGTCACCCGCTACCTTAACATCCCGATCGGAAAGGCCAGCGTCAGGCGCTTCGCCGACCAGGAAATCTTCGTGGAGATTCAGGAGAATGTGCGAGGCGAGGATGTCTTCGTCCTACAATCGACCTCCTATCCCACCAACGATCACCTGATGGAACTCCTGATCATGATCGACGCGTTCATGCGCTCGTCGGCGCGGCGCATCACAGCGGTGATCCCCTATTTCGGCTATGCGCGACAGGACCGGCGCGCATCGGGCCGCACCCCCATCTCGGCCAAGCTGGTCGCCAACATGATCGCCCGCGCCGGTGCAGACCGCGTGCTGACGCTCGATCTCCATGCCGGCCAGATCCAGGGGTTTTTCGACATACCGACCGACAATCTCTTTTCCGTGCCGGTAATGGCGCGCGATGTAAAGGCAAAGTACAAGCAGCTTGCCAACGTCATGGTGGTTTCGCCCGATGTCGGGGGCGTCGTCCGCGCCCGCGCGCTGGCAAAGCGGCTGGATGCGCAGCTTGCCATCGTAGACAAGCGCCGCGAGCGGCCGGGCGAGTCGGAAGTGATGAATGTCATCGGCGATGTTCGCGGCAAGGATTGCCTGCTGATCGACGACATCGTCGATTCGGGCGGCACGCTCTGTAACGCTGCCGACGCGCTGTTGACCAAAGGCGCGAGCAGCGTCGCCGCCTATATCACCCACGGGGTGCTCTCGGGCGGGGCCACAGCCCGTATCACGGGCTCGAAGCTGCAGGAACTGGTCATTACCGATTCCATCCAGCCGACGCAGACCGTGGTCGAAGCGCACAACATCCGCGTCGTCTCCATCGCGGACCTGATCGGCGAGGCGATCTCGCGCACCGCAACCGAGGAGTCGGTGTCCAGCCTGTTCGATTGATCGGCCGGATGGGCGCCGATCGCCGTCCACCAATATGCGCGACTTCCATGCAAGAGGAAAATGCGCTGGCAGACAAATGTAAAGCGCGCCCGCCTCATCGAGGACTTCCTGGCGAAGCATCTTGGCGGACGATCCGGCGGCTTCGACTACGTCGAACTGGCCGCCGACTACCTGGACTGATCGCCCCGTCTAGAGCATGATTCGAAAAGTACGCAGCGGTTTTCGAAAAGATCATGTGAAATCAAATAGTTAGAGCGCGGTGACAATTCCGGAAGAAATCATCGCGCTCTAAGTTCCCGATAGCTGCCAGACCATCCCCGCGATCGCAGCCAAGACGAGCACGGCGATCATGTTGGCGTGATGGCGGATGAGCGCGATGGCGGCTGCCATGGCGATGATGGCTGCCGCGACGTCGAAAGTCGCCCAATCGGGATCTGGCATCGTAAAAGGCCCGACCGCTTGTTCCCCGACCTCGGCAAACAGCACATGCAGCGAAAACCAGACGGCGAGATTGGCGATAACGCCGACGACCGCCGCTGTTATCGCTGACAGCGCACCCGTCAGCCAGCGGACATTGCGCACCGTCTCCACATAGGGAGCACCAGCGAAGATCCAAAGGAAACACGGGACGAACGTGAACCACAAGGTGACGGCGGCGCCTGCGACACCGCCGGCGAGCGGTGCAAGGCCGGAAAGGCGCGCGCCGCCGAGAAATCCGACAAAGACGAGGACAAGGATCAGCGGCCCCGGCGTTGTCTCGGCCAGCCCGAGGCCGGTCAACATCTCGTCCGGCCGCAGCCAGCCATGCACCTCGACCGCCTGCTGAGCGACATAGGCAAGCACCGCGTAAGCCCCGCCGAAGGTGACCGCCGCCATCTTCGAGAAAAAGGATGCCTCAGCGGAAAACACATGGCCGTTGCCGAACATTGCATGAAGGACCAACAGCGGCCCGAACCAGACCGCCAGCCAGACGGCTAGCGTGGCGAAGAGACGCCGAGCGCTGGGCCGGGTCCAGTCGGGCATGGCATGAGGCTGCTCCGCCGCCTGCTCGTTCGTTTCTCCTGTGCCGCCGTTCGTCCGGTACCCGAAGACGTGCCCGAGCAAGCCGCAGACCGCGGCCGCAGCGATGATGACTGGAAACGACAGGTTCAGGAAGGCGATTGCCACGAAGGCCGCGATCGCCAGCGCCACCATCAAGCCGCTCTTGAGGGCGCGCTTCGACACCTTGATCAGCGCCTCGAGCACGACGGCGAGCACGGCCGCCTTCAGCCCGAACAGCAGGCCCTGGACAAGCGGCACATCGCCGACCGCCAGGTAGATTGCTGACAGGAGCGTAATGACGAAGGCGCCCGGCAGCACGAAAAGCAGCCCGGCGACAAGCCCGCCTCTCACGCCATGCAGCAGCCAGCCGGCGTATGTTGCAAGCTGCATGGCTTCCGGGCCGGGCAGCAGCATGCAGTAGTTGAGCGCGTGCAGGAAACGCGGCTCGTCCAGCCACTTCTTCTCGTCGACCAAAATGCGATGCATCAATGCGATCTGCCCGGCCGGGCCCCCGAACGACAGGAGGCCGATCTTCGCCCAGAGCTTGGTCGCCTCTTTGAAGGTGGGCGCGGTTGAAACGGTCGGCTCGGCGTCGTCTGTCGCGGTCGAGAGAGCGGTCACGACGCTTTGCCTCCGCTCGGCCAGCTATGCGTTTCGTCAACCGCATCCCGGCACCATCGAAAGAACGCGTCATATAGCACCATGCCGGCATCGAGCTGTTCGAGATCGTCGCGGTACATTCTCGAGAGGCCGAGCGAGGCGGCGAGGAACCCAGCCGCTTGAGGCACCAGGTCAAGCCTTGCCGTATCGGCCGCACGCACTATTAACGCCAGTCGATCAAGCGTCTCAGATTGCAACCCGAACTCTTCGATCATGGTATCAAATGTGCAACGCTCGCCCCGGTGGCTCCAAAACACGTTGTCGATGTCAAACGGAACGCCGCGAAAGCGATCGGCAGCGTCCGCCACTTCAGCTGGGTCGACAAAGAGGAACACCGCCGAACGGTCGACGAAGCGGCGGATTAGCCAAGGGCACGCGATACGATCTACCTTGGGGCGGGCGCGTGTCACCCAGATGGTGCGGCCATTGTTGTCACGGGGCGGTATCTTGTCGGTCTTGACAAGTAGCCCTTTGGCTTGGCGCCAGGCTTCAAATCCGCCTTCGAGGCTTTCTGCAGCAATGCCCTCGTGCCGCAACCAAGCGGCAACGCCTTGCGAAAGCTTCTGTCCCTTCTGGCAGATGACAGCAACCTGTTGGCCGGTGAACTCACTCGCCCATATTGATACGGTTTTGAAGTCCCGACGAATTGAAGCCGGCATCAGGCGTGTGTCAGTTTCATAGTCTTCGTCAATGCGAACATCGACAATTGTCGGTGCATCTGGCAGACCGACGAGACGAGAAAGTTGCGGTACGGTGATTGCAGTTGTTGACGGCATAGCGTCCATCTCCTGGAAAGTAAGAGTTTGGACGCGATCTTTGGGCTGACGCCTCACGGGGTCGTCGCGAAGGAACCCCTTGTCATGATCGTGGATTGAACCCCGGCGCTTGTCAAGGTCACAGAATACAGCGGGCGGTCAGGCAATCTTGCGCTGCCTGCCTGCTTCCGCTATAGAGCCGCCACCCGCGTAGACACCCTTGGAGGCAACGCGGATGAGGGCGGCCCCGGCCGCATGATCTCGACAGCCGGAATGCCGGTTTCGAAGGGGTCATGCGCAGATAAGGCCGCTTTCGACGTTTTCGGATCGGCACGTCCGGCCGTAAACGCTCCAATAACACGCGAAAGGAAATGCCATGAGCGAGACATACGAGCTCAAGGCCGAAGCGCGCGAACAGGTCGGTAAGGGGTCCGCCCGTGCAGTTCGTCGCAACGGTAAAGTGCCTGCAGTAATCTATGGCGACAAGCAGCCACCCCTGGCGATCGCCCTGCCCTACAAGGACCTCTACTACAAGATCCACGGCGGCGGTTTCTTGACCACTATTGCCACGATCGACGTCGACGGCAAGAAGTTCCAGGTCCTGCCAAAGGATTACCAGCTTGATCCGATCCGGGACTTCCCGATGCATGTCGACTTCCTGCGCATCGGCAAAGACACGGAAGTGAACGTCAATGTGCCGGTTCACTTCGTCAATGAAGAGAAGTCGCCCGGCATCAAGCGCGGCGGCGTGCTGAACATTGTGCGACACGAGGTCGAGTTCCACTGCCCGGCCAATGCGATCCCGGAATTCATCTCCATCGATCTTACTGGCAGGGACATCGGCGAATCCATCCACATCTCCGCGGTGAAGCTGCCGGAAGGCGTGCGTCCGGTCATCCATGACCGTGACTTCACGATCGCCACGATCGCCGGTTCCTCGGCGATGAAGCCGGAGGTGGCTGCGCCTACCGAAGAAGCTGAGGCCGAAGAAACGGAAGAGGCCGCGACGGAGGAATAATTCCTCAGCGGGAGAGTTGGAGCCATGCTGCTTTTTGCTGGTCTCGGCAATCCCGGCGCCAAACACGCGAACAACCGGCACAATGCCGGCTTCATGGCGGCGGACGCTATTGCCCGCCGCCATTCCTTTTCGCCCTGGTCGAGAAAATTCCAGGCTCAGATCGCCGAAGGCAATCTGGGCGGCGAAAAAGTAATCCTGATCAAACCACAGACATTCATGAACCTTTCCGGCCAATCGGTCGGCGAGGCGATGCGCTTCTACAAGCTCGACCCGTCTCAACTGACTGTCTTCTACGACGAGATCGATCTCGCGGACGGGAAGGTGCGCGTGAAGACCGGCGGCGGCGCCGGGGGCCACAACGGCATCCGGTCACTCGATCAGCACATCGGTAAAAACTACCGCCGCGTCAGGATCGGCGTCGGTCATCCGGGCGTCAAGGAACTGGTGCACGGCCATGTGCTCAGCGACTTCGACAAGGCCGACAAGGAATGGCTTGAGCCGCTGCTGGACGCGATTGCCGTGAACGCGGAAATGCTGGCAAAAGGCGACGAAAGCGGTTTTATGAACAAAGTAAGCCTTGCGGTGCGAGACACCACAAATGCCGGAGCGACCGAAAGTGACCGCCCGACCCCAAAGCAGCAGAGCCACGTCCGGCAGGCGCGACCGCAGGGCCTGGCCGTCAAGCTCCCCGACACTGGGCCGATGGCCGCCATGCTGAAGAGGCTCTTTGGCAGCAAGGAGTGAGCCCAAGTCCACACGATCGATTTGAGGATTTACGGGCTGATAATGACTGCGCGGGTTGACGATCATCAATCCCTTCCGGCATAGCCCCCCACAGACTTCGCTTCACTAGGACTTTGGCCATGGGTTTCAAATGCGGCATCGTTGGCTTGCCCAATGTTGGCAAATCGACGCTTTTCAACGCGCTGACAAGAACGGCCGCCGCACAAGCCGCCAACTATCCGTTCTGCACCATCGAGCCAAACACCGGCGAAGTGGCGGTGCCCGATCCGCGCCTTCAGAAAATCGCCGCGATCGCAAAGTCGAAGGAGATCATCCCGACGCGCATTTCCTTCGTCGACATTGCCGGCCTGGTGCGCGGGGCATCGAAGGGTGAAGGCCTGGGCAACCAGTTCCTGGCAAACATCCGCGAAGTCGATGCGATTGTCCATGTGCTGCGCTGCTTCGAGAATGACGACATCGCCCACGTCGAGGGCCGCATCGATCCCGTGGCGGATGCTGAGACGGTCGAAACCGAACTGATGCTGGCGGATCTGGAAAGTCTGGAACGCCGCATCGTGCAGATACGCAAGCGCGCCACCGGCAAGGACAAGGAAGCGCTCGCTGTGCTGCCGCTGATGGAAAAATCCCTGGAGCTTCTGCAAGGCGGCAAGCCTGTGCGTGTGCTCCTGAAGGGCATCGCCGCAGAGGACCTGCACATTCTGCAGGGGCTCAACCTGCTCACATCGCATCCGGTTCTGTATGTGTGCAACGTTGCCGAGACCGACGCGGCCACCGGCAATCAACACACCCGCGCCGTGGAGGCTATGGCTGAGGCGCAAGGCGCGCGTACGGTCGTGATTTCGGCCGAAATCGAGGCTGAAGTGGCGCAACTGCCGGACGCAGAGGAACTTGAGTTTCTCGCCTCCATGGGACTGAACGAACCCGGCCTCGACAAGCTTATCGGCGCCGGCTACGAGCTGCTCGACCTGATCACCTATTTCACCGCCGGTCCCAAGGAAACGCGTGCCTGGACGATCCCGAAAGGCACCAGGGCGCCGCAGGCGGCGGGCGTCATCCACACCGATTTCGAGCGCGGCTTCATCCGTGCCCAGACGATCGCCTACCACGACTTTGTAACACTGGGAGGCGAGGTCGCGGCCAAGGAAGCCGGCAAGGCGCGCGATGAAGGCAAGGAGTATGTCGTCCAGGATGGCGACGTGATGTTGTTCAGGTTCAATATCTGAATCACTTGGTCTCCGGGCAGTCTCGCTTGCTTCTCACAGGCGCCCAAGCCAGAAGTGCCGTCAGGATCAGGTGCAGGACGACAGCCGGCCATAATAAGATGCCGGTGAAACTCCCTTCAAAGCCGAGGTAGGCGAGATACAGCGTGACGATCGCGCTGTAGGTCAACATGCCGGCCAGCGGAGGGCCTGGCCAACAGGCGACCCCCAACCCGATCAAGGCGATGCCGGCAACGCGCGCCACCGGTATGGCGATGCCGGCAAGCTCCTCGCCGAGTAACAGCTGCCCAACGAGCGAGGGGACAATGAGCAAAGCCATGCCAGTGACGATTTCGGCGATGGCGGCCACAATAAGCACCTTTTTCGTCACCGATGCGCCTCGTCTGCCTATCTCGCGACTGGATGCCAAGAATCGCTTCAGTGTACTGCGCCTACTCGAGTTTGAAGGTCAGCTTGTCGATCTTGCCGGTGAACTTGAACGGAACATCGTACCGGTACTCAACCAGTGCCAGGGGGGTGCGGGTATCGAGGCCGACGTCGAAGGTTTCATCCTCCGGGAAGGTAATCGGAATGGTGTGGTCCATGGATTTTGTAGCCACTTCGAGGCCGTCCACGGAGAGCATGCCCTTTCCCCCCTTGCCCAGACCCGGGCCATCGGACTTGAAGTCGAAGACGATGGTGTGCTTGCCGGGTTCCAACTCAGGCCCTTCCCACGCCATGCGCTTGAGGTCGAGCAGGTTGTAGAGGAACACCACCTTGCCCCGGCCGACGCCGAATTCGCCCTTACTTAGGAACAGGCCATATCCGCCGAAGCGACCGCCCTCGGTCACGATCATGCCTTCTGCGCCGCCCTCGGGGATCTCGACCTCGGCGGTGATGGTGTAGGACTTATTGAGGATGCTCGGCGCAGCGCTGGGTGGCACGCCGCTGAGCTCACCCGAATAGGTGAATTCCGTCTGTCCTGCCGTGAGGCTCGGGCGCGGCGTGTTCCAGCGCGCGAGCGTCGAGTTGTCGAGTGGGAGCACGTTGTACTTCTTCGCCTCGGAATAGAAAAGGTCCTGCATCTCCTTGAGCTTGTCCGGCGTCTTGGCGGCAAGGTCGTTGAACTCGGTGGGGTCGTCCTGGACGTTATAGAGCTCCCAATTGTACCCGGTGATCACGTCCGGCGGCGTGGCGGTGCTCAGCTCCCACGGTAGTGTCACCGGGGTCGTCGCCGCCACCCATCCGTCGTGATAGATGGCGCGGTTGCCAAGCATCTCGAAGTATTGCGTCGTGTGCCGTGTCGGGGCGTCGGCGTTCGCCCTGTCCCAGGTGTAGGCCATGCTCACGCCTTCGATGGGGCGCTGCTTGATCCCGTTGATTGTATCGGGCGCCGGGATGCCTGTCGCTTCAAGGATCGTCGGCACGATGTCGATGACGTGAGAGAACTGGCGGCGTATGCCACCAAGGTCCGTGATGTGGCCGGGCCAGGACATGGCCACGCCCTGCGCGGTTCCGCCGAAGTGCGATGGCACCTGCTTGACCCACTTGAATGGCGTGTCCATCGCCCACGCCCAACCTGCCGCAAAGTGCGGGAACGTCCGTTCCGATCCCCAGAACGGATACCAGAGAAACTGGTCCTTGACCGGCACAGCAACGCCGTTGAAGGTCGTGAACTCGTTCGGTGTGCCGTTGAGCATGCCTTCGGCGCTCGCGCCGTTGTCGCCGCCGATGTAGACGATCAGGGTGTTGTCGAGCTCGCCGAGGTCGTCAACCGCCTGGATGACCCGGCCAATCTCATTGTCGGCGTAGGCAAGGTAAGCTCCATAGACGTCCGCTTGCCGGATGAAGAACTTTTTCTCCTCAATGCTGAGGGAATCCCACTCCGGCAGTCCTTTCGGCCACGGCGTCAATTTGGCGTTCTCGGGCATGATGCCCAGCCGCCTCTGGTTCGCGAAAATCGTCTCCCGCAGCTTGTTCCAGCCGTCGTCGAAGAGGTGCATGTCACTGATCTTCTTGACCCACTCAGGCGTCGGATGATGCGGTGCGTGGGTGGCCCCCGGCACGTAATAGACGAGCCAGGGCTTGCCGGGAGCAAGCTCCTTGAGCTGCTTCATGTACTGGATGGCCTCATCGGCCATCGCCGTCTCCAGGTTCCAGCCGGGATTGTCCTCGAAGGGATAGATGGCGGTAGTGTTGCGGAAGAGGTTGGGTTGCCACTGGCTGGCGTCGCCGCCGACGAAGCCGTAGAAATAGTCGAAGCCCATCCCGGTCGGCCATTGCTCGAACGGGCCCGCTTGGCTCGACTGATAGGATGGCGTGTTGTGGTCCTTGCCGAACCACGAAGTGGCGTACCCGTTGTCCTTGAGAATGGTGCCGATGGTGCCTTTCTCAAGCGGGATGATCGAGTCGTAACCCGGGAACCCCGTCGCGATTTCGCCGACCACCCCGAAACCAACCGAGTGATGGTTGCGGCCGGTGATCAGCGCCGCCCGCGTCGGTGAGCACAGCGAAGTGGAGTGAAAATTCGTATATCGCAGCCCGCTGTTGGCGATGCGGTCCATGGCCGGAGTGGGGATTACGCCGCCGAAGGTGCTCGGCGCGCCGAAACCCTGGTCATCCGTCATGATCAGTAAGACGTTCGGAGCGCCTTTCGGCGGCACGATGCGTGGCGCCCACCACGGCGTCGATTCCGAGGCTTTCTCCTTGATCACACCCCCGAACGCAGGATCGGGCGGTGGAAGCTGTTTTCCGGTGATTGTGGTGGTGGCGCCAGGCGAACCCACCTCACCGGTAACTTGCTGTGCTATGGAGCCTGAGGAATGGAGCATAAGCACAAAGGCTGAAACCGCCATCGCGAGAGAATGCTTGCCTGCTTTCATGGAAGGTTCCTCCGCTTCGGTTCCAATGATACTGAGTTTTTGAGTAGTGCCTCCATGTCTCCGTTTGGCGCATTTGCATTGTAGCATCGTTCGATCTTGCCATGTTGGCGGCATCAGCCCAAAACTTGGCGACTTTGATCCGATGGAGCACAGCGATGCCATCCAAAATGAGAAAGCTGGCGTTGACGCGAGATCATGTCGCGAGGGTCCACAAGGTCGTCGTCGACCAGGGCTTGACGCCCGGTGCCGAGCTACACACCGATGCTGACTATGATGGCTGGGTCGACCGAATGATCCGAACTCATCCTGCCCCGGCCGCACCGACCCGCCTGTTTGCTTGCGGATCATTGATCTGGAAGCCGGAAATCGAGCATGTCGGCGAAGAGCTGGGTGTTGCCCGGGGCTGGCATCGCGCCTTCTGCCTCCGCATGCCCCGCTTTCGCGGTACGCCTGAGCAGCCGGGCCTTATGATGGCCCTGGATCGCGGAGGGCAATGTCGAGGCGTCCTGTACGATCTTCCCAATGACAACCTCGAAGGCCAATTCGGTAAACTCTTCCGACGCGAGTTCACCTACAAGCCAATCAACAGTATGCCCCGTTGGATCACTGTCGATACCTCCTCGGCCCCCACACCGGCCTTGGCCTTTGTTATGGACCGCGCTTCACCCCTCTATCCCCTCATCTCTCGAGCCGTTGCCGATGTGCTGGCCCGGGCCCGTGGCCATTGGGGTAGCGGCGCCGAGTATTTGCTTAACACGGTTTCTCACCTCGAAGCCAAGGGCATACGTGACAGCAACCTCTGGCGGCTTCAACGCCTCGTGGCGGAGCGGATAGAGCGAAACGCGACGGACCGGGGTGTCCTTTAGGGTGTGTTGAGGTTCAGGTCAGGTCGAGTCGAAAATGGCGGTTTTCGAGAACCGGCACGCAGCGTACGTTCGGGTACGTGAGTACCGGGAGCGGAGAAGACCGCCATTTGCAGGCCGGCATCACCTGAATACCAACACGCCCCAGAGCATCGGCCCCGACGTAGCGGTCGCTCCATCTCCTCCAAGCGTCCAGAGTTGGCGCGAACCGACCCATCGGCAATGATCGCGATCCATCTCCGGATGGATATCCCATGGTCATCATGCCGGTGTCGCGACCTTTTGTTCCAGACGTACCTATTGACAATCCCCAGGAAACTGCGGCCAACGTCTGGTACATCGGCGACGGCGTGAACTTTGAAGACGCCGGCAAGGGCAATTTCGTCGGCGTCATTCACAATGGCCAATGCTCGGTGGCTTGCCGCAACCCGTGCTTGAGAGACAAACTATGGACTGGACCAAGGGACGCGGCTGGCTGATCTTGACAGCAAGTGCGGTGGCAGCCTTCGTGCTGCTGCTCGGCCTTGAGGGGGTGAAAGAGGAAGTGACCGTTGCGGCGCTGGTAGCGGTGGCAGCAGGGGTCGCGCTTCTGGTCGGCTGCCTGGTCTGCGTTTCACTTCTGTCGTCGCGCATACGGAAGAATGAGCCGGAGAGCTTGGACCCGCGCGACGAGATCGCGCGCCTCCGTGGGCACGGCACACAGTGGCGAGCTGCGCAGAACGTGGGGTCCCCAGCGATCGACGCGACAGTGCATAAGCCCGAAGGCCCGCGGTTATCGGTGATTATCCCAACACTGAATGAAGTCGAGAACATCGATTCACTTCTGGTTTCCGTGCTGGCGCAGATATCGCCCGATTTGAATCTGGAGGTTCTTATTGCCGACGGTGGCTCGACCGACGGAACGATCGAGCGGGTTCGACGCTGGGAAGGGAGTAGGCCGGTCCGCCTCATTGCTGCCGGGGGAGGTCGGGGACTTGCAGGCGATGTGCTGGCTGCCGCCGAGCAGTCCTGTGCGCCGGTTGTCGTTGTCATAGACGCCGACTTAAGCCATCCCCCGGCTTCGATCTCTCAGCTTGTGGCCCCTATCTTCGGCAATGAAAGCGACATGGTTGTCGGCAGTCGTTATGTTGCGGGAGGTCACACCCCGGATTGGCCGATGCGCCGGCGCATCCTGTCCAGGCTTGGTGCTGTGCTGGCTTGGCCCCTGAGCGATCTCAAGGATCCGATGTCAGGGTTCTTCGCGGTGCGCCGCGACCGCCTCTTGGCCGTCGATCCGGCTGCCGCCGGTTTCAAGATCGCCCTCGAGATTATGGCCGTCGGGGGAGACGGGCTGCGGGTAACCGAGGTGCCAATCACTTTCTCCGACCGCGTCCACGGCGTATCGAAGATCAGTGTCATGCAGATGGCCGCCTATATTCGCCGGTTGATGGTCCTCGCGGGTGGCGCGGTCTCGATTGGAACGGCGGCCCGTTTTGGTACAGTCGGGCTGATTGGGCTCGGCGTTGACCTTCTCGTCTTCCGCGCGTTGTTCTTGGCCAAGTTTGGTATGTTGGTCGCGCACATTGCCAGCTTCGCTGCGGCAACGATCTTCAACTACGCTTTGAACTCGCGATGGGCCTTCGCCGCGTCCGCCCGCATCCAAACTGAACCGGACTGGCATCGCTTCGCACGCTTCTTCGCCGTCTGCCTGTTGGCACTCTTCTTACGCGGGGGCGTGCTGGCGACCGCGGTAGACGCTTGGGGTTGGCCTCCCGAACACGCGATCCTGCTCGGCATCGCAACAGCAGCCGTTGTAAATTATCTTGGGAGCGCCTTTTTCATATTCCCGTCCCTTAACCCTCACATTTCCCGGACCGTCCGGTGGCGGATCGCTGCGCTCGGGGTTCTCGCTTATGTCATTGCACTAAGGCTAATCTACATGGGCAATGTCGATCTGTTGCCGGAGGAAGCCTACTATTGGAACTACGCGCAGCATCTCGACATCGGCTATCTGGATCATCCACCGATGGTCGCGTGGCTGATTTGGCTGGGCACGAAGATGCTTGGCGAAACGGAGTTCGCAGTGCGTTTGGGTGCCGCACTCTGTTGGCTGATCGCGGCGTTCTTTTCGTTTCAGTTTGCACGTAATCTTTACGGCAAGACCGCAGCTTTCATTACTCTCCTGCTGTTGTCCACTTTGCCGTTCTTCTTCGCGATGGGTATATTGATGATGCCCGATGCCCCGCTAACGGCTGCATGGGCCGGAGCGCTGTTTTTCCTCGAGCGCGCGCTCCTCGGAGAGCGTCGAAAAGCCTGGCTGGGTGTGGGCCTGTGCATGGGATTCGGCATGCTCTCGAAGTACACCGTCGCTCTGTTAGGCCCGGCAACCCTCATATTCATCCTCGTTGACCCGGTATCTCGCCGGTGGCTCTTTAGCTTCTGGCCCTATTTGGCGGCGCTCATTGCAATGCTGCTGTTTTCGCCGGTACTTGCCTGGAACGCAGCGCACGACTGGGCCTCGCTCGCCTTCCAGAGCGTCCGGCGAATTGAAGCAGTCCCGGAATTCTCGCTGCATATCCTTCTCGGCTCGATTCTGATCTTGATCACACCGATCGGCCTTGTCGCAGCAATTTCGGCGCTTACCCATTCGGGTGGGCTTGGCCAGGCGTTCCGTCGACCCATCGACCGGAAACAGGCGTTCATTGCCGTGTACGCATTGACGCCGCTGTCCGTATTTTTCGTTTTCAGTTTGTTTCACCAAGTCAAGCCCAATTGGACCGGTCCGTTGTGGCTTGCCGTACTGCCGGCGGTTGCGCATATGATCGCCATCGAACGGCGAACAGCGTTCTTCGCAGGACCACGCGCTTATCGCGCTTGGGGCGCAACGGCTACAATCGCGTTGCTCTTGTATGGAGCGGGCATGCATTACATGGTGCTCGGTCTGCCGGGGATCGGGTACCGTGGCAGCCTTCGAGACCTTCCCATCGCATGGCAAGAGTTTGGGAAAACGGCCGAGGAAATCGAGGACCAGGTGGAACTCGCGACGGGACGTGAGCCACTTCTCGTCGGTATGGACACGTATTTTCTGACGAGCCAACTGGCCTTCTATCGCCGAAATGAAAAGGACCCTGTCGAGAACAATGTTGGTCGTGCGATCTTTAATAGTAACAGTCTCATGTATAATTACTGGTTTTTGTGCAACGAGCAGGATGATCGGACGGTCATCATGTTCAATCTTAAACCGGACGAGCTGAGTAACGATTCCCTTTCCACTTGGTTCAAGGAAATGGACCCTGTCCAGATGCGACTTGTTTACAAGGCTGGGGCGCTCGCAGGGAAGTTCTACTACAGAGTCGGCTATGGCTTCCACCCTAAGTGCCTGACTCAAAGAGGAGCTCAACGAAGCGATATCTCGTAGGCCCGCGGGTTTCTCGTCGCATACCGAGGTTAGAGCATCGGACCCGAAAGGGGGAAACGGATTCGGGAAAAATCCGATGCTCAGACAAAGAGATAGAGCGGCGGCGCTGGTTCCGTAAAAGCGTCCGCCGCTCTAGCCACCGCGGTCGGGTCGTCAATATCATCCGGTATGGCTTGACCTCGCCCCGATGCGGGTCTATCGGGCGCGACATCCCGGCTGGCGCCCTGTGCGGCCATCCGGTCGGACGCAATCCTCAATAATGCGTCATCGATGACGCACCTCCTGCTGGAACAAGGGGAATTGGCGATGATCAAGACATTCGTCGCGGAGAACGAGCGTCTGCATTCGGTGGACGGCCTCCTGCAAAATAGCGATCGGGTCGTGTGGGTCGATCTGCTTAACCCGTCGAAAGAGGAAGAAAGCGCCGTCGAATCGTGGCTCGGCGTCGGCATCCCCACCCTGGAAGAAATGGAAGAGATTGAAATCTCAAGCCGGCTCTATAGCGAGGACGGCGCCTATTTCATGACAGCGACGCTTCCTTCCCAGACGGACGGCGAGCGGCCGATCATGTCGCCGGTCAGCTTCGTGCTCGTCGGAAAGAAGCTCGTGACGATACGGTATCATGAGCCGCAGGCATTCAAGACCTTTCCTCAGCGCGCGGAGAAAGTCGCGCTCGGTTGCACCAGCGGCGAGACCATCCTGATGACGTTGCTCGAAGCGATCGTCGACCGGCTCGCCGACGTATTGGAGCGTGTTGGCCGTGATGTTGTGGAGCTTTCTCAAGGGATCTTTCATCCGGCCGAGAAGCGGGATGCGTCAAAGCGCGGTCGCGATTTCCAGCTCATCCTGCGCCGGATCGGCCGCAAGGAGGAGCTCGTGTCGAACATACAGGACAGCCTGATTTCGTTGCAGCGGCTATCCGGGTTCTTCGGCAATGCGACGCTGCAAAGCAAGAGCGAGAAGGACATCCGCTTACGGGTGAAGACTTTGTCGCGAGACGTTGCGTCGCTCAGTGACCATGCCTCGTTCCTTTCGCAGAAGATCACCTTCCTGCTCGACGCCACGCTCGGCATGATCAACATCGAGCAGAACGCCATCATCAAGATCGTTTCGGTTGCGGCGGTCGTGTTCCTGCCGCCAACGCTTGTCGCATCCATCTACGGCATGAACTTCGAAATCATGCCGGAGCTGAAATGGCTGCTGGGCTACCCGCTCGCTATTGTCCTGATGGTGATCTCCGCCGTGCTGCCGTTTTTGTATTTCAAGGGTCGCGGCTGGTTGTGACGTCCGCCTCTCCATACGTTCCGTGGGGCTTGCGATCTATCTGTCGACAGTGGAATTTCAACCAGGAACAGGACCTTTGAAATGACCGGCAAGAAGTGGGCATTTGAGGACATGGTGGAAGGCGGCACAATTGCGCTTGGATCCAAGACTGTCACCGCCCAGGAGATTATCGAATTCGCGAGTGAGTTCGACGCGCAGCAAATGCATCTCGACGAGGAGGCCGGCAAGGCCAGTATTCTGGGCGGGCTCTCCGCGTCCGGCTGGCATACCTGCTCAATGTTCATGCGGTTGATGTGCGACGGCTTTCTGCTTGAATCCACCTCGCAGGGTTCGCCGGGGCTGGACTATGTGCGCTGGAAGAGGCCGGTGCTCGCCGGCGACCACCTCACCGGTTACGCTACCGTCCTCGCCAAGCGGGAGTCCAGATCGAAGCCAGGTCTCGGCTTCGTCACGGTCAGGAGCGAATTGCGAAACCAGCGCGGCGAGACCGTGCTGGAAATCGAAAACACCGGCATGTTTCTGACCCGGCAGGCTGCGGCATGAATCTCGACGAATTCTTCGGCATCGGCGTCACCACGATCCTGGGCTCGCACAAATTCGAGCCCGAGGCGATCAAGGCCTTTGCTCGCAAATACGACCCGCAACCGTTCCATGTCGACGAGGATGCAGCTCGTCGCAGCGTCTTCGGACACCTCTGTGCTTCCGGCTGGCATACCGCCGCCACATGGATGAAATACAACCTCGCGACCGAGGGCAAGCACTGGACAGGCCCCGGCCCGCGGCCTGAATTCGGTCCCTCGCCCGGTTTCAGGAATCTAAAATGGCTGAAACCGGTCTTTGCCGGCGAAACGATCACCTTCACGCGCAGCGGGATCAGCCACAGGCTTGTTTCGTCCCGGCCCGGTTGGCGAACTCCTGAACGTCCGCGCGGAAGCCTTCGATTCGACCGGCGACAAGGTGCTGGAATTCGAAAGCGCTGTAATGGTGAAGGTGGAGTGAAGGTGAGTAGTGAGTAGTGAGTAGTGAGTATTGGAGCAGTCTTCTCCAATACATTACTACTTACTACTTACTACTTACTACTTACTAACTACTCACACTCAATGCCCATCGAACGCTACCAGCGTTCTCACCGGAACGCTGAGCGCTTCGAGCTTGCCGCGGCCGCCTAGCTCTGGCAGGTCGATGACGAAGCAGGCCGCAACGATTTCGGCGCCCATCTGGCGGAGCAGCGCCACAGCTCCGGCAGCCGTACCGCCTGTGGCAATCAGATCGTCGATGAGGATGACCTTTTCGCCCGGCGCGACTGCATCTCTGTGCATTTCCATCTCGTCGAGCCCGTATTCGAGGCTGTAGGCAACACGAACGGTCTCGTGCGGAAGCTTGCCTTTCTTGCGGATGGGGATGAAGCCGGCCGACATCTGGTGCGCGACGGCGCCGCCAAGGATAAACCCGCGTGCCTCGATGCCGGCGATTTTGTCGATCTTCGCCCCGGCGTAGGGATGCACCAGCTCGTCGATCGCACGCCGGAATGCCCGCGCATTGCCCAGGAGCGTGGTGATGTCGCGGAACATGATGCCCGGCTTCGGATAATCAGGGATCGTCCGAATGGCGGAAAAGAGCGTGTCTTCGACCGTGGATTTCATGGATCGTATCCGGGTTGGGGTGAAGCTATTGGTAGTGCGGCGGACTTGAAAAAGGAAGACAGTTGACCCCACCCCCACCCCGCCCTATGTTTGATCTCATTAGGAGGGTGCCATGTTGCTAGAAATTAGAGACGATGTGATTTGGGCCAAACACCTCAAGGGGGATCCAAGCCTTTATCGAAAGGTCGTGTCGCTTGAGGAAGGTCAGAGCATCCGCTTGAATGTTGATGGCATTGTAGGAACCTGGGCAAAGATGAACACTGGGTCGGACGGTCGTCCGACTCAGGGCATCAAACCACTGGGCGCAATGGCGAGTGTCTGGGCCAGACTGCAGAAGAGGCGGGGCGACAAGATACAGGTCAAATGGCCTGATGACGAAGAGGACGCGTTGCTTCTTCTCGCGGATGCGACATTCGATGAGTGGTACACAGCAGAAGACGAAGAGGCATTTGGTGAGCTACGGCAGATTTGACGCAGTATTGGTTCAATTCCCTTTTTCTGAGAAGAAGGGGCGCAAGCAGCGACCCGCTATCGTACTTTCCGATAGAGAATTCAATGCTTTCCACCAAAACTCGGTTATGACCATGGTCACCACCGCAAGTTTGACCAAATGGCCAAGTGATCTGACAGTGCGAGACTATGTAGAGGCAGGGCTGCATAGCCCCTGCTTTGTCAGGGCGAAGCTCTTTACCATCGCCGACGAATTGGTCATTGGTCGCATAGGAACTCTGACAGAGTTTGACTGTCTGGCGTTGAACGAATGGACCAGAAGTCTGGTTTTGCGCCAGGCTTAGACTGGGAAGGACTTGCCCTACGCAAAAAGGCGTCGATCGGACGCCCTTTTCTCTTTGACGCGGTTCGGCCCTCAGTGTGGAACTTGCGCCCAAATCTTGCGCTTGGTGAGATAGACCAGCCCCGCAAACAACACAAGGAAGACCATCACGCCGAAGCCAGTCTGCTTGCGGGCTTCAAGATGCGGTTCGGCCGCCCACATCAGGAAAGCAGCGACGTCGCGCGAATACTGGTCTACCGTCTGCGGGGTGCCGTCATCGTAGGTGACCTGGTCGTCCGACAGCGGCTTCGGCATCGCCAGCGACTTACCGGCAATGAAAAACGGATTGTAGTGCGTGCCTTCGGCAATCTCCATCCCGGCTGGCGGCTGCTGGTCATAGCCGGTGAGCAGCGCGTGGATATAGTCCGGACCGCCCTGGGCATATTGCGTGATGATGTCGACCAGGAACAGCGGGAAGCCGCGTTCAACGCCACGCGCCTTGGCGATCAGAGAGAAATCCGGCGGCGGCGCCCCGTTATTCGCGGCCGCGGCGGCCTCCCTGTTCGGATAAGGCGATGGGAAGTGATCGGACGGAATTCCTGGACGGTCGAACATTTCGCCCTCGGCGTTCGGACCGTCCTGGACAGTATATTCCGCGGCGAACGCCTTCACTTGCGCCTCGGAATAGCCGAGATCGGACAGCGACCGGAAGGCGACCAGGTCCATCGAGTGACAGGCGGCGCAGACTTCCTTGTAGACCTTCAGACCGCGCTGGAGTTGGGCGGCATCGTAGTGGCCCAAGGGTCCCGCGAAGGTCCAGCCTTGTTCCTCAGGCTTGTGAATCGGGAAGTGCGTCGGCTCCGCGGCGTTGTGGCCTTCTTCCTCCTGCGCGAGCGTCGCACCGGCAGAGGCCATCGCGAGCAAGCCGAGCCCTACAACGGCAGCGAGAATCTTTTTCATGCAAAAAGTTCCTTTCAAGATTCTCTTGGAGTCTCAGCCTTTTGATTCGGGCGATGCCGCCACGCCGGCCGGATGCCCGGCCACGCCCCTGTTCTTCTGGAGGACAGCCTCAGTGATCGAGTTCGGCAACCTGCGCGGTTTCTCGATCAGTCCAAGGACCGGCATGACCACAAGGAAGAACGCGTAGTAGTAGAGCGTGGAGACTTGGGCCATCATGACATAGGCGCCCTCCGCCGGCCGTGAGCCCAGCCAGCCGAGGAAGATCGCATTGGCGACGAACAGCCAGAAGAAGATGCGATAGGAAGGACGGTAGGATGCCGACCGGACTTTCGAGGTATCTAGCCATGGCACCAGGAACAGAAGGGCAATCGAACCGAACATCGCCACCACGCCGCCAAGCTTGGAGTTGATCGGGCCGATGTTGAAGGTGATTGCGCGCAGTATCGCGTAGAACGGCAGGTAGTACCACTCCGGCACGATATGGGCGGGCGTCTTTAGAGGATCCGCGATGATATAATTGTCCGGATGGCCGAGATAGTTCGGTATGTAGAACACGAAATAAGCGAAGAAGGCGAAGAAAAGGATCATCGCGAACCCGTCCTTGATGGTCGCATAGGGCGTGAACGCCACCGTATCCGTCTTCGACTTCACCTCGATCCCGGTCGGGTTGGTCTGGCCCGTAACGTGCAGCGCCCAGACATGCAGCACGACCACGCCGGCGATCATGAATGGCAGCAGATAGTGAAGCGCGAAGAACCGGTTGAGCGTCGGATTGTCGACGGCGAACCCACCCAGCAGGAGCTGCTGGATCCATTCGCCGACGAGCGGGATGGCGGTGAAAAAGCCGGTGATGACGGTGGCTCCCCAGAAGCTCATCTGGCCCCACGGCAGCACGTAGCCCATGAAGCCGGTGGCCATCATCAAGAGGTAAATGATGCAGCCAAGGATCCACAGCAGCTCGCGCGGCGCCTTGTAGGAGCCGTAGTAAAGACCGCGGAAAATATGGATGTAGACGGCGATGAAGAACATCGACGCGCCGTTGGAATGCAGATAGCGCAACAGCCAGCCGGAATTCACGTCGCGCATGATCTTCTCGACCGACTGGAACGCGAGCGAGGTGTCGGCGGTATAGTGCATCGCCAGGACAACGCCGGTAAGGATCTGCGCCACCAGCATCACCGAGAGGATACCGCCGAACGTGTAGGCGTAGTTCAGATTGCGCGGAACCGGGTAGGAGACGAAGGAATCGTGAACAAGGCGCGGCAAGGGCATGCGCGCGTCGATCCAGCGTCCAAGGCCGGTTCTGGGTGTGTAGGTCGAGTGTCCGCCGCTCATGGAATTGTCCCTCTGCCTCAGCCAATCCGGATCTTGGTATCAGAGATAAACTGGAATACCGGCACCGGCATGTTTTCCGGCGCCGGACCTCTGCGGATGCGCCCCGCCGTATCGTATTGCGAGCCGTGGCAGGGGCAGAACCAGCCGCCAAACTCGCCCTGCTGGCCGAGCGGAATGCAGCCGAGATGCGTACACACGCCGACCATGACCAGCCAGTTTTCCTTGCCTTCGCCCGCCGAACGATCGGCGTCGGTGGCAGGTGCGTCGGCGGGTATGTTGGCGTTGCGGGCGATTGGGTCCTTCAGTTCCTCCAGTTTGACATCCTGCGCCGCCTTGATTTCTTCAGGCGTGCGGTTGCGAATGAACACCGGCTTGCCGCGCCACTTGGCGGTCAGGGACATGCCGGGCTGGAGCGAGGAAACATCGACCTCGATGGACGCCAACGCCAGGGTGGAAGCATCGGGCCGCATCTGATCGATGAAAGGCCACGCGACCGCGGCGGCCCCGATCGCGCCCGCCATGCCGGTGGCAATGTAGAGGAAATCGCGACGGTTGTGATCGATCGTATCGTTGGCGCTCACGGGAACCTGATCCTTTCCTCATCGCGGGCCGGCGGAAAAGCCCATGTTCGACGACCCCTTCGCACACGCAAAAAGGCCGGCGGATACCCCCGGCACTCGGCGTTGGTTTATGCGTGAAGCCATTGATTGTCCAGACTGCAACGCCAACGACGGCAGATTGTCGCGGGGCGTTGGCAAGTGGCGCGAAATCAGCGCGGCGCGCCGGCAAATCCCGAAGCCGCGCCGTCGATAGCGCATCGGCATAGCTGCAATCCCGAGCCCGGCAGATGCCCTCCGATTCGAAGCCGAATTTTTCCCAAAGACGTATTGCCGCCGCGTTGTCGCAAGAATCGGCCAGCTCGATCCGCTTCGATGCTCAAACAAAGAGATTGAGCAGCAGCACCGATTCCATCGGTGTGTCCGCAGCTCTAAATTGCCTATTTCGCCCCCAGCCTTGCCAGCACCTCCTTCGGAATTGCGAACTCCCGGATGATCTCGTCGTGGCGGCGGAAGCCGCAGACCTCGCGCTGGATGAAATAGGCATAGACCGCTTCGGACGCTTCGACGACGAGCGTCTCACGTTCGTCGTCCTTCTCGTGATGATCACGGAGCTTCGCAAGACACGATTCGGCGCGCTGTCCCGCGCGACCGAGGGATGCTGCCTTTTCGGCGAGGATTTCAAAGCTCAGCGCGTCGAGACTGCCGTCGCCCATCGAGGACGTCGGGAGTTTTCCGGGAGGATGTAGTGGCATCGTTCCTTTCAGCCTCCCGGCGATCCAGCCCGGCGCTCCGGCGTCACTCCGCCGCTAGGGCAACGCCCAGAAAACCGCCGGACTGGCGCTTCCAGAGTTGCGCATAAAGACCGCCGCGCGCAATCAGCGCGTCGTGGCTGCCCTCTTCCACGATACGGCCTTCGTCGATGACGATCAGCCGGTCGAGCGCCGCGATCGTCGAAAGGCGGTGCGCGATGGCGATCACAGTCTTGCCTTCCATCAGGCGGTAGAGGTTGTCCTGGATCGCGGCTTCGACCTCCGAATCCAGTGCCGAGGTCGCCTCGTCGAGGATCAGGATCGGCGCGTCCTTGAGCATCATTCGCGCTATGGCGACGCGTTGACGCTGGCCGCCCGAGAGCTTCACGCCCCGCTCGCCGACCTGGGCGTCATAGCCCTTGCGGCCGCGCGGATCTTCGACATCCACAATGAAGTCATGGGCAGCGGCGCGCTTCGCCGCATCGATGATTTCGGCCTCCGTCGCGCCCTCGCGCCCATAGCCGATATTGTCGCGGATCGAGCGGTGCATCAGCATCGCTTCCTGGCTGACCACACCGAATTGGGCGCGCAGCGAAGCCTGCGTCAGACTGCGAACATCGCTGCCGTCGATAAGCACGCGGCCTTGCTCGACGTCGAAGAGCCTGAGCATGAGATTGACGATCGTTGTCTTGCCTGCACCGGAGGGGCCAACGAGTGCAACGCGCTCGCCGGGCCGGATATGGAACGACAGCTTGTCGATGATCCCGCCTTCCTTGCCGTAGTGGAAGGAAACGTTCTCGAAGCGTATGTCGCCTTTGGCGCGCTGAATCGCAATCGCTCCTTCCGCGTCGCGGATCGCCGGGGTGACCGAGATCGTTCGGGTCGCGTCCTGCACCGTCGCGTAGTTCCGCACCAGCCCGTTGATGTTGAACATCATCCATCCGGACATCTGGTTGAGCCGAAAAACGAGACCGAGCGCCGCGGCTATGGCGCCAGTCGAGATGCCGCCCCCCGTCCATTTAAGGATCGCGATTGTCGCGATTGCACTCATCATCAGGCCGTTGAGCAGCGCAACCGACGAACGCACTGTTGTGATCGCCCGGGTCAGCCGGATGACAGCAGTCAGGAAGCCTTCGAGCCCGTCACGGATGTAGGCGTGCTCGCGCCGCCCGCTGTCGAACAGCTTGACCGCAACGATGTTGGTGAATGCGTCCACCAGGCGTCCGTTGAATATCGAGCGCTGGTCCGCCGTCTCGCGGCCCGCGCGGCGCATCTCGGGTAGCAGGAAATAGACGATCGACGCATAGCCCGAAAACCAAAGGGCTACCACCACGCCCATCAGCGGATCGAGCGAGATCAGGATCGAAATGGCCAGCACGACGAAGGTCAGGAACGACCACATGGTCTGAAGCATGTTGACGATGAAATCGCCGACAGCCTCTCCCCCCTGCATGATCTTGGTGGCGATTCGGCCGGCAAAGTCGTTCTGGTAGAAGCCGTAGGGCTGCTGGATAACGCGCCGGAAGGCCTGCCAGCGGACCATCGAGTAGAAGCCGGGCACCACGATCTGTTGCTCAACGATCGCGGAGGCGACCATGACGGCCGTGCGAACGACGAGGATTAGGAACAGCAGGCCGGCAAGGCTGCGCCAGTGGTCGGAAAAAAGCGCTGCCGGCGATGACTTGGCAAGCAGGTCGATGAGCCAGCCGACCGACCAGTACATTGCGGCATCGACGGCTCCAGCCAGGCCGCCGGTAATCAGCAGCAGGGCGAAGGCCCCTTTGGCTTGATTGGCGAAATAGAGGATGAAACGCCACGCATCCTCCGGCAGCACCTCGCGGTCTGTATCCTGAAACGGATCGATCGCGCCTTCGATCGAGCGCCAGATGCGATCACGGAAGCCGTCGGCGCTCAAGCGATCACTCCGGAGATTTCAGGGGAATTCAGGTTCACGCATGGTCCGGCCCTTCGCCATGGCTCCGGGCCCTTCGTCGCCTTCGGTAACCACTCCTCACCCCCTCTCCGCCTCGCTACGCTCGGCACCTCTCCCCCACCTTCGGCGAGGGAGAGGAAGGGCGCCACGGCATTCAACGCTCCTTCCTCTACCCCACGAAAGTGGGGGAGAGGTGGCCGCGAAGCGGCCGGAGAGGGGGGTGAGGAGTGATCGCCCATTTGTTCATCCGAGTTCAGATGCACGGTCCGCGAATGCCGGTAGCCTGGCGCCGCGTCCCCAATATCCAATATATAAGGACCTGCCAGGCGTAGTTCACTCCGCCGCCAGCTCGGTCTCGGTAGGATCGTCCTGCAGCAGGAATCCGCCGGATTGCCGTTGCCAGAGCCGGGCGTAAAGGCCGGCGCTCGCCACCAGCACATCGTGGGTCCCTTCTTCGACGATGCGGCCATTGTCCATCACAACGAGGCGATCCATCGCGGCTATGGTGGAGAGCCGATGCGCGATTGCGATGACCGTCTTGCCTTCCATCAACCGGTAGAGATTCTCCTGTATCGCCGCCTCCACTTCCGAATCCAGCGCCGACGTCGCCTCGTCGAGAATAAGGATCGGCGCGTCCTTCAGCATGACACGCGCGATGGCGATGCGCTGCCGCTGCCCACCGGAGAGCTTCACGCCGCGCTCGCCGACATGGGCATCGAAACCCTTGCGGCCCGCGGCATCCGACAGGCCGCGAATGAAATCCA
Source organism: uncultured Alphaproteobacteria bacterium (assembly GCA_963813315.1). Lineage (GTDB taxonomy): Bacteria > Pseudomonadota > Alphaproteobacteria > Rhizobiales > Rhizobiaceae > CAWEYO01. The sequence continues at coordinate 111,484 of CAWEYO010000014.1, read as the reverse complement.
CCGCCTCGGCACGGCGCGCGGCCTCCATCACCATCGGCTCGGTCGCGTCCGGCCGGCCATAGAGGATGTTGTCGCGCACTGACCGGTGGAGAAGCGAGGTGTCCTGCGTCACCATTCCTATATGCGCGCGCAGGCTGTCCTGCGTGACGGCAGCGATGTCCTGGCCATCGATGAGGATGCGTCCCTTCTCCAGATCGTAGAAGCGCAGAAGCAGGTTGACGAGCGTCGACTTGCCTGCGCCTGAGCGCCCGACGAGGCCCACTTTCTCACCGGAACGGGCGGCGAGCGACAAATCCTCGATCACTCCCTTCCGCTTGCCGTAGTGGAAACGGATGTTTTCGAATTCGATGTCGCCCTTGGTGACGACTATATCCTTCGCGCCGGGTCTGTCCTCCACCAGGCGCGGCAGTGATATAGAGCCGATACCGTCCTGGACCGTGCCGATGTTCTCAAAGAGAGCGGACACCTCCCACATGATCCACTGCGACATGCCCCAGAAGCGCAGCACCAGGCCCAGCACGACGGCGACAGCGCCGATGCTGACCGCATGGCCAAGCCAGAGCCAGATGGACAGCGCACCGACCGCGACGAGCAGCGAGGAGTTGAGGACGTAGAGCCAGCCGTAGAGCCGGGTGACAAGACGCATCGAGCGGTAGACCGTGTCAATGAAACTCGACATGCCTTCCCGTGCGTAGGATGCCTCGCGCCGCGCGTGGGAAAAGAGCTTCACCGTCTGGATATTCGAATAGCTGTCGACAATGCGGCCGGTCATCGTCGAGCGCGCATCGGCCTGTTCCTCCGACACCTTGCCGAGTCTAGGGACGAAATAGGACAGCATGAGAACATAGCAGACGAGCCAGACGACGAGTGGGGTTGCAAGCCGCCAATCGGCGGAGCCGACAATGAAGAGCGCGCCGAGGAAATAGACGACCACATAATTGAGCACGTCGATCAGCTTCATCACGCATTCGCGCACGGCAAGCGCGGTCTGCATGAGCTTGGTGGCGATGCGGCCAGCGAATTCATCCTGGTAGAAGGTCATCGACTGCTTGAGCAGGTAGCGGTGAACCTGCCAGCGGATGCGCATTGGATAATTGCCCATCAAAGTCTGCTGATGGATCATGGAACTTATGAAGACCGCGCACGGCAGGGCGACCAGCACGATGAATGCCATGCCGGCGAGTTTCCAGCCCTCGGTTTGAATGAAGGTCTCGCGGTTTTGGGCCGATAGCCAGTCCACGACGTTGCCGAGGAAGCCGAACATGCCCACTTCGGCGAGTGCAATGGCCGAATTGAAGAGCGCCGCGATCGCAATGTAGGGCCACGATCCCTTCGTATAGTGCATGCAGAAGGCAACGAGCGTTTTCGGCGGCTCGACCGGCTCCTCGGGCGGGAACGGATTTAGGCGCTTTTCGAACCAGCGGAACATTGTTCAGTTCTACAGTCTTTTTCGTTAATGCATGTCGCCCAAAAGTGAGCAGCGGTTTTGGGATAACGACATGCACAAAAACTAGTCTAAAGCCTGTCGCATGACGCGCTTTAGACGAGAACTCGCGCCGCATCAGGCGGCGCGAGAGTGATCGAAATCGGGCGCCTGCGTTGCCGAGGCCCGGTCCCCGGCATGCACCAGCTTCTCCTTGCCAATGTAGGACAACGCGGTCGTTTTGCCGACAGGCGCTTCGCGAGCTCCTGACTGCGACCAGGCAGGAGCGATCTCGAGCGCCTCGACAGGGCCTGCCATGTCGCGGACGAAGTCAAACAGGCGACGCAGCATTGAACGACCGTTCGGATCGGGCGCCGCGATAGCCGGATCGATATCGGGCAGCATTCCGCGATGCGGCCGCGCGCTTCGATCGGGCGAGCTTACCACGCGACGTCTCTCGCCGACGAACAAGGCCCAGGCCGCCAGCTTCCTTTCATGGATGCTGGTTCTGCCGGGAGAGTGAAGGTGGTCAAGCATCCCCTTCTCCTGCAATCTGGAAGACACTGGAATACCGGGAATGGCACCAGCGATCCGGCCTGCTACGGCGCGTGCCGGCGGAAAGGGCGGATCGGCGGCAAGTTCAGGCGGGGTTTTCAGCCCGCGCGGAAGATAGGAAAACATCAGACGATTCCTTCGGAAACCGGGAAAAAACTCCGGCGGGAATCGATGCGATCAAGCTTTGAAATGTCAGGAAAAGCGTCGAACCGAAACCGCCGTCAGGCAGTAAGCCCGCCAGTTCGGCAGGCTGTAGTAGCGAAAAACACATGTTCCATGCCTGCCTCCGTCGGTTCGAGTTGACAATGCAGGCTCTATAGCCGCATTCGGCTGAAATGGCTACCGGTGCGGAACGTTTTTCCTCCGGCACTACATAAGTGTTGCCATGCCGCCACATTTTAGAGGCTCCGTATTGGGTATCCGCATCGCGCTCTATCAGCCGGACATCGCCGGCAATACCGGCACCATCCTGCGCATGGCCGCCTGTCTCGGCGTTGCCGTCGACATCATCGACCCCGCCGGCTTTGATCACTCGGATCGCAACCTGAAACGAGCCGGCATGGATTATCTGGAAATGGCTATGCTCCGCCGGCATGTCGATTTTGCGCGCTTCGAGGAGTGGCGGCGCGGCGAGGGACGCCGGCTCGTGCTTTTCTCGACCAAGGCGGCCCAACCCTACACACGGTTCGCCTTCGCGGAGGGCGACATCCTGCTCTTCGGACGGGAATCGGCCGGCGTGCCAGAGGCTGTGCACGCCGTCGCGGACGCCCGCCTTGTCATTCCAATGAGAGGCGGCGGGCGCAGCCTTAACATCTCGCTCAGCGCTGCCATGGCCGTCGGCGAGGCGCTCCGCCAACTCTGTCCTGTGCTCGAACAGAGCGAAAGCGCGGCAGCCGTGATCTCATCGGAGCGTCCGCCGCTGTAGGAGGATCCATCCGGTCCAGGGTGTGTCGGGATTCAGGTCAGGCCGAGGCGAAAATGGCGGTTTTCGAGAACCGGCACAGAGCGTACGTTTGGGTACGTGAGTAGCGGAAGCGGAGAAAACCGCCATTTGCAGGCCGCCATCACCTGAATACCAGCGCACCCTAATCTGCGCTGGGCAGCCGCCTGATGGTGAACTCGATGATATCTCCCGGACGCTCGAACCAGCTTTCGATCTCGGTCCAGTAGGCCTGTTTCGGCCAGCGGTCGAACCACTCGCGCGCCTTATCGCGCGCGTCGGCGCGCGGCAGAACGAAAGTTTCGCGCAGGAAGCCATCGCGCGGCATCCGCTGGCGCTCGGCGCGGGCGCGGTCGAGCCTTTTCTTCAGACCATCGAGCGGCGGTCTTGCCGGGGTGCGCACAAAGAACTCCTTGACCCTTGCATATTAAAGATTAGGGATCGCACCCGGAAAAGACGAGTCATTTGTGGGCGGTCGCCCGCCGACGTCCGCTGACGAGAAGAACCGGAGTGCGCATGGATCGCCCCGAAATCCCTGCGGGTCTGCCTGCGGACATTGAAGACAAGAAGGCCACGGCTCAGGCCTGGTTCGAGCTCCTGCGTGATCGCATCTGCCGAGCCTTCGAGGAAATCGAGGATCAGCTGAGCGGACCGCAATCGTCCTGGTCGCCGGGCCGTTTCGAGCAAACACCCTGGCGGCGTGATGAAGGCAAAGGCGGCGGCGGCGTGATGTCGATGATGCATGGCCGCGTGTTCGAGAAGGTCGGCGTACACACTTCTACCGTCTATGGCGAATTCTCGCCGGAGTTCCGCCGCCAGATGCCGGGAGCGGAGGACGATCCGCGTTTCTGGGCAAGCGGAATTTCGCTGATCGCGCATCCATGGAACCCGAACGTGCCGGCAGTTCACATGAACACGCGCATGGTGGTGACCTCGCGGCAATGGTTTGGCGGCGGCGCGGACCTCACGCCCGTGCTCGACCGGCGCCGCCACCAGCAGGACCCGGACAGCCAGGCATTCCACAAGGCTATGCAGTTCGCCTGCGACAAGAATGCAGGCGTCGCGGACTATGCAAGACTGAAGACCTGGTGCGACGAGTATTTCTTCCTGGCCCACCGCAATGAGCCCCGCGGCGTCGGCGGCATCTTCTACGACTGGCTGCATTCGCCAGAGGAGAAAGGCGGCTGGGCCGCAGATTACCGTTTCACGCAGGACGTCGGCCGCTCCTTCCTTGTCGTCTACCAGCATCTGGTGAAGAGCAATTTCAACGCCAATTGGACCGAAGCCGATCGGGAAGAGCAACTGATCCGCCGTGGCCGCTATGTCGAGTTCAACCTGCTCTACGATCGCGGCACGATCTTCGGGCTGAAAACCGGCGGCAACGTCGATTCGATCCTCTCCAGCCTCCCCCCGGAAGCGAAGTGGGTCTGAGTTGGGCCTAATAGTGCGGAAATGGCGAAGAAAGGCATGGAATGCAGCATCATATGATGCCATATTGTAACGCGTAGCCTGTGGAGAATTTTGGTGCGAACGACGCTTGCCATCGATGATGAACTGTTGGAAAAGGCCCGGACCTTCACCGGTTTGCAGGAGAAGTCCGCACTTGTTCGCGAGGCGCTCAGGGCATTGATCGAGCGCGAAAGCGCAAGGCGGCTGGCACGGCTCGGGGGTAGCGAGCCGGAACTGACGTCTCCCCCCCGCAGTCGCTGAATGGTTCTTGTCGATACCTCCATCTGGGTGGATCATCTGCGCGTCGGCGATGCACGGCTTGTCGTGCTGCTTGAGGCGGGCAAAGTATTGATGCATCCCTTCGTGCTCGGCGAGCTGGCGCTCGGCAGTTTGCGAAACCGTGATGTCGTCATAAGCTCTATGCGGGACTTGCCTCAGGCTGCTGTCCCCACCTTCGACGAGGTCATGCACTTTGTGAAACAGCGCGCCCTATTTGGTCTCGGCATCGGCTATGTCGATGTTCATTTGCTCGCAGCCGCGCAATTGACCGCAGGTGCAACCCTTTGGACGCGCGATAGGCGCCTATCCGCCGTGGCCGAAAAGCTGTCGCTCACGACGACAAATCTGTGATCTCTGCAGCGCTCTGTGCGCGAGGTGCGACCCAACGTAGAGGCAGACGCCGCCCACATCGTGGCAGGCGCAACCTTGTCGGTCGATCCGTGTTATCCTCCCTCACCGTGACCAGAACGAGAATGGAGAAGTCCTATGAAGGAATTCCAATGCGGGTCGCTCGTCCCCGGCTGCGACTGGCACACACGCCATGAAGAGGAAGCGGAGATCATGCGCCGCGTCGCCGAACACCTGCGCGACACGCATGGCGAGACAGTCATTCGCGAGACGATGATCGAAGCTATCCGCTCGCGCATCGAGAAGGTTCCCGACGCGGCTTGACGAGAGTCAACAAGGCAGGCGCTCCTCAGATTGCCGCGGCCGATATCCAAGTCAGTCTCTGAACTCGGCGGCGCGCGCCAGAAGCGCGCCGCGATCGAGTGAAAAGCCGGATTCAACCCAGGCTGTCTCCAGAGCCTTCAGCGCCGCGCCAACCGCCGGACCTTCCTTCAACCCGATCCCGGTCAGATCACTACCTTTCACCGGAAAGTGCGGCCTCTTCCAGTTTTCCGCAAAGCTCAACAGGCTCGAAAACCCACCTGCCTCGACGAAAGCGGGATTTGATCCGTCACCACGCTCCGACCTATTGGTATTACGCATAATCTTGCCCGAAAGGTCTATCAGCTCACCGGGTTCGTGCGTTGGCGCCGGGCCGCCCTCGGCGCGGCCACGGGCGGCGGAAAGCGATAGGCGCAGACGGTCCATGATCCCCTCCGGTGCCCCGCGATAGAGCTTCGCGGCAAGTTCAGCCTCGCTTGTGGAGGCGTCGATCGGGTCCGTCCTGGCCCACGCCAGAAGGCGCTCGGTCTCTGCCTTGGATAATTTGAGGCGTGCAGCCAGTCCGGCCAGCCGAACGCCGTCAGGCGGCACGATCGCCTCAAGCCGGCGCAGCGGGTCGGGCATCCAGCCAAGGTCGCGTTCGGTTCTTACCAGGGGATGGATCGCATCGATCCCCCACTTCTCGCTTTCGGGCAGCACGCGACAGAGCACGCCGGCCTGCCGCATCCAGAGCAGCGCGCGGGAGGGGTCCGGCGCCGCCAGCAGCTTTTTAAGTTCGCTCCAGATACGCTCAGCTGAAAGTTGGCCGAGCCCTTCCTTGAGTCGCGCGCACGCTTTCAGCCCTTCGGCGTCCGGGCGCCCGGAACCATACCAGGCGAAAAAGCGGAAAAAGCGGAGGATGCGGAGATAGTCTTCGCGGATGCGCGTTTCAGGGTCGCCGATGAAACGGAGCGTGCGGCTACGGAGGTCGTCGAGCCCGCCGACAAAGTCGACGACGGTGCCGTCAGCATCGGCGTAAAGCGCGTTGATGGTGAAGTCGCGCCGTTCGGCGTCGCACCTCCAGTCACGCCCGAACACCACCTTGGCGCGACGCCCGTCGGTTTCGATGTCGGCACGCAGGGTGGTGACCTCGTAGGGCTTGCCCTGCGCGACGACCGTGATCGTTCCATGCGCCGCGCCGGTCGGGACAGCCTTGTAGCCGGCATCCTCGGCGCGGCGGATCGTTTCCTCCGGGCGATTGGTGGTAGCGATGTCCACGTCGCTGACCGCCTGTCCGAGCAGCGCGTTGCGCACCGCGCCGCCGGCGACCCGTGCCTTTTCGCCTTCGGTCGACAGCACCGCCAGAAGGCGTTGCAGCGCATAGCTTTCCAACCACGGCGCGAGGCCGGCGATCGATGTCGTGCCGGTCACTTGTAGAGCCTTTCGTAGAGAGCGTGAATGATGCCGGCGGTCACGCCCCAGATGAACCGCTCACCATAGGGCATCGTATAGTAAAAGCGCTCCTTTTCCTGCCAGATGCGGCTTTCGCGGCGGTGATTGGCGGGATCCATCAGGAAGGACAGCGGCACCTCGAAAACGTCGTCCACCTCGTCCTCGTTGATCGTGACGAGATAGCCGGACTGCACGATGCCAAGCACCGGCGCTATGCGGTAGCCGCTGCCCGTCACATAGTCGGGCATGCGGCCGACGATTTCGACGTCCTCCAGCTCGATGCCGATTTCTTCATTCGTCTCGCGCAGCGCCGCGGCCTCCGGGGTCGCGTCCGTCGGGTCGATCGCGCCGCCTGGAAAGGCTATCTGGCCGGAATGGCTGCGCATCCTTTCGGTGCGCTTGGTGAGCAGCATCGCAGCGTCGTCGCCATGGTCTACAACGGGAACAAGGACGGCCGCATCGCGGAGACCGGGCCGGATGATCAGGTGGCTGAGATCAGGATTGAGCCGGTGGTCGCCATAGTCCAGCCCGGCGTGGGGGCCTCGCTCACGTTCGGCCCGGGCGCGAAAGTCGGCTGTCGAGAACAGCTTGCCCGCGACTGCACCCATGGTCTATGCACTCAGCCGCTTGAGTTTTTCCGCCGGCATGATCGGATAGACCTCGCCGTTCGAGCGCACGGCAAACATCAGCCTGCCATCAACCTCGATTTCTTCGCCATGATCGATGAGCTCATACATCACGGGCCGCGCGATCAGCGCCTCCAACCGCCCGCGCACCAGGACGTAAGGCTTCAGGCCGCCGGTTTCCTGCTCGTCGACGAAACGCAGCGGATGGACGGGGCCGGCTTCGACCACGTCGCCGACATTGGTGCGGAATGTGATGACCCGATCGGCGCCGTCACCGCTGGCATTCATCTCCACAGCGACGAAAGGTGCATCGACCACGCGTATGCCGACCTTCTCCACCGGCGTGACGAGATAAGTCCTGCCGTCCGCATCCTTCCTCAGAACCGTCGAGAAGAGCTGTACGAGGGGCATGCGGCCGATCGGCGTGCCGAGGTAGAACCAGGTGCCGTCGGCCCTGATCTCCATATCGAGATCGCCGCAGAAATCAGGATTCCACCGTTCCACCGGCGGCAATCCCTTGCCGGCGCGGGCCGCGCGCCCGATCAGGGCTTCAAGCCCCGTGGTGTCTGCTGCCCCTGTCAGGCCGCCCGTGGTACTGTTTTCCACTTCCGTCATGGTCACGAAATAGTCACTGTTGTTCCGCTTGTCAGCTTAATTGAGTAATTTAAGTTCGACTCGTCCGCCTATCATGGCGAAGGTGCAGCGCGGGAGCGTCCCGCCCGGCGTTCCGATGAAGCAAGGACAGTGCGGCATGAGCATAGCGATCAAGGACAAGCCGGCCAGCGAGAAGGAGATGATCGCCGAGGTCGAACGCGCGCTCACCGACGTCTCCAAAGTTCGTGACGGCGTCGGCCGGGTGATCTTCGGTCAGGAAAGCGTCGTCGAACGCACGCTGGTGGCGCTATTGGCCGGCGGCCATGCGCTGCTGGTCGGCGTGCCGGGCCTCGCCAAGACGAAACTCGTCGAGACGCTCGGCATCGTATTGGGCCTCGATTCCCGCCGCATCCAGTTTACGCCCGACCTGATGCCGTCCGACATACTCGGCTCCGAGGTGATGGAGCAGGACGAGCACGGCAAGCGTTCCTTCCGCTTCATTCCCGGACCCATATTCGCGCAACTGCTGATGGCTGACGAGATCAACCGCGCCAGCCCGCGCACGCAATCGGCGCTGCTTCAGTCCATGCAGGAGTATCACGTGACGGTGGCAGGCGCGCGCCATGACCTGCCCTCCCCGTTCCATGTGCTCGCGACCCAGAACCCGCTCGAGCAAGAAGGCACATATCCCCTCCCCGAGGCTCAACTCGACCGCTTCCTGATGCAGGTCGACATCCTGTATCCGGAACTCGAAGCCGAGCGGCGCATCCTGATCGAGACGACGGGCGTCGAGGACGCCACGGCGCACAACGTGCTCGATCCGCAACGGCTGAAGGAGATCCAGCACCTTATCCGCCGAATGCCGGTGCCGGAAAGCGTCGTCGAGGCAATTCTACGGCTTGTGCGGTCCGCACGGCCGGGTCAGGGCAATGCCGATGCCGACCGGCATGTCGCGTGGGGACCAGGCCCGCGCGCCAGCCAGGCTTTGACGCTTTGCGCACGTGCACGCGCGCTCTATGAGGGGCGGCTGGCGCCATCGGTGGACGATATCTACGCACTGGCGGAATTGGTCCTGCAGCACCGGATGGCATTGACTTTCGCCGCGCGCGCCGAAGGCATGAGCGTGCGCGACGTCATCGCCAAGCTGGTGAAGGCCCAAGGTTAGCCGATGGTTGGCTTGGTCCGGAAAAGGCTATGATGGCAAGGATCGGCGAGGCGGCGGTACCTGTATCGACACGCGACGCGCTTGCCCGGGCGAGATCGCGCGCTGCTTTGGTGCCAGATTTGCTCGTCGAGGCCCGCCGGGTCGTCAATACGGTGATTGCCGGCTGGCACGGCCGCCGCAAGCGCGGCATCGGCGAGAACTTCTGGCAGTTCCGCCCCTATGTGGACGGCGAAACCATGGCGCGTATCGACTGGCGCCGCTCCGCGCGCGACGATCATATCTATGTCCGCGACCGCGAGTGGGAGGCTGCCCATACCGTATGGCTCTGGGCAGACCCGTCCCAATCCATGCTCTACAAGTCGGCGGGGGCGATGGTTTCCAAAGAATCGCGCGCGCTCGTCCTTGTCCTCGCTTTGGCCGAATTGCTCTCGCGCAGCGGCGAACGTATCGCCTGGCCCGGTCTCAGCGATCCCTTTACCGCCCGCAACGGCGCCGAGCGGCTCGCCTCGTATCTCTTGCATGCGGCGGAAATCCCCGCAAAGCCGGACCTGATGAACATCCGCCGTTTTTCCGACGTCGTGCTCGCAGGCGATTTTCTCGATCCAGTGGAGGAAACCAGGGCGTGGCTTGACGTGCTGTCGCGGCACGGCGCCCGCGCCCATCTGATCGAGGTCGTGGACCCGGCCGAAGAGGCGTTTCCCTATGCGGGGCGCACGGAATTCAGCGATCCCGAGACGGGTGACAAGTTGACCGCGGGCCGTGCCGAATTGCTCGCACAGGACTATAGGAACCTCTATGCCGCGCGGCGCGAGGAACTGGCCGCCTGGTGCAAGCGGCTCGGCTGGAGCTACACGGTCAACCATACCGACCGGCTTGCTTCCGAAGCGCTGGTCAGGGTGCACATGGCAATGACGGCCGAGGCGCACTATGCAGCCGGAGGCCGCAGATGAGCTGGCTCCCGTTCTCATTCGGCTTTCCGGCGGTCCTGTGGGGCCTGCTGGCGTTGCCGGTGATCTGGTGGCTGCTGAGGTTGACGCCGCCGAAGCCGCAGACGGAGGTCTTTCCGCCGCTGAAAATACTGGCTCGCGTGATGAAGACGGAGGAGACACCGCATCAAAGCCCGTGGTGGCTTACCCTGCTGCGTCTGGTCATGGCGGCGCTGATCGTGCTGGCGCTTGCTGAACCCGTTTTCAATCCGCGCGAGAAGTTGCCTGCCGATGGCGCAGCACTTGCCGTCGTTGTCGACAACGGCTGGGCGAGCGCACCCGACTGGGATCGCCGCGTCGCCACCGCCAGGCGGCTGATCGCCGATGCCCATTCCAGCGGCGAGCCGGTCGTTCTGGCGTTCACGGCCGAGAAGCCGAACGCCGAGATCGGCCCGTTTGACGCCAGCACAGCACTCGACCGGCTCAACGCCGCAAAGCCACGCCCGGTCCCTGTCAACCGGCCGGCGCTCTTCGCCCGCGTCGCAGCGGAACTGCGGAACCTTCCCGGCGCCACAGTGGCAGTGCTTGCCGATGGGCTGGCAGCCGCCGGCGACAAGGAGGCGTTCGCCAATCTCATCGGCCAGGACGCCGCAAGCCTGGTCTGGGCCGTACCCGACCGGCTTGACGTGATCGGCTTGACAGCGGCTGAAAACGAGGTTGACGGCTTTACGATTTCGGCGATCCGTGCCTCCGGCGACCCGGCGCCGAGCCAGGCGACCGTCGGCGCCTTCGATGACAAGGGACGTCGCATCGCCGATGCCACGCTCACCTTCGGCCCCGGCGAGACGGCGGCGACGGGGACGATGAAGGTGCCTTTCGAAATGCGCAACGACTTCGCCTCGATTGCCATCGACGGGCAGCCGCAAGCGGCGGCCGTGCAGGTGCTCGATGAAGGCTCGAAGCGGCGCCGGGTTGGACTGTTGTCGCAGGCCGAGGCTGACCAGGCGCAGCCGCTGCTATCGCCGCTCTACTATATCCGCCGGGCGCTCGAGCCTTTCGCCGACCTGATCGAAACACCCAGTCCCGACTTGGCTGAGGCCATACCGCAGCTCATCCAGCAAAAGCCGGCGATGATTGTGATGGCCGATGTCGGCACCATCCCGGACACCGCGCGCATGGAGCTTGTGGACTGGGTGAAAAACGGCGGCATGCTGGTGCGCTTTGCCGGCACGCGGCTGATTTCCGCCGGCAATGACGAGGAACTGCTGCCGGTGAGGCTTCGCCTCGGCGAACGCTCGCTGGGCGGCGCGCTGTCCTGGACCACGCCGCAGCCGGTGACGGAATTTCCGCCGACAGGCCCGTTCGCCGATCTTGCACCGCCTTCGGACGTGACCGTGTCCAGGCAGGTGCTTGCGGAACCGACGCCGGATATCGTGGAGCGCACCTGGGCGAGCCTCGCCGACGGTACGCCGCTCGTTACGGGGGCCCGGCGCGAAAAGGGCACGCTGGTGCTCTTCCATATCACCCCTGCCGCGACATGGTCGAACCTGCCGATTTCGGGCAGCTTCGTCGAAATGTTGCGCCGCATTGTTCAGCTCTCACGCAACCAGGGCGCGGTGGCGGCCGGCCAGGAAGGCGCCGTCGCCTCGCTCGCGCCCTATCGGATGATCGCCGCCGACGGTCGCCTCGTGCCGCCAACGCCGGATGCAAAGCCGCTCGTGACGGGTCGCGGGGGCATCCCTGTGACTATCGAGAACCCGCCGGGACTGTACGGCACCGAGGAAGGTCTGGTAGCGCACAACTTGCTCAGGGCGGACGCGATATTGGCGCCGCTGGCGCGGCCGCAATTCACCGTGCCAGTGACATCCGTGCGCTATGCTTTCGACGAATCGCGCGACTTGAAGGGACCGCTCGTTGCCGCAGCACTCGCCTTGATGGTGCTGGACACGCTGGCCGTCTTCTGGATGGGAGGGATGTTCACCCGCGGGCCACGCAAGGCAACGCGGGCGGCCGCGTCAGTCGCTATCGCCGTGCTGGCAGCCGGTGCCCTAATGTCTACCGCACCCAGGGCACTGGCTGAGGACGCCGGGCCCGGCGACGCCGAGGCGGTCAATGCAATCTCCGTCACCCACCTCGCCTATGTGCTGACCGGCGACGCGGCGGTGGATTCCGTGAGCCGTGCCGGTCTTGCCGGGCTCACCCGCTTCCTCATCGAAAAGACCGCGCTCGAACCCGGTGAACCTGCGGGAGTGGACATCGCGCGCGACGAGCTGACCTTTTACCCCATCCTCTATTGGCCGATCGACCCCAGTGCGCCAATGCCCTCAGAGGCGGCGATCGCACGGGTCGATGCCTACATGAAGGAAGGGGGAACAGTTCTTTTTGACACGCGTGACCAGTTCGCGGCCGGCCTCGACACCGCAAGTCCTGCAACGTTGCGGCTTCGGAATATTTTGGAGAATTTGAATGTCCCGGCTCTCGAGCCCGTCCCGGAGGACCACGTCCTTACCAAGGCATTCTTCATCCTTCCGGAATTCCCGGGCCGTTTCAACGGCAGCCCGCTGTGGGTCGAGGCTTCGCTTGAAGCGTCCAATGCGGAGAACCGCCCGGTGCGCACCGGCGACGGCGTGACGCCCATCATGATTACCGGCAATGATTTCGCGGGCGCGTGGGCAATGGATGAAACAGGCGATCCGCTGCTGCCCACTGTGCCCGCGGACCCCATGCAGCGTGTCTATGCGTTCCGGGCAGGCGTAAACATCATCATGTACATGCTGACCGGCAATTACAAGTCGGACCAGGTTCACGTGCCGATCCTGCTCGAACGGTTGGGGCAGTAAGTCATGACGCTCCTTGCGCTTCAGGTTCGGAACACTCTCCCCCAAGGTGGAAGGAGTGCCCGGTGAACTGGTCGATCGCCTTCGAGCCGCTCTTGCCTTGGCCCTGGCTGCTCGCGGTGCTGGCGCCAGTCTTGCTGATGTCGCTGATCGGTCTTTGGTTTCGCCAGCGCGGCGCGGTCTTCCGCTTCGCCGCGCTCGCCGCGCTCGCCGCTGCACTCCTCAATCCGGTCATGCTCAACGAGGAACGGGAACCGCTGAAGAGCGTGGTGGCCCTGATTGTCGACCGCAGCCAGAGCCAGGACATCGGCACGCGCGCCGACGAGACAGCGAAGGCGGTGGCCGGGCTGCAGGAACGGCTGGCGCGGTTCAAGCAATTCGACGTGCGCGTGGTCGAGGCCGGCAAGGCCGACGCGGCGGACGAGCGCACCGAGACCCGCCTGTTTAGCGCGCTGGAAAGCGCGTTTCGCGACGTGCCGCCCTCCCGCGTGGCCGGCGCTATTATGGTGACTGACGGACAGGTGCACGACACACCTGCCAACGCCGCGCTGCCTGCGCCGCTGCACGCCCTTATCACCGGCGACGAGGGCGAACTCGACCGCCGCATCCGGTTTGAGAAGGCGCCGCGTTTCGGCATCGTCGGCAAGCCGTTGGAACTCACCTACCGCGTAATCGGCGCCGAAGCAGAGACGGGCACGGTGGACGTGCGAGTCTCGATCAACGGCGAGCAGCAAAAGGTAGAGCGGGCGGCGATCGGCCAGGAGACGCCGCTCGAGATCGTGGTTCCCGGCGCCGGGCGCAACATCGTGGAACTTGCGATTGCGCCGCTCGCCGGCGAGCTTACCGAAACCAACAACCGCGCCATCGCGTTGATCGACGGCATTCGTGAAAACCTGCGCGTGTTGCTCGTTTCTGGCGAGCCGCACGCCGGTGAACGCACGTGGCGCAACCTGCTCAAGTCTGATGCCTCTGTCGATCTGGTGCATTTTACCATTCTGCGGCCGCCGGAGAAGCAGGACGGTACGCCGATCAACGAATTGTCGTTGATCGCTTTTCCGACGCGCGAGCTTTTCGTTGAGAAGATCGACGACTTCGACCTGATCATCTTCGATCGGTATCAACACCGCGATGTGCTGCCGATCCTCTATTACGACTATATCGCCGAATATGTGGAAAAGGGCGGCGCGCTGCTGATCGCCGCCGGACCGGAATATGCCGGCGAGCAATCGATCGCACGCACACCGTTGATCGCGGCTCTTCCGGGCCTGCCATCGGGGGAAATCGTGGAGCAGGGCTTCTATCCGCGGCTCACCGAAACCGGCAAGCGCCATCCTGTCACGCGCGGTCTCGAGGGTTCCGACTCCGAGCCGCCGCAATGGAGCCGCTGGTTCCGTTTGATCGGCATCGACCGGCCGGAAGGCGAGGTGGTCATGAAGGGGCCGGACGAGAAGCCTCTTCTGGTCCTCAACCGCAAGGGCGAGGGCCGCGTCGGCATGTTCCTGTCCGACCAGGGCTGGCTGTGGGCGCGCGGCTTCGAGGGCGGCGGCCCGCATGTCGCGCTCTACCGTCGCATCGCCCACTGGCTGATGAAGGAACCGGAACTGGAGGAGGAGCGCCTGACCGCCGCCGGCCGAGGCATGACGCTGGACGTGCGGCGGCAGACAATGCGCGACGATCCGGGGCCCGCGCAGGTGATCACGCCGTCCGGCAAGACGGTCAACGTGAAACTGGCGGCCGATACTCCCGGCGTATTCACCGGCAGTGTCCAGACCGATGAGATCGGACTCTATCAGATCGGCAACGGGGATCTGAAAGCGCTCGCCCATGTCGGGCCGATCAACGCGCCGGAATTCGCCGATACGGTTTCGACGACAGAGGTGCTGCGGCCCATGGCCGAGAAAAGCGGCGGCAGCGTGCGGCGCCTGGGCGGCCTGACCGGGATCAGCCTGCCTGGCATCGTGCCGGTGCGTTCGGCAGGCGACGCATCAGGCCGCGACTGGATTGGCCTGCGCACTACATCGGACAGCGTGCTGAAGGCGGTTCGCCGCGTTCCGCTCTTCGCCGGTTTCTTCGGCCTGGCGCTGCTGCTGCTTGCGCTCGGCTCGATGTGGTATCGCGAGGGAAGGTAGCCGGCCATCCAGGCAGGACCGCAGCGCAGAGCGCAAGGAGCCATTCGCCGGACAAGGTCGTCTTGACGCCGTTGGCCTTTGAGCCCATATTCTGGCCAGAACTTCTGGCTATTTTGGGCGACAGATGCCTCAATCAACATGGTCCGTTCAGGACGCCAAAAATCACTTCAGCACTGTAGTTGAAGCGGCGCGGAGCGAACCGCAGACCGTGACCAAGCACGGCAAGCCTGCCGTCGTGGTTGTCGATGCGGTGCAATTCGAACGCCTGCGGCGCCTCGAACAGGCCAATGCACCGACGTTTGCGGACATGCTGCTTGCAATGCCGAGAGATGACGGCGAGTTCGAACGACCGGACGTACTGCCTCGCGATTTCGAATTTTGAGCGGTGAAGACAGATCCTGATGTACCTGATCGATACCGACATCCTCTCCGCGCTGCGCAAGCGCCAGCGGGCGCCTGGACTTGAAACTTGGATCACTGCGCAGCGGACCAGCAATCTTTTTATCAGCGTTGTCAGCATTGGCGAAATCGAGCGCGGCATCGCGCTCAAGCGCGTTCAGGACCCGGACTTCGCCGCGTTGTTAGTGGCGTGGCTCGATCGCGTGCTTGCAATTTACGGCGACCGGATTCTGCCGTTCGACCTCGGATCAAGCCGGCGCTGGGGACAATTGAGCGCGGCAATCGGTAATCATGGCGCCGACCTCCAGATTGCCGCGACTGCCCTTGAGCATGGACTCACTGTAGTGACCCGCAATGTCAGGCACTATGCGCCCAGCGGCGTCGCCATTTTCGATCCGTTCAGCTCCCCCACGGAACGGTGACTGACGTGTTCCGCTGGTCGCATGGGACAACGGCCGCTACGCCTCCAGCTTCGCCCGGTCCTCGTGATCGACCATGCCAGTCAGCAAGGCCACCGAGCCGGGCTCGATCTCGACGGCGAGTAGCCGGTCGAGATCGACCGGACACGGCATCGAAATCTGGCCGCGCGGAATCTTCTTGAAGCCCAAGGGTCCGTAGTAGGGCTCGTCGCCGACCAGGACAACCGCCGGAGCGCCGGCTTTCACGGCTTCCGCCAATGCGATCCTGACAAGCTTACGGCCGATGCCGATGTTCTTGTATGCCGGGCGGACCGCAAGCGGGCCAAGCAACAGTGCCCTGCCCTTTCCGGCGGCGACGCGGGTGAGCCTGACCGACGCAACGACCGCGTCGCCGTGCAGCGCCACGAAGGACAGCGCGCGCTCATGCGGCCCGCCTTCACGGATCCTGTAGGCGGCGCGCACAAACCGGCCGGGCCCGAACGCCTCTTCATTGATGTGATCGATTTCAGGGGTGTGCGCCGGAAGTTCCGGCAGATAGATGACGTCGGCGGCATTCATGAATTGCATCCGGATGCGAAGCGGAACGATGCCGCTGGACGCGGCAAATCGGCGAGCGGGCGCCGTCAGGCGCGAAGCCCCATTCGTCGTCGGTCGAACCGGAGTGCACAGCGGATCATCATCGGACGCTCCCGCTAGCATCAAATCTTTCGCGCGTCCATCAGCCTTTTTTGCTCCATGGGCGTTCGCGGTTCCGGGCGGCAGGCGCCTTCGGTCCATCGTCTCCCACACTCCTGCAATGATGGCGGCCGGCGCGTCGGGTTTCGCCAGTCGCCATCGTTCTCCCCCATTCACCATTCACCATTCACCTGCCAAGCACACCCCTCTGTCCTGCCGGACAAGGAAGATCATCTTGCCTTGGTGACGGACTGTTTTCCGTCTGCAGGATTGGGCAATTCCTGAGCATGACCTAAATTCAATGTGTGGTTGGGTGATGATCGAGGGGCAGAGCGAAGGAGAACCATATGGGATTGCTCGTTGACGGTGTGTGGCATCGCCATTCCTACGCCCCTGAGAGGCGCAGCGGAGAATTCGTAAGATCGCAGACGCAGTTCCGCAACTGGGTAACCAGCGACGGCAGGCCGGGCCCCGGCCACGGACGCAGCTTCAAGGCCGAGCCCGGCCGCTACCATCTCTATGTCTCGCTCGCCTGTCCGTGGGCGCACCGGACACTGATTTTCCGCAAGCTGAAGAAGCTCGAAGACCTGATTTCGGTATCGGTCGTCCACCACTTTCTCGGTGAGGACGGCTGGACGTTTCTCGCCAAGGACGGTGGTACCGGTGACCATCTCTACGGGCTCGACTTTCTGCATCAGATATACAGCAGGGCCGCTCCCAACTATTCGGGCCGCGTGAGCGTGCCCGTTCTGTGGGACAGGAAGGAAGAGACGATCGTCTCCAATGAGTTCGCCGAGATCATCCGCATGTTCAATTCGGCTTTCAATGAATGGGGTGACGCCGCGCTCGACTTCTATCCCGAGCCCTTGCGGAAAAAGATCGACGACCTGAACGCCACGATCTATGCAACCGTCAACAACGGGGTCTATCGCGCGGGGTTTGCCACAAGGCAGGAAGCTTACGAGCAGGCTTTCGACGAGCTCTTTTCAACGCTAAACACGCTCGAAGACATCCTCTCGCGCCAACGTTACCTTACCGGTGGCAGTCTCACCGAGGCAGACTGGCGGCTGTTCACGACGCTTGTGCGCTTCGACCCTGTATATTTCGGCCATTTCAAGTGCAACCTGCGGCGCATCGCCGACTATCCCAACCTGTCGAACTATCTTCGTGACCTCTACCAGGTGCCGGGCGTGGCGGCGACCGTCGATATTCCCCACGTGAAGAAACACTATTATGGCAGCCATGAAACGATCAACCCGACCCGCATCGTGCCGCTTGGACCGGAAATCGACTATGCGGCACCGCACGACCGGAACCGGTTCCGCAAGGCGGCTTGACTACCAGTTAGGCGAAACCGCTGCGCCATCGAAAATTTCGGCCAGCCGGCGCAAAGTGGCGGGCGTCGTATCTTCCGGCAGCCGGTCGAGCGGAAAGAAGCCGGCTTCCGCGATTTCGCGGTCAGCGAGCCGCGGCGCAGTCTGCCGGAAAGCGGGGATGAAATAGAGCGCTACGTGGTCGCGCTTGCTTGATCGCCTGTTGAGATGGAACGATTTGAGCTCCGGCGGCCCCAGCAATTCGATATTGCCCTCTTCGCCAAGTTCGCGCTTCAGCGCGTCGACTATCGTCTCTTCGGTTTCGACGCCGCCGCCGGGCAGCTGCCAGCCGGGCACATAGGTGTGTCGGACAAGAAACACCGAATTGGTTGCCTTGTCATAGACAAGGCCGCGCACCCCGAGCGTCATCGGGCGCCTCAGCAGGAAGTAGATGTGGAATAGCCTTGCACGCAGCCCCGGCCAGCCGGTCTGAACGAACCGCACGTCCTCGCTGCCGTTCATCGGGCGGACAGCGGCCAGCAGGCGGATGCGCCGTTCCCCGGAACGGGACGCGTTCTCTTCGAGCCTCTTGAAACTTGCTCTAAGTTCCTGTTTTTCCGCATGATCTTGTCCGAAAGGTCTGTCACCATTTCGGCATCATGCTGTAGAAGTGTGTCATGTTCAGGCTCGCGCATCTTTCCGACGTCCATCTGGGTCCGCTTCCCGATGTAGCCTATCGCGATCTCGTCTCCAAGCGGATCACCGGCTATGTGAACTGGCACCGCAACCGGCGCCAGTTCCTGCATGACAATGTCATCGACACGATCGTAGCAGATATGAAAGCTGCCGCGCCGGATCATATCGCGGTGACCGGCGATCTGGTGAATCTCGCGCTCGATATCGAAATCGACATGTCAAGGCAGTGGCTGGAACTTCTCGGCAATGGCGACGTCGTCTCGGTGGTGCCCGGCAATCACGACGCCTATGTGCCCGGCGCCTTCGACAAGGTTTGCCGCGCCTGGGGTGGCTGGATGACCAGCGACGGTGCGAGCCCCCCAAGGGACCGTCACGCGTTCCCTTATCTGAAGGTGCGAGGCAATGTCGCCCTTATTGGCGTAACTTCAGCGCGCGCGACCGCGCCGTTCATGGCAACGGGATACTTCCGCGAAGCGCAAGGCCGCCGCCTTGCCAGGTTGCTCGACGCGACCGGCAGGAACGGCCTGTTCCGCGTCGTGATGATCCACCATCCGCCGATCAGGAACGCAGTGCCACAACACAAGCGCCTGTTCGGCATCGGCCGCTTCCAGAAGACCGTGCTCCGCCACGGCGCTGAACTGGTGCTGCATGGCCATTCCCACCTGCCGAGCCTCTATTCCATCGCCGGGGCGCATGGGCAGGTGCCCGTCGTCGGCGTCGCCGCCGCCGGTCAGGCGCCGGTCGGCTCGAAGCCGGCAGCACAATACAATCTGCTCGATATTTCAGGCGAGAAGGGTGATTGGAGACTTCACCTGACGCGACGCGGCCTCACAGGAGCGGCAATGCCGCCCAGCGAGCTGCTGTCGGTGGACCTGGACGGGGAAACGTTGCCACGGCCCGTCGCGGTCGAGCCGATCGTTGTCAGAAGGTAACCTTGATCGTCGACAGCTTTTCCCATAGCCACGCAGCGGTGATAACCAATGGCAATGCGACCGCGCCGCCCGCAAGCACCAGGCCGAAGCCGGACGCAAACGCCTTCCAGCGCGGACGACGCCGGCTGGCAGCCGGCAGGACTTCCGGTACGGCCACCCTTTTTTCGCCGTCATACGCAGGCGCGACGCCGTCCTCGATCATGCGCTGCCGTTCGATGATGCGCTCGGCGACATAGCGGGTCACCTGGTCGGCGACCGGCTTCATGTCGGTCGATTCCGCAAGCACCACCCGCCCGAGACGCGTATCTCTGAGGAAACGGTATGTGCGGCGATCGCGTCCCATGGAGACATGGCTTACCGCGTCGATCCACAGCCGGGGCTGCAGGCCGGACGAGATCACGAAATCGAACCAGTCGATATCCACTGGCACATCGGCAATGACCGGCGCCAATTCGGCGGCCAGCAGTTCGAGCCGCATCCGCTGCGCCTCGCGCATGTCGACCACAACGTCATCGCGATCTGCCGCGGCGTTCCTGACATCGCGGATGGCGTCCGAAAGCCTGCGGCCCTTGTCGATCGCCGTCACGTTCTCACCTGCATCGCTCATCAGGCCCAACTCCACTCACGGGCCGGCTTGACCCCACACAGCCCTGTTAATGAACGATTAACACACCTGACCGGCCGATGCATCCGAAACCGCCGCTTGGTATTAATGCGGCAACTCAGCGGACATTCTGCCGGATGAGAGCCGTCACGAATTCCGGAACCTCCTCCGCCAGCATGTGGCCGGCATCCGGAACGAGGTGCAAGGCAAAGAGCGGCGGTAGGGCGGCTGTTTGCCGGACCGGCAAGACGTTGTCGAGGAGCCCCCACGCGACGCTGACCGGCATGGAAAGCCCCGCAAGCTTGTCGCGTGCAATGACGCCTTGCCGTTCGTTGCGGGCAATCAAGGCTGCAATCGCGACCAGCTTCCCGGTCTGGCCGGGGACCGCCCGCATTTGTGCAAGCATGCGGACACTTTCCGGCCGCACAGGATTCGCCCACCCGACCATCATTTCGAGGCAGCTCTGGATTTCGCTTTCCGTCGCCGCCGCCGCGTAGCGCCGGAGCAGACGGCCGTTGATCTCCTCCCCAAATCCGCCCGGCGCAAGCAGCGTCAGCGAAAGCACGCGCGACGATTCGGCGAGCGCCATCAGCGCCGCGACCGCTCCGCCCATGGAATGGCCCACCAGATGAAAATGCTCGATGCCACGCGCTGCCAGATCTTCAAGCACGGCCCGTGAAGCGATCTTCGCCGGCCCGGCTTCCGGCCAGCCGAGCGATTTGCCGTGGCCGGGCAGATCATAGGCGAGCGTGCGCGCCTCGCGGGCCAGCGCCTGCTGGATGGGAAGCCACAGCCCACTGCACCCGGCAAGACCGTGCAGCAGGACAATGGCGGGCGTACCGGTGCCAACTTCGGCCGCATGAAGTCGCGCGTTCACAGAAATCGCCTGCCTCCAACTACCGCATCGGACGCAAGCCGCTCCGCCTGATCATCCCGCAAGTTGCAGGACACGGTTGGCGGCTGACACGACCGCCTCCAGCGATGCGGCGACGATGTTGGTGTTGATTCCCGCTCCGAAAATCTTTCCGCCAGAATGTTCCACTTCCATGTAGCTGATCGCGGCCGCATCGGAACCTTGCTGCAACGAGTGCTCCGAATAGTCGAACACCGACAGAGGAATGCCGATGTGGCGGCACAGCGCGTCGACGAAGCCGTCGATCGGCCCGGTGCCGGAGCCGCTGATCGTCCTCTCGACGCCATTGTCCAATATCGTCGCCTCGACGACGCGCAGACCCTTTTTCTCCGTATTCGGGTAGGTCTGGTGATCAAGGAATTTCAGCCTTGCGCCCGGCTGGTCGACATAAACCTCGCGGAAACGGTCATAGATGCGCTTCGACGGCACCTCCTTGCCTTCCGCGTCGGTGATCGACTGGATGTCGCGGCTAAATTCGACCTGCAGGTTGCGCGGCAGGTGGAGGCCATAGTCCGCCTGGAGCACATAGGCGATGCCGCCCTTGCCGGACTGTGAGTTGATGCGGATAATCGCTTCGTATGTGCGGCCGACATCCTGCGGATCGATCGGCAGGTATGGCACCTCCCACTGCGGCTTGTTGGCCTTCTTCAAAGCCTTCATGCCCTTGTTGATGGCGTCCTGGTGGGAACCGGAAAACGCCGTATAGACCAGTTCCCCCACATAGGGATGGCGTTCGCCAATGGGGAGCTGGTTCGAATATTCGTAGACCTCCCTCATCCTGGTGATGTCGGAGCAATCCAGCGCGGGGTCGACGCCCTGCGTGTACATATTGAGCGCCAGCGTTACGAGATCGACGTTGCCGGTGCGCTCGCCATTGCCGAACAGCGTGCCCTCCACGCGATCGGCGCCCGCCATCAGTCCGAGTTCGGTGGCGGCCACGCCGGTGCCGCGGTCATTGTGAGGGTGCAGCGAGACGATCAGGTTTTCTCGACTGTCAAGCTGGCGGCACATCCATTCGATCTGGTCCGCATAGATATTGGGCGTGGACATCTCGACGGTGGCGGGCAGGTTGATGATCAGCTTGTTTTCGGCCGTCGGCCTGACGATCTCAGTGACAGCGTTGCAGATCTCGAGCGACACTTCCAGCTCCGTGCCGGTGAAGCTTTCGGGCGAATACTGGAAGCGGAAGCCACCGCCGGCCTTTGCCGCCATGTCGGTGATCATCCTGGCTGCGTCGGTCGCAATCTGCTTGATGCCGGCCACATCCTTCTCGAATACGACGCGACGTTGCAGTTCGCTTGTCGAATTATAGAAGTGCACGATCGGCCGCCTGGCACCCTCGAGCGATTCAAACGTGCGGGTGATCAGCTCTGGCCGGCACTGGACCAGCACCTGCAGCGACACATCGTCGGGAACATTGCCATCCTCGATCGTCCAGCGGGCGAAGTCGAAATCGGTTTGCGAAGCGGAGGGAAACCCGACTTCGATCTCCTTGAACCCCATCTCGAGGAGCAGCGCGAACATCCTGGCCTTGCGGTCGTGGCCCATCGGGTCGATCAGCGCCTGGTTGCCGTCGCGAAGGTCGACCGAACACCAGACGGGTGCCTTCTCGATGCGCTTTGATGGCCAGGTGCGGTCGGCAAGGCCGACAGCGGGGTAAGGCTGGTACTTCACGGCGGCATCAGGCATTCCGCCGGCCGCGCGAATTTCTGCTCTCTGGTTCATGGTCTCGTCTCCGGGCGGCTTGCGGGGCTTCGCCACCGGCGCAAGCAGCGCCACTATAGAAGGTTCATTCAGGAAATGTGACTGGCAAGGAGCATGCGGCCCGTTCGGCTCTAACGACCGCCGGGCGCTCCTTCAGCGAGCCCGGCGACCGCCAATAAGGCCGAGAAGAAGGGCAGAAAAAAGCGCGCGCAACATCTCCCCCGCGATAGCGGACGGGCAGGACACGGAAATGTGCGGACGCGCTTGCATTGCCGGATGTCTACAGGAGCGATTTCCACTGTGCAAGAGGATTGCGCATGGAGCGTCCGGGATCGCCTCCGCGAAGACCTATCCTACTGCGCGGTCAGCGGCGCTGCGATGGGCTTGCCGTCGGTCGAGCCTGTTTCCATCATATCGGACGGGCTTATCTTCCAGATCGTGCCGCCTGTGTCTTCGGCAACCAGCAGGCCGCCGTCGGGAAGAAACGCGAGGCTTGCCGGGCGTCCCCACACGGTCGCGCGCCTGTCTCCCTCGACCCAGAAGCCGGTGAGGAAGTTCTCGTACCAGCCGGCGGGCTCGCCATTCTCGAATTTCGCGCGCACCAGCTTGTAGCCGGTAGGCGGAACACTGTTCCACGAACCTTTCAGCGCCACGATGGCATCGCCGCGATATTCCTCCGGCCAACTGTCGGGCACCCAGGCGAAGTCCATCGCCGAGGAATGCGCCTGGAAAAGCAGCTTCGGCATCCTGGCTTTCTCGACCTTGTCGGGCGCCCGCTTGGCAAAGCCGGGCATCGGCCTGCCGCCAAGATAGGCGTATGGCCAGCCATAGAAATCGCCTTTTGAAATCTCGGTCAGGTAGTCCGGAACGAGATTGTTTCCGAGACCGTCGCGCTCCTGCACCACCGCCCAGAGCTTGCCGGTGGAAGGATGCAGATGAATGCCTATCGGATTGCGGGTTCCCGAAGCAAAGGTGCGCTGGTTGGAGCCATCGGCGTCGAAGGCCTGGATGGTGCCTCTCACCTCCGGCTCGACCGCGATGTTGCCCATGGAGCCGACACCGGCATACATCGTGCCGTCCTTCGGATCGACGACAAGCGAGCGCGTGGAGTGGCCAGTGGCGTCACCGAACACGCCTTGCGCAGTGACCGCGATATGGTCTGCCGGCGTCTCGGGCGCCGCCTTTTGCTCCTTCGGCTTGAGCAGTTTCCCCATGTCGGGGCGTATGCCTCCGAGCTTGAACGGGACACGCCAGATGCCCTGCGTGTCGGCGACCAGGATGTCGCCCTTGTTCTCGCCCTTTGGAACGACGGCCATCCCGTAGGGCTCATCGAAGCCATCAGCGAAGCGTGAAATCGTCTCGGCTTTCCCATCAGCGTCGGCGTCGCGCAGGAAAGTAACGTAGCCAGCCTGCTGCTCGGCGAGCAGCACATCTCCATTTTCCAGCACCAGGAGCTTTCGCGGATGCTCCAGCCCTTCCGCAAAGAGCGAGACCGTAAAGCCTTGCAACGGCAGAGGCTCGTGCGTGCCGCGGTCCATCCTGTTGGGCGAACCGCGTACGGCTTTATCGGCGTAGGGCTCGGGAAGGTCTTGCACCTTGATCTCGAAACGCTTGCCGATCTCCTGATCGTCCATCATCTGGGAATGGTTGTCTTGCGCGCAGGCCAGCGCGCCGGCCGCGAGCAATATTGCGGTTGATGCGGCAAGTGCGGTCCTGATTTTCATGAGGTCGGCTCCATCATGCCGGGCTCAACGGCCGGGATGCCGATATGTTTCCCGCATAGCTCCGGCCAATCACCGGATCGTGATCGGCATCAATCCGACATGCGCGGCGTCAGCACGACAGCCTCGCCCGAGGGTGGTCGAGCTATGCAAGGGGCGCGGCGGCCGGATTCCGCAGTATGTTTTCACCGCGCTGTACCCTGGCGGGGGAGATTTGGCTTACTCTGGCCACACGGAACAGGGAGAGCGGCATGCCGGAAGCGGACGAAAGAACCCTGCGGTTCCGCCGAAACCTTGATTCGAAGCTGAAAGCGCCACGATGGCCGGAAGGCGTAAGGGTCCGCACGCTCCTTCCCGGCGACACGCCGGCAATCTACAGCTTGCTTGCGGCCATCGATCCAGGCGACGCCGGCACTGGCGGGAGCCTCGAGACATGGCGGCAACGGCTAGTCAACGACACGGAATTCGATCCCGCGCTTTGCTTCCTTGCTGTGGATTGGCACGACCGGCTTGTCGGTGTCGCACAGTGCTGGACCAGCGCCTTCATCAAGGATCTCGCCGTCCTTCCCGAAGCGCGCGGGCGCGGCATCGGCGAAAGCCTGCTTTGGCACGTATTCGATGTGTTTCGCAGCCGCGGGGCGCGGCATGTGGACCTGAAGGTCGTCGCAGAAAACGCGACAGCGCAACGGCTATATGAGAGGGTCGGCATGCGGCGAGTCCCGCTTGCCGGATGAGGTGTCCCCGCTGCCCAGACGCTTCGGCCGGTTGACATATCGTCACCGGCAAGAGAGCTCACGCTCACTCTCCCACCAGCCGCGCAATCAGGCGGGCGATCGGCGGTCCAAGAACAAGCACAAACAGGAAGCGCGCCGTTTGCAAGGCCATGACGAAGGAGAGATCGACATTGTCCGACGCCGCCGCGATGATGGCTACGGAATCCATTCCTCCCGGACTTGTCGCAAGATAGGCGGTGAGCGGGTCGACGCCCATTTCGGCACTGAGCAAGAAGGCGAGGCCTCCGCAAAACGCCATCAATGCCAGGATCGAAAGAACAATCTGCGGCAGGGCGCGCGTGGCGTGGCGAAGGATCGCGCGATTGAAATTGAGCCCGATCGTCCAACCGATCAGCGCATAGCTGATTGCGCGCAGCCATTCGGGCACCTGGAAGTCGGTGAGACCGCCAAGATGAAGTCCCCCGCCGAGGATGAGCGCGCCAAGAAAGTAGGGTGACGGTAGCCTTATGAGCCTGCCGAGTGCGCCGCCGGCGATCGCGACAACGATCGTTGCCGCGAAGGCTTGCGTCGCGATCGTCGGAAACCAGACCGTTGCTGGAACAGTGACGCCGGATGTGTCGACCCAGAGGCGGGCTACAACGGCTGCGGCGACGGTGACGAAGATGACCCGCAGATATTGCATGAAAGCAACCAGCCGCGCGTCAGCCCCGAACGCGTCCGCCATCAGAACCATCGCGGTGGCGGCGCCCGGCGACGAGCCCCACACGGCGGTTGTGCCCGGCAGGATTTTCCAACGGCTTATGAGATAGCCAAGGAAACTCGACGCCGCCACTGTGGCGAGCACGGCCGAAAGAAACAGCGGCCAGCCTGCAATGAAAGAAGAAAAAATATCGGGCGACAGCGAGGCGGCGATGAGTACGCCGACGATCGCCTGCGAGAGGCCAAAGGCAGGCCGCCAAACCCGTATGTTCGCGCCATAGCTTCCCGCCGCGATCGCCGCCAGCATCGGCCCTATCAACAAGGCAGCCGGTAGGTGCGCGAGTTCAAGAGCGCCGGCCAGAAGGACTGACCCCGCTAAGAGCAAAAGCCACTGTGCCGTTTTCGGCGCCAAGGCAAGCGGACCGCCGGGCGTGGCGTGCGAAGGATGGATCATCTCCGGCCGCGTAGCAGAAACCGGGCGGAATTCCTATGCATTGACCGAAAGACGGATGCCTCCCAAGGGACGCCGATGATCGGCTTCCACCGCCTCGTTCAAGCGAACGGTACCGCCGTCGTGCCTTTCGGCAACTTCGCCTCGTCGTCAGGCTCGACATGGATGGTGACGCGGACGCTCGGAACCGCCGCCTTCAGCGCATCCTCGATGCGGTCGCAGATCACATGGCTTTCGCCGACGCTCATGCCGGCGTCGACGACGAGATGGAATTCGATGAAGGTGGCGCGGCCCGCAACGCGGGTCTTGAGCTCATGCACCTCCAGTGCGCCGTGGCTGTTCATCGAAATGACGTCCCGGATGCGCGCCGCTTCATCGGGCTCGACGCCCATGTCCATCAGTCCCCCGACCGACGATCCGATAACTTTGCCGCCCTGCCAGAGGATGTTGGCGGCCACGAGGATGGCAAGCAGCGGATCGAGTATCGTCCAGCCGGTAACGACCGCGCCAGCCAGCCCGGCTATGACGCCGACCGAGGTAACGACGTCGGTCAGAATGTGCTTTCCGTCGGCTACGAGCGCCGGCGACCGTCCCGCCCGGCCCGTGCTGATAAGGATCAGTGCCCAGATGCCGTTGACAGCCGATGCAATGCCGTTGACCGCCAGTCCCGTCCACGGGCTGCTCAGCGCGGCGGGCGTCTGCCAGGCGCGCCAGACTTCGGTCAAGGATCAGCAGCGCCGCGACGACGATCAGCACGCCCTCCAGAACCGCGGAGAAATATTCCGCCTTATGGTGGCCGAATGGGTGGTTCCGGTCGGCCGGCTTGTGGCTGAGCCGGATGGCATAGAACGCCGCACCCGAAGCGATCACGTTGACGATCGATTCCAGAGCATCCGAATAGAGCGCCACTGAGCCTGTGAGCCACCAGGCGGCGGCCTTCAGCAGGAGCACCCCGAGGGCAATGACGATCGACCAGGCCGCGAGCGCGGCGACTTTCTGCTTGGAAGGCATGGGCGGCCTACCCTTCCCCTTGACGGGAGGGTAATCGCATATGGGTTTTACTCGGATCCGTGTCCCCCTCACCCGGCTCGGGCTTCGCCCTCGCCACCCTCTCCCCGAGGGGAGAGGAGGTCGCCGGCCGCGCCGCCGCACCCTCTTCTCCCCAGCGGGGAGAAGGTGGCCGAGCAGAGCGAGGCCGGATAGGGAGGCAGTTGCCCATATGCAATAGCCCTCCCCCTTGTGGGAAGGGTCGATCCGCGAAGCGGAGCGGGGTGGGGGTAGAGACGGTTGGGCTCCAAGCTTCACCACGCCGCCCCTCCCACAAGGGGGAAGGTGGGAGAGCAGATGCCTTCACGCCGCCTTTTCCTTCGCCTTTCGCGGCATATGCGCCACGACATTCTCGATCATCCGCATGCCCGCATTGTGGCCGAGCGTCATGATCGATTCGGGATGGAATTGCACGGCCGCGATCGGTTCCTTCTTGTGCTCGAAAGCCATGATGACACCATCTTCTGTCTCCGCCGTGACGACGAAGCCCTCCGGCAGCCGCACAGGGTCGGCGAAGATCGAGTGGTAGCGCCCGACCGTGACCTCCTTCGGCAGGCCGGAGAAAATGATGCCGGGTTTGGAAACGCGGATGCGCGACGGTTTGCCGTGCATCGGGATGCGCAGCTGCCTGAGCTCGCCGCCATAGGCTTCCGCGAGCGCCTGCAGGCCAAGGCAGACGCCGAAGATCGGCAGGTCGCGGCTGCGCGCTTTCCTGATCGTTGCGGCGCAGTCGAAGTCCTTCGGCGTACCGGGTCCCGGCGACAACACGACGAGATCGGGCTTCAGCCGGTCGAACACCTCGTCCGGCACCGGTGATCGCACAGTCGAGACATTGGCGCCGGTTTGGCGGAAATAGTTGGCAAGCGTGTGGACGAAGGAATCCTCGTGATCGACGAGCAGGATATTCACCCCCTCGCCAACTGGCGCGGTCTGGCGTTCGGCGGCGGCGGAATTGCCAATCCGCGCGTCACGGATGGCCGAGCGCATGGCGGACGCTTTCAATTCGGTCTCTGCCTCTTCTTCTTCTGGCACTGAGTCATAGAGCAAGGTGGCCCCGGCGCGAACCTCCGCGATCCCATCCTTTATGCGAATGGTCCTCAGCGTCAGTCCCGTATTCAGGTCACCGTTGAAATGTACCATGCCGATCGCGCCGCCATACCAGGCGCGCGGGCTTTTCTCGTTGGCCTCGATAAAGCGCATCGCCCACAGTTTGGGCGCGCCGGTAACGGTGACCGCCCAGGCGTGGCTGAGAAACGCGTCGAATGCGTCCATGTCTTCTCGCAGCCGCCCCTCGATGTGATCGACGGTGTGGATAAGGCGCGAATACATCTCGATCTGACGACGGCCGATGACCCGAACCGAACCCGGCTCGCAGACCCGGCTCTTGTCGTTGCGGTCGACATCGGAGCACATGGTCAGTTCGGATTCGTCTTTCTTGGAGTTGAGCAGTTTCAAGATTTGCTCGGAGTCCGAGATGGCGTCCTCCCCGCGCTTGATTGTGCCGGAGATCGGGCAGGTTTCGACACGCCGGCCGTTCACGCGCACGAACATTTCGGGCGAGGCGCCGATCAGGTATTCGCCCTCGCCAAGATTGATGAAGAAGGAGTAGGGCGACGGATTGATCGCCTTCAGCCGCCGGCAGATATCCGATGGCGCCCCTTCGCAGCGCTCGTAAAACATCTGGCCGGGCACTACCTCGAATAGGTCGCCACGGCGGAAGCTTTCCTTCGCCTTCTCCACAAGCCTCGCATATTCTCCGGGCTCGTGGTCGCCACGTGCCGGAATGCGGCTGGCCGGCCTGAACGGCTCCTCCGTGCGCTCGCGCGATAGCCCTTCGGTGGAAAACCCCTCGCCGGCATAGTCGTAGCGGTCGCGCCAGGCTTTCGCGGAATAGTGATCGACGACCAGGATTTCATCGGGAAGGAAGAGAACCAGGTCGCGCTGGCTCGCTGCCCGTTCGAGCACGGTGTCGACAGGGTCGAACTGGAAAGCCAGATCGTAGCCGAACGCGCCATAGAGGCCGAGATTGGCATCCTGGTCGCTCCTGAACAGGCTGGTGATTGCGCGCAGCACGGTGAACACGGAGGGCACTCGCGAACGCTCCTCCTCGGCGAAAACCCGGCCGGGCTTTGCGACGTCGAGCCGGATAAGGCGTTTCGAGGTCTCGGCGACCGAGACATCCTTCAGCGCAGCGACCGCCCTGCCAAGGGCTGGCAGAAGTGCCTCGCCACGGACGTTCAGCGCTTCGATCTTCATCGCGCGGCCGCGCGCGCTGATCGCCAAAGGCGGATCGATGATGGCGGTATCCCAGCGCGTATAGCGGCCGGGATATTCGTAATTGGAGGAAAAAACCGCGCCGCGGCGGCTGTCGAGCCCGTCTATATAGGCCTCGATCGCGCCCTGGTAGGGGGTGTCGTGACGCTGCCGCGTAATCGAAATTCCGCCTGCGGTCACGAACCTTTCGGCTCCGTTTTCAAGCACTTCGACTGTCATTCCCGTCTCCCTGGTCTCCAGCTGCGAGTCCGGAGAGCACCTGAAAAACAAATGGCCGCCGGGAAATTCCGCTGCGGCCATCCTCAACCTTCACGCGCACGCGCTCTCGTAGGCCGCTGTCAGCAGGCCCACCACCACGATGTATGGATCGAAAGCACAGTCATGTCCTTCTCACTAGCGGCGAACGGCCGGCCGCGCAACTGGATTTCGCCTTGCAGCGATGATCGTTAGGGTCATGCGAAAGCTTTGAGCACCGCCGACAGTTGAGCTACAAGCGAAGCTGACGACGTCAAACGACAACGTCGGCTCTGCTGTTCGCTTTTCGATATCCGCGCAAGTCGCTGGAGAAAGGCCATGTCCGTGCAACTCTCCGCTTTCTCGATCCCTGATCTCGCCGGCAAGGCGGTGCTCGTGACGGGCGGCTCGACCGGCATCGGGGCAGCGCTCGTCGAGGCTTATGCCTCGCAGAAATGCCGGGTCGGGCTGCACTACAATGCGAGCGCCGAGGCAGCCGCCAAGTTGGCGAATAGACTCCGCGACGCCGGCGCGGAGATCTTCCTGGTCCAGGGCGATTTTTCAGCTTCCGCAGAGGTGGAGCGCGTCGTGGAAGAGACGGCCCGCCATTTTGGGCGCCTGGACGGACTGATCAACAATGCCGGCGGCATGCTCGGGCGCGTCGCCTACAGCGACATGACGGACGCGCAATACGATGCTGTCATGGACCTCAACGCACGCTCGGTCGTCACCGCCTGTCGCGTCGCCATACCATGGCTCAAGATCAATGGCGGCTTCATCGTGAACACATCCTCCATTGCGGCGCGCAATGGTGCGGGAGCTGGAGCCGGCCTCTATGGCTCGGCCAAATCCTTCGTCTCGAACGTCACGCGCGGGCTTGCCAAGGAACTTGTCGGCAACGGGATACGCGTCAACGCGGTGGCGCCGGGCACCATCCTCACCCCGTTTCATGAACGCTACTCGACGGCCGAGCAAATGAAGGCGATGGTTGCGACCATACCGCAGGGGCGCGCCGGCGTGGCCGAGGATTGCGTCGGCGCCTATCTTTTCCTCTCCTCGCAAGCGATGAGCGGCTATATCACCGGGCAGGTCATCGAGGTGAACGGTGGCCAGTTGATGCCGTGAACGAGGTGATGAAGGGGGGAGGTTTCCGTCTAGGTGTGTCGGGATTCAGGTCAGACCGAGTCGAAAATGGCGGTTTTCGAGAACCGGCACGCAGCGTACATTTGGGTACGTGAGTACCGGAAGCGGAGGAGATCGCCATTTGCAGACCGGGATCACCTGAATACCAACACCCTAAAACAATCCCTCGATCTGGCCGTGTTCGTTGAGGAAGATTTTTTCCGACGAGGGGGTTTTGGGCAGGCCGGGCATGGTCATGACCTCGCCGCAGATGACGACGACGAAGCCGGCGCCGGCCGACAGGCGCACCTCGCGCACCGGCACCGTATGGCCGGTCGGGGCGCCGCGCAGATTGGGATCGGTGGAGAAGGAGTATTGCGTCTTGGCCATGCACACCGGCAGGTGGCCGTAGCCCTGGGCTTCCCACTGGTGCAGCTGGTCGCGCACGCTCTTGTCGGCGATCGCCTCGTCGCCGCGGTAGATGCGCTTGACGATGGTGTTGACCTTCTCAAACAGCGGCATGTCGTCGGGATAGAGCGGCGAGAACTGCGCCGCGCCGCTTTCGGCCAGCTTCACCACCTTGTGGGCGAGCTCCTCGATGCCGGCCGAGCCCTTGGCCCAATGCTGGCAAAGGATCGCCTCCTCGCCGCGCGCCGCGACGAACTCGCTGATCGCCTGGATCTCGGCGTCGCTGTCGGAGTGGAAGTGGTTGATCGCCACCACCGCCGGCACGCCGAACTGCTTGATGTTCTCGATGTGGCGGCCGAGATTGGCGCAGCCCTTCTTCACCGCCGCGACATTTTCCTTGCCAAGCTCCTCCTTCTTGACCCCGCCATGCATCTTCATGGCGCGCACGGTGGCCACAATCACCGCCGCCGACGGCTTGAGGCCGGCCTTGCGGCACTTGATGTCGAAGAATTTTTCCGCCCCAAGGTCGGCGCCGAAGCCGGCCTCGGTGACCACATAGTCGGCCAGCTTCAACGCCGTCGTGGTGGCGATCACCGAGTTGCAGCCATGCGCGATGTTGGCGAACGGGCCGCCATGCACGAAGGCCGGATTGTTCTCCAGCGTCTGCACCAGGTTCGGCTGCATGGCGTCCTTCAACAGCACCGTCATGGCGCCGTCGGCCTTGATGTCGCGCGCATGCACCGGGCTCTTGTCGCGCCGGTAGGCGATGATGATGTCGCCGAGCCGCCTTTCCAGGTCCTTCAGGTCGGTGGCCAGGCACAGGATCGCCATCACCTCGGAGGCCACCGTGATGTCGAAGCCGGCCTCGCGCGGATAGCCGTTGGCGGAGCCGCCCAGCGAGCAGACGATCTCCCGCAGCGCCCGGTCGTTCATGTCCATCACCCGCCGCCAGGCGACGCGGCGCGTGTCGATGCCCTGCTCGTTGCCCCAGTAGACGTGGTTGTCGATCAGCGCCGACAGAAGGTTGTGGGCGGTGGTGATGGCGTGGAAATCGCCGGTGAAATGCAGGTTCATGTCCTCCATCGGCACCACCTGGGCATAGCCGCCGCCGGCCGCACCCCCCTTGATGCCGAAGTTCGGCCCCAGCGAGGCCTCGCGGATGCACACCACCGCCTTTTTGCCGATGCGGTTCAGCCCGTCGCCGAGACCCACCGTCGTCGTCGTCTTGCCCTCGCCGGCCGGCGTCGGGTTGATCGCAGTGACCAGGATCAGCTTGCCGTCGCCGTTCTTGCGCGCCGCCGCGATGAACTCCGCCGACAGCTTGGCCTTGTCGTGACCGTAAGGCAGCAAATGCTCCGACGGTATGCCAAGCCGCGCCCCGATCTCCTGGATCGAAAGCTTCTTCGCCCCCCGCGCAATCTCTATGTCACTCTTGAACTCCGCCATGACGGCTTCTCCCGGTCTTCGCGCGTTTTCCGACGCGGCACGCAATGCTTCACTTCGCGTGCATAGAAGCCAGCCGGCAGCGTTTTTTGCCGTCTCAAAACAGCCACGCAATGCGCGGATTGCGACAGATACTATCGATCCAGGATTGACCGGATTTCGACCAGCTGCGAGCGCACGCGCAACAAATGGAAGCCCATGGTCGCCAGATGCGAGGGGAAGATGAAGCTCAATTCATTCCCATTGGAGATTATCAGCGGCTGCACGTCGAGCGACGCCCGCAATTGCTCCTCCATGCGAGTCCATATCTGGGTAAGATTGCGCTCTGCAATGATGGCGGCAAAGTCGGAGCGCGTCGCTTTCAGGATCCCGTAATAGGCATAGAGCTGGCCGTACGCGAACCAGAAACGGTCGTCGGCCCGCGGATCGAACCAGCCGGCATTGGAGGCGTCCAGCCTTGCGCGCAGGATATCGGACGTCGAACCGATGTCGCCGGCAATACGGTCGAGGAACTGAAGCAGGTTGTCGGCCCGGGCGTCGAAAGTTACCTGGCACTTCTCAAGGCTTCCGTTGAAGTTCCGCAGCTTGCCGATCGCCTCGCGATAGACGCTTGGCGTCGGCCGCGTCGGGCCGCGCAGGCCGATGTACCAGGCACTCTCGTCCCAAGCCAGCGCAGTGCGCGCATCCTGCAGGTTCTGGTCGATCTGCGAAGTGCCGCGCACCCGGCCGAGCGTGTCGACAAGTTCGGTGGTCGTGCGCCGCATCACCTGGTTCACGCCAAGCTGGAACGCGGCCTTGTTGTCGAGGAAAGGGGTGTTTCGCCACGGAACGCCAAACAGCCCGATTTTCGAGGCCAGCATCGAAGAAATCCAGGCATTCTGGTTGACGTTGAAGTCGATCAGGTCGGCCGAAACATCGGCGATTGCCGAGCGGTTGCAAGTGGCGGCTGCTTGCGCGGACGCCGGAGGGTTCGTGCCTGTCGCGGCCGCGCCGGCTTTCGAGGAGCCAAGCTCGCCACCTGCGGCTGCCTGAGAGCTATCGGACACCGTGCCGACCGGATTGCCGGCCAGCGACTGGCCTGCAGCCACCCTGAGCGCATCCGGATAGTCGGGATTGAAGTTGTTCCACCGCTGCGTCTGCCAGATGAAATAGGCGTAGAAGGCAACCAGTGCCAAAACGGCGGCGCCGACGATGCCTTTGAGCATCCATCCCTTTTGGGAATACCAGCGCGCGGCCCACATGAAAGGCCACAGGATAATGCCGATCACGAAGCCGATGACCCGGCCGATCCACTGGAAAATCCAGGTGAAGAAATTCACGATCGGATCGAGCATGGCTGACCACCCCCCTGGGCATTCGCGTTCATTTTCGGCCTCAGTCGGTCAGCCCGTAAAGGCGTACCCTGAAAGCCTCCTTGTCTTTCAGATATGTGGTTTTCAGCGTGTCCACAACCGCCGATCGCTGCACCGCATCGTAGCCCTCGAAATCCTTGTAGAAGCCCTGCTTGTTGAAGATGTAGCGCGATACGAAGTCATCGGGCACGAAGTCGGAGATCAGCCGGTTGGTCAGCCAGGCGTCCGGATGGTCGGACCTGGCCCGCACGACAAGAAAGCGATGCTGCGGGTCGACGTCCTCGAGGCGGAGCTGACCGAACTGCGCAATTTCGCGCTTGGCAGCATTGAGGAAAGGAAAAGTCCCCTCGCTGTTGATGATGTCGGCATGGCCGTGGATCCAGGTTTGCAGCCAGACTTTGTCGGCCCTGGCGACGTCGCGCTTGGGCTCGCTTCGGTGGATCAGCCCGCGGATTGCCATTTCCGCGCGGTGCTCGAGGTATCCGGACGTCTCGATCCAGGAGGCGCGCGGCAGTTCGATGCGCCCGGAGGCCGCGAGGAAACGAAACACGCGGTCGGCGTCATGGATCGAAAGATAACTCACCTGCCACGGCCGTGAGCGACGAAAACCCGGCGCCGCCGGATCGCTGATCACAGTCGTCATTTCGGGATCGACAAAGACATAGAGACCGCCAAAATGGCTGGTCCAATAGGCGTTGTGCCGGAAAATGACCTGGTCCGGTACCAGCGCGTTCTCGCGGATGTCGCCGGTCACCCTGGCAAGCTCCACCATCCGCTCCAGCATGGCGTTGTCGCGCCAAGCGCCCGGCTCCCGCTTCAGCCGGTCGACCAACGTGCCCAGTTCCGACGCCTTGCCGAGCACATCCTCGGCCGAAAGAACGCGGAACTCCACCTGGTTGATGGAAAGCAAATCCTCGATGCTCTCGACCTTGGCAACCAAATCTTCGATCTCGCCGTAAATCACGTCCTTGATCGTCAGCGCGTCGATCGCCCGCTGGTTCTTCGACATGAATTCATGGATGAGCTGGGAAGTATTGGAAAAGGCCGTGTGCACGACCGGCAGGTCGATCTGCTCGGGCGTGAGGATAATAAAGCGCCGGTTGACCTCGTTCGGATCGAGATAGAACGGGTCGCCGAGCTCTTCGGCAACCTGCGGCGAGAAGCCGGTGCGGTCGATCTCGAAGGTCTTGAGCTTCGTGGCCTTGAGCCCGAACGCCTTCAGCGCCTTGTTGTAGCGCTCGATCAGATGCCTTTCCTCGACCGGCAGCAGTCGTCCGTAGATCAGCTCGTTTTCGAGAAGGAGGTCCATCAGATACCCCCCTCTGGCGTGGGGACGCCCTCACGCATTCCACATCCCCTTCTTCTTCAGCTCCTCCATCTCGCGCGACGCCCTTTCGCGAAGCCTCGCATCCCGCAGCATTCTGGACACCGTGGAATCGTCCGACCGATCGGAATAGCGGAACTCGGAGTCGGCATAGCGGTTGATTTCCTGCATGACCATTTCCATGGAAAATGGCCCGCGCAGCGCTTCGATCATCGCCTTCTTGTCGTCGTAGCTCTTGTGCATGAAAGCCTCCGGCTTCTCGAACCAGTCGTCCGGCAGCTCTATGTCCATGGCGCGCATCTTGATCGCATCGGTCACGTTCTTGACGGCACGGCCAGTGAAACGCGGCTCGGATTCCTTGATCATGTGGAGATAGGTGCCGATGTCGGCCAACGTCTTCGGCTTGCCGTTTTCCTTCATGAAGCGGTCGTGGACCTTCGTCAGCCCGTCTTCCCGCGGCCGCGAGTGTTCCTCATAGGCCTCCGACACCGCGCGCTTGACCTCCTGCGCCGCGTAGAGCGTGTGATCTCCGAGCGGTATCTTGTGGTTCTTGCCGGCAAGCAGAACGAATATGTCAATGTAGTCGTCCCGCGTCTGGGGGCCGTCGACCACCCACCGCGCGCCGGCCCGCTGTCTAAGCGCGTCATCGACATTCTCCGGATAGTTGGAGAACATGCCGAAGCTCGAATTGCCGCGCACCACAGTCCCCGCCCCGCCGAAGGCGTCCATCAGTACACCGGTGATCTCCTGCTGTCCGGCCGACGCGCGGTCGTCGGAACGCCTCGCCGCAACCTGGTCGATGTCGTCGATCGTTCCGAAGCCTATGGCGCGCGGATTGAGGACATTGTTGATGAACTGTCGGCAGTTCTGGCCGGATTTACCCTGGTAGGAAGAAATCTGGTCGACGCCGAAATTCTCGTAGTGGAATGGATAGCCCGCAATCTGGCAGTAGCCGCTGACCAGCCCGGCGATCATCTGGATCAGCGTCGTCTTGCCCGTGCCCGGCGCGCCGTCGCCGATGAAGGTGAACAGGAACCCGCCGAGCTCGACAAAAGGGTTCATCTGGCGGTCGAAATCGTAGGCCATCAGCATCCTGGCCAGCTTGATGGACTGGTATTTGGCGATATGGTTGCCGACGACTTCTTCCGGCTTCTTGAAAGTCATCACTAGCGGCTTCGATTTCCGGCTCGGCGCGACATCGAAACCGTCAATCGTGAAATCGTCCGCGTCGATGCGGATATGTGCATCCTCGAACGCGCCGAGCCCGTCGAAGCGGCCCTTGCGCGAAAGCAGCCCGTCGATCGCGATTTGCGCGAAGGCCCGCGCCCGCGTCGTCATGTCGGCGTCCTGTGTGGCGCCGGAGATCGCCCGGTCCAGCCCCGCAATCAGCGATTTCAGCGAGTCCTGGGATGTGTCGAACAGAAAGTCGGGTCCAGCGATGTCGTTCGGCGGCTCGCCCTCACTGTCGATCAGCTGCAAAAGGTAGGAGGCGAAGCTGAAAGCCGAAACGTACGCCGACGCTGACGCAAGCTTCCTGAAGCGCGTCGCCTCATCGCCCTCGAGCGGTGCGCGGGCATTTTTCGCCTGCAGGCCCTCCAGATCGCTGCTCCGCGCAAAGACGTCCGCAACAGCGAGCGCGACCGCCAGCCCGCGGCGCGCGCGAAAGAGCAGCGTATGTTGGCCGATCGACATTAGCGGGTCGTCCGGGCTAACTGCCGCAACCGTCCTGGTGAGTTCGACTTCGAGCGTCCTGCGCACTGAGCCGGTGGAAACGGTGGGAACGAAACGGCGGCCGGTGCCGGCCAGCGCGGTGCCGGGCTGGCCGCCCGAATCCTCAAGCACAACAATGCGCGTGATCATGCTCTGCGCGGTGGCGCGGTGCTTTTCAATGTCGGCTTCGGAGATCGTCGTCAGGCTGGCGTCCATGTCAATCCCCTTCACGGTCAGCCGGCCGACATGACGACGCCGGGCGCTGCCCCTCACCCAGCGTCGCAGACAATCCCCTTCTCCCCGCACTCTTGGAGAAAGTGCCGGCAGGCGGATGACGGGCGGCGCCGGCCCTGATCGACATCGCCTCAGTGTCTGACTCAAAATTCGCTGGGGCGTGGCGAAAATGGTGATTTTGAGAACCGGAGCGCAGCGTACATTTGGGTACGTGAGCACCGGAAGCGCAAAAAGCGCCATTTGCAGCCCGCTCCGGCAAATTTTCGGGCAGACACTCAAACATCGCTGATCACCTGCCCCTTGGACAGGATGTGGACCTTGTAGCCCTGGAATACCTTCTGCGCCTCGCCGTCGGCATAGAGCGCCTGATAGGCCTCGTGGGGGATCAGCGCATGCCGTTCGTAGCTCGACACGCCCTGCCGCGCCGCTTCCAGATCGTCAGTCTCGATAAAGAATTCCTGCGTCGCCTTTTCGCTTGACCAGAGGCCGTGCCTGCCCGGTTTCTCCGCTTTCGAAACCACCTCCTGGATCGTCCAGGTCAGCAGCCAGGCGTTCTCGGGCTTGCGCACCTTCGAAAGCACCTCTGTCACCGTCGAATTGTTTTCCGTTATGCCGGCTGAATAGAATGGTCCCAGCACCAGGCGACGGAGCTGCTTCGGATGCAGCGTCTCGAAATCCTTGTCGAGATTGGTCGCGATCGTGACCGGAGAAAGCGTATAGGCGGAATTCTTCTCGGTAAAATCATCGAAACGATGGGCAAGCTCGGGATTGAGAAGTCCGTCCACCGGAAGCGGGATCTCGACCTTTTCATTGAGCTTGCCGTTCTCATCGATCAACTGGTTTACCATCGATTCCGAGGAATCCTCGACGGTCACCATGTAGATCAGCGGCAGATTGGCCGTACCGTCGAACGATGCCCAATGGACAAGATAGTAGGGGCGCAAGTTCTTGGGATTGACCGATACCTTGGCCGTCTGCGCAAGAGTGAACGGCCCGAACGTCTGGCCGTCTTTGATATCCTCCAGATAAAGCCGCTCGGCCATCGACTTCTGCAGCGCGGCCGGAAATTCCTTGTGACGCAGGATGAAGTCGGCCATCTCTGCGCGGAGTGTGTCGGGCTCGGGAATGTTGGCAAGCCGCTGCCCGGCCTGACGGCGATCGTTCTCGAGTTCGAGCACGTTCTGGAAGACCGGAAAGCCGCTTTCGGCTCGCGATATCCGGAAGCTTTCCATGAAACCCAGACGGTTGCGCCAGGACGAAAACGACTTCTCCAGCCGGGCAATGTACCCGGCTGCAATGCTCGCCACGATGCCGTGGTGGTAGAGTGGAGAGCTGTCGTCGCGCATGAATATTCCAAGGCCCTTCAACGCCGCTTCGATGGCGTCGAAATAGCGGACGGCGGCTTCGGATTGGTCGCCGTACGCACTTCTTTTCACCTTTTTACCCCCCTCTGTCCTGCCGGACATCTCCCTCTCAAGGGGGGAGATTGGCATTCATCAACGATTTCGCTCACCACATTCCTGGCAGAATTGGAGCAGCGCATGAACCATCCGATCTCCCCCCTTGAGAGGGAGATGGCCGGCAGGCCAGAGGGGGGTGCTTCGCTGGGCACGGTCTCTAAAGGCTTACGTCCGTACATAGTCGGCCGCATTGTGACGCCGC
Organism: uncultured Alphaproteobacteria bacterium; assembly: GCA_963813315.1. Lineage (GTDB taxonomy): Bacteria > Pseudomonadota > Alphaproteobacteria > Rhizobiales > Rhizobiaceae > CAWEYO01. The sequence continues at coordinate 72,391 of CAWEYO010000014.1, read as the reverse complement.
ATCACCTCGTCGAAGCGCCGGGCGAATGCCTCGTCGGCAAGCTTCTTGCGGCGCTGGATGTCTCCAGTCGCTACCATGTTCTTCTCATGCATCTCCAGCAGATCGCCGATATGTTTCTGCGCGGCGGCGCCGATGCCGGCCATGGTCTCCTCGGCCGTGTTGTCCACTTGGCTGCCGAGCGTGTTGATCTTGTGTGCCACGTCCTGCTGGGCGGCTGTCTTCAACGAATCTTCCAGCGCCTTGTAAAGGACGATGCGCTGCTCCGTATCGATTGTCAGCTTGTTGATCAGCGTGCTTTGCGCGGCGATCTGGTTGTTGAGCGAGTCGACGAAAGTCTGGAACATCGAGGTGTAGCGCTCGAGTGTCTGGCTCTCGGCGAGAAGCTCCTGTTCCCTGGCCTGCTTTTCATTGTATTCGGTTGCCAGTTTCGAGCGCTCACCCTCCAGGTTGGTGCGTTCCTTCTGGTTGGTCGAGGCGGCGATCCTGTTTTCGATATCGAGCAGCAGCGGGTTCAGTTCCTCTATCCGCTTCTGCACCGTCTCGAGGTTGGTCATCGTCGCCTTGCGGCGTTCGATCACCTGGGCAAGGCTCGCTTCCGACGTCTTGTAGCGCTGATCGAGCACCTGCTTCTGTGCCTTCAGGATGCCGACGATAGTGTCCGATTTGGCGAGCAGTTCCTGCAGATTGCCGGCAAGCGACATGTTGCGCACGCGTTCGGTGCGCATGCGCTGCTTGCTTTGCGGCGAAAAGATACCGACCAGGTTTTCCCAGGTGCTGAAGTTTTTCATGCTCTCGAACTCGGCGCCAAATACGTTGGTCGCATCCTCAAGCCCGATGATCAGGTCGGCGATATTGCTTTCCATGATCTTCTGCTGCTTCAGCACATCCTCGATGCGGGCGTTCTCGATGCTGAAATCGACGGAGCCGATCTTCTTGTCGGATTGCGCCAGGTTGTCGAGCACGCTGCCCGACTGCTCGATCTTCGTCCGCATCTCCTCCACGACCTGCTTGGTCTTGGCGATTTCCTGGTCGAAATTCTGCAAGGTTGCCATCGAACACCTCCGGACGGTAAGGGTCAGGTCAGGTCGAGATATATATGTGGACCAATCGGCGATTGAAAGAAAGGACACGCCCAAAAAGGGGCAAGTCATCCTCTCGCCTGGCGGGCCTATACGGAATGACGGGCGCGGGCGGCCACCCATTTTCGTGCAAAGAACGGCACGCGGCGTGCATCGCCAGGTCTTGCCGCTTGAAACGACAACAAAATGGTGTTTGGTTCGGGAAACAGGCGGAAGAACAACCGCCACTTCGGGTCGCCGAAGAAATCACAATGGGAGAACTGAAATGTTGCGCATGAATTCCTTCGCCGCTGCACTGGGGTTGGCGGCGGTCCTTTCCTCGGGCGCCGCTTGGGCCGGCGACGCGGAAAGCTGCAAGAAAGTTCGTCTTTCCGACGTCGGCTGGACAGATATCCAGGCCACCACAGGCGTCACATTCAACCTGCTGACGGCGCTGGGCTACGAGCCAGAGGTGATCCAGCTTTCAGTTCCAGTCACCTATCAGTCGCTGAAGAACAACGATCTGGACGTTTTCCTGGGCAATTGGATGCCGTCCATGACGGCCGACATAAAGGACTATTCAGCCGATGGTTCGGTAGAGACGATCAGCCAGAACCTTGAAGGCGCGGGCTATGGTCTGGTCGTCCCGAACTATGTTGCTGAGGGTGGCGTCAAGACGCTCACCGATATCGGCAAGTTCAAGGACAAGTTCAGCAACAAAATCTACGGCATCGAAGCCGGCAATGACGGAAACCGCATCATTCTGGACATGATCGCCAAGCCGGAAAGCAATCTCGAGGGCTTCGAATTGGTCGAGTCCTCCGAGGCCGGCATGCTGACCCAGGCAGAGCAGGCGATGAAGAATAACGAATGGATCGCCTTCCTCGGCTGGACGCCACATCCGGTGATGGGCGAGATGAAAATCACCTATCTCGAAGGCATGGGTGATTCCGGCTTCGGCGCGGCGACCGTCCATACCAACGTTCGAAAGGGCTACCTGACCGAGTGCCCGAATGTGGGCAAGTTCATCCAGAACCTCAAATTCGATCTGTCGATGGAAAACACGATGATGGATGCCATCCTCAAGGGTGGCAGCCCGAATGACGTGGCGAGGGATTGGCTGAAGGCAAATCCGGACTCCGCGACGCCGTGGCTGAATGGCGTGACGACCTTCGATGGCCAGGATGCCGCCGCGGCTGTGAAAGCGGCGTTGGCAAGCTAGCTGCGTGACTGTCTAGGGTGTGTTGAGATTCAGGTCAGGCCGAGCCGAAAATGACGGTTTTCGAGAACCGGCACTAGAGCGTGCGTTTGGGTACGTGAGCCTCGGCAAGCGCAGAAGACCGCCATTTGCAGGCCGGCATCACCTGAATACCAACACACCCTAAGCCACAATAAGGGTAGCTCGGCGAGCTACCTTTATCTATGTCGGGATTGAAGAACGCTCAAAGGCGCACACGGCAATTATAGGGGATGTTTGGATGGATCCGGTTTCGAATCTGGTGGCGAGCAACAAAATTCCCATTGGGCCGTGGGGAAAGGCATTCTTCGATTTTCTCGAAGTCTACTTCGGGGCAATTTTGCGGGCCGTCTCGGGTGGTCTCGACACCACCCTCGATTGGATCGTCGACACACTGCTCTTGCTTCCGCCCGCGGCGCTGGCTGTCTTGATCGCACTTCTCGCCTGGTATCTACAGCGTTCGAAGGGACTTGCTCTCGGGGTTCTGATCGGCTTGCTCTTCACGATCAATCAAGGGCTTTGGAAGCAAACGGTAGCGACATTGGTTCTGGTCGTGGCCGCCGCCGCCGTATCAATGGCCATCGGACTGCCGATCGGCATCTGGGCCGCGCACAAGCCGAAGGCCTACCGGATCATCCAGCCGATTCTCGATTTCATGCAGACAATGCCGACCTTCGTGTACCTCATCCCCATTCTGGCGTTGTTCGGTCTGGGCGCCGCTCCTGGCCTTATTGTTACGGTTATTTTCGTCATTCCGACCGCGGTGCGCATGACCCATCTCGGCATGACCAGTGTACAGAAGTCGATCATCGAAGCTGGCGAGGCGTTCGGCGCAACGAAGCAGCAGCTACTATGGAAGGTGGAATTGCCGGCGGCGTTGCCCACCATCATGTCCGGCCTCACACAATGCATCATGCTCTCGCTGTCGATGGTGGTGGTCGCAGCGCTGATTGGGGCCGGCGGCCTCGGCACTGAAATCGTGCGCGCGCTGAATGCCGGACCGCGAGGCATTCCACTTGGCATCGAGGCAGGCCTAGCAATTGTGGTCCTGGCAATCGTGCTCGACCGGATGACCCGCATCGGCGTGGGAGGCAAGCAATGAACGTCGCTGTCGATTTCAGGAATGTCGATATCGTTTTTGGCGCGGATCAGGCCGGCGCGCTCGCCATGGTGGATCAGGGCGCCACGCGCGCCGAAATCCTTGCGCAAACTGGCAATGTCCTTGGTTGCGCTGGCGCCAGCCTCACCATCAACGAAGGTGAAATCTCCGTTCTGATGGGGTTGTCCGGGTCCGGCAAATCGACACTGCTCAGGGCTGTCAACCGGCTGAACGTCGTGTCGCGGGGCCAGGTCCTGGTCAAGGACGGCGACCGGACGGTCGATGTGGTGACCTGCGACGAGCCGACGCTCAGGCGGCTGCGGCAGAAGCAGGTGGCCATGGTCTTCCAGCAGTTCGGGCTGCTTCCGTGGCGCACGGTTGAGGAAAATGTCGGCCTCGGCCTTGAACTCGCCGGCGTCCCGGACGCCGAGCGGCGGGAGCGCGTGCAACGCCAATTGAAGCTGGTCCATCTCGACCAATGGGCGAAGAAATACGCACACGAGCTTTCAGGCGGCATGCAGCAGCGGGTCGGCCTTGCCCGCGCGTTCGCGACCGAAGCACCGATCCTGCTGATGGACGAGCCCTTCTCCGCGCTCGACCCGCTGATCCGCACGAAATTGCAGGACGAATTGCTGCAACTCCAGAAAACGCTGAAGAAGACCATTATTTTCGTCAGCCACGACCTCGAGGAGGCGCTGAAAATCGGCAGCCACATCACGATCATGGAAGGCGGGCGGATCGTCCAGACCGGCGCGCCCGAAGACATCGTGCTGCGCCCTGCCAACGACTACGTTCGCGACTTCATCGCTAACGTGAACCCATTGTCGGTGCTGACGGCCTGGAACGTCATGCGCGACCGTCGCGATCTCGAATCCGCAGGCGAAGGCTGGGTCTGGCTCGACCGCCGCAAAACCACCCGCTTCAAGATCGACAAGGACGGGCTTGTGGCGGCAGCCGAGCGCGACGGCAAGCCAGCCATCTGGGTGTCTTGCGACGATGTCGAGACGCCGCCGCGAGACGAGCCGGCCGTGTTCTGGGCGAAACCCGGCACTTCGCTGAAAACGGTCATGCTGGCCATGCATCGCTCGCAAACAGCGCCGGTCGCCCTCTTCGACGACCAGTCGCGCTTCGTCGGCGCAATCGGCGTACGCGACGTGCTGCAGGCGGTATTGCGCAGATAGCCCAGAGCCCTTCTCGCCATCGCCGGGGGAACGGGAGAACGTATCCCGGCGACTTGCCGGCAATGACCTCGGGTCTAGATCAGCGGACGCATCGATGGAATCGCTGCTGCTGCTCTATCTCTTTGTTTGAGCATCGGATTTTTTTCCGAAACTGGTACCCACTTTCGTGTCCGATACTCCAGACTAATGGGCCGTTTGCGAATGCGGACCGCCGGGCTTTGAGATGTCGCCCAGCGCTTCGCCTGTCCCGGCTGCCTCGCCATTCTTGGCAATGTCACCGATGGAGATAATTCCGACCAGATGCTTGTCGCGATCGAGCACCGGCAATCGCCTCACCTGAAGGTCGCCCATATTGTGCAGAACGTCATCGACGTCCTCATCTTCGAAGCAGTATCTAACTTCCTGGCTCATAACCTCCCGCACCTTGGCCTCGGGACCTTTGCCCTCGCCGACGCCGCGGATGGCAATGTCGCGGTCCGTGATAATGCCGACCAATCGATCATTCTCGCCCACTGGCAGGACGCCGGCATCAAGACTTGCCATAGTTCGCGCGGCTTGCCGGATGGTCTGGTCCGGATCGGCAATACGAACGTTCCTCGTCATGCAATCGCTTACTTTCATGGTGATCTCCCGCAGTTGCTGCCCGCTACGCTCTGACGAATTTTGAGGCAGGCTCCAACATGGGGAAATGAACACCGGTCGCGATCGTTCCATCGCCAGCGCGCTGAAATGGCTGCAACCGGCGCGAATGGACCGACAGCCGCCAATATGCGAAGCTTCAGGACGCGCGAATGAAACCGCGCCGCGATCCCGGAGCGATCCTCCGAATGCCCGATATCCTCACCAGGCCCCGCGCCAAAGTACGCCCCCAAGTCGAGCGGCCGCGCCTGCACAAGGTCATCCTGCTCAACGACGACTTCACGCCGCGCGAGTTCGTGGTAGCCGTGCTAAAGGGCGAGTTCCGGATGAGCGAGGATCAGGCCTATCGGGTAATGATCACTGCGCACCGCAGGGGCGTCTGTGTCGTGGCTGTCTTCACCAAGGACGTGGCGGAAACCAAGGCGACGCGGGCGACGGAGGCCGGCCGCGCCAAAGGTTATCCACTGCAGTTCACCACCGAACCGGAAGAGTGAACATCGCTGGAGCCAGCCGGCCGTGCCGCCGGGGGCCAACCGGCACGGGTCAATACGCCAGTATTTTCAACGCTTTCCCAGCCAGGCGTCGACACTCCATGCGCCGCCGCCGGCGAATGCCAGGTAGAGGAAGACGAAGCAGTAGACAATCGCCAGCGCGCCCTCGTTAACCACGGGATCGATGGTGCCGTGGCGAGCGACATGGCCAATGAAAAAGGCGAACGCCATTTCGCCCGACAGGATGAAGGCCACCGGCCGCACGAACAGACCGATGAGCAGCAGGAAGCCGCCGATCAGTTCCAGATATCCGGCTACCAGGATGAGGGGCGGCAGTTCGCCTTCCATAAGGGGCGAGGGAAAATGCAGAATTTTCATGGTGCCGACTTCGAAAAAACACAGCGCTGCCGCGATGCGCAGCAGGCTGAGCACGCGCGGCGCCCATTGATCGAGTTGAGCCGTGCTGATCATGTCGTTCCCTCCGGTGCTACACGGCGGCAACTTACCAACGTGGGCGTGACACTGCCACCTCTCGAAGATGAGAGCCCGCTTGACGCATCGCTAAAGCGCATTGCTTCGAAACGGATTCATTCGATGCGCTTTAGGCTATTGTTTTTGTGCATGTCGTTGTCCCAAAACCGCTGCGCACTTTTGGGCGACATGCATTAGCGCCTGCTCCTGCTCTTCCCTCCGTCGCCTCCGTAGGCTATCCCGCAATCGGGAAACGACCTCATTTCAGGAGAAGCCACCAATGAACCCGTCAGGTCATGTCGCGATCGTTACTGGTGGAGGCTCCGGCCTCGGGGAAGCGACAGCGCGAACCCTAGCCGCCAATGGCGCCAGGGTGGCCGTCCTGGACGTGGGCATCGAGCGCGCCGAGAAGGTCGCCGCCGAAATTGGGGGCATTGCAATCACATGCGATGTCTCGAGTGCGGAAAGCGGCGAGGCAGCCGTCGCCGAGGTGGCGGCCAGGATTGGCGAGCCGCGCATTCTGGTCAATTGCGCCGGCATCGCCATCGGCGTCAAGACGCTCGGCAAGGACGGCCCGCATCCGCTCAACTCCTACCGGAAGGTGATCGAGGTGAACCTGATCGGCACGTTCAACATGATCCGGCTGGTCGCAGACCGCACCCAGAAGCTCGAGCCTCTTGCGAGCGGCGAGCGCGGCGTCATCGTGAACACGGCCTCGGTTGCCGCCTTCGATGGACAGATCGGGCAGGCGGCCTATTCATCCTCGAAGGGCGGCGTGGTCGGCATGACGCTGCCGGTAGCGCGCGACCTCGCAAGGTCCGGCATCCGCGTCGTCACCATCGCGCCCGGCATTTTCAAGACTCCGATGATGAGCGCCATGCCGCAGGAGGTTCAGGATTCGCTTGGCGCTGCGGTTCCGTTTCCGTCGCGGCTTGGCGAGCCGTCGGAATATGCAGCACTCGCGCTCCACATCATCGAGAACCAGATGCTCAATGGCGAGACGATCCGTCTCGACGGCGCCATCCGCATGGCGCCGAAATAAGTCGCGACGGCTGACTGCGATGCCGGCCAGCGAGCAGCCGCAACGAAGGACGGGCCCGCTCGCGGGCCTTCTGGTGATCGAGATGGCAGGCTTGGGGCCGGTGCCCTTGGCGGGCTTGATGCTGTCCGAACTCGGCGCCGATGTAATCCGGATCGAACGCAAGCGAAATGACAGGCCGTTTCTCGTCGTCCCGCCGCAGTACGATCTCGACCGCCATGGCCGCCAGATTTTCAGGGTCGATCTGAAGCGTGCCGAAGGCATCGAACTGACGCTCCGGCTGATCGAGAAGGCGGATGTGCTTGTCGAGGGGTTTCGTCCGGGCGTAATGGAACGGTTGGGGCTTGGACCGGACCGCGCCCTGACACGCAATCCGCGACTGATCTATGGACGCATGACAGGCTTCGGGCAGGAGGGACCGCTCGCGAGGCGCGCCGGCCATGATCTTACCTATCTCGCCTATTCCGGCATCCTTCACGCGATCGGCCCGAAAGACGGAAAACCGGTTCCGCCGCTCAACCTGGCGGCCGACTATGGCGGCGGCACGATGTTCCTGATCATGGGGGTGCTTGCAGCCCTGCTGGAGCGCTCCCGCTCGGGCAGCGGCCAAGTGATCGACGCAGCCATGATCGACGGCGCGTCGATGCTCGCCGCGCCTTTCTTCAGCTTCCTCGCGGCAGGGTTCTGGCAGGATCGGCGCGGCACGAACCTGATTCGATTCCGGCGCACCCTTCTACGACACCTACGAAACGGCCGACGAGAAGCACGTTGCAGTGGCCTGCCTCGAACCGCAATTCTTCGCGGAATTCGCCCGGCTGCTTCCGCTTGAGGAAAACCTCGCGTCAGCGCAGTATGACCAGACGGTATGGGAAGATATGCGCTTGGCTATCGCTGCGCGGATCCGGCAGAAGACGCGGGACGAGTGGACGCACCTCTTCGAGGCGACCGACGCCTGCGTCGCTCCGGTTCTGTCATTGACCGAAGCGCCGGAACATCCGCACAATCGGGCGCGGCAGACCCACGTCACAAGCGGGTTCAGGCGCCCCGCCCCGGCGCCCCAATTCTCGCGAACGCCTGCAGCAGTCTCCGGGCTTCCGCCGGAACCGGCGCAGGATACAGCCGTGGCGCTGTCGCGTTTCGGGATCGCTCGCGGCGAGGCGGAAGCGCTGGTCGAGGCCGGCATCATCGGTTGAGAACGGCAGTCATTCGAGTACGGACTAGACTAGCATGCGCAAAGAGAAGGACGTCATCCGGGAAACCGACGAGCAGGCAATCAGGCTCGCGAGAACTCTTGTCCGCACAGCGCGATTTGGCGCATTGGCGGTGCTCGAACCGGGAACCGGCGCGCCATTGGCGAGCCGTGTCGGCGTCGCGACCGACCTTGACGGCTCGCCGCTGATCCTCGTCTCGATGCTTTCGGCGCACACCAAGGCTCTGATTGCGGACGCGCGTTGCTCTTTGTTGCTGGGCGAACCCGGCAAGGGCGACCCGCTCGCCTATCCGAGAATCTCCATCTCCTGCGTTGCAGCACAACTGCATGAGGGAACGCCCGATCACGCACGTGCCCGGCGCCGGTATTTGAACCGCCACCCAAAGGCGAGACTCTACGCGGGGCTCGGTGATTTCTTTTTCTTCAGGCTGGACCCGCTGCGGGCAAGCCTGAACGGCGGCTTCGGCAGGGCCTATCTTCTCGATCGTCCAGACCTCGTCTCAGATGCCGTGACCGCCATGGCACTGTCGGAAGTGGAACAGGAGGCGCTCGATCACATGAACAAAGACCATCGCGCCGCGATCGGTGTCTACGCAAGAGCTTTCGCCGGTACGGACGACGGCGACTGGACCCTTACCGGGATCGACCCCGACGGTCTGGACCTGGTTTCCGCAGACGATTTTCGGCGGGTTTTCTTTGCCGAACCGCTAACCGATGCAGGCAATCTGAGAAAAATTCTGGTGGACCTGGCCGCTTCGGGCCGCCTCGCTTTGTCGGAGCAAGGGGCTCAGAAGGCATGAAATTAGCACGAATTGCACATTGTGCGCCGATCAAAAGTCATTAGCATTCCATAAAGTCCTGCATTGAAGATTGCGCATATGCCCTCGCAGGCTGGGACCTTCCGGCGCCATTGCACTGCCTTGGCTTCTGAAGGAACGATGTGCTGTGGAGGTTTCATGTTTGTGAAGAACCTGGTTCGCAAGGTCGACGAGGCCGGCGAATTTCTGAGTGTCCTGGGTAACAGCAAGCGATTGCATATCATGAGCCACTTGCTGGCTGACGAAATGTCGGTGGGCGCCATTGCTGAAAAAGTGTCGCTCAGTCAGTCGGCGCTCTCTCAGCACCTCGCGAAGCTGCGTAGCGCCCATCTCGTGGAGACCCGCCGGGACCGGCAGATGGTATTCTATCGCTGCCGCTCGACCGCCGTACGCCGTCTGCTTCAAACTCTGGACGGCATCTTCAGCGAGATGGACGAAAGCGAGGAAGGGACGCATCAAGGGGCGGTTATGGCAGCGCCATGCCCATGATTTGACTTGAGCGGAAGTTCATCTCCTTCGTAGATCGCGTCAGGCAGATTGGATTTCACGTCGGCTTCGCCGATATTCGCCGCTGCAGAACGAGCGTCGGAAGGGCGGCGGGCCAATTTCCCCCTTGCGGTGATGGCGAGATGTCCGTGCACACGATCCGCATCGACGACCCGGACGATCCGCGCGTCTCGGCATACCGCGACGTACGCGAGCGCGATATGGCCGGGCGGCAAGGCCGTTTTATCGCCGAAGGCAAGGTCGTGCTCAACGTGCTTTTTTCGGCCCGCCGGTTCGAGGCCGAGTCAGCGCTGGTGGCGGAAAACCGGATCGAGGGGATGCTCGATACGTTGAGGTTGGCGCCCGAAGGTCTGCCCGTCTATGTAGCGGCCAGCGCCGTCATGGACGCGCTTGCCGGCTTTCATATCCATCGAGGTGTGCTTGCGATCGGCAGAAAACGCCTGCCGGAGCCGGTGGACGAAATGCTCGTGCGGCTGCCTGCAAGGGCTCTTCTCGTGGCTTTGGTGGGCATCTCCAATCACGACAATATGGGCGCGATTTTCAGGAACGCGGCGGCGTTCGGCGCCGATGCCGTGCTCATCGACGAGACCTGCTGCGACCCGCTCTACCGAAAGGCAATTCGCGTCTCGGTTGGCGCTGTCCTCAAAGTACCATTTGGCATGGTCGGCAGTGCAAACGAGCTGGTAGCGGCACTTGAGAGCCATCGCTTCGATCAACTCGCCCTCTCGCCGCAAGGCACGGTCGACATAAAAAACATCGAAAGGCTGAACAGGACAGCGCTCTATCTAGGGACCGAAGGCAAGGGCCTGCCCGACCAGTTGCTCAGGCGGCTGACGACAGTGCGAATTTCGATGGCGCCGGGTTTCGACAGTCTGAATGTCGCCGCCGCCTCAGCAATCGCGCTGCACCGGTTGATCTAACCCCGCGAGGCCGCCTCCTGAAGCGCGCGCACCCGATCGGCGAGACTGGTGATCTTCGCATGCGGGTCGGCGGGGACGAGACCGTTTACCGCGGGCATTGCCAAAGCTCGGCGGATCGGTGAATCCGACCCTTCGAGGGCCGCCGTCAAACTTACGACCTCGGCCGCCAGTTCCTGAATCTGATCGCGCAGGAGCGCGTCTTCGTCCAACCTGCCGTTAACGGCGCCGGCGCCCTTCCCCGCGCCGGCTGCCGCATCAGCGCGCAATTTCCTGTTTTCCCCGGCCAATGCGGTCAGATGGCGTTCAAGGCGGTCACGCTCCGCCGACAGCCGGGCCACCTGTTCCGTCACCTCCATGGGCGTGCCGCCTCCTGACGACCGCAATGCATCAGCCTGCCTGGGCTCAAGGATGGTTCCCATGGTCTCGACCTCTCCCAGAAGGAGATCCAGCCCATTTGCGGCGTCAAGACCAACCCCTTCCTCGTGGCCGAGGTGCATCAATTCCTTCCCCTGGCGTCTAAGCACCTCCTCGCGATCGGTGAGCCTCTTGCGCTCCAGCCTCAAAGTATCCTGCAGCGCCTGTTTTTCGATCGCGATTTCCGCCACACGTCGCTCCGCATCCTTGCACTGGCGGCGCAACCTGGACACGTCAGTCGAAAGCTTTTCGATCTCCGCCTCGGCGCCGGCAAGCTCGATCTGGCGGGTGCTCGAAACGAAGCTCAAATCTTCGTACATCTTGCCGAGCTCTTCCAGTTCCGATGCGCCTCTTGAAATCAGGGTTTCGGCCTCGCCAAGCTTCGCGGTAAGCGCCGAGATCTGTTCCTCGCGCCTCTGCAACGAGGTATGCAGTTCCGGAGCCTTCGCTTCAAAACCTGCGAGGCCATGGGCCTTTTCTGTCCTTTCGCTGGCAAGGCGCCGGACTTCTTCGCGGCCGCGGTTGATTTCCACAAGCTGCTCAGCGTTCTTTTCCTTGAGCGATTTGACGGTGATTTCAAGATGGCGGATGGCCATGGCCGCTTCCGCGCGCACCCTGTCCGTTTCTGCCTGTATCTCGTTCAGCGATAGCGGCATCGATGCTTCGATCCGCTTGCGGGTAAGCGTGACCGCACGGCGCCAGACCGCAGGCCCCACGATGAGAGCCAGGAAGCCCGCGCAGAGAAAGCCCAGGATAAAAAACAGCGTCGACTGGATCACTTTTAACTCACCGGCCCCCATGGCAAGCCGGCGGCCGCGACGGCGCGCCGTGCAACTTCAAAGCCCCATCGCCCGCCGGGTCTTCCGGAGTCAAATAGCGCGCGGAAAGGAAATTGCCAAGGCGGATCCTCAGACCCCGATCCCTCAGAACGGATTCCAGGTGGGCGCTTGGGTGAGTTTGAGATAACCGACATTGATGCCGAGCCGGGCCCCGACGCCTGTGCGGATAGGCACCAGCAGTATGTCTCCGTGCTTCAGCACATTGAACCCGAGACCGGCCACCAGATAGGCCGAACCCGCGACACCGACAAAGCGTCTGTATAGGCTGTTCGTATCGTCCAGATTGTAGACCAGCATCATGGAGCGCGAGCCCTGCCCACCAAAGTCCCAGCCAAGCGACGGACCTTGCCAGAACACTTTATGATCGCCGGCGTTTTTCGTGTAGAGCAGTCCCTCCCCATAGGTAAGGCCGCCTACGATGGCGCCCGATCCCTCTTCGCCGAGCACGTATCCGTTGGGCAGGCCATAGGAGGCGAAAGCCTTTTCGACGAGCGTCGCAAGGCCGCCGGACGTCGCACCGAAGAATGTGTGGCCCGCATCGACGATCTCTTGTGCCGTGTATTTGTCGGCGCGCGAACCGGACGACGAGAACGCGAGAAACGCAAGAGCGGCCAGCGCGGCCGCGATCACCCGGATTTGAAGCCGGCCGTATAATCTGGGAAACATGCTTCCAATCTCCGTCAGGGAACACTCCGCTGACGCCTCGGCCGACCGCGACACTTTCGGCCGCTTGATTCGGCATTTGACAGCAGACTATGCCGCAATCCTTTTTCAACCATTAAGCTTTTCCACGAAGATGGCAGGACGAAGGCTTCCTGCGTCAACCCGCCGGCCCACGCTAAGCCGCTTGAATTTGCTTTTCCGCGCAATTTGAACCGCGCTTTCTTGATGCGCGCCCATTTGCTCGTGTAACCACAATTGAGGGTCGGCAGGCGTGATTCGCTTGTGTAGGGCTAGGGTGTGTTGAATCAGGTCAGGCCAGCCGAAAATGGTGGTTCTCGAGAACCGGCACGCAGCGTACGTTTGGGTACGTGAGTACCGGAAGCGGAGAAGGCCCCATTTGCAGGTCGGCATCACCTGAATATCGACACACTCTAGATGCCTGCTCGACGCAGCAGGGACAATCAGAGACCGGGGACGAAAGAAATGTCCGAACTCTTCACGCTTTCCGCGCCCGATCTCGCGGCTCTTCTGTGCAGCCGCGTCTGCCACGACATCATCTCGCCGGTCGGCGCTATCAACAATGGACTGGAGTTGCTGGACGAGGGCGGCGCCGACGAAGACGCCATGAACCTGATCCGGACCAGTGCACGCAACGCGTCGGCGAGGCTGCAATTTGCGCGCATTGCTTTCGGTGCGGCTGGTTCGGCTGGCATGCTGATAGACACGGGCGACGCCGAGGCAGTCGCTGTCGCCTTCCTCAAGAACGAAAAGCCCGAGCTTGTCTGGAATGGCGGGCGCGCATTGCTGCCGAAAAACAAGGTCAAACTGCTGCTTAACCTGGTTCTGATCGCCATTGGGGCGATCCCGCGCGGCGGCAGGATCACGGTGAGGCTGGAGGATCTTGAAACCGAACCGAAGTTCTTCCTTTCGGCAAGCGGCCCGATGGTTCGGGTGCCGCCGAAGTTTCTCGAGCTGCACTCCGGTGGCAGGCCTGAGGAGGCGATCGACGCCCACGCAGTGCAGCCCTACTACACGCTGCTCCTGGCGCGCGAAGCCGGCATGGTGATTTCGATCCGCGCCGCTGCAGACGAGATCGTCCTTTCAGCCAGCTAGAGCCGCGTGCGCATAGGTTGGTTCGCACCTTCTGCCGCTCATCGTAGGCGAGGCGGTTAGCATTCTGAACCGCCGCGAGCTGCCTTCATGTTCAGGCATGGATCCCAGGGTCTGCGCCTTCGCTGCGCTTCGGCTCCGCCCTGGGATGACGAAGAGAGAGGGGCGGGATGACGAAGAGACGGACGTTTGCGCTCTGGGATAGAGGGAGCGTTGCCGCGTGGATGGAGGGGAGCGTCGCCGGCGGGGCGCTGCCGCCAATCGCTGGTGCTTGTGATTGCCGAAGCCCTCCCCGCATCGTCATCCTCGGGCTTGACCCGAGGATCCATGCCGGAACACTCATCGTGGGCGAGGCGGTCGAGAATCCGGACCGCCGCGCACTGCCCCCATGTTCAGGCATGGATCCCAGGGTCTGCGCCTTCGCTGCGCTTCGGCTCCGCCCTAGGATGACGAAGAGAGAGGGGCGGGATGACGAAGAGACGGACGTTTGCGCTCTGGGATAGAGGGAGCGTTGCCGCTCTGGGATAGATGGAAACGAGGCGGCGGGGCGCTGCCGCCAATCGCCGGCGCTTGTGATTGCCGAAGCCCCCGCATCGCCATCCTCGGGCTTGACGCGAAGATGCATGCCGTGACCTCGCGGCAGCATGCCCTACAAATCAGGGCTCTCGCCGGAATGGCGGTGTCAGGCGCTTTCCCGGATGTCTTCCGGCTCACGCAGCACGTAGCCGCGACCCCAGACGGTTTCGATGTAATTCTGGCCACCGGAGGCGGCATCAAGCTTCTTGCGCAGCTTACAAATGAAGACGTCGATGATCTTGAGTTCCGGCTCGTCCATCCCTCCGTAGAGATGGTTGAGGAACATTTCCTTGGTAAGCGTGGTGCCCTTGCGCAAGGAGAGAAGCTCCAACATCTGGTATTCCTTGCCGGTCAGATGCACGCGCTGGCCACCGACCTCGACCGTCTTGGCGTCGAGATTTACGACCAGGTCGCCCGTCGCAATAATAGACTGCGCATGACCCTTCGAACGGCGAACAATGGCGTGAATGCGCGCCACCAGTTCGTCCTTGTGGAAGGGCTTCGTCATGTAGTCGTCAGCGCCGAAGCCAAGCCCACGCACCTTGTCTTCGATGCCCGCCATGCCAGACAGGATCAGGATCGGAGTCTTGACCTTGGAAAGGCGAAGGGTTCGCAAAACTTCATAGCCCGACATGTCGGGTAGATTGAGGTCAAGGAGAATGATGTCGTAGTCATAGAGTTTCCCAAGATCCACGCCTTCCTCCCCGAGGTCGGTCGTGTAGACGTTGAAGCTCTCCGATTTCAGCATCAGCTCGATGCTTTGTGCGGTTGCACTGTCATCTTCAATCAGCAGAACACGCATTTCATTCCCCTTTTCCCGCGACCGGCCGTCTTTCGCGACCTTCGGACCGACGCAGAGATTGCCTGAATCGGAGGTTGCCATCGAATGGTTAACAAAATCTAATTCCACTTTGCAAGCGATATCAGATTTTTTAACTTATGGCCACACCTTCTTGAATTTAAAGATGAATCGCGGTGCAGGTATGTTCATGTTCTACATTAACAAACCGCTCCATCCGACTCTGGCTCATAGCTCTTTCGCGCTACTGACCGAACCCGGATTTTTACCGCGCCTTAAGTCCTGACGCGTATGATTAACAATGCCCGTAAACGAATCGTTACCAATGGCCCAAAATCTTAGGAATTTGTTTCCAAAACGGGCCGGAAAGTGGCGCGATCGTGAGCGGCCGTCGATTTGAGTCGAGTAGCGGCAAGGGCCGAACTAGTGGCGTTTCTGGGAGTACCGAGACATGAAATCACGTGAGAACCTTGTTCGGCTGAAGCAGTTTCAGGTGAACGAGAAGCGCCGGCAGGTCATGCAGCTCGATATGATGATCGCCGAATTCGACCGCATGGCGAACGAGTTGGAATTGCAGATTGCTGCGGAGGAAAGAAAGGCCGGCATCACCGACACCAATCATTTCGCCTATCCGACGTTTGCCAAAGCCGCGAGGCTGCGGCGGGACAACCTCAAGAACTCCCAATTCGATCTTGCACAGCAAAAAAGCTCGGCGGAAGCCATACTCGCCGAAGCTGAAGCCGAGCTGTCAAAAGCGGAAATGCTGGAGTCGCGAGACGGCAAGGCACGCGAACCAGGGACCGACGCGCGCAACGCCATGATCGGTTGAACGCGGGCCCCGGCTAAAGCATCGGATCCGAAAGTGTGAACCGGTTTCGGGAAGAATCCGATGCTCAAACAAAGAGATAGAGCAGCAGCGCTGCTTCCGTAAAAGCGTCCGCGGCTCTAGGCTTCCCAGGCTCCCCTGGAAAATCGCATCGCGTGGCAAATCGGATTTTTCGCCCCGCACCCTGCCCTCACCGCGCCGGCCTCGCCACCTCCCCCCGCAGGCAACAAAGAACCGGCTATTCGAAGCCGGCTGGCGGGATTCGGCTGGCGATCAGTGTCGGTACTGCTGGATTCGCGTAGTGCGCAGGCCCGCAAGACCATATTCGTCGATCGATGCCTGCCAGGACAGGAACTCTTCGACGGTCAGCTTGTAACGCTGGCAGGCTTCCTCAAGACTGAGCAGACCGCCACGAACGGCCGCGACTACTTCCGCCTTGCGGCGGATGACCCATCGCCGCGTGTTGCTGGGCGGCAGGTCGGCGATCGTAAGCGGACTGCCGTCGGGCCCAATGACATATTTGACTCGCGGTCTAACAAGATCGGTCATTCCACTCTCTACAAAAAACTCAAGAGACCCAATCCCGGCCACGATAGCGTCACAGCTTTAAGAATTGCCTAAGCGCTTGGTAAGCAAAGCGTAACTATGGTTAACCCGAAGGTGGCGCTTTCGCCGGGCTTGACCTATATTTCCGGCATTGGCATGAAGCCCCGGAATCCGAACAGCGGAAATTGAACTATGAACAGCCTGGACCTTCCGGGACGTCCTGAAGAGACCCGTGTCGTGGTCGCAATGTCCGGCGGCGTCGATTCTTCGGTGGTCGCCGGTCTGCTGAAGCGCGAAGGCTACGATGTCATCGGCGTGACGCTGCAGCTCTATGATCACGGTGCGACCACCCATCGCACTGGCTCGTGCTGCGCCGGTCAGGACATTGCCGACGCGCAGCGGGTCGCCGAGACCCTGCGCATCCCGCACTACGTGCTCGACTATGAGGAACGGTTTCGCAAGGCGGTGATCGACCCTTTCGCGCAAAGCTATGTTTCAGGGGAAACGCCCGTTCCTTGCATTTCCTGCAACCAGACCGTCAAGTTCGCCGACCTCCTTGCAACCGCCCAGGAACTTGGTGCCGATGCGCTGGCCACCGGTCATTATATCCGCAGCCGCGCGAATGGCCCGCACCGCGCGCTGTTCCGGCCGCTCGATGCCGACCGCGATCAGAGCTATTTTCTGTTTGCCACGACGCAGGAGCAGGTCGACTACTTGCGTTTCCCTCTGGGTGGCATGTCGAAACCGGCAGTCCGCGCCATCGCCGAGGAGATGGGCCTGACCGTTGCCGCCAAGGCGGATAGCCAGGACATCTGCTTTGTGCCGCAGGGCAAATATTCCGACATCGTTGCGAAGTTGAAGCCGGAGGCAGCCTCGCCCGGCGACATCATCCACATCGATGGCCGGGTGCTGGGCCGCCATGACGGCATCCTGCGCTACACGATCGGCCAGCGCCGGGGCATTGGCGTTGCCTCAGGGGAACCGCTCTATGTCGTGCATCTCGACGCAGAGCGGGCGCGCGTGATTGTCGGTCCGCGCGAGGCATTGGAGACCCACAAGATCTATCTGCGGTCGATCAACTGGCTTGGCGATATTCCGCTGCGCGACGTCCCGGCCGAGGGGATGGAACTCTTTGCCAAGGTCCGCTCGACCAGGCCTCCGCGCCCGGCCGTGCTGCATCAGCGCGCAGGCGTAGGCTGGGTGGAACTCGCCGACGGCGAGTTTGGCATCGCGCCCGGCCAGGCTTGCGTGCTCTATGGCGACGCCGGCGACGATGCGCGCGTGCTCGGCGGCGGATTTATCGAGCGCTCCGAGCGCGGCGCCGAAGCCGAAGCCATGCTGAGCCGGCTTGCAACATTTCACGCCCACGCCTAAAGCGCATTGCTTCGAAACGGATTCATGCAACGCGCTTTAGGCTATTGTTTCTGTGCATGTCGTTATCCCAAAACCACTGCGCACTTTTGGGCGACATGCATTGAGCTGCCGCGCTTGAACGTCAGTCGTGCATGACTGAGCCGGCCGTCAGCACGCGCAACACACGGATCGCCTCTTCTCCGCCGGTACGTGGATTCTCGCGCGTTTCAATGCATGAAAGGAAGTGTTGAAGTTCGCGGGTGAGCGGCATGCCCTCCTCGACGGGAACATAGGACGGCTCGTTCTGCGTGAACGCCCACTGGCCGCTGTCTTGCCAGACGGCATGGTGGTAGACGGCAAGCTTGCGCTCCCAAGGCTCGACATCGTCGAAAACGGCCATTGCCTTCGTACCGACCACCGTCAGCCGCCGTTCCCGATAGGGATTGAGCCGTGATGCGAAGAGGTGGCTTCTCAGCCCGTTCGGGAAGCGCATGTGAAGATGGGCAAAGTCACTGAGATGGTCGAGAAGTGCCGCCCCTTCGCCGCGGATTTCCAGCGGCTCGGTGCCTGTGATCGCCAGGATCATCGACAGGTCGTGCGGCGCCAGGTCCCAGAGCGCATCATTCTCAGTGTGGAACTTGCCGAGCCCCAAGCGGTGCGAATGAATGTATTTGACCTCGCCGAGCTCGTCGCTGTCGATGAGTTCCTTGAGTTTCTCAAAGGCCGGGTGGAAGCGCAGCACATGGCCGACCATGAAGATGCGCCCGGCGGCACATGCCGCCGCCACCGCGCGTTCGGCGTCGTCGACGGTGAGCGCGATCGGCTTTTCAACCAGAATGTCCTTGCCGTTTTCAACAGCCCTGATCGAAAACTCGGCATGGAATTGCGGCGGCAGCGCCATGACGATCGCGTCGACGTCGGGGCGGGCGACGACCTCGTCGGGATCGATCGCAATGCAATCCTGCTCGCTGGCGAAGCCCTCCGCGCGCGCGCTGTTGGCGTCCGAAACCGCGTAAAGGGCGCCAAGCGACTTGAGGGTGCGGATGTGGTTGCTGCCCCAATATCCGCAACCGAGGACTGCTATGCGCGGTTTCATTCGTCCATGACCAAGGAAGTGTGGCGGAGACATAACGGGGAGCCGGATGGAACTCAACCCCGCTAAAGCGCGTCGCGGCGAAACGGATCCATGCGACGCACTTTAGCTATTGTTTTTGTGCATGTCGTTATCCCAAAACCGCCGCGCGCTTTTGGGCGACATGCATTAGGTTTGTATTGCGCGTGATCCGCGGAATCTTCTCGACGTCTATACAGCGCCGCGCTTCCTTTCGGATACGCAAAGGACGCTCAGGCCGATGCGGCGGCCTGACAAGCTTCGCCTCGTTGACCTCGATCCGCGCGATCGGCGGAACCTCTTTTTCCATGGAGCCGGACGAGATCAGGTTTGCTCGATGGGAATCTCCCGCGCGGCGCCCTGTCGACGCTTGACAGCTTTGGCATCGCAACCTTATATCCGCGCGGCCTTGGGACCGACTGGTCGGCCCTGTCGATACGGCATCTTCAGGCTTGGCGGAGTAGCTCAGTAGGTTAGAGCAGAGGAATCATAATCCTTGTGTCGGGGGTTCGAATCCCTCCTCCGCTACCATCAAGTCCACTGACGACTTTTTTCCTATCGCCTTGTGGTCAGCCCGGTTGTAGCCGGTCGCCGGTGTAGCCGGTCGCCGGATTTTGCAATTTTGTCAGCCGGTTTTGCAGCAGTGCCGTGAAGCCTTCTGATTCTTTGAGGCGGGCTCGAAGCCAGTTCGTGTGGCGCGGTGGGAGCTTCTGGACAGATTGGCGTTAGCTTCTGGACGGCAAAACATGCACAGCGCCTCCGCTGATGACGAGTTCCCTTGCCGGGCTTTGCCGCCACCCACCGTGTAGGTCAGCCCGACCGGCTCGATTTCGAAGCGGCCCAACAACGCGCGGTGAGAGGGCTAGACTAGATGATATGGCGCAGGCGGCGGCTTCTCATCTTGGACGCCGCCGCCTGTGCCGATCCCCCAACCCACGCGATATATATCTGGCGAGTGGAATTGTGTCGTTAGCTTCGAATCCAGAAACTTGTCTCACGATACATATCTTTCTGTATTACATCGTGAATGCCTGCTGATGAAGCCCCGCGCATCTGCGGCGTGCCAATTGGCTAAATAGGCACTCGTAGCCAGTTCTCGAACGAGAGGCATGGACTGGAATGGCATTCGAAATCCGCGTTCACCGGCGTGCCGACGAGTTCGGCGAGATCGGGAGACCGAAATCGGAAGCGGGCGAGCGCAGCGTGCCGAATGGAACCTTGGTGATGAATACACTCAAAGAATGGAAGCTTCGATGCCCCAAGGGCGACCTTGGACTCGTCTTTCCGAACGGCAGCGGCAACGTCGAATCGCACGCGAGCATCATCAACCGTGGCCTCATCCCGGCGCAACTCAAGGCAGGAGTGACCGCCCCCTACCGACAAGACACCCTCCTGAGCGTTGGCGCTACCTAAATCCGAGCTAACATCGTGCTCCTGAGGCGCGCGGATACCCTTGCGCTCATATCGGACGGCAGAGGAGGCCGAAATGCTACGAACTCGCTGGATGGTGGTCGTACTCGTCGCGCTGGCGGGCTGCCAGTCAACAGCCGGCAACTACCAACCGGCGAACTGCGCGATGGTCGGCTCCTCCTGCTCTGTCCGCTGAGGCATGCGACGGTCATGAGCTTCTGGCTGGAGACGTGATTGGACGGTGACGGGCTGAGCGGGCAAATTCCCCTGCCAGCCCCTCATGCCCAAGGAAACCGTGGCTTGAGCCGGCAGTTCGCCAAATTCTGTCCGCCCGAGCGCCAGTTCGCCCTCTGATGGCCTGCTTGATCTACGATCCCAACCGTTTGGCAAGGTAGATGGACTGTTTCTGCATATCAGGGCTGTCCAATACCCTAAACCCCAGATCGACATAGAAGCGCAGCGCGTCCCGGTTAAGCGGGTGAACCGGTAGCCAAAGGCCGCTTGAGCCGCGGGCCACAAGACACCGCTCAAGAAAGGCCATAGACCGCCGGCCGATGCCTCTTCCGCGAGCCTCGGGTAACAGGTCGATATGGCCGTGCGACGGATAGGCGGCCAAAAAATCAGGAACAGCGAAATCGGGATGGTGAATAAGGTGCCGCGCCCAATCGCTGCCGCGCCAGCAGGTGCTGTCAAATCCTGGGTCGGTTACTCGAGACTGCAGGCCAGGATACCATTCCGAGGCCAACCGGGCATTGAAAGCAAGCGTGTCAAGTGCGCCAAACAAATAACCCGAGATTCCTGCCGGGCCATCGACAACGAAAGCAAAGTCTGGATCGAACACTTGATATGGAACAGCATAGATCAGGCCCAGCAGCGCAGGGTCGTCTTCGCGCTCGGTCGCATCCTTGCCCGCATCGCCCGTTCTCAAACAAACGGTGCAGAGCGCCGCATGGTCGTCTGCCCGTGCCTGGCGCAGGTAAAAACCATCCCCGAAATCGAGGATCATGGCGGCAGGATGCGGAAGTTAGCGCCTTCGGGAAGCAACTGACCGCCGTCGACGACAATCGTCGTCCCAGTGATGTAGCTTGCATCATCCGAGGCCAGGAACAGGAAGGCATTCGCGACGTCACGAGGGCTGCCAAGACGACCGAGAGGGATCGCATCTTCCATGCTTTTGATGAAAGTCGCGCCGCGATGAAGCTGAACAGCTTCGGTCAGAATATTGCCTGGTTCGACGCCGTTGACTGTGATGCCGTTGCCGGAAAACTCGAGCGCCGCCGATCGGATGAAACCGTTTGTGCCTGCTTTGGTCGCCGAGTAATGGCCATGGCCGGGACTTGAAACGTGCGGGCCGGTGATGGACGAGGTGAAGAGCATGCGACCGGAGCGCTGTGCCTTCATCGGCACGAGTGCGGCGCGCGCGGCATTGAACCTGCTCCGCAAATTCACTGCCATCACTCGATCCCAGTCATCGAACTCGTGTTCTCGATGAGTTGCCAAGGATAGATGCCCCTCCGCGAGGACGAGCCCGGCACCCGCTTCGGCGAAGCGCTGGGCGATGCCTTTGCGGATGCCGCGCGACGCGCCGACAATCAGCACGATTTTGTTTTCTAGAGCATCGGACCCGAAAGTGGGAACCGGTTTCGGGAAAAATCCGATGCTCAAACAAAGAAATAGAGCGGCAGCGCTGGTTCCGAAAATGCGTCCGCCGCTCTAGTCTGCCCGTCATGCTAGCCTATGGCGAATAGTTTGTTTGAGAGTGTCGAGCAGCACTGCAGCCAGCACCAGCAGACCGTGAATGACCTGGGTGAAGTTGGCAGGAAGGCCCATGAGATTGATCGCTGTGTTTATGGCCGAGAGCAGCAGCACTCCGGCGTATACCCCGGGCAAGGAGCCGACGCCGCCCTTCAGACTGACGCCACCGATGACGACTGCGGCGAAGGCATTAAAAAGTAAACCGACCCCGAGGTTTGCGGTGGCGCCGGACGTCCTGATCGTCAACAGCCAGCCGGCAAGGCCCGCGATCGCACCAGCCAGGATGAATGCAATGACAAGATTGCGCCTTACCCGGATGCCGGCCCTGAAAGCCGCGGTTTCGTTGCCGCCAATCAGGATCAAATGCCGGCCGAACGGCGTCTTGGCCATGATCAGAGAGAAGACCACGAAGCATGTGATGGCAATCCAAGCGGTAAGCGGCAGGCCGATTACGCGTTGAATGGCGAACCAGCGGATTGCCGGCGCAAGATCCTGCGCCGAACGGCCGCCGGAAACAGCGACGACAAGACCACGCACCCAGATGTAGGACGCGAGCGTTACGATGAACGCATTCATCTCCAGCTTCACGATGAGGAGGCCGTTGAGCGCGCCGATGACACCGCCAACAGCCACCGCGATGAGAAGTGAAACGGGAACCATCAGCCACTCGGGTTGGATTTGTAGACCCATGCCGATACCGGCCGAACAGAATAGGATGCCCACTGTCATGGCGGCCAGCGCCGCGACGGATTCGACCGACAGGTCCATGTGGCCGGCTATGATCACCAGCGCAAGCCCGATGGACATGACACCCAACACACTCGAGGCCTCGATGATGTTGGCGAAGATGCCGGGCTGGAAATAGTTCGGAATGAAGATGGAAAAGACCGCCAGTACGAAAAGCAACATAAACCAGACGAGATTGTCGAGGACGAGCTCGAGGGCGCGGCGCGTGCGGGGCTTCATCGACTGATCCGGTTTAGAGCATGATCCCGAAAAGTGCGTGGCGGTTTTCGGAAAAGATCATGCGAAATCAAATAATTAGAAAGCGGTGACGACTCCAATTGAAATCATCGCGCTCTAGGGTGTGTGTTGAAATTCAGGTCAGGCCGAGCTGAAAATGGTGGTTTTCGAGAACCGGCACGCAGCGTACGTTTGGGTACGTGAGTACCGGAAGCGCAGAAGACCGCCATTTGCAGGCCGGCATCACCTGAATACCAACGCACACTAGCAGACACGCTCCGGATCCGTATGGCCCGGAGCGCTTGGGACCTGGCTTATTCGACCGCCTTCACAGTATCCGAAGGCGGCTTCATATTGCCCCAGAAGGCAGGATTGTCGACGTTTTCCTTGTTGATCGCGGCTCCGGGGATTTTGATATTCGGCCCCCAGGCCTCGCTGGTCACCACGCCCTTTAGACCGAGCACATCATATTCACCGGCCTTGATCTCTTGCTTGTTGACGATCTTGTCCATGAACATGGCCACGGCGGCCGCCTGCGCGTAGAGCGGCTGCTCGACTTCGACGTTCAGCCAGCCCTTGCGGATCAGGTCGAGACCGACCGGCGCGCCGTTCGAACTCATCATCATTATGTCCCCGGGCTTCTTGCCGGCGGCTTCGAGCGAGGCAACGGCGGCAACGGAAAGGTGGGCTGCATGGCTGAAGATCAGGTCGATGTCAGGGTTGGCAAGGAGCTGGTCGGCAACGATGGTACCGGCATTGCTGGGATCCCACTGCATGGCAGGAAGCGAGACAATCGTCACCTCCGGAAACGCCTTCATTTTCTCCTCAAATCCTTTCTGGATATCGAGGGTGTACGGATCGCCAGGATCACCGAGCACCTGAAGCACCTTGCCCTTCACCGATCCGTGTTTCGCCGATAAAAGCTTTTCCGCCTGTTCCGCGGCAACGTGGCCGATCTCCACCGTGCCCGCGACCGACGTGAAATCCGAGGGCGTCGCGGTGATCTGCCGGTCGAATTCCGCCACCGGAATTCCGGCGGCGCGCGCTGCCTCGACGGAGGGTTTCAGCGCGTTGAAATCGACAGCGGCCAGGATGATGGCCGAGGGCTTCAGAGCGATGACGTCGTTCATCTGTGATTGCTGTGCATCGGTCTTGTTGTCGGCGTTGAGCGTCTTCATTTCGTAACCGACCTGCTTCAGAAACATTTCCAGAGCGCTCACCGAGCCGGTCTGGAACTCATCGAGCAACGTCGGCACCAGGTAGTAAACAGTGCCCTTGGTCTGGGCGAAGGCCGGAGCGAGCATGGCGAGGCTGAGTGCCACGAGCCCGAGCATAGCTAGAAGTATCCGCTTCATGTCGTTCCCTCCTGTAGCGCCGGATTGTCGGTTGTACCCGCATCAGCCTCCCGGTCCGGCACCGGAATGGCTTCTCCTGTGATCATCTTGACCACCGCATCGGGACTGGTTTTTCTCCGTGCGACATCGCCCGCGACGACGCCGTGCCGGATCACAACAATCCGATCTGCGACCTGAAAGGCCTGCTGCATAATGTGGGTGATGATGAGGACGCCGATGCCCTGGTCGGCCACGTGTCGGATCATGTCCAGGCCGCGTCGCGTTTGCTCTACCCCGAGCGCCGCGAAGGGCTCGTCGAGAAGCACGAGCTTGCCGCCCCAATGCACGAATTGGTTTAGCTCGATCGCCTGCCGCTGGCCCCCCGACAAATGCTCGACCTTGGTACGCAGCGACGGAATGCGTGTGCCGGCATTGGCTAGAGATTCTGCAACAACCTTTTCCATGGCGCGCTCGTCGAGCACAGGGACGCCGAAGGTCTTTCGCGTGATCTCGCGGCCCATGAAGAAATTGGCAACGACATCGACATTGGTGCAGAGCGACAGGTCCTGGTAGACCGTCTCGATACCGGCAGCTTTTGCCTCGGCGGGAGATTTGGCCAGAAATTCCTTGCCCTCGAACAGCATGCGACCGGACGTCGGCTCGAGACCGCCGGCTATGATCTTCACGAGCGTCGATTTGCCCGCGCCGTTGTCACCCAGGAGTGCAACGACCTCACCGCAGCCGATCGAAAAACTGATGCCCTTGAGCGCTTCGATAGCTCCAAAGTTCTTCGTAATGTTATTGATCGCCAGCAGGGGTTCGCTCACGCCACCATCCGCTTGCGTTGCAAAAGGCAGTGGTCCCCTTGGCTCTCGCCGGCGAGCATTTGGCCGAACCGTGGCGAGAACATTACTGAAACGATGCGCGGCCTATATGACCGCCCGAGATCCAGGTTGGTCCCTCGCTGTGCCACGTCCCGCGCCCTCCAGGATCGGGAGCTTCGCACCGGCCGATTATTCCGTCAAATGGAATTCAGCTCACTTCCATCGTGGACGCTGCCGCATGTCAACGCGTAGTCGCGAATTGACCGGTTGCAGTCATCGCTTTGCCATTGGCAGACGTCCAGGGAGGCTGACCGGCGTTGATGCATAGCTCAAGCCGCCGTCTTTGACTCCCGGGCCTACTTTTGTCACTCTGCGTCCACGGACACGCACGGTTTTGGCTTCAAACTCGGGGCCAACGCCCCGTAGGGCGAAAAACGATTTCCTGTCAGTATCAGTCGGGTCGGAGCCATGCCGCAAGGAGAACTCGCGTGAGCCAGTTTCAGCTTGCCGATGGAACGAGGCTTTGGGCCGAGAGATACGAAAACGAGAAGATCACGATCCACTTAGGCAACGAGATCGAACTCGAGCAGTGGGGTTCGACCGACGCGGAGGGCAAAACCGCCGACATTCAACCGGACAAGCAAGGAGTCGTCGAGATCAGGCTGATCGACCGGCCGAGCAGTGACAAGCCGTTCACCATCAGCAAGCGGCGATTTGCCCTCAAGGCGGTGGGTGAAGGTGCGGTCACGATCAGTGGCAAGGGCGAGGATAAGGCCGTCAGCAGTCCACTCAAGTTGCTGGCGGGGGAGTTCACGTACCACAAGGGAATGGTGAAGGATCTTTTGGCCGATGTCGGCCGCAGTTCGAATCCATACCTGCTCTATCAGCTCCAGCGCTTGCTCCACAGCAATGTCAACAACCTCTTCAACCAGCTCAACGATGCGAATGTCGCAAAGATGCACACGGCGCTCGCCTGCGGGCGGGTGGCCAAGGCCAGCGGAGAAGTCCTGATCGGAAAGGTCATCAGCCATAGCTTTGAAAAAGACTCGTCATACCACATGCCGATACGCAAGGTGACCAGCCGCGATGACGTGGAGTATGACTTCAATGTGATGCTCAGAGCGAGACTGACGATCGCCGGGCATGTGAAGCGTGGGCATCCTGTCCTGGTCGGCTGCGCTATTGACCCGAAAACCTCGATGTTGAAGGACGGCCATCTGCAGGCGACCCGCGATGGCGGTCATACGGTGCTAATCGTCGGCTGCAACGAAGCGGCCACCGAGTTTCTGTACGTTGATCCGTACCCTGGCGGATCGACCATGAAGTACAAGGGCGGCATCGCCGCCGACTCGTACCCGTCGAAATGTTTCTTCCTGGGCCTCTTCAAGGTCGATTCTCGCGAAGAGGTTCTCGGGCGCGGCCCTGTGCTGTCCTACCGGGACTCAGACGGGGAATGGAGCGGCCCCAAATATCTCGAAGTGATCTCCGGGCCGAAGTCCTGATGGTGTGTTGAGATTCAGGTTAGGCCGAGGCGAAAATGCGGTTTTCGAGGACCGGCTTCACTTGAATACCAACTGACCCTAAACAACGCGGACCTCAAGGTCGCCAATGCCCTCGATACGACCGCGAAGGACGTCGCCGCGGCTGACGGCGCCAACGCCCGCCGGGGTTCCTGAAAGGATGATATCGCCCGGCATGAGCGTGAAAAGGCTCGACAGGCAGCTGATTATCTCCGGTACTTTCCAGATCATCTCGTTGAGGTCGCCGGTCTGCTTCCGCGCGCCATTGACGTCCAGCCAAATGGCGCCCTGGTCAGGATGGCCAATCGAGCTTGCCGGTACAAGCGCCGTACACGGTGCTGATGCATCGAACGCTTTACCCACCTCCCACGGGCGGCCCATGTCCTTTGCTTTTCCCTGCAGATCGCGCCGCGTCATGTCGAGCCCGACCCCATAACCGAAGACGCAGGCCAGCGCCTCTTCGACGGGAATGTCGATACCGCCGCTTTTCAGGGCCACGACCATCTCGATCTCGTGATGGACATCGTTCGAGGCAGGCGGATACGGAAATTCTCCGCTGGTATCGAGGTTGTCCGGGTTTTTCTGGAAGAAGAACGGGGGCTCCTTGTTGGGGTCGTGTCCCATCTCGACTGCATGCGCGGCATAATTCCGGCCGACGCAATAGACCCGATGAACCGGAAACAGCTTGTCGATTCCCGCCACCGGGAGTGCCGCGATTGCGGTCGGTTCGATAACGTATTTCGAGGGGGTACCGTGCATGATCACTGTCTTGCTCCTGCGTAATATTCGACCTTGGCTTCGCTGCTCTTCGATTGATCAACAGGGCGAAGACAAGAAGGATGATGGTGAGGCCCGGAATTCGGCCATGCGCAGTGGAGCAGATATCAGACGATGTCAAAGCCGCCGTCCACGGGAAGGCTTACGCCCGTGACCATCGAGGCGCTTCCCGAAAGCAGGAACAGGACGACCTCGGCGACTTCCTCGGGCTCGATGAACCGGCCCAGCGGCATCCGCGACAGCATGGGTGCCGCCTTCTGCGGATCGCTCCACGCCTTTCGCGCCATGGCCGTCAGCGTGATTGCCGGATTGACGCAGTTGACGCGGATGCCGTGCTTGCCCAGTTCGTTGGCCATGGCACGGCTCATCGCGTCGAGCGCACCCTTCGAAGCACAATACGCGGCGTGATCGGCAAAACCCGTGAAAGCGGAATTGCTGGAAACATTGACGATGGCGCCGCCCTTGCCCTCCGCGATCCGCTGGCGGGCATATTCCTGTGCCAGGATCATCGGCGCGCGTGCGTTCACCGCGATCAGGTGGTCGAAGGCATCCACGGTGACATCGAGAAACGCCTGCAACCTGGTGGTGCCGGCGCAGTTGACGAGGAAATCCACCGGAAACGCATCGCGCGCCGCCCGGCGCGTGGCCTCTGCATCCGCAAGATCGGCGACAATCGTTGTGCAGCCTGTTTCGGTCTTCAGGGAGTCGAGGTCGGCTGCGGTGCGGCTGATCGCGACCACTCGCGCGCCGCGTTCAGCCAGCATTTTGGCGATAGCCCGTCCGATGCCCTTGCCTGCGCCAGTAACCAATACCGACTTGTCCGAGAAACCGTTCAGGAAATCAGTCATCGTCACTTTCCCGCGCGTTTGCCGGCGAGCTTAGCCTGGAGAACGACCACAGCGAGCAGGAAAAGTCCCCGGATCACCGATTGCCAGTAGGCGGAGAGCGATATCCAGCCCAGGCCGTTCTCAAAGTTCAAGATATTGAAGACCATGGCAAGCAGCAGCGCGCCGGCAAGCGTGGCGCCAATCGAGCCGACGCCACCGGTAAGAAGCGTGCCGCCGACAACCACCGAGGCGATCGCGAACAGCTCCCAGCCGACGCCCTCAGTCGGCTGACCGGCACCGAATTGCGCGGCGAGAATAACGCCAGCCAGCCCGGCCAGCAGCCCGGACGTCATGTAGACGCCAAGCAGCGTCCGCTCCACTTTCAGTCCCATCAGCCGTGCAGTGGTCTCGCCGTCTCCGATCGCAAGAATCCGGCGGCCGACCGGATGCTTTTCCAGCGCGATCCAGCCGCAGACATAGGCTCCCAACCCGATCCAGGCGGGGATCGGAAAGCCGAGGAAGTCGCCCTGGCCGATCTCGGTGAAACCGGAATCGTAGGAGACAGACACCGACTGGTTATCGGAAAGAAGCAGAGCGGTGCCGTACGTGGCCAACATTGCCGCAAGGGTTGCAATGAAGGGCTGGATCTTCAGGCGAGTGATCACGAAGCCGTTCAGCGAACCCACCGCCACTCCCGCTGCGATGCCTGCGGCCAGTCCGCTGGCCCAGTGATAGGGCGAGAGCAGCGCTGCGACCACGCTCGCCATCGCTGCGGTGCCGCCTACCGAGAGGTCGATGCCGCCTGTCATGATCACCAACGCCATGCCAAGCGCAATCAGGGCAAACATGGAATTGTAGCGCAGGAAGGTGAGCGCATTGTAGGACGACAGGAAATTGTCGTAGCGCAGCGCTCCGAAGGCGATCAGCCCCATGAGGGCCGCGACTACGCCGAGCCGGGCGAGGTCGATGTTGGACCGGGGGGCGAGCGA
This sequence comes from uncultured Alphaproteobacteria bacterium, assembly GCA_963813315.1. Taxonomy (GTDB): domain Bacteria; phylum Pseudomonadota; class Alphaproteobacteria; order Rhizobiales; family Rhizobiaceae; genus CAWEYO01. The sequence goes on along the minus strand of CAWEYO010000014.1, from coordinate 43,085 downwards.
GCCCAGAAAATTCAGGCGGGAGGTGATCGCATCCATTGCCTATCCCCTGTCCGCGCGCTGTTGAATGAAGACAGCCGCGATGATGAGGCCCGCCTTGACGATCAAGGCTGCCGCGTCAGGCACTCCGTTGGCGAGCAGCGTGTAGCGAACGAGTTGGATGACGCAGGCGCCGAGCAATGTGCCGAGAATGTTTGCGCGCCCCCCGGTAAGCAGCGTCCCGCCAACGGCGACTGCGGCGATCGCGTCGAGTTCCATACCGAGGCCAACCAGATTGGCGTCGCTTGCCGAGTTGCGGGCAACCACAATCAGGCCTGCGATGCCCGCGAGCACGCCGCTCAACGTATAGACCAGGCGCTTGACACGCCTTGCCGGAATGCCGGCGAGCCGCGCGGCCTCCTCATTGCCACCGACAGCGATGATCTGACGGCCGAGACCCGTACTGCGGATCAGGAATGCGGCTGCCGTCACGACCACCGCCATGATGATCACCTGCGCCGGAATGCCTGCCACGCGACCGAGCGCAATGAACTGGAAAGCGTCGTTCTTGAACACTTGCAAATTGCCATTGGTCAGCACCTGCGCGATGCCGCGCCCGGCGATGAAAAGAACCAGCGTCGCCACGATCGGCTGGATCGAATAGCGCGTGATCAACATGCCATTGAACCAGCCGAACATCCCGGCGACGGCGACAGGCACCGTAAAGGCGAGCGTCATCGACACAAACGGGCTCTCGATCGGAACGATGGATCCGAGGAAGATCATCGGAGCGAGCGCGCCGGAGATCGCCATAAGCGAGCCCACGGATAGGTCGATGCCGCCGGTGGCGATAACGAGCGTCATTCCGGTCGCGACGATGACGATGGTTGCCACCTGAGTGAGGTTCACGCTGAGCGTCTGCAGGGACAGGAAGTTGGGCGTGAGAACCATGTTGAAAACGATCAATGCAAGGAAGGCTGCCAGCGTGCCGTAGCGGCTGATCCAAACCAACGATCGTCGGGCAGCATTGATGTCGGCGGGTTTCGCGGTTTCGAGTGCCGTCATGAAGCCTGTTCGTCCTGGTGAGCCATTGCCGCCATCAGCCGGTCCTCGCTCAGTTCCCCCGCAACCAGGTGCTCGACCGAGCGGCCATCGCTCAGCACGGTCACGTGGTCGGCCGCGGCGATCAGTTCCTCCAGTTCCGACGATATCATCAGCACGCTCAGCCCCTCATCGGCAAGATCACGGATGAGCTTCAGGATTTCCGCTTTCGCGCCGACATCGATGCCGCGCGTCGGCTCATCGACGATCAAGAGGCGCGGATTCATGCACAGCCAGCGGGCAAGCAGCACCTTTTGCTGATTGCCGCCGGAGAGTTCGCGCATCATCTGCTCGGGTGACGAGCATTTGATGCCGAGCATCTTGATATAGCGGTCGACGATCTTCTGCTGCTGGCCCTGGTCGACGATCCCGGATTTGACAAGGCGCGGCAGGATGGCAAGCGTCATGTTTTCCCGCACGCTCATTTCAGGAACGATGCCCTCGACCTTGCGATCTTCCGATACGAAGCCGATGCCGTCAGCGATAGCATCGGATGGAGAGGCGTAATCCCTGGGCTTGCCGTCAACGGATACGGTGCCGGAATCCTTACGATCGGCTGCATAGATCAGCCGGGCAGTCTCAGTGCGGCCGGAACCGAGCAGACCGGCTAGACCGGCGATTTCGCCGCGCCCGACGGAAAGCGAGACATCCCTGACGCGCATGCCGGCGCGGAGCTTGTCGATCTCGACGAACTTCGCGCCTTGCGCTTCGGTGCGGTTGCGCTGACTGGCGGTGAAAGCCGTCAGTTCCTTGCCGAGCATCGTGCGCACAAGTGCAATTTTCGACATGTCCCGCATCGGGCTTACTGCGACCGTGCGGCCGTCACGCATTACCGTGACGCGGTCGCAGATCGCGTAAAGTTCGTCCAGCCTGTGGCTGATGAAGAGCGTTGCGACGCCATCGGCCTTGAGCGTCCGGATCGTTTCAAAAAGAACCGCCACCTCGCGCTCGTCGAGCGAGGAAGTCGGCTCGTCCATGATCACCAGTTTGGCGTTCTGTGTGACGCCGCGCGCGATGGCCACCATCTGACGGGTCGCCGCTCCGAAGTCCTCGAGCGGCCGCTCGACGTCGACGTCGAGGTTGAATCGTCCAAGCAGCGCGCGGGCTTCGCCGCGCATTCGCCGCCGGTCCACCAGCCCGAACCGAACCGGCTCACGGGCGAGGAATATATTCTCGGCCACGGACCTGTGTGGCGCGAGATTGATCTCCTGGTAGATGGTTGCAATGCCGGCCCCTTGTGAATTCAGCCGGGGTCCTGAAATCGACCTCGCTTGCCTGGAAGCTTATGCTGCCGGCATCGCGCCGGTATGCGCCGGTGAGTATCTTGATCAGCGTTGACTTGCCGGCGCCGTTCTGGCCGACCAGTGCCATGACTTCGCCGGGCTCGACGTCGAGCGACGCGGATGCCAGCACCCGCACGCCGGAAAAGCTCTTGTCGATGCCCTTCATGGACAGCAGCATGAGGTTCTCCCGGTGCGGGTTGGATGGCAGCCGCCATGCTGCCCGGCGTGCATTGTCAACCGAAAAAGGCCGACCGGGAAGAGACCGGGCGGCCCTGATCGTTGAAGGTTAGTAGGCGTTCGGCAGTTCGGCGGCGGCGTTCGAGGGGTCGTAGAACTTGTCTTCGTTCTTCAGCACTGGTTCGATCGTCTCACCCTTCGCATAGCGCGCCATGGTTTCGAAGGCTTTCGGTCCGAAGCGCGGATTGCATTCTACGACCGCTGCAATTTTGCCGTCGATCACCGCCTGCACTGCTTCCTTGCCGCCGTCGATCGACAGCACCAGGACATCCTTGCCCGGTACCTTGCCTGCCGCCTCCAGTGCGGCGATGGCGCCCATCGCCATCTCGTCATTGTGAGCATAGATGATGTCGGCGTCCGGATGCGCCTGCAACAGCGCCTCGGCGACCTGGCGACCCTTGTCTCGGGCGAAGTCGCCGGTCTGTGAAGCAACGATCTCGAAGCCGCCAGCAGCGGCGATCGCTTCGTCAAAACCTTTCTTGCGGTCGTTTGCCGGCGAAGAGCCCGTTGTGCCCTCCAACTCTATGATCTTCGATTTGCCGTTGGCGTTCTTCACCAGCCATTCGGCCATCCGCTGGCCTTCCTGGATGAAATCGGAACCAATAAAAGTCACGTAGTCCTCGCCCGGCGCGGCGAGCGACTTATCGACGTTGCGGTCGAGCAGGATGACCGGAATGCCTGCTTTCTTCGCTGCCATCACTGCCGGGATCAGGGGCTTCTCTTCTCGCGGAGCAAGGAAGATCAGGTCGACGCCCTGGGCGATCATCGAATTGACGTCGGCGACCTGCTTGGCGGCGGAGCCCGCGGCATCCGTGTAGACCAGCTGGTAGCCGAGCTTGGCGGCTTCGGACTTCATGCTTTCGGTTTGCGCGATCCGCCATGGATTGTTCGATTCCACCTGAGCGAAGCCTACCTTGTATGTGTCCTTCTGCTCAAGTTTTGGCAGGTCCGCGTAATGCCAGCCCGGCAGCCAGGCCGATTGTGCCCAGTGCGCTTGCGGCAAGCAGGATCGTACGGCGGGTAAAATTCCTCATCTTCGTTTCCTTCTCCCTGGGCCCGGCTTCTGGCGGCCAGCGCCAAACGAACGGAATGGCTTCACAACGCAGAAATCTTGCGCTAATAATATTAGCAGTCAAGCGAAAATATTAGCATCTGCTTGAGGACAGGCGGCGACATGCCCGAGAATGAAGAAGGACGCATCGACAGGCGGCGCGGCAGGCCGACGATGACCGATGTGGCCCGAATTGCAGGGGTTTCGCAGTCGAGCGTTTCATTGGTGCTCAACCAGATGACCGGATCGCGGATATCGCCTGACACAAAGCAGCGGGTGTTTGAGGCAGCGCGCCAGATCGGTTACGAACTTCCGGCCATCCGCCGGGAAGCCGCCGGGACGGAGCGGCGAACCATCGCATATCTCGTCGACGAGATATCGACCAGTCCCCATCCTGTGGTCAATCTCGACGGCGCGCGTGACTTCGCCTTCGAGCAGGATTTTCTCGTCGCCGCGCATGTGACGCGGTCGAATCCAGAGCTCGAAGAGGAAACGATTGCGGCTATCAAGCGCGACAGGTCGGTGATCGGCGTCATCTACTCGACCATTTTCACCCGGCGCGTGACCCTGCCGGCGGCGCTCGAAGACATCCCGACCGTGCTCCTGAACTGCTATGCCGAGCCGCGCAGGCATGTTTCGATCTTGCCAGGCGAAGTGGCCGGCGGCTTCGCGGCAACGGCGCACCTTACCGCGCTCGGCCATCGCCGGATCGGCTTTATCAACGGCGAACCCTGGATGGACGCGTCGATCGATCGGTTAAAAGGTTACCGGCAGGCGTTGGCGACCGCCGATGTCGCGTATGATGAAGGCCTTCTGCGCAACGGCGATTGGCTGCCGCTCACCGGCTATCATAACGCGTTCGACCTGTTCGCTATCGAAAATCCTCCAACGGCGATCCTGTGCGGCAATGACCTGATGGCGATTGGAGTTCTGGAGGCCGCCAGTGAGCTTGGATTGAAGGTTCCGGAAGACATTTCGGTAATGGGCTATGACGACCAGGAACTCGCCCGATACACGCACCCCCCGCTGTCCACGCTGGTCTTGCCGAACTACGAGATGGGCCAGCGCGCGGCGGAAGCCTTGCTCGACATGACCGTCCACGGCAAGGCGGTGAAACCGCTGACGATCAAGATCGACGGGCCACTTGTGCGAAGGGGTTCGACGGCGCGGTGTTCTGTCGGTGGAGTCCCCCACGGTCATGGCCCAGCGTCGAGAGGTTCTGGCCAGGTCCGGATGAAGCGAATGACGGAGAGCCGGGAGCGCCGCTGAGCAGGCAAGCTCACGGGTGAAGCCCGCGAGCCAGCCAGGCGGAGTCATTTCAACATCATTCCATATGCGCTGCTGGCGCACCACCGGCCGGGCTCTGCATTTGCGGCTTTCTCAGCAGCAACGCCAGTGGAATGGCGCAAAGCGTGACGATCATCATCAGTTTGAAATCGTCGACGTAGGAAATCATCATGGCCTGTTGATTTACCAGACTGTCGATCCGAGCCAGCGCCGCCGGATCCCCGTGAGCGGCCATTGGCGAAACCGCGGTCAGCGCCGGATTGAATGGCGTGATATTGGCCGCCAGCTCGGCATGGTTGATCTGCGCGTTGCGCGTCAGGAACATCGTAACAAGCGAGATGCCGATCGAGGAGCCGAGGTTGCGGACGAGGCTGAACAGGCTGGCAGCATCAGTGCGGAAGCGAACGTCCAGCGTCGCGAATGCCACGGTCGACAGCGGAACGAAGACCAGCCCAAGGCCCAGCCCCTGAATGACGCCGGTGACGATAATCAGGGTGTCGTCCATCTGCGGGGAAAAGCCGGTCATGTAGTAAAGTGATAGCGCTGTCAGCAGCAGGCCCGCCACCACCAGCAGCCTCGCGTCGACCTTCTGCACAAGACGCCCCACCAGGATCATCGAGATCATCGTGCCAACGCCGCGCGGCGCCATCACAAGGCCGGTCGTGATCGTCGGGTGGTTGAACAGGTGTGACAGCATCGGCGGCAGCAGCGCCAGGCTGGCCAGCAGGATGATGCCGACGACGAAGATGAAGACCAGACCGGTGACAAAGTTGCGGTCGCGAAAGATCTTCGGGTCGATGAACGTCTCCTTCGACGTGACCAGATGAACGCCAAAGACCCAGAATCCGGTGATCGCAAGGCCGGCTCCGATCCATGTCTCGCGCGCGGCGAACCAGTCGACCTGTTCGCCGCGGTCGAGCATGAGCTGCAACGCGCCGACGCCGAGGCTGAGCATCGCAAAGCCGAAGAAATCGAAGCCGCGCAGGCGCCGCGCCACGGCCGGAAGATAGGCGGCACAGCCGAGGAAGGCGACAATACCGACCGGCAGATTGATGAAGAACACCCAGCGCCAGTCGAAGCTGTCGGTCAGCCAGCCGCCGAGGGTGGGGCCGATGATCGGCCCCACCATGATGCCGGCGCCCCACATGGCCATGGCCGCGCCGTGTTTTTCCTTCGGATTGATGTCCAGCAGGAACGTCTGCGACAGCGGCACGATCGCCGCGCCGAAGATGCCTTGCATGACCCGGAAAAGCACCATGCTCTCCAGACTCCAGGCAAGACCGCAGAGCATGGAGGACACGGTGAAGCCGACGATCGAGGTCAGGAAAAGCTCTTTGCGTCCAAAGCGGTCGGACAGCCAGCCGGTGACCGGGGTCATGATGGCCGCGGCGACGATGTAGGACGTCAGCACCCAGGTGATGGTGTCCTGCGATGCGTCAAGGTCGCCGGTCATATTCGGAAGCGCGACATTGGCGATCGTGGTGTCGAGCACCTGCATGATCGTCGCAAGCATGATCGACAGCGTGATAAGGCCGCGATGCGATGCCTCGGCGGGTCTGGCCGCTGCTGCAGTTGACATTGTCGTGACTTGTTGTCCCCGCCCCTATTTGCCGGCGGCGTGCGCGGTGCCAAACAGGCCGCCGAAGCCGCGGCTGACGCCAGTGTCGACGGAGACGTTCGCGCTCATACCGGTCCGCAGCGCCACGTCTGCATCCCTTCCGTCGACCTTCAGCCGAACCGGAATTCGCTGAGTGACTTTCACCCAGTTTCCGGTCGCGTTCTGTGCGGGCAGCAGCGAGAATTCGGCGCCCGTCCCGGCGCCGATGCTCTCGACGGTGGCCTTGAGCCTCTTGCCTGGATAGGTGTCGAGCTCGATTTCCGCACTCTGCCCGAGTTTCATGTTCGTGAGCTGCGTTTCCTTGAAATTTGCTTCCACCCAGGTGTCGCCGGTTTCGACCAACGAAAACAGCGGCGTCGCGGTAGCCACGAACTGCCCAGCCTTGAAGGATGACGCCTGTGAAACGATGCCGTCCGCCGGCGCACGCACAGTGGTCTGTGCCAGGTCATAGGCGGCCTTGTCACGCGCCGCCATGGCTTGCAGGACCATCGGGTGCTTGCCCGTTTCGATCTCTGGATCGCCGCCAAGGGCAGCGCGCGCACTAGCGACGCTTTGGATGGCGGCAGCCTGTTCTTCTTCGGTCTTGGCGAGATCACGCCGGGCCTCGTCGAGGGCCGACTTGGCGGCTATCCCCTTGCCGACCAGCGCCGACTGGCGCTCGAATTCCGAACGCGCATAGTCTGCTTCATTCGCCGCGGCGCGCTCCTGCGCGACTGCCCGGCCGTAGGCGGCGCGCAGCTGCTCGACGTCGAGTCGCGCCGCGGCCAGCGAGGCATCGGCCTGGGCAAGCGCGATCCGGTACGGTTCGGCATCCAGCACGAAAAGCACGTCACCGGCCTTCACCGATGCGTTGTCGGCTACCGCGACTTTCACGATACGACCGGCAGCTTCCGAGGAAATGGAGACCTTGGCCTGGCGCAGATTGGCGTTGTCAGTTTCCTGGTAGCGGCCGCCGGTCACCCAAACGTACCCGCCGCCCGCGACCAACACCAATGGCAGTGCAGCCATAAGTAGAAGGCGAGCGCGGCGGCGCTTCGGCGCGGCAGGCGCGTTCGTGGCCGGGTTCGGCACCAGAGCAAGCGGCGGCGCCTGCTCCACCACCTTCACTTCGGCGGCGCCTTGATCGATCTTCGACACGGCATTCATGATGCAGAACCCTTTGATAATCTGAATTGAGTTTCGGCGGGCGTCTCGGCGGCGGACAGATTGTCCACGATCGTGCTCAGGCCATGGATCGTCGCCCTGCGTTCCTCAGGTGATAGACCGGCGAGAGCCTCTTCGAACACTTCGCCGGCGATGGCCTTTACCTCGCCGAACGTCTTGCGACTCTTTTCGGTCGGAAAAATCATCCTGACGCGCCGGTCCCCGGCATCCTGCCGGCGCTCGACCCAGCCGCTTTCTTCCATGCGGTCGAGAAGGCGCGACACGCTGATCGGCTCGATCTCCAAAAGCTCGGCAAGCCTTGCCTGGGCGATTCCCTCTTCCTTCACGAGCCGGACCATCAGGCGCCACTGTGCGGCCGACAGGCCGTAGGCTGCGCCGAGCGTCTCGAAACGCTTGCGCATCAGCCTTGCGGCGTCGTGGATAAGGAATCCCAGTCTTTCCGTGCCGTCCAAATTCATGAGCATCACATATTATGAGCGTGCTCATCATTCAAGGGGGAGCTAGAGTGGCGAATCCGAAATTCGTATCGCGTTGGAAATGACAGGACCTTCAAATCCACCACACGAGCGTTTCTTGCGGATTGGAATAAGGTGCAGAAAATTGCCGCGATTGTGACGCACATCTCAGACATGGCTCGGCATCGCCGTATAATGCGCATGATGAAGAGGTGACGCTATCTTATGAGAGCCATGAGAAGTGCACCTCCGCAAAGATGGCACTGCCGGCTCGAGATGCAATCGGTCTCAAGAAGATCGATCCCGCTTTGCTTCATCAGTCCCCAAGGGCAATCGCTGCTGACAGTCGGCCATTCCGGTGAGACAATCGAGCGACTGCTGGACGAAAATGCGGAGCGCGGGCGATCAGACTTCGGAGGCTGCGCTGGCGGCCCAGGTTTCCACCGCCTCAATGCCCTGAGATTTGAGTTTTGGCGATGGCCATCGGGAGCCGAGAGGAGGAGATGCTATGCCAATCTTTATGGACCGGCATGATCTGCAAGGAGCAACCGCTGCAGATCTTGCTGAGGCGCACAAGAAAGACATTCTAGTTCAGGACCGGTACGGGGTGAGGTTCCTTACATATTGGTTTGACGAGCCGCGAGGGACCGTTTTCTGCCTCGTGGACGCACCTGACAAGGAGACTGTTCAGTGCGTTCATCAGGAAGCTCACGGCTTTATCGCCGCTGAGATCGTCGAGGTGGCGTTGTCGGCCGTGGAGGGTTTCCTGGGCCGCATTCAGGATCCGCAGCCGCCGGTCGCCCATTCGCAAGCCGAAATCGACGCTGGCCACCGTGCCATCATGTTTACCGACATCGTCAATTCGACCGCTATCACGGCTCGACTGGGGGACTTTTTGGCTACGGAACTTATCCGCGCGCACGATGCCTTGGTCCGGCGGTCCCTGAGAAGGTTTAGCGGTCGCGAAGTCAAACATCTCGGCGATGGAATCATGGCGTGCTTCGGCTCCGCCAGCGATGGAGTCGACTGCGCAATCGACGTCCAGCAGGCATTCGGCCGCTACAACCAGGGGAACATTGAACCAATCCACATTCGGATCGGTATGGATGCCGGCGAGCCAATCGAGGACAGCGACGACCTGTTTGGCGCCACCGTGCAAATGGCCGCTCGTCTATGCGCCGCGGCTGCCGGCGATCAGATACTGGTCTCCGAAAATATCCAGCGGGAGCACTCCCGGCCCGAACTTTTCGTCAACATGAAGCTTTTGGAGTTCAAAGGATTCTCCGGCCAACTGCCGGCCTTCGAGTGCCCTTGGTTGCCGACCGACAACAGCTAACTAGTATTGGAATGAGCGACGACGCCAAGCCCGTCGCACCGGTAGTATACGGATCGTTAACCGAATCGGACCAGCGTTGTCACGCTGGGATGTTCCGGCTTATGCGCGCGTTAATCTGCGGCCCGCTCCGCCGTTGAACCAGGCAAGCACGGGGCGCGCCGGTCAGGCAGCGCGGCTTACACGGATGGAGAAGTCTCCATGAAGCCGATACGGATCGCTGCCACCATCATCGGAATTGCCACCTTCAATCCGTGCATGAGCCACGCCGATGATGCCGAATATTTCGATAGCCGGGCCGCTGGCGGCTGGTTGAAACTGCCTGCCACGGACGAACTGAAACACGCGCCGGAGCGCATGATTGCCGGCAGCGATATCGTCGCCTGCTTTGAACTTGTCGCAAAGAACGTGGAAACGATCTGCTACTTCACGGACCACGGAGTCTTGTTCAAGGTCGCGCAATGGGGCGTAACGCCCGTTGCCGCCGCCCAACAGGCGGACCGACATTCGGTCACGGCGGAACGGATCCCCTGAGCACTGAATGCGACTAGAAATGCGCGCACACTTTCGGGCCCGATGCTCTAAGGTCTGGAAGATCGGGAGCCGCTTTTTCCAGCTGCCAATCTGTCCGGCCAGTCTTCGCCGAGGCCGCGATCGCGGATGATCGCCAGGGGATCCTGGGCGTCCAGCCGCGAGCAGATGCGGTAGACCTCGAGGACGTCAGCGCTCATTTCGCCGCGCTGGTAGAAATACATCGCTGCCGCGTAGCGGGCACGGCCCGACCATTCCTCACCGAGCGGCGTGTTTATGAGCGCCCATTGCTCGGTCGTTTCTTCGTCCGTCGCTGCCATGGTCAGAAGTCCGCGGGCGGGTTCACGCTGCGCCGATCGAGCTTGACGAACGGTCGCGGCACGATTTTCGCCCGCTTCATCAGCTTTTCATATCTCAGTTCGCGCAGTGCATAGATTTCCACCCATAGGTCGCCAATCACCAACTCACCATACGGCCGGGCAAGGCTGGCGATGGCGATATTCCGCTTGGCCATCGGCGACCAGATCGCGGCGCTGACAAGCCCCACTTCCCGCTTCTGGCGGTGATAGACAATGGCGTGCTCGGCGGGAATATTGCCTTCGATTTCCAGACCGACCAGTACATGCTTCAGGGTGCGTTTCGCACGCGCTTCGAGAATGGCGCGGCGTCCATTGAAATGGCCCTTTGCCGGGTCGACCATGAAGCCAAGGCCGATCTCGTCCGGCATGCGCGCGCGATCGGCTCGAAGCACATATTCGGCCGTGGAGAAGTCGGAATTGGCCACGATCAGTCCCGCCTCGATCCGCGCGCGGTTCAGCGCGCGATAGCCGATCGCGCGAATACCACAAAGTTCACCCGCTTCCACAAGCCTGTCCCACAGGCCGAGGGCGTCTCTGGCGTCGACGAACAGCTCATAGCCGAGGTCGCCCGTAAAGCCGGTGCGTGAGATCGTGACGGTGCTCCCGTCGTGCGGAAAATCCGCGAGATCGAACAATCGTAGCCGTTCGATGCCTTCAAATCCGGCCTTGCGCAAGACCGCAAAGGACGTCGGTCCCTGCAGCGCGAGCGCGGCAAACGTCTCAGTCTCCTCGGCTACTGCCACGTCGAAGCCGATCGCGCTGTCAAGGAGCCAGGGCAGATGCCGATCCTGGCAACAAAGGCGGAAGCGGTTCTCGGAAAGCCGGAACAGAGTGCCATCGTCCAACACACGGCCCGCGTCGTCACACCAAGCGGTATAGTGGACGCGACCAGGTTTCAGCTTGTTTACATCGCGCAGCGTCAACCTGTTGCAAAAGCTCTCGGCATCCGGCCCTTCGATACGGTATTTGACCATCGGCGAGATGTCGAAAAGCGCAGCCTGGCTGCGGATTGCGAAATATTCCAACTCCTCGTCCCATAAGGAATTCGGCGCCTTGTAACCCGCCCACGTGTACCAGTCCTCCGTCTTCGCCAGCGCGTCGATGCGCGGCTGAAAAGGCGAGGGAAGCCGAAGCGTGCGGAAATGACCTTGCGCGGTGGCTCGAAACGGCAGGGCCGGCTTGGTTTTTGTCGGGGTCCGCGCCATTGTCTATGCCTTCAATGAGATGAGATGGCGTGCGGCGTTGAGGCCAGGAACGCCGGATACACCCCCACCGGGATGCGAACCTGCGCCGCAGAGAAACAGGCCGGCAATCGGCGTGTCGTAGCCGGCGGCGCCGGAAACAGGTCGCGACATCAGCATCTGGTCGGCCTGCATTTCGCCATGGTGCCAGTGGCCGCCGGGCATGCCGTAGCGCCTCTCGATGTCGAGCGGCGTAAGAAGTTCGGCATGGCGAACCAGCTTTCCAATGCCGGGCGCATATGCCTCGAGTTGCGCCATTATGGCTTTCAGGAACCTGGGCTTGCCTTTCTCCCATCCTTCCTTCAGCGCATACGGCGCATACTGAACCACCGCGGAGAGTACACATGCACCGTCCGGTGCGAGCGCCGGGTCAGCAAGGCTCGGCAGGGTGATCTCCATGACCGGTTGGGGCGAGAACTCCCCATACTTGCAGGGGTTGAAAGCGCGCTCAACGTGGTCAACCGACAGCGCGATGACCAGGCGCCCGCGATGGCCAGTGGCGTCGACGCCGGCAAATTCCGGTGCGCGATCGAGCGCCAGATGGAGTTTCGCCGCATCTCCATTCATGCGGATATTTGCCACCTTGCGCACGAAGCCGGTGTCAAGCTCGCGGGGGCCGACAAGATCGAGGAACGTCGTCTTCGGATTTATGGCCGATACGATCGTCCGGGCGCTGAGTTCCTCGCCGTTCTCGAGAACGACGCCGGTCGCGCGACCGTTTTCGGAGACAATTCTGGCGGCTGCAGTTCCAGCCCTGACTGTGACGCCGCAGCTCTTTGCGGCCGCAAGGATCGCCGCTATCACCGCGCCCATGCCGCCTTTGGGCACGATCTGCGCCCCAGGCACCCCCAATGCCTCGCCGGTCAGCCGGTAGTAGAGACCGAGCAGCGAAGTGGGGGATCGCGGGCCGAGATGGCAACCGAGCACCGCGTCGAATGCGAGCAGTCCCTTCAGCCGGTCGTCTTCCAGATGTTCGTCCATCACGTCGGCGACGTTCATCAGCAGCATGCGTAAGAAGTCGCGCATGTCCTCCTTGCCGAGACGGCGGAGCGCCAGCCCTGTTTGGGTGAGCGCTGCACCTTCGCCGAGGGACATTCCCCCCGGCTGAGGCGCGCGGCGGGTGAGGAACGGCTTGAGGAGGCCCGCGTATCGCAGCAGCTGTGAGCGAAGCGCTCGCCATGCGACTGTTTCGGAGGCCGATGCTCCTGCGAGCGTCTCGCCATATGCGCCTGCCATCACGAGCGGCTCGGCGCGCGACGAAAGCGAAACGGAGGGTGCCAGGCCATCACGGACAAACGACAGGCCGTGCCGCTCTAGATCGAGAGTCCTCACCACGTCGGGATGCAGCCGGTTCAACACATGCGCGATCGCCGAGGTTCGAAATCCTGGCGCAAACTCCTCGGTCCGTGCCGCCCCGCCAGGCTCGCTTGCAGCTTCCAGCAGGAGAACCTTGCGGTCGCTCTTGCCGAGGGTTGCTGCCGCAACCAGGCCATTGTGGCCACCGCCGATAACAATGGCGTCAAATGACTTCATGGGCTGGACTCATGTGGCTGGCGCGACGTTTCAGGTCGCGCAGGATTTCAGAAGCCGCGTTGCGTCCGGGTGCCCCCATGACGCCGCCGCCCGGATGAGTGGACGAGCCGCACATGTAGAGTCCGCCGACGGGCGAACGGTATTGCGCGTAGCCCGGCACCGGCCGGTTGAACAGAAGCTGGTCGAAGGTCAATTCACCCTGGAAGATGTTGCCCTCGGTGAGGCCCACCTCCGCTTCGATTTCGCGCGGTGTGCGGACTTCCATATGCGCGATGCGATCCCGGAAGCCCGGCGAGTATTCGGCGATCTGGGAGATCACGCTCTCGGCGAAGCCGTCGCGGTCGGCATCCGTCCACGCTCGGCCTTCCACCTTGGGCGGGCAGTACTGGACGAAGCAGCTCATGAAGTGTTTTCCCGGCGGCGCCATCGTCGGATCGACTGTGGTCGGCATCACCATGTCGAGGAACGGATCAGCGGACCAGCGGCCGGCCTTCCAATCGTCATAGGCGCGCTCCATCCGCTCCACCAAATCCGTGAAATGCATATCGCCGCGATAGCAAGGCAAATCCTTCGGCAATGCCGGGAACTCCGGCATGGAATCCAGCGCGATATTGACCTTGCCGGACGAACCGCGGATTTTGAAATTCCTCACGCGGCGCAGGAAGACTTCAGGCAGCTCCTTTTCCTCGACGAGACCCAGAAACGTGCGCTTTACGTCGGCGTTGGAGATGACCAGCCTGCCGTACACCTCTTCACCGCCGGCAAGCACGACCCCCTTCGCCCTGCCGGCCTTGATGAGCACGCGGTTGACCTCCGCACCGGTGCGGATCGTGCCCCCCGAAGCAACGAATGAATCGGCGAGAGCCTTGGTCACGGCACCCATCCCGCCACGCGCGAAGCCCCAAGCACCGACCGAGCCGTCGACTTCGCCCATGTAGTGATGGAGAAGCACATAAGCAGTGCCAGGCGACATCGGGCCAAGGGCGGTTCCGATGATCCCTGAAAGCGCAAAATTTGCCTTGATGACATCCGTCTCGAAATATTCGTCGAGAAAGTCCGATATCGACATTGTCCAGAACCGGAGCATCAGCGCCACTTCCTCAGCCGGGAGAGCCCCTAGCTTCTTGCCGAGATAGATCAGCTCGCCGATGTCTCGTGGTCTAAGGCTGGTCGAGTCCGGGGCAGTCCGCATCAGCAACGGCTGGATGAAACGGCACTGCCGCGTCACGTCGCGGGCATAGCGGTCATAGGCTTCGGCGTCCTTTCGGGAGAACCGCGCGAATTCACGCCGGTGGGCGTCGTGATCACGGTAGTTGGCGAGGTAGTCCCCATCGCGCATGAACACCGCACCGCCTTCATAGGGTATCACCTGCAGCCCGAAACGCGGCAATTCAAGGTCGCGCATGATCTCGGGACGGAACAGCGAGCACACGTAGGAGCAGTTGGAGTAGAGGAAGCCGGGCGTCAGGGAGCGGCTCACGGCCGCACCGCCGACCCAGTCGTTCTTCTCCACGACGAGCACTTCCAGTCCCGCCCGCTGCAGATAGCAGGCGTTCACCAGCCCATTGTGGCCTCCGCCGATAACGATCGCATCCCACATCTTCATGTTTGGTGCCAGCCTCTTCCGGTCGTCGCAAATCTGCCATGGCTTTGGGTTGTCTGTCCAGACATATTGAATGAATGTTCAACAAAAATCCTTGCGTTTTCGCAAACAGCGGGTAGGATTTGCTTAACTCAGGCGAACACCGCCCCACTCATCTGCGCGGATGGAAGCCGGCGTGATGAGTTCCGGACCGGCGATGGCGGATATGGACACGCGCATGACAATCGCATCGCCGAAAGCGGCGGCCCAGGGCAACGAGCGACGGGACCGCAAGGCCTCCAAGGAGGTCAGGCAGCGGCAACTGATCGAGGCGACGATCGATTTGCTTGCAAAGCGCGGCTATGCCGAGACGACCATGGCCGACGTCGCGGACGGGGCGGGTCTGTCACGCGGCATTGTCAACTTCCATTTCGAGAGCAAGGAAAAGCTGCTCGTAGCCACATTGCAGCACATGTACGATGAGTATGCCGCGCATTGGCGAGCCGCGCTGCGGAAGGCAGGAGACAACCCGGCCGATCAGCTACGGGCTCTCGTCGCCGCCGATTTCGATCGTTCGATCTGCAACAAACGCAAGCTCGCCGCCTGGTGTGCTTTTTGGGGCGAAGCGAAGTCGCGGCCGACCTATCAGGCGCTCAGCGGTGCCCGCGACGCCGCCTATCAGAGCGTCTTCGTCGAACTCTGCCGCACGCTCAAGGAGGATGGCGGCTATGAATTCGAGCCGCGCGCGACCGCCCTCGCATTGAGCGCGATGCTCGAAGGACTGTGGCTGCGCCTGATGATAGGGACAGAGGACATCACCCGCGAATTGGCGTTGCGAACGGCCTGGGAATTCCTGTCGCTGGTTTTTCCCCGGCACTATTCGCGGCAACAAGACCGTGCACAGAACACGGACGCGCAATCAACGAACCCAGGGAGCACAGAACAATGGGAACCATCCGCGGACGCTTGACGCTGGCCTTCGCCCTTGCTGGCGCGCTTTCCACCTCGATCGCCACGGTCACGCTTGCAGAAGACAAGGACCTCATCATCTTTGACTGGTCCGGCTACGAAGTGCCGGAGTTCCATCCCGGCTACGCGGCCAAGTACGGGGATTCTCCAATCTTCACCTTCTTCGGGGACGAGGATGAAGCCTTCGAGAAGATGCGCTCCGGTTTCAAGGCCGATCTCGGCCATCCATGCTCTCAAAGCGTAGTCAAATGGCATGAGGCGGGCTTGCTGCAGCCTCTCGACCCTTCGCGCATCGCGGGCTGGAATGATCTCAATCCGAGCATCGTCGCGATGAAGGATCTGGTCACCGGCGCGGACGGCAAGGTTTGGTTCATGCCATGGGATTGGGGCAACACGCTGCTGACCTTCAATTCGGAGAAGGTCGAGGAGGCGGATGTCCAGTCGCTAAAGGCTTTCGCCGACCCGAAATTCAAGGATCGCGTCTCGATCGGCGACAATGTCGACGACGCCTATGCGCTGGCGAGCCTCGTTCTCGGCCTCAAGGACTGGACCAAGATGACCGACGAGCAGTTCAGCCAAGCTTCGGCGTTCCTGCGCGAAGTGCACAAGAATGTCCGGCTCTATTGGACTGACACGACGGAAATCGTTCAAGCCATGAGTGGCGGCGAAGTGGACCTCGCCTGGGCATGGAACGACGCCAGCGCTCAGGCTGTGCTGGCGGGGGCACCGATCAAGACCAACCGCGACACGGCAGAGGGACTTTCGACCTGGGTCTGCGGCTACGTGCTCTTCAAGGACGCGCCGGGCAGCGCCGACAAGGCCTACGACTATCTGAGCGCCGTCAATGCGCCCGAAGTCGCGACCTACATGCTTACCGACTGGGGCTTTGGCCACGGCAACGCCAAGGGCATGGCTGCGATCGATCCCAAGGTCCTGGCCGAGAAAGGCTATGCTGATGTTGAGAAGTTCGTCGACAAGACGCTATTCCAGTCGCCACTGCCTAACGACCTCAAGCTGAAAATGATCGCGGAGTTCGAAAAGATCAAAGCGGGCTACTGACACTGCTGTTTGTTCAGTCAGCCAGAGCCACCAGCGCATCCGGATCGTAGGCGAGTCGGATAGGGGCGCCGACGGGAATGTCGTCGGCGCCGAAGTTGTTGCTCTCGGAAACCGAAAGCGGCTTATCGAGGCCGGGAACCTGGACAATCAGGTGGGTGATCTCGCCGAAATAGTGGCGGTCGATCACCTTTCCGGCGATCTCGTGACTGCTCGTCGCGTCGTCCCAGAGCACGCGCAAACGCTCGGGGCGGATGCCGAGTGTCGCCGCTTTGCCGTTGCGGACAAAGGATGGCGGCTTGCCGGTCTTTACACGACCAAAACCGCTTGTTTCGACAATAAGCGAGGCGCCGTTTTCCTCGACGATCTCGGCTTCCACGAAATTCATGCCGCCGACAAAATCGGCAACCTGCCGATTGACCGGGCGTTGATAAATTTCCTTCGGCGTGGCGACCTGAGCGATCCGTCCGCCGAACATCACGGCAATCCGGTCGGACATGGCCAGCGCCTCGTACTGGTCGTGCGTAACCAGCACGAAAGTGATGCCGACCGCCTGCTGCAGCCTGCGTAGCTCCACCTGCATCTGTTCGCGCAGCTTCTTGTCGAGCGCCGACAGCGGCTCGTCGAGCAAAAGGACCTTGGGCCGCATCACGAGCGCACGTGCAAGCGCCACGCGCTGGCGCTGGCCACCGGAAAGTTCTGTCGCGCCTCGGGCGCCGAGCCCGGAGAGCGAAACCTGCGCAAGCACTTCCTCGAGGCGCCGATTTTCTTCCGCTGAATCGAGCCGCAGTCGCTTCAGTCCGTAGGCGACATTCTGTGCAACGTTCAGATGCGGAAAAATCGCGTAGCTTTGGAACACCATATTGGTCGGCCTGCGGTTCGCCGGAATGCCCTCCATCGGCTGTCCGTCGATGGCGATTGACCCGGCGGTCGGCGCATCGAAACCGGCGATCATCCTCAATAGCGTTGTCTTGCCGCAGCCTGATGGACCAAGCAGGGAGAAGAATTCCCCTTCGCGGATCGTCAGCGTTGCGTTGTCGAGCGCCTTGAAGGCGCCATAGCTTCTGGTGACGCTGGCGATCTCGATCATCGGCGCGGTAAGCCGGATCATTGGTTCAGACAAAGACGCCTCCAGCATTCTGGGTCCTGCGCGCCGTGCGCCGCCGCAAGATTTCTGCGATGGTGAGAAGCATCAGGGAACCGACGAGCAGCAGGGAGCCGAGTGCCAGCACGCTGGGCAGCTTGGATGCGAACCGCAATTGTCCCCAGATATAGATCGGCAGGGTTACATCGGTGCCTGTCAGGAAAAACGCCAGGATGAAATCGTCGAGCGAAATGGTGAAGGAGCAGAGCAGGCTGGAAATGATCGCCGGCGCAACCATTGGCAGCGTCACGCGGCGGAAGGTGCCAAACGCAGTTTCGCCGAGATCCGCGGACGCTTCCTCCAAACTCCGGTCGAACCCTTCGAATCCCGAAATTAAGACCGTCACCGAATAGGGGATGCAGATCAGCACGTGGCCAAGCACCACGGTGAAGAGCGAGAGGCTCAGTCCGAACTGCAACATGACCAGGAGCAGCGAAACCGCCACAATCATTTCGGGAAGCACCAGCGGCGCCATGATCAGGCCGCCGATCGGTTTTTGACCCGCAAATCGATAGCGTGTCATGGCGCGGGCCGCGCAGATGCCGAACAGCGTGCTGAGCACCGCAGCCGCGACGCCAACGATGAGGCTGTTCGACGTTGCATCGATCAGTGCTGGAGTTTTGGGCAGGCTCTCGTACCACTTGAACGTAAAGCCCGTGAGGGGGAACTTCGGCACCGCCGAAACGTTGAACGAGAAAACCGGCAGCAGCAGGATCGGCAGGTACAGGAAGCCTAGGTAAAGCGCGGCGTAGACCGGCAACCAGTTGGCGGCGAGTTTCCGCACTGCGGTCATCGCGCGCGCCTCGCCGCCCAGCGAAGGATGAAGACGGTGGCACTGGCCATCGCGGTGACAATCACCATTGTCGTCACCGAAAGGGCGGAGCCCAGCGGCCAGTTGGAGGCCTTGCCGAACTGCGCCTGAATCGCGTTCGCGATCATCACGCCGTCCTTGCCCCCGACGAGGCGCGGCGTCACATAGTCACCTACGGTAGGGATCATGACGATCATCAGGGCGGAGATAACGCCCGGCATGGATAGTGGCAGCGTGACGCGCAGGAAACGCCGGACGGAACCGTCGCCGAGATCGGTCGCGGCTTCCAGAAGTGTGCGGTCCACCTTCTCCAGCGAGACGTAAATCGGGAGGATCGCAAAAGTCGCCCAAGCATGGGTCAGGGTGATGACAACCGCGCTTGTGTTGTAGAGGAACGCCGTCGACGGCTCGTCGATGATGCCGAGGCCCATCAAGCCGGAATTCAACACGCCGCCATAGCCAAGGATGACTTTCCAGGCCATCACCCTGAGCAGGTAGCTGGTCCAGAAGGGTATCGTAATCAGGAACAGCCACAGGCTCTTGTGGCTGCCGCCGTAGAAGGAGATGAAGTAGGCGACGGGGTAGGCAAGGACTACCGTGCAGAGACTGACAACCATCGATACATAAAGGGAGCGGAACAAGAGATCGCGGTAGATCGGTTCCGTTAGCGTCAGCCGGTAGTTCTCCAGCGTGAAGGTTCGGTCGATCGTCAGATAGTTCTGGGTCCAGAAGCTGTGCGCGATCACCACGAGGATCGGGAATGCCAGCAGCACCAGCGCATAGAGGAATGTCGGGCTGATCAAAGCAAGGCCCCGCGCCTCTTCCGACTGCAGAAGCGAGCGCCGCCGAGCGCCGGAGGCGCGCAAAGCTCGCGACCCTTCCGCAGCCGCGGTCATTGGAGCCCTCCAGGCGCGGGTTCAATCGCTGACGCTATTGCCATGCGGAATTCCCATTGGCTTGCGCCGGCTGATCGAGGCCCCCTGGCTGCCGACGCACCATCATGAGCGCAAATGACGGTTGAAATCAAGCGCTATTTCTGCAATATTGATTGAATGAACATTCAAAATGTAACCAAAAGAGACGTTCTTTCATTGGTTTGATTAAATTCCGATGCCGATTGGCAAGGACTAACGAGAGGTGACTGGCGATGGCGGCGGTAAGAGAGATCACAGCATCCGCGGGCGCCGACATGACCAATGGCAATGCGGTTGAGACTGCAAAGCGCCATTTGGTGCAGCCCTGGCCTTTGGCGGGCACCATCGGCGAAGAGGCTCGCAGCCTGATAGACGGCGGAGATGGTATCTACATCACCGATGGCGATGGCAAACGACTGATCGACGGGCCGGCCGGAATGTGGTGCGTCAACATAGGGCACCGGCGGCGGGAGCTTGCCGAGGTCATGTACGACCAGGCGATGACGCTTCCGTACAATACGCCATGGTACACGATGAACGCCCCGTCCGCTCTGCTCGCAAAGCGTATCGCGGATCATGCTCCGGGCGATCTGAGCCATGTCTTTTTCACGACCGGAGGATCCACCGCAGTCGAAAGCGCGCTGCGCTTCATGCAGTTCTACAACAATGTGCGCGGCCGCCCGGAAAAGAAGCTAATTCTTAGCCGCTCCGGCGCCTATCACGGCTCGACCTATCTCTCAGCCTCGCTCAACGGGCGGCCCCGCGACCACGACTGGATGGATGCCGCGGACGATCTGGTGGTGAAGTTGTCATCGCCGCATCCTTTTCATCGCCCTGATGGGATGGATCTCGATGCGTTCGCGGATTTCCTGGTCGAGGAATTCCGCGAAACGGTCGCGCGCGTTGGGGCTGAAAGGATCGGCGCCTTTGTCGGCGAGCCGATCCAAGCTTCCGGCGGGGTCATCGTGCCTCCGGATGGCTATCTGAAGCGCATCCGCGAAATCTGCCGGGAAAACGACGTTATGTATGTGTCGGACGAAGTGGTCACCGCTTTTGGGCGGCTCGGCCAGGTTTTCGCGTCCGATGAGGTGTTCGGAATCGAACCCGATATCATAACCTTCGCCAAGGGCGTCACTTCGGGCTATTTTCCGCTCGGCGGCATGATCGTCTCGGCCCGGTTGATGGAGGATCTGAGAAGGTCGAACCATCCCGACGCGATGTTCGGACACGGACTGACGTACACGAGCCATCCGATAGGCTGCGTGGTGGCGCTTAGAAATCTCGACCTGCTTGAAAATGGCATTCTCGATCACGCCCGCAGGGTAGCGCCGTATTTCCAGGCGCAGATGAGGACGCTGGAAGAGCTGCCGCTGGTTGGTGAAGTTCGCGGCGTAGGTCTAATGGCTTGCGTTGAGTGTGTTGCCGACAGGCAGAGCAAGAACCCGCTGAAGCTCGACAAAGACGTGGGCAACCGCATCGATCAGCATTGTCACGAGCTTGGCCTCCTGGTGCGACCACTCATCAACATGTGCGTTATGTCGCCGCCGCTGGTCATCACGGAACCGCAGATAGACGACATGGTCGCCATCTTGCGCGAGGGCATTTGCCGGACGATGGACGACCTGACGAAAGAAGGCGTTTGGCGAGGCTAAAAGGACGCGGCCGAAGCCCCCGCTAGCTCCGCGGCAAGAGGGAGTTGTTCAAGTCGCGTATATCCTTCTCGTCCGGTTGGGTCTCAAGCCCCAGCACAGGCAGCACCCGGCGCAAATGATCGTGATAGGTCCGCACGCCATATTCGAGGTCGGATAGGTAAAAGCCAGCAAAGGCCTTCGACAGCATCGACTCGTTCGACCAGATAGTGAGCTGGACATCCTCTGCTTGAGTGTCGCGGTCTATGCGCCTCGCAAGATATCTCGCGGCGGCATGTGCCCGGCTTTCGTCCCCGTAGCGATATATCGCGCCGCGAAGCATGGTTTGGCCCGTCGAGATCGGAAACTCCTGGTAGAACTGGACGGACTCCGGTGTTGCCGCGATGACCGTGTTCGGAAACATGCCGTAATAGACCCACGCCTTGCGGAGTTCCTCCGGCAGATGAACTGCCTCGGGTGCGATCCTGACATAGTTCTTGACGCTCCAGCGTCTCCCGGCGTGCGGGTTATAGGTGGCGAAAGAACGCGACAGACCGTCGACGAAGGGCTCGTCGAAATAGGTCGAGCCATAGAGGTCCTGCAGCGCCGGATGCGCCATGGCGACATGGTAGCCCTCGTTGTCGACATCGCGCACGGACTTCCAGTTCACCGGCGAGGTCTGCGTATGGATACCGGTGGTCGGCACCATGTCCGCGATCCTGTAGTTCGCGATTTCGTCTTCGAAGGGCTTCATCAGTTCAGCGACGGCTGGTTGCGGTCCTTTGCGGAAGCGAACGAAGATCAGTCCCATCCATATTTCCAAGTCGAGCGGAATCAGCCCGAACTCGGTCTTGTCCAGCTCGGGAAAGGACCGCGGACGCGAAGCGCCCCTTAGCGTGCCGTCGAGGTTGTAAACCCAACCATGGAACGGACAGACAAGCGCGTTCTTGCAGGTCCCTTTCTCGGCCGCGACAACCCTGCTGCCGCGGTGGCGGCAGATATTATGGAAGCCACGCACAATGCCGTCGCGCCCGTGCACGACAAGCGCTCGCTCCCCCATTGCGTCCATGGTGAGATAGTCGCCCGGTGCCGGCACGTCGGAAATGTGGCCAGCGATCTGCCAATGCTTCCGGAAGAGATGCTCCTTCTCCAGTTCGAGAAAGGCGGGGCTATGATAGCTCCAGCCTGGCAGCCCCCTCCGGTCCCAGTCCGTCGGGACCGTCACGTCGCGAATGTGGGTCATTTTGAATTCTCATTTATTGAATGTTCATTCAATACAAGCACATTACTCATTAAATTGCAACGGTTTATGGCCTCATGGAACGATGAAGTAAGGTTCGGCGGCAACCGTCGCCACGGCCTGCCTCCCTGTGCAAGATCGAGTTTCGGAGCGCTGGCCTTACTGCGCCGCGCGTCCTTCAGGACGCTGTATCTCTTTGAATCTCCGCATCTGGCTCTATTGCAGAGGCGCGCTGTTTTTCGAGAAGGCCGACGACTGAGGGCGTCGCCTTGTGCATTTGCAACAGTCTGGCTCATCGATCGAAACAAACGAAACACTTCCGCGTCGTTCCAGAAAAACGGTCGAAACAGTAACCGCCTAGGGTGTGTTGAGATTCAGGTCAGGCCGAGCCGAAAATGGCGGCTTTCGAGAACCGGCACGCAGCGTACGTTACGTGAGTACCGGAAGCGCAGAACACTGCCATTTGCAGGCCGGGCATCACCTGAATACCAACACACCCTATACCGTCCATTCAACCAACGGAGTTCCACATGCAAAGACTGAGAACAGCTTACGATACGTTCCGCGTCCATCGGGCCCGCGTCCACAACACCTGGACCCTGGCGGCGATGGAGAACGCCTTCCTGGCAGACATCGGGATCAGCCGGGCAGAGATACATTTCCCGGCTCGTGCCTCGAGGCAAGTGCATAGTCGTGCAGCCGGCTGACGCCGACTGCACGCGTCGTCCTCGGGCGCAGCGCTACCGCTCTATCTCCTTGTTGGAACATCGGAAACCGGTTCCCACTTTAGGGTCCAATGCACTAGGAAGTCGCAGGTTTGCTACGGCGGGCGAGCGCGATGAGCGCTTCCGAAAGTCGCTTTCTTGCCTGCTCGACGCCGTTTTCGTCGATCGCCTCCACATCGAGAAAAAGGTCAAGGCCAGTCGAGTGCTCGCTGATGACCTGAGGTCGCTGCGCCATCTCACCGAGGAGCCCTTCAACTTCGTAGGGGACGACCTCACGGCTGATCCCTTTCATCGCAATCGGCTCTAGCGGGCGGGCCCGCACAAGATCGCGCACCAGCGCGTACGTTTCATAGCTGAGACAGATGCCACCGGGTTTGGCAATCGACTGCAGGCGAGCCGCCAGGTTCGCTTCGGCCCCGATGATGGTGTAGTCCATGCGGTCGTCAGAGCCGAAGTTGCCCACATTGCAGTAGCCCGTATTTATGCCCATTCGAGCCTGGAACGGCTGGTCAAATCCGCGGTGGCGCCAAACGCTGTTCAGCTGCTCCACGCGATGCTGCATGTCGACGGCCATGCGCAAGCAGGCTCTCGCGTCCTCCTCCACGCCCTTTGTCTCCGGGTCTCCAAAAAACACAAGGAATGCATCCCCGATGAACTTGTCGACCGTGGCCCCATGCTTGAGGGCGATCGCCGACATTTCTGTGAAGTATTCGTTGAGAAGTGTCGTCAGGTCTTCCGGCTGGAGCCGTTCCACGATGGCAGTGAAATCCTTTATGTCAGAAAAAAAGATCGTCAGCTTCTTGCGCTCGGCAGCCACTGTGGCGTCCTTCTGGCCACTGAAGATGCTCTTGTAAATCTGGGGCGAGAGATATTTGGCAATCTTCAACGAAATTGCCGCCAGGAACTCGTTCGCCTCGGCAAGCTCCTGGTTCATGACGCGAACCAGGGCCGATTGCCGGCGCTGCAGGAGAATGAACGCCAGGCCAGCTGCT
Source organism: uncultured Alphaproteobacteria bacterium (assembly GCA_963813315.1). Taxonomy (GTDB): domain Bacteria; phylum Pseudomonadota; class Alphaproteobacteria; order Rhizobiales; family Rhizobiaceae; genus CAWEYO01. The sequence continues at coordinate 18,855 of CAWEYO010000014.1, read as the reverse complement.
GCCGAAAGGCCAAAGTAAAAGAGCAGGTACTTGAAGGAGAGAACATTCGCGGCGATGGGTTGGCGGACGGAAATCTCCTGGATTCCTCGAACATCGCCGACCTTCCAGTCCCTCTTTGGACTGTCAGGGTGCGAGTTGTGACACGTCACGCAGACTGGTCCCATTGTGACTGGCGCGGCCACTCGGACGTATCGATCGAGCAGCGAGCCCGACACTTCGACAATCGGTTTTTCAGGGTTGGCGCGAAGTTCTGTAATGGCACCCCGCTCGAAGGTGTCCAGATTATGGGGTTCACGGCCCTTGAAGGGCAGGTCCGAGACGAACCGGTATTTCACCGACCCGTCGTGAGTACTGATCCGCTTGCCAAGTTCGATCGAGAACGTTGCCGGAATGGGAATCGCACCTCTTACACTCCGATAATTGTGCGTCGCGGTTACAGCGCCATCCGACTGCAAGACGCGCCCCACGACGTCGCTCCCATAAAATCCGCGCATTTCATCGATGATGCGGCTGATTTCGCTGGCTTGCGTTCGCAGCATCCTCTCCGAAACATTCCTGAGGTCGAGCCAGACCGCGATCGGCAAGCCTACGAGCCCGAGAACCACCGCAACGGCCAGCAGTGGCCCCACCGTTCGTTGCTCACGCGCGACTTGTTCGCCCAATCCAGCCATCGGTCATGTCCAAGCGTCGAACCATAGCCTATTTCTTTCCGCGGCTGTGTGAAGCGCTCTACTGTTTAGTGTCAAGCCCATCGGACCCGAAACCGGTTCTCACTTTCGCGGTTCGATGCTCACATTGATGATGCCGACCCGGCGGGGGCGCTCTGGCGTCTCGGGAGTACCCTCTGGGCGACTATCCTTTGCCCGGCTTGATGTTCTGGTTCGACCGGAAAAGGTTGTCCGGATCGTAGCGCCGCTTGATTTCGCTGAGGCGCTGGTAGTTTTGGCCGTACACCTTCTCGATTCGATCGCTCTCGTCACCCGGCATGAAGTTTACATAGGCGCTCCCGAGCGCATATTTCGCAGTTTCCTCAAAGAGGCCCCGCGCCCAGTCAATGCAGGCTGAATCCTCGCCGGCATCGCGCCAGCGCGCGTGCACATTCATGATGTAGTGCGCGCTGCGCTGCGGAAAGGCTGTGGCATCCACCGGAACGCGGCTCATCGCCCCTCCCATATGGGCGATGAACAGTTCGCATTCGGGGCTGGGGAGCGCCTTGGTTCCCTCGATCAGCGTATCGATGAGGCCGTGTTCGAGGCTCTTGAAATCGTGCGTCTTCCAATAGTTTCTGGCGCCCGGCGTAAGCAAGGGGTCGAAGGCGGACTGCCACGCAACTATAGAGTGCGGTGACACGACATCGGCGATCGGCTTTCCCAGTCCGCGCAGTTCGGCCATGGCTTTTTCGCCCTCTGCCATGTCACCCGCCCAGCACATTGCAAGGATCAGCACTTCCCGGCCATGCCATTGCGTGGGCAGGAACGGCAGCGGCGGAGCTTTGCGCATGACGACCCAACACGTAAGGTCATCCGAGGCTTTCTGCAGGATGGACTGATAGTCCGTCAGAATCTTCTTGGCGTCGGCGAAGGGGTGCACAACCAGCCCGGACAGCACTTGGGGAGCGAGGGGATGGAGCCGGAATTCGAAATTGGTAATCACCCCAAAATTGCCACCGCCGCCGCGGATCGCCCAGAAGAGATCTTCGTTCTCCTTCTCACTCGCCTTGACGAACTGTCCGTCAGCCTTGACCACGTCGGCGGAGATCAAATTATCGATCGTCATGCCGAACTTGCGGGTGAGCCAGCCGAATTCCGCCTCCAAGCGTCAGTCCGGCAATGCCGGTCGTCGAATTGATGCCGGTCGGAAGGGTGAGTCCAAAAGCCAGCGTCTCGCGGTCGACATCTGCAAGCGTCGCTCCCGGCCCGACATTCAGGCGCCTGGAAGCTGGATCGATCTGGACCCACCGCATTGGCGACAAGTCGATGAGCAAGCCGCCGTCGCACACCGCACTGCCCGCAATGTTATGTCCACCACCGCGCACCGAAACGGCAAGACCATGCTTTTGCGCCAACGCAACAGCATGCATGACGTCAGCCGCGCCCTGGCACCGGACGACAAGTCCCGGCCGACGGTCGATCATGGCATTCCAGATCGTGCGTGCCTCGTCATATCCGGCGTCCATCGGCGTGCAGGCCGAGCCACGGAGCGATGCCTTCAGAGCATCAAAGTCGTCCGGCGGTATGACGATTGGCGTCGCACCGTTTGTCAAAACACTGACGGTTGTCATGAAGGGTTCTCCTGTTCGGGAAGGACGGCAACCGTCGCTGGCGTCTCCAGTCGAGAGGCGTCTCCGGGCGTGCCAGCCTTACCTTGATCGTCCCAGGTTTCGGCAGTTTTTCAAGTACGTCATGGAAACGTTTCATTTGTTTCAGGCAGCTATCTTTTGCCCGCCGCAACGCCAAACCCGATCGCATATACAGTTCGCGTGATACGATCCGATTCTCGGTCTGGAACGAAAAATGTCCCTGCGACTACTATCCCTGAACGCGTGGGGCGGTCGTCTCCACACTTCGTTGATGCCCTATCTGGCCGAGGCAGACCCCGACGTGCTGTGCCTGCAGGAAGTCGTTCGTACGCCCTCGGCGCGGTCCGAGTGGCTCGTCTACCGGGACGGCGACGTCGAACTGCCGCAACGTGCCAATTTGTTCGAAGAGATGCGGGCGGCGTTCCCCACGCACGACGCATTCTTTTGCCCGACGGCGCGCGGCGTTTTGCATGACAGCAACGGCAAGACTTTTCTGTCCGAATTCGGATTGGCGACCTTTGTTCGCAGATCGTATCCCGTGATCGGCCAGGCGCTCGACTTCGTATACGGCGACTTTTCCGCAGATGACTGGGGCGACCACCCGCGGGCAAGAAATGCGCATTGCATTCGCCTCTTCGACTATGAAGGCAACTTCACCGTGACCATCGCCCACATGCATGGTCTTCGCGATCCGTCCGGGAAAAGGGATACGCCTGCCCGCAAGCAGCAGGCGGCGGCGCTTGTCAGGCTCATCGAACGGACAAGAAGGGAGAACGAGCGGCTGATCGTCTGCGGGGATTTCAATGTCCTGCCGTCGAGCGTGACCTTCGACCTGTTACGGACCCTCGGCCTGTCCGACCTGGTGATCGGTCGTGGCCACACGGATACGCGAACATCCTACTATGGAAAGGCTGAGCGCTTCGCCGATTACATGCTGGTCACGCCACAGGTGAGCGTCCTGAGCTTCGACGTCGTCCGCGAGCCGGAAGTGTCGGATCACCGGCCGCTCCTGCTGGACATGCAATAATGTTCAGTCAGGAACGAACCGGTTGAACGGCCTTTCCAGGCGTGAGCTGATTCCGGATTTTCCCAAAAGTTCCTGCTTGTCACCTGGGCAATGAGGACGTGTCCGACCCGCGCAGTCCATGAGCGCCTGCAGAACCCATCGGATAACGAAAACCCTTTGCGTTCGAGCGAGCCTTTGCCAAGCCCATCAGAAGGCGGACGTCTTCGGCGCTGTAGCCATCGGCAACCATGACCTTGCGGATCATCGGCTCGTTCAGCAATTCGTCGAGCGTTGGTTCGCGCTCGTGCATGGCGTTCTCCTTCGCGTCTTTTTTGTCGTCGGAGCTATAGGGCAACGTTGTAACCTGACGATGTCAGAAATAGGTCATTTTTGTATCATTTGTTTCAGGGTGTTGGTCGTCCTTGAAAACTGAGGGGTTCTTGCCGCTAATTTATCATGGTTTGCTGTGACTGGACAAACGGTGCACCAGCCCCTGCATTTCACCGATGTCTTCCGGGCGGGAGGCTCTCGAGGCGTGCTTCGAACGTGCTCACCCGGCGGGCGTAGGCTGGACCCGGGCCGCGCATGTAATGGAGTTCCGGCCGGTAGCGCGGCGCGACGAATTCACGGAACGCTGATGCCAGCTGCGTGATGGGAGCCAAGAGTTCCATGACACCATTTCCTTTAGCGTCGCCGGTGAGGCGTGAGCGTTATAAACAAGCTTATGGTATGACAGCGCACCAGGTACGTCTGTGAGAATTCGCACATGTTTGAAACGGCCACCAATTTCGTTGGTTGGTAAGCAAGGCAAAGTGAGCAAGAAAAAGATATCGCCGTGACAGCCTCCCCGGCCTTCCTGTCGAAACTGTGCGAAGCCGATCTGGTCGCGCTTGCCGGGCGATGGACCGAGCGCAGCTATCGGCACAACGAACTGATCATCGCGCATGGCGACGGCGGCCGGGATGTCTTCTTCTTGCTGGAGGGGCGGGCTCGCGTCACCTTGTTTTCGGAGGACGGCAGAGAGATTGCCTACCGGGATATCGAGCCCGGTGAGATTTTCGGTGAACTTGCCGGCATCGACGGCAAGGAACGCTCGGCCAGCGTCATTGCCCTTGGTTCCACTCGCGCGGCGCGACTGCCGGGAGCGGCATTCCGCGACATCGTGTACAACCATCCAACCTTCGCCTGGATGCTCCTTGAGCACCTCTCGGTTCAGCTTCGGCGCATGACCGACAGGGTTTACGAATTCAGCACCCTGGTCGTGCGCAAACGGCTGATCCTTGAACTGCTCCGCCGGGCGGATGAGATCGGGCCGGTCGAGGGACAGGTCTGCATAAACCCCGCACCGACGCATTTCGAGTTGGCGGCAAGGATAAGCACGCACAGAGAGGCCGTATCGCGCGAAATGAGCGCGCTTGCCAAGAGAGGGCTGATCGAGCGGCGCGGCAGCAGGCTTATGCTGCGCGATCTTGCGGCCCTCGAAGTGCTTGCTGGATCTGGCTGACCATGACGTTGCGTCACCTGCGGTTGGCTTGCAAACCTTGCCACCGGGCGGTCATATTGCGACCGGCGGGGTCGGGATACGAGCGGGGGTACGATGGAGGCGATTATCGTCGCGATTGCGAAATCGCTCGAACTGCTCGTTCGCAGAACCCGAGACGCAGAGGAGCTCCTTGACCAAATCGCCCTCATGTACCCGGATGCTGAAGTTTCCGAGATAAGAAGGGCGGCAATCTTTGCAATGACCTCCCCAACGATCGATCCAGACAGTGTGACCAGGATTTACGACGTGGCAATGCGGCTGAGGACACGTTTGTCGCCGTAATTGCCGACCGGTTCTCCTGTGGCCGCTGACACGAACCCGTCACGACTTACTGGTAAGATATAGATCAAGTTCGCTCCCACAGACTTTGTCGACCCGCCCAGACCTAGTGCATGCCGTCCAAAAGTGCGCAGCGGTTTTGGGATAACGACATGCACAAAAACAATAGCCTAAAGCGCGTCGCATGAATCCGTTTCGAAGCAATGCGCTGTAGGCGGGCCTCTTTTCGTGAGCCCTTCGCGTCGTTGGCTTCGACCTTCAGATAAAGCCTGACGACATGCAAGCCATTGGGAATGCTTCCGTTTCGTGAACCCCCATGCCCGAAGCCTCGGCCCTGACCGACGGCGAGGTGAAACAATTGAAACACGAATGTGGGCTGGTGGACATTCAAGTGAACAAGTGACGCCCTAGGGTGGCGGCCTCTCATAGCGACGGGTCGGGCAGCGGACGCAATCTCGCCGCGCCTCATGGCTCGCTCGGGGTCGATTGCCTGGAGCATCGGACCCGAAAGTGGGAAACGGTTTCGGGGAAAATCCGATGCTCAAGCAAAGAGATGGAGCAGCAGCGCAATTCCATCGATGCGTCCGCTGCTCCAGGAAGGAATGCACCAGAAATGTGCGGTATAGTTGCCATCTTCTCGCATCGTGATCCGATCTCGGACGCAACGCTGAAACGTGCCACCCATTCCCTCCATCACCGTGGTCCCGACGGGCGTGGCCATTGGATATCATCGGACCGCCGCGTTGCCCTTGGCCACACCCGGCTCAGCATCATCGACCTCGCAACCGGTGATCAGCCGATCGCGAGCGAAGATGAGCAGGCGCGAATTGTCGTCAACGGCGAATTCTACGGCTATGAAGCGATTCAGCGCGAACTCGAGCAGACGGGTCATCGCCTGCGCACGCGATCGGACAGTGAGATCGCGCTCCATCTCTATGAAGACCTGGGCGTGCAGTGCCTGCACCAACTGCGGGGCGAGTTCGCGTTTGTGCTTTGGGACCAAAGGAACCGAACCATCTTCGCCGCGCGCGACCGCTTTGGCATCAAGCCCCTGTTCTACGCCGAGCACAACGGGACGCTCTATTTCGCGTCGGAAGTGAAGGCGCTGTTTGCGGCTGGAGTGCCGGCTCGTTGGGATGCCGAGTCCGTCTATCACTCGGTCGAGATGGGCGGGCATCAAGTTCGCACGCTGTTTGACGGGATTTTCCAGATACCGCCTGGCCACTATCTGATCGCGAGCGAGAAGCATGTGCAAATCAACCAGTATTGGGATTTTCACTATCCGCGCGCCGACCACACCGCGCCGCAACGTTCCGATGCAGACTGGGCCGCTGAGTTCCGTCTCGTGCTGGAAGAGGCGGTTCGCGTTCGCCTGCGCGCCGACGTTCCGGTCGGTTGTTACCTCAGCGGCGGTCTTGACTCCTGTTCGGTCCTCGGCCTGGCGGCGAGAAATCACCCGGAGCCGGTTCGCGCTTTCACCCTGACCTTCGACAGTGCCGAGTATGACGAGGGAGAGATTGCCCGGGAGATGGCGGCGAAAGTCGGTGCGGAGTTCTGTCCGATCCCGATCCGGCAGGACGATCTGGCTGATCATTTTGTCGATGCGATCGGCCAGGCCGAGACCCTTTGCTTCAATGCGCATGGCGTTGCGAAGTACCTTTTGAGCCGCGCGGTGCGCGACGCCGGCTACAAGGTCGTTCTTACAGGAGAGGGATCGGACGAGATCCTTGGCGGGTATGCGTTCTTTCGGCGCGACATGCTGCTCTACAACCGGGAGGGACAGGACACGACCGTGGTTGCCGGCTTGCTCGACGAATTGGCAAGGGCAAACCCTGTGTCCCGTGGGTTGCTGTTGCCAGACGGAGAGGCTGGATCGCTGGATACGGTCAAGCGCCTTCTTGGTTTTGTTCCCTCCTGGATCGAGACGTTCTCCGCCCGATCGGAAAAAATGCGGGCTCTGCTGGCCGGAAATTTCCTCGAGAGGTTTGGTCAGCGCGAAGGCTTCCGCAGCTTTTTGAGCGACATAGACGTCAACGGCCAGCTCGCTGGGCGCGAGCCGCTGAACCAGTCCCTCTACCTCTGGGCAAAAACCGGATTGCCCTCATACATCCTCACCATGTTGGGCGATCGCATGGAGATGGCGCATTCCATCGAAGGACGGGTTCCGTTCCTGGATCATCACGTCGTTGAAGTAATCCGGTCCCAGCCGGTATCCCAGAAAATACGCGGCATGACCGAAAAATACGTCCTTCGGGAGGCGGCCCGCGACGTCATCAGCGACACGGTGTACAAACGGCAGAAGCACCCGTTCCTGAGCCCACCTGCGACCCTCAATCCAAAGGAGCGGCTCAGCTCGCTGGTGCAGGACACGCTTCGGGGACCTGCGCTCAGCTCAATCCCCTTCTTCGACCAAAGGAAGGTTATCAATCTTCTCGACCGTCTTGAAACAATGGATGAGGGCGCACGCGTGGCCAACGATCAGGTTCTGATGCTTCTGACCAGCGCCTGCGCTCTCCATGAGCGATTTCGCTTGGCGGCATGACGCCTGACAAGCGCGCCACTGTCGATAGTTATCCTTTCCACTGCCAGAAGGAAGAACCGATGATAATTTGCGATCAACAGGGCCACACGCTTACCGGCGCAACATTCGACGCCGCGGAACTGTACGATCAGGCTGTCGAAGCCTTCAACATCTACCGTGGTGACCCCGTCGGCATGCTGGACCAGGCCATCGAGGTGGCCCCGGAATTCGCGATGGCGCACATCCTGAAGGCGCACCTGTTCGGCCTCGCGACCGAGCCGGATATGACGAAGAAGGCGAAAGCGATCGTCGCCAAAGCGAAGTCATTGCGGCTTTCGCAGCGGGAAGCGTCTCACCTTGCCGCGCTTGACCTGCTTCTCGAAGGACGATGGACAGCAGCGGCCGAGGCCCTTGACCTTCACAATGCGAACCACCCGCACGACATCGTCGCCTTGCAGTCGGGCCACCTGATGGATTTCTACCGCGCCAATTCCCGGGGCTTGCGCGACAGAATTGCGCGCGTGCTGCCGAAATGGTCTGCGGACATGCCGGGCCATTCGATCCTGCTCGGGATGCACTCGTTCGGGCTGGAGGAAACCGGCGACTACGGGCGAGCGGAAGAAGCCGGCCGTCGCGCGGTCGACCTGCAGCCGCTCGACTGCTGGGCCCACCACGCCGTCGCTCATGTGATGGAGATGCAGGGCCGCGCGGAGGATGGCATCGGCTGGATGATCGCCCGCGAGCCCCACTGGTCCGGCGACGACAATTTCTTCAAGGTTCACAACTGGTGGCATCGTGCGCTCTACCATCTCGATCTCGGGCAGGCCGACAAGGTCTTCGCGCTCTATGACGGTCCGATCCGCCAGGATCGAAGCACCATCGCACTCGACATGGTCGACGCTTCGGCGCTTCTGTGGCGGCTGCATCTTTCAGGGCACGATGTCGGCGACCGCTGGCAGGAGTTGGCAGCGAACTGGGACAGTCATGCGGACGGCCGCACATACCCCTTCAACGACTGGCATGCGGTGATGGCATATCTCGGTGCCGGCCGGAACGGCGAAGTGGAGCGCATCCTCACAGCCTATCGGAACGGCGGCGACGGCAGCGATGTCGCCGAATGGGGGCGGCGCACTGCTGTGCCTCTTGTCGAAGGATTCCCGGCATTCTGGCACGGCGACTATGAGACCACTGCGCAGCGCCTCTATGGCGCACGCTTCATCGCCAATTCCTTCGGCGGCAGCCACGCGCAGCGCGACATCATCGATTGGACCCTTGCCGAGGCGGCCGTGCGCGGAGGTCTGACGGGCCTTGCCCAAGCCCTTGCGAACGAGCGCCTCGCGCTGAAACCGCACAGCCCGGTGAACAAGAGCTTCCTGACCCGGGCCGAAGCGAATGCAGCGCCGGACCGGAGAACAGCCTGACCGAACCTGCTCTCGGGCGCTGGCGACTGGCGGCGAAGGGTAATGCGCCTATCTCCCCCCTGCGGGGGAGAAAGCGTTTTCCAGCATTTGCGAGCGGCCCCGAGCAAGTGCTTTGAAAACGCAAGAGAGGGATCCTTTGTCCAAGCCCGTCACACCACCATGAAATCGGCATGGGTGAGCGCCAGCCCGCTGCCGAGCGTGGCAAACTGCACCGCAGCAGTGCCGCCTTTACCATCAGCGTCGTAGCTCAGCGCGCCGGTCGCCTTGTTGTAGATGATGCGGTCGCTGGCATCGTGCGCCGCAGCACCCGCATAAAAGGCGCTCTCGGCCAAAGTGCCGGTTGCCTTCAGCGCGGCGAACACCGCGTTTTCCATCCGCACCGTGTCGTCAGCAACCGAGAAATCGTTGATCTTGTCGCTGTTGGCCGCGCTCAATGCGGCGGTGAAGAAGAACGTATCCTTGCCCGCCCCGCCGGTGAGCATATCCTTGCCCACGCCGCCGTTCAGCATGTCATTGCCCGCGCCCCCGTCAAGCGTGTTGGCGCCGGTGTTGCCGGTCAGTTTGTTGTTGGAGGCATTGCCCGTGCCCTTGATGTTGCCGGTGCCTGTCAGCGTCAGGGTCTCGACAGTGCCGACACGCACCAGACTGAAAGTGATCGAGGATTGTATGCCATCGAGACCGCCCGACACGCTCTCAATGACCTTGTCGCCGGTGTTATCGACGACATAGACGTCGTTGCCGGCGCCGCCGCTCAGCATGTCGGCGCCCGCTCCGCCGCTGACAGTATCGTCGCCCGCGCCGCCGTTGATGGTGTCGGCGTCGCCCGCACCGCCATCGATCCTGTCGGCGCCATTCCCGCCGGCAATCGTGTCGGCGCCCGCCCCGCCGCTGATCCTGTCGGCGCCATTCCCGCCGGTGATCTTGTCGTCGCCCGTTGCGCCATAGAGCCTGCTGCCCGCTCACGCCGGTGCCGCCGGTGATCGTGTCATCGCCTGCGCCGCCGGTGATTTTGAGGCCCTCGGCCTGGCCGCTCAGGTTTATCACCAGGTCGGCTGTTGCGCCGGCGAACGAGATCGTCTCGACGCCCTGCATCGACGTATCCGACAGGTTCTTGAGGCCTTCCGAGTTCGAGGTCAGGTAGAGCGTATCGTTATCGCCGGTAGCCTCGCCGAGATCGATCGAGTTGCCCCACGCATCGCTGAGGATGGTGTCGAGCTGGGCGCCGGTGAGCTTTAACCAGTCGTTGCCGGTCGTTCCGGTGAGATTGACGGTTTCGATACCCCCGATCGATCCCGGGACGCTGAGCCCGGAAATGTCACCGCTCGCTTTGACGTTGAGCACGTCAGTGCCGATGCTGAGATCGATCGTGGTGAAACTCGCCAACTGGAGGGCACTCACCGTCACGGTGTCGGCGCCGGTCGAGCCGGTGAGATTGCAGGTCTCGACATTTTCGAGCGACGGAGCGATGTCCCCGGAAATGTCCACTGTTCCGCTCGCCTTGACGCTGAGCGCATCTTCCGTGCCGTCGCTGAGATTGATCGTGGTGAATCCCGCAAATTGCGCCAGAGACATCGTCACGTAGTCGTTTTCGACGTTGCCCTGGAGCGTCTCGACGTTGGAGACCGACGTGCCGGTCAAGTCAATCTCGTTGCTGGCCGACATCAGCATGATCTTGTCACTGCCATCCCCTCCATCGATCGTCTCGCCGGATCCGAGTTCACCGCCGCGGAGGTTGATCGTGTCGCTGCCTTTACCGCCGTGGATATTGTCGGCGCCTTCCTCGCCCCTGATCGTGTCGTCGCCATCCCCGCCGGTGAGCGTGTCGTTGTTGTCGCTGCCGGCAATCGTGAAGGCTTCGGTCTGCGCGCTCAGGTTTATCTCCACGGCCCCCGTGACGCCCGACGCCGAGATAATCTCGACGCCCTGGATCGACGCGTCCGCCAGCGCGTTGAGCTTGGCTGAGGTCGAGGTCAGGAGGATAGTATCGAGATCGCCGGTAGCCTCGCCGAGATCGATCGAGTTGCTTTTCGGTGCCGCTGAGGATGGCGTTGAGCTGGGCACCGGTGAGCTTGTCGTTGCCGGTCGTTCCGGTGAGATTGACGGTTTCGATACCCCCGATCGATCCCGGGACGCTGAGCTCGGAAATGTCACCGCTCGCTTTGACATTGAACACGTCAGTGCCGCCGCCGAGATCGATCGTGGTGAAGCTCGCCAACTGGTCGGCCGTCATCGTCACGGTGTCGCCGCTGACGCTGCCGGTGAGCGTCTCGACGCCGGAGACCGAGCCCGTGGTGAAGTCGACCGTAGTCGCGTTGGTCAGCACGATCGCGTCGGTGCCAGCCCCGCCGGTGATCGTGTCGGCGCCGGAGCCGGAGCCGCCGGTGATCGTGTCGTCGCCGTCGCCGCCGGTGATCGTGTCGGCGCCGGAGCCGCCGGTAAGCACATTGGCGTTGGCATCGCCCGTCAGGCTGACGGCCACGCTCGAATTTGACGCATCCACAATCTCGAAGCCCGAGATATTGCCGGCCAACAGGTCGATCGTTGCGGCTCCGGTCACCCGCAAAGTGTCGGTGCCGGTCCCGCCGGCAATCGAAACGTCCGAACCGTCGAAGGTGATCGTGTCGTTGCCTTCGCCGCCGTCGATCGTGTCGGCGCCTGCGCGGCCATCGATCGTGTCGTCTGCAGTACCGCCGGTGAGCGCATTGGCGCCGGAACTGCCCGTCAGGCTGACGGCCGCGCTCGACATTGACGCATCCAATTTCTCGAAGTCGGTGACATTCGCCGTGTCGCCGGAGGCTGGTCCACCTGGGACAGGTCGATCGTTGCGGCTCAGGTCACCCGCAAAGTGTCGGTGTCCATCCCGCCGTCAACGGAAGCGTCCGAGGCGTCGTAGTATATGTAGTCGTTGCCTGCAGCGCCGGCGATCGAATCGCTGCCGGCGCCGCCGATGATCGTGTCGTCGCCGGACCCGCCGGTGAGCTTATTGGCGTTAACATCACCCGTCAGGCTGACGGCCGCGCTCGACGTTGACGCATCCACAATCTCGAAGCCCGAGATATTGCCGGCCGACAGTTCGATCGTCGAGGCTCCGGTCACGATCAAAGTGTCGGTGCCGGTCCCGCCGGCAATCGAAACGTCCGAACCGTCATAGGTGATCGTGTCGTTGCCTGCGCCGCCGTCGAGCGTGTCGGCGCCGGAGTCGCCAACAATCGTATCGTCGCCGCCGCCGCCGGTGAGCGCATTGGTGCCGGAATTGCCCGTCAGGCTGACGGCCGTGCTCGACGTTGACGCATTCACATTATGGAAGCTCAAGACAATCGCCGTGTCGCCGGAGGACTGGTCCAACGAACTCAGGTTGATCGTTGCGGCTCCGGTCACGATCAAAGTGTCGGTGCCAACCCCGCCGTCAACGGAAGCGTCCGAGGCGTCATAGGTGATCGTGTCGTTGCCTGCGCCGCCGTTGAGCCTGTCGGCGCCGGTACCGCCAACAATCGTATCGTCGCCGCCGCCGCCGCCGTCGATCGTGTCGGCACCCGCACCGCCGGTGATTGTGTCGGCGACATTGCTACCGGTGAGACTATTGGCGTTGGCATCGCCGGTCAGACTGACGGCTACGCTCGACGTTGACGCATTCACATTCTCGAAGTCGAAGACACTCGCCGTGTCGAGGAGGCCGGACTGGTCCTCCAGGGACAGGTCGATCGTTGCGGCTCCGGTCAATTTCAAAGTGTCGGTGCCAACCCCGCCGGCAATCGAATCTGCCGAGCCGTTGAAGGTGATAGTGTCGTTGCCGGCGCCGCCGTCGAGCGTGTCGGCGCCCGCGCCGCCATCGATCGCGTCATTGCCAAAACCGCCGATGAGCTTATTGGCGTTGGCATCGCCCTTAATGTCCGCGGCGCTCGACGTTACCACATTCACATTCTCGAAGCCGGTGACAATCGACGTGTCGTCGGGGGTCTGATCATCCACCTGGGACAGGTCGATCGTCGCGGCTCCGGTCACGATCAAAGTGTCGGTGTCCGCACCTCCGTCCATCGCGTCCGAGCTGCTATAGGCGATCGTGTCGTTGCCTGCACCGCCGGCGATCGAATCGCTGCCTGCACCGCCGCCGACCGTGTCGTTGCCGTCGCCGCCGTAGAGCGTGTCGTCGCCAGCGGTGCCATTGATCGTGTCGTCGCCGCTGCCACCGACGATGCTGTCGTTGCCGTCGCCACCGTCGATCGTGTCGTTGCCGGCGCCGCCGATGATCGTGTCGCCGATCGCATCCTGAAGCTCGGCCAGCGTACCGTCGGTGAATCCGGTCAGCCTTTCATATGTCACGCTTGCCATGTCGTCGCCGTCCGTACCGTTGAACGTCGTCATGACCCCGGCATAGGCCGCCATGCCTTGCACTGTGAGCGGCGAACGGGCCGAAGGCGCGATGCCATTCGCGGGCGCATCGATCGCGGCCTGGAGGGTGTGATATTTGTTCCCGGTTGCGGGCTGGACGAGATCGACGGTTAGGATGGTCATTTTTTACGAACTACTCCGTTCCTTGCGTGAAGCTGGACGACGTTCCATTGACGCCGTCGTCCCGCCCCAGGGTTTTGTTTAGCCTGCCCGAAAAGCCTGCCGCTCTTTGTTGCGCTGGCCTTCGGTCCGGAATCATGCCCTGACTTGCTTGTGCGTAAACTTGTTTAAAATGTCTGCCACTTTGGTGTGCCGACACCAATCGGCGCACGAACAACCCCCGCCGCAAACCTCGTTTGCGACCGGCTGGCAATGGAATGCTGCAAGCTCAGCCCCGCCGCCGACGCCTTGTTTTGACTGACGACGCTTTTCGCACTTTCGATTTGCACGCTTTCGATTCAATCGCCAAAAGCTTAGCTTCCAATGTTTCGTCTGGAGTTTTCGTCTGGCTGAAGCAGTTTTCCCTACCATATTAGCGAAACGGACTGTAATGGCGCTCCGTGCATATTTGTTGCCTATTTGGGCGGCGGGATCATTTGTCCAAGCCCGTCACACCACCATGAAATCGGCATGGGTGAGCGCCAGCCCGCTGCCGAGCGTGGCAAACTGCACCGCAGCAATGCCGCCTTTACCATCAGCGTCGTAGCTCAGCGCGCCGGTCGCCTTGTTGTAGATGATGCGGTCGCTGGCATCGTGCGCCGCAGCACCCGCATAAAAGGCGCTCTCGGCCAAAGTGCCGGTTGCCTTCAGCGCGGCGAACACCGCGTTTTCCATCCGCACCGTGTCGTCAGCAACCCAGAAATCGTTGATCTTGTCGCTGTTGGCCGCGCTCAATGCGGCGGTGAAGAAGAACGTATCCTTGCCCGCCCCGCCGGTGAGCATATCCTTGCCCACGCCGCCGTTCAGCATGTCATTGCCCGCGCCCCCGTCAAGCGTGTTGGCGCCGGTGTTGCCGGTCAGTTTGTTGTTGGAGGCATTGCCCGTGCCGTTGATGTTGCCGGTGCCTGTCAGCGTCAGGGTCTCGACAGTGCCGACACTCACCAGACTGAAAGTGATCGAGGATTGTATGCCATCGAGACCGCCCGACACGCTCTCAATGACCTTGTCGCCGGTGTTATCGACGACATAGACGTCGTTGCCGGCGCCGCCGCTCAGCATGTCGGCGCCCGCTCCGCCGCTGACAGTATCGTCGCCCGCGCCGCCGTTGACGGCGTCGGCGCCCGCACCGCCATCGATCCTGTCGGCGCCATTCCCGCCGGTGATCATGTCGGCGCCCGCCCCGCCGCTGATCCTGTCGGCGCCATTCCCGCCGGTGATCGTGTCGTCGCCCATTGCGCCATAGAGCCTGCTGCCCGCTTCGCCGGTGCCGCCGGTGATCGTGTCGGCGCCTGCGCCGCCGGCGATCCTGTCGGCCCGATCCTCCGGATCGTGTCGGCGCCTGCGCCGCCGGTGATCGTGTCGTTGCCCTTGCCGCCGGTGATTTTGAGGCCCTCGGCCTGGCCGCTCAGGTCTATCACCAGGTTGGCTGTTACGCCGGTGGCCGAGATCAACTCCACGTTTTCGATCGATCCATTCGCCACCCTGTCGAAGACGGCTGAATCCCCGGTCAAGATGATCGTATCGAAACCCTCGCCGAAATCGATCGAGTTGCTTGCGGTGCCGCTGAGGATGGCGTCAAGCTGAGCGCCGGTGAGCGTCAATTTGTCGTCGCCAGCGGTGCCGACGAGTTTGACGATCTCGACATTGTCGACCGACGCCGGCACACCAGCCGTGGAAATGTCCATGGTTCCGCTCACCTTGACGTCGAGCACGTCCGTCCCGACGGTGAGATCGATGGCAACGGCGAACTGCGTCCATTGCTCAACCGTCATCGTCACGGCGTTGTCGTAGCCGGCCATGTCGATGAGTGTCTCGAAGCCGGAGACCGTGCAGGTGGAGAAGTCAATCGACGGGCACGCGGTCACCAGCATGATCCCGTCTCGATAGCCGCTGCCGCTGTCATCTCCGCCGATGATCATCTCACCGGCGACGAACCCGAATTCTATGAGGCTGAACCAATCGTCGCCGGCCCCGCAGACGATCGTATCGACGCCTTCACCGTCCCAGACAAAGTCGCCGCCGGTCCCACCAGTGATCGTGTCGTTACCAGCGCCGCCGTAGATCCTGACGCTTTCGCTCTGGCCACTCAGATTTATGGTCACGCCGGCCGTCGCCGTGTAGGCATCGATCGCCTCGACGTAGGAGATCGACGCATCCGTCGCACCCAGCGTGTTGAGGTCGGCCGAGGTCGAGGCCAGGATGATCGTATCTTGATTACCGCCGCCTAGATCGATCGTGCCGTTGCCGATGATGATGGCGTCGAGCTGCGCGCCGGTGAGCATCAGCACGTCGTCGTCGCTGCTGCCGCCGAGATTGCCTGTCTCGACACCCCCGATCGACGCCGGAATGCTGAGCGCCCAAATGTCCACTAACCCGTCCACCTTGACGTTAAGCACGTCCGTGCGCTCGCCGAGGTCAATGGTGTCGGACCCCGCCCATTGCTCGGCAGTCACCGTCACGATGTCGTCGCCACTGCTGCCGGTGAACGTCTCGACACCGGAGACCGTGCCGATGGAGAAGTCGACCGTGGTCGCGTTCGTCAGCACGATCCTGTCGCTGCCAGCCCCGCCGTCAATCAATTCGGTAAAGCCGAAATGACTGTTGGCGAGGTTGATCGTGTCGTCGCCTGCTCCGCCGTAGAGCGTGTCGTCGCCGGAGTTGCCGTCGATCGTGTCGTTGCCGCTGCCCGCCACGATCGTATCGTTTCCTGCGTCGCCAATGAATTTGTCGCCGGTCGCATCCTGAAGCTCGGTCACCGTTCCGTCGGAAAACCCGTTTAGCGTTCCGGTTGACGCGTTTGCAGCGTCGTTGCCGGAAGTGCCGGTAAACGTCGTCATGACTTCGGCATAGGCCGCTATGCCTTTAGCCGTGAGCGGCGGGCGGGCGCAAAACGCGTCGCGATCGCCAAACGCAATCTCGCGGGCGGTCGTCGCTTCCGGCAGTCTGGCGGAATTGCTTTCCGTCGATGGAATTGCGCTGCTCTGGATGCTGCGGCGGTTGAGGCCGGTTGCGCGCTGACCGGGATCGACGAAGAAAGCGATCATTGAACGATCTCCGCCGTGTTTTCCTGAAACCGGACGACTTTCTGTTGAAAGTCGCCATCCCCAGCAGGTTGTATTCCTGTCAACCCGCGGTTCGGATTATGCAGGGACCGGACAAATCTCTGTGCGTTGAGGGTAACAGCGCAGGCAAAATCGCCGCAAACCCTGTTTACGACTGGCTCCCAACGAAGTGCTGAAAACTCAGCACTGACGCCGACGCTTTTCATCCTTGCCTCACTAGCGCTTTCGCTCTCTTCGTTTCGCCCGCCTAAGTCCGCCTTCTATCGACTCGCCGGGCTGAGGCATTTTGTCACCACACTAGTACCCAGCGAAACGAGCTCTAGCTGCGATTCGTGCACTTTTGTTGGCTTGCGAGTACGGGCGAGATTGCACGTGAGCAGCTCCCGTCCAGCTTTCAGCGCATGGCCGAATGTCGCCATGCAGGGGAGATAGGGGCGTCGCCGTTCGCCGCCCATCGTGACAACAAATGTGCACGGAGCGCCATCGCGACCCATTTCGCCAATGCGGTAGAATGCACACTTCCGAGATCGTCGGCAAAAGTTGCAGGTTTTTCAGGCAAGACTACGTGCAGGCAAAACCCGGGGCGGGATAGCGGCTTCAACGAACGTGGCCCGGCTCCATGCAAAGCACGGAGCAGTTCACTAAAATGACCTTCCTCACCATCGATCTCGTCCAGCGCGCAACCGAATGCAACCGACCACCCATTCAGAATAGTGCGATTGCATCCACGAAGGGCAATTCCGCCAGGCACGGCGCCGAGAAAAAATGTGGAGCGTGGACGCCAGACTGCGGCGCGCCTTCAGCCCGTTCGCCGCTGACGGCGGAAGGCATGGCGGCCTATGCCGGGTTCATGGCGACGTTCATTGGCACCGACGGCGACGACACGATCTTGGCGGGCGACGGCCACGACAGCATCGACGGCGGTGCCGGCGACGATATGATCGAATTCGCCAATGGCGAGTTCGTGACCGGTATGTCCATCAACGGCGGGACTGACAGCGGCACACTCGATCGCGACCTGATCTGCCTTAGGAACGCGACCACGGTCGACTTCACCACCGGCACGATCTCCGGCGTCGAGACGCTCACCGGCAGCTTCGACTACGGCATCGACGACGTGACGATCAACGGCAACGACACTGTGACGATTTCCGCGTCGCAATGGACGGAATTCAGCAATTCCATCGATCTTAAAAGTGGCACGGACGTGCTCAACGTCAAGGCGAGTGGTGACATTTCAAAGCTCGGCGTTCCGGCGATCATCGACAATGTCGAAACCGGCAATCTCATCGGCACCGCTGGCAACGACACGGTGGCGCTCAGAGGCGAACAACTCGACGCCATCATCATCGGCGACGGCACGATCGATCTCGGCGAGGTTGTCGGCGATAACGATACGATCAACCTGACCTCGACCTCGACCGACCTAAACACGCAGGCCGACGCATCGATCCTGGGCGTCGAGGCGATCTCGGCCTCCGGCGCGACGGACGGCGTGACAATAAACCTGAGCGCGCAGTCCGAAGCCTTCACCATCACCGGCAGCGGCCAGGCCGACATGCTCACCGGCGGCGCTGACAACGACACGGTCACCGGCGGTGCGGGCGCCGATTCGATAATCGCGGGCAACGGCGATGACACGGTTATCTATGACAGTTCGGACGTTCGGATTGACGGCGGGGCGGGCACCGACACTTTGATCGTGACCGAAGCCGCAACGATCGACCTATCGGCCGGGATGGTCTTCCGCTTCGAGATTGTGGACGTGTCAATGTCGAGCGCGGCCGTCAGCCTGACGGGCGATGCCGACGCTAACGCGCTCACCGGCGGTGCCGGGAAGGATACGATCACCGGCGGCGCGGGGAAGGACACGATCGACGGCGGTGCGGGCAACGACACGGTTACCTTCGACGGCTCGGACGTTTCAGTTACCGGCGGGACCGGCGCCGACACTTTGATCGTGACCGGAGCCGCTAAGATCTACCTGTCCCTGGTGGATCAGTCCTCCGGCGACACGGCGAACGTCACTGGCTTCGAGAATGTGAACGCATCAAGGTCGAGCACGGCCGTCAGCCTTACGGGCGATGCCAACGCCAACGCACTCACCGGCAGCAGCTGGGCCGACACGCTCTATGGCGGCGCCGGTAACGACACCATTACCGGCGGGGCGGGTGCC
>CAWEYO010000013.1:0-339167 GCA_963813315.1 uncultured Alphaproteobacteria bacterium | reverse complement strand
CCATGGCGCAAGGCGAAATGGTTGCCGAGATCGTCGCTGGCCACAAGCGGAGCTGGGACAAGCGCAGCATCCCGGTGGTCGTTCTCGACCCGTACTGCGTTGACGCCTGGCCTCCGCTCGACGAGGCGCTATCGCTCTGCTGCGAGATCAAGATCGGGCAGTTTCCCTTTTCGGCCAATGGACGCGCGATGACGATGCTTGGCGAGAACGGCTTCGTGCGTGCGGTCGCGCGCGCCGACAACCATCTGGTGCTCGGCATACAGGCGGTCGGCCATGGTGTGTCCGAGCTCGCAACCGCCTTCGGGCTTGCGCTGGAAATGGGCGCGCGGCTGGAGGACATCGCCGGCACGATCCACGCGCATCCAACTCAAGGCGAAGGTTTTCAGGAAGCGGCCCTCAAGGCGCTCGGCCCACGCCTAGGACATCTGAGAGCTTGTCTGGAGGCGCCCGGTGAGGGAAGTGGCGGGCCTTCTGCGATATGCGTGAACTGTGCAAGAACTGCATTGCGATCGGCACGCGGATCGGCTTTACAAAGACCTCTGCGATTTCAGTATCGCGGCTTCGACCGGCTTGGGTCGGCTAAAAATCCGTTGCAAGTAGCGATGGTTATAGGGGAGGTATTCACAATGCACTATACAATCCGCAATCTCTTCGCAGTGTCCGTCGCCGGCATTGCTTTGATGGCGACCGCCGCGCAGGCGGCCGACGTGAAGATTGGCTTCCTCGGCGGCTTCACGGGCCCGATCGAAAAGCCTGGTTCCGCCGATCCACGAAGGCGCAAAGCTCGCCGTCAAGCAAATCAACGAGCAGGGCGGCATCGTTGGCGGGCAACTGATCATGGTGCAGGGTGATTCAACCTGCGCGGACGCGACGGCCGCGTCGAACGCCGCCGACCGCATGGTCAATTCCGAGCAAGGTGACGGCGCTGGTCGGCCCGCTCTGCTCGGGCGAAACCATCGCCGCGGCCAACAGCGCCGCCATTCCAGGTGGCGTGGTGATCGTGTCGCCGGCGGCCACCTCGCCGGCGCTGACGACGCTGGATGACAAGGATCTCGTATTCCGCACCACGCCGTCGGACGCCGATAGCGGCGAAGTCCTGGCCCATCTGCTGAAGCAGAAAGGCCATGACAACATTGCGATCACTTATGTGAACAATGACTACGGCAAGGGATTTGCCGACGCGCTCGAAGCCTCTTTTGTCAAGGAAGGCGGCAAGGTTGCGGCCAAGGAAGCGCATGAAGACAGCAAGGCGGACTATCGCGCCGAGATCGGCTCCCTTGCTTCGTCCGGGGGCGGAAATGCTTGTGGTGCTCGCCTATGTCGACGGTTCGGGCCAGACGATCGTGCGGCAGGCGCTGGAAGGCGGCGACTTCACGAAATTCGCCGGTGGTGACGGCATGGTCGGCGATTTGCTTGTCACGGCCGTGGGCGAAGGCAAGCTCGATGGATTGATCGGCACCAAGATCGGCCGCTCCGAGACGCCGGGCACCCGCAACTTATGCCTATATCGCGAAGGCTGCCGGTCTCGACCCGGCGGCATCGTTCGCGCCGCAGTCATACGATGCCGCATTCCTGCTGGCGCTTGCCATCCAGAAGAACGGCAAGGACGGCCGCGAGGGCGTCAACAAAGCGCTGCGTGAAGTATCGACTGCTCCCGGGAGAGACGATCTACCCCGGCGAGTGGGCAAAAGCCGTGAAACTGCTTGCCGAAGGCAAGGACATCAACGACCAAGGCGCTTCGGGCAGCCAGGAGTTCGACGAGCACGGCGACGTGCCGGGTGTCATCATCGAGATGGTCGTCGAAGGCAAGGGCTTCAAGGAAGTCCGCCAGGTGAACTGACCGGCGAGCGAGGTTCCTTCAGCGATTGAACGAAGGCCCGGAGGTCGACCTCCGGGCTTTTTTGTGCCGCGGTTTGACTTAATGTACTACACCGAGATTGGCGAAACCCAACACGCCGGCTGATCTCCCCCCTTGAGGGCCTCAAGGGGAGAGACCAGCCGACGCATCGGGTTTCGCCAATCGCCATCGTTGCAGGAGTGTTGGAGACGATGGACCGAAGGCGCCCGCCGCCTGGAACCCCTCATCGCCATCGTTGCAGGCCTTCTGGCTCCTGCTCGTCCGCAAAACCTTACTCGTATTTCACCACTTTCTCCGGCAGCAAGCCCTTCGGTGCGAACCGCAGCACCACGGTGATTGCCAGGCCAATCACGAAAACGCGCATTTGCAAGGCGCGGGTCGCGATCAGCCGGCGCCTCCCAGCCGAACAGCCGGTCGCCCCAATAGGCGCCCTGTTCAAAGAAGAAAAGTGCGGCTGGCTCCGACATGATCCAGACGATGTAGACAAGCAGCGCGCCGAGGATCGTGCCCAGATTGTTTCCAGCGCCACCCAGGATCACCATTACCCAGATCAGGAAAGTATGATTGAGCGGCTGAAAGCTGCCCGGATCGAAGATGCTGGAAAAGGTGATGAGAGCCGCACCTCCAATGCCGATGATAATGTTGCCGAGCACCAGCATTTCGAGCCGTCGGCGGTTGATGTCCTTGCCCATGGCAGCGGCTGAGAGCTCGTTGTCCCTGATCGCGCGCATCATGCGTCCCCATGGGGACGCCCAGGCGCGCTCGAAGAGGATATAAAGAATGACGATGAGGGCCGCTGTCACGCTCAGATAGGCGGCGCGCGAGAGCACGAAGCCCAGCTCGTTGGGCGTCGGCACCGGCCAGGGCAGGGGCGAGACGGTCAGCGTACCCTTGGTCAACCAGTCGGCATTCTTGAGGAAGGCCTTGACGATCTCCGAAATGCCGAGCGTGGCGATTGCCATGTAGTCGGCGCGCAGGCCGAGCGTGATCTTGCCCATTGCCCAGCCGAGCGCTCCCGCCGCGAGGCCGCCGAAGAGCCATCCAAGCCAGACCGGCAGGCCGAGACCGCCCACGAAACGCGCCTGGCTTTCGATCAGAGTTGCGGCGGGATCGAGAATGCTCTGCACGGCAAGATAGGTGACGGCGGCGGCGATCAATGTCAGCAGGGTGCGATACGTCTTTGCGAGGCCAAGCCGATGCGTCTGGCTGAGTGCGTAGGTGATCGCGCCGCCGACCACGAGATACAGCGCCGCCCAGCCCAGCATTTCGGGACCTTCGCCCTCCCAGAACAAAGTGTTGACCGGATAGGAAACCAGCATCGACACAAAGGCGGAGATGGCGATGAAGCCCATTATGCCCACATTGAAGAGCCCGGCGTAGCCCCACTGGATCGTGAGGCCGAGAGCGATCAGAGCATAGCAGCTTGCTTCCACCAGCATGCGCGTGCCGTAAGCAGCGCCCAGCCAGATGAAAACGAGGCCGACAAGGATAGCGATGCCGATGGCCAGTGAGAGGGCGCGCGTTCGATACGAAATCATTTCAGCACCTTCCCCTTGAAAACGCCGGTCGGCCGCCAGATCAGCACTGCTATCAGGATGAAGAAGGGCACGACGATCTTGTATTCGGTGGGCACGAAGGCGAGCTTCGGGGGCAGCTCGATCCAGTCTGGTAGCAGTGGTTGAAGCGGCCGGAGCAGCACCGACCAATTGAAGACAGCAAGCGTTTCAGTGAAGCCGACCAGAAGGCCGCCCGCGATCGCGCCGTACGGCTGGCCGATGCCGCCGACGATGGCCGCGGCGAAAATCGGCAGCAGGAGATTGAAGGAAAGATCCGGTTTCAGCGAGACATCGAGCGAGAGCAGCGTGCCGCTCGCCGCCGCCAGCGCACCCGCTATGATCCAAGTCGTGCGCACGACATGGTCGGTGCTGATGCCGGATACACGAGCGAGGTCCGGATTGTCGGACATCGCGCGCATCGCCTTGCCCATGCGCGATCGTGTCAGGAAGAGATGGAGGGCCACCACCGCGAAGACGGTGAACAGGATCAGGATGACCTGCGGCTGAGTGAGCACGATGTCTCGCCCTCCGAACGGAACGCGGTAGATGTGCTTGGCGCCGGCATCGAGCTGGCGCGCTGTGGTGCCCGCGAAAAGCCGGATCAGGCCCTGCATCATCAGCATGACGCCAATGGACGCCATGACAATGACCACCGGCTTTACGTCTGCGGCACGAAGCGGCCGATAGAAGACCCGGTCGAGGCCGATCGCCAGCAATGCCGTCATTGCCATCGCAACAGGCAGCAGCACAAAGGCAGAGGGAAGGCCAACAGCAGCGCCGGCATTGGGAAACAACACGGTCAGAATCAGCGCGAAAAACGCGCCCGCCGTCATCATGTCGCCATGCGGAAAATGCGCGAAGCGCAGAATGCCGAAGACCAGCGTCACGCCGACCGCACCCAGCGCGTATATCGAACCGATGATCAGCCCCGCCAGCACACCCTTGTTGATGAAGAACACGAATTCGTTGATCGGCAGCGCCGCCAGAAATCCCGTTTCGCCCATGTCCTATTCCCCGCCGCCCAGGAAGCTCTTTGCAACTTCCGGATCCGCGAGGAGCTCGGCGCCCGTGCCGGTGAAGCGGTTCCTGCCTGTCGCGAGCACGAACCCGCGATGGGCGATGCTCAGTGCCTGTTTCGCGTTCTGCTCGACCATCAATATCCCCACCCCGGAGCCATTAATTGCGATGATGCGCTCGAAAATTTCGCCCATGTAAAGGGGTGAAAGGCCCGCCGTCGGCTCGTCGAGCAGAAGCAGCCTGGGCTCCGTCATGAGGGCACGCCCGATCGCCACCATCTGGCGCTGCCCGCCCGAAAGCTCGCCCGCCGGCTGTCGGCGCTTGTCCTTCAGGGGTGGGAAATAGTGGTAGGCCTGGTCGATCAGATGCCGGAAATCATCGCGCCGGATGTAGGCGCCCATCTCCAGGTTTTCCTCGACCGACATCGTCGGAAAGACGTTGAACTCCTGCGGAACGAACGAGACGCCCTCGCGGACAAGCCTTTCCGGCCGCATGTTGGTGACCGTCTTGCCGTTGAAAACCACGTTCCCCTGCGACACTTCGATGAGGCCGAACAGGGCCTTGAGTGTCGTCGACTTGCCGGCGCCGTTCGGGCCGACGATCACGCCGATCTCGCTCGCCTCGATTCTGATGTTGACGCCATTGAGGATGTTGGCGCCGCCATAGCCGCCGTGGACATTCGTCATTTCAAGGAGGCTCATCCGCGCTTTTCCACCTTGCCGCCGCCGAAATAGGCCTCGATCACGCCCTCATGCCGGCGGATTTCCTCCATCGGGCCCTGCATCATGACATTGCCGGCGGCCATGACGATCACCGGATCGCAGAGCCGCGCGATGAGGTCCATGTCATGTTCGATCACGAAGAAGGTCAGTCCCTGTTCGCGGTTGAGCCTCTCGACAGCCGCCGCGAGGTCGTTGAGCAGGGTGCGGTTGACGCCTGCCGCGATCTCGTCGAGCAGCACGACACGCGGCGATGTCATCATAACCCGGCCGAGTTCGAGCAGCTTCTTCTGGCCGCCGGACAGGTTTCCGGCGCGCTCGTTCTTGACGTGGGTGAGCCGCAGAAGCTCAATGATCTCCTCGGCCTTGCCGCGGGTTCCGCGCTCCTCGCGCATCACCTTGCCGCGACGGAAGAAGGCGTTGACGACATTTTCGCCGCACTGCTTGGCGGGAACCATCATCAGGTTCTCCAGCGCGGTCATGTTGGAAAATTCCTGGGCGATCTGGAAAGTGCGCAATAGGCCGCGCGAAAAAAGTTTGTGCGCGGGCAGGCCGGTCACATCGGCGCCTTCCAGAAGAATGCGCCCGCTGGTCGGCGCGAACGCGCCGGCGACCATGTTGAAAAGCGTGGTCTTGCCGGCCCCGTTTGGCCCGATCAGTCCGGTGATCGAGCCTTGTCCGACCTGGAGCGAACAGCAATCGACGGCTTGAAGTTTGCCGAAGCGCTTGCTCACATTCTGAACGTCGATGATTGTCGTCATGTTTGCCCGAACATCTTACCCCGAAGCGGCGTCCGCCCCGGCATGGCAGATGCCGGGGCGCTGCGTCACTTCAACCCTCGCCGGTCATAAGCACGCGCGATCAGGTTTGACAAGCACGGCGGTGAGGGGGCAGCTCCTCGCGCCTGCACTTCCGGCTGGCGCAGGCAGACACGCATAATGATCTCCGCCCAGCCGAAGATGCGTGTCTGCCCAAGACCACCCCAGCCTCACACTACGACGAAATCCGCGCAGGTGAGCGCCAGCCCTGTGTCGAGCGTGGCGAACTGGACCGCAGCCTTGCTGCCATTACCGTCAGCGTCGTAGACAGCGCACCGGTGGTCGTGTTGTAGATGATGCGGTCGTTGGCATCGTGCGCCGCGGCACCGATATGGAATGCTGTCGCAGCCAGCGTGCAGAATGCCTTAAATGCGGTGAACGCCTTGAGGCCAGGCCGATCGCGTCGTTCGTCACCGAGAAATCGTGATCTCATCAATATTGTTCGTGCCCAGCGTGGTGAAGAGGAAGAAGTCGTGCCCGTCGCCGTGAGAGAGTCGTTGCTGCTTCCGCCGTCCAGCCAGTCGTTGCCGTCGCGCCGGCCAGCGTGTCGTTGCCGCTTCCGCCGTTCAGCGTGTCGTTGCCGGCTTCGCCGTCCAGCTTGTCGTGGCCGCTTCCGCCGTCCAGTATGTCGTTGCCGGTTCCGCCGTAAAGCTTGTCGTTGTTGCTTCCGCCATCCAGCCAGTCGTTGACTTCGCCGCCGTACAGATTGTCTTTGCCGTCTCCGCCGCTCAGCGTGTCTTTGCCGTCTTCGCCGCTCAGCGAGTCATTGCCGTCTCCGCCGTACAGAGTGTCGTTGCCGTCTCCGCCGTAGAGCTTGTCGTTGCCGATTCCGCCGTCCAGCCAGTCGTTGCAGAATCCGCTATACTGCCCCCCGTTGCCCTCCCCATCGAGCAGCAAGACGTTGCCGTCTCCGCCGTAAAGCGTGTCGTTGCCGGTTCCGCCGTCCAGCCAGTCGTTGCCGTCGTTGCCGCTCAGCGTGTCGTTGCTGTCTCCGCCGTACAGGGTGTCGTCGTCGTACGAGCCGTACAGCGTGTCGTTGCCGTCTCCGCCGTCCAGCGTGTCGTTGCCGACCCCGCCGTGCAGTACGTCGTTGTCTTTTCCACCGTCCAGCCAGTCGTCGTCCCCTTTGCCGAACAGCGAGTCGTCGTTGTCATCGCCGGACATCTTGTCATTGCCACCCCCACCGTCCAGCCAGTCGTTGTCCTCTTCGCCATACAGGTTGTCGTCGCCTTGTCCGCCGTACAGCCGGTCGTCGCCGCTATCATCGAACATCGAACTCCCTTCATTTCCGCCGGACAGCACGTCGTTGCCGTCTCCGCCGAACAGAGTGTCATCGTCGTACGAACCATTCAGCTCGTCGAGACCGTCTCCGCCGTCCAGCATGTCGTCGCCGCTTCCGCCGTTAAGCGTGTCGTAGTCTTCTTGGCCGTACAGCGTGTCGTCTTGATGTCCGCCGTACAGTTTGTCGTTGCCGCTTCCGCCGAACACCTGGTCATTGCCAAAGGCGCCGTTCAGCGTGTCGTCGTTGATTCCGCCGTAGAGCTTGTCGTTGCCGTCATTGCCGTCGAGCGTGTCGTCGCCTTGTCCGCCATACAGTGTGTCGTCGCCGCAAAATACCGTAAAGAAGGCTTCGCCGTGCAGTTCGTCGTTGCCGTCTCCGCCGTACAGTTCGTCGGAGCCTCCTCCACCATTCAGCGTGTCGAGGCCGCTTCCGCCGTCCAACACGTCGGCGTTGGTTCCACCGACCAGGTTGTCGTCGCCACCTCGGCCGTCAATCCAATCTCCGCCGTAGCTGCTTTTCAACGTGTCGTTGCCGTCTGTGCCGACTATAGTCGGCGCGGACCAGCGGCTGTTGTGCACCTTGTGCTCGAAATCGACCTCCTCCAGCTCAATGATGTTAGTGAATTTGAAGTGGACGCTGCTAATTTGCCTGGTCACGAAATCGTCTGCATCGACTGCCTCGGGCGTGCCGTAGCCAAAGACTTCGCTGACATCGATGATGTCGCCGATCAGGTCAAAACTGTCGGCAATGTTGGTGATTTGCGAATTGGTCATGGATTGATCTCTCTGGATTACGATGATGGAGAGCCGCACAAAACGGCTGGATGGTTCCGGGCCTTGCGTTAAGTTTTCCGCCGCAAGGCAAGCCCGCCGCTGTTGCCGACGGCCTCCCGGTCCCGCGGACGAAGCGGGTTCTCGCGGAGAATTTTTGTGCCTGCCGCCGAGCGGAAGCACGACCGACGATTACATGGTGAAGGCGGTCAACCGCGCATTGTTCAATGGTCAAGCCGATGATTTTTGCGCTTGCGGAAACATCACAGTGATACCCGCACGAGCCGCAAGGTCACGCGCAGAATCACTGTGAAGTCAATTTGCAACAACATTTGTCATCGTCGCCGGTTGTACCCCTCGGTAAGAAGTTCAACCGGGTTCTCGATGGGTTGCAATTGTTCAGGCGTGCTTTTTTCTAGCATGGAGGTGGCATCGCACCGGTTGCGCGAACGCGTCGCGCAACCGGCCGGGTACATACCTGTCCAGCCTTACGCCACAACGAAGTCCGCGGAGGTGAGTGCCAGCCCCTCGGCGAGCGTGGTGAACTGCGCGAATGTCCTGGGAACTGGTCATGGATTGATCCTTATTGATTGCGATGTTGGCGAGCTGCACGCGTCAGCTGTATCCGTTGTTAAGAAGCTCAACCGTTTTTCTATGGGTTGCAAGTGTGTCGCCGTGCATTTTTCTTGCATGGACGCGGCATCGCACCGGCTGCGCGAGCGCGTCGCGCAGGGCAGGAGGGAGACCCGCCAGCGACGCATCGCGCGACTCTGCCGGGGAGGGCGTTCGTCCGGTTGTGCGGCTGCAATGCAGTTCCGGTTGCCGTCCGCCGCTGCGCGATCTGGAAGGGGCAAGCGATGTCGTGCCCGGCATATCTCGCCGGTTCGTGGGAACCTACGCCGTTGTTTCGGCCTGAAGGTGGCGGCGGGCTTTCGGTTCAGCGTGAACGTCTCAAGGTTGCGTTCTCGCAAAGTTTCAACCGTTTCGCCGGCGCGCTACCACTTTTGCGCAAAGATTGTCGCTTTCACGCGAACGGCCCGAAATTCAAAGTTGCACATTCGCATTCTGTATTTTGCGTCCGGTCCGCTTTGACAAGGCGGACAGGATGCGAAATGTTAAGCGGCAGAAAGCCAAAAAATAATGGGAGTTTGTGATGACCTTCTACAAGAGTAACGGGGATCGCGTCCCGGATCATATCCGCGACATGGCGGAGAACGCCAAGTCCGGAGAAATGGACCGTCGTGAGTTTCTCGCGCTCGCCAGCGTTTTCGGCGCCACGACAGCGATGGCGTATGGAATGCTCGGGCTCGCCGTGCCAACCGAAGCGCTTGCCCAGGAGCCCAAGAAGGGCGGCGTGATCAGGGTTTGGCAGTTCGTCAAGGACCAGAAGGATCCGCGCACCTATGACTGGCCGGAAATGGCGAATGTCACACGTCAGTTCCTGGAGCCGCTGGTCAAGTACACGAGCAAGTTCACCTTCGACCCGTCTCTGCTCGAGAGTTGGGAAGTCAACGATGACGCCACCGAATATACCCTCAAAATACGGCAGGGGGTAACCTGGAACAACGGCGACACCTTCAACGCCGACGATGTGATGTTCAATCTGACGCGCTGGTGCGATGCGGGCGCGGAAGGCAATTCGATGGCCACGCGCATGGGCGCCCTGGTTGATCCGGCCACGAAGAAAGCCAAGGAGGGCGCGATCACCAAAGTCGATGACTTCACGGTCAAGGTGAAATTTCCGGCGCCCGACATTACCTTTATCCCCGGCATATCGGACTATCCGGGCATCATCGTGCACCGCGACTTCGAGAAGAACGGATCGAACCTCCTCACGCACCCGATCGGCACCGGCCCGTTCGAACTGGTTTCCTACGACGTCGGCTCCAAGGCTGTCTTGAAGCGGCGCGAAAACGGCAAGTGGTGGGGCGGCGAAGCCTATCTCGATGGTGTCGAGTTCATCGATTACGGACCTGATCCGTCTGCCGGCGTCAGCGCCTTCGAGGCGGGAGAGATCGATACCAACTACGAAACCGTTTCCGACTTTGTCGACATCCTTGACGGGTTGGGACTCGTGAAGTCCGAGGTCAATACCGCGGCGACCATCGTTGCGCGCATGAACATCAACAACAAGCCGTATGACGACCAGAAGGTCCGCAACGCACTGCAGATGGCGGTCGACAACGAGACTATTCTGCAGCTTGGCAATGGCGGGCGCGGCACCGTTGCGGAAAACCACCACGTTTCGCCGATCCACCCTGAATATTTTGAGCTGCCCAAGAAGGTGCGCGACATAGCGGGCGCCAAGAAATTGATGGATGAAGCCGGCCAGTCAGACTTCGAGTTCGACCTGATCACCACCGACGAAGACTGGCACAAGAACTCCGGCGACGCGATCGCTGCGCAAATCCGCGAGGCGGGCTTCAAGGTGAAACGCACCGTGCTGCCGGGTTCCACCTTCTGGAACGACTGGACGAAGTATCCCTTCTCGATGACGACCTGGAACATGCGTCCGCTTGGCGTGCAGATTCTGGCGCTCGGCTATCGGAGCGGCGAAGCGTGGAACGAGACCGCTTTCGCCAACCCGGAGTTCGACAAGAAGCTCGCCGAAGCAACCGAACAGCCCGACGTCGAGAAGCGCAAGCTTCTGATGAAAGATATCGAACAGATCCTTCAGGATTCAGGCGTGATTATCCAGTCTTACTGGCGCTCGCTCTACAATCACTCGGCCACGTACGTGAAGAACCACGGCATGCACCCGACCTACGAGCACGACTTCCATCGGGTGTGGCTCGACAAGGAGGCGTAAGCCTCGCGCCGTCGGCGGGATCGGGCGACACTGTGCCTTCCCGCCGACGGGTCGACTTCATCTGACCCCAATCCGTTTGGCGGGGGGCGAAATGCTCGCATTTATCATACGGCGTCTCGGGACCATGGCCTTGACCATGCTGTGCCTGACGTTGGTCGTTTTCTTTCTTATCAACCTTGATCCAAACCTGAAAAAGCTGGCGATCAGCCAGACCGAAATGCGGACGTCAGCCGAACAGCTCGAAAGCTGGCTGCAGAAAAACGGCTATCGACAGAATTTCTTTGTCCGCTACGGCCAGTGGCTCGGCGTGCTCCCCAAGCAGCCCAACATCGACCCGGCCACGGGGGCGGCGACGCCCCGCTTCGCCTTCTGCAACGAGCCTGCCGTGCCGACCTATTCGGGCGTGTTGCAAGGCGATTTCGGCTGCTCGACCACGTACAAGGTGCCGGTCTCGAAAAAACTCTTCCCGGCGCTCAGGGCGACCGGCATCCTGATGTTCTGGGTCATGGTCACGATGGTGCCAATCGCTCTGCTCATCGGCGTCCTGGCGGGGATGCGGGAAGGCTCGCGCACCGATCGGACACTGTCCGTCGCATCGATCACCACCACTGCCACGCCTGAATATGTGTCCGGCGTCATCTTCACGGTGGTCTTCGCATCATGGCTTGGCTGGCTGAACGGTTCGGCGGCAAGTGCCACCGGACAGGGCATCACCTTCTATAATTTCACGCTGCCTGTGATGACCATGGCGATCTACGGCATCGGTTATATCGCCCGCATGACGCGCGCCTCCATGGTCGAGGTGATGACGCAGCAATATATCCGCACAGCCCGTCTGAAAGGGCTGAATTTCAGGAGCGTCGTCGTCAAGCATGCGCTGCGCAACGCGCTGATTGCACCTTTCACGGTGATCATGCTGCAGTTTCCATGGCTCCTGACCGGCGTCGTCATCGTCGAGACCATGTTCCGCTACCAGGGTTTCGGCTTTACGCTCGTTGAGGCAGCCAAGAACAACGACATCGACCTGCTGCTCGGCTGCTCGCTGGTATCGGTTCTGGTTGTATTGTCGACGCAGCTGATTTCCGATGTCGGCTATGCCTACCTCAATCCACGCATCAGAGTGCAGTAGGGGGCGCGGGTGCAGTTAGAATATATTAGCGGTTTCCAGGTCTTTCTCGGGGCCGTCGCGCGTTTCTGGCCGGTTTGGCTGGGGCTGGCGATAGTGCTTGGCGCGAGCTTTGCGTTGAAGAAGCGATTGGGCCTTTACGGCCACCTTTTCGACAGCAGCGTCGGCATTGCCGGCGTCGCCATCTGCTTCTTTTGGCTCTTTACGTCGATCTTCGCTTCCGTGATCGCTCCGTTCGATCCGCTGACGCAGGTGCCGGTCATGAAGGACGCACTGCCGGGCGCGATCGAGGCGACGTCCGGGCAGCCTTATCTCTTCGGTGGCGACAAGCTCGCCCGCGATGTGTTCAGCCGCATGGTATTCGGCAGCCAGATCGTGCTGATCATCGCGCCGGCCGCGACCGCCTTCGCGTTGATGGTCGGCATCACGCTCGGCCTGCCGGCCGGCTACTATGGCGGCAGGGTCGACACGGTCCTGTCGTTCCTCGCCAATCTGGTGCTGGCCTTTCCGGTGATCCTACTTTTTTATCTGCTGGTGACGCCCGGCATCACGGACACGCCGATCCCCTACGCCATGGCGGGATTGTTCTTCCTTTTCCCGATCATCTTCTTTTCAGTGCTTTTTTACACGCGTTTCAAGAAACGGCCGCAGCTTCTCGCCGTGCAACTTGCGCTTGTGTTGCTGATCGGCGGCTGGATCTATGCCGGCCTCGTCTTCAACGCCGATCCGCTGGGCATCATCTCCATCGAGCCGAACCAGCTCAATATTTTCGTGGCGGTGGTCTTTGCGTCGAGTCCCGGGGTGTTCCGCATCGTGCGCGGCCTCACCATGGACATCAAGACGCGCGATTATGTGGCGGCTGCCCAGACGCGCGGGGAGTTCCCCTGGTACATCATGCTTTGGGAAATCCTGCCCAATGCGCGCGGTCCGCTCATCGTCGATGCCTGCCTGCGCATCGGCTACACGACCATCCTGCTCGGCACGCTTGGCTTTTTCGGCCTCGGTCTCGCGCCGGAAAGTCCCGACTGGGGCACGGCGATCAAGGAGGCGAGCCGCTTGCTGCGCTCCTTCATCCACCCGGCTCTGCCGCCGACGATTGCGTTGATGTCCTTCGTGCTTGGGCTCAACCTGCTCGCCGATGCGCTGCGCGAACAATCGATGAAGGACTGAGCTATGAAGATGGATGGGCTGAGTTCCTTTTCACCGCCCTCTGTCCTGCCGGACATCTCCCCCTCAAGGGGGAAGATTGGATGGCCCCAGCGCTTTCGCCAATCGCCAACGCTGCCGTTGAAGCCACGAAGATTGAAGCTGCTAATCTTCCCCCTTGAGGCGGAGATGTCCGGCGGGACAGAAGGGGGTTTTAAGATGCGCGGCCCATCTGCGGACGAGCGTCAGCATGCACAGCAGGTATGGAGCGTTTCAAAATGAACGAGACCATCCGCAAATCGACCCAACCGATCCTCGAAATCGAAAACCTCTCGATCTCCTTCTTCACGCGGCGCGGCGAAATTCCGGCAGTGATGGATTTTTCATGCGCGGTCATGCCGGGCGAGGCCATGGGCATCGTCGGTGAATCCGGCTGCGGCAAGTCGACCGTATCGCTCGGGATCATGCGCGATCTTTCCAATGTCGGGAAGATCGTCGGCGGCCGCATCAAATTCCAGGGCCGCGACATGGGCGAGATGTCGAATGAGGAACTTCGCCAGATTCGCGGCAACAAGATCGCCATGATCTATCAGGAGCCGATGGCAAGCTTGAATCCGGCCATGAAGATCGGCGCGCAATTGATGGAGGTGCCGCTCATTCACGAGAAGGTCTCGAAGGAAGAGGCATACAAGCGGTCGCTGGAAATGGTACGCTCGGTACGGCTGCCCGATCCCGAGCGCATGATGCGGTCCTATCCCCATCAGCTTTCGGGCGGCCAGCAGCAGCGCATCGTCATCGCCATGGCGCTGCTTTCCAACCCCGCGCTGCTGTTGCTCGACGAGCCGACGACGGCGCTCGACGTCACGGTGGAAGCGGGCATCGTGCAGTTGGTGAAGGACCTCGGCAAGCGCTTCGGCACCTCGATGGTGTTCGTGTCGCACAATCTCGGGCTTATTCTCGAGACTTGCGACCGGATCACGGTTATGTATTCCGGCGAGGCGGTAGAGACCGGCACGGTCAAGGACGTGTTCGACCGCATGCGGCATCCCTACACGCAGGGACTCTTCCGCTCGATCCCGCTGCCTGGCGCCGACAAGAACTCGCGCCCGCTGATCTCGATCCCCGGTCAGTTGCCCCTGCCGCACGAGCGGCCAAAGGGGTGCAATTTCGGGCCGCGCTGCCAGCATTTCGTGAAGGGCCTTTGCGATGCCGCCGAGATTCCGATGATCCCGGTCGCCGGCCATGACAACCACCACAGCCGCTGCGTGCGCTTCGACGAAATCAACTGGGCCGAGTTGCCGGAAGGGGCCAAGAAGCAAAAGGAACCGATCAAGCCGGGGGCTCCAGTCCTCAAGATCGAGGACCTCAGGAAATACTATAGGGTCGCTGCCAACGAGATATTCGGCGGCGGCGAAGGCCGCGTCGTCAAGGCTAACGAAACGATCAGTTTCGAGGCACGGGAAGCCGAAACGGTCGCGATCGTGGGCGAATCCGGTTGCGGCAAGTCCACGCTTGCCAAGGTGCTGCTCGGCCTTGAAACGGCGTCGTCGGGCTCGGTCACGCTTGGCAACACGGCCATTCAGTCGACGCCGATCGAGAAGCGGGATGTGAAGACCATTTCGTCGATCCAGATGGTGTTCCAGAATCCATTCGACACGCTCAATCCCAGCCATTCGGTCGGGTCACAGATCATCCGCACGCTGGAAAAGTTCAATGTCGGGAAAAACCCGGCCGAGCGCCGCCAGCGAATGCTCGAACTGCTTGACCTCGTGAAGCTTCCCCGCGCCTTCGAAAAACGCATGCCGCGACAGCTTTCCGGCGGCCAAAAGCAGCGCATCGGGGTGGCCCGCGCGTTTGCGGGCCACGCCAAGGTGGTTGTCGCCGACGAGCCCGTTTCCGCGCTCGACGTTTCGGTGCAGGCTGCGGTGACCGAACTGTTGATGGACATCCAACGCCAGTCCAAGATGACGATGCTGTTCATCAGCCACGACCTTTCGGTTGTGCGCTATATCGCCGACCGGGTGGTGGTGATGTATCTCGGCTACATCGTGGAGCAGGGCACGAC
This sequence comes from uncultured Alphaproteobacteria bacterium, assembly GCA_963813315.1. Lineage (GTDB taxonomy): Bacteria > Pseudomonadota > Alphaproteobacteria > Rhizobiales > Rhizobiaceae > CAWEYO01. The sequence continues at coordinate 324,001 of CAWEYO010000013.1, read as the reverse complement.
CGACCAGATATTCTCGCCGCCTTACCATCCGTATACGGAAGCCCTGCTGTCCGCGATCCCGATCGCCGACACGAGCGTGGTCAAGAAGCACATCGTTCTCGAAGGCGATATCCCCTCCGCGATGAACCCGCCGACCGGCTGTCCCTTCCAGACGCGCTGCCGCTACAAGCATCTGGTGCCGGACGGCCGCTGCGAGAAAGAGGTGCCGCCCTTCCGGGACCTCGGCGACGGGCACAGAAGCCTCTGCTGGCTGCCAGACGAAGTGCTGGCGACGATGGAGCCGGTGATCAGCTTCGAGAAGGGCGGAGACAAGGCGCCGGTGCACGACATCGTGCCGGAGGACGCACGAAAGCCACGGCCGCCGCTCTGACGCATGATCGCGAAAAGCTGACAGCCCGAGCAAGTTGAGATTAGGTCTGATCATTCTGTTTCTTGGGCGGCGGGCGTTTCCGTACAGTCGTCCAACCCTCCTTCAGCGATGGCGATTGGCGAAATCCAAAGCGCCGGCTGATCTCCCCCCTTGCGGGGGAGATGTCCGGCAGGACAGAGGGGGGCGCTGTCCCGCCAGCATCTCCACCATGTGGTCGGCCTCCTCGCGTTCGGGACCGACATCACGCGGCATGTCGCCCCCCATGCCGCGCTTCGTCGAGTAAAGCGCTCTACGTTGCCCCCCTCTGGCCTGCCGGCCATCTCCCCCGCAAGGGGGGAGATCAGACGGCCGCCGGGGTTTCGCTAATTTGCCACGAGGTATCGATGACAGCCAATCTCCCCCCTTGAGGCCCGCAAGGGGGGAGATCAGACGGCGCGTCGAGTTCGCCAATCACCATCGTTGCAGGAGTCCGACGTGGAAGTATCGCTATTTCCGTTTGGTTGCCGTTGATTTGACGCTAGGCAACAATCGCGTCCATAGGCGACGCTTTCCGGACAGTCCGGGTGAGCACAAGGCGTTTTCATGCGGTATGGCCGGAGCAAGACGCAGTGCTGGGCGCGTGCATCTGAGGAGCGTGGCGGCGATCCCGCAACTTCCGCTTCGCCGCGTGCGAAACCCTTACCCGCCGATGGCGCTGCTATCGGACGACCAGATCGAGGCGATCCACCAGGCGTCGCTTCACATCCTGGAAAATCTTGGTATCGAGGTGATGAGTGGCCGCGCGCTGGCATTGTTCCAGCAGGCCGGCGCCGCAGTCGACCATGCCACGCGAATTGTCCGCATCGATCGCGGGCAGGTGGACAGGGCGTTGGAGACGGCGCCGCCCAGCTACACGCTGACCCCGCGCAATCGCGATCGACAAGTCCATCTCGGCGGCAACACGATCAATTTCACGCTGGTCGCCGGGCCGCCGAACGTCCACGACATGGAGCGTGGCCGCCGCGCCGGCAACCTGCGCGACTATGGCGACCTTGTCCGCCTGGCCCAACACTTCAATTGTATTCATATGCTTGGCAATCAGGTCTGCGCGCCGATCGAACTGCCGGCCAATTCCCGCCACCTCGACACCTACCTCGCCAACCTCACTCTCACCGACAAGAGTTTCCATGTCTCGGCAATCGGCAGGGGCAGGGCGCTGGACGGCATCTCGATGATGGCGATCTCGCGCGGCCTGACGCTCGACCAGATGCGCGACGATCCCGGGGTCGCCACAATCGTCTCAGTCAACTCGCCCCGCCGCCTCGACGAGGCGATGGCGGAGGGTTTGATCACCATGGCCGAGTACGGCCAGTCCGTCGCCATAACACCCTTCACACTGATGGGAGCGATGAGCCCGGTCACGCTAGCCGGCGCTCTCGCACAGCAGAATGCTGAGGCCCTTTTCGGCGTGGTGCTCACTCAGCTGGTCAATCCAGGCGCGCCGGTCATGTATGGCGCATTCACATCCAATGTCGACATGCGCTCCGGCTCTCCGGCGTTCGGCACGCCCGAAAACGCCAGGGCCAACATTGCGTCCGGCCAGCTCGCGCGCCGCTACAACCTGCCATACCGCACCTCGCCAGGCTCGGCCTCGAACTCTGCGGACGCTCAGGGGGCCTATGAGACTATGATGGCGCTGTGGGGAGCGGTTCTCGGTCACGGCAATCTCATTTATCACGCCGCCGGCTGGCAGGAGGCGGGGCTGACCGCTTCCTTCGAGAAGTTCATCATCGACATCGAGATGATCCAGAACATGATGGAGTTTCTGCAGCCCATCGTAGTCGATCATGGCGAACTGGCGCTCGAAGCTGTCGCTCGCGTGCCGGCTGGCGGTCATTTCTTTGGCGACACACACACGCTGGAACGATACTCCACCGCCTTCTACCACCCGCTGCTTTCGAATTGGCAGAACTACGAAAGCTGGATGGAGGCCGGCGGAACTCGACGCTACGGCGCGCGCGACCCGGCTCTGGAAAAAGGCGCTGAGGGAGTATGTCACGCCGCCTATGGACCCGGCCATTCGCGAAGAACTCGAAGCCTATGTGGCGAGGCGCAAGGAAGAGATAGGAGAAACCGACCACTAATGCATGTCGCCCAAAAGTGCGCAGCGGTTTTGGGACAACGACATGCACAGAGACAATAATGCATGTCGCCCAAAAGTGCGCAGCGGTTTTGGGATAACGACATGCACAAAAACAATAGTCTAAAGCGCGTCGCATGAATCCGTTTCGAGCAATGCCTTTATGATGGACTTGAGACATTATTCATCTTCCTCGAAAATTGATTCATGAAGTCTCTGGAACTCGTTGAAAATATTCGAAAATCCATGACCAGGCAGGCTGCTGCGCGCGACCCGTCCTGAGGTTTGTCCTAAAATTTGACCGATTGATAAAAAAAGAAACTGTGCTAGCCTTCGCCTGAACCACAAGAACGGGGAACGGGAATGGCCGAAGGTCTGTTCAAGGAAGGTATCGCCGGGGCCCGGCTGTCGCCTTCCCAGTACGCGGAGAATTTCTCCGACCTGCATCCGCCGCTCGATCATCACGAGGCGCTCGTCGAGTCCGACCGCTGTTATTTCTGCTACGATGCGCCCTGTATGCAAGCCTGTCCGACGTCGATCGACATCCCGATGTTCATCCGTCAGATCGCGACCGGCAACCCGATCGGTTCGGCCAGGACGATCTTCGACCAGAACATCCTAGGCGGCATGTGCGCCCGCGTGTGCCCAACCGAGACGCTGTGCGAAGAAGTGTGCGTGCGCGAAATCGCCGAGGGCAAGCCGGTGCAGATCGGCCGGCTTCAACGCTACGCCACCGACACGGCGATGGCTGAGAACAGGCAGTTCTACGATCGCGCGGCCCCGACCGGGAAGAAAATAGCCGTCGTGGGCGCCGGTCCCGCCGGCCTTGCAGCCGCGCACCGGCTCGCACGCTACGGCCATGAGGTGACCGTGTTCGAAGCGCGGCCCAAATCCGGCGGCCTCAACGAATATGGTATCGCCGCCTACAAGAGCACCGACGATTTCGCCCAGGCCGAAGTGGACTATGTCACGGCGATCGGCGGCATCTCTATCGTCAACGGCAAGGCGCTCGGCCGCGAATATGCGCTGTCGGAACTCACCGCAGGCTATGATGCGGTCTTCCTTGGGCTTGGCCTCGCAGGCGTCAATGCGCTGCGTGCCGAGGGCGAGGAGAGCGACGGCGTGGAAAATGCCGTCGAATTCATCGCCGAACTTCGCCAGGCGCGCGACCTGTCCGCGCTCGCGATCGGCCGCCGCGTGGTGGTCATCGGCGGCGGCATGACAGCGATCGATGCGGCGGTTCAGTCGAAGCTGCTTGGGGCGGAAGAGGTGACTATCTGCTACCGCCGCGGCAAGGAGCACATGAACGCCTCGGAGTTCGAGCAGGAGCTTGCCACGTCAAAGGGCGTAGCCATTCGTCACTGGCTGCAGCCGACGCGGGTGATCGCTGAAGGCGGCAAGGTCGCCGCGATCGAGCTCGAATATACTGCGATGAATAGTGGCAAACTCGCCGGCACCGGCCAAACGGTCCGGCTCGCGGCGGATCAGGTGTTCAAGGCGATCGGTCAGAGCTTCGATCCGGCGGCTCTCAACGGCAGCGGCGCGTCGCTTGTCATGGAGGCCGGACGTATCAAGGTCGATGACGAAGGCCGCACTTCGCTGGCGAACGTATGGGCCGGCGGAGACTGCATCTTCGGCGGCGATGACCTGACTGTCTCGGCCGTGGCGCAAGGCCGTGACGCCGCGGAGAGCATTCATCGCGCGCTGGTTGGGTAGGGGCATTGGAGACGACAGTGCCCTACGTTGCCCCCCTCTGTCCTGCCGGACATCTCCCCCGCAAGGGGGGAGATCGGCTGCTTCGGCGTTGCCGCTTGTCCTGCGACGTCGTCGGTTGGCGAAAGCCATCCCGACCGCTGATCTCCCCCCTTGCGGGGGAGATGGCCGGCAGGCCAGAGGGGGGCGACGTAGAGCGCCTCTCGCTTTCGTTCGGCAGCCTTACCAGTTGGCGAAATCGTCACGGCTGGCCGATCGTAGAGCGCCCCGCGCCCTTGCCTTCGATTGAATTTCCTGAATTTTTAAGTCCCAAGCCCGCTTTCGCCAAAGGGAGATAACCCATGGCAGACATCCGAAACAACTTCGTCGGCATCAAATCGCCCAATCCGTTCTGGCTGGCCTCCGCGCCGCCGACTGACAAGGCCTACAATGTCGAGCGTGCCTTCAAGGCTGGCTGGGGCGGCGTTGTATGGAAGACATTGGGGGAGGAGGGTCCGCCAATCGTCAATGTGAACGGTCCTCGCTATGGCGCGATCTGGGGAGCGGATCGGAGGCTCCTCGGCTTCAACAACATCGAACTGATTACCGACCGCGACCTGTTCGTGAATCTGCGCGAGATCAAGCAAGTCAAGAAGAATTGGCCGGACCGAGCGATCGTCGTGTCGCTCATGGTGCCGTGCGCGGAGGATTCCTGGAAGGCGATCCTGGGCCTGGTCGAAGAGACCGAAGCCGATGGGGTGGAGCTCAATTTCGGATGCCCGCACGGCATGTCGGAGCGCGGTATGGGCTCGGCGGTGGGCCAGGTGCCCGAATATATCGAAATGGTGGTGCGCTGGTGCAAGGCGAACACCCGGATGCCGGTCATCACCAAGCTGACGCCCAACATTACCGACATCCGCAAGCCGGCGCGCGCGGCACATGCCGGTGGTACCGATGCGGTGTCGCTGATCAATACGATAAATTCCATCACCGCGGTCGATCTCGACAATTTCGCGCCCGAACCGACCATCGACGGCAAAGGCTCGCATGGCGGCTACTGCGGTCCCGCCGTGAAGCCGATCGCACTCCACATGGTCGCCGAGATTGCCCGCGATCCGGAGACCCGCGGCCTGCCGATCTCGGGCATCGGCGGGGTCACGACCTGGCGCGACGCCGCCGAGTTCCTGGCGCTTGGCGCCGGCAACGTGCAGGTCTGCACCGCGGCGATGACCTACGGCTTCAAGATCGTTCAGGAGATGATCGAAGGGCTGAAGAACTGGATGGACGCCAAAGGCCACGCGACGCTTGACGATATCGTCGGGCGCGCGGCTCCGAACGTCACCGATTGGCAGTACCTCAATCTCAACTACATCGCCAAGGCGCGCATCAACCAGGATGCCTGCATCAAATGCGGCCGCTGCCATATCGCCTGCGAGGACACTTCGCACCAGGCGATCACCAACATGGTCGACGGTGTTCGCCATTTCGAGGTGATCGATGAGGAGTGCGTGGGCTGCAACCTTTGCGTCAATGTCTGCCCCGTCGAAGGCTGCATCACGATGGAGCCGCTGGAGGCGGGCGTCATTGACAAGCGCACCGGCAATCCGGTTTCGCCCGTCTACGCAAACTGGACGACGCATCCGAACAATCCGGCTTCGAAAGCGGCCGCGGAATAGGATTGGCTCTCCCTCAAGCCGGACGCAAACGGTCAGCCGCGCCGAACGCGCAAGCCGTCCAGATAGAGCTGCTCCAGAAACTGCGCTGCATCCTCGAAGCGGCCATCTCCTCCGCGGTCGGGGCCAAGCACGGCGCGCACCTGGACGTCGAAATCCGCATAGTGCTGCGTCGTCGCCCAGATCGAGAAGATCAGATGCCAAGGGTCGGTTCCGGCAATCTTGCCCGCGCGCATCCAGCCCTTGATGACCTCGACCTTTTCGTCGACGAGGCTTTTCAACTCGCCCTCGATCAACGGCATGATGCGCGGCGCGCCCTGCAGGATTTCATTGGCGAAGAGGCGGCTTTCGCGCGGGTAGTCGCGCGACATTTCGAGCTTCCGGCGGATATAGCCGCGCAGTTCCGTTAGCGGATCTCCGATATCGTCCAGTTCGCGAAGAGGCGCCAGCCACTTGTCGAGCAGACGCTGCATGAGGGTGGCGTGGATATCTTCCTTGCGGCGGAAATAGTAGAGGAGGTTGGGCTTCGACATGCCGGCCGCTTCCGCGATCTGGTCGATGGTCGAACCCCGAAAGCCGTTCATCGAAAAGACCTCCAGCGCCGCCTCGAGGATCACCTCGCGCTTTTCCTGCTGAATGCGCGTCCTGCGCCGCGGTGCGGCAACTTGCATCGTCATGTCTCGCTTCCCGCGCCGGTCGAACACCAAGCTGACTGGACCAATTCTCTGGACCAGTTTTTCGTGATCTGTGGAGCGCGATTCCGCTGGGCCATTTCCCCTACTATTCCCTTGACCGCCTCCGTGGCGGTGCTAACGTTTGTCCAATCGGTCAAAATTTGCGTAGCATAGTTGCGCTCGAAAGACCAAGCGTTGGCCGGATTGAAACAGAGGTAAAGGGAAAAGCTTGGTCATGTCCGACAGATTGAAAATTGCGCCTAACGATCTCAGTGCGTTCTGGATGCCGTTCACGGCAAACCGCCAGTTCAAGCAGGCGCCGCGCATGTTCGTGTCCGCCAAGGACATGCACTATACGACCACCGACGGCCGCAAGGTGTTGGACGGCTTTGCAGGCCTTTGGTGCGTGAACGCCGGCCACTGCCGGCCCAAGATCACCGAAGCGATTAGTCAGCAGGCCGGGGAACTGGACTATTCGCCGGCATTCCAAATGGGGCATCCGCTCGTATTCGAATTTGCCAATCGCCTGATCGATATCGCCCCGAAGGGCATGGACCACGTCTTTTTTACCAATTCCGGGTCGGAGGCCGTCGAAACGGCGCTCAAGATGGCGCTGGCTTATCACCGCGCGAAAGGAGACGGATCGCGCTTCCGGCTGATCGGCCGCGAACGCGGGTATCACGGCGTTAATTTCGGCGGCATCTCCGTCGGCGGCATAGTGAGCAACCGCAAGATGTTTGGCACGTTGCTGACGGGCGTGGACCATCTTCCGCATACCCACCTTCCGGAGAAGAATGCATTCACGCGCGGTGAGCCGGAGCATGGCGGCGACCTTGCCAACGAGCTCGAGCGCATCGTCACCCTCCATGACGCTTCGACGATTGCCGCGGTGATCGTGGAGCCGGTGGCAGGGTCAACCGGCGTTCTCATCCCGCCAAAGGGTTACCTGAAAAAGCTCCGTGAAATCTGCGACAAACACGGCATTCTTCTGATCTTCGACGAAGTCATCACAGGCTTCGGCCGTCTCGGCACGCCCTTCGCGGCCGACTATTTCGACGTCATTCCCGACATGATAACCACGGCTAAGGGGATCACCAACGGCGTCATCCCGATGGGCGCGGTCTTCGTGAAGAAGGAAATCCACGACGCCTTCATGACCGGTCCGGATCATCTGATCGAGTTCTTCCACGGCTACACCTATTCCGGCAATCCGGTCGCCTGCGCGGCTGGCCTCGGTACTCTCGACACCTACAAGGAAGAAGGCCTGCTGACGCGCGGCGCCGAGCTCGCGCCCTATTGGGAAGACGCGCTGCACTCCCTGAAGGGCGAGCCGCATGTGATCGACATTCGCAATATCGGCCTCATCGGCGCAATCGAACTACAGCCGATAGCGGGCCAGCCCACCAAGCGCGCCTTCTCGGCTTTCGTGAAGGCCTTTGAACGCGGCGCGCTCATTCGCACGACGGGCGACATCATCGCGCTGTCACCGCCGCTGATCATTACCAAGGGCCAGATCAACGAGCTGATCGACCATCTGCGTGAAGTGCTAAGAACTGTGGACTGATTGCACATGAGCCGGCCTCAAGCATTGCATGAAGTTCTGGTCGATGACGAGAAGGTGCGCGTAACGCGCTGGGACTTCGCTCCCGGCGCGGAGACGGGCTGGCACCGGCACGGCATGGACTACGTCGTCACGACACTGACGCCCTGCGCGTTTCTTCTGGAGGAGCCGGGGGGTGGGAGCCGTCGCGTCGACATGGCCGCCGGATCGGCATACCGGCGAGGCGAGGGTATCGAGCACAACGTGGTCAATGCCGGGGGAGCACTGATGTCCTTCGTCGAAGTCGAACTGAAAGCGTGAGGTACAATTATGGCCGCTCCCGGCGAAAACCTGCGCATAAACGCTGATCGTCTCTGGGATTCCATTATGGAGATGGCGAAAATTGGCCCCGGCGTTGCCGGCGGCAACAACCGGCAGACGCTGACCGATGAGGACGGCGAGGGGCGGCGTCTTTTCAGGACATGGTGCGAGGCGGCCGGGCTCGAACCGGGGCTCGACCAGATGGGAACTATGTTTGCCCGTCGGGAGGGCACCGATCCCGAGGCGCTGCCGGTCTATGTCGGCAGCCATCTCGATACGCAGCCGACCGGCGGCAAATATGACGGCGTGCTCGGCGTTCTGGGCGGCCTCGAAGTTATCCGCTCGCTCAATGATCTCGGCATCAAGACGAAGCATCCGATCGTCGTCACGAACTGGACAAACGAAGAAGGCACACGTTTCGCTCCAGCAATGCTTGCGTCCGGCGTCTTTGCCGGCGTCCACGAGCAGGAATGGGCCTACGACCGCAAGGATGCCAAGGGGTTGCGCTTTGGCGACGAGCTTGCACGCATTGGCTGGAAGGGCGACGAGAAGGTTGGCGCCCGCAAGATGAAGGCCTTCTTTGAACTCCATATCGAACAGGGACCGATTCTCGAAGCCGAGGGCATTGACATCGGCGTCGTCACCCACGGCCAGGGGTTGAAATGGCTGCAGGTCACATTGACTGGGCGTGAGGCGCACACCGGCTCGACGCCGATGCCCATGCGTCGCAACGCCGGCCTCGGCATGGCTCGCATAACCGAACTCGTCCACGAGGTCGCGATGGACTATCAACCGAACGCCGTGGGCGCGATCGGCCACATGGAGGTCTATCCCAACTCGCGCAACATCATTGCCGGGCGCACTGTGTTCACCATTGATATCCGCTCGCCGGACAAGAAGACGCTCGATACGATGGATGCGCGCATCCGCGATGGCATCGATCTGATCTGCGAGGCGCTCGACATAAAACACGAGATCGAGTTGGTGGGCCATTTCGATCCTGTTACCTTCGACAAGGAGTGTGTGAAGGCGATCCGCGATGCCGCTGACCGGCTGGGCTACACCCATCGCAACATCGTGTCAGGTGCTGGCCACGATGCATGCTGGATCAATCGCGTGGCACCGACGGCGATGGTCATGTGCCCGTGCGTCGATGGCCTTTCGCACAACGAGGCCGAGGACATTTCGAAGGAATGGGCTGCCGCCGGCTGCGATGTGCTTTTCCATGCGGTAGTGGAGACGGCGGAGATCGTGGAGTGACGACGCAGCCGAGAACTTCCCTCTCCCGCGGGTCAGCTTCAACGCGATGCCAAAATCGCGGGCAAGAAAAAGGGAACACAACGAATGTCCAAAGTCATCAAGAACGGCACGATCGTCACGGCCGACCGCACCTGGAAGGGTGACGTTCTTTTCAAGCATGGCACGATAATCGGCATCGGGCCCGACCTGCATGCGGACCATGAATTCGACGCGACCGGCTGTTACGTGATGCCCGGCGGCATCGATCCGCACACCCATCTCGAAATGCCATTCATGGGCACCTATTCGGCCGACGATTTCGAAAGCGGCACGCGTGCGGCGCTGTCGGGTGGCACGACGATGGTCGTCGATTTTTGCTTGCCGTCACCGGGCCAGTCGCTGCTCGAAGCCTTGCAGATGTGGCACAACAAAACATCGAAGGCCTGCGCGGACTATTCGTTCCACATGGCCGTCACCTGGTGGGGCGAGCAGGTGTTCGACGAGATGGCCACCATCGTGGACAAGGGCATCACCTCCTTCAAGCATTTCATGGCCTACAAGGGCGCGTTGATGGTGGATGACGACGAGATGTATGCGTCGTTCAAGCGCTGCGCCGAACTCGGTGCGCTCCCGCTTGTCCATGCTGAAAACGGCGATGTGGTCGCCCAGCTTCAACAGAAGCTGATGGCCGACGGCAACAACGGCCCGGAGGCGCACAGCTACTCGCGTCCGCCGGAAGTGGAGGGCGAGGCGACCAATCGCGCCATCATGATCGCCGACATGGTGGGCAGCCCGCTCTATGTGGTCCACGTGTCCTGCGAGCAGGCGCATGAGGCGATCCGCCGGGCCCGCCAGAAGGGCATGCGCGTCTTCGGCGAACCGCTCATCCAGCATCTGACACTCGACGAGACAGAGTATTTCAACAAGGACTGGGACCATGCGGCGCGCCGCGTGATGAGCCCGCCTTTCCGCAACAAGCTGCATCAGGATTCTCTGTGGGCAGGGCTGCAGGCAGGGTCGTTACAGGTGGTGGCGACCGACCATTGCTCCTTCACGACCGATCAGAAGCGGTCCGGCATCGGCGATTTCACCAAGATCCCGAACGGTACCGGCGGACTTGAGGACCGCATGCCGGTGCTCTGGACCAAAGGCGTCAATACCGGGCGGCTGACCATGAACGAGTTCGTGGCCGTCACCTCAACCAACACCGCCAAAATACTGAACATGTATCCGAAAAAAGGCGCGATCGTCGAAGGTGCGGATGCCGACATCGTGGTCTGGGATCCCAAGCGCAAGAAGACGATTGCCGCCGCCAGGCAGCAGTCGGTGATCGACTACAACGTCTTCGAAGGCTTCGAGGTGACCGGCCTGCCGCGCTTCGTGTTCTCGCGCGGCGAACTGACGATCCAGGAAGCCGACGTAGAGGCGAGGCCCGGGCACGGCGAATTCGTCTCGCGCGAGCCGCACCAGGCGGTCAATCGCGCACTGTCGAAGTGGAAGGAAATCACCGCGCCACGAAAGGTCGAACGCACCGGTATTCCGGCCACGGGGGTATGAGATTGCACGCGACGTCCGCCGCCCTTCAACTCAAGCCGGCCAACCCTGCGTCAGGCCACGAGGCAATCGAGATGCGGCACAGGAGACACATGGAGACGCCGGCAGAACCGACGGTCTCGGCGGCAATCCCGGCGAAATAATTGAGACCCTGCTTGCCTAGGTAGGTGGCATCCGGGCGGATGATCTGGCAGGCAGGTTTGGATGATTGAGACATATGGCGGATTTCCGGAGTCGGTGGCGGATGAGCGAGGCGAGGTGAGTGAAAATCAACACGAACGCAAAAGCAATCAAGTTTCAGACGACGTGGCTTCGGGTCAGAAAGGTCGGTGGCCGCTGACTACAGGGGCATCACCGTCTGTAGTCTCGGCAAGAGAGGTCAGCCTGACCTTCCATACCGCCGACGGTCCGGTGCAGGCATTGTCGAATGTTGATCTCACCATCGGCAAGGGCGAGTTCGTTTCTTTTATCGGCCCGTCGGGTTGCGGGAAAACGACGTTCCTGCGCGTCATCGCCGATCTCGAAAAGCCGACCGCCGGCGCGATCCTGGTGAACGGCATGACGGCGGAGCAGGCGCGGGAAAAGCGGGCGTATGGCTACGTATTCCAGGCAGCAGCGCTTTATCCCTGGCGAACGATTGAGCGCAACGTCGGCCTGCCGCTGGAAATCATAGGTTTGCCGAGGGCCGAACAGCGAGAACGCATCAGACGAACGCTCGATCTCGTCAACCTCACCGGGTTCGAGAAGAAGTTCCCCTGGCAGCTTTCCGGCGGTATGCAGCAGCGCGCCTCGATCGCGCGCGCGCTGGCCTTCGATGCCGATCTGCTTTTGATGGACGAACCGTTCGGTGCGCTGGACGAGATCGTGCGCGATCACCTCAACGAGCAGCTTCTCCAGCTCTGGAAGCGCACCAACAAGACGATCTGCTTCGTTACGCACTCAATCCCCGAAGCGGTCTATCTCTCGACGCGCATCGTCGTCATGTCACCCCGGCCGGGGCGAGTCACGGATGTCATAGAGTCGACGCTGCCTGAGGAGCGCCCGCTCGACATCCGCGAGTCGCCGGAATTCCTGGCAATCGCGGCGCGGGTGCGGGACGGCTTAAGGGCAGGGCATAGCTATGACTGACCCCACCGTGCTTGTCTCGAAAAGGAGAGAGGGCGCAACGGCGCGCGCGCGAAAGCTGCGTCAGAACGATACGGAAGCAGAATATCGGCTGTGGGGTGATCTGCGAAATCGGCTGCTGAACGGTTACAAGTTCTCGCGGCAAATTCCAGTCGGCCCCTATTTTGTTGATTTCCTGTGCCGCGAACAGCGGCTGGTCGTTGAGCTCGACGGTGGCCAGCATTCGGAATCACTTCACGATGAAATTCGCACCGAGTTCCTGATTAGGCACGGCTACTCCGTTCTGAGGTTTTGGAACGACGAAGTGCTCAAGGAGCGTCGTGCCGTGCTTGAGACGATTCTTGCCGCGCTCGAGGGGCGACTATCCCCAACCCCCTCACCCGGCCTTCGCTACGCTTCGGCCACCCTCTCCCCGGTGGGGAGAGGAGGTCGACAATCGCACTGGCCGGCGCTTCCCGGGCAACTTTCAGACACCGGCGACACTTGCCAAGCGCTCCGCGGTGGAGCGGCCTCCTCTCCCCGCCGGGGAGAGGGTGGCCGAAGCGTAGCGAAGGCCGGGTGAGGGGGTGTAATGGCAGCGATCGACCATATGTCGTCTTCCGGACAAACCCAAAGACTGTCGCACGCTTCACGCCTCGCGTCCGGCAACACGGTTCCTATCCTCATTGTCCTCACCGCCATAGTCGCCCTTTGGTATGCCTTCGCTATTTATCTCAACACCCCCTGGCAACTGGATGTCTACCAGAAGGCCGGGACGCAGTGGTCGTTCTCGGACCTTGTGCGCGACACACTTGGGCAGCAGCGCCCGGTGCTGCCTTCGCCCCATCAAGTCATCGCGGAAATCTGGAAGACGACCTTCGAAATCAGCCCAACCTCCAAACGTAGCCTCGTCTACCATGGCTGGGTGACGCTCTCTTCCACGCTGCTCGGCTTCGCCATGGGCACTGTGCTCGGTATCCTGCTGGCCGTGTTCATCGTACACAATCGCGCGGCGGATCGTTCGGTGATGCCCTGGATCGTTGCCAGCCAGACGATCCCGATCCTTGCGATCGCTCCAATGATCATCGTGGTGCTCAATGCAGTCGGCATGACCGGCCTCCTGCCCAAGGCAATGATCTCGACCTATCTGTCGTTCTTCCCTGTCGCCGTCGGCATGGTGAAGGGGCTGAGAAGCCCGGAGACGATCCAGCTCGACCTGATGCATACCTACAACGCCAGTCCGCTGCAGATATTCTGGAAACTGCGCTGGCCGAGTTCGATGCCCTATCTTTTCACGTCGATGAAGGTCGCGGTCGCGATCAGCCTTGTCGGGGCGATCGTCGGCGAATTGCCTACGGGTGCGGTGGCTGGGCTTGGCGCCCGCCTGCTGGCCGGTTCCTATTACGGCCAGACGGTGCAGATATGGTCGGCGCTGTTTGCAGCGGCCGCAATCGCAGCGGTTCTGGTCACAATTGTTGGAATAGTGCATCGCATGGTGCTGAGGCGCATGGGAGAAGCGGCGGCATGAGGACCGGGATCGTCATCGGGGCGCTCGCATTCTGGCTGGCCGCCTGGGCAGTCAACGCGTGGCTTGTTCGACAGAATCCCGCCAATCCAATTCTTCGGCGGCTGTCCCGGCTTGCCGTGCCTGTCCTCTTCGGGGTGACCATCCTCGTGCTTTGGGAAGGCGTCGTCCGCGGTTTCAACGTTCCGTTCGTCCTGCTGCCGCCTCCTTCAGCTATCTGGACACGCATCATCGGCTCGCTGCCCACGCTGGCCGCGGATTTCCGTCAGACCTTCCTGAAGGCCGTGCTGATCGGTTATGCGCTTGGCTGCGGCTCGGGCTTTCTTGCCGCGATCGCCATCGACCGTTCGCCCTTCCTGCAGCGGGGACTGCTGCCGCTGGGCAATTTCGTCTCCGCGCTGCCCATCATCGGCGTCGCACCCATCATGGTGATGTGGTTCGGCTTCGACTGGCCATCCAAAGCGGCCGTCGTCATCATCATGACTTTTTTTCCGATGCTGGTGAATACGGTTCAAGGGTTGGCGGCGGCAAGTTCCATGGAGCGCGACCTGATGCGCACCTATGCGGCAGGCTATTGGCAGACCTTGTTCAAGCTCAGGCTGCCCGCCGCGGCTCCGTTCATCTTCAACGCGCTGAAGATCAATTCAACGCTGGCCCTGATCGGCGCCATAGTGGCCGAGTTTTTCGGAACACCCATCGTCGGCATGGGCTTCCGGATTTCGACGGAAGTGGGTCGGATGAGCGTTGACATGGTCTGGGCCGAAATCGCGGTTGCAGCACTCGCGGGTTCAGTCTTTTATGGCGTGGTCACCCTGATCGAGAGGGTAGTTACATTCTGGCATCCGTCTGTCCGTGGTGGGTAGACGCGGTCTTGGGTTAACTTCAGAGGGAAATGAAGATGAAAAAAATGATGGTCTCGGTCCTGGCGGGCGCCATGTCGCTGGCGGCATTCCAGGCGCTTGCAGCCGACAAGGTCACGCTCCAACTGAAATGGGTCACGCAGGCACAATTCGCCGGCTACTACGTTGCCAAGGACAAAGGCTATTACGGGGAGGAGAATCTCGAGGTTGAAATCAAGCCGGGCGGGCCGGACATCGCTCCGCCGCAGGTGCTTGCGGGCGGCGGCGCCGACGTCATCATCGATTGGATGCCGTCCGCGCTGGCGACGCGGGAGAAAGGCGTGCCCGTTGTCAATATCGCCCAGCCGTTCAAGTCCTCGGGCATGATGCTTACCTGCCGCAAGGAAACCGGCATCACCAAGCCGCAGGACTTCAAGGGCAAGACGCTGGGCGTCTGGTTCTTCGGCAACGAGTATCCGTTCCTGTCCTGGATGAGCACGCTGGGCATCCCAACCCAGGGCGGGGCTGACGGAGTGACCGTGCTGAAGCAGGGCTTCAATGTGGATCCCTTGATCCAGAAGCAGGCCGATTGCATCTCGACCATGACCTACAATGAATATTGGCAAGTGATCGACGCCGGCATCAAGCCGGAAGACCTTGTGACGTTCAAATATGAGGATCAGGGCGTCGCCACTCTGGAGGACGGCCTCTATGTGCTGGAGGACAAACTCAAGGATCCGGCCTTTGTGGACAAGATGGTGCGCTTCGTTCGCGCTTCCATGAAAGGCTGGAAATACGCCGAGGAGAACCCGGACGAAGCAGCCATGATCGTCCTCGAAAACGATTCCACGGGCGCGCAGACGGAAACCCACCAGAAACGCATGATGGGCGAAATCGCCAAACTGACAGCCGGATCGAACGGTTCGCTCGATGAGGCCGACTATCAGCGCACGGTCAAGACGCTGCTTGGCGGCGGCTCCGACCCGGTTATCAGCAAGGAACCTCAAGGGGCGTTCACCAAGGCAATCACCGACAAGGCGCTGCAATAGAGCTGGCATTTGCCGTGGCTGGAGGGGCGGGAAAACCGCCCCTCTTCACTACTCACTACTCACTGACCCTTATATCAATCCGCCATCGTCTCAAGGCTTGCAAATCCCTCCGGCGCCTTGCCCTCGTCGAAGGTCGTCTTCACCTCGACGAACGTGTCCGGATAGAAGCCGTTGAAGCGGGTCCTGAGCGACAGCGAATACGCGCCGATATGGCCGATTTCGATCCAGTCGCCGGTGTCCACCGTCTCAGGCAGCCAGAACGGCCTTGAGAGAATATCCACTGAATCGCATGTAGCGCCGCAAACCTTGAATGGCACGATGTTCCTGGCTTCGCCGTTTCGCGTCCTGATTGCGGGATCCGGGATGAAGCGCGCCGGCAGCGTGATCTTGCCGGTCCAGCTATCCGACAGGGACGCCCAGATGCCGTCGTTTATGTAAAGACGCCGACCCTTGCGCAGGAGAACGCGCACGATCAGCGAAAACGCCTTCGCCACGATCACGCGGCCGGGCTCGGCAACCAGCGGAACGTTGTCGAACTGGTATTCCTTGATGTCGGCGCGCAGCCGCGACATGATCTGTCCGATCGATGGCATCTCCGGTGCCTTGCGGTTCGGGTCGTGCCCGTATTCGGCCGGAAACCCGCCGCCAACGTCGAGCCCCGCCAATGGCACGTCCATCCGGTTGCGGATCCAGTCGGCGGAAGCCAGTGCGCGCTCGTAGGTGTCGGGGTCCTCGATCTGGCTGCCGACATGGAAGGCGATGCCGACCTTGTATCCTGTTCGGTGCAGCCGCTCTGCAAGCTCCACCGCATTGGCCGGCCCCGCGCCGAATTTCTTGGACAACTCGTAGGCTGCCGATCCCTTGGTCTGGATGCGCACGAACACTGTGATCGCGCCCGGATCGATGTCAAGCGCGCGAACCACGCGGGTCAGCTTCGTCACCTCGTCTTCATGATCGATGGCGATGACGCGAATACCATACTTCTCAAGCGCGAGCCGGATGTCGGACTGCGCTTTCACGGGATGCATGTAAAGCATCTCCGCATCCGGCGCGACCGATCGCACCGCCTCGAACTCGGCCGGCGACGCGACGTCGAAGGCCGTCACGCCTGCTTCCGAAAGCGTCTTGAGGACCAGCTTCTCGCCATTGGTCTTCACCGCATAGGCTGTCTTACCGGGAAACATGCCCATGAACTGCCGGCAATCCTCTTTCAAGACCTCCGGCCGGAAGCAGTAGATGGGTTCGTCGGGCCGAAGCGCGAGGGCCGCCTCGTGCGCGGTATCGAATCGTTGCATGGGGCCCTCCTGGCGCGGTTCTCCGGGTGAACCGAATCGGCGACCGATCTTGCATTCAACGGGCCAAGACGCAATCCGGGCAAATTGCGGTCAAGCAGACTTTGCAGCAACGCCGGTAAGAAACGGGTGGCAGGGGCAGCCTGCATGACCTATGTGTTCGCTCCTTTGACAAGGGTACCGATGCGATGACCACCGACATTCTGAAACCGGTTCATACGGCGATGAGCCCGAGGGATTGGGGCTTGCTCCTGGGGCTTGGTGCAATCTGGGGAGGCTCGTTCTTTTTCGCACGCGTCGCGGTCGCCGAAATCCCACCGCTCGCCTTAGTTCTGTTTCGGGTGGCGATCGCGGCACTTGCCCTGCACGTTTATCTTGCGGTGCGCGGCTCCTCGCTCCGGCCCGCACTGCCGCACGCCGCAAGCTTTGCATTGCTTGCGTGTCTAAACAACATCATCCCGTTTTCTCTGATCTTCCTCGGCCAGACCGAACTCGGCGCCGGCCTTGCTTCGGTGCTCAATGCGACCACTCCGTTTTGGACGGTGCTTCTTGCCAATGCCTTCACGCGCGACGAGAAGCTTTCCTGGAACAAGATGGCGGGCATCGTGCTCGGCGTTGCCGGTACCGCCATCATGATCGGCCCCGGCCTGCTTGCCGGCATCGGTGGCCCCGCTTGGGCGAAATTCGCACTCATAGGCGCCGCGGTTTCCTATGGCTGCGCCGGCGTTTATTCGAAGCGCTTCCGAAAACTTCCTCCGGCGCTCATTGCGACCGGCCAGCTGACAGCCTCCACGGTCATGATGCTTCCGGTGGTGCTGTTTCTCTATGGAGGCACCGAACTCTTCTCCGCCAGTGTGCCGGTATGGGGCGCGGTGCTGGCGCTCGCGCTGTTGTCGACCGCCTTCGCTTATATCCTGTTCTTCAAACTGGTCGCCTCGGCTGGCGCAATAAATGCTTCGCTCGTCACGCTGGTTGTGCCCGTCAGCGCCATCCTGCTCGGTGCGCTGTTCCTGGGCGAGAGACTGGAACCATTCGAATTTGCTGGCATGGCATTGATCAGCGCCGGCCTGGTAACGATCGACGGTCGACTCCTGCGCGGTTAGAGCGGCGGACACACTGATGGTATTGATGGAATCGGTGCTGGCGCTGTTGAGCATCGGATTTTCCCTGCGGGGCAATCGACAGCCGCATTCTGTCAGCAAAAACAACGGGTAACCGCCGCAAATAAGTCGAAATTTCCACAATCTTGTCGCATTGCAGCACATTTTCTTCTTGCCTGTTGCGGAAATGTCCCTAGATTCAGCCTCCGTTGACAGAGGAGGCTATGCCATGGGACTGACACGGCCGATCAACGCTCTAATGATTTGTGCTGCGTTTGCATTCATTGGCGCCCTTATAGTGGGCGTACTCCCTTGAGCCAGTAACTGGGAGCCTTCTTCAAGAGTGAAACATTCGAGGCCGGGTCCGAAACCCGGCCTTTTGTACGGTCGAATAGACGTCTAAGCCGCGGCCGGTGCCGCACCCGCCGCCACCTCTGATCCCTCGCCACGAATGCCGATCATGTGGCAAACGGCGAAGACGAGATCGGCACGGTTCATCGTATAGAAATGGAAATCGCCAACACCGCGCTCGACGAGATCGTGCACCTGTTCGGCGGCAACCGCTGCGGCGACCAGCGCATGTGTCTGCGGGTCATTTTCCAGGCCTTCGAAGCGCTCGGCCAGCCATGAAGGCACATGGGCGCCGCAACGCGACGAGAAGTTGGCGACCTGTGCGAAATTGTGCACCGGCAGGATGCCGGGCACGATTGGGATGTAGATGCCCGCTCGACGCGCCCGCTCGACATATTGCTCGTAAAGGTCGTTGTCGAAAAAGAATTGGGTGATGGCCCGCGTGGCGCCGTTGTCCACCTTCCGCTTCAGCATGTCGATGTCCGTCGCGAAATCCGGGCTTTCCGGATGCTTCTCGGGGTAAGCGGCAACCGAAATGTCGAAATCGCCCGCCCTCTTCAGTGCGTTTACCAGGTCGGCGCCGTTTGCGTACCCACCCGGATGTGGACAATAGCGCGCGCCAACGCCTTCTGCCGGATCGCCACGCAGCGCCACGAAGCACTTGACGCCCATCCCGGCAAATTCTTCAATCACAGCATCGACGGCATCGCGCGTTGCGTCGACGCAGGTCAGATGCGCCGCCGGCTTCAGCCCCGTTTCTTTCAGAATTCGGCGGACCGTGCGCGCCGTGCGTTCACGCGTAGAACCGCCTGCTCCATAGGTAACCGAGACGAATTTCGGGCGCAGCGGCTCAAGGCGGGTCACCGTCTCCCAGAGCCGCGCCTCCATTTCGTCCGTCTTCGGCGGAAAGAACTCGAATGAAACGTGGACCCTCTCGCCGATATCCGGACGGCGCGAAAAGCGGAACTGGGACATCAAGCTGTTTCCTTCTCTGTCTCAGTGACACTTGCGGGATCTGCGATCAACATGCGGCGGTCGCGGCCAAGCCAGAGCTTGACGGTCAGCTTGGCGTCCGCACCGCCGCGCGGCTCGAAATTCTCCATGTTTTCCAGATCGAGCCCGGCCTCCGCGAACCACTCGGCGATCTGACGGTCGGAGAAGCCCAGCCGGACATGTGCGTGCGCCTCGCGCAGGAACTCCAGCGTGTGGGGCGCGAAATCGACGATCACCAGCCGCCCGGACGGCCTGAGCAGCCTCGCTGCCTCCCGGATCGCCAGTTGCGGATCGTCGAGATAGTGCAGCACCTGATGAATGGTGACGAGATCAAAGGCGTCGCGCTCGACCGGCGGCGCATAGACATCGCCTTGCCGCACCTGCGCATTGGCGATCCCGGCTCTGTCGAGATTGGCGCGCGCGATCGCCAGCATCTCGCGCGACAGGTCAATTCCGATGCCGCGCCTGTAAAGGGGGGCGAATACCTCGAGCAGCCGTCCGGTGCCCGTGCCGAGATCGAGCATGGCCTGGAACGGCTTTTTCCCGACCAGCCGCTTCAGCGCGGCCTCCACCGCCACGTCCGGCGCATGCAGCGAGCGGATATGGTCCCAACTCGCCGCGTTTTCGCTGAAATAAGTTTTCGCCCGCTCCTGCCTTTTTCGTTTCACTGCGGCGAGCCGTTCAAGATCGCGTTCCACCTGCGGATCGCTGAGATGAACCCGCGAGACCAGCCCATGCACGAATTCGCGCTCGGTATCTGAATCGGAGAGCCGGAAATAGGCCCACGAGCCTTCCTGATAGCGGCCGATCAGTCCGGCCTCGAGCAGCAGCTTCAGATGACGCGAAACGCGTGGCTGTGACTGATTGAGAATTTCGGTAAGGTCGGAAACCGTAAGGTCGCCACGCGCAAGGAGCGCGAGAATGCGCAGACGGCTGGATTCGGCCGCCGCCTTCAAGGTATCAACCATCGTGTCCAGTGTCGCGTGGGGGTGAAAGGACATTCAAGGCTCCAACAGATATAAACATATCTTTATGTGAGATTCGAAAAATGTGCAAGGCGACATGTCATGGACAAGCCCGAAAACGGGGCGATGGTGTTGGCGATGAGTGATTTCGGCATGCGCGAGGGCGAGCGGGAGCTGCCCCTTGACCCGGCGGCGATGTCCGGGGACGGCCGCATCGTCTTCATCGGACGCGTTCGCTCTCCGTGGTTGACGCGCGATGACTGTCCCAGGAACATGGACGCAGCCCGAAAGCGCGGCGGCGGGGGGACACTTGAAATCGACCAGCCGTACAGGGTCGGGCTCGAGGGTCTCGATGGCTTCAGCCATGTCGCGATCCTCAGCTGGCTCGACCGCGCGCCGCGGAACCTCATTTTGCAGAAGCCGCGTCATGCCTCGATCGCCAAGGGTGTTTTCGCGCTGCGCTCGCCGGCGCGGCCCAATCCTATCGGCCTGCACATTGCACGCATCGTCGCGCTCGATGCGGTGGCGGGCCGGATCACGCTCGACGCGATCGACGTTCTCGATGGAACGCCGATCATCGATCTCAAGCCCTATTTCGCCTCGACCGACTCAATTCCCGGCGCGACCGGCGGAAGCAGCTGCGAATGATCGGGACCACTGGCCGCCAGCGCGCTATCGCCAAGGCGCTGACGGGGCTGCTGCCGCTTGCACCTTATGCTGACACGGAAAAGATTCGCGCTGGCGCCAACGCGAAGCATCTGAAGTCGCTGCCGCCCTCGATCGCCGTCTGGCTGGCCACGATCGCTCATGTCCGCCATGAACATACGGCCTATGAACGGCTGCTTTCTGAGGGGTATGACCGCGACTCCGCCCGGTTCTTTGTCATCGTTGAGATCAACAGGATCCTTACGGTCTGGCGTGCGACCAGGCTGCTTGAGCCGGATGACGAGGAGGTGTGACGGCACAAAACCCGCCTGAGATCGGTCAGGCGCGATAGATCCACTGCTCCGGGATCCGTATCGAAACGTCTTCCCCATCCCTGATCACGCCCGGCTTCTCCACCCAGGCGACAAGGCCGCGCATCCGCCTTGCTGCTTTCGGGAAGAGCAGCGACCCCCCTTCGTGATCGGCCATCCCGGCGTGCTCGGCGACCGAACGGCCGGAGAACCGGCAGGGACCGTTCTGTGAATCCACCTTCAGTGTCGCTCCGCCCTTGAAAAAGAGCATTGTGCCCGAAGGCAGCATCGAAAGCCGCGGCACCCCTGCGATGAGCAGGTTGGCGCCAATCCACTCGGACTTTACCTCCGCAATGTCCATGGCTTTGGCGATCGCTGCCAATTCGTCGGGCGCCACGATCGAGAGCTGGCGTTCGTTGCGCATTTCCATGCCGCGCGGATACCACGGTTCGCGGCCGCCCGATCGCCGTGTATGGCCGGCGTGGAAATCGCCCTCGATTCCTTCGAAGCCGACACGAAGCTCTTCTGTCGCGCTCGTCACGAAGTGATCGAACGGCGCGAGAAACAATCCGGCCACCTTGGCTGCAAGCTTGCTGGCCGGCACGATTTCAAGTTCGGTGCCGCGTGTCACATTTTCGAGCATTGCCATTCCCTTTTTCGAACGCGGAAAATGCGAGCGAAAATAGCAAAGATCCAGTCAATTCGGCTGATTGGTCGATGACCGAAGCTTATGGCTCTCAGAGAGCTGGTGTCCTGGACAATTGGGCGGCTCTACATCATCCTGACCAGCGCACCGCCAATCGAATAGCCGGCGCCGAAGGCGCAGATCAGGCCGTAGTCTCCGGGCTTCATGTCGGCGTGGTTCTCGCTGAGCGCGATGATCGCGCCGGCTGCAGCCGTATTGCCCAGCCGCTCCAGCACCATAGGTGCGCGGTCGTGGCCCACCTCATGACCGAAGGCGAGTTTCAGGATCATCGCGTTCATGCGCGCGTTTGCCTGGTGCAGCCAGAAACGGCGGATGCCTTGCGGGGTGAGACCGTGCTCGGCAAGGAAATTCACGATGAAGCTGTGGCCGGCTACCGTCACTTCCTTGAATACCTTGTTGCCGACCTGCTTGATCATGTTCCCTTCCATCGAAATCATGTAGGGGTCGTCGGATGCCGTGCGCGTCAGATAGCCCAGATTTGTCCGGATGTTGTTGGAAAACTGCGTCCAGTTTCGCGTATCGACCACTTCGAAGCGGCCTGGACGCATCTCGCCTTCGCCGATTGCTTCAACGATCATCGAAGTCGAGGCGTCTCCGAATATAAAGTGAGTTTGCCGATCGCGAAAATTCAGATGGCCGGTGATGATCTCCGGTGTCACGACCAACACGCGCTTCTGAGCACCGGTCCGCACCAGATTGACCGCCACGTGCAGCCCCGCCGCGGCCGAGGAGCAGCCCAGCCCCATGTCGAAGCCCGCACCTTTCGCACCGAGCGCGTCCTGGATTTCGATCGCGATGGCAGGATAGGGCCGCTGGTGATGCGAAGCCGCACAGATTACCATGTCGATATCGGCGGCCTCGCGCCCCGCATGAGCGAGCGCGCGTTTTGCCGAGGCTATGCCGAACTCAGCCTCCACTGAGAGTGCGTCGTCCGGACGCGGCGGAATGCGCGGTGCCATGCGGGCCGGGTCGAGAATGCCCTCACGCTCGATGACATGCCGCTTTTTCACGCCGGAGGCATGGACGATGAACTCGCTGTTCGATTTCTGCAGCGGTTCCTCGCCCGTGGCCGCCCGCCGCGCGTTCTCTATGCCCACCCAGTCATTGAAACTCGCGACCAGATCTTCGTTGGTGATCGATGCTTCGGGGATTTCGACGCCGATGCCGCTGATGATGACGCGATTCATTCTGCTGGTTGTCCCATTGGCGCAAATCGCCGTGATTGCGGTCCGCTCCCCCACAGAACCTAGGTCGATGATTGCATGCAAGCGGTTTAGGCCAGTTTAACCGGGTTGCAAAGGCATGGTGGCCCCGGGTGCTCCGCTGCAAGAGCCTCTACCGCGTCAGCCTCTTGTACGTCATCCTGTGTGGATTGACGCTTTCGGGGCCGAGGCGGCGGATCTTATCCTGCTCATAATCTTCGAAGTTGCCTTCGAACCATTCGACATGGCTGTCACCTTCAAAGGCGAGGATGTGCGTCGCCAGCCGGTCAAGGAACATGCGATCGTGGCTGATGATCACGGCGCATCCGGCGAAGTTTTCCAGCGCGTCTTCGAGCGCCGCCAGCGTTTCGGTATCCAGGTCGTTAGTCGGTTCGTCGAGCAGCAGCACATTGCCGCCAGTCTTCAGCATCTTGGCGAGGTGCACGCGGTTGCGCTGGCCGCCCGAAAGGTTGCCGACCTTCTGCTGCTGGTCACCGCCACGGAAATTGAACGACGAACAATAGGCGCGGGTATTGGCCTCGTGCTTGCCAAGCTTCACCACTTCGGCGCCGCCCGAAATCTCCTCCCACACCGTCTTGTTCGGGTTGAGCGCGTCGCGGCTCTGGTCGACATAGCCGAGCTTTACGGTCTCGCCGATGCGGATCGCGCCATCGTCGGGCTTTTCCTGCCCGGTGATCATCCTGAACAGCGTCGTCTTGCCCGCGCCGTTCGGCCCTATGACGCCGACAATGCCACCGGGCGGCAGCTTGAATTCCAGGTCCTCGATCAGCAGGGTCTCGCCATAGCCCTTCGACAGGCCGTCGACCTCGATCACCACATTGCCCAGCCGCTCGCCATGCGGAATGACGATTTGAGAGTTGGTCGGCCGTCTCTTGTCTGCCGCGTCGAGCAACTCTTCGAATGCCTTGATGCGCGCCTTGGACTTGGTCTGACGGGCCTTGGGGCTGGACGCAATCCACTCGCGCTCGCGGCTGATGGCACGTTGGCGCGCGTCGTCCTCGCGGCCCTCCTGCCTCAGGCGCTTGGCCTTGGATTCCAGGTAGGCAGTGTAGTTGCCTTCGTAAGGAATGCCGCGACCACGATCGAGTTCGAGAATCCAGCCGGTGACATTGTCCAGGAAGTAGCGGTCGTGGGTGATGATCATCACAGCGCCCGGATAGGCACGCAGATGCTTTTCCAGCCATGCCGTCGTTTCGGCGTCCAGATGGTTGGTCGGTTCGTCGAGCAGCAGCAGGTCGGGCTGGCGCAGCAAGAGCTGGCAAAGCGCGACGCGGCGGCGTTCGCCGCCCGAAAGCTTGGTCACGTCCGCATCCTTCGGCGGGCACCCCAGCGCTTCCATAGCCATTTCGATCTGCTGTTCGAGGTCCCACAAGTTCAGCCGGTCCATCTCATCCTGGAGATGCGCCGACTCTTCCGCCGTCTCGTCGGAATAGTTCATCATCAGCTCATTGTAGCGCTCGATGATGGCCGTCTTCTTGGCGACGCCGTCCATAATATTCTCGAAGACCGACTTCTTCGAATCGAGGACCGGTTCTTGCGCCAGATAGCCGACAGTCGCTCCTTCGGCGAGCCAGGCCTCACCGGAATATTCCTTGTCCATGCCCGCCATGATCTTAAGCACAGTGGACTTGCCTGCGCCGTTCGGACCCAGAATGCCGATCTTCGCATCGGGGTAGAAGGAAAGGTGGATGTTCTCGAGCACCTTTTTGGTGCCATAGGCCTTATTGAGCCCAGACATGTGATAGATGAACTGGCGTGCCACGCGCGCATTTCCTGTCAAAGTTTGCGGAAGTTTGCGCGCTATGTAGGCGATGGCGTCTGTAACGGCAATCGGATTTTGCTGCACTCAGCCGCGCACCGCCTCGAGATCGGCCAGGTCGCCGCGCCGCGAAGTGACCGTATGCCGCGTCGGCAAAGCCGGGCGCCGTCGCTGCGCCGGACAGTAGGTCGACACCCGCGTGAAGCCCCTCTTGACGCTCGCCGTCCTCTGACGAACAGTCTCTCGAGGGGAGGAGCTTCATGCCATTCGACAGCCGGAGGGCGTACCCGTCGCCGACGGGCGCCATGCTCAATCTGTATACGCGGCGTGCCGGAGGCGGCGCGCGCGGCGTTATTCAGATCAACCACGGGCTTGCCGAACATGCCGCCCGTTACGGTCGCTTTGCTGATGCCATGGCAGCGCATGGCTTTCATACTTATGCGCACGATCATCGTGGCCACGGGCACACGAAAGCGCCCGACGCACCGCGCGGCATGTTCGGGCCGAAGGACGGAGGCGCACTGGTCCTGGACGACATTGACGCCGTGCACGACCTGATCGCCAAGGAGAGCCCCGGCCTTCCCGTCATCGTCTTTGGTCATTCGATGGGCGGCATCGTTACGCTCAACTATGTGCTGCGCCACTCCGCGCACTTGGAGGCCGCTGCGGTGTGGAACGCCAACTTTTCCGCCGGTCTGCTCGGCCGTGTCGCCCAGGTCCTGCTTGCCTTCGAGCGCTTTCGGCTCGGGTCCGATGTTCCTTCCCGCATCCTGCCGAAGCTCACATTCGAGGATTGGGCGCGAAAGGTCCCCGACCCCCGCACCGATTTCGACTGGCTGTCGCGCGATCCGACGGAGGTCGACGCGTATGTCGCGGATCCGCTCTGCGGCTGGAATGCTTCCGTCTCGCTCTGGCGCGATCTTTTCGGTTTCGTTTTTTACGGTGCCGACGACAGGAATTTTTCCGCCGTCCGAAAAGACCTGCCGTTCAATCTCGTCGGTGGAGCGGCCGATGCCTCCACGGGCGGCGGCAAGGCGATCTCCGATCTGGCATCGCGCATGAGGCGCATGGGCTTTTCCCATGTCGTTTCAACCATCTATCCGGAAACGCGCCATAAATCCCTCAACGAATTGAACCGGGACCTCATCACGGAGGATTTCGCCGCTTGGGCTAAGGCAGCGGCGTCGCATTGATGTGCCCGCGCCACCGCTGGCCTGATCCAATCAGCGTGACAGCGCCATGCGGGATTTGTTAGCTAGTCACTTCGCCAACTTCGAGATTTGACGGTGCAAAATGGCTGACCCCCCGTTGAAAGGCATCCGCGTCATCGAACTGGCGCGCATACTTGCCGGTCCATGGGCCGGTCAGCTCCTTGCTGACCTTGGGGCCGACGTCATCAAGGTCGAGAGCCCTGATGGCGGCGACGACACGCGCAAATGGGGCCCGCCCTTCGTCATGAGCCATGATGGCGAGAACCTCTTCGCCGCCTATTATCACTGCTGCAACCGTGGCAAGCGCTCTGCGGCAATCGACTTCTCCACAACGGAAGGCGCTGAGGCTATCCGCAAGCTGGCTGCCACCGCGGACGTCCTGATCGAAAACTTCAAGCTCGGCGGGTTGAAGAAATACGGGCTCGACTACGAGAGCCTGCGGAAGCTCAACCCCCGCCTTGTCTACTGCTCGATCACAGGCTTCGGCCAGGACGGCCCTTACGCTCCGCGACCAGGCTATGATTTCATCATTCAGGGCATGGCCGGCATGATGTCGATCACTGGCGCACCCGGCGGAGAGCCACAAAAGGCCGGCGTCGCCATTTCCGACATCTTCACCGGGCTCTATTCGGTCATCGCCATTCAGGCGGCGCTGCGCCATTGCGAGCGCACAGGTCAGGGCCAGTACATCGATATGGCGCTCTTCGACACGCAGATTTCGGTGCTTGGCAACCAGAACCTCAACTTTCTGGTCTCCGGCAAATCGCCGGTGCAGATGGGCAATGCCCACATGAACATCGCACCCTACGAGGTGGTGCCGGTCAGGGACGGCCACATTATCCTGGCGGTCGGCAATGACAGCCAGTTCCAGCGCTTCTGCCAGGTGGTCGGCCTGAATGATCTGCCGGACGACCTGGACTTCGCCACCAACGCTGCCCGCGTCGTCAATCGCGCTCGCCTGCGCGACCGGATGATCGAGCGCCTGGCGTTTCTCGATCGTACGCCGCTTCTTGCCGCGCTCGAGGCCGCAAATGTACCGGCAAGTCCGATTAATACGATCGGCGAGATGTTTGCCGATCCCCAGACGATTGCGCGGGGGATGCGGCTCGATCTTGACGACGGCCACGGCAACAGCTTGCCCTCTGTGCGAGCGCCGATGCTGATGTCTGAAACGCCGCTTGCCTATCATCGACCTTCGCCGCGCCTCGGCGAGCACACTGCGGAGATCCTCGCGGAACTGGAGAAGCAAGGCGAATGAAAACCGGCGGAAAACTGATTGTCGAAGCGCTTGAAGCCAACAGCGTCGACCGCATCTATTGCGTGCCGGGCGAGTCCTACCTCGCGGTGCTCGACGCGCTGCATGATTCGCGCCGCATCCGCACCATCGTCTGCCGCCAGGAAGGTGGCGCCGCGATGATGGCGGATTGCCACGGACGGCTGACCGGCAGGCCGGGCGTCTGCTTCGTCACCCGCGGTCCCGGTGCAACCAACGCTTCGGCGGGTGTCCACATCGCCATGCAGGATTCTTCGCCGCTTATCCTGTTCATTGGCCAGGTGGCTGCCCACGCCCGCGAGCGCGAGGCCTTTCAGGAAGTCGATTACAAGCGCTTCTTCGGCGACATGGCCAAATGGGTGGTGGAGATCGACGACGCCGCGCGCATCCCGGAACTCGTGACACGCGCGTTTGCCGTTGCCACCTCCGGCCGCCCCGGTCCGGTCGTCATATCGCTCCCGGAGGACATGCTGACTGCGCTGGTCGAAGCGCCCGATGCGCTGCCGGCAACGCCGGTCGAGACATCGCCCGGCGAAGGCGAGCTGCAAGGATTGGCTGCGCTGCTGGGCGAGGCGAAGCGCCCGTTCATGATCCTCGGCGGCTCGCGCTGGAGCGCTGAGGCGAGATCGAGCCTCGAAAAGTCAGTCGAGGCCTGGGCGCTGCCGGTCGGCGTCACCTACCGCCGGCAGATGCTGTTCGACCATCTGCATCCGAACTATGCAGGCGATATCGGCCTTGGACCAAACCCCGCGCTGTCGACCGCGATCAAGCAGGCCGATCTCGTGCTTCTCGTCGGCGGCAGGTTCGGCGAAGTGCCGTCGGCCGACTACACGCTTCTGAAGAGCCCCTACCCGGACCAGACGCTGGTACATGTTCACGCCGACGCTAATGAACTCGGCCGGGTCTATCGGCCTGCGCTCGCAATCAACGCGACACCCGAAGCATTCTCTGCAGCATTTGCGAAGCTGAAGCCCGTCGCCACGCCCGTATGGGCGGGCGGGACCGAACGTCTGCACAGTCAGTATCTCGACTGGTCGACACCGCCCGAGACCGGACCCGGCGCCGTCCAGATGGGTCCCATCATGAACTATCTGGAATCCGTTCTGCCGGACGACGCGATCCTCGCCAACGGTGCTGGCAACTATACGACGTGGGTCCATCGCTTCCACCGCTTTCGCCGATTCCAGACGCAGGCAGCTCCCACTTCGGGCTCTATGGGCTACGGCACACCTGCGGCAGTTGCCGCAAAGGCGCTCTTCCCGGATCGCGAGGTCATCGCGTTTGCCGGCGACGGCTGCTTCATGATGAATGGCCAAGAGTTCGCGACAGCTGTCCAATACGATTTGCCGATCATTGTGATCGTCGTCAACAACGGCACTTACGGCACGATTCGCATGCATCAGGAGCGGGAGTATCCCAGCCGCGTGATCGCGACGGACCTGAAGAATCCGGACTTTGCCGCGCTTGCCCGAGCCTACGGCGGACACGGCGAAACGGTGGAAGAGACGGCCGGTTTCGCGCCCGCCTTCGAGCGGGCAATAGCCAGCCGTAGGCCGGCAATCATCGAAATCAAGCTCGACCCAGAAGCAATCACGCCGACCCGCACGCTGACCGACATCAGGGAGGGGCGATAGGCTCGGCCTGACCCGAATCTCAACACACACCCTACAGCGCCGCGTGTCCTTTTGGACGCATTTGGCCGCGCCGCGGCCGCGTGTGACGGCGGCGGCCGCTGATGCCTCCTTCCGGCGTTTCGCATCGCTTGGCGCAAGTGTAGAGTGCGTCGCACCGTAAGGTTGGTTTCCGCATGAGCCGCATCTTCCTTCAGAGCTACGCTGCCGGCAAATGGGTGCCGCCGTCGGGCAGGATCAGCGAGTTGAGAAGCGCCGTAACCGGCAAGGTCGTGGCGGAACTCGGCGCGGACGGATTGGACTTCGGTGCTATGGCGAAACACGCCCGCCAAGTGGGCGGCCACGTGCTACGCAAGACGACCTTTCACGAAAGAGCGCAACTGCTGAAGAACCTGGCGCAATATTTGAATGAGCGCCGAGAGGCGCTTTACGATCTGTCTTACGACACCGGTGCCACCAAATCAAACTCGGTAGTCGACATCGATGGCGGCATCGCCACGCTGTTCGTCTATGCCTCGAAAGGCCGAACGGAATTGCCGGACGACGTGATCCTCACGGAAGGGGCGCTGGAGCACCTCTCGAAGGGCGGCAACTTTGTCGGCCAGCATGTCGCAACCTCTTTGCAAGGCGTGGCTGTTCACATTAACGCCTTCAACTTCCCTGTCTGGGGAATGCTCGAGAAACTTGCGCCGACGCTGCTTGCGGGCGTGCCGGCGATCGTCAAGCCCGCGTCGGCCACCGCATGGCTCGCACAAGCCTGCTTCAGGATGATCGCCAACTCCGGCATCCTGCCTGAGGGAGCGGTGCAGTTTATCGCCGGCTCGACCGGCGATCTCATCGCCCACCTCGCCGATCAGGACGTCATCTCCTTCACCGGATCGGCGACAACGGCCGCGATGCTGCGTTCCAGCCGGAGCGTATTGAAAAACTCGATCCGGTTCATTGCCGAACAGGATTCGCTCAATGCCTCCGTCCTCGGCCCGGATGCCGCTCCCGGCGCGCCGGAATTCGACCTCTTCGTCGAAGAAGTGCATCGCGAGATGACGACGAAGGCCGGGCAGAAGTGCACCGCCATACGCCGCATCATCGTTCCCGACGCAATCCGTGAAGCCGTAGCGGAAGCCGTCACCGAGCGGTTGGCCGCGACGGTCGTCGGCGATCCTCGCAATGAGGCGACCGGCATGGGCGCGCTGGCCAGCCTCGAGCAGCGCGCCGATGTGCTGCGCAAGGCCGAGTTCATAGGCAGCGAGGCAAGGCGCGTTTTCGGCGACCCCGAGGACTTTGCCGTAGAAGGCGCGGACCGCGAGGCTGGCGCATTCGTTCCGCCGATGTTCTTTGCCTGCGACGATCCGGACGGTGCGGAGAACGTTCATGCGGTCGAGGCCTTCGGGCCGGTATCGACGATCATGGGTTATCGAGATCTGGACCACGCGTTCGGTCTTGCCAACCGTGGCAAGGGCTCGCTGGTGGCCTCTGTCTTCACCAATGACCCCGCGGTAGCCCGTGCGGCGGTGCTCAGTTCCGGCGCTTATCACGGACGCCTCTACTTCGCCGATCGCGACACCGGCAAGGAGGCGACCGGTCACGGCTCACCGCTTCCGCACCTGATCCATGGCGGGCCGGGTCGCGCCGGCGGCGGTGAGGAGCTGGGCGGCATCCGCGGGGTGCTCCACTTCATGCAGCGGACGGCCGTTCAGGCAAGCCCGGTCCTGCTCGCCGGCATCACCGAGCGACTTGAACAGTAGAAATCTAGAGCAGCGGATGCATCGATACGGACCCATGCATCCGCTCTATCTCTTTGTTTTACCGCATTCTTGCGACGCCAAGTGATTCCACTTGGCTGCAAAATGCTCTAGAGCAGCGGATGCATCGATGGGATCGCTGCTGCTGCTCTATCTCTTTGTTTGAGCATCGGATTTTTCCCGAAACCGGTACCCACTTTCGGGTCCGATGCTCTAGTCGCTAATCACAAATTCGCCAGCAGCGCCGGCGTAGGCCAGCCATCGACCGGAAGGCCGAGGCGCATCTGTTCCTTGCGCACGGCCTCGCGCGTGCTGACCCCCAGAACGCCGTCGATCTTGCCAACGTCATGCCCGAGCTGGGCAAGCTTATGCTGCAACAGCTTCATTGTCGCGCCGACCAGGCCCTCTTCAGGGTTGCGGCGGTCGAATGCTGGATCGCCGGCGAAGCGGGAGGCAAGGTGAGCTGCGGTCAGCGTATAGATGAAAGACTGGTTCCACTCGAAATAGAGGTCGTAGTTTTCATAGCTCAGGAAGGCAGGCCCCTTGTGGCCCATCGGAAGCACGAGGCCGGCGCTGAGCCCGTTGTCCTTGAGCGGGGTCCCGTCGCGGTTCGTCACTCCCCATTCGGCCCACTTGGAAAGCGGCAGCTTGTTCAGGCGACCGGTCTGCTCCCAGGGAAGCTGGTCCGGAATTCGGACCTCCTGAATCCAGGGTTCGCCGCGCTTCCAGCCGCGCGACTGAAATCTTGTTGGCCGTCGTCAAGATTGCATCGGGCGCGCTGCCGCGCAGGTCGACCTTCCCGTCGCCATCGCCGTCGACGCCGCTCGCCAGATAGTCGGCAGGAAGGATCTGGGTCTGCCCGATCTCTCCGGCCCAGGCACCCTTGGTGTCGGCGGGCAGCGTGCCGCGATCGATCAGGGTGAGCATTGGAACGACATGTGGCCGGAACAATTCCGGCCTGCGGCAATCATGCGCGAGCGTCACCAGCGAGTTGAGCGTGTTGAAATCGCCCTGAACGGCGCCGAAATCCGTCTCCAGCGCCCAAAAGGCGGCAATCACCGGACCCGGCACGCCGAAGTCGTGTTCCGCGCGGTCAAACACGTCGGCATACTTGGCCAGATTTGCAGCGCCTTGCGTCAACCGGTACTCGTTGATCATACGGCTGGAAAATTCCGCGAATGTCTGCGTGAAAACGCCTTGCGCGCGGTCGCGCTTCAACACGGCTTCGCTTGTTTGCGCGTTCTCCAGGGCCGCCAGTCCGCGTTCGCCGACGCCTGCCTGCCGCGCCTCGCCGGCGAGCACCTGTTTCCACGCCTCGAAATCGCCGCCGCATTGCTGGGCCCACGCCGATGGGGCCGCCGTGGCCGCCAATAGCGTCGCCAGCGCCGTCATACGCAAAGTCATTGTCCCCGTCTCCAGTTCTGTCGGGAATTTCGTTCAGGCTCTGAAGAGCCTTTCGAGCATCGGTTTTTCCCGAAACCGGCTCTCGCTTTAGGCTATTGTTTGTGTGCATGTCGTTGTCCCAAAACCGCTGCGCACTTTTGGGCGACATGCATTAGCGGGTATTTGCCGCTAGCCACTTCCTCCATGCCGCTTCACTGCCGTTGAACACGCTGATGTCTGCGTTGCCATCGATACCGGGAACAACCCCTGTACCGGTGTACTGCCAGAACGTGAAGGGGTGTCCGCCGTACTTATCCCGCGGGTGGCCGGCGACGGAGCGAAGCCAATACGGATAGCCGTGGAAGGTGGCGAGCCCGTTGTCGTCAAAGAAATCGACCGACGTGTATATGATCGGCTTCTTGCCATAGTGTCTTTCAATGATTTCAAGGAAGGTGCGCATTTCGCTGCGCACGGTTTGCGCCGGAGGGCGAAGCTTGCAGGTCGGCGACTGCGGGTTCCATTCCATGTCGAGCACGGGCGGAAGGGCAGCCTTGTCGCGAGGCACATTGCGGATGAACCAGGCGGCCTGTTGAGCGGCAGGACGGCAAAAATAGTAGAAGTGATAGGCGCTGCGGGGCACACCGGCCGCCCGGGTGGTACTCCAGTGCTCGGCGAAGAAATCGTCGACCCGGTCACCCCCCTCGGTCGCCTTGACAAAGGCGAAGGAAATGCCGCTGGCCTTGGCTTGCCGCCAGTCTACGGACGTCTGGTACTTCGACACGTCGGCACCGTGCACGGCATAGCGCCAAGGCGTGTTGCCCGTCCAGTCATGCGGATCGTTGTCGCTGAAACGGGGATAGGCGAGCGTGACCTTGCTGGTCACCGAAACGTCTTTCCCCCCGGCGATGGGCACAAGATCGTCGGCTGTCGTGCATCCGGCAGTGAGGGCCAGAACCGCAAAAACCACCCCACAGCGCATCGTATTCCCCTCCGATCGCGCGTGCCCGAAGCGGGCATACAGACGTTCCTCGACCCGAGCTGCAATTGCTCGGGCGCCGGCGGTCACCCTACGTCAACAACCGGCATCATCGTGTCATCGCCGATCAAGGTTGATTTTCGGTTGACGGCGCATGATCGAAAACGAATTTGCATCATGAATGGCGGCAATTCGATGACCAGACGTCTGCGTTCCGATAGAATCGATCGTATGCCCGAACAAGGTGGTCGATTGCCGGCAACACAGGATGTGGATATCGTCTGGCCATGACCGGCTATGTTTACATGATCGCGAGCCAGAAGCGCGGCACGATCTACATCGGCGTGACCAACGACTTGGGGCGCCGTATTCCGGAACACAAGGATGGTGAGGGTTCACGCTTCGCGGCGCGACATGGGGTGCAACGGCTGGTCTGGTACGAGGAGTATTTCGACGTCCGCGACGCCATCCAACGCGAGAAATCGCTGAAGCGCTGGCGGCGCGAATGGAAAGTCGAAATGATCGAGAAGGCAAATCCTGACTGGAACGAGCTGTTTCGCGGGACGGGATGGTGAACTGCACCGTTCGTCGTCCTCGGTGACATTCTGGACCGCTGCGCACCGCCCCCGCGTTCAGGCATGGATCCCAGGGTCTGCACCTTCGCTGCGCTTCGGCTCCGCCCTGAGATGACGAAGAGAGAGGGGCGGGATGGCGAGGAGTTGGACGCCAATCGCTGTCGCTTGTGATTGGCCGAAGCCCTCCCCGCATCGTCATCCTCGGGCTTGACCCGAGGACCCATGCCTCTGGACCGCCGCGCGCTGCCCCGCGTTCAGGCATGGATCCCAGGGTCTGCACCTTCGCTGCGCTTCGGCTCCTCCCTGGGATGACGAAGAGAGAGGGGCGGCGTTTCTGCTCTGGGATAGGGAGGGACGTTTGCGCCCTGGGATAGAGGGGCGGCGCTTCCGCTCTGGCAGAGACGGGCGCTGCTGCCGCCAATCGCTGTCGCTTGTGATCGGCCGAAGCCCTCCCCGCATCGTCATCCTCGGGCTTGACCCGAGGACCCATGCCTGAACGCTCATCGTGGGTGAGGCAGTTGGCATTCTGGACCGCCGCGCTGCCTTTATGTTCAGGCATGGATCCCAGGGTCTGCACCTTCGCTGCGCTTCGGCTCCGCCCTGGGATGACGAAGAGAGAGGGGCGGGATGACGAAGAGACGGACGTTTGCGCTCTGGGATAGAGGGGGGCGCTTCCGCTCTGGCATGATGAAGAGGCCAACGCTGCCGCCAATCGCTGTCGCTTGTGATTGGCCGAAGCCCTCACCACTTCGTCATCCTCGGGCTTGAGCCCCTAGGACCCATGCCGGAACGCTGATCGTGGGCGAGGCAGTTGGCATTCTGGACCGCCGCGCACTGCCTTCATGTTCAGGCATGGATCCCAGGGTCTGCGCCTTCGCTGCGCTTCGGCTCCGCCCTGGGATGACGAAGAGAGTGGGACGGGATGGCGAGGAGTTCGGAGCGCCAATCGCTGTCGCTTGTGATTGCCGAAGCCCTCCCCGCATCGTCATCCTCGGGCTTGACCCGAGGACCCATGCCGGAACGCTCATCGTGGGCGAGGCAGTTGGCATTCTGGACCGCCGCGCGCTGCCTTTATGTTCAGGCATGGATCCCAGGGTCTGCGCCTTCGCTGCGCTCCGGCTCCGCCCTGGGATGACGAAGAGAGTGGGGCGGGCGTTTTGTTAGCCTGCATTCTTTCGCAATCTGACCCCTGGTCCTTCCCCATTTCCTTCAATGAAAATTATTCCGGCATTTTGTAGAGCGTGCTTTAGCTTTTCGATCGTGTCCAACCGAACGCGCATTGGATCGTCGCCTGGCTCAAGCCTCTTGATGGTGGGTAGAGACACGCCGGATTCCTGCGCCAACCTCTCTTGAGACCACCCCAAAACGGCTCGCGCTGCGCGCAACTGTAGTTTCTTCATGATGCCAAAACGATCCTATTTGATGCAAAAAGGACTTTACAGACCATCTGGTATCGTTAATGGTACAGATAGTATCATGGACCTAGCGACTACCAACTAATACTTTTCGTATCGATAGCGAACCCGGAAGGGAACCACAATGCCCAGAGCACTATTTGGGGCAGCCGCCGGAGGCTTGCCTGACATTCTCCGCCGCAAGGCTCAAGACGATGTGTAAGGTGATCGATGCCGAGGACGTCATAGCTCACGCCCGCGCTCTTGTTGAAGCCATCGGCATGGCATCTTCGGAACTTCCGGAGCACCAGGAAAACGCAATCGGAACAGTCGCCTAACTGGCCGTCGATAAACTGATCGAGGCGAGGGACCTGCTTGACAGCTATCGCGAGGACAGGGAGCGCCAATTGTGAACGAGCGACCCGCAGGAAAAGTTGCGGTCGCGTGGCAGGGGTGAACGCTCGACGGTCGAGGCACGAACGAAAGCGTTCTATGGGCGTTCAAAACCTCCCGACGTGGGCGTTGTTACGATAACCGCCTCGCCGGCGTCCAGCATGGTCTGGTCGCAAGCCTTCAGCGTTTCGAGGGTGCCGTCGACACGGCGGATTTCGGTCCTGCCGGTCTGGCCGTCGCCGCCGCCGTTGACGCCGCGAGGCGCATGCGATCGGTGCGAGGACAGGATGGCGCATTCCATCTTCTGAAGGAAGCGGATGGTGCGGCGGGTACCGTCGCCGGCTCTCCATTTGCCCTTGCCGCCGGAGCCTTCCCGGATATGGAAGTCCTCCAGCAGGACAGGGAAGCGAAGCTCGAGGATTTCCGGATCGGTCAGCCGCGAGTTTGTCATGTGGGTGTGGACGCCGGAGGTGCCGTTGAAGCCGCGGCCGCTGTTCATCCGGCCGGCCGGCGAACCGGAGCAGATCGTCTCATAGTACTGGTACTTGTTGTTGCCGAAGGTGAGGTTGTTCATCGTACCTTGAGCGTTGGCGAGCGCACCCATGGCGCCGAACAGCGCGTTGGTGACGTGCTGCGAGGTTTCGACATTGCCGGCGACGACTGCCGCCGGGTAGCTCGGCCGCAGCATGCAGCCGTCCGGAATGATAACGCGGATTGGGCGCAAGCAGCCGGCGTTCATCGGGATCTGGTCCTCGACCATCACTCGGAAGGCATAGAGCACCGCCGCGCGGGCCACCGGCTCCGGTGCGTTGAAGTTGTTTTTCATCACCGGCGAAGTGCCGGTGAAGTCGACCGTCGCCTCGCGCTTTTCGCGATCGATTGTGATCTTCACTTTGATCACTTGCCCGGTGTCGGTTGGATATTCGTATTCCGCGATGTCGGGCAAACGCTCCAGCACACGGCGCACGCTTTCGGCCGCGTTGTCCTGGACATGGCCCATATAGGCGTTGACGACGTCGAGCCCGAAATGCGCGACCATCTTGCGGAGCTCCGCCACGCCCTTCTCGTTGGCCGCGATCTGCGCCTTAAGATCGGCAATGTTCTGGTAAGGATTGCGGGCAGGGTAGGGGTGGTCCGTGAGCAGCTTCTCCAGCTCCGCCTCGCGAAAGCGGCCGCGCTCCACGATGCGGAAGTTGTCGAACAGCACGCCCTCTTCGTCAACCGTCGTGGCAAGCGGCGTCATGGAGCCCGGTGCGGTGCCGCCGACATCGGCATGATGTCCCCGTGAGGCGGAGTAGAAGAGGATTTCCTTGCCCGCGTCGTCGAAAACAGGCGTGACCACCGTGAT
Source organism: uncultured Alphaproteobacteria bacterium (assembly GCA_963813315.1). Classification (GTDB taxonomy): domain Bacteria; phylum Pseudomonadota; class Alphaproteobacteria; order Rhizobiales; family Rhizobiaceae; genus CAWEYO01. Next base: position 287,031 of record CAWEYO010000013.1, on the reverse strand, counting down.
GTCCGGCAGATGCGTGCCGCCGTTGTAGGGCGCGTTGAGCGCGAAGACGTCGCCCGGATGGATATCGCCCTCGTTGAGGCGGATGATGGTCTCCACGGAACGGTCCATGGACCCGAGATGCACAGGCATATGCGGTGCATTGGCGACAAGCGCGCCGTCGCGGTCGAAGACCGCGCACGAAAAGTCGAGGCGCTCCTTGATGTTCACTGAATAGGCGGTGTTCTGAAGCGTTACACCCATCTGCTCGGCAATCGACATGAACAGATTGTTGAAGACCTCGAGCATGACCGGATCGGCCTCGGTGCCCAGTGCCGCCTGCCGGCGCTTCTTTTCGACGCGGCGCATCAGCACGTGGTCCTTTGCGGTGATCTCGGCCTGCCAGCCCGGTTCGACGACGATGGTCTGATGACTTTCGATGACCAGAGCGGGGCCGGATACCTTGTGGCCGGGTTCTAGCGCCTCGCGGCGGAAGATGCCGGCTTCATGCCACGCGCCCTCACAGAAAATCTCGCGCTTTTCTCCGGCCACCGGACGGCTTGAGGTAACGGGATGATCCTGTTCGTCGCGCCCCCTCCTGCGTTTGTCGACGCCTTCGACCCCGACGGCTTCGATGATCATCGGCTTGTCGTCGTAAATGAAGCCGAACTGCGCCTTGTGCGCGGCCTCGAAATCGCGCCGGGCCTTTTCAAGCGCCAGTCCTTCGAGATTGACCGGCAGAGGCGTATCGGTGCCGTCGTACCGAATCTGCAGAACCGTCCGCCACGAGGCATCCTCCGGCGCGATGCCCTGGCCCGCGAGTTCGCTCACCACGGCTTCACGCAACTGGCCGATCAGTTCTTCCAGCGCGGCGGCCAACTCCGCTGCCAGCGGCTTCATCAGCGCCTGCTGACGTGACGCGAAGACGGAGGCAAGGCCGATACCGTAGGCTGAAAGCAGACCCGAGAAGGGGTGGATCAGCACCGACTCCATCCCGAGCGCATCGGCGACGAGGCAGGCATGTTGACCGCCTGCGCCGCCGAAGCAGTTCAGGAGATATTCGGTGACGTCGTAACCGCGCTGGACCGATATTTTCTTGATGGCATTCGCCATGTTCTCGACGGCAATCGTCACAAAGCCTTCGGCCACCGCCTCCGGGCTGCGGCCATCGCCTATATCTGCGGCGAGTGCTGTGAATTTCTCGCGCACGACATTGATGTCCAGCGGCTGGTTTTGCTCGCGCCCGAAGATCGCGGGGAAGAATTCCGGCTGCAGTTTGCCCAGCATGACGTTGGCGTCGGTCACGGCGAGCGGTCCCCCGCGCCGATAGCAGGCGGGGCCGGGGCTGGCGCCGGCAGAGTCCGGGCCGGCGCGGTAGCGACTGCCGTCGAAGTGCAGAATAGAACCGCCGCCCGCGGCAACCGTATGGATGCGCATCATCGGTGCGCGAACCCGCACACCGGCCACTTCGGTATCGAAAGCGCGCTCGTATTCTCCGTCATAGTGGGCGACGTCGGTGGATGTGCCGCCCATGTCGAAGCCGATAACCTTGGCGAAACCGGCAAGCTTCGCCGTTTCCACCATCCCGACCACGCCGCCTGCCGGGCCGGAGAGCAGGGCGTCCTTGCCCTGGAACATGTCCGCCGCCGTCAGGCCGCCGGAAGACATCATGAACATCAGGCGGGGGGCGTCGGCTTCACCCTTGCGGGGAGGGCGGCTGGAACGGCCGGTTGGAGATGGCGCCGGAAGGGCAGGATCGATCCCCAGCTCGCCCGCAACCTGCTGAACATATCGAGCGAGGATCGGCGAGAGATAGGCGTCGACCACGGTCGTGTCGCCACGGCCGACGAGCTTTACCAGCGGCGAAACTTCATGGCTGACAGAGAGCTGGCGGAAACCGATTTCGCGGCAGAGACTGCCAGCCGCGACCTCATGCTCGGGATATTTCCAGGAGTGCATGAACACGATGGCGACTGCATCGATGCCGTCCCCTTTCGCCTGTTCGATCAGCGGGCGCACGGCATCAAGATCGAGCTTCGTCTCGATGACGCCGTCCGCGCGGACGCGCTCCTCGACTTCGATCACGCGCTCATGGAGCTGCTCGGGAAGGATGATCTCCTTGGCGAAAATGTCGGGCCGCGCCTGATATGCGATGCGCAGCGCATCGCGAAAGCCCTTGGTGATCAACAGGAGCACACGGTCGCCCTTGCGTTCGAGCAGCGCGTTGGTGGCAACAGTGGTGCCCATCTTGATGTCGCCGACGAGCCCGGCGGGAATCGGCGCGCCGGAAGCGACGCCGAGCAGATCGCGAATTCCCTGGATGGCAGCGTCGCGATAGGCTTCGGGGTTTTCAGAAAGCAGCTTGCGCGGATGCAGCCGGCCATCGGGATCGCGGCCGATGATGTCGGTGAACGTGCCGCCGCGATCGATCCAGAAATCCCATCTTCCGCTCATCTCTTTCTCCGAATTTCAAATGGACAGGCAATCGAGCACCGGTTTCAAATTGATCGAAACCGGGCGACGCGGCAAGGAAAAGACGGTCAGGGTGACGGAATCCCGCGCGGCTGCGTGTCGATGTGCGGAAAGTGCTGCTGTCAGTCTCTGATTGCGGCGAAACAAATCTCCTGCAAGCACAAACTGTAAAGTGCCGTTAGCTGATGTTACGCGACCGGGCCATGCCGGATGCTATTCTTGCTGCGACTCGCTCGTTCTGCGTGACGCAGTGTCCGCGATTCTCAAGGGAGAACCAAAATGAGAAGACAGCTCTTTGCGATAATGTCAGCGTTGACCCTGCTGGGCCTGGTGGCCTGCAGTGAAGAAAAGTCCGGCGGCGCGCCCACAGCGACTGAAACGCAACCGGCACCGACTACAGAGCCCGCGACGCCGCCGGCGGAAGGCACTGAACCTGCGACGCCGCCGGCGAAAGGCACGGAACCCGCTCAGCAATAGTTTCGCCGAAGACAGGTGAAGGGCCGGACGCAATTCGGCCTTTCCTTCGCAAACTCCGTTAATTGCCTGTGTTTTCGAGATTTTTCCAACGCGGAGTGGCGCCTTCAGACTCAACTTCGCCTCAATTGAGGTATGTACGCTTGGCGGTAGTTTCCTTTTGAGCCGTTATGTGAGGGAATGTCCATGAACAGACTGGTTCTTGCATTGGCTGGCGTCTCGATGCTCGCGCTCGCTGCTTGTCAGAAGAGCGAAGAGAAAACGGAAACGCCACCCGCGACAACGGAACAGCCGGCAGCGCCGGCCGAACCTGCCAAGCCGGCCGAAACCGCACCCGCGCCGACGGAATCCCGCCGAACGCACGGCCGAACCCGCCAAGCAGGCCGAGCCGGCGGCGCCCGCCGAAACCGCGCCGGCTCCCGCAGCGCCCGCGGATGCGACAAAGGCCGCCGAAGACGCCATGAAGGCGTTGAAGGATCAGGCCGCTTCCATGACTGACGAGCAGAAGCAGCAGGCGATCACAACCGCACGCACCAGCGCGGAAGCTGCCGCCAAGACCGCCGGGCAGAGCGAGGATCTCGTCAAGCAGGCTGGCGACGCAGCGGAAGCCGCCGCCAAACAGGCACTCGGCGTCCAGTAGGCCCAGCTGGAGCCCAGCTTACAACCGTGCGGCCAACCATCCCGGCTGGCCGCAACGACTATCCATGTCAGGGCTGGCGGCAAGGGGAATTGGCCATTCGGCCGCCCCCGGAGTGTGTTAAGATTCAGGTCAGGCCGAACCGGTACGCCGCCGCGTTGCGGTTCACCGATTCCTTGGGAATCGCGCAACGCGCGCTTTGCGGCCGAGCGCGACGATTGCGATAACGGCCAGTGCAAATCCGATTGTGTGCCATGTGACCTTCTCGCCGAGCAGGAATGCCGAAATCGCCAGCGTCACGAAGCACTGCAATAGCTGAACCTGGCTGACCCGCGCGATGCCGCCGAGCGCCAGTCCGGCGTTCCAGGCGAAGAAACCGAAAAACATCGAACCGAAGCTGAGATAGGCGAGCGCCGCCAGAGGCGCGGGCGGCGTTGCCAGATAGTCTCTGCTGAAGCTGATGGCGGTGCCGGCGATCGAGACTGGCGCGGTGAGCACCAGCGCCCAGCAGATCACTTCCCAGCCGGCCATGCGTCGCGAGAGCGTGCCGGCCACGACATAGCCGAAACTCGCCGCGAGGCCTGCTAGGAAGAGCCAGATGTCGCCTGCTGTCAGCACCATGCCGTTGTCGCGCGCGGCAAAGAAGATGACGAGAGCCGCGCCGGCTATTCCGCACAACCAGAAGAACGGCGAAGGCCGCTCGCCGCCGAGGAGGGCGGCAAAGACGCTGGTGGCGAGCGGCAGAATGCCGAGCACGACACCGCCGTGGGAGGCGGGAACGGTCTGCATTGCGATCGAGGACAGGACGGGAAAGCCGAACACCAGCATCAGCCCGGCCAGTAGCAGCGCTGGAACATCCCGGCGCGGCAACCGCCTGCCCAGCGCGGCGAGCAGCACCGCGGCTGCGATGCTTGCGATGGCGGCCCGGCCAAAAGTTATGAACCACGGACTGAACGTTTCGAGCGCGACGCGCGTTGCAGGCAGAGTGCCGCCGAATATAACGACGCCGATAAAGCCGAGCGCGAGGCCAAGCGTCTCCCGCGTTCCATGTGTCGAAGCGGTCAGTTCGGTAGAGTGCGCCATGCGCGACCGATAGATGCGGCCCGACCTACCGTCACGGAGATTCGGTTGGTCCAGGCGGGCGGATAAATGAGCAAACCCGCGCGCAGGCAGGCCACGTGAACGAGAGGTGGCAATACGCGGCGCGAAACCGCCTCGCCATTTTTGCGCTTTCACTCTAATAAGCGCCCATGTCGATATGGGAACGACTGGGTTACTTCGTCAGGAAGATTGCGGCCCCGGTGCGCGCAGGCGCATTGGATGTGGCCGAAGCGGTGCGCACGATATTTGCGGGCGACCCCGATCTGCGCCGGCGAGTAGCCTTCTCCGTCGCCATGATCGCGCTGTCGGCCAAGATGGCGAAGGCGGATGGCGTCGTCACCCAGGACGAAATCCACGCCTTCCAGCAAATATTCGCGATTCCCCCCAAGGAAGTGCGGAACGTTGCCCGCCTGTACAATCTCGCCAAGGCCGATGTCGCCGGCTATGAGGCCTACGCCGCGCGTATGGCCGGCCTCTGCGGCTCGGGAAAGGCGAATTGCGGCATGCTCGAGGACATCCTCGACGGCCTTTTTCACATCGCGAAGGCCGATGGCGTGATGCACGAGCGCGAAGGCATGTTCCTTCACCACATCGCGCAAATCTTCAAGATCGACGAGGCGCACTACCAGCGCATCCTTGCCCGGCATCTCGATCTCGGCGATGCCGACCCCTACGTGATTCTCGGCATCGATCGGGGGGCGCCGTTCGATGAAGTGCGCAAGCACTATCGCAGCCTTGTGGTCAGCAACCATCCTGACAAGCTGATGGCGCGCGGATTGCCCCAGGAGTTCATCGCGATCGCCACGACGCGGTTGGCCGCAATCAATGCTGCCTACGAGTTGATCGAGAGGGGTCTCAAGGCCGCATGAGCGGATTCTCGCCCGACCACGAAGGGGCCGAAGTGCGGGTTTCCCCTAATTTCGGACCGCGCCGCGAAGGCGCGCTGCCGGAAATCATCGTCCTGCACTATACCGGAATGGAAACCGGAGAGGCAGCGGAATGTTGGCTCTGCGATCCGGTCAGCGAGGTCTCCTCCCACTATCTTGTCCATGAGGACGGCCGAATCATGCAGATGGTGCGCGAAGGCGACCGAGCATGGCATGCGGGAAAAAGCTCGTGGCGAGGGCGCACAGACGTCAATTCGTCGTCTGTTGGCATCGAGGTCGTCAATGCCGGTCACGTTTTCGGCTACCGTGATTTCCCTGCCGCCCAGATCGAGGCGCTCATCGCGCTCTGCCGCGATATTGCCGGACGGCACGGCATCCGGCCCGAAAATGTTGTTGCCCATTCGGATGTGGCACCCGGTCGCAAGGTTGATCCCGGTGAAAAGTTTCCTTGGCCAGCGCTTGCCGCAGCCGGCGTTGGGCATTTCGTTGAACCGTTCCCAATCGGCGGCGGACGTTTCCTGTCGTTGGGAGATCGGGGCGAGGCCGTCGAGGCATTGCAGTCCATGCTTGCGCTCTACGGCTACGGCATTGACATTACCGGCATTTTCGATGCTCAAACCGGAATTGTGGTGGAAGCTTTTCAGCGCCACTTCCGGCCTGAAAAGATAGATGGCATTGCCGATCGCTCGACGATTGGAACACTACATCGGCTTCTCACCGCGCTTCCACAAAGTCTTGCGTGAGTATATCCGCTGAAGTGCGGCTTGTTACAGCCTGACACTTAATGTGACTTGTCCTGCCCTTATTGACGCAAATTCCCTCGGCACATCGCTACTTGTGCAGATGTCGGGTTGCCTTTCTGAGTTGCCCGCAAGACCAAGAAAACCGCCCGCGAAACCTTTGCGGGAAAGAGAGAACGGGACTACATGACAAAACCTACAGTTGCGGCGGCAGCCTTCGCTGCCGGCATGATGATTTTTGCTGCCCATGCGCAGGACCAGATGGCCGACTATCCCGAGACGAGAGCGGAAGGCGCGGCCAGTAAATGCGCACGACCGGTTCGCTGCGAGACAAAAAAGGCGAGGGTCGAAAGGACGGCAAATGCCGATGCCGGCAAGCTTCGGACTGATCCGGTCTATCAGATTTCCGTTGCGCGCAAGGAGATGACGGGGTCGACGGGCAAGGAAGATGCGTTTGCGCGCCGGTTCGGCTGGATCGTCAGCACCTATGCGGCTTCCTACGGCGTTCCGGCCTCGCTCGCCCATGCGGTGATCCGGGTCGAGAGCAACTTCCGCGTCGACGCACTCGGCCGTGCCGGAGAGATCGGCCTGATGCAAATCAAGCCGGCGACGGCCCGCCTGATGGGCTACGACGGTTCGGAAGACGACCTCTACAATCCCGAAACCAACATCAAGTTCGGGATGAAATATCTCGCCAAGGCCCACAAGCTTGGCGGCGGCACGACGTGCGGCACGGTCTTGAAATACAACGCCGGTCATGGCGCCAAGCGCATGAATCCGGTTTCGGCGGCCTACTGCTCGAAGGTCATGCTGTATCTCGCCGGCGCGTAAGCGCTAGAGCATCGGACCCGAAAGTGGGAACCGGTTTCGGAAAAATCCGGTGCTCCAACAAGGGGATAGAGCGGCAGCGCTCCCGGAGCGGAAACGTCCCCTCTCTTCGTCATCCCAGGGCGTAGCCGAAGCGCAGCGAAGGCGCAGACCCTGGGATCCATGCCTGAACATGGCGGCAGCGCGCGGCGGTCCAGATTCTCGACCGCCTCGCCCACGATCAGCGTTCCGGCATGGGTCCTCGGGTCAAGCCCGAGGATGACGATGCGGAGAGGGCTTCGGCCGATCACGAGCGACAGCGATTGGCGCGTTGGCCTCTTCATCATGCCAGAGCGGAAACGTCCCCTCTATCCCAGGACGGAAAGCGCCCCCTCTATCCCAGGACGGAAACGTCCCTCCCTATCTCAGAGCAGAAACGCCGCCCCCTCTCACTTCGTCATCCCGCCCCTCTCTCTTCGTCATCCCAGGGCGGAGCCGAAGCGCAGCGAAGGTGCAGACCCTGGGATCCATGCCTGAACATGAAGGCAGCGCGCGGCGGTCCAGAATGCCACCTGCCTCGCCCACGATCAGTGTTCTGGCATGGGTCCTCGGGTCAAGCCCGAGGATGACGATCCGGAGAGGGCTTCGGCAATCACAAGCACCAGCGATTGGCGGCAACGTTCGCCTCCCTCGTCATCCAGAGCGGAAACGTCTTATGAAAGCCCGCCGTCAAGCGGGCTTTTTCATTTGCATTTTCGGCTTCAAACACCTTTATACGGATCGCCAGCCGGCCGGGCGGCCGCACCGGCAAGAGCCGAAAGGCAGCAGGTGAGGAAAGTCCGGGCTCCATGGAAACACGATGCCGGTTAATTGCCGGCGGGGGCGACCCCAGGGAAAGTGCCACAGAAAGCAAACCGCGCGCCTTTGCCTTCGGGCTTCGGCGACGCAAGGGTGAAAGGGTGGGGTAAGAGCCCACCGCGCGACTGGCAACAGGAGCGGCACGGCAAACCCCATCGGGAGCAAGACCGAATAGGGATGGTGCGAAGGGAAACCTTCAGGGCTGTTTCCGGCCCCTCCATCCGGGTAGGTTGCGTGAGGCGGATGGCAATATCCGCCCAAGAGGAATGGCCGCCACGTCAGGACGCCGCAAGGCGTCCGGGCCATACAGAACCCGGCTTACAGGCCGGCTGGCGCAAATTGGAAAGGGATGGCTTTTCGCTGAATCGCCATCCCTTTCTTAATCCTTGATCTTTCGCGAAGGGAGACCTCTCGGACCAGTTGCAAGCTGGCCCCGACGAGACCGCTGCGGCGCGATCCTAAACGCTTCGTTAGGCTTAATGGACGATAAATTTCGGATGCTGCGGTTCGTGCTCCGAAAAACATGCCCGGCCGTCACTCGCAAAGCCTGTTCCCGTTGACGCCCATAATGCCCCATGTTATCCCATAGAACCAACCAGAACCCCGTTCCAGTTCAGCGTGAAGCGTGCTGCGGACCGGCTGCCGCCGAGGCTTTTCGGGGCAAGGCCGCTGCCGGGGGCTGGAGGGGGCCGCGCCTCGGCGCGGGGGGCAAGATGGGCGGGAGCACTGCGGCGGAAGCTGCTGGATCGAGTGATGGACCGGTTTCTGTCGAACGCGGTGAACAGGATCGACGCGAAGGGGCGCGTTTCCGTTCCGGCGCATTTCCGATCCGTGCTGCAGAAGCGCAGCTACGGCGAACTCTACGCTTTGAGGGCGCTGGAGATCCCCGCGCTGGACGTCGGCGGGCTCGACTTGCTGGATCGGTACGAGGAGCGGATCGCAAAGGAGGATCCGTTTCTGCAGGCGGCCGACGATATGTCCTTCTTCATCCATGGCGACGGGGCGTTCCTGAAGCTCGACCAGGACGGCCGCATCACGGTCAGCGATTTCATTCGCGAGCATACGGGGATTTCGGCGGAGGTGGCTTTTGTCGGTCGGGGTCAATTTTTTCAGATCTGGGAGCCTGGCAGGCTCACGGTCTATCGTGCGGAAGCGCGCGCCCGGCTCATGAAAATTCGTCAGGCGGCCGCGTCGCGGCAGCTTGCCGGAGAATCGGGATGACGGCGGGCCACGGCGAAGAAGATCGCGCTGTTGGCGGACCGGCCCGCCACATCCCGGTTCTGCTCGATGAGGTGATTGCCGCACTTGCACCTGTTGAAGGAGCCGCGATCATTGACGGCACCTTCGGCGCTGGCGGCTACACAAGGGCGCTGCTTGCGCGGGGCGCGAGCATCGTTGCGATCGACCGCGATCCGGACGCGATCGCCGCCGGGCGCGAACTGGAAGCGCAGTCGGGCGCAAGACTGCGCCTTGTTCAAGGAACTTTCTCGCGCCTCGACGAATACGCGGCCGAGGCCGACGGCGTCGTACTCGATATCGGCGTGTCGTCCATGCAGCTCGACCAGGCCGAGCGCGGCTTCTCGTTCCGCGCCGACGGGCCGCTCGACATGCGCATGGCCAAGGCGGGTATGACCGCCGCCGATGTGGTCAACCGGTTCAAGGCCGGCGATCTCGCCCGCATCTTCGGCTTCCTCGGCGAGGAACGGCACGCGGGCCGCATCGCTCGGATGATCGAAAAACGCGCCGCCGCGCGGCCCTTCACGCGCACTCGCGAGTTGGCCGAAGCGATCGAAACGCTGGTCGGACGAAATCCGAAGGACAAGATCCATCCGGCGACGCGAGCTTTTCAGGCGCTGCGCATTTTCGTCAATGACGAGCTGGGCGAGTTGACGCGGGCGCTGTTCGCCGCAGAGCGGGTGCTCAAGCCGGGCGGCCGCCTGGCCGTCGTGACGTTTCATTCGCTGGAGGACCGCATCGTAAAGAGGTTCCTTGCCGATCGCTCCGGACGTGCGGGTGGCTCCCGGCACCTGCCCGAGGTCCATGTCGAACCGGCGACGTTCGAGAAACCAGCCGGCGCCATACCAGTCTCGGACGAGGAAGCGGCGCGCAATCCGCGCGCGCGCTCGGCCAAGCTTCGGAGCGCGATGCGTACGCCTGCGGCTGCCCGCGCCGCGGATCACTCGATTTTCGGACTCCCGAAACTGCCCGGCAGCCGGCTGCCGGGAGAGAGGTAAAAGTGTTTCGTACCAGCGACATCGTTCTTATCGCCGTCATGGTCTCGGCTGCGGCATTTACCTACAAAACCAAGCACGAGGCGGAGAGCCGGCTCGACGAGGTGCGCCGCATCGAAACGCAGATCAAGCTGGAGGAAGACACGATCATCCTGCTCAAGGCTGACTGGAGCGTGCTGACCCAACCGTCGCGCCTGCAGAGGCTCTCTGAAATCTATCAGGCGGATCTGGGATTGCAGCCGGTCGAGGCGCACCAGATTGTAGGGCTCGACGAGCTCCCGATGCGGCCTGTCGAAATCGAGAATTCTTCGGGCGAGAGCCAGGGCGGCATGGCAGATAGCGGGCAGGACCCGACGATCACGGGGGGCGTGGTGCAATGATCGGCAAATGGCGAGGGAAGAAATCGCAGAAAGCCGATCCAGGGGCGGCCGGCTCGATCGTGGTGGACGGCGCAAGAAAGGCAATAGGGGGACGAACGAAGAACCGAGTCCTGATGACTATGGCCGTGTTCTTCGGCATCTACTCTGTCATCAGCGGCCGGCTGGTCTATCTCGGCATGCAGGATCCGGAGGCGTCGGGCGCGCCGGCCAGCCGTGTCACGGCTTCGCGGCCCGACATCATCGACCGCAATGGGGAAGTGCTGGCAACGGACATCAAGACGGCGTCCCTGTTTGCCGAGCCACGCCGCATCGTGGACGCCGACGAGGCCATCGAGAAGATTTCGACGGTGCTGCCAGATCTCGACTACGAACAGATGTACAACAAGCTGAAAAGTGGGGCCGGCTTCGTTTGGCTCAAGCGTCAGCTATCGCCGAAGCAGCAGAACGAAATCATGCAGCTCGGTATTCCGGGCATCGGGTTCCGAACAGAGAAGCGCCGCTTTTATCCGGGCGGGGCTACGGCATCGCACATTCTCGGCCTGGTCAACGTGGACAATCAGGGAATAGCCGGGCTCGAAAAATACATTGACGAACAGGGGCTGGCAGACCTGCAGGCATCGGGGCTTGCCATTGCGACGGACCTCAAGCCGGTGCGGCTTTCACTCGACATCCGCGTGCAGCACATCCTCCATGACGAGCTGGCGCGCGCAATGGAGAAGTACCACGCGATCGCCGCCGGCGCGGTGGTACTGAGAGCCAAGACAGGCGAAGTTGTCGCCATGGCGTCGCTGCCCGACTACGATCCCAACAATCCTTACAACGCCCACGACAAGGACCGGCTGAACCGAATGTCGGCAGGCACTTTCGAGATGGGGTCCACCATCAAGAGCTTCACTACGGCGATGGCGCTCGATTCCGGCAAGGTCACACTTGAAAGCCAGTTCGACGCCCGGCGGCCGATCACCATCGGTCACCAGACGATCCGCGATTTTCACGCCAAGGGCCGCATTCTGTCGGTCCCGGAAGTCTTCATCTATTCGTCGAACATCGGCTCGGCGCGAGAGGCCGACGTGGTGGGCATCGAAGGGCACCGTGCATTCCTGAAGCGCATCGGCCTGCTCGACCGCATGCGGACCGAATTGCCGGAAGTGGCGCGACCCACCGAGCCGAAAGTGTGGAAAAAGGTCCACTCCATCACGATCGCCTTCGGTCACGGCATGTCGACCACACCCCTTCAGACAGCCGTTGGCGCCGCGGCGCTGATGAACGGCGGCAAGCTCATTCAGCCGACATTCCTGCCGCGCACGAAGGCCGAGGCGGACGCCGTCGCCGAGCAAGTGGTCAAGGAGAAGACCAGCGAGGACATGCGCTATCTCTATCGCCTTAACGCCGAAAAGGGTTCCGGCAAGAAGGCGGAAGTGCCCGGCTACCGGGTCGGCGGCAAGACCGGCACGGCTGAAAAGGTGATCAATGGACGCTATGCGGGCGACAAGCGCTTCAATGCCTTCCTGGCCTCGTTCCCGATGGACGACCCGCAATATATTGTGCTGGTCGTCATCGACGAGCCGAAGCCCGAAAAGCCGGGCATGGCCGCTACGTCCGCCATGAATGCAGCGCCGACGGTCGCGAATGTGATCCGCCGATCCGCTTCATTTCTTGGCGTGAAGCCCGAATTCAGTCATGAAAATGAGGCAACGCTTGTTTCCTACCAATGATTCTCATGGCGTGCCGGGGACATTCGAGGGACGCCGGGCGATCTGAACGACTGGAAATCGATGAGACTGAGTGATTTTTCCGGGATCCTGCCTGTCGATGGGGCGCAGCTCGGCGGTATCGACATTGCCGGCGTTTCTTCGGATTCCCGTGAAAGCGGCGCGGGCTCGCTTTTCTTTGCGGTGCCCGGCAGCAAGGCGGATGGCGCGGCCTACGCCGCGGACGCGGCGGCGCGCGGGGCTGCGGCGGTAGTGGCAGTCACAGGTGCCGTTCGCAACGGGTTGAACATTCCGCTGATCGAGGTCGATGATCCGCGCCGGGCGCTGGCATTGTCCGCGGCGCGCTTTTTCGGCAGCCAACCACGCACGATGGTCGCCGTGACGGGAACGAGCGGGAAGACGTCGGTCGTTTCGTTTGCACGCCAGATATGGGAGTTGGCGGGCCTGGCCGCCGCCAGCATCGGCACGACGGGAGTAGTCTCTCCCGGCCGCAACGAATATGGATCGCTGACGACGCCCGACCCGGTCGCCCTGCACCGCCTGCTGGCCGATCTGGCGAATTCAGGAGTGACACACGCCGCGATGGAAGCTTCCAGCCATGGCCTGGATCAGCGCCGTCTTGATGGCGTGAGCCTGTCGGCCGGCGCGTTCACCAATCTCGGCCGCGACCACATGGATTACCATCCGACCGTCGAGCACTATCACCGCTCCAAGCTCCGGTTGTTCGACACGCTGCTTGCGACCGGCGCGCCTGCGATCATCTTCGCCGACGATCCATGGTCGGATCCGACGCGGAAAGCGGCAGAAGCGGCCGGGCTGAACGTCCTCACCGTGGGCCGGCATGGCTCGTTCCTGCAATTGAAACGGGTGGAACACGAGCGGTTCCGCCAGCGCGCGGAAATCGTGGCCGACGGCGATATCCACGAGGTGGATCTGCCGCTGGCCGGCGATTTCCAGATATTCAATGCCCTTGTGGCCGCCGGGCTGGCGATTTCGACCGGCACGCCGGCCACTGTCGCGTTGAAGGCGCTGGAGAGGCTGAAAGGCGCGCCGGGCAGGCTTGATCTCGTCGGCACCGCCAGCAACGGGGCGCCGGTCTATGTGGACTACGCACATAAGCCGGATGCGCTGGAAAACGTGCTCGCCTCGGTGCGGCCCTTCACCACCGGCCGCGTAGTCATCGTGTTCGGTTGCGGTGGCGACCGCGATCGTGGCAAGCGGCCCATCATGGGCGAGATCGCCACGCGGCTGGCAGACATTGCCATTGTCACGGACGACAATCCGCGGTCTGAAGTGCCAGCTGAGATACGTGCGTCGATCCTGTCGGCCGCGCCCGGAGCCGTCGAGATCGCCGACCGTCGCATGGCGATCCATCATGCGGTATCCATCCTGCAGCCGGGCGATACGCTGATCGTGGCCGGCAAAGGCCACGAGGAAGGCCAGACGATCGGAACCGAGACCTTTCCGTTTTCGGATCACGAGGAAGTGCGCAATGCACTTACCGCGTCGGCCCGAAAATCGGAACCGATTTTCGGTAGGCACAATGCGTAGACTCAAAGAGACACAGCGCCCTTTACGCCTCCCAAAGGATGCACGGCGCTGTAGGGAGCTTGCGGCATGAGCATACTGTGGACGTCGGAAGATCTCATCGCCGCGACCGACGGACGGCCGTTCGGCCAGATGCCCGACGGCGTCTCCGGCATATCGATCGACAGCCGTACGCTGCGGCCGCGCGAGGCGTTCTTCGCAATCAAGGGCGACACGTTCGACGGCCATGATTTCGCCACCGCTGCGCTCAAGGCCGAGGCCGGGATGCTGGTGGTCTCGGAGGGCAAATTGCCGGCGCTGGGGCGGCTCAGTGCACCGATGATCGTCGTGCCCGACGTGCTGGAAGCGCTGGAGAAGGCAGGGGCTGCGGCGCGCGCGCGGACCAGGGCCAGGATCATCGCGGTGACCGGCTCGGCCGGCAAGACCAGCACCAAGGAAGCTTTGCGCCACGCCTTGTCCACCGTGGGCAGCGTCCATGCCGCCGACAAATCTTTCAACAATCACTGGGGCGTGCCACTGACCCTGGCGCGCATGCCACAGGATTGCGACTACGCTGTTTTCGAGATCGGAATGAGCAATCCCGGCGAAATTCGCCCGCTCGCGAAGCTCGTGCGGCCGCATATCGCCATCATTACGGTGATTGCCGAAGCTCATCTCGGCCAGTTCCGCAATCTTGATGAGATCGCACGCGCGAAAGCCGAGATTTTCGAGGGCATCGAGCCCGGAGGCTATGCCATACTCAACCGTGACGACCCGCATTCGAAGCTGCTCGGCAAGCTGGCGCGCGAGGCGGGCGTCGAGCATGTGGTCGGTTTCGGCGAAAATCCGCGCGCGCACTTCAAGCTCGCAGGCTGCAACCTCCATGGCGACAGCTCCGCGATCGTGGCCAAGATCGGCGGGACGGAAGTGCGGGCAAAGATCGGCGCGCCTGGCCGTCACATCGTCCAAAACATGCTGGCCGTGCTGGGAGCCGCCTACCTTGCGGGCGCCGATCTCGAGAAAGTGACGCCGGCGCTCGCCAACCTTTCGGCCGAGCGCGGGCGCGGCAAGCGATACCTTCTGCCGCATCCCGAAGGCGTGATTGCGCTGATCGACGAAAGCTACAACGCCAATCCGACATCGATGAAGGCAGCGCTCGCATTGCTTGGCGCGACACCGGTCACCGGCGATGGCCGGCGGATCGCCGTGCTGGGCGACATGCTGGAACTCGGCGAACAGTCGCGCCAGTTCCATGCCGGCCTGGCCGAGGCAGTCCTGTCCGAGGGCGTTGATACGCTTTTCCTCGCCGGGCCGGAGATGGCAGCCCTTGCGGCCGCGCTGCCGCCGGGCTTTCCGGTCGAGTACCGCGCAAGCACCGATGAACTGGCCGGACTGCTGACAAGAGAGATCGGACCCGGCGACGCCATCATGATCAAATCGTCGAACCGATTGGGTTTTTCCCGGCTGGTCGATGCGCTCATCAACCACTTCCCGGCGCAAGCCGCAAGAACGAAGCGCGCCTGAGCAGGCGGGCGAGGGGACCAAGACGCATGCTGACCCTGCTCGTTGAATTCTCCGACAAGATTTCGGTGTTCAACGTCTTTCGCTACATTACTTTCCGTACCGGCGGAGCCTTGATTACTTCGGCGCTCATCGTCTTCATGTTCGGGCCGATGATCATCGACTCGCTCAGAATACGGCAGGGAAAGGGACAGCCCATTCGCGCGGACGGGCCGCAAACTCATTTCAAGAAGGCGGGAACGCCGACGATGGGTGGCCTGATGATGCTTTGCGGCATCACCGGCGCGACGCTGCTGTGGGCAAACCTTTCGAGCGTCTATGTATGGGTGATACTGCTTGTGACGCTGAGCTTCGGCACGATCGGTTTTTATGACGACTATCTGAAGGTGACGAAACAAACCCATCTCGGTGTTTCGGGCAAGGCGAGGCTTGCGGTCGAGTTCCTGGTCGCGAGCATCGCGGCATGGGTGATCATGCGCAACGGTCAGGCGCCGTTCTCTTCCTCTCTCACCTTTCCTTTTATCAAGGATCTCATCGTCAATCTCGGCTGGTTCTTCATTCCCTTTGCGGCTTTCGTGATCGTTGGAGCAGGCAACGCGGTGAACCTGACCGACGGGCTCGATGGGCTCGCCATCGTACCGATCATGGTCGCCGCGGCTTCCTTCGGGGTGATCGCCTATCTCTCCGGCAACGCGGTCTTTGCGGAATATCTGCAGATCCATTTCGTGCCGGGTACAGGGGAGCTTGCAGTCGTGTTGGGCGCGGTGATCGGTGCCGGTCTCGGATTCCTCTGGTTCAACGCACCGCCCGCCGCGATTTTCATGGGCGACACCGGCTCGCTCGCACTCGGGGGGCTCACCGGCACCGTTGCCGTCGCCACCAAACACGAAATCGTCATGGCGATCATAGGCGGTCTGTTCGTCGTCGAAGCGCTCTCGGTTATCATTCAGGTCTCCGTTTTCAAGATAACAGGCCGGCGCGTTTTTCTGATGGCGCCGATCCATCATCATTTCGAGAAACTCGGCTGGACCGAGAGCCAGGTCGTGATCCGTTTCTGGATCATTGCAGTGATCCTGGCCCTGATCGGTCTTTCCAGCCTGAAGTTGCGTTAAGGAGACGCGATGATCCCCGCGCAGGCATTCGCAGGAAAAAAGGTCGCGCTCTTCGGGCTCGGCGGCTCGGGTCGTGCGACCGCGGATGCGTTAAGGGAAGGCGGGGCGGACGTGCTCGCCTGGGACGACAATCCCGAAAGCGTGAGCAAGGCAGCCGAAGGCGGCGTTCCGGTCGGCGATCTCAGAGCCGCCGATTGGACAGGCATCTCATCGCTGGTGCTCTCGCCAGGCGTGCCGCTGACCCATCCAAAACCCCACTGGACAGTCGAACTCGCGCGCGGCGCCGGCGTCGAGATCATCGGCGACATCGAGCTTTTTTCGCGAGAACGTGCGGCGCGGGCGCCTGATGCGCCCTTCATCGCGATAACCGGCACCAACGGCAAGTCGACGACGACCGCGCTTGCGGCGCATATCCTTTCCTCGGCCGGCCGCGATACCCAGATGGGTGGAAACATCGGCCGAGCGGTGATGACGCTCGATCCCCCTGAGCCCGGGCGGCATTTCGTTGTGGAATGCTCGTCATACCAGATCGACCTTGCGCCCTCGGTCAATCCCACTGCCGGCGTTTTGCTCAATCTGACCCCGGACCATCTCGACCGCCACGGTACCATGCAGCACTACGCGTTGATCAAGGAACGGCTTGTGGGCGGCAGCGACACGGCCATCATCGGTGTCGATGATGTGTTCTGTACGCAGATCGCCGACCGGCTGCAGCGCGCTGGCAAGGACGTGATCCGCATCTCGAAGCGCCTGCCGCTGACCGATGGGCTTTTCGCGGACGGCGCCAATCTGATGCAGGCCGACCACGGACGATTCAGCCGGATTGTAACGCTCGAGGACATTGGATCGCTGCGCGGCCAGCACAATACGCAGAATTCGCTGGCGGCGGTCGCCGCTTGCATAAAAGTTGGCTTAAGCCTGCGCGAGATTCAGTCGGGGCTGGACAGCTTCCCCGGCTTGGCGCACCGCATGGAGCAGGTCGGACGCAAGGATCATGTACTTTTCGTCAACGATTTAAAGGCGACTAACGCGGATGCGGCGGCGCCGGCGCTGTCGAGCTTCAACCGCATCTACTGGATCGCCGGAGGTTTGCCCAAGGAAGGCGGCATCGAGCCCTTGCGCAGCTTCTTCACGCGCGTGGCCAAGGCCTATCTGATCGGCGAAGCGGCGCCCGCCTTTTCGGCAACCCTTGGCGAGGCGGTGCCGTACGAGATTTCAGGCACGCTGGAAGCGGCTGTCGAACATGCGGCAGCGGATGCCGCGCGCGACGATGCGGAGGAGGCGGTGGTGCTGCTTTCGCCCGCCTGCGCCAGTTTCGACCAGTTCAAGAATTTCGAGGTGCGCGGTGAAGCCTTCCGGGTCGCCGTGAACGCGGTGGCGGGGTTTAAGGGGATCGGAGGGGGCGCTGATGTTGAGCAGGGTTGACAAGAGTCCCATCGCCAATTGGTGGTGGACGGTGGACCGCTGGTTCCTGGCGGCCTTTCTCTCACTGATGGGCCTGGGCATCGTGCTCTCCTTTGCAGCCAGCCCGGCCGTGGCCGAACGAATCGGCCTCGACAGCTTTCATTTTGCTACGAGACAGATCGTCTTCACCGTTCCCGCCCTTTTTGCGATGCTCTCCGTTTCGTTTCTCGAGGCGCGGCAAATCCGGCGCATGGCGTTGATAATGCTCTGCATTTCGCTCGTTTTGATGGTTGCGGCCCTCAACATTGGCGTCGAGGTGAAAGGCGCGCGGCGCTGGCTGTCCATCGCCGGCCTTTCGATCCAGCCGTCCGAGTTCCTGAAGCCGGCCTTCGTCATCATCTGCGCCTGGCTCTTTGCCGAACATGCGCGCCAACCGGAAATTCCGGGCAATTTCCTGGCCATGATCTTGCTGGCGCTGGTCGTGGCGCTGCTTGTGGCGCAGCCGGACCTCGGGCAAACGATGCTTGTGCTAGGCACGTGGGGCACGATGTTTTTCATGGCGGGTATGCCGTGGCTGTGGATTATTGTGCTCGGCGCGGCGGGCGCCGGCGGAGCGTTCGCCGCCTACACGATCTTTCCGCATGTCGCGGGCCGCATCGACCGATTTCTGACCGGCGAGGGCGATACGTTCCAGGTAGACATGGGGCGAGAGGCCGTCATCCAGGGCGGCTGGTTCGGCGTCGGGCCGGGTGAAGGCACGATCAAGCGCATCATTCCCGATGCCCATGCCGACTTCGTCTTCTCCGTCGCCGGAGAGGAGTTCGGCATCGTGCTTTGCTTTGTCATCATGTTCCTGTTCGCCTTCATCGTGCTGCGCGGGCTGAGCATCGCGCTTAGACAGCAGGATGAGTTCACGCGATATGGAGTTGCGGGGCTCGTGATCATGTTCGGCTTCCAATCGATCATCAACATGGGTGTGAACCTGCAGTTGATGCCTGCCAAGGGAATGACGTTGCCGTTCATTTCTTATGGCGGCTCATCGCTTATCGCGATCGCGATCTCCATGGGCATAGTGCTTGCCCTGACGCGCAAACGGCCGGAAAAACGCAAACAGCCGGGTCTGCTGACCTATGCCCAGCGAGCCATAGCGGCGGAATAAGATGACGGATCGGATCATTCTGCTTGCCGCCGGGGGCACGGGCGGGCATCTGTTTCCAGCCGAAGCGCTGGCGCATGAACTCATTTCGCGCGGATGGAGCGTGCAGCTTGCCACAGACACGCGGGCCGAGCGCTTTGCGGTCAACTTTCCGGGTTCCGTAATCCACCCGATTTCAGCCGCCACGATCGGATCGCGCAATCCCTTCGCCGTGCTGCGCGCCTTCTGGAAGATCTGGCGCGGCGTCCGGCAAGCCTCCGCAGTGATCGCCAAGGTCAGACCGGCGGCGGTCGTGGGCTTTGGCGGCTATCCGACACTGCCGCCGATCTACGCAGCGACACGCCGCGGGGTCCCTTCATTGATCCACGAGCAGAATGCCGTCATGGGTCGTGCAAACAAGGCGCTGTCCAGCCGCGTCGATGCCATTGCGGGCGGATTTCTGGAGGAGCGGGCGAACGGCGTCGGCGCCAAGACCGTGATAACCGGAAATCCGGTGCGCCCGGCGGTGATCGAAGCGGCCAGTTCCGTATTCGCGGCGCCGGCCGCCGATGAGCCCTTCCGGCTGCTTGTGTTTGGGGGAAGCCAGGGGGCGCAGTTCTTCTCGGACGCTGTCCCGCCGGCCATCGCGGCACTTCCCGAAGCCGACCGTCTAAGGGTCCGAATCACCCAGCAGGCGCGCGATGACGACGAGATTCGCGTGCGTGCCGCCTACGAGGCGATGGGCGTGGACGCGGAAGTCTCTCCCTTTTTCGACGACATGGCCGAACGCATAGCGGCAGCGCATCTGGTCATCTCGCGTTCGGGCGCTTCCACCGTCTCTGAAATCGCGGTGATCGGGCGACCCTCGCTGCTGGTGCCCTATCCGCATGCGCTGGATCATGACCAGGCCGCCAATGCCGCGACGCTCGCCGCCGCCGGCGGCGCGGAAGTGCATCCCCAGTCAACTCTTTCGCCCCAGCGCCTGGCCGAGCTGATCGGCGGCTTTCTGAACGAACCTGAACGGCTTGCCGCGATGGCGGCAAGAGCCAAGTCGGCCGGAAAACCCCACGCCGCGCGGTTGCTCGCCGATCTGACAGAGGCTATTGCGTCGGGTCAGGCGATAGCGGAATTCAAGGAAAGGGCGCGGCCATGAAGATGCGGCACACGATCGGCCTCGTGCATTTCATTGGCATCGGCGGCATCGGAATGAGCGGCATCGCCGAGGTGTTGCACAATCTGGGCTATCGCGTGCAGGGGTCCGATCAGTCGGACGGAGCCAACATCCAGCGCCTGCGTGACAAGGGCATCGAGTGTTTTGTCGGGCACAGCGCCGAAAATCTCGGCGAGGCAGAAGTCGTCGTCGTCTCGACCGCGATCAAGAAAACCAATCCCGAGCTGGCCGCCGCCCGCGAACGTCCGCTGCCCATCGTGCGGCGCGCCGAGATGCTGGCCGAGCTGATGCGTTTCCGCCAGGCAGTCGCGATCGGCGGCACGCACGGCAAGACAACCACGACCTCGATGGTGGCGACGCTGCTCGATGCGGGCGGGCTCGACCCGACGGTCATCAACGGCGGCATCATCAATGCCTACGGCACCAATGCACGGATGGGTGAAGGCGAATGGATGGTGGTCGAAGCCGACGAAAGCGACGGCACATTCCTCAAGCTGCCGGCCGAAATCGCTGTCGTCACCAATATCGATCCGGAACATCTCGATCACTACGGCACCTTCGACAAGGTCCGCGAAGCCTTCCGGCAGTTCGTTGAGAACGTGCCGTTTTACGGGTTTGGCGTGATGTGCACGGACCACCCGGAAGTGCAGGCGCTGGTGTCCCGCATCGAGGACCGAAGGGTAATCACCTATGGCGAGAACGCGCAGGCCGACGTGCGCTTCACGCGGCTTCGGGTCGATGGCGCCGTTTCGCGGTTCGACGTGGTCATCCGGAACCGCAAGACAGGCAAGGAGACGGCGATCACCGATCTCCGCCTGCCGATGCCGGGCCGGCACAATGTGGCCAACGCCACCGCGGCGATTGCGGTCGCGCATGAGCTGGGCCTGTCGCCGGACGACATCAGGAAAGGCCTGTCGTCCTTCGGAGGGGTGAAACGCCGCTTCACACTGACGGGAAGCTGGAATGGCATCCACATTTTCGACGACTACGGGCATCATCCCGTAGAGATCAAGGCGGTGTTGAGGGCCGCGCGGGACTCGACTCCGGGTCGCGTGATCGCAATCGCGCAGCCGCACCGCTTCACCCGGCTCCGCGACCTTTTCGACGAATTCTCGGCCTGCTTCAACGATGCGGACACCGTGCTCGTGGCCCCGGTCTATCCCGCCGGCGAAGACGCGATCGACGGCGTCAACTCGGAAGCGCTGGCCGCTCGTATTCGAGCTGGCGGCCATCGGGACGCACGCTACATCGAAGGGCCGCAGACGATTGCGCCGGTGGTCCGTGGTCTGGCGAAGGCCGGAGACTTCGTCGTGTTCCTCGGAGCAGGCAGCATCACGCAATGGGCCTACGCGCTGCCGAAGGAGCTCGGTGGGGAGACGGCATGATCCACAACGGGACGCTTCTGACGAAGCTGGACGGACGGCTAAGAGGGTTGCGGGGGCGCATTACGCCCAACGCCGAAATGGAGAAGATCACCTGGTTCCGCGCAGGCGGATCCGCCGAGGCGCTTTTCCAGCCGGCCGACGAGGAGGATCTGGCGGCGTTTCTGCGGGCAGTGCCGGAGGAAATACCGATTGCCGTCGTCGGCATCGGCTCGAACCTCCTGGTGCGGGAAGGCGGGATACCGGGCTTCGTCGTCCGCCTGTCCGCCAAAGGGTTCGGCGATGCACAGGTGGTTTCCGATACACAGATCAGGGCGGGCGCCGCCACGCCCGATAAGCGTCTTGCGGCAGTTGCGCATGAAGCCGGGATCGGCGGCTTCCATTTCTATCACGGCATTCCGGGCGGCGTGGGCGGCGCGCTGAGAATGAACGCCGGCGCCAATGGCGTCGAGACATCCGAGCGGGTTGCAGAAGTGCGTGCGCTTGACCGCAAGGGCGATCTCCATGTCCTTTCAAATGCCGATATGGGCTATGCCTATCGCCAATCGGCCGCCGCCGACGGCCTTGTCTTCACATCGGCCTTGTTCGGGGGCTATTTGGAGGAAAAGCCGGCGATCAAGGCGGCGATGGACGCGGTCCATCATCACCGCGAGACAGTGCAGCCGATCCGCGAAAAGACGGGCGGTTCGACCTTCAAGAATCCCCAGGGTTCCTCTGCGTGGAAAGAGATCGACAGTGCGGGCTGCCGCGGGCTGATGATCGGTGGGGCGCAGATGTCGCCGATGCACTGCAACTTCATGATCAACACGGGCACGGCGACCGGCTACGACCTCGAATATCTAGGCGAGACCGTGCGGGCGCGCGTGCTCGAACGCTCCGGCATCCGCCTGCACTGGGAGATCAAGCGCGTCGGCCATTTCAAGCCCGGCCATGAAGTGCAGGAGTTCCTTGGCCAGCTTCTCTGAGAGCCAAGGCTCTGAACTCAGGTTAACAATGACGAAACGTTGATCTTTGCCCCCTCTCCGGCCGCTTCGCGGCCACCTCTCCCCCGCCTTTGGCGAGGGAGAGGAAGGGCGCCAACGCCTTCAACGCTCCTTCCTCTACCCCACGAAAGCGGGAGAGAGGTGGCCGCGAAGCGGCCGGAGAGGGGGTGATGAGTGGCAAAATCCAACGATTTGGTTTTCGAAGGACGCGAAGGGCCGGGCGTTAACCCGAGTTCGAAGCCCTGCTCTGAGAGCCGGATCGATGGACCGATTTTTCGCGCGCACCCTCACTTTGGATCAAAAATCGACCATACTGAATTGTCGGGACTTGTCAGGGAATCAACTCTCTGATTCTTTGAGGGCATAGCGTTTCCTGATTTGAGTTCGTGCAACGCGTTCTCGCGTTTCGGTCTGGGGGTTGGCCGCCGGAGGACTCGGACTCAATTCCTGGAAATGAGTAACTTAACCGGCCCTCCTGAAGGGATAGAGGGGAATGCCAAGAAAGCACGTGGCCGTATTGCTGGGAGGTTTTTCGTCCGAGCGGCCGGTGTCACTTTCGTCTGGAAATGCCTGCGCGAATGCGCTGGAGGCAGAGGGCTATCAGGTCACGCGGGTAGATGTGAGCCGTGACATCGGCCAGGTGCTGGCGGAACTCAGGCCGGATGTCGCCTTCAATGCGCTGCATGGTCCTTTCGGAGAAGACGGAACGATCCAGGGCGTCCTCGAATACCTCGCCATTCCCTACACACATTCGGGCGTGCTCGCCTCGGCGCTTGCGATGAACAAGGAGCAGGCAAAGCGGGTGGTGAAAGCCGCGGGCATTCCGGTGGCTGAATCCAAGGTGGTCAACCGGTTCACCATCCGCGAGAGGCACCCGATGAAGCCGCCCTACGTGGTCAAGCCCGTTAACGAAGGGTCGAGCTTCGGCGTCGTCATCGTCAAGGAAGACCAGTCGCACCCACCGCAGATCATCACCTCGCCCGAGTGGAGATACGGCGATACGGTCATGGTGGAGCGCTTCATTCATGGACGCGAGCTGACCTGCGCCGTGATGGGAGGCGTGGCCCTCGGCGTGACCGAGATCATCCCGGTCGGCCACTCCTTTTATGATTACGATTCAAAATACGTCGCCGGGGGATCAAAACACGAGTGTCCGGCAAAAATTTCACCGAATATTTACCAAAGAATACAGACACTGAGTTCTTAAGGCACATCAGGCGATCGGCTGCCGTGGCGTCTCCCGGTCAGACTTCCGTTATGACGACCGCTATTCCGAAAATGGCGAAGTCATATGGCTCGAAGTCAATACGCAACCGGGCATGACTCCGACGTCGCTGGTGCCGGAAATCGCTGCTGAGGCGGGGCACTCGTTCGGCGATCTCCTGAGTTGGATGGTGGAGGACGCGTCGTGTTTGCGTTGAGGTTGGGTCAGAGCGAGCGAGCCGGCGCCGCGCGAGGTGTGCCGCTCGGCCGTCCGTTCCGTGCGGGCGGGTTCGTGCTGCCGCGCCTGCTTCGCCGGCCTGCGCGCCTGCTGGGACGCGTGAACGAGGGCGAGTTTACGCCGCCTCCCTTTGCAGTGACCGTCGCGACAGCGATGCTGCTTGCCGCCTCCGGCCTTTACGGCGCCTATATCGGCGGTCATTTCCCGGCGTTGGTCCAGGCCACAACCGCGCGGACGGGATTCGCGGTCGATCAGATCCGGGTTTCCGGGTACCACGAGACTTCCGAGATCGATATTCTCGACCGGCTTGAGCTTGACGGCTGGACCTCGCTGATCGGCTTCGACGCTGAGAAGGCGCGAGAGCGGATTGCAGCGCTGCCGTGGGTGCGATCGGCGGCCGTTCGCAAGGTCTATCCCGACGAAATGGAGGTCGAGATCGAGGAGCGCAAGCCGTTCGCGATCTGGCAGCACGGTCGCGACCTCACGATCGTCGAGAGGTCCGGCAACGCCATCGTGCCGTTTTCGGACTCGCGCCAGGCGACGCTGCCGCTGGTGATCGGTCTCGGTGCGCCTGAAAAAGCCGCCGGCTTCCTTGAGAAGATCAAAAGCTATCCGGAGCTTGCTTCGCGCATCAAAGGATACATCCGCGTCGGCGAGCGCCGTTGGGACCTTCGCCTCGAGAACGGCGTAACCATCAAACTGCCCGAAAACGGGGAATTCGAAGCGATCGAAACCATTCTTGCGATGGACAAGGAGAGCGGCGTCCTTTCGCGCGACATCGCGGCAGTGGACATGCGGCTCAACGACCGGCTGGTCATCCAGTTGACGCCGGAGGCAGCGCTTCGTCGAAATGCGGCTCTCGAAGAGAAATCCAAGTCGGGCAGGAAGCCGGAGCGAAGAATATGAGCTGGCTGCGCGGCGAGGGTGATGCTGTGGCGCGCCGTAGCGGTATCGTTACGGTGCTCGATGTCGGATCGAGCAAAATCTGCTGTATCGTCGCGCGTATGAAGCCGGCCGAACCAAGCCAGCTTCTGCGCGGCCGCACCCATAAGGCCCAGGTGATCGGCATCGGCCATCAGAAATCCCAGGGCGTGAAGTCGGGGGTGGTCGTCGAGCTGGCGCGTGCCGAGCAGGCCGTCCGGCTTGCGGTCGATGCCGCAGAGCGGATGGCGGGGCTGACGGTGGATTCGCTCATCGTCAATGTGAGCGCCGGGCGGCTCAAGAGCGAGACGTTTTCCGCGACGATCAAGCTCGGCGGCCATGAGGCGGACGAGACAGACATCAAGCGCGTGCTGGGGGCGGGCGCCAAGCAGGCACTGAAGGCTGAGCGGGAGGTGATCCACTCGCTGCCTACCGGCTATTCGCTCGATGCCGAACGCGGCGTGCGCGATCCGCGCGGCATGGTCGGCGAGACGCTCGGTGTGGACATGCATGTCCTTACTGGCGACGCGGCCACTCTCCGCAATCTCGAGCTTTGCATCAACCGCTCTCACCTTTCGGTCGAGCGCATGGTGGCGACGCCCTACGCGAGCGGCTTGGCCGCCCTGGTCGACGACGAACTGGAAATGGGGGCCGCCTGCATCGATATGGGCGGTGGCACGACGACGATTTCGGTTTTTGCTGACGGCAAATTCGTTCATGCCGAAGCAATCCCAATCGGCGGCAACCATGTGACGATGGATATGGCTCGTGGGCTTTCGACGCGTCTTGAAGATGCGGAGCGGTTGAAGGTGATGCACGGCTCGGCGTTGCCGGCAAGCGCGGACGACCGCGACGTCGTCTCGATCCAGCCGATCGGCAATGACTATGGCGAAGTGCCGCTGCAGGTGCCGCGCGCGGTGATGACACGCATCATTCGCGCCAGAATCGAGGAAACACTGGAGATTCTGCGCGACCGACTCAACCAGTCCGGATACGGCGGTTCGTCCGGCAAACGAGTCGTGCTGACAGGCGGCGCAAGCCAGATGGCCGGTCTGCCGGAAGCGGCGCGGCGGCTGCTGGGGCGCAATGTCCGCATCGGACGCCCGCTCGGCGTGGCAGGTCTGCCGGAAGCGGCGAAGGGACCGGCCTTCGCGACGCCCGTCGGCCTGCTGATCTATCCGCAGGTCGCGGAACTCGAGAATATCCAGACGCGCGGGGGACTACAGTTCAGGATGACGGGCACGGGGGGCACATTCAACCGGATGGGCCAGTGGTTGAAGGACAGTTTTTAGTATCACGAGTTTGACGGGGACAGCCCCAAAAGGCAGCCGCAGCGGCGAGCGGCGGAACAGGCGAAAAGGACGAGGACAATGACGATCAATCTGCAAAAGCCGGACATTACCGAGCTTAAGCCACGCATCACAGTATTCGGTGTCGGCGGCGGCGGCGGCAATGCCGTAAACAACATGATCACGGCGGGCCTGCGGGGGGTCGAGTTCGTCGTGGCCAACACGGATGCACAGGCGCTGACGATGTCGAAAGCCGAAAGGCTGATCCAGCTTGGCGCCCATGTCACCGAGGGGCTTGGAGCCGGCTCGCAGCCGGAAGTCGGCCGCGCGGCGGCGGAAGAGTGCATTGACGAGATCATCGACCACCTGTCGAACACGCATATGTGCTTCGTAACCGCAGGCATGGGCGGCGGCACGGGAACGGGAGCCGCTCCGGTCGTTGCGCGCGCGGCCCGCGAAAAGGGCATTCTTACTGTCGGCGTCGTCACCAAGCCTTTTCATTTCGAGGGCCAGCGCCGCATGAAGACCGCGGATTTCGGCATCGAGGAACTGCAGAAGTGCGTCGACACGCTGATCGTGATCCCGAACCAGAACCTTTTTCGCATCGCCAACGACAAGACAACCTTTGCCGACGCCTTCGCCATGGCCGACCAGGTACTCTATTCGGGCGTCGCCTGCATCACCGACCTGATGGTGAAGGAAGGGCTGATCAACCTCGACTTCGCCGATGTTCGCTCCGTCATGCGCGAAATGGGTAAGGCCATGATGGGTACGGGCGAAGCCTCGGGTGAAGGCCGTGCCATGGCCGCCGCCGAGGCCGCAATCGCCAATCCGCTACTTGACGAAACTTCGATGAGAGGCGCCAAGGGCCTGCTGATTTCGATTACCGGCGGCCGGGACCTGACCTTGTTCGAAGTCGACGAAGCGGCGACCCGCATTCGTGAGGAAGTCGACCAGGAGGCCAATATCATTCTTGGCGCGACCTTTGATGAGGAACTGGAAGGCGTGATCCGCGTGTCTGTCGTGGCTACCGGCATCGACAAGGCCGCGTCCGACATTTCGGCACCGCCGATCGCCATCCGGCAGCCGATGAAGCCGCCTGTGGCGCGGGCTGCCGGCGAAGGGCGCGCGGCCGAGCCGGTGCGCGAAATGCGCACCGCCGACCCTGTCGCCGATGCCTTGCGCGCCGCGGAATTGAACGCCGCCGAGATGGCAGCCCACCAACGCACCGTGGCGCAGCCTCTGGTGGAGGAGTTCCGCCCGCAGAGCAAGTTGTTCCAGCCGGCGCCGGGCACGCAGCCGGTGCAGGCGGTTCAGCACGTTCAGCCGGCGCAGCATGTTCAGCCAGCACCGCAGCCGGCGGCGCCGGTGCAGCAGCGCGAGCCTCAGCCCGTGCAACCAAGAATGCCGCGCGTCGAGGACTTCCCGCCTGTCGTGAAGGCCGAAATGGAAGCAGCCCGCCGCGCTCCCAGCCACCACGAGGACCGCGGACCGATGGGCCTGCTCAAGCGCCTCACCGTCGGCCTGTCATCGCGCCGGGAGGAAGAGCCGGCCGGGCTGCAGCCGGCGCAGCCGCGCGAACCCAAGCTGCGCCAGCCGGCGCCCGAACCCCGCCGGATTGCCAGTCAGGACAGCCAGGTCTACGCGCCGCGCCGTGGTCAGCTTGACGAGCATGGCCGCTTGACGCCCCAGGCGAGAGCGCCACAGGAAGAAGACCAGCTCGAGATTCCCGCGTTTCTTCGCCGGCAGGCCAACTGAATCGCCTGTGGATTGTAACACTCGCGGAGACGAAGGCGGTGGCCGAAGCCATCGCCTTTTCGTCTGAAGAGACACAGATTCAGCGCGTTACCAGGTTACCCTCGCGCTGTTTCTCCGTTACACGGCGATAGAATCCGTGATTTGGCGACTCACGGCTGACATCCTATTTTCGCCACGGAATCACGTCCGGATGTTGGGGAGGAACGCCGGGCAGTATGAGAACGAGATCCGCGGATGGCGAAGCGGACGGGATTTATTGGGGATCGAATTGCAGGACTATCAGACCACCATCAAAACACGCGCGTCGCTGTCCGGGGTCGGCGTTCACAGCGGAAAACCTGTCACGATCCAGTTCGACCCTGCTGATGCTGACACCGGGATCGTATTCCATTGCCAGGGTGCCGGCACGGCCGACAACGAACTCAGAGCGTTGGTTTCCGAAGTGGGCGCAACGGACCTGAGCACAGTTCTCGGCGATCCGTCGAAGCATCATGTTGCCACGGTCGAGCACCTTATGGCGACGCTGTTTGCGCTAGGAATCGACAACCTCTCCATCGATATCGATGGGAGCGAAGTGCCGATCCTCGACGGCAGTGCCGCGATGTTCGTCGAAGCGTTCGACCAGGCGGGCGTCGAGACGCTCCCGATCAAGCGCCGCTATATTCGTATCCTTAAGCCGGTCAGGATCGAAAGTGGCGGCTCATGGGCTGAATTCCGCCCCTACCGCGGAACGAGGTTCGAGGTTGGAATCGATTTCGAGAGCCCGGCGATCGGCCGCCAGGTCTTCGCCGGCGATCTCGACGGCGAAATGTTCCGCAAAGAGATTTCGCGGGCGCGCACATTCGGCTTCATGAAGGATGTTGAGCGTCTTTGGGCTGCTGGATACGCACTTGGCTCATCGCTCGAGAATTCAGTGGTGATCGGCGAGGATGACCGCATCATCAATATGGAAGGGCTGCGCTATCCAGACGAATTCGTGCGCCACAAGGTTCTGGACGCTATGGGCGATCTGGCGCTTGCCGGTGCGCGCTTCATCGGCTGCTTCCGCTCCCATCGTGGCGGGCATCGGCTGAACGCGGCCGCATTGCGCAGCCTGCTTTCGGATCGCTCCGCCTTTGAGATTGTCGAGGCCGGCAGGCGCGAGCGCGGCCGTCATGCCGAGATGATCGCGGTCAACGCCCCACGCTACGCGCCCTGGATGATTTGATCGCCTGGGCGCGAGGTCCCGTTGCCCTATCATTCATAGAAACAAGGAGTTAGAGCATCGGACCCGAAAGTGGGCACCGGTTTCGAGAAAATCCGATGCTCAAACAAAGAGATAGAGCGGCAGCAGCGATTCCGAAAAAGCGTCCGCCGCTCTAGCGCGAGAGGGCGATGGATCCAAGCCATCCCGCGCCCTGTTCCGCCACAAAAATGCGCCATTGCGGGGGGATAGCGTTGCCGATGATGGGTGGTTGTGATTAATGGCTACGCCATCTTCCTTTCTTGAAGACGCCGGAGGGGCGGAAACTGATCATGGTTTTTGAACGAGCAGCACAGTCTGTGCGCCGGGTCCGGATGGCTTTTGCCATGCTTCCTGTTCTCGCGATGCCTCTCTTCCTATCGGCATGTGCGTCAGACAAGGACGTTGACCTGGCGACCTATGTCGAGCAGACCGATCCTGCGGATGTGCTTTACAATCAAGGTCTTGCTAACATGAATGCAGGCCGGATGAAGGAAGCAAGCAAGAAGTTCGACGCGATCGACCGTCAGCACCCGTATTCGGAATACGGCCGCAAGGCGCTGGTAATGGGGGCTTTCGCGGACTACCGCCAGGGCAAGTATGACGAAGCCATCAATGCCGGCAAGCGCTATGTGCAGCTCTATCCGACTGATCCTGACGCTGCTTACGCACAGTATATCGTTGGCTTGAGCTACTTCCGACAGATTCGCGACGTGACGCAGGATCAGCAGGAATCACGCCGGGCCATCGAAGCGATGGAAGAGGTGGTGCAGCGCTGGCCGGATTCGGAGTATTCCGAGGATGCGAAGACGAAAATCCGCGTCGCGCGCGACCAGCTTGCCGGCAAGGAAATGCAAGTCGGCCGCTACTATCTCGAGCGCCGCGAATATATCGCGGCCATCAAGCGCTTCCGCTTTGTGGTCGAGAACTACTCGAACACCCGCCACATCGAAGAGGCTCTGGCGCGCCTGACGGAGAGCTACTATGCGATGGGGCTCACCTCCGAAGCCCAAACGGCAGCGGCAGTGCTCGGCCACAACTACCCTGACAGCCAGTGGTACAAGGATTCCTATGCGTTACTTCAGACCGGTGGCCTTCAGCCTCGTGAGAACAAGGGTTCCTGGCTTTCGAAAGCCGGTTCGCTGATCACGGGAAGCTGACGGCGCCCGGTCCATGCTGTCCCAACTGTCGATTCGCGACATCGTTCTGATCGAACGGCTGGACATCGATTTTTCGTCGGGCCTCTCGGTGCTGACAGGCGAGACGGGAGCGGGGAAATCCATTCTGCTCGACGCATTGTCGCTGGCACTTGGCGCGCGCGGCGATGCCTCGCTCGTACGGTATGGCGCCGCTCAGGGCCAGGTGACGGCGGTCTTCGACGTGCCGGTCATCCATGCCGCTCGCGTGCTGCTTGCCGAGAACGCCATTGACGATGAAGGCGACATTATCCTGCGGCGCGTGCAGTCGGCCGACGGTCGCACGCGCGTCTTTGTCAACGACCGGCCGTCCAGCGTTTCGCTTATGCGCGACGTTGGACGTGCGCTGGTCGAAATCCATGGCCAGCACGACGAGCGCGCTCTTGTCGATGCATCAGCCCATCGCGCCTTGCTCGATGCTTTCGGCGGCCACAACGCGGAAGCTGACGGCGTGGCCGAGGCGTGGCGGATGTGGCGGAGCGCCGAGCAAGATCTCGCGCGGCGCCAGGCGAAGGTCGAGGCGGCCGCGCGCGAAGCCGAGTACCTTCGCGCATCCGTTGCGGAACTCTCGAGACTTGAACCGCAGCCCGGTGAGGAAACCGAGCTTTCCGACCAGCGCGCGACGATGATGCGCGCCGAAAAGGTCGCCGCTGATATCCGGGATGCGCAGGAGGTTCTTTCGGGACCAAATGCGGCGTCGCCTCAGCTCGCCAGTCTGCTCCGACGGCTGCAGAGAAAAGCGGCGGAGGCGCCGGGCCTGCTCGACGAGGTGGTGAAGTCGCTGGACGAAGCGCTGTTGTCGCTGGATGCGGCGCAGTCCGGCGTGGAGGCGGCGCTGCGTGCGTGCGAACATGATCCGCACAGGCTCGAAAAGACCGAGGAACGGCTGTTCGCCTTGCGCGCCGTCGCGCGCAAACACTCGGTCGCGGTCGACAGCCTGGCCGAGTTGCGAGACCGAATGGCCGCCGATCTCGCCGACCTCGATGCCGGGGAGGAAAGGCTTCATCTGCTCGCAAAGCAGGCAGCGGCAGCGCGCGATCTGTACGACGGCGCGGCTGCGCGACTTTCGGAGGCGCGCAAGACCGCCGCGTTACACCTCGAACGCGCCGTGATGGCCGAGCTGCCGGCGCTCAGGCTCGAGCGCGCGGAATTCATGGTCCAAATGGAAACGGAACCGCAAGACCGCATGGAAGGGGGAATCGACCAGCTCGAATTCTGGGTCAGAACCAACCCCGGAACCCGGCCCGGACCGATGATGAAGGTCGCGTCGGGAGGCGAGCTGTCGCGGTTCCTGCTCGCGCTGAAGGTGGCGCTGGCTGATCGCGGTTCAGCGCCGACCCTGGTCTTCGACGAGATCGACACCGGCGTCGGCGGTGCTGTCGCGGATGCGATCGGACAGCGGCTGTCAAGGCTTTCCGAGAGCGTGCAGGTGCTGTCGGTCACACATGCGCCACAGGTGGCCGCGCGCGCCCATACCCACTATCTGATCTCCAAGTCCGGGCTCGCCGACCGCGTCTCCACCGGCATTGCCGAAATGGACCGCAAGGCGCGGCAGGAAGAGATCGCCCGCATGCTTGCCGGCGCGACGATCACTGAAGAGGCCCGCGCGGCGGCCGAACGGCTGCTCAGCGAAAACCCCGCCGCGGCATCTTGAGCCCGACGTTCGCATCGAGGCACCCCCCTCTGGCCTGCCGGCCATCTCCCCCTCAAAGGGGGGAGATTGGCCTTGCATCAGCGCCAATGCGCTCGCCGGCATTGTCGGCGATCGGCAGGCGCGCTGATGAAGGCTCAATCTCCCCACTCGGGGGAGATGGCCGGCAGGCCAGAGGGGGGTGAAATGCGCCATGTCCCATCTTGAGCGAGGCGGGCGCTGCGGTAGTGTAGCGACCTGAAAGAGAGCCGGATTCGCGCATGTCTGACAACAAACCTCCTGTCGAGCAACTTACTGCCGACCAGGCCGCCGAGGAACTCGCGCGTCTTGCCGTCGAAATCGCCGGACACGACCGTCGTTACCATCAAGACGATGCGCCGACGATATCGGATGCGGACTATGACGCGCTCAGAATCCGCAACGCCGAAATTGAAGCGCGGTTTCCCGAACTGGTGCGCGAGGACTCTCCCTCACTGAAAGTCGGGGCAGCGCCTTCGGGCACGTTCGGACCGGTGGCACACGCGCGGCCGATGCTGTCGCTCGGCAACGCGTTTGCCGACGATGACGTGCGGGATTTCGTCGCCAGCGTCCGGCGGTTTCTTTCCTACCCGGCGGAGCAGGAGCTCGTGTTTACCGCCGAGCCGAAGATCGATGGGCTGTCCATGTCGCTTCGCTACGAGCGCGGCAGTCTGGTTACGGCAGCGACGCGCGGCGACGGAGCGACTGGCGAGAATGTCACGGCCAACATCCGCACGATCAAGGAGATACCGCAGCGGCTGCCGAAAGACGCGCCGGAAGTCGTGGAAATTCGCGGCGAAGTCTACATGCGCCGGGACGAATTCATGGTGCTTAACCAGCGCATGGCGGAGACCGGCCGCGTCTTTGCAAATCCCCGGAATTCGGCGGCTGGAAGCCTGCGCCAGCTCGACCCCGAGGTGACCAGGTCACGGCCTCTCAAATTCTTTGCCTATGCGTGGGGTGAGACCAGTGAGCCGCTGGGCGCCACGCAATATGACGTGGTCCGCCGTTTCGGCGACTGGGGCTTCAAGATCAACGAAAAGATGGTGCGCTGCAATTCGCTCGACGCGATGCTGGCGCGCTACCATGCGATCGAAGCCGAGCGGGCGGAACTGCCTTACGATATCGACGGCGTCGTCTACAAGGTGGACCGGCTCGACCTGCAGGAGCGGCTGGGCTTTCGTTCGCGCAGCCCGCGCTGGGCGACGGCGCATAAGTTTGCCGCCGAAAAGGCGATCACGGTGCTGAAGGGCATCGACATCCAGGTCGGCCGCACCGGGGCGATGACGCCGGTTGCGCGGCTGGAGCCGGTGACAGTGGGCGGCGTGGTGGTCACCAATGCCACGCTCCACAATGAGGACTACATCAAGGGCATCGGCAATACCGGTCAGCCGATTCGTGAAGGCCGTGACATACGGATCGGCGACACAGTGATTGTTCAGCGGGCGGGCGATGTCATTCCGCAAATCCTCGATGTCGTGTTGGAAAAACGGCCGCCCGATGCAAAGCCATATGTCTTTCCGGATCGCTGCCCTGCCTGCGACAGTCATGCGGTGCGCGAAGACGGCGAGGCAGTGCGCCGTTGCACAGGGGGCCTGATCTGCCCGGCGCAAGCGGTCGAGCGCATACGGCACTTTGTTTCGCGCCATGCGTTCGACATCGAGGGACTTGGCGAAAAGCAGATCGAGTTCTTTTTCAACGCCGAAGACCCGGCGCTGAAGATCCGCACGCCCCCTGATATTTTCACCTTGCAGAGGCGCCAGGAGGCTTCACTTACAAAACTCGAGAATATCGAGGGCTTCGGCACGATTTCAGTGAGGAAGCTGTTCGACGCCATCGACGCCCGGCGCGAGGTAGAACTGTGGCGGTTTCTTCACGCGCTCGGCATCCGTCACGTCGGCGAGACCAATGCCAAGCGGCTGGCGCGCGCCTATTTGCGGTTCGACGCCATGCGCAGTGCCGCTGAAGCCGCCAGGCTGCCGGGGGAGGGTAGCGAAAAAGGCAACGCTGCCTGGCAGGAGCTTGTGTCAGTGGGCGGCATTGGCGCGGTTGTCGCCGGGGCGATCGTCGAGTTCTTCGCCGAAGAACACAACCGCGAGGTTGTCGACGCTTTGTTGAAGGAGGTGACCCCACTTGACGAGAAGCCTGCAGCGGCGGTGTCGTCGCCGGTCGCCGGCAAGACCGTCGTCTTTACCGGAGCCCTCGAAAAAATGTCGCGCGACGAGGCAAAGGCGATGGCCGAGCGGCTTGGCGCCAAGGTTTCCGGTTCAGTGTCGAAGAAAACCGACCTGGTTGTGGCCGGGCCGGGCGCCGGATCGAAGCTGAAGCAGGCGACCGAACTGGGCATCGAGGTGATCGATGAGGACCAGTGGTTCGAGAGGGTGGGGGCGGGTTGACCGACGGGTTCTGCAGGCCACCGAAACTGACTTCGACCCGGATTGACGTGGAACTTCCCTTCACGGGTGTTGATCATCCACTCAGGCGAATTCGCGTGACTGTTGCAGGCAGCATGGCTATACATCCCGCCCGTTCAATGGGACAAAAGCATGTTAGCCAACACCGACGCCGACACCGCCGGCGAAACCGAACGGAGCGAATTCTGGAGCGGCGCACGTGCCGGCGTGCCGGTCATCGTTGCTGCGCTTCCGTTTGGCCTGTTGTTCGGGGCTCTTGCGGTCGCTAACGGGTTCACGGTCTTCCAGGCCATGCTGATGAGCGCCACAGTCTACGGCGGCGCCAGCCAAATGGTGGGGATCGAACTGTTCGGCCAGAAGATCGCTCCGTGGCTGGTCGTATTCTCGATTTTCGCAGTCAATTTCCGCCACGTGCTCTATTCCGCCGTCCTCGGGCGGCGCATCGGCGGCTGGCCGTTCGCACAGAAGGCGCTGGCCTTCTTCCTGCTTATCGACCCGCAGTTTGCCGAGACCGAGCGCAGGAGCGAAAGCGGCGGCCGGGTGAGTTTCGCGTGGTATATGGGGCTCGCCGCGCCAATCTGGGTCACCTGGGTCGCCGAAGCCGGCCTTGGTGCTCATTTCGGCGGACTTATATCCGATCCGCACGCGCTTGGGCTCGATTTCCTGCTGTCTATCTATTTCCTCGGCCTTGTGATGGGCTTCCGCAAGCGCCCGCTCTGGCTGCCGGTAGTGATCGTGAGCGCGATCGCGGCGATCGTCGCTTACAAGACAATCGGCTCGCCCTGGCACGTTTCGGTCGGAGCCCTGGCGGGCATCGCGCTTGCCGCGATGGTGACGCCAACCACGGTGAAGGCGAGGCCGCGCACATGAGCACAACGCTGTGGATCATCCTGGCGGGCGCGGCGCTCACCTATCTCACGCGCGTCGGCGGGCATCTGGTGCTGTCGCGCTTCAATCGCATTCATCCGCGGGTCGAGGCGGGTCTCGATGCGGTTCCGGCTGCCGTGCTGACGACGCTGGTGGCGCCGGCGGTGCTTTCAGCCGGGCCGGCCGAGCTCGCTGCGCTCGTCGTGGCGGGACTGGTGGCGCTGCGCGGTGGGATGATGTCGATGTTCCTGTCCGGCGCGGCCGTGCTTATCGTGCTTCGCAACGTCATTGGTTGAGGCAATTCCTCGCGGATGCCAGATGGCGGAATGCAAATGGCGAATTTCCAGCCGGGCTCTCAGGCAAGAGGCGCCGTCGCTTCCAGCAACCATTGCCGGACCTCCCCTTCGACCAGCGGACCGATCTCTTCAGCCACGCGTGCATGGTAGGCATTCAGCCATCCAAGTTCGTCCGCACTGAGCAGATCAACCCTGATCAGCCGGCGGTCGATCGGCGCAAGCGTCAGCGTCTCAAATGCGTGCATGGCGGTCTCGCCGCCCGGTATCTGCGCCACCGGAGTGACGAGGATGAGGTTCTCGATGCGGATGCCGTAGTGGCCTTCCTTGTAGTACCCCGGCTCGTTGGAGAGGATCATGCCGGCGAGCAGCTTTTCAGTTCCGGTCTTGGCGATGCGCTGCGGCCCCTCGTGCACCGAAAGATAAGAGCCCACGCCATGGCCGGTTCCGTGAGGGTAGTCGAAGCCCGCCATCCAGTGGGCATGCCGGGCGAGGGCGTCGATGTCCACGCCACGTGTTCCTGCAGGAAACCGGAGAGCGGAGATCGCGATCATGCCCTTCAGCACCATCGTGAAGCGCTCGCGCATTTCCTCCTCGGGAGTGCCGATAGCTACCGTGCGCGTGATGTCGGTGGTGCCATCCTGATATTGCCCGCCGGAATTGAGCAGGAACAGCTCGCCGCCGAGCAGGCGACGGTTCGTGCTTCGCGAAACGCGATAGTGAATGATAGCTCCATTGGGGCCGGTGCCCGAAATCGTATCGAAGGAGACGTCCCGGAGAGGCATCTGGGACCGTTCGCCGACGGAGCGTCGGCATTCCTCCAGCTTGGTCACCACCGCGATCTCGTCGAGCGAGCCCGGCGGCTGCTGGTCAAGCCAGCACAGCAGCTGGACGACCGCAGCCGCATCGCGCCGGTGCGCGGCGCGTGCGCCCGTGATCTCCGCCTCATTCTTGGTGGCGCGAGGCAGGCGGGCAGGATCGGCGAGGGAAACGACCGTGCCTCCATTGTCTTCCACCAGCATCCGCAGGCGCTCCGCTGCCAATACGGGGTCGAGCGCGATGCGCGCGCCGGATTTAGCGAGATTTACCAATTCGCCTTCCAGCGCACCCGGAGCGTAGAGGTCGATAAGCTGCGTGAGATAGGCTTCCGTCTGAATGGGAAGTTTCCGCTTGTCCATGAAAAGCATGTGCGGGCCATCGGCGGCGAGGATGGCGAAACCGAGCGCAAGCGGCGTATGTGGGACGTCGTTGCCGCGTATGTTCAGCGTCCAGGCTATCGAAGACGGATCAGTGATGACCGCGTGGGTCGCGCCTTCCTTCGTCAGTCCGGCGGCCAGCCTTGCCAGTTTGTCGCGGGCAAGTTCCCCGGCAAACCCGATTGCGTGGATCTCCACGGGAGCCAGCGGCGGCTTCGGCTGATCGGTCCACAGCATATCGATCGGGTTCTGCTCCAGCGGGACCAACGTCGCCCCGACTTTCCCGGCAGAGGCGTTCAGTGTCTTGATATCGCCGATCGTATGCAGCCACGGATCAAAGCCAATGCGCGCACCCTTGCCGGCATTGTCCCTGATCCACGCAGGCGGCGGTGTTTCAATCAGGTGCTCTACCGTGAAAATCGTCATGTCGACCTGGTCGCGCACCTGCAACTGATAGCGCCCATCGACAAAGATGTAAGCGCGCTCTCGCATGATCAGTGCGACGCCGGCCGAACCTGAAAAGCCGGTCAGCCAGCGAAGCCTTTCGGAGCGGGGCGCAACATTTTCGCCCTGATGCTCGTCGGCGCGCGGGACGAGAAAACCGTCGAGCCCGTTGTCGCCCAGCCATTTGCGCAGGCCGGAAATGCGCGCGGCGCTGAAGGACGAATCGCTTTCGGAGTCAAAGGTCTGGAACATGAGGACTATCCTTCGCAATTTGCCTTGCAGCGGGGCGACGCTAAACGGCGAGCGCGTTGGTTGCAACTTTCCGTGACGAAGTGTGCCGCGTGGTGTGGTTTTTGGATCGAGCACTTTGGATCGCGCTTGGCTTCAGCGTCTGAAGTGGATCGTCACCCAGCCTTCCCGCGCCAGCGTGCGGACGTGGCGGAACTTCTGTCCGGAATAGGCCGCGATGACGGCGCCGCGCTGGCGGTCGAGGATGCCGGAAAGGATCAGCGATCCACCGGCTGAAATGTGACCGGCCATTTCCGGCGCAAGTCTCATCAGCGGCCGGGCCAGTATGTTGGCGACAATCAGATCGAAGGGCGCGCGCGTGCCAAATGCCGGGTGGTGAAAGCCCGGCGCGGTCATTGCGTCGACATAGGCGTCAACCTGATTGAGCCGGACGTTGCTCGCCGCAACGGCTGTCGCGATCGGGTCGATGTCGGTGGCCAGCACGGGGATCCGCGCCATCTTCGCCAGCGCTATCGCCAGAACCGCGCTGCCGGCGCCAAGGTCGAGCGCATTGCGGGGACGCTCGCGCCTCGTCACCTGCCAGATCATGTCCAGGCAGCCGGAAGTGGTGCCATGGTGCCCCGTTCCGAAGGCGAGGCCGGCCTCGATCTCGATCGCCAGTTCGCCGGCGCGGCGCTTGTCGCGGTCGTGCGCGCCGTGCACGAAGAAGCGGCCGGCGCGCACGGGCCTTAGCCCTTCGAGCGAAAGTGCTACCCAATCCGTGTCGGGCAGGATTTCGCGCGCGATGGCGATTTGTCCGGCGAGCGCCCCCATCGCGCTGCGCATCCGGTCTTCCACCGCGTCGATGTCGCCGATGGCGTAGAGCGAAACTTCCTGGATATTCTTGGCTTCGTCGCCCTCCAGCAGCGCAAGCGGATACCCGTCATCCTCGAAGGCCGTTTCGAGCGCGGCAAAGATGCGCTTCGCATCGGCGCGCGAAGCGCTGAAATGAAGACGGGTCTGCGTCTTTTGTTCTTCGGGCATCAAAGCTCCTTAATGCATGTCGCCCAAAAGTGCGCAGCGGTTTTGGGATAACGACATGTACAGAAACAATAGCCTAAAGGGTGTCGCATGGATCCGTTTCGCCGCGACGCGCTTTAGGCCGATCCTCAACGAGCCGGCGGGAAATCGGGTGTCGTGGCTCCGCGCCCGTCCTCGGCAGGCCGAGCCACCGCGTTGCTGGAGCGGCATCAACACATTTCTCCGCCAAAGCGCAACGGGATTGCGCGCCGCAACCATGTGAGTCCGGAGCCCCGCCCGGAAGGTTGCAATCAGCCTTCGGCCGCCAGCCGTTTCAGTTTCGCCATCGCCGTTTCCGGACTTTCACCATAGGCGATGGTGCCGGCAAACTTACCGTCCCCAGAGAGCAGCAGGATTGAGGCCGTGTGGTCCATCGTATAGTCGCCGCCTTCCAGCGGCACCTTTTTCGCGTAGATGCCAAAGGATTTCGCCATGGCGGCGATCTGCCCGGAGCTGCCTGTGATGCCGGTGATGCGATCCGATACGTTGGAGACGTAGGCGTTCAGCACCTCCGGCGTGTCGCGTTCGGGATCGACCGTGACGAAATAGGCATGGATGTTCTTGCCGTCGTCGCCGAGCTTCTTCAGCCACCCGTCGAGTTCGAACAGCGTTGTCGGACAGACTTCGGGGCAATGCGTGAAACCAAAGAAAACAGCCGTGGGCTGGGCTCGGAAGGCAGCTTCCGTGATCTCGCCGCCCCGCTGGTCCACAAGCGCGAAAGGCGCGCCGAACGGCTCACCGGCGTTCATCGTGCGATACCATTGGAAGGTGATAAAGCCGACACCGGCCGCCATGAGGACGAGTATGCCAACGAGAATTGAGCGCATCATTGAAATTGGTCCGGTTGAATTGATCTGGGAGCCGGTCTGGGCGATTGGGTCAGAAGCACCAGGAAAGACCGGTCTGTGCCATCGACATGAGGATCGCGGGGCCGTTTTCGACCCAGGCGGCAAAGGCGCCGCCGGTCGCCGCCGCCAGCACCGCAGCCGCCAATCCGAAGCGCGCTGTCGACGGCAGCATGTCCTTTATCGATGGGTTCATCGGCAAATGATAGCGCGCGAGGCTCTTGCCAGAAAGGCTCCTTGTTGTCGCGGATCAATCAGCCGATCAGGCCAAGAGCCCGGTCGGGCCGGCCCCGACCACCAAGACGTCCGTGTCCATTCAAGCTCCTGGCGCAGACAACCCCATTCAATATGATCAAGCAGCGGTCAACTGGCGATGGGATTCGAATTGTAGAGTTGGGCATTCGATGCGGCGGTGTGCTATCGAAATTACGATGCCACAACAATGACATACGTGCCCAGTTTCATCTCGTCCGGCGCGCCAATCAGAATAGCCTTCCGCCGCGCCCTTGCTTGCGCCAACACGAAGCGCTTGAAAGAAGGAAAGGAACCCGAATGATACCCGACCTCATACCGGTGGCTCGTAGATGCTACCAAGCCTATGTCAACAAGGATCGCAGCGCAATCGAGACCCTTATTGCCGACGGTTTTCATTTCACGAGTCCGCTGGACAACCGCATCGACAGGGTTACCTACTTTGACCGCTGCTGGCCCAATAGCGAGACGATCTCGGATTTTCAGTTCGTGAATCTCGTACAGGATGGCGATCGGGTGTTCGTTACCTATGAGGGGGAGGACAACACCGGCAGACGCTTCCGCAACACCGAAATACTGACTGTGCGAGACGACAAGATCGTTGAGGCGGAGGTGTACTTCGGCTGGTCGATTCCGCATGGCGCGCCGAGAGGCGGTTTTATCAGCAATTGAATGGCACGAATTGCGTCTCCTCTCCCAAATGCATGTCGCCCAAAAGTGTGCAGCGGTTTTGGGATAACGACATGCACAGAAATGCATGTCGCCCAAAAGTGTGCAGCGGTTTTGGGAAAACGACATGCACAAAACAATAGCTTAAAGCGCGTCACATGAATCCGTTTTGCCGCGACGCGCTTTAGAGCGGCGGACGCATTTATTGATTCAGCGCTGCCGCTCCATCTCTTGTTTGAGCATCGGATTTTCCCGAAACCGGTTCCAACTTTCGGGTCCGATACTCTAGCTCATGTACAATCAGGCCGGGATGCGCCGGTCGTATTCGGTCTTCAGACGGCTCCAGCCTTCCCAGAAGGAGGACGGCGGCTCCCTGCCGGCTGCTCGGGCGGCCAGGATGTCGAGGTGCATGTGCCAGCCAGCGCTGACGTTCAGCAGGGTTGGGCGGTCGGGCAGACGGCGATGGATCAAGGTCAGCAGAACATCGTTGCCCTGTTGGTCCAGCTCGAAAGAGACGCCGCCGGTATTGCCCCAGGTGATGGCGAGTTTGCGAGGCGGATCGAGCTCGGTGATCCGGCTCTGCATGCTGTGCTCTTCGGGGAAGCCAGTCGGGCGCTGGCCGGGCGGGTTGGTAAGCTCGTCGTTTCGCCAGACGAGTTCGACAGACGCGCCGACCTTCATCTCCATCTGGCCCGCCGCCAGCCACTGGCGGCGCAGTTCGCTCTCCGTGAGATACGCCCAGACGCGCTCGATGGGGCCGGGCAGAACGCGCTGGATCTTCAGCGTGGCAGGCTCGGTCAGCACGCCGTAGGCGTCCAGGGTCGCGAGTTCGGTCATTGGTCATCTCCTTTTGGGGTGGGGGATTGGCGTGCGTCCTCCTTGCGGAGGAGCAGTTCGAGCACGTCCAGACGGCCGGTCCAGAAGCGTTCGTAGAAGCTCAGCCACCGGTGGGCGCTGGCGAGCGGCCCGGGGTCGAGGCGGCAAAGATGGGTGCGGCCGCTCACCTCGCGACGGATCAGCCCCGCGTTCTCCAACGCCTTGATGTGCTTCGAGGCGGCCGCGAGCGAGATCGCGAAGGGTTCCGCAAGCTGGCCTACCGTTCGCTCGCCTGTGGCAAGTTCGCCAAGCATCCGCCGGCGCGTGGCGTCGCCGAGCGCATGAAAGATAGAATTCAGCTGAGTCGTCTCTAATTCAACCATGTGGTTGAATATAAGCGCGCGTTTTAAAATAGTCAACCGATTGGTTGAATAAATGCCCGGCGATGATCGGCGGCCGGCCGCCCCTGCCGCGCAATGATGACGTCGCAGCCGCTGCTTACGACGGCAGCTGCTTACCCGCCTGCTCCGCCACCATGTACGCGGCGTACCAGTCGGGCCAGTCCGCATCGTGCTGGCCGGTCCGCTTCTCGTGCTCGCCGTGCGCGGCCGCCGCACGTCGAAGCGCGCTCGCGAGCTCGGCCGACGAGGTGAACGTCGTGTCGTCCGCGTCCACGCGTCCGGGCAATCGCGCGGTGACTTCCTGGAACAGCCAGCCGTTGCCATCCGGATCGCTGAACGAGACAAACGAGCGGTAGCTGCGATGCTCGGGGTCCGGACCGCCAAGCCGGAGCCGCCCAAACAGGTAGGGCTCGTCCGTGCCCGCGTAGACGCCGCCGGCGTCGTGAAACACCTCGCTGATCTCGACGCCGCGACCAAGCAGCTCGTTGCGGGCGGCCTCGATGTCGGAGACGATCAGGTACAGTCCCTGGGCGGAACCGGGTGCCGCCGCGGTGACGTTCCTCCCGAAGATAACCGAGCACCCGGAGCCAGGCGGCGTGAACTGGATCACGCGGAAGTCGTCGCCGGCGGCGAAGTCGGCGTCGAGCCTCCAGCCCAAGCCGCCGTAAAAGCGCTTGGCGCGATCGACGTCCGAAACAGGGATGACGGCGACCTCGAGCTTCATGTCGAGCGTCCGCGCTCTCGAGGTCTCGATTGCATTTTCGCTGCTCACCTGAGTACTGCTCATGTCAAGCTCCTTAGGTTAGGTTGGGCCTCGAAAGTGGCAACACACGTCCACCTGTTATGCCGCGGCGGCGATCCGGTAGCGCGCGGCCGGGAGGGCGATGAGCCGCCCGTTCATCTCATTCAATCAGATGCTAATGCACAGATCGACCTGGTGTGAAGGCAAATCCATTGCACGATGGTGTCGCCGATACTTTTGGGTTCATGATACCTCTATGCTGTTGAGCTGGAGTTCCGCATCGCCCTAACCGGACTACTGCGCCAATGGCCATTGGAGGCATGGTTTTTCTTCGCCCAGGAGGTGTGGGTCTTGCTCGCTCTCGTCGTTTGGCCGTGCATTCGCTCGAAGAGGCCGGCGAGGCACTGCGAGCGTCAATGAAGGGCGATCGCGGTTGGCGGGCGGCGCACAGACGGCAGGCGCATCTGCGGAAAATAGGAACGGGCGCGCGCAATGAACGAGGACGCAATCCGCTTTACGACCATTTTTCAGGCTCTAGTGCTCGCGTTTCTCACGGGCTGGCTTCTTGTCATCGGCAAGAGCCTGATCCTTCCGATCTTCGCGGCGGTCATCGCTGTCTACGTTCTGCTTATGGCGGCGGATGCGCTTGGGAAGCTTCCGCTGCTCGACCGTCTGCCCTCATTGATCCGGCGCATTCTGGTGGTCGCCGCATTCACGCTTTGTCTGGTCGGCCTCGGCCTCGTCGTGTCAGCGACCGTTGATGAGCTCATCATTGCTGCTCCG
Organism: uncultured Alphaproteobacteria bacterium; assembly: GCA_963813315.1. Taxonomy (GTDB): domain Bacteria; phylum Pseudomonadota; class Alphaproteobacteria; order Rhizobiales; family Rhizobiaceae; genus CAWEYO01. The sequence goes on along the minus strand of CAWEYO010000013.1, from coordinate 243,995 downwards.
ACCTACAAAGCTAATTTGGACACGGTGGCAGCGCAGTTGGCTGGCCTCGTCGGGTTCGAATCCCTCCCGAGCTGGGAGCAAATCCGCACTGCGATCATTCCCAATCTCGATCTGAAGGAACTGTTGACCGACATTCTCGGTTCGGTCACCAGTCTTGGCAGCGGCATCTTTCTCGTCGTGGTGTATGCCGTTTTCCTCATTGCCGAGCGCGGCAACGTTGGCGAGAAGCTCGCTGCAGCGTTTCCAGAGGGCAACCGCGCCGAGCGGATGACGCGGCTGTTCAACGACATCAATCGTCGAATTGCCGAGTACCTGGCGGCCAAAACACTGATCAATGCCATCCTCGGTGCGGTTTCCTACGTGATCATGTTGGTGATGGGTCTGGATTTCGCGCTGTTCTGGGCACTCCTGATCGCAGTGTCCAACTATATTCCGTATGTCGGCACGGTAGCGATCCTTTTCCCGATCCTACTGTCCCTGGCCCAGTTTGGTTCGCTGACGACCACGCTGATCGTTGCAGCGTTACTGGCCCTGGCACAATTCCTTTCCGACAACGTGCTTGAGCCGAAGATGTTTTCGCGGCAGCTCAACCTCAGTCCTTTCGTTGTTGTGGTCGCGCTGTCACTTTGGTCGGCTCTCTGGGGGCTGCCTGGCGCGATCCTGGCAATTCCGATAACCTCGATGCTGGCAATCATATTTGCGGCCTTCCCGACGACGCGATTCCTGGCTGTTCTTTTGGCGGAACGGGTTGACGGCCTCGACGAGCCCAAACCGCCCAACCTCTAAGCGTCGCGGTCGCACCGCACAAATCGCTGCTTCACGCCCCGGAAGTGGAGATTCCCAAATCCGCGAATTTGCCATCAATTCGCCGTCTGAACGGCGATCATGCGGCACTCCAGAAGCCGTGGCAGAAGCGCGGCAGGCTCGCCCCCGGGTTTTGCGAGGTGGAGTGTTGACCATGAAGGCAAAGATGCTCAGGACCGGCAGTTTCGCCGTTATGTTGCTTGGTTTCGACGCGCTCGCATTGAACGAAAGGGGTGCGGCGCAGGAGGTAGACCCGGCTGAATTGGTCAAAGACATTCACGCCATCTTCGGCGAACACCATGCCCGCGCCGTGCACGCCAAGGGGGTCGTTCTCGAAGCGACCTTCGAACCGACGGAGGAGGCGCGCGGGATCAGCACAGCGAGCGTTTTCGCAGGCAAGCTTCAGGCGACGGTGCGCCTTTCGGATACGACAGGCATACCCGAGATACCCGATGCCGACCCCCATGCCAGCCCTCATGGGCTCGCAGTCAAGTTTACCCTCGGCGACGGCTCCGAGATGGATTTGGTCACGCACAGCTTCAACGGCTTTCCCGCCGCCACCGCTGCCGAGTTCAGCACGTTCCTCAAGGCTGCCGCGGCAAGCGGACCTGGAGCCGCAAAGCCAACGCCGATCGAGAAATACCTGCAGGCCCATCCCAACGCCGTGCCTTTTGTCACACAGCAGAATCCGCCGCCAGAGAGTTTCGCGACGACCGCCTATTTCGGCGTCAATGCATTTGCGTTCATCGATGCCTCCGGCAAGAAGACCATACTGCGTTATCGATTTATTCCGGAAGCGGGTGAGAAGTATCTCGACGCGGCAACGGCGGCGTCAAAGGGCCCAAACTACCTCATGGAAGAGATCAAAGAGCGTGTCGCCAAGGCTCCCGTCATGTTCGACTGGTTCGCGCAGATCGCGCAGCCAAATGACAAGGCGGATGACCCATCGACCCCCTGGCCGCAGGATCGGGAACTGGTGAAACTGGGCACACTAACGATTGCAGGCATGGCGGCCGACCAGGAGGGACTAAGCAGGAGCCTCCTGTTCCTTCCGAATAACGTTCCCGACGGCATCCAACCGGCAGATCCGATGATCGACGTGCGCAGCGCCGCCTATCCGATTTCCTTTGGCGAACGTCAGTGACTGTCGACGCCGGGGTAAGCCTTCCGGCCGTGTACTTGCCGGTTTTCACAGTGCAAGGTAAAGCGCGGCGATGGACGAGACGGCCGATCTCCGCTTTACCGACCCCGAACCGCGCATTCACCCGACGGCGGAGCTGAAATCCTGCCGGCTCGGGCGCTACACCGCGATCGGCGAACGCGCGATCCTGCGCGAAGTCGTCGTCGGCGACTTCTCTTATTTCGAACGGCACGCCGAGGCCATCTACACTGTGATCGGCAAGTTTTGCTCTATCGCCGCGAACACGCGCATCAACGCGCTGGAGCACCCGGTCGAACGGGTGACGACGCACAAGCTTACCTACCGGCCAAACGAATACTTCCGCTATCTCGGCGTCGATAGTGCGTTTCGGGAGCGCCGACGCGCCAGGAAAGTCACTATCGGGCACGACGTGTGGATCGGCCACGGCGCCGTGATCCTGCCCGGCGTCACAATTGGCAACGGTGCGGTCGTGGGGGCAAATGCTGTCGTGAACGCGCAATATCGCACCCTATCAAATTGTTGCAGGAGTGCCCGCCGGGCTTCTGCGGATGCGATTCCCGCCAGAGATCGTCGAGCGCCTGGAACGGCTTTCCTGGTGGGATTGGCCAGTCGAACGGCTGTTTGAGGCCATCCCCGACATGCAGGCGCTGCCGGTTGAGGCTTTTCTCGATCGGTGGGAACACCGGGAGTAAGGCTGAAACTCACCTGGCTGCGATGAAGATCAGGCTGCGCGATACAGTGCGCACTTCTATTGCCTCACCTCTTCAGAAACGAGGCGAAAGCCTCCTTGTAGTCGTTGTGCCAGCGCGACAGCGCGGGCCTGTTCTCGATGATGTCGCCAACCGCCCAAGCCATGCGGCGCTCGTCGATCGCTCGCGGGGTATCATTGTCGGGACAGAGGATATAGAAATCGCCGCGGGCCAGCCCTTCCAGCATGAACTCGGCCACCTGATCGCCAGTCCATGCGCCGGCGGGCTTTTCCGCCGCGCCCGTGGTCAGGCCGGTGAAGGTGAAGCCAGGGATCAAAAGATGCGCGGTGATCCTTGCGCCCGGCGTATTGCGAAGCTCATGCGCCAAGCCCTCGGTATAAGTCTTGAGCGATGCTTTCGAGACGTTGTAGGCAAGGTTCCCCGGCGGCGTTGTGATGCCTTGCTTGGACCCGGTGTTGACGATGATCCCGGTCGTGCCTTGCGAAAGCATCCGTGGTGCAAAGGCTTCGACGCCATGCACTGCGCCCCAGAAATTCACCTCGAACAGTTGCTTCCACTCGTCGCGGTTTTCCCACGGCTTTCCCGGATTGTTGCCGACGCCGGCATTGTTCATCAGGAACGAAACTTCCCCGAAGCGCTTGTAGGTCGCGTCGGCTAGGCGCGCCAGATCATCCGCCTTGGAGACATCACAAGCGACAGCCAGCACATCCCCGTCTTCTCCCGCGCCGCCAAGCGCAATCGCCGCCACGTCACCGACAGCCCGGTCGAGTTGCGCGCGGTCGCGGTCGGCAACCACCACCTTCATGTGCATGGCCGCCAGTCGTTTCGCGACCGCGAGGCCGATGCCGCTTGCCGCACCGGTGACCACTGCGACGCGGCCGGGTGCGAGCGCTGCAAATGCGGGTTCATCATTCATGAGCGTGCTCCCTCATCTCGCTCTACAGTGTAACCGCAGGCGGCTGGCTTGGCACGCCCCGGACAGCCCGATCTGGAACCCAAGCGCCCGGCAGCAGTTATCTTTGCGATTTCAGTCAATTCCGCTGGCTCGGCCATGCTATTCGAAAAAACAGTTTACGAAGATCGCCAATCGCGTCGCGCATGCAGCCGGCACGCCCGCTGCCTTCATCATTTGCTGTTTCGTGATTCGACATGGGCGCTCAGCGGTCCCCTGTTCGGCTTTTCCGACACATGGCAGCTCATCGTCAACACTGGAACGACCATCGTCACCTTCCTGATGGTTTTCCTCATCCAGAACACGCAGAACCGTGACGGTGCGGCGATACAGGTGAAACTCGACGAGCTGATACGGACAGGCAAGGCCCACAACCGATTTATCGGCATCGAACACCTGACGGAATCCGAAGTCGAGGAATTCCGCCGCAAGTGCGAGGCGGCGGCGAAGAAGCACGGCGCGCGGCAGCGCACGGCGCGCAAGCGGGCGGGCCATGCCGGAGTGGCAGGCGGGTAGAAGTACGCAATCAATTTGGCCTTTAGGCGGTGACGCCGGGGAATTTACAAATTGTGTGAACGATGCCAGATTTACTGCTGGTTCATCAGTAGAATTCCGGTCGACCCACCTGTTTCGCGACTACGCGAAGGTTGCAGACGACCGTCCTGAAATACAACTTGGGGGGAATCACGATGAAAACTACAAGTCACGCCCGGTGCGCCGTCATTGCTCTGGCTGGATTTTTGTGTGCGGGCCCTGTCCTGAGCGCGGCCGAAGCCGAGGAGCCGAACAAGGCTGAACTCGACGCATTGCGTAAGGTGATGGAAAAATACCAGGACCCGTATGCAGCGGTGCGCGATCTCTATCTCTCGACGGTGGGTTGCGTTCATTACAGCGGAGAGAAGATTGAAGGGCGCATGGAGTATGCGAAGGGAGGCATGGGTGTGCACTTCGTCAACCTCACGGTGACAGGGCCCATGCCAGACCCAATGCGGCCAAACGTGCTGATCTATGAGCCCGACGGCGAGAAATTGCGCCTGGTTGCCGCTGAGTGGCTCGTCCCGCTGGCAGCCGCCAAAGAACGGCCGAGCCTTTTTGGCCAGCCCTTCCAGGGTCCGATGGAGGGACATGAACCCCTCATTCCAAAGGACTTTGTCCACTATGATCTGCATGCGTGGCTGTTCAAGGACAATCCGCTGGGGATGTTCAGTCCGACCAACCCCGATGTGAAATGCGACGGGTATGATTTCAGTCTTTTGGAAGAGCCGACCAAAATGGTGCATGAGCATTAGAGCATCGGACCCGAAGCGGTTTCCACTTTCGGTTCGAAGCCCCAGCAACAGCGCGGTTGGGCCTTCACACTCCGCTGATGAAACTGTCCAGCACCTTCTTCTGCCCGGCCTTGTCGAAGTCGATGGTGAGCTTGTTGCCGTCGATTGCCGCGATGTTGCCATTGCCGAATTTCTGGTGGAACACCCGGTCGCCGAGCTTGAACGGGGAAGGGTCGGTGGAGACGGACTTGGCGACCAGCTCGCCTTCGATGGTTCGGCCTTTCACCGAGCCGCGGCCGGCGCCGTAGCCGGAATTGACCTCGCCATAGCCGATGCGTTCTACCGCGTGGCCCGAGCGCGTGCCCCAGTTGCGGTCGGTTGCTTCGGTGCGGTTCTGTTGCGCCCGCTGCCAGCCGGGCGTGGCGTAGGTGTTTGAGAACGAGCCGGGCTGGCCGACTTTGTCAAAGCGTGAGGCGCCGTACGGATTCTGCCGGCCGGGCCCACGCTCTCCAGATCTGCCGCGGGAGCCGCCGCCATATCCCGAGCCATAGCCGCCGTAAGAGGAGTCACCCTCGGCCACCTCCACATGAGCCTCCGGCAATTCCTCGACAAAGCGTGACGGGATGGTTGACTGCCAGAGACCATGGATGCGGCGGTTCGAGACGAACCAGATGTGCAGGTTCTTCTTGGCGCGGGTCAGGCCCACGTAGGCAAGGCGGCGTTCCTCCTCCAAACCGGAGCGCCCCCCTTCGTCGAGCGAGCGCTGGTGCGGGAACAACCCTTCCTCCCAACCGGGCAGGAAAACCGTCTCGAACTCCAGCCCTTTGGCCGAATGCAATGTCATGATGTTGACGGCATCGAGATTCTCGTTCTGCTCTGCATCCATGACCAGTGCGACATGTTCGAGGAAAGAGCGCATCGACTCGAATTCCTCCATCGAGCGAATGAGCTCCTTGAGGTTTTCGAGACGGCCGGGCGCTTCCGCCGACCGGTCGTTCTTCCACATGTCGGTGTAGCCGGACTCCTCCAGAATGATCTCGGCAAGCTCGGTATGCGGCCTGGTGTCGAGCACCTTCTGCCAGCGTTCGAAATTTGCCGCGACCTCGCGAAGCGCTGACCGCGGCTTCGGCTTCAGCTCGTCGCTTTCGGCGAGTTCGGCGGCCGCCTGAAGCAATGGAATGCGGCAGGCGCGCGCTGTGTCATGGATCTGGCGGATGGTGGCTTCGCCCAGGCCCCGCTTCGGCACGTTGACGATGCGCTCGAAGGCAAGGTCGTCGGCGGGCTGCGCGACGACGCGAAAGAACGCCATGGCGTCACGGATCTCCAGCCGCTCGTAGAAACGCGGACCGCCGATAACGCGGTAGTTGAGACCGAGCGTGACGAAACGGTCCTCGAATTCGCGCATCTGGAAGGACGCGCGGACGAGGATCGCCATGTCATTAAGGGCATGGCCGTTGCGCTGAAGCCGTTCGATTTCATCGCCAAGGGCACGGGCTTCCTCCTCGGAGTCCCACGCCGCATGGACGTTGACCTTGGAATCTTCCGGATCGACGGCATCGGTGAAAAGTGTCTTGCCCAGCCGCCCCTCGTTGTGAGCGATCAGGTGGGAGGCAGCTCCGAGGATATGCGCGGTGGATCGGTAGTTGCGCTCGAGGCGGATGACCTTGGCGCCCGGGAAATCCTTTTCGAAACGCAGGATGTTGTCGACCTCGGCCCCGCGCCAGCCATAGATCGACTGGTCGTCATCGCCGACACAGCAGATGTTGACTTTGGAGGCCGGGCTAGGCGCTCCCATTTGGCCAATCTCCCCCCTTGAGGGGGAGATGCCCGGCAGGGCAGAGGGGGGTGTCTCGCGCTGCGCATTTCTAGCCCTCTCTGTCGGTTTCGCCGACATCTCCCCCTTTGAGGGGGAGGTATGGGCGCTGGCGCTCGGCCGCTGCGCGAGCAAGCGCAGCCACAGGTACTGCGCCGTATTTGTATCCTGATATTCGTCGACGAGGATGTATTTGAACTTGCGGTGATATTCTTTCAGAACATCCGGATACGCCCGGAAGATACGGATCGGATGGCAGAGCAGATCGCCGAAATCGCAAGCGTTCAGCGTCGTCAGCCGGTCCTGATAGGCCTGAAAGAGTTGGCGGCCCTTGCCGTTGGCGAAGGAGCGGGCGTCGCCCTCCGGAATTTCTGCCGGGCCCAGGCCCTTGTTCTTCCAGTTGTCGATCATCATGGCGAACTGGCGCGCCGGCCAGCGTTTGTCGTCCAGGCCCTCGGCCTGGATGAGCTGCTTGATCAACCGCACGACGTCGTCGGTGTCGAGGATGGTGAAGTTGCTCTTCAGGCCGGCAAGCTCGGCATGACGCCGCAGCAGTTTGACGCCGATCGAGTGGAAGGTGCCGAGCCACGGCATGCCTTCGATCGCCTCGCCGACAAGGACGCCTATGCGGCTCTTCATTTCGCGCGCGGCCTTGTTGGTGAAGGTGACGGCGAGAATCTGCGAAGGGAAGGCCAGCCCAAGGCTGAGGATATGGGCGATGCGGCTGGTGAGCACGCGTGTCTTGCCGGTTCCCGCACCGGCCAGAACGAGCACTGGTCCTTCGGTCGTTTCGACGGCGAGCCGCTGCTCCGGATTGAGGCCTTCCAGATAGCGTGGCATGGAACCTTGACGGGCGGCCATGGCACGCGCCGCGATGCCGGAGGGCGCGCCAGCCGGACGTGCGGGCGCGCCTCGGGGAGATGTGTCCCCGTCGAAGAAGGGCATGTCGTCCGGAAAACCTGGCATCAGACCCGAAATGTAGTGATTCGGGCAGGAAAGGCCAGAAAAGTTACATGCTCGCCCACAGGCGGCGGGTCATCGAGGCCTGAAAAGGCCCGGTCTGCGACCAGGTCGTGGACTCATAAAATACGAGCGCGATAGGGCAGCTTCATTTGTCTGCCTGGCCAGACTGTTGAGCGCCGCGGCATGGTTCACTCAGGCGTTACTGGACGGGTCGGCGTCGCGGCCTATTTTTTCGGCTCACCAGCATTCAAATGGGAGGAAGAATGGCATGGCCACGCAAGTCATCACTCAGGCGATGATCGACGCCTATGATGAATACACCCACCTGACGCTCGACCGACGCGACTTCATGGAGAAGCTGACGAAGCTGGCCGGCTCGGGCGCGGCGGCTGCGGCCGTCGCGCCGCTGCTTGCCGCTAACGCGGCGCAGGCAGCCATGGTCGCCGAGGACGATTCCCGACTGAAGGGGGAGGACATCAAATATCCCGGCGACGGCGGTGACATGATGGCCTATCTGGTGCAGCCGGCCGACCGGAGCGGCAAGCTGGGAGCGGTGATCGTCATCCACGAGAACCGCGGTCTCAATCCGCATATCCGGGATGTCGCACGGCGCATCGCACTGGAGGGGTTCGTTGCGCTGGCGCCCGATTTCCTTTCCCCGCTCGGCGGCACGCCGGGGGACGAAGACAAGGCACGTGAGATGTTCGGCGAACTCGATGCCGCAAAGACGGTCGCGAACGGCGTTGCAACGGTGGCTTTTCTGAAAGGCGACGAATCGTCGAACGGGAAAGTGGGCGCGGTCGGCTTCTGCTGGGGCGGCGGCCTCGTCAATGATCTCGCCGTCAACGCTCCGGACCTCACTGCCGCCGTGGCTTACTACGGCCGGCAGCCCAAGGCGGAGGATGTCGCCAAGATCAAGGCGCCCTTGCTGCTGCACTATGCCGGGCAGGACGAACGCGTCAATGCCGGCATCGACGCCTACAAGGCAGCACTCGATGCGGCCGGCAAGCAATACACGGTTTACGTCTACGATGGCGCTCAGCATGCTTTCAACAACGACACCTCGGCCGCCCGCTACAACAAGGAGGCTGCGGATCTTGCATGGGGCCGGACGGTTTCGTTTTTCAAAGAGAAGCTGAGTTAGCAGCCGAGGCGCGCCCGGCCACCGGCGCTTAGGCGGGTTTGCGCCGGATGCCGATCGAGCGCCCGGCGCGTTCAGGCATCGGCAGGCCGGCATGGGCAGCGCGCATCGTTTCAATCCGCGCCAGGATGTCAGGCGGGAAAGGCGCGACATTAGGTCCGGCCATGTCGACATGGAGCGAAAGCGACTCGGACGTGGCTGCAAGCCAGCCGTCCACATGGTGGATTTCCTGGTAGGCGCGCATCCGCTTTTCGTCGTGGTCGAGAAGCTGAAAGGAGACGGTAACGTTGTCGCCGAGATGCAGTTCCTGCACGTAACAGACGTGGATTTCGGCCGTGTAGAAGGTCAGTCCGCGATCCCGCACATAGTCCGGGCCAAGCCCGATCAGTTCGACCGCCTCGTCCGAGCAGCGATCGAACAGCACATTGTAATAGGCCATGTTCAGGTGGCCGTTGTAGTCGATCCAGTCTTTCTCGACCTTCATAACGCGAGAGACAAAAGGGGCCGCTGCGGTCATCGTTTATTCCTGTTCTTGAGATCGAGTTCGAATTGGTTGCCCCGCTGGACAAAACCGGCGGATCGGCAGATTACCGGAGGAATAGAGCTTCTCAAGAGCGCGCGCTGGTCCATTCGCGGAGGAAAACATGGCTCTGAGCGACTTCAGGCGGGTCGAGCGCAACGAGGAAGGCATCCAGACCGTTCTCGCCATATTGAAGCAGCGTTTCGGAGAGCGCTTTCAGACCGGCCAGGCGATTCGCGAGCAGCATGGCCACACCACCACCTATATCCCGACCCAGCCGCCGGACGGCGTGGCGTTTCCGCAATCGGCTGGCGAGGTGCAGGAGATCGTGCAGGTATGTGCCGAGCATCGCGTTCCGGTGATTGCGTTCGGTAGGGGCACCTCGCTCGAAGGGCATGTCAACGCGCCGGGCGGCGGCATCTCGGTCGATATGCTGCAGATGAACCGGGTGCTTGCGGTTAACGCCGACGACCTCGACTGCTCGGTGGAAGCAGGCGTAACGCGACAGGACCTGAACACGCACCTGCGCGACACCGGCCTGTTCTTTCCGATCGATCCGGGAGCGAACGCCAGCCTCGGCGGCATGGCGGCGACACGCGCGTCCGGCACCAATGCGGTCCGCTATGGCACGATGCGCGACAATGTGCTGGCGTTGACGGCGGTCATGGCCGACGGCCGGCTGATCACCACGGCGACGCGGGCGAGGAAGTCATCCGCCGGCTACGACCTGACGCGGCTTCTCGTAGGCTCGGAAGGAACGCTCGGCATCATCACGTCGCTGACGCTGAAGCTCCACGGCATTCCACAGGCGATCTCTGGCGGGGTCTGTCCGTTTCCGGATGTGGAAGCGGCCTGCAACGCCGTCATTGCGACGATTCAGATGGGCGTGCCAGTGGCGCGGATCGAACTGGTCAACGCGCTTCAGATGCGGGCGATGATCCGGTATTCGAAACTCGACTATCCCGAAACCCCCTGCCTTTTCGTTGAATTCCACGGCAGCGATGCCAGCGTTAAGGAACAGGCGCAAAGTTTCGGGGAGATCGCGCAAGACTTTGGCGGCGGGCCGTTTCTGTGGACAGAAATCGCGGAAGAGCGGTCAAGGCTCTGGAAGGCAAGACACGAGGCCTATTGGTCGGCACTCACTCTGCGGCCCGGCGCAAAAGGTCTTTCGACGGATGTCTGCGTGCCAATCTCGCGACTAGCGGAATGCATTGCCAAAACCGAAGCCGACATTGCTGAGACGGGATTGGTCGCGCCGATCGTAGGCCATGTCGGAGACGGCAATTTCCACGTGCTCGTGCTGATGGACGTCAATGATCCGGACGAAATTTCGCGGGCCGAGCAATTCGTGGCACGGCTCAACCTCCGGGCGATGGGAATGGACGGAACCTGCACCGGAGAGCATGGTATCGGGCAGGGCAAGGCCGCCTTCCTCGACCGCGAACTGGGCGACGCCGTCGACCTCATGCGGAGCATAAAGAAAGCGCTCGATCCGTTGGATATTCTTAATCCGGGCAAGATACTGAGCGCCTGACCGTGAGCTTTTCCGAAAACCGTGACACACTTTTCGGATCATGCTCTAAGGAAACAGGCTCCAGTGGCTGGATGTGGTAGCTGGCGAACGGCGAATTGCCACTTTATCGACACGCGGATGCGGGTAATCTTGTTGCGGAAATAACCGCATTTTGGGATCAGGGTACTGGCGAGGCTTTTCGTCATTGTGGGTGGAATGATCGTGCTGGCGCTGACCTTGGCGCTGGTCGGTCCCTACTTTGTCGACTGGACCTCCTACCGGGCGGATTTCGAGCGCGAGGCGAGCGCGATCCTGGGCCGAAAGGTCACCGTCGAAGGAGGGGTGTCGGCCAGGATCCTGCCGTTTCCGTCGGTGACGTTCTCTCACGTCGTCGTTGCCGGCCCATCAGGCGGCGAAGCGGCGATGACCGCCGAGACCTTTTCGATGGATGCGGAGCTGGCGCCGTTCCTGCGGGGCGAAATCTTGATCTTCGACATGCGGCTTGTCCGGCCGAATGTATCGATCGGCATCGCTGCCGACGGCGCTGTCGACTGGGCGATGCGTCCCACCCCGCCCTTCGATGCGTCGCGGATTTCGCTGGAAAAACTGGCGGTCACCGACGGGCAGGTTGTCATCCGGCATGGGGCGAGCGGCCGTACGCACCTTGTGTCCAAGATCAATGCCGACGTTTCGGCCAGCTCATTCTCGGGGCCCTGGCGCGCCGACGGAACGCTCGATTTCGACGGCGTGTCCGGCAGGCTGGCGATATCGACAGGCAAGGTCGACGAAACCGGCGCCTTGCGGCTGAGGATCAAGGCCGATCCCGCGGCATATCCCGTCGCGGTCGAAGCTGACGGCGATATCCGTCTCGAGGAAGGGGCGATGCGCTATGCCGGCACGTTCCGGCTTGGCGCCGGCGGGACGGATCGGGCGGAATTGCCAGGCGGCGAAAGCCGGTCCGCCGGCTCCGCAACGCAGAAGACTGCCAGAGAAAGGCCGCGCCCGTTCAGGATCAACGGACAATTCTCATTCAACCACCAGAAACTCGGCATCGACGAATTCCGCTTCGAGACGGGTCCCGCAGACGATCCCTATACAGCCGATGGCACAGCCTTTTTAGATATCGGCGCGAAGCCGCAATTTTCGATCAAGGCAAAGGGCGCACAGGTGCGGTTCGATGAAGCCGTCGGAGCCCGTGAAACAGTCAAGGGAATCACGCTTCCGGGTCGGATCGCCGCGGTAGAGAAGGCGCTGCATGGCCTGCCGAAGCCGGCGATACCGGGCAAGATCGACATCGATCTCCCGGCCGTGGTAGCTGGGGACACGACGATCCGCGACGTGCGCCTCTCCGCGGAGCCGGCAGCGGAGGGATGGCTGGTAAAATCGCTGGCTGCGACGCTTCCCGGCCGCACGACGCTCGAGGGGTCGGGCCTGCTCAGGGCCAATGGCGAGCTGGGATTTGCCGGTTCACTGTTGCTCGCCGTCGGGCAGCCCTCCGGGTTTGCGGCCTGGTTGGCGAAGGATGTGGACGAAGCGGTTCGGCGCATCCCTGCCGCCGGCTTCCGTGCCAATGTGGAAATAACCTCGAAACAGCAGCGCTTCGATGATCTGGAACTGATATTGGGCTCCGCCGAGTTTCGTGGACGGATCGACAACAGGCAACCGGACGACGCCAAGCCGTCGATGCGGGTAGATCTGACGGGCGAGGCCCTGGATGTGGACGGCATGGCAGCCTTCGCATCGCTGTTCGTCAGCGACGCAGGCGCCAGCCGGCTGGCGGGCCACGATCTCGATTTCAAGATCAAGGCCGGACCGGTAAGCATTGCCGGCCTAACCGCTGCGAACGTGGATACCGCACTCAGGTTGCGCGACAGGACGCTGGAGATCGATCGCCTTTCGATTGCCGGCCTGTCGGGCGCCACGATCAGCGCGACGGGGAGGGTGAGCGACCTTCCGGGCAATCCCTCCGGGAATCTCGATGCGTCGATCATCGCGGTAGACCTTGCGCCGCTCATCGCAGCACTTGCCGCCCGCTACCCGTCCAGCGCGCTGACCCGCGAACTGCACAAAAGGGCTGAAGCATATCCAGGTCTTTTCTCCGATTCCCGGATCGATGTGGTGGCGAGCGCGGTTCCCGGCGAAGGCCAGACCAATGACATAGCCATCAGCGCTTCCGGCGTGGCAGGGGCTACCGATTTCACGTTGACGGCTACAGGCAACGGCAAGGCCGAGGCGCCGGAGACGGCGGCAGTCTCGCTGCTGTTTTCGGCGAAGAACGCCAATGCCGAGGCTCTAATGGCGCTTTACGGTTTGCCCGCTCTACCGCTTGGCGCGGCGGGAAGCGGCGAAACCAGCCTGGAGGCACGTGGCACGCTTGCGGGCGGCCTGGAAACGACGCTTGGGTTCACCGGCGAGGGAACGCAGGCGAGATTCGCCGGTAATGTCACTGCCTGGAATGATGCGCTGACGGCAAAGGGGAAAATCCAGCTCGATGCCTCCGACATCGAACCATGGTTGATGACGGCCGGAGCCAGCCTGCCCGGAATGGGTCTCGGCCTGCCGGTGGGGTTCACGGCGGATGCGGAATATGCGAAGGGCCTGCTTACGCTTTCGGGCATGAACGGGACAGTGGAGGAAGGCGCGGTCAGCGGCGACCTCCGTGCGGAACTGAAAGAGGGCATTCCGCATCTGACAGGATCCCTGTCGGTGGATGAGCTCGAACTGGCCCCGGCAGTTTCCATGGTGCTCGGCGAAGCCGCGCTGCAACGGGAGGGGAAAGTCTGGCCGGCTGGGCCCCTTCAGGACGAGGTGTCGGCACCCTTCACCGCGGACCTTGATCTTGCAGCCGGAGCCCTCTCGGCTGGCGTCTTCGGTACGGCCAGCGATGCCCGCATGAAGGCACGGCTTGACCGCGAGGGGATGCGCCTTGGCGATGTGTCCGCCAAGGCATTCGATGGACAGTTGAGCGGGCTGGTCGAGCTGAAAAACACCGATGGCACCGGGCTTTTTTCCGCGCAGTTCAAACTGGTCGGGGCCGATCTCGGGACGGGGATGGCGGCGGCCGCGCCGGTGGGAAAGGGCGACTTGACGGGAACGGTTTCGGCAACCGGCAAGTCTGTCGAGGCGATGGTAGCCGCTCTTTCCGGCTCCGGAACGGCGGCTTTGCAGGACCTCACTATCACAGGGCTCAACCCGCAGGCGTTTCCGGCGATCATCGCTGAAGCCGACAGGATAGGCCGTGACATCGATGCGGCCGGCACCGCCGCGTTCGCGCCGCCGATCGTGGGGGCAGGTGCGTTTGTCGCCAGGAACGCGGAACTCGCTTTCAATATCGCCGGCGGGGTGCTGCGGGCGCCGCCGCTGACGCTCGACAATCCGGCGGCCACCGTGACGGTGGAAGTAGGCGCCGATCTCAATGCCGGAACGGTCTCCGCGACAGGCGCGATCGCATATCGGCCGGGCGACGAGAACCTTGTGGGATCGGAACCGGTCGTGCGGTTTGCCGCCTCCGGGCCGATAGGCGGCGCGCTGACAGGACATTTCGATACACAGCCTCTCGCGCAGTTCCTGACACAGCGCGCGCTTGAGAAGGAACAAGCGCGTGTCGAGGCCATGCAGGCGGTGCTCATCGAAAAGCAGCGACTGCGCCGGGAAGCGCGCTACTATGCCGCCTTGCAGGAGGAACGTGAGCGCGTGGCCGAAGAGCTGCGCCGTGCCGACGAAGCATTGCGCCTGGAAGCAGAGGAAGAGGCGCGGCGGAAGGCCGAAGAAGCGGCGCGCGCGAGGGCCGAAGCCGAAGCGAAGGCAAAGGCGGAGGAAGCAGCGCGCCAGAAGGCCGCCGATGAGGCTCTTGCGAGGGCAACGGCCGCCGAAGCTCGGCGCAAGGAGGCGGAAGAGGCCGCGCAGCGTGCCGCCGACGCGATCAGGCTGACGGAAAGGGAGAGGGCCCGTCTGGAAGCTCAACGCAACGCGCCGGCGACGCTGCCGGGCGTGGAAGGCACTCCGCTGCCGCCAGCCAATCTTCGCGATCAGCCCGCTCCGGCGCGTCCAAGTGGTCAAAGGCCAATCAGGCCGTTCTCAATCGAGAATTTCCTGAGATCGCTCGGCCAGTAGATTATCGGACCCGAAAGTGGAAACCGGTTTCGGGGCGACTGCGAAGCCGGTTTGGACTGAGCGGATTGCTTTTTGATGCACCCCTTACAGCATGTTGCGTCCGATGTGATTCGGGAATGCTGGCGGAACAGAGGGGGGTGACGCAGAGCGACGTTGGCGGCAAACTGCGGGGGTGAGGTCGATTGTACGCGACACGCGTTAGGTGTGGATTTCGCGTACAGCGTCCAGCCCTCTGCCGAGGTCGGCCCTGAGATCGTCGACATCCTCAAGCCCGATCTGCAGGCGAATCACGGGCCCCTCATAGGGACCCTTGGCGATCTTCCGGTCGGCGAGGAACCCCGCGACCGCCAGGCTTTCGTAGCCGCCCCAGGAATAGCCAAGCCCGAAAATCTGGAGCGCATCGAGGAAGGCATGAGCCTCCTTTTGACCGCCGCCAGCCAGCACGACGGAAAAGACACCGGCGGAACCGGAGAAGTCGCGTTTCCACAGGGCGTGGCCGGGATGGCTTTCGAGCGCCGGGTGGAGCACCCGCGCTACTCCGGGCTGGGTCTGCAGCCAGCGTGCGATTTCCAACGCACTTTTCTCATGACGATCGAGACGAACGCCCATGGTGCGCAGCCCGCGCAGAACCTGATAGACATCGTCGGGCCCGGCACACACGCCGAGGGCCATATAGGCCTGATAAAGTCTCTCCCAGCATGCCGCATTGGCTGAAACGGTTCCCAGCAGAACGTCCGAATGGCCTGCCGGATACTTGGTGGCGGCGTGGATCGAAATGTCGACACCATGATCGAGCGGACGGAAATAGACCGGAGTCGCCCAGGTGTTGTCCATCATCACGATAGCGCCGCGTGCTCGCGCCGCCTGGGCGATCGCCGGAATGTCCTGGACTTCGAATGTCAACGAACCGGGCGACTCAGTAAAGATGACCCTTGTGTTCGTCCTGATCAGCGACGAAATGGCGCTGCCGACCAGCGGATCGTAATACTCGACCTCAATACCGAGTCGCGAGAGCATCGTGTCGGCGAATCGGCGCGTGGGCCAATAGACGGAATCGACGATCAGCACATGGTCTCCGGCTGACAGGAACCCGAGCAGCGGCACGGTGACGGCGGCGAGACCGGATGGAACCATGATCGTGCCGGCGGAGCCTTCCAGTTCGTCTATCGCCGCCGCAAGTGCGTCGGAGGTCGGTGTTCCGTGAGTGCCGTACGAATATTTCTGGTCGCGCGCCGCCATGCTCCTGGCGTTGGGATAGAGCACGGTCGACGCATGAACGACCGGCGGGTTGACGAAGCCAAAAAAATCGCGCGGATCATTGCCGGCATGAGCGAGCCGCGTGTTGATGCCTGTCTTGGAATAGTCGTGTTTGGCCATGGATCCCGAAGCCTTATCGCATCGGCCCGAAATCGGAATCGATTTTCGGAAAGCACGATGCGCAGATTTAAAGAGATACAGCGTCCTTTGCGACGTCCAAAGGACGCGAGGCGCTGCAGTGAACGACGATACGCATAGGACGGCGGCAAGCGCGGCGCAACTGCAAGCGGGGTCCAGCGATTGGCCCGGCCGCGGCAAGCCTGGCGAATTCAAGCTGCAAGCACAGTATCGGCAGCCGTTTGTGCATATTTGTTGACATCCGCTATAAGTCGCAACCGATCCGTTCATTTGCCCTTGACCGCAACCCGGCAATCGTCTTGGATTGTATAGACAGTCGCCGCAACCAGGGGGCCGTCGAAAAACCAAGGGCGGCGGTCTCGCCGCGCGAACAGGATGCCAGCTTCGAAAGGAAAATCGGCAGTAGCAACTCGCGCTGAACATCGCGCGCGGCGTCAATGCGCTCTGGACGAAGAGTGGTCTGCAGTACGGAATGCCGATCCACTGATAAAGAACCCAGGCAAACCGTTGCCGCCACAGTCATTCGCCCTTGACCGCAAAGCAATAATCGCCTTCGATGGGGCACGTGAATGGGAGATGGAACACACGCATTGTCATAAGATACGGCGTTCCAGGCACGGGAACGGGAAGCCGGCTTCCGCACGGGATCATCAGGGCTGATTCCTGACAAAAACAGAAAAGGGTACGAGGGTATGAAACAAGTTATTACAGGTGTTGCGGGGCTTGCCGCACTTGCCGTGATGGCGTCGGTTGCGTCCGCCGCCACACTTGATGACGTGAAGGCGAAGGGATTCGTTCAATGCGGCGTCAACACTGGTCTTGCCGGTTTTTCGGCGCCGGACGCGAAGGGCGAATGGGCAGGTCTTGATGCCGACTTCTGCCGCGCCGTTGCCGCGGCGGTTTTTGGCGATGGCACCAAGGTGAAGTTCACGCCGCTCAACGCCAAGGAGCGTTTCACCGCGCTTCAATCGGGTGAGATCGATGTTCTCTCGCGGAACACCACGTGGACCATCAATCGCGACACGGCGCTCGGGTTGAACTTCGCTGGCGTCACCTACTATGACGGCCAGGGTTTCATGATCAACGCGAAGAAACTGCCGGGCGTCAATTCTGCGCTGCAGCTCTCAGGCGCGGCTGTCTGTGTACAGTCCGGCACGACGACCGAACTCAATCTTGCCGATTACTTCAAGGCGAACAAGATGGAGTACAATCCGGTTGTCTTCGAAAAGCTGGAAGAAACCAATGCTGCTTATGACAGCGGTCGCTGCGATGTCCTCACAACCGACCAGTCGGGCCTCTATGCGACCCGCCTGACGCTGGGCTCCCCCGACGATCACGTTGTTCTGCCGGAGATCATCTCCAAGGAGCCGCTGGGTCCGGCCGTGCGCCAGGGCGACGACCAGTGGTTCGACGTCGTCAAATGGACATACTTCGCACTGCTGAATGCAGAGGAACTCGGCGTCACGCAGGCGAATATCGAAGAGATGAAAGCCTCGGAGAACCCCGAGATCAAGCGTGTTCTCGGCACCGAGGCGGATACCAAGATCGGCACCGACCTCGGGCTGACCAATGACTGGGTAGTCAATGTCGTCAAAGCTGTAGGCAACTACGGCGAGATGTTCGAAAAGAACGTCGGAAGCGGCAGCCCGCTTAAGATCGCGCGTGGCGTGAACGGGCTTTGGACAAAGGGTGGTCTGCAGTACGGAATGCCGATCCGCTGATAGAGAACCGAGGCCGGAAAGCGGGGTTCGCCCGCCTTCCGGCCCCTTCAATCAGGGGAACTTTGATGGCATCGCAGGACATTGTTCAATCGGCCAAGCCGGGCCGCGGCTCGCTCTTCTATGATCCGAAGATACGCGGCATCTTTTTTCAGATCCTTGTTTTTGTTCTTCTTTTCGCATTCATTTACTGGATTGTCGGTAACACTGTCGAAAATCTGAGACGTTCGAACATTGCATCGGGCTTCGGCTTTCTGAGGGGACGGTCGGGATTCGACATCAGCGACAGCTTGATCGCCTATTCGTCGGATTCCACCTTTGGCCGCGCCCTGGTCGTCGGCTTCCTGAACACCGTGCTCGTCGCGGTATGTGGCATCATTACCGCCACGCTGCTAGGCTTTCTGGTCGGCATCGGCCGGCTCTCGCACAACTGGCTGATCCGCAAGATCTCGACGGTTTATGTAGAAATCTTCCGTAACATCCCGCCGTTGCTTGTTATTTTCTTCTGGTATTTCGGCGTTTTGTCGGTTCTGCCGCTCCCGCGCGACAGCATAGAACTGCCGTTCAGTTCCTACCTGAACAGCCGGGGCTTCTATTTCCCGAGGATGGTCTGGGGCGAGGGCGCCTGGCTGATACCGATTGCGCTGCTGATTGCCATCGGCATGACATGGTTTGTAGCCCGGCGCGCATATCAGCGGCAGATGACTACCGGACAGCAATTCCCGGTCTTCTGGACGGGGCTTGGCCTCATCGTCGGGTTGCCTTTGCTTGCATTCATGGCGGCCGGCTTCCCGCTAACGCTCGACTTTCCCAAGCAATCCACCTTCAATCTGACCGGCGGCTTCCAGGTCAAGCCCGAGTTCCTGTCGCTTTATCTTGCGCTTTCCTTCTACACTGCGTCCTTCATCGCCGAGATCGTGCGCGCCGGCATCATCGGCGTCAGCAAGGGTCAGACCGAAGCAGCTCATGCGCTTGGCCTGAGAAAGGGATCGACGCTGCGACTGGTCGTGATCCCGCAGGCGATGCGGATCGTCATTCCCCCGCTGACCAGCCAGTATCTCAATCTGACGAAGAATTCGTCGCTGGCAATCGCAATCGGCTTTCCAGACCTTGTAGCGATCGGCGGCACGATCCTCAATCAAACAGGACAAGCAATTGAAATCGTTGCGATATGGATGGTCATCTATCTTGGCCTCAGCCTGATCACTTCCGCTTTCATGAACTGGTTCAATGCCAAGATGGCGTTGGTCGAAAGGTAAGGCGATGCAAGAACACGACCTTACTTTTGTCCGCGCCGAAATGGTCGCCAACCAGGCGCCCCCGCCTGGCGAGACCGGCTTCATAAGCTGGGTTCGCAAGAACCTTTTTGCATCGGTCGGCGACAGTGTCCTTACGATCGTCGGATTTTTGATCGTCATCTATGTCCTGCCGCCGTTCATCCGGTGGGCGTTCGTTGATGCGCAATGGAGCGGCACCGATCGCACCTTCTGCGCGACCGCGGCGCAAGGGGGCATTCAGCCCGACGGCTGGTCTGGAGCGTGCTGGGCCTTCGTTCGGGCCAAGTTCGACCTCTTCATGTTCAACCTCTATCCGGTCGACCAGCGCTGGCGGGTGATATTGTGCGGCGTGATGTTCGTCGCGCTGCTTGTGCCGCTGCTTATCCCGAGGGTGCGGTACAAGGGGTGGAACGCGCTCCTCTTCTTCGGTGTCTTCCCGGTCGTTGCCTTCTTCCTGCTGACCGGCGGCTGGTTCGGTCTCCGCCACGTCGAGACGCCGTTGTGGGGCGGCCTGATGGTGACGCTGATCCTGTCCTTTGTCGGCATTGCTGTGTCGCTGCCATTCGGCATCGTGTTGGCTCTTGGCCGCCGATCGAAGATGCCGGTTGTGAAGCTTATATGCGTGATCTTCATCGAGGCCATTCGCGGTGTGCCCCTGGTGACGGTGCTGTTCATGGCCAGCGTGATGCTGCCGCTTTTCCTGCCAATGGGCATGACTTTCGACAAGCTGTTTCGCGCGCTGATCGGCGTGGCGCTGTTTGCGTCCGCCTATATGGCCGAGGTCGTGCGGGGCGGTCTTCAGGCAATCCCGAAGGGCCAGTACGAAGGCGCCGATTCGCTGGGTCTCAGCTATTGGCAGAAAACCGGCCTGATCGTGCTGCCGCAGGCGCTGAAGCTCGTGATTCCGGGAATCGTCAATACGTTCATCGGCATGTTCAAGGATACCAGCCTGGTCTACATCATCGGCATGTTCGACCTGCTCGGCGTAGTCCGACTGAACTTTTCCGACGCCACATGGTCATCGGCGCAGACACCGATGTCCGGTCTGGTTTTTGCCGGGTTCGTGTTCTGGATTTTCTGTTTCGGAATGTCCCGCTATTCTATCTTCATGGAGCGTAGGCTCGATACCGGGCACAGGCGCTAGGTTAAGAAACAAAAGGAAAGATCGATGGTTACGGAAAACGCGGTCAGTGCCGATGAGATAAAGGTCGATCGTGCCAAAATGCACATCTCCGACACCGATGTCGCCATCGACATCGTTGCCATGCACAAATGGTATGGAGAATTCCATGTGCTCAAGGACATCAATCTGAGGGTCATGCGCGGCGAACGCATCGTCATTTGCGGGCCGTCCGGGTCGGGAAAGTCGACGATGATCCGCTGTATCAACCGGCTGGAAGAGCATCAGAGGGGCAAAATCGTCGTCGACGGCAAAGAACTGACCAACGATTTGAAGAAGATCGATGAAGTCCGCCGCGAGGTCGGGATGGTGTTCCAGCATTTCAATCTCTTCCCGCACCTCACGATTCTGGAAAACTGCACCCTGGCGCCAATCTGGGTACGCAAGGTTCCGAGGAAGCAGGCCGAGGAAGCGGCCATGCACTTTCTGACGCGGGTGAAGATCCCGGAACAGGCGAACAAATATCCAGGCCAACTTTCAGGCGGCCAGCAGCAACGTGTCGCGATTGCTCGTTCGCTGTGCATGAATCCACGCATCATGCTGTTCGACGAGCCGACTTCCGCGCTCGATCCGGAAATGATCAAGGAAGTGCTGGAAACCATGGTGGGCCTTGCCGAGGAAGGCATGACCATGCTCTGCGTGACCCATGAAATGGGCTTTGCGCGCAAGGTCGCCAACCGCGTGATCTTCATGGATCAGGGGCAGATCGTGGAACAAAATACGCCGGTCGAGTTCTTCGACCATCCGAGGCACGAGCGGACCAAACTGTTCCTCAGCCAGATACTTCACTGACAGCTGACACCAGCGGCTGCAACCTTTGGCCGCCTGCTTTGTCCTCACTGCGACGCAGGTCCTTATCTCCCCCCTTGCGGGGAGAAAGCGTTTTCCTGCATTTGCGAGCGGGCTTGTCCCCGAGCAAGTGCCTGGAAAACGCAAGAGAGGGGATCATTTGCAGACGGCTCCTGTGTCCGGCAGGCGGATGAGGGCAGCATAATCGGTCGAACATAACAGCCACTGATGTTTGTGGTATGAGTACCTGACCAAAATTCACGGTTGCCTGCTACAGAGCGGATCCTGCGCTACCGGCGTTCTTGACCGGTATGTGCACTCTGCTTCTGATCGGTATCCCATCCATAGAGCCAGTCCAAGTCGGCGGCGAGCCCGTCCGGCGAGCGCAATCCGAGGAACAGGTTGCGGGCTACGGCTGCTGGCCCGGACGCATGCCACGCGATCCGGTTGAGGGCGCCGCGCCGGGCGACGCGCCGGATACGTGGCCGGCGCGCGGACTCCCAGGCAGCAAGCGCTGCTTGCAAATCGCCGGTCGAGGCCGAGACTGCCGCCGCGAGCGTTTCGGCATCCTCGATCGCCATGGCCGCTCCCTGCGCCGCGAAGGGCGTCATGGCGTGGGCTGCGTCTCCGATGAGAGCGAAGCGTCCGGCGCGCGTCCACGGCTCTTCCATGCCGACTGTATGGATTGGCCATATTGTCCACGGTCCGGAGTTTTCGATAAGTTTTTTCAGCGCGGGAGCCGCGCCCCGCAATGCATGGTGAAGGTCGGCGGCGTTTGCCTCCCCCAACCCGTTCTCGCCAATCAGCCGGTCGGGCGCGAAGGCCACAACGTTGAAAGCGGCGCCGCGTCTCACCGGATAGACGACAATGTGGGCGCCGGGGAGCAGAAATGCCGTGACAGCGCTGTCCGCGCCAATGCCAAAGAGCATCCCGGCCGCGGCGCTGTCGCTCGCAATTGTCGTTCGCCAGGCGAGGTCGCCGGTAAAGCGGCTCCCTGCCTGCCCGGCAGCTAGCGGCCGAAGCGCCGACCAAACGCCATCGGCGCCGATGATCAGGCTTCCCTGGATGTCGACGGTTTCGCCGCCGATCTCGACGGACACACCCGTTATGGGCGAGGTTGCCGGGCGTACTTTCGCGCCGGTGGTCAGTTCGATCGAAGGCTCGGCCAAAACCCTTTCCAGCAGCGCGTCTTGGAGGTCCGCGCGATGGGCAACCAGATAGGGCGCCATCCAGCGGCGCTCGGCAAATTCGCCAAGAGGCACGTGGGCAAGCTCGCGTAGGTCGCGGGCCCGCCTAAGGATGACGGCATTCGGCCGAACTGCCCGAGGCTCTAGCAGTTCCAGCACGCCAAGCCGCCGAAGAACACGGCTGGCATTGGGCGAAAGCTGCAGTCCGGCGCCGACTTCCTCAAGTTTCTGCGAGGACTCGAAGATGCGGACGCGAAACTCCTTGGCTGCAAGCGCAAGCGCTGCTGTCAGACCGGCGATGCCCGCGCCGGCGATAATGATGGGCCCGTCACGATCCATGGTCCGTCCGGACCTTGGAAATCATGCGGCGCGGTCGAGATATTGGCATCCATCCGGGCGGGTTTCGTCCGCCTTCAGTGAGGCGTCGTATCGGAAGAGCGTCGAGCAGTATGGGCAGACCTTTTCATTGTCGCTGCCCATGTCCAAAAAGACGTGCGGGTGATCGAAGGGCGGGTTAGCACCCACGCACATGAACTCCTTTACGCCGATCTCGATCATGGCGTGGCCAGCCTCGTTCTGGAAATGCGGAGTGGAGTGGCCCGCCATATGCTTCTCCCTGTCGATGGACAATGCACGCCGGGCCGCAATCCGGCGCTGCGCAAGCGTTTGTAGCATAAAGGGAGAGTTTGCAAGCATGTGATATCAAACTGTCGCAAAACCCTGTCAGTGGATGCTATGAAGGTATTCTTGCCAGCGGAGCGTCACGGAAGAACAAAGATGAACGAACTCAGGCCGGTGAAGAATGAGTTTATCGGCAAGACCGCAGCCGAGACGCAAGCCGCGGCGGGCAACCCCGACCGTTTCGTCAACCGTGAGTTCTCGTGGCTCCAGTTTAATCGCCGCGTGCTGGAGGAGTCGCAAAACCCGCGGCACCCGTTGCTTGAGCGGGTGCGTTTCCTTTCGATTTCGGCTGCCAACCTGGACGAGTTCTTCATGGTCCGTGTCGCAGGTTTAGCGGGCCAGATACGGGAAGGCATTGCCATCAAGAGCCCGGACGGCCGCACGCCGGAACAGCAGCTCGAACAACTCCTCGTGGAGGTCGAACGCCTGCAGGAAGATCAGCAGCTAAGCCTGTCCAGCCTTGCGGAGCTTTTGAAGAACGAAGGCATTGAAAACATCCGTGTCGATGCGTTGAACCGCGACGAGAGGGGCTGGCTCGAAGAGCACTTCCTGCAATCCATGTTCCCCGTGCTCACCCCGCTGTCGATCGACCCAGCGCATCCCTTTCCTTTCATCCCCAATCTCGGCTTCTCAATCGCGCTTCAGCTTCGCCACCTGAAGAACGGCGGGGAGATGACAGCGCTGCTCCGTCTGCCCGTGGCGCTGCGCCGTTTCATCCGCCTGCCTGATCGAAAGGGGACCATCCGCTTCATCACGCTGGAAGACACGGTCGGCATTTTCATCGGCAAGCTTTTCCCCGGCTATGAAGTAAAAGGGTCAGGAACTTTCCGTATCATCCGCGACAGTGATATCGAGGTCGAGGAAGAGGCCGAGGATCTGGTGCGCCTTTTTGAGACGGCATTGAAGCGGCGGCGTCGCGGATCGGTGATCCGCATCGAGTTCGACAACGAGATGCCCGAGGCATTGCGCGATTTCGTCGCCGCCGAACTGGGCGTTTCGACCGGACGCATCAGCGTGCTCCACGGGCCGCTCGCGATCAGCCAGATTTCCGAGATCGTGGCGATCGCGCGGGATGATCTGAAGTTCCCGCCATACAATCCGCGCTTTCCCGAGCGCATCCGCGATCATGGCGGCGATTGTTTCGCAGCGATCCGGGAAAAGGACATCGTCGTCCACCATCCCTACGAATCCTTCGACGCGGTGGTGCAGTTCTTGCGCCAGGCGGCCGCCGATCCGGAAGTTGTGGCGATCAAGCAGACGCTTTATCGCACGTCGAACGACAGCCCCATCGTTCGGGCCCTGATCGACGCGGCCGAGGCCGGCAAGTCGGTGACGGCGCTGGTCGAGTTGAAGGCACGCTTCGACGAGGAAGCCAACATCCGCTGGGCGCGCGATCTCGAGCGCGCTGGCGTTCAGGTGGTATTCGGGTTCATCGAATTGAAGACGCACGCGAAGATGTCGCTTGTGGTGCGCCGCGACGACGGGAGAATGCGCAGCTACATTCATCTCGGCACCGGCAATTACCATCCGATCACCGCGCGCATCTATACCGATCTCTCCTATTTCACGACCGATCCCGCCATTGCGAGGGACGTGGCGCAGGTGTTCAACTTCATCACCGGCTATGCCGAGCCGGCTCAGGAGATGCGGCTCGCAGTTTCGCCGCTGACGCTGAGGAACCGCATTCTCGGCCACATCAGTGCCGAAATCGCCCATTTTCGGGCAGGACGTCCCGCCCGCATCTGGATGAAGATGAACGCGTTGGTCGATCCCGTCATCATCGACGCCCTGTATGAGGCAAGCCGTGCCGGCGTCGAGATTGACCTTGTGGTCCGGGGAATTTGCTGCCTGCGGCCACAGGTGCCCGGCCTTTCGGAAAACATCCGGGTGAAATCGATCGTCGGCCGTTTCCTGGAGCACAGTCGCATCTTCTGCTTCGGAAACGGCCACGGCCTGCCTTCCGACGAAGCTATCGTCTACCTCAGTTCCGCGGATATTATGCCGCGCAATCTCGACCGCCGGGTGGAGGTGCTGGTGCCGATCACCAATCCGACTGTGCACGAGCAGGTGCTCGGGCAGATCATGCTTGGAAACATCATGGACAATCAGCAGAGTTTCGAAGTATTGGCAGACGGTACCTCGCGGCGCCTGGTGCCGGACGAGGGGGAAGAACCGTTCAACGCGCAGGAATACTTCATGACGAATCCGAGCCTGTCCGGACGGGGCGATGCTCTCAAATCGCACGGGCCGAAGCGCATCGCGCAGTTCAAGCGCCAGCGAAAAGTCAGCGCAGCAGTCGGGGGATGATCGCAAATTCCCAGGGTCGGTTGCAGGATCGCCGGCCTCTGTCAATCATCGACATCGGATCCAATTCGATCCGCCTGGTTGTTTATGAAGGCATAGCGCGCTCGCCGACAGTCCTGTTCAACGAAAAGCTGCTCGCCGGTCTCGGGCGAGGCATTGTTTCGACGGGCAAGCTCGACTCCCAAGCGGTCACGCGGGCGGTTGGCGAACTTCGCCGCTTTCGCGCGCTGTCGGAGCAGGCCGGCGCAGAGGAGCTCCATGTGCTTGCCACCGCAGCGGCGCGCGAGGCCGAAAACGGCCCCGATTTCATCCATCGCGCGGAACAGATACTCGGCACGACGATCCGTGTGCTCAGCGGCCGCGAGGAAGCGTACTATTCGGCGCTCGGCGTGATTTCAGGCTTCCATCCAGCGAACGGCATTGCGGGCGATCTGGGCGGCGGCAGCCTCGAACTTGTCGATGTGAAAGGCGAGGAGATCGGCGACGGAATCACGCTGCCGCTCGGTGGACTTCGCTTGCAGGACATGGCGAAAGGCTCGCCTGTCGAGGCGTTCCGAATCGCCAGGAAGGCACTTGAGCGCGCAACTCTGCTGAGGGGCGGTGAGGGCAGGGTTTTTTACTGCGTGGGCGGCACGTGGCGAAATCTCGCCCGGCTCCACATGAACGCCATCGGCTATCCGCTCAGCGTGATGCACCATTACGAATTCGGCGTTGAAAGTTCGTCGGCATTCCTGCGTCAAGTCGCCAAGGGCGACATCGACAAGATCAGGGGCATCGATCGTATCTCAAAAAGCCGCCGCGTGCTGCTGCCCTATGGCGCCGCCGTGCTGCAGGCGATCATCGCGGCGATGCGGCCGTCGAAAATCGTGGTCTCGGCGCTCGGCGTGCGGGAGGGGTTTCTCTATTCCCTGCTGCCTCCCGAAGAACGCGCCGCCGATCCTCTCATTTCGGCTGCGGAGGAATTGGCGGTGCTGCGCGCCCGTTCGGTGACCCATGCGCGTGAACTCGTGAAATGGACGGGCGAGTCATTTGCCGCATTCAATATCGATGAAACGGAAGATGAAGCGCGTTACCGCGAGGCCGCCTGCCTGCTCGCCGACATCGGCTGGCGTGCGCATCCGGAATATCGCGGAACGCAGTCGCTGAACATCATCGCCCATGCCTCCTTCATTGGCGTCGACCATCCGGGGCGTGCGTTCATCGCGCTTGCCAATCTTTTCCGGCATGAGGGTGTGTTTGACGATTCGGTAGCGCCTGAAATCGGCACGCTTGCGCCGCCGCGCTATCAGGAGCGGGCGCGAATCCTTGGTGCGATGATGCGCGTCGTCTATCTGTTCTCGGCTTCCATGCCGGGCATCATCCCCAACCTGAAATGGCGCCTGCAACCGAATGGCGGGCTCTCGCTGGTCATTCCGCGCTCCCATGCGAGCCTCGATGGCGAGCGCCCTGCCGGGCGGATGGCACAGCTTGCCAGGATCACAGGCCGAACCCTTGAACTTACGATTGGGAACTAGAGCGGCGGACGCTTTTTCGGAAGCAGCGCTGCCGCTCTATCTCTTTGTTTGAGCATCGGATTTTTCCCGAAACCGGTTCCCACTTTCGGGTCCGATGCTCTAGTCAGCTGAGGCGTTGACGGTGGCGCCCTCATTCGGCGTTGCAAAGATCGTGATCTTTCGCCTCTCAAACTTCAGCGCAATTTCGCCGCGAACAAGCTGCAGCGCCCTTTCGCCGAACACCTCGCGACGCCAACCGTGCAGGGCCGGGACGTCGGCTGCTTCGCCTTCCGCCGCCAGGCGGTCGATGTCGTCGCTCGACGCCAGCACCTTGGCCGCTACGCCCTCCTGCTCGGCCACCAGCCTGAGCAACACCTTGAGAAGTTCGGCTGCTGCGTTAGACCCTTCCTGCGACTGCGGCATCTTCGGCACTTTCGGCATGTCCTCCTTCGGGATGGACAGCGCGGAATTGACCACGGACAGCAATGCCGCGGCGGTCGATGAGCGTTCCCAGCCGTTTGGCGTTGTGCGCAGCCGCGCAAGCATGGCTGTGTCCCTTGGCTGCTGCTGGGCCATTTCGTAGATGGCGTCGTCCTTCAACACGCGCCCGCGCGGAACGTTGCGTTCCCGCGCCTCACGCTCGCGCCATGCAGCCACCGCCTGTACCACCGCCAGTTCCTGCGGCTTTCTAAAGCGCATCTTCAGTCGCTTCCACGCATCTTCCGGGTGCGGATCATAGGTATGGCGTGACGTCAGTACATCCATTTCCTCGTTGAGCCAGTGTGCCCTCTCTTCCCGCTCAAGCTCGGCCTTCAGATACCGGTAGACGTCAATCAGATGCGTGACGTCCGCGACGGCGTATTCGAGCTGCTTGTCGGAAAGAGGCCGGAACCGCCAGTCAGTGAATCGGGAAGACTTGTCCAGCCGGACACCGGTTATCTTCTGGACAAGCTGGTCATAGGAAACGCTGTCGCCAAAGCCGCACACCATCGCCGCGACCTGGGTGTCGAAGACGGGATGCGGAATGAGATCGCCGCGATGGAAAATAATCTCGATATCCTGGCGGGCGGCGTGGAAGACTTTCGTCACCGCCTCGTTTGCCATCAGATCGAAGAACGGCGCGAGGTCGATGCCGGGCGCGAGCGGATCGACAAGTGCTGTCGTGCCCGGGGCGGCAAGCTGGATCAGGCAGAGTTCCGGCCAGAACGTCGTCTCGCGTATGAACTCGGTGTCGACAGTGACGAATTCGGATTTCGCAAGGTCGCGAATGGCCAATTCAAGCTCTTTTTGCGTTTTGATCAGGTGCATCTGGTCTCTTTAGGCAACGAAACGGGCTTTGTCTTTAGTGACGATCGATTTCTTGACGCCTCATGGACCGGGCGAAAGCGTCAATCATGCTTCGAGGACTTCTCACCGCCATTGCGGCGCGCGAGTCGCGAGAAGACCGCCGACGTCCGAAGGAGATTGATGAACTGGCCGCGCTGGCCCGCCGGCACGCTGCCGCGGGCGCGCATTCGGTGGAGAGTGATCAGGATGAATACGCCATAGACCGCGGCCGCGAAGATGAACAAGGATGCGGGGCCGTTGCGCTGCATGAACCACGAGGCCGCCAGCGGACCGCAGATGGCGCCCAGCGAATAGAAGAGCATCAGCGCAGCGTTGACGAGCACGAATTCCCCCTTGCCGGCACGGTCGTTGGCATGTGCGGCCGACAGCGAAAAAAGCGGCATGGCGAACGACCCGAAGACGAAGACGAATGCGAAATTTGCGACAGGATTGCTGCCCGCCAGGATGACGAGGCCGAGCGCGGAAATCAGCGCGCAGCAGGTCGTGATCAGCAGGACCATGCGTCTGTCCCAGCGATCGGACAGAGAGCCGAGCGGATACTGAATAATGGCACCGCCGATTATACCGACGCTCACGAAGGTGACGACATCGGTGACGGACATGCCGATCTGCTCGGCATAGACCGGGGAGAGCGTGCGAAACGCGCTGTTGGTGACGCCGACCGCGATGCAGCCGATGGAACCAAGCGGCGAAATGCGCCAGACCTTACGGAGATCGAGCCTGACGTCCTCAGGCGGAACAGGGTTCGATCGGTCGCCCAGCGAGACCGGGACCAGCGACAGCGTGATCATGATCGACATGATGGCGAATATGGTGAAGCCGCCGGAGCCGAAAACCGGGATCATGAACTGTGCACCGGTGACCGAACCGATGTCGATGATACGGTAGAGGGCGAGTACACGCGCGCGGTCCTGGTTGGAGACGCCGGAGTTCAGCCAACTCTCCATCACCGTGAAAAGACCGGCAAAACAGAAGCCCGTTGCGAAGCGGATGGCCGACCACATGAGCGGATCGATGACCAGAGCGAGCGTCAGCGTACCGCTGGCGGCTATTGCCGCCAGGGCTGAAAAGGCCCGGATGTGGCCGACGGATTTCATGATGCGGGTGATGAAGATGCAGCCGAGCAGGAAACCGCCAAAATAGGCGGTACCCATGAAGCCGATGAGCGCGGGGGAAAAGCCTTCCTGAGCCCCACGCAGCGCGATCAGCGTGCTCTGCATTCCATTGCCCCCGAGAAGAATGCCCGCGGCGACGAGGAGGGGAATGAGGGGGCGGATAGAGTACATGGGAAGCGATACTAGGTCCGGAGGCTGCTGAAACGTCTATAGTCCTATCGTCGGACCCGCGCGATGTTCCAGTGACCGATGATCATGGTCCAATTGCGATGCGGAGATTCGAAAGAGATGTGTCGCACGTTTGATCCATCAACCTTGACAAAAGCCGACACCCATGCGCTTTTCGCGCGAAATTTCGGGCTTGGCGCGAAGCGCCGCCTGTTCGCTCAAAATCCTTCAAAAACCGGAATGCCGTCCCATGCACCGTTATCGCAGCCACACCTGTGCCGCACTGAGGAAATCCGATGTCGGTTCGACTGTCCGTCTGTCCGGCTGGGTGCACCGCGTGCGTGACCATGGCGGCCTGCTCTTCATCGATTTGCGCGACCACTACGGCCTGACCCAGATCGTGGCCGATCCTGATTCTCCCTGTTTCAGCACAGCCGAAACCGTGCGCGGCGAGTGGGTCTTACGCGTTGACGGCGAGGTCAAGGCACGGCTTCCAGAAACGGTGAACTCGAACCTGCCAACTGGCGAGGTCGAGATTTTCGCGCGCGACATGGAAGTGCTGTCGGCGGCGAAGGAGCTGCCGATGCCGGTGTTCGGCGAACCGGACTATCCGGAAGACATCAGGCTGAAATACCGCTTTCTCGACCTCCGGCGCGACACGCTGCACAAGAACATTCTGGTGCGCACGAAGATAGTCGCGGAAATGCGCAGCCGCATGGGGAGCGTCGGCTTCACCGAATATTCGACCCCGATCCTGACTGCGTCCTCACCCGAAGGGGCGCGCGACTTCCTGGTGCCTTCGCGCATTCACCCCGGCAAATTTTATGCGCTGCCGCAGGCGCCGCAAATATACAAGCAGTTGATCATGGTTTCCGGCTTTGACCGGTATTTCCAAATCGCGCCTTGCTTCCGCGACGAGGACCCGCGCGCCGACCGCTTGCCGGGCGAGTTCTATCAGCTCGACCTCGAAATGAGCTTTGTCGAGCAGGACGATGTGCTTTCGACAATGGAGCCGGTGTTGCGCGGTGTTTTCGAGACGTTCGCCAACGGCAAGCCGGTAACGGACTCGTTTGCGCGGATTCCCTACGATGTCGCGATCCGCAAATATGGTTCCGACAAACCGGACCTGCGCAACCCGATCGAGATGCAGGACGTCTCCGAACATTTCCGCGGTTCCGGCTTCAAGGTCTTCGCCAATATCCTGGCGGGTGATGCGAAGGCCGAGGTGTGGGCGGTACCGGCCAAGACCGGCGGATCACGCGCCTTCTGCGACCGCATGAACGCCTGGGCGCAGGGCGAGGGCCAACCCGGCCTGGGCTATATATTCTGGCGGAAGGAAGGGGAACGGCTCGAGGGCGCCGGTCCGATCGCCAAGAACATCGGCGAGGAGCGAACGGAGGCTATCCGCATTCAACTCGGCCTCGTCGATGGCGACGCAGCATTCTTTGTCGCCGGCGATCCGAAGAAATTCGCATCGTTTGCGGGCGCCGCGCGCACACGCGCCGGCGAGGAGCTGAACCTTGTAGACCGTGACCGTTTCGAACTCTGCTGGATCGTCGACTTTCCATTCTTTGAATGGAACGAGGAAGAGGAGCGCGTTGATTTCGGCCACAATCCCTTTTCCATGCCGCAGGGCGGCATCGAGGCGCTGAAGGGCGAAGATCCGCTGACGATCAAGGCGTTTCAGTACGATCTGGTCTGCAACGGCTTCGAGATCGCGTCGGGCGGCATCCGCAACCATCTGCCGGAGACGATGGTGAAGGCGTTTGAGATCGTTGGGCTGAACCGCGAAACGGTCGAGGAACGTTTCGGCGGCCTCTATCGTGCGTTCCAGTATGGCGCACCGCCTCATGGAGGAATGGCGGCCGGTATCGACCGCATCGTGATGCTTCTGGTCGGCGCCAAAAACCTGCGGGAAGTGACGATGTTCCCGATGAACCAGCAGGCCTTCGACCTGTTGATGGGCGCGCCATCGGAGGCAACGCCGCAACAAATGCGGGAATTGTCGCTGAGGATTGTCCCGCAAAAGCCCGAATGATCGAGCCGGCGTTTGACTGCGGGCTTCGCCGGGAACCTATTTCGGCTCCTCATTTGCAACGACGGATACGCCGAGCGTCTTCGGCAAATCCTTGGGCGTTGCCATGGCGCCGGCCATTAGCAGCGCGAAAGGCACCGGATGTGCTGGTGCGGCCTTGATCTCGAGCGATTGCGGGTCATCGAGATATTTCGTCACTGCCTCGGTGACGTTCTGCATCAATTCCGGGTTGTTGAGCTGGGCCAGCAGGAACGGCACGATGGCCTTTGCCTGGTTTGCGATGTCGGCAGGCTTCTTGCCCTGCTCTCTTGCGACATAGTCGAGAACCCTGCCGGTCAGCGAATTGTCGTCGAAGCGGACCGTAGCATCGTGGAATGTGAGTTGCTGCATCAGCCCCAACATGGCGAGACCCTGAGCAGAGTTGTCAGCGCCTTTGGGCTGTTCGGCCATTTTTTTCTGCATCTCCTGGAGAGCCTTGACGAAATCCGGCGTATAGCCGCCGAGGTCAAGGCTCATCCCGAGCGTGCCGGCAGTTCCGACCGAAATGTGCTGCGAGAGAACCAGCCGGCCATCGCCCAGCTGCCAGGAACCTTTCATCGCATAGGTGCCGTCCAGCATTCCATAGCCCAGTGCTTCGATCACCTTCCTGGCATTGGCGTCCTCGACAGCAGTCAGATCGGCCGCGAATTTCTCGGCTGCGCCTGAGAATTCCATCGCCGCGCCGTCCTTCGGCGGCGTCACCTCGACATGCAGGTTGTTTAGCGAGAAAAGCTGCCTGTCTCCGCGCTTGACCAACACCGAGGCAAGATTGGCCTTCTCGTACATCATGATCGTTGCCAACGGATCGCTTGAACCTTCGGCCGCCAGTGTCAGCCCCGAGAATTCGGCGCCTGCAATGTCGATATTCATGCCTTCCTGATTGAAAGAATAAGCGGGCAGGGCAACCCTGCCGATCCGGTAGCCTCCGTTTTCCTCGGCAACGCCATCGAGCTTGACGTCGCCGACCGGCACGGGGTCCGGGGTCTCGGCGAGCTTGAGCGCGGTGTCTTGAAGCACGATCTGCGACCCGCTTTCGGTTACGCCGGACCAGGTGATGTTGATGCCCTGATTGGCGAGGACCGTTTTGAGACGTTCAGCGACCGCGGAGGCTTCGACGGCATTGGCTGCGGAAAGTTGCGAAATGAGAAGCAGTCCCGCGAGAGCAAGCTTCCCCGGCAAAGGACGATGAAGAACCATGAGACAATTCCTGAACAGCGTCGTGAAACGGCGACATTGGCCGAACTTCGCGGCAAAAGGCAAACCGAAAGATGACGAAGGCGCGACATACTGTGGGCGTCCGGGACGCACGCCACATGCCTCTTGCCGCGAATCGTCCGCTCGGCTAACGCAAAAGCATGGGAAAAAGGCTTGATCCGCCGCACTCTGGCGGCGGTGACTATGTTGAACCGGTTGATCTGAAGAAGGCGCTGGAAGAGCGCTATCTTGCCTATGCGCTGTCGACCATCATGCACCGGGCACTGCCCGATGTGCGCGACGGATTGAAGCCAGTCCACCGCCGCATCATGCATGCTATGCGACTCCTGCGGCTCAATCCCGACCAGGGCTTCGCCAAGTGCGCGCGCATCGTCGGCGAGGTCATGGGCAAGTTCCATCCGCATGGTGACCAGTCAATCTACGATGCGCTGGTTCGGCTCGCTCAGGACTTCGCCGTGCGCTACCCGCTGGTCGACGGGCAGGGAAACTTCGGCAATATCGACGGGGACAACGCTGCGGCCATGCGCTATACGGAAGCGCGCATGACCGAGGTTGCGACCTCGCTGCTTGAAGGCATCACCGAGGATGCCGTCGATTTCCGGCCAACCTACAACGAAGAGGACGAGGAACCGGCTGTCCTCCCGGGTGCCTTTCCGAATATCCTCGCCAATGGATCCTCCGGAATTGCGGTCGGCATGGCGACCTCGATCCCACCGCACAATGCCGCCGAGCTCTGCGCGGCGGCGCTCCATCTCATCGACCATCCGCAAGCGCTGCTCGAGGAGCTGATGACGTCGCCCGAAGAATGGGCCGCGATCGAGGCGGAGGCGAAAACCGACCCCGCGGCACTTCTGAATTGCAAGGTGAGGGGACCCGATTTTCCGACCGGCGGCGTCGTGGTGGACGATTGGGCCGCGATCGTGGAAGCCTACAAGACCGGTCGCGGCTCCTTCCGGGTACGCGCCGTAGGCACGCAGGAAGACCAGGGCAGGGGCACCTGGAACCTCGTCGTCACACAAATTCCCTATCAGGTGCAGAAGGCCCGGCTTATCGAGAAGATCGCCGAGCTTCTGACGGCGCGCAAGCTGCCTCTGCTCGAAGACGTGCGCGATGAAAGCGCGGAGGATATCCGCCTCGTTCTGATCCCGAAGAGCCGCACGGTCGACCCTGGCCTGCTGATGGAATCGCTGTTCAAGCTCACCGAGCTCGAGACGCGCTTCCCGCTCAACATGAATGTCCTGTCGCGCGGAAAGGTGCCCAACGTCCTTTCGCTCAAGCGTGTGCTTCAGGAGTGGCTGGCGCATCGCAAGGACGTGCTGATGCGCCGCTCACGCCACCGGCTGGCCGAGATCGAGAGGCGGCTCGAAATCCTCGCCGGCTATCTGATCGCCTATCTCAACCTCGACGAGGTGATAAGAATCATCCGTGAGGAGGATGAACCGAAACAGGTCATGATGGCTCGCTGGTCGCTGACGGACATTCAGGCCGAGGCGATCCTCAATATGCGGCTGAGGGCGCTCCGCAAGCTTGAGGAATTCGAGATACGCAAGGAATTCGACGCTTTGAGCGCGGAAAAGAAGCAGATCGAGGCGCTGCTCGCTTCCGATCCCAAGCAATGGCAAACCATAGCGTGGGAAATTCGCCAGTTGCGCGACAAATTCGGCCCGGGAACCGTGCTCGGAAGCCGCCGCACCGTCTTCGCCGATGCGCCCGACCATGACGTTGCCGACATGCACCACGCTATGATCGAGAAAGAGCCGGTGACAGTCGTTGTCTCGGAGAAAGGGTGGCTTAGGGCGATGAAAGGCCACTTGACCGACCTTTCGACGCTCGCCTTCAAGGAAGGGGATTCGCTCAAGCTGGCGTTCCCCGCGCAGACGACGGACAAGATTCTTCATCTTCACGACCGGCGGAAAATTCTACACGATCGGCGCCGACCGGCTTCCGGGCGGACGCGGACATGGCGAACCGATCCGCATCATCGTGGACATGGAGAACGATCAGGACATCGTGACGGCGTTCGTTCACAATCCGGACCGCAAGCTGCTGCTTATCTCCCATCAGGCCAATGGCTTCATCGTGCCGGAGGCGGAAGTGGTGGCCAATACACGCAAGGGCAGGCAGGTGATGAACATCAAGTCGCCTGACGAGGCCAAGCGTTGCGTTCCGGTAACGGGCGACCATCTGGCGATCATCGGCGAGAACCGGAAAATGCTGGTTTTCCCGCTTGCCGAGATCCCCGAAATGGTTCGCGGCAAGGGCGTCAGGCTTCAGAAATACAAGGATGGCGGCCTGCTCGACATCAAGATTTTCGCCATCGACAACGGTCTTTCGTGGCAGGATTCGGCGGAGCGCGTCTTCACGCGGAGCCGCGCGGAACTCCTCGAATGGGCGGGCGCTCGCGCTTCCGCGGGCCGTATGGTGCCGAAGGGATTCCCGAGGACGGGGAAATTCGGATAGGCGGCTTCAGAGCTGCGGTCGGCTAGCCCTGCAGCGTTGGCGATCAGCCTGATCTCCCCCCTTGCGGGGGAGATGGCCGGCAGGCCAGAGGGGGGCAACGTAGAGCGCTTTCCTCGACGAAGGGCCGGCGTGGAGGTGCGCCATGCCGCATGACGCGTTCCCGAACACAATGAGGCCGACCGCATCGTGGAGATGCTGGCGGGACAGCGCCCCCCTCTGTCCTGCCGGACATCTCCCCCGCAAGGGGGGAGATCGGCCGGCGCGTCGGGTTTCGCCAATCAACATCGTTGCAGAAGCGGTAGAGACGATGAAGCGAGTAATCTCCCCCCTTGCGGGCCCACACGGGGCAGGGTGAGCAGCGGCGAGGCCACGGCCAATCTCCATCACCATTTTCGCAAGCCGAGAAGACCACCATTTGCAGGCCGGCATCACCTGAATACCAACACACCCTATGCCGGATGCGTCACAATCTGTTCGGCGTCACGGCGCCGGCTTAGTTGCCACAGCGAATGGACAAGCAGCGCCACGATGAGGATGGCTCCGCCTATCATGCTGTTGCGGCTTGGCACTTCCGAAAAGATCATCCACACCCAGATCGGCGCCAGGACTGTTTCGAGCAGGTAGAACATCGCCACTTCCGGGGCGGAAATGTATTTTGGCCCGGTCGCGAGGCAGAAGAACGAGATCGGCATCACGACCGCTCCGTTGAAGATGATCCACCACGGTGCGTCCACGCTGTAGCCGTTCCTCTGAACCATGGCGGCAGCCACAGCGAGAGGCAAAATCACAGCTATGAGTGCGGTGAAACCCATGTCCTTTCTGCTGGCGCGGGTGATCGTGATAGCGGCGGCCATCAGGAAGGCGGACGCAAGCGCCAGCATGTCGCCCAGAAAATTGCCCGTACCGATGCCGTCAGAGACGATGATCAGCACGCCGAAAAGCATCGCGGCTGTAGCTGCAAACGTCATCGGTCGCGGACGTTCCTTGAGGAATATCCACGAGAGTAGCGCTGCAAACATAGTATTGAACGCCAAGATGAACACGAGGTTTGCCGTTGACGTGTTGAATACGGCGGAAACGAAAGTGATCGACCCGAGGCCGTAGAGCGCGGCGACAACAAGCCCGCTACGGCCGGGCACCAGTTTAGGCACGTCGCGGCGAATGGCGCGCCAGACCAGCCAGATCAGCAGCGTAGCGACCAGTGTGGTGGCACTGCGCAGAAACAGGATCGTCCAATGGTCGCCGTCGGCGAGGCGAATCAGCGGAATATCGACGGTCAGCGTCAAGCCGCCAAGTGTGGTCAGCGCGAGACCTTTCGCGTGGGTCGAATCTGCCGCGGGAACAGGAAAAGTCATCGTCAGGAACGGGCCGTCATTAGGGTCAGACCGAGAAGTGCGAAGCGGGTTTCGGGTAAATCCCGTGCGCAAACAAAAAGATAGAACGGCAGCTCGTGCTTAAGCCGGCACCGTCCGCCCGTCAGCCGGCTTCGTGCTGGTAGCGTTCCCAGCCCTTGGGACCCAGATGTTCCTGAGGTCTGAAGCGGACTTTATAGTTCATCTTGCGCGAGCCGTTGACCCAGTAGCCGAGATAGACATGGGGCAGGCCCGCGGCGCGGGCGCGCGCAATGTGATCCATGATCATAAAGGTGCCGAGCGACCGGTCCTCCATCTCGGGATTGAAATAGGAGTAGACCATCGAAAGCCCATCCGACATCTGGTCGGTCAGGGCAACCGCAATCAGCTCGCCGTAGCCTTTGCCGGTTATGAAAGTGTCCGGACCACGTTTCCGGTATTCAATGATCTTCGTGTTGACGTGGGTATCCTCGACCATCATGGCGTAGTCGAGCACGGTCATGTCGGACATGCCGCCCTTGCGGTGCCGCATGTCGAGATAAGCGCGAAAGAGCGAATACTGCTCCGTGCTCGGCTCGGCATCGTGGATGGTGCCCACAAGGTCGCTGTTGTGCTGCATGACGCGCTTCATGTTCCTGGTCGGCTTGAACTCGCCGGCCAGGATGCGCACCGAAATACAGGCGCGACAGGTTTCGCATGCCGGCCTGTAGGCAATATTCTGCGAGCGACGGAAGCCGCCTTGCGTCAGAAGATCGTTGAGTTGAGGCGCCTTGTCGCCGACCAGGTGCGTAAACACCTTCCGCTCGAACTGACCTTCGATATACGGGCAGGGCGAGGGCGCGGTCAGAAAGAACTGTGGCGACTGAGTGGGGTGCTGCGTCATCGAACGTCAGTTAGGCTCCTCACGTCATACTACCTTGGCCGCAGTTGCGAAAAATTCAACAGGAGAATGAGCGCCAACCGCGCCGATGGATTCAAAAATATTGCACGCTACAGCGTAGTGCATCTTTTGGACGCTGTATTTCCTTGATTCTGCACAATGCCGGAGGGGGTTCAGCGATCGCTGCGCGTGACGACTGTTCCGAGCAGCAGATCGTGCACTGTCTGCTTGCGGTCAAGCACGAAAGTCGCCAGCAGGATCAACGGCGTCAGCAGGACGTTGCCGGCCCAGAACAGAACCGAATGGATGACGGCGGTAGGGCCGTCGATCGGCGTGCCGTCCAGACGACCGAGGCGGAGACTCATGATGCGCATGCCGGGGGTCGCCTGTTTCTGCCCGCCGAGCGTACTCCAGACATAGAAGAGCCAGACCGCTGGACCGAGGATGCCGAACAGCATCCAGCCAAGGCCAAGCGTCAAAATGCCGAGCAGGACAACAAGAATGGCAAAGGGAACAAGCAACAGGCACACGATCACGTAGTCGATGCAGAACGCCAGCATGCGGCGCGTCCTTACCCCTTCATACACGCGGGCATCGTCGAATCGTGTCGTCATGGTTTCGTCGTCAAGCACGCTTGTGTTCATTTCTCATCCTGTCGCACGGCCCCGGGCAAGATTGGCCGCCATCCAAGCAAGTGGTGATCGGGGCAAGGAAATCAAGATCGCGCCGAGCGATCCGGAGATGCCTGAATGCTCTAAAGCGCGGCGCGGCGAACGGATTCATGCGACGCGCTTTAGTCTATTGCTTTATGCATGTCGTTATCCCAAAACCGCTGCGCACTTTTGGGCGACATGCACTAGCGGAGGCAACGCGCTCAGGCTTGTTTCTTCAGCAACTCCGCGACCTCGGGCGCGAAATAGGTAAGAATACCGTCGCAACCGGCCCGCTTGAAGGCGAGCAGGCTTTCCATCATCGCCTTTTCACCATCGATCCAGCCATTGGCGGCGGCTGCCTTGATCATCGAGTATTCCCCCGACACCTGGTAGGCGAAGGTTGGCATCTGAAAATCGTCCTTCAGACGCCATATGATGTCCAGATAGGGCAGGCCGGGCTTGACCATGATCATGTCGGCGCCTTCGTCAATATCCTGTTCGGCCTCGCGGATCGCCTCATCTGAATTGGCGGGTCGAGGTAGTAGGACTTCTTGTCGCCCTTGAGCAGGCCGCCGGTGCCGATCGCTTCGCGGTAAGGTCCATAGAAGGCGGAGGCGAATTTCGTCGCATAGGACATGATCGCGACGTCCTGAAAGCCGTTGGCATCGAGAGCGTCGCGGATGGCGCCGATGCGCCCGTCCATCATATCGGAGGGCGCAATGATGTCTGAACCGGCGGCTGCCTGGAGTACTGCGGCCGCCGCGACCTGTTCGACGGTTTCGTCATTGACGATGATGCCGTCGCGCAGAATGCCGTCATGGCCGTGGCTGGTGAAGGGATCGAGTGCGGCATCGGTAATCACGCCGATTTCGGGCACCGCGGCCTTTATCGCGCGGGTCACGCGGTTGATGATGTTTTCCGCGTCGAGAATGTGAGAGCCCGTCTGGTTGCGGAGTCGAATATCGACATTGGGAAATGTCGCTATCGCCGGGATCCCGAGCCTGGCCGCGCGCTCTGCCTCCCGTACGGCCAGATCGGGCGAGAGGCGGAAAACGCCGGGCATGGCCTCGATAGGCTCGCGCCTGTCCTCGCCGTCGATTATGAAGATCGGCCAGATAAGGTCGTCGACGGTGAGGTGATTCTCTTCCACCAGGCGGCGCGACCAGTCGGCCTTTCGCATCCGGCGAAGGCGCCGGCCGGCTGTAATTTCGTCGACGCTGCGGGTTCCCGCGAGCTTCGCGCGGCTGATCCTGTTCATGGCACATCTCCGGACAGCGGTTTCTATCATGCTGTCTGCCAGCAGACCAAGCCCCAGGCCGGCGTCGCCATTGACGCAGACGGGAAGGGCATCGTGCAGTCTCCTTCCCAAAAACTCATTCCACTTTTGGGGGTCATGCGTTAGCACTGCACTTCGCTTTTGGCGGAGGAAGAATGGCGCGCGTGGATTTTGGCGGTGGTGACGAGATCCGGTTCGAGCATGTGGGCAAGGCGGGCCTCGTCACGCTGATGCGGCCGAATGCGCTTAATGCTGTCACACATGGCATGGTCAGGGCGCTGGCCCGCGCCCTTTGGGTGTGGCGAGACGATCGCGACGTGGCGCTCATCGTCATCAAAGGCGAAGGCCGCGCCTTCTCGGCAGGCGGTGATCTTCTCGATATCTACGAGGCCGGGCGAAAGGCGAGCCGCCGGTCAGTTTCTTCGCCGACGAATACCGGCTGAACGCGGCGATTGCCGGATATCCGAAACCCTACGTCGCGCTGATCGACGGCATTGTCATGGGCGGCGGCGTTGGCGTCTCCTTGCATGGCTCGCATCGCGTGATGACCGAGAATGCAGTGTTTGCCATGCCGGAAGTCGGCATCGGCTTTTTTCCGGATGTCGGCGCCAGCTACCTGTTGCCCCGGCTCAGGATGAGCTTCGGCATGTATCTCGGCCTGACAGGAGACCGCATCCGCTTCGGCGACGCGCTGTGGTCCGGCCTGGCTACGCACGCGGTCGAGGCCGCGAGCATTGACGCGCTCGTCGGTGAACTCGCGGATT
The DNA here is from genome assembly GCA_963813315.1 of uncultured Alphaproteobacteria bacterium. Classification (GTDB taxonomy): domain Bacteria; phylum Pseudomonadota; class Alphaproteobacteria; order Rhizobiales; family Rhizobiaceae; genus CAWEYO01. Next base: position 203,708 of record CAWEYO010000013.1, on the reverse strand, counting down.
CAGGGTCGCCCGACGGCGCTTTGAAGCAGGTGGCCAGCGCGCCGCCCTGCGAAACCGACGACGCAACGGTTCATGCGATCCAGCATCACTTTTCGCGCGAGACGCTGAGCGACTTGCTGACGAGCGTTGAGCTGGCGGCGGAGGCGGGAAATGATTTCGCTCGCTCTACGCTCACGACGCTGCGCAAACGCTCGCCGACAAGCGTCAACGTGGCTTTCAGGCAAATCAACGCCGGTGCGATGCTATCGATCGAGGAGTGCATGCGGATGGATTTCCGCATTCTCAACCGGATGCTGGCCGGCCATGACTTCTATGAAGGCATTCGTGCCGCCATCATCGACAAGCGCGCCGTTCCCAGATGGAAGCCGGCGACGCTGGAGGAGGTGGATCCCGCTGCCATCGAGGCGTATTTCGCGCCGCTGGAGAGGGAGCTGGTGCTTTGAACGACGAAGCTGCCAGACAGCGCGCGCTTGGACCGTCGACGGCGGAACTGACGTTCTATTGGTTCCACCGGGTGATCGCGGCCTATTGCCTGATGTTCGGCGTGCTGTACTGGATTCGGCTGATCGGCATCCACGATGGCCCGACCTGGCGCTTCGACCTGATGCCCGTTCATTGGCAGGTGACAAGCGTCACGCTTGCTGCGCTCTTCCCTTTCGCCGCGATCGGCCTGTGGATGCTCGCATCCTGGGGGCCGGTGATCTGGTTCATCTGCGCGGCATTGGAGGCGGTGATGTATGCTCGGTTTTCCGGAGCTTTTCGGCGACAAGCGGCTGATCGTCGTCTCGCATTTCTGCGTGGCGCTGCTCTATGCCACGTTCCGGCTCGTGATCTACCTGCAAAAACGCGCCGCTGACCAGTAATCGCATTCCAGATCACGGTGGTTAACAAAGTCACCTTGGGAAGGCTTCTGTTAAGCATCCTTCGAAACCTCTCTCCGGTAAGCACCTGTTAGCCTTGGCGTTTAAGTCGAATTTTAGTTGTATTCGATAGGGTCGCGGCAAGGTGAGAAAAAACAAAACAATCACCGGGCGACAAACGAGAGGCAAACACAATGATCAATATGCGTCAGGCGGCGAAGACCGCCGGTGTATCCAATGATCGCCACGAAGCGATCCGCTCCCTTTACATGGAATCGCTGCAGCTTGTTGAGAGATTGCACCGCCGTCTGCTTGATGTAATCAAGGACGAATTTGATCGTAACGGCCGCAGCGACATCAATGCGATCCAGGCACTGCTGCTGTTCAACATCGGCAATGCCGAACTGACAGCGGGCGAACTGCGCTCGCGCGGCTATTATCTTGGTTCGAATGTCTCGTACAATTTGAAGAAGCTGGTCGATCTGGACTTCATAAACCATCAGCGGTCGCGCATCGATCGCCGCTCCGTCCGCGTCAGCCTGACACCGAAGGGGGCGGCGGTCGCCGAAGTCGTGGCCGGTCTCTATGAACGGCATATCGGCTCGATCGAGCACGTCGGCGGCATCAATCCGGATGAGTTCCGCCAGATGAACCGCGCCTTGCAGCGCCTCGACCGCTTCTGGAACGACACGATCGCTTATCGCATGTAGCCGTTGCGCTGGCAGCGATTTTGGACACCGGCGCCGCATGGGCGCCGGTTCGCATTCTGCTACCGCTGATCCTGGCTGGAGACCGTGGGCGAGAGCGTCAAACTCCAGGACCGCCGCTATTAAAGCGTTGCCGTCACGCTGCCGCCATATTCCGATGACTTACCGATAGTCAGGAAATACTGCCATTGGCGGGCTCACGATTGGAGAGCTCAATTCCATTTTTCGCCTGAGGGGAAAGTGGCCGTTATGGTTGGCGAATTGTTAACGGTGGCCTGTTAGGTTGGGAGGCGACCCATCCCGAAGTGTAAAGCATGTCTGGAGCGCCCATGAAAACGAACCGACGCCTTTTCATTGCCGGTGCAGGTGCGATTGCCGCAACGGCGATTGCCAGCGCAGCGAGCGCTCAGGATGTGATCAGGGAAATCATCACTTCCCCGCGCCGCGGCAATTGGGACGACCAGTTCGACGCGCGTCCGAGCCAGGGCGACCAGGTGGCCTCCACGTTGCCGATCTTCAGTCTTCAGACCGTTGCGTATCTCGAGCAGGCGATCGCTCAATATAGCGGCCTTGTGGCGCAGGGCGGCTGGCAGACTGTCCCGGCGACGAAGAAGCTGCAACTCGGCGTTGTCGATCCCGACGTTGTGCCGCTGCGCAGGCGTTTGATGGTTTCGGGCGACTTGTCGCCGGATGCCGGTATTTCGGAAGCGTTTGACACCTATGTAGATGCCGCCGTGAAGCGCTTCCAGGCGCGCCATGGCCTGCCCGCAGACGGGGTGCTCGGCCAATTCTCCTACTCTGTGATGAATGTGTCGGCGCCTGTCCGCCTCGGCCAGCTTGAAACCAACCTCGTGCGGCTCCGCTCCATGTCCGGCGAACTCGGCGCGCGTTATGTCATGGTCAACATACCCGCGGCGCAGATTGAGGCGGTCGAGAACGGACGCGTGGTGCTGCGGCACACGGCAATCGTTGGCAAGATCGACAGGCAGACGCCGATCGTCAATTCAAAGATCAACGAGATCATCGTCAACCCTTACTGGAACGCGCCCGTCTCGATCGTCCGCAAGGACATCATCCCGCTCATGCGCAAGGATCCGCAGTACCTGGCCAAAAACAACATCCACATTCTCGGACCCGATGGCAACGAGGTCGATCCCGCCGCGGTGGACTGGTCGACGGAGGATGCCACGAAGTTCCTCTTCCGCCAGGATCCGGGAGCCGGCAACGCGATGGCCTCCGTGAAGATCAACTTCCCGAGCCCCGACGGCGTATACATGCACGACACGCCGCAGCAGAGCCTTTTCTCGAAGCTGATGCGGTTTGATTCCTCGGGTTGCGTTCGCGTGCAGAACGTCCGCGACCTGGTCACCTGGCTGTTGCGCGATACCCCCGGCTGGAGCCGCCAGCAGTTCGAGCAGGCCATAAAGAGCGGCGAGAACATTCCGGTTTCGCTGTCGGAACCGGTGCCAGTGTACTTTACCTACATCTCCGCTTGGTCGACAGGTGACGGCGTCGTGCATTTCCGCGACGACATCTACGGGCGCGACGGGGTAGACGAGCTGCAGATTTCTTCGACTTCGCTGTAGGGCACCATTTTCGGTTCGGCCTGACCCCACGCACCCCCCTCTGTCCTGTCGGACATCTCCCCCTCAAAGGGGGGAGATCAGCCGACGCATTGGGTTTCGCCAATCGCCATCGTTGCAGGAATGTTGGAAACGACGAAGCGAATAATCTCCCCCTTGAGGGGGAGATGTCCGGCAGGACAGAGGGGGGTTGCCTAGAGTAGCGCCCATCACCTCCACCTGCTTTTCACCGCTCCCTTCGTGCGGCTTTTTTCTTGTACCTTCGGTCATTGGCGCAAAGCAGCCATCAAACTTCGCGCCACGAACGTGGCGGGGTCGGGCCAAGTGTGCTAATGCGCGCCGGAACGCCGAATTCCCCCGACACCAAGGACCAGCGTCATGGCAACTGCGACGGCCGCCTCGAAAGATTTCGACACTTTCTTCAACACATCGCTCGCCGACAGCGACCCGGATGTCTTCGGCGCTATTCGCAGCGAGCTCGGCCGCCAGCGGCATGAAATCGAACTGATCGCCTCCGAAAACATCGTATCGCGCGCGGTCCTGGAGGCGCAGGGCTCGATCATGACCAACAAGTATGCGGAAGGCTATCCAGGCAAACGCTACTATGGCGGCTGCCAGTTCGTCGACGTTGCCGAGGAACTCGCGATAGAGCGCGCCAAGAAGCTCTTCGACTGCAATTTCGCCAATGTGCAGCCAAACTCCGGCAGCCAGATGAACCAGGCGGTTTTCCTGGCGCTGCTGCAGCCGGGCGATACCTTCATGGGCCTCGACCTCAACTCCGGCGGACACCTCACGCATGGCTCGCCCGTCAACATGTCCGGGAAATGGTTCAAGGTTGTTTCCTATGGCGTACGCAGGGACGACCATCTGCTCGACATGGAAGAGATCGAGAAGCTGGCGCATCAGCAGCGTCCGAAGCTCATCCTTGCGGGCGGCACCGCCTATTCGCGCATATGGGACTGGAAGCGGTTCCGCGAAATCGCCGATTCGATCGGCGCCTATCTGATGGTGGACATGGCTCATATCGCCGGCCTCGTCGCCGGCGGCGTGCACCCGTCGCCGCTTCCGCACGCACATGTGGTGACCACAACCACGCACAAATCGCTGCGCGGACCGCGCGGCGGCATGATCCTCGCCAATGACGAGGGAATCGCCAAGAAGATGAATTCGGCCGTTTTCCCTGGTCTTCAGGGCGGACCCCTCATGCATGTGATCGCCGCCAAGGCGGTCGCCTTCGGCGAGGCTCTGCGGCCGGAATTCAAGACCTATGCGCAGGACGTCGTCGCAAACGCCAAGGCGCTGGCCTCGAGCCTCAAGGAAACCGGCCTCGATATCGTGTCGGGCGGCACCGACAACCATCTGATGCTTGTCGACCTGCGTCCGAAGAATGCCACAGGCAAGCGCGCCGAGGCCGCTCTCGGCCGCGCCAATGTAACCTGCAACAAGAACGGCATCCCGTTCGATCCGGAGAAACCCTTCGTCACGTCCGGCATCCGTCTCGGCACGCCGGCCGGCACGACCCGCGGCTTCGGCCAGGCGGAATTCCGCGAGATCGGCAAACTGATCACGGAAGTTCTCGACGGGCTCAAGATGGCGAATTCGGACGAGGGCAACGCCTCTGTGGAGGCAGACGTCAAGCGGAAGGTTATCGCGCTCACGGACCGCTTCCCGCTTTATCCTTATCTGGGGTAGGGCAATCGCACATAGGCATATAGGTATTTGCCCCCTCATCCGGCCTCGCTCTGCTCGGCCACCTTCTCCCCGCTCGGGAGAAGAGGCGCGGCGTCGCGGCCGGCGACCTCCTCTCCCCTCGGGGAGAGGGTGGCGAGGGCGAAGCCCGAGCCGGGTGAGGGGGGACGATTCAATGCGGCGCGACCTTTCCGAAAATCATTCCGATTTTCGGGCAGATACTACAGCGCCGCGCGTCTCGGACGCGTAAAGGACGCTGTAGCACTTTGAATCTCCGTATCGTGCTTTCCGAAAATCATTCCGATTTTCGGGGCGATACTACAGCGCCGCGCGTCCTATTGGACGCGCAAGGGACGCTGTAGCACTTTTTCAATCTCCGCATCGTGCTTTCCGAAAATCATTCCGATTTTCGGGCCGATGCGGTAAGCCTCTTCGCGATTAGAATCGCGAGCGAAGAGCATCCCATGCGCTGCCCCTATTGTCAGTCGGAAGACACGCAGGTGAAGGATTCCCGCCCTGCGGAAGATGGGGCGGCCATCCGGCGCCGGCGCGTCTGCCCTGATTGCGGGGGGCGGTTCACGACATTCGAGCGCGTGCAGTTGCGCGACCTTGTGGTTGTCAAGAAATCGGGCCGCAAGGTTCCCTTCGACCGGGACAAGCTGCTGCGATCCGTCGAGATCGCTGTGAGGAAGCGCAACGTCGACCCCGAGCGCATCGACCGGGCCGTGACCGGTATCGTCCGCCAGCTTGAAAGCTCCGGCGAAACCGAGGTCACCTCAGGCGAGATCGGGCGGCTTGTCATGGAGGCGCTGAAGTCGCTTGATGACGTCGCCTATGTCCGCTTCGCCTCGGTTTACCGCAATTTTCGCGAGGCCAAGGATTTTCAGGAGGTTCTCGGCGAGCTCAGGGGCGAGGAGGACTCCGGCTGAACGATGGGTACGCGGGCAGCCCCCAGCTCGGAGCTTGAAGCGGTCGACCAGCACTTCATGGCGGCGGCAATCCGGCTGTCGCACAAGCATTCGGGCCGCACCTCGACAAACCCCTCCGTCGGTACCCTGATTGTCCGCGACGAGGATGGCGGGCCGGTGATCGTCGGCCGGGGGGTCACCGCGATCGGCGGCAGGCCGCATGCCGAGACCGAAGCGCTGGCGGAGGCCGGCGAACTGGCCCGCGGCGCTACAGCCTACGTCACGCTTGAACCTTGCGCCCATCACGGCCGCACACCGCCCTGCGCCAACGCGCTGCTGTCGGCCGGCATTGTGCGCGTGGTCGGCGGGGTCAGCGACCCGGATCCGCGTGTTTCGGGGAAGGGCTACGCGATTTTGCGCGCGGCGGGGGTCGACGTGGTCGAACGGGTGTTGGTCGACGAAGCCGCCGACCGGCTGGCCGGCTACCTGATCCGTTCGCTCAGAAAACGGCCGGAAGTTACGCTGAAGCTTGCCATTTCCAGCGACGGGATGATCGGGCGGCTGGGGGAAGGGCAGGTCGCGATTACCGGCGCTGTCGCGCGCCGGCAGGTGCATCTGATGCGCGCCGCCGCGGATGCCATCCTGATTGGCATAGGCACGGCTCTGGCCGACGATCCCGAGCTCACCGTGCGCCTGCCGGGACTAGAGAAAAGGTCTCCGGCCCGGATCGTGCTCGACCGATCGGCGCGGCTTTCGCCGGTATCGAAACTTGCGGTGACCGCTCGCGATGTGCCCGTCCTGGTGGCGGCCGGGTCTGACGCCGATCCGGGCAGGAAGGCGGCGCTCGAGGCGGCGGGGGTGAAATTCCTCGCGACTGAAACGTATGATGGCCGCATCGCCTTGCCCGAATTGCTCGAGGACCTGGCGGCGCAAGGCATGTCCAGCCTGATGGTGGAAGGCGGGGCTGAAACCGCGAGGACATTTCTCGACGAGGGATTGGTGGACCGCATCGTTCTCTTCAACGGGCCGCGTCCAGTGGGTGGCTTGGGCATTGCGGCGCCGGTCGACCGCCATCATATGCCGGATGGTTTCAGGCTGCTGCGAGAAGCCCGCTTTGGCGAAGACAGCTACGCGGAATGGACGAAGGCGCTCTGATGTTTACTGGAATTGTCACGGATGTCGGCACGATCTCCGCAGTTTCCGACCTGCCTATGGGCAAGCGCTTGCGCATCGAGACTAACTATGACCCGCAGACCATTGCAATCGGCGCGTCGATTGCCTGCGGCGGCGTCTGCCTGACGGTAACGGGCCTTCCGCGGCAGGGTTTTGGCCAGCGCTGGTTCGAAGCGGAGGCTTGGGAAGAGGCGCTTCGACTAACGACTGCCTCCGGTTGGAAAGCGGGAACGCGACTCAATCTGGAGCGTGCGCTGAAGATCGGCGACGAGCTCGGTGGCCACATCGTTTCAGGGCATGTCGACGGCACAAGCGAGATCACCGGGATGCAGAAAGAGGGAGATGCCGTGCGATTTCGCCTCGAAGCGCCGCGTGAGCTCGCCAGGTTCGTCGCGCCAAAGGGCTCGGTCGCTCTGGACGGGACTTCTCTGACCGTAAACAAGGTGGAGGGCACGCAGTTCGACGTGCTCCTGATCCACCACTCGCTGCAGGTAACGACATGGGGCGACCGAAAAGCAGGCGACCGCGTCAACCTGGAAGTCGACACGATGGCGCGCTACGCGGCACGGCTTGTCGAAGCATCGGCCGATGGCAGTGGGCATTTCTGACGCAGATCGCAAATGATAGAAACGAACCGCTTGCGGTGAACTTCCGTTCGGCCTAATCACCGGCGACCCTGGAGACTTGCATGGCCGGTTCCTCAAAGCCCCACCTGCTGATCGTCGAAGCGCGCTTCTACGACGGCCTCGCGGACGCGCTGCTCGAAGGCGCAATAGCGGCACTTGACGAGGCTGGCGCGTCCTACGATGTAGTGACTGTTCCCGGCGCGCTGGAGGTTCCGGCGGTGATTTCGTTTGCTCTGGATGCCGCCGAAGACGGCAGCACCGAGTATGACGGCTTTGTCGCGCTTGGCTGTGTCATTCGCGGCGAGACCTACCATTTCGAGATCGTGGCGAACGAATCGAGCCGTGCGCTGATGGATCTGGCGGTGGATGAATCGCTGGCGATCGGCAACGGCATATTGACGGTAGAGAACGAGGCACAGGCCTGGGTGCGTGCGCGGCGCAACGAAGGCGACAAAGGCGGATTTGCAGCGCGGGCAGCACTTACCATGATCGCGGCTCGCGAGCGGCTGGGAGCCTGAGCGTCTTGACAGCATCCGCAGGCAAGGAAGCACCCGTGACGCGCCACGCCAACAAGCGTGGGGCCGCGCGGCTTGCCGCGGTGCAGGCGCTCTACCAGATGGACGTCGCCGGCAGCGGACTGCTCGAAATTGCCGCCGAATATGAAGCGTTCCGCCTCGGCAAGGAGGTTGACGGCGCAGTCTATCGCGAGGCCGACGCGCAATGGTTCCGCGCAATTCTCGCAGGCGTCGTCGAGAACCAAAAGGTGATCGATCCGGTTATCAGGCAGGCGCTATCCGAAGACTGGCCGCTGTCGCGCCTGGATTCGACGCTGCGCGCCATCCTGCGCGCGGGCGTCTATGAGCTGATGGAGCGCAGTGACGTTCCGGTCGCAGTCATCGTCTCCGAATATGTCGACATCGCCAAGGCGTTCTACGAGGAGGATGAGCCAAAGCTCGTCAACGCCGTGCTTGACCGCGTTTCGCGCCGCGTTCGCGGCGAAGGTCGCGGCAAGGACGCCACATGACGGCCGCTGCCGACGAGCGCGAGGCTCGCCGCACGGCTGTGATCCTTGCCGTCACGCAAGCGATCGTAGGGTCGGCGGCGCCGATCTCCTTTTCCGTCGGCGCGCTGGCCGGCGACTATCTTCTCGGGCCGGACAAGTCGCTGGCGACGGCGCCCGTCACAGGCTTTACGCTCGGCGTGGCGCTTGGCGCCCTTCCGGCTGCCGCGCTGATACGAATCCTCGGCCACCGCATCGGCTTCATGGCAGGAGCAGTCGTGACCGGCGCGGGGGGTGCCTTCGCCACGGCAGCGATGTTGCGGGGTAGCTTCTGGCTGTTCGCGCTCGCCCTTCTCGTCGTCGGCATCGGCAGCGCATTCGTTCAGCAGCTCCGTTTTGCCGCCGCAGACAATGCACCGCCCGAATTCAAGGCACGCGCCATTTCCTTCGTGCTGGCCGGTGGCATCGTGACGGCGATCCTCGGCCCGCAGATCGTGATCTTCACACGCGAACTGCTGGCTCCCGTGATGTTTGCCGGCTCCTTTGCGGCGATCGTCGGCTTGGCGGTGGCCGGCGTGATGGTTCTGTCGCTCCTGCCTGCTTCCGCCCATGACGCCACTTCCGGGGAAATCGGCGCGAAGCCGGCGCGACCGCTCGGCGAAATCATCGCAACGCCGCGTTTTGCCGCCGGGTTGGCCTGTGCCGTTGGATCGTACGCGCTGATGAGCTTCGTCATGACCGGCGCGCCGCTCGCGATGGTTGGCTGCGGCTTTTCGCCCGATGTCGCAGCGCTCGGCATTTCCTGGCACGTCATGGCAATGTTCGCGCCCAGCTTCTTCACGGGCCGTCTGATCCATCGGTTCGGTGCGGTAGCGGATCATCGCTGCCGGGCTCATCCTTCTCGGCTGCTGCGCGATCGTCGCACTGTCCGGCATTGCGCTCTGGCAGTTCTGGACCGCGCTCATCCTGCTTGGCCTGGGCTGGAATTTCAGCTTCATCGGCGCCACCGCGATGGTTGCCGAAAGCTACACCGTGGCCGAAAAGAGCAAGGTTCAGGGCTTCCACGACTTCATCCTTTTCGGAAGCGTCGCCTTCGCCTCGCTGATGTCGGGCGCGGTCTACAACGGCTATGGCTGGAATATGCTCAACTGGACTATTTTTCCGGTGGCCGCTCTCTGCCTGCTGGCTCTCGCTTTCCTCGTCTCCGGCAGGACCCGCCGCGCAACCGCCCGCAGCTGACGACCGGGGCGAAATGGCTGGATAGGCGTGGCGGTTTCCAAACGGCAACCGGGAAATCCGGGCGAAACCCAACAAAACCTTGACGATGCGAAGTGCGTTTCGCATACACCGCTGCGAAGGACCGGATTCTCGCTGAACTTCAGCGGCCGGTTTCGTCTCAACGGTCCGGGAGGGGATCTTGCGGACCAAATCCAAGGAAAATCGGCAATGACCATGCTTTACGTCGTCATCGCCTGCGGCGCGCTTTCTGTCCTTTACGCCATCTGGGCGACACAATCGGTCCTCGCGGCCGACCAGGGCAATGCGCGCATGCAGGAAATCGCAGGCGCCATCCGCGAGGGCGCGCAGGCCTATCTCGCTCGCCAGTATACCACTATCGCCATCGTCGGCGTTGCCGTCTTCCTGCTCGCGTGGTGGCTGCTTTCAGGTACCGCGGCGATCGGCTTCCTGATCGGCGCCGTCCTTTCCGGGACGGCCGGGTTCATTGGAATGCATGTCTCGGTCCGCGCCAATGTGCGCACCGCGCAGGCGGCTTCCAACAGCCTCGCGGCCGGCCTGGACATCGCGTTCAAGTCCGGCGCCATCACCGGCATGCTCGTCGCCGGATTGGCGCTGCTCGGCGTGTCCGTGTACTACTGGATATTGATCGGTCCGATGGGCCATGCACTGGCTGACAGGGAAGTGATCGACTCGCTTGTGGCACTCGGCTTCGGCGCTTCGCTGATCTCCATTTTCGCCCGCCTCGGCGGCGGCATCTTCACCAAGGGCGCGGATGTCGGCGGCGACCTCGTCGGCAAGGTCGAAGCCGGAATTCCGGAGGACGACCCGCGCAACCCCGCGACGATCGCAGACAATGTCGGCGACAATGTCGGCGACTGCGCCGGCATGGCGGCCGACCTCTTCGAGACTTACGCCGTGACCGTCGTCGCAACGATGGTTCTCGGATCGATCTTCTTCGGCGGCACGGATGTGCTCGGCAGTGTCATGCTCTATCCGCTGGCGATCTGCGGCGCCTGCATCATAACGTCGATCGCTGGAACGTTCTTCGTGAAGCTCGGCTCGAACGGCTCGATCATGGGCGCGCTTTACAAAGGCTTGATCGTGACCGGTCTTTTGTCGATCATCGGGCTCGGCGGTGCGACCTCGCTGACCATCGGCTGGGGCGACATCGGCACGGCCGGGTCTGTCGCCGTAAACGGAACGAACCTGTTCTTCTGTGGTCTGGTCGGCCTGATTGTGACCGGTCTGATCGTGGTGATCACCGAATACTACACCGGCACCAACAAGCGTCCGGTCAATTCGATCGCCCAGGCTTCGGTCACCGGTCACGGCACCAACGTGATCCAGGGTTTGGCGGTTTCGCTCGAAGCCACCGCTCTCCCGGCGCTCGTTATCGTCGGCGGCATCATTGCGACGTATCAGCTCGCCGGCCTCTATGGCACTGCAATCGCGGTGACCACGATGCTCGGCCTGGCAGGCATGATCGTGGCGCTCGACGCCTTTGGTCCGGTCACCGACAATGCCGGTGGTATCGCTGAGATGTCGGGCCTTCCCAAGGAAGTGCGACAGTCCACCGACGCACTGGACGCCGTGGGCAACACGACCAAGGCAGTCACCAAGGGCTATGCAATCGGATCAGCCGGCCTTGGCGCGCTCGTCCTGTTCGCGGCCTACAGCTACGATCTCCAGTATTTCGCCGCCAACAGCGCGAACTTTCCGTATTTCGCGGATCTCGGCACGGTATCGTTCGACCTGTCGAACCCCTATGTCGTCGCCGGCCTGATCTTCGGCGGCCTCATTCCTTACCTGTTCGGGGGCATCGCCATGACTGCGGTCGGCCGCGCGGCGGGCTCGATCGTCGAGGAAGTGCGGCGTCAGTTCAAGGAAAAGCCCGGCATCATGCAGGGCAAGGACCGGCCGGACTATGCTCGCGCCGTTGACCTGCTGACCAAGGCGGCGATCCGCGAAATGATCGTCCCGTCGCTGTTGCCGGTGCTGGCGCCGCTGGTGGTCTATTTCGGCGTCCTGCTGATCTCCGGCTCCAAGGCCTCGGCGTTCGCCGCATTGGGCGCTTCGCTGCTCGGTGTCATCGTGAACGGGCTGTTCGTCGCCATCTCGATGACCTCCGGAGGGGGTGCCTGGGACAACGCCAAGAAATCCTTCGAAGATGGATTTACGGACAAGGATGGTGTCAAGCACATGAAGGGTTCCGAGGCTCACAAGGCTTCGGTCACCGGCGACACGGTGGGCGATCCCTACAAGGATACCGCCGGTCCGGCCGTCAACCCCGCCATCAAGATCACCAATATCGTGGCGCTTCTGTTGCTGGCTGTGTTGGCGCACGGCTAGAAGAGAGGCGGTTCCGCTCCAATACGAGCGGCTGCAACTCCTGCAACGATGGCAATTGGCGAAACCCGGGTCGGGTTTCTCCAATCGCGGGGGTACCGGCAAGAAAAAACCCGCGGGAGCGATCCCGCGGGTTTTTTTCTTGCCGGAACTCCCGACCGTCTACTGCTGGGGCTGCGATGCACCAGGCAGGCTGCCCGGCATCTTGCCTGCCCCTGCGATCATCTGGCCGATGAAGTTCTGGTCCTTGCCGGCCGTCGGCGTGGTGCGCGAAATGAAATCGAACACCTTGCCGTCCTTCAAGCCGTAGTTGGAAATGCTGGTGACACGGCTGTCCTCGCCGAAATAGACGGCAAGGACACGCTGATCGACGATATGCGGGTTGAGGAACGCGACCGGACGCTTTCTGGTTTGTGAGATGTAATAGAAAACCTCGTTGTCGAACGTAGCCGTGGTGGAGGGGCTGCCAAGGGCAAGAATCACCTGCTCGCGGCTCGATCCCACCGGCACGAGGTCGATCTGCTGTTGATCGATCACATAACCCTGGGTGAGTGTCTCGGTCGGGTTGAGGCCCAGGGATTTGCTGGAAGTGCAGGCGGCCACGGCGGAAACGGCGGCCAGCAGTGAAAGCGTAATAGCAGGGCGGCAACGTGACCCTGGCTTGACATTCGGCGAGCCCAACTGAAACTCCATCATTCCTGTTCCGGCCCTGGCTTGCACAGGGCGAGAAAACCGGTAAACCAGCTTGCGCGCCGATGCAACAAGGCCACCAAAACCCCAAACGGTCCGCAGGAGACCGCCTCTATGTTCAAACGCCTGTTTAAGCGTCAGCGTGACGCGAATCGGACGATAACGGACGCCCTGTACAGCGAAATCGTGGCCGCGGCGCGGCAAACGGCGCTGTATTCCGACTGGAACGTGCCTGACACGCCTCTAGGGCGGTTCGAGATGCTGTGCGTGCACATGTTCCTGTTCCTTCATCGCCTGCAAAATGAAGGCGGCGTTTCGCGCGATGTCGCCCAGGTTCTGACCGACGAATTCTTCAGCGACGTCGAGCACTCGCTTCGCGAGTTGGGGATTGGCGACCTCGGTGTGCCGAAACGCATGAAGAAACTCGCCCGCATGTTCTACGGCCGCGCCGCGGCCTATTCCGGCGCTCTGGAGCGAAACAAACGTGCCCTGCTGGCGGCGGCGCTCGCACGCAATATCAGGCCGGACAGTTCGAGCTGGCCTGAAGCGGATGCGCTCGCGGAATATGTCATTGCCGCCAACGCGCTGCTTTTCACGCAACCGGTCGATGCGCTCCTCGCCGGAAGGATTTACTTTCCCGAGCCAGCATGCGCTTAGAGAGCAATGGCTTCTTCCAAGATCATTGCCGGCTCTAAGTCTTTGATTTTCGCATTACCTTTTCCGAAAACCGCTCAGTATTTTCGGGATCGTATGCTCACAGCCGAATCAGTGGGAAGGAGACAGACATGAAACACGGTGCTGAAAGTCCGGTCTCTTTTGTGGCCAATGTTGCCCGCCTCCCGCAGAAAGGGATGACTGTCTCGATAGAAGCGGATGCGAAACAGCGCGCGAGGCTTGCTGAGGACCATGGGCTCGTTGCAGTCGAGCGTTATCGCGCGGACCTACTGGTTGAGCCGTGGAAACGGCATGGAATCAAGGTCACCGGCACTGTCGAGGCCGATATCGTTCAGGAGTGCGTCGTCACGCTCGAACCGCTGGACAACAGAATCGCAGCGGAGGTCCAGGCGGTATTCCTGCCCGAGGGCTCGAAACTTGGCCGGTTGGGCTTCCACGGCGGGGGCGAGATGCTGCTCGATGCCGACGGTCCCGACAGCCCGGAGACATTTTCGGGCGACACCGTCGATGTCGGGGCGTTGGCGGAAGAGTTCTTCGCGCTGGCGATCGATCCTTATCCACGCAAGCCCGGAGTTTCGCTGCAGGTGGCCAATGACGAGGCGCAAGCTGACGAAACCAACAACCCCTTGCGCGAAAAGCTTGCCCAGCTCAGGCAGAAATCCTGAAAAGCCGGGTACTTCTTCCGAAAGCCGGTTGTGCGGCGGTTGAAAACCGCTATTTTCGCCAAACTTCGAAACTCCGCGCTGCCGGGATTCTGTGAGATGATTGCCGAGTGATACGTATTTCCATTGACGCCATGGGCGGTGATCATGGACCAGCTGTGATCGTGCCGGCCCTCGCGAAGGTTATCGAGCGCCGCCCTGACGTAAGGTTCCTGATCTTCGGCCGCGACGATGCCGTGAAGCCGATCCTGGACAAACTGCCGATGCTTTCGGGCGTCAGCGAATTCATCCATTGCGAGGTCGCGGTGCGGATGGATGACAAACCCAGCCAGGCACTTCGCCACGGCCGTTGGAAATCGTCGATGTGGAAGGCGGTGGAAGCCGTCAAGAACGGCCATGCCGATGTTTGCATTTCGGCCGGCAACACCGGTGCGCTGATGGCCATGTCGAAGTTCTGCCTGCGCACCATGGCGAATATTGACCGGCCTGCCATCGCCGCGCTCTGGCCGACCGTTCGCGGCGAGAGTATCGTGCTTGATGTCGGGGCGACCATCGGCGCCGACGCGCACCAACTGATCGACTTCGCGATTCTCGGCGCGGCCATGGCGCGGGCGCTGCTTGTGGTCGATCGCCCGACCGTCGGCCTGCTCAATGTCGGTGTTGAGGAGATAAAAGGGCAGGAAGAGGTCAAGGAAGCAGGGCAGCTGCTGCGCGATGCCAAACTGAAGTCCATGGACTATCACGGGTTCGTCGAAGGCGATGACATCGGCAAGGGTACGGTCGATGTCGTGGTGACGGAAGGGTTTTCCGGGAACATTGCGCTGAAGACAGCCGAGGGCACGGCAAAGCAGATCGCGGAGTACCTGCGGGCGGCGATGAGCCGCACTCTGATGGCCCGGATCGGCTATTTTTTCGCCAGGAGCGCCTTCGATCGGCTCAGGGAGAAGATGGATGTGCGCAAGGCCAACGGCGGCGTCTTCCTCGGCCTCAACGGCATTGTGGTGAAGAGCCATGGCGGTACGGACGAGGAAGGCTTCGCAGCTGCAATCGAGCTTGGCTACGATATGGTGCGAAACCGCCTGATCGACCGGATCAAGGGCGATCTCGACACGTTTCATTCGCGCCTGCCGCGACTGCAGGCCGGGCTGTCGGCAACGGCAGGCAAAGGCGAAGAACAGGACCGATAATGATCAGATCCGTCGTGCGCGGCATTGGCTCGGCGCTGCCGCTTCGCATCATGAAGAACACCGATTTCGAGGGGGTGGTCGAAACTTCGGACGAATGGATCGCGCAACGCACCGGGATTCGCGAACGGCATATTGCCGCCGATGACGAGACGACGGCTTCGCTCGGTGAAGCGGCGGCGCGCGAAGCTCTTGCCAATGCCGGTCTTACACCGGACGACCTTGATCTTATCGTGCTCGCCACCTCGACCCCGAACAACACCTTTCCCGCCACTGCGGTGGACATCCAGCGGCGCCTGGGCATGCGCCACGGCTTTGCCTTCGATCTCCAGGCGGTGTGCAGCGGCTTCGTCTATGCGGTAACGACGGCTGACCTTTATATTCGCGGCGGTCGGGCGAAGAGGGTTCTGGTGGTCGGCTCCGAAACCTTTTCGCGCATTCTCGACTGGACAGACCGCTCTACCTGCGTCCTGTTTGGTGACGGTGCCGGCGCGCTGATCCTGGAGGCGGAGGAGGGAAGGGGAACCATCGCCGATCACGGCGTGCTGGCCGCCAGCCTGCGTTCGGACGGCGCTCACAAGGACAAGCTCTATGTCGACGGCGGCCCATCGACGACCGGCACGGTCGGGCATCTGCGAATGGAAGGCCGGGAGGTCTTCAAACATGCTGTCGGCATGATAACCGACGTGATCGAGGCGACCTTCTCGCAAGCCGGCATCACCGCCGCGGATCTCGACTGGTTCGTGCCGCACCAGGCAAACAAACGAATCATCGATGCATCCGCAAGGAAACTCGGAATTGCCGAGGAAAAGGTCGTGATTACGGTCGACCGGCATGGCAATACCTCGGCTGCCTCCGTCCCGCTGGCGCTCGCTGTCGCAGTGAAGGACGGCCGTATCAAGAAGGGCGACCTCGTGCTCCTGGAGGCGATGGGCGGAGGTTTCACCTGGGGAGCCGTGCTCGTTCGCTGGTAAGGTACGATTCCGCCGATGTAATGCATGTCGCCCAAAAGTGCGCAGCGGTTTTGGGATAACGACATGCACAGATAACAATAGCCTAAAGCGCATCGCATGAATCCGTTTCGAAGCAATGCGCTTTAGGCGGGACGGTCCTTGACCTGTGCGAGCCAATTTCCTAACGTCGTTCCACTTGTTTCGATTGTATTTTTAAGGATGGCTGGACCGTCGCATGGGGGAAAAACGCTTACGCGTGCCGATCTGGCCGAAGCGGTCTACCGCAAGGTTGGCCTGTCCCGTACCGAATCCGCCGAGCTGGTGGAAACCGTTCTTGACGAAATCTGCGAAGCGATCGTGCGCGGTGAGACAGTAAAGCTGTCGTCCTTCGCCACGTTTCACGTGCGCGGCAAGAACGAGCGCGTCGGCCGCAACCCCAAGACCGGCGAGGAAGTACCCATCCTGCCGCGAAAGGTGATGACCTTCAAGGCGTCCAACGTGCTGAAGAGTCGCATTCTTCGGGCCCACCAATCGAGCAGGAACCGGGCTGCCAAATAGTCTCTTGGAGCGGCAGACGCACCGACGGAATCGGTGTTATCGGTGCATCTCTTTGTTTGAGTATCGGTGATTGGCGCCGGGCTTGAATATCGGCACGCAAACCATTGAAATACCGAACAACTCGGGTCAAGTTAGGGAATCGGACCCGAAAGGGGCAGTTTCGGGCAGAATCCGGTGCTCAAACAAGGAGATGGAGCGACAGCTCTGATTTCCATCAGGGCATTCGCGGCTCTAGCGGGAAACTGAAATGGATAAGAGTCCCGACGCATTCCGAACCATTAGCGAGGTCGCGGAAGACCTTGATCTTCCTCAACATGTGCTGCGTTTCTGGGAGACGCGCTTCAACCAGATCAAGCCGATGAAGCGCGGGGGCGGTCGGCGCTATTACCGGCCGCAGGATGTCGAACTCATCAAGGGCATCCGACACATGCTGTACGACCAGGGATATACGATCAAGGGCGTGCAGAAATTGCTGCGCGAGAACGGCAATCATTTCCTGGCCGCTATCGGCAGTGGCGATTTATCGGCGATCCAGGCGATAACGCAGCGCAAGCACGCCGAGGCGGTTCCCCCGCCGACGACTGCACAGCCCCGTGGCGCCGACGACGAAATGCTTGTCGGGGAGGCGAAAGCCAAACCTAACCGCCGCTTTTTCGGGCTTGGCAAGGCGGAGGACGAGGGGCCGGTGCAGGCCGATTCCGGCAAGCTCTCGCGCGATAACCGCGCGCTGCTCCAGGAAGCGCTGTTCGACTTGCTGGAATGCAAGCGGCTGCTCGATCAGGTGCGATAGAGCATCGGACCCGAATGCGGGAACCGATTTTGACGAAAATCCGATGCTCAAACAAAGAGATAGAGCGGCAGCACCGATCCATCGATTCCTTCGGTGCTTCCGCAGCTCTATGTCGAGCTGAAGACCTGCGCCGCAAGAATCGCTGTTCGTAGTGGTGGGATCGCAAAAGAGGCAGGCCCGCGCTTTAGCGCCGAGCGTTGCAACGGGTGAGCGTCCACTGTCTGATGCTGCCGTATATGCGTCCGATGAATCCCAATGATAGGGTGCATATGGGAGAACGGCAGCCGCACCGTGCGACCGCCCGCTCCTTAGTCAAGGAGGTTGACATGGCCTATTATGTGATACTTGCGAATTTCACGGATCAGGGGGTTCGCACGATCAAGGATTTGCCGAAGCGCGCCGACGCGTTCAAGGCGATGGCCGAGAAGAGCGGAGTGAAGATAAACGCACTCTTCTGGACGCTTGGGCAGCACGATGTCATTGCCATTGCCGAAGCCGACGACGATATGGCCGCAACAGCTCTAAGTTTGTCAGTCACTGCATTGGGCAATATCAGGACCCAAACACTGCGGGCATTTGATGCTTCCGAAATGCGAGAGATTGTCGGCAGGATGCCTTGAATTCGATTGTGGAGAGTGGGGCAGAAGCGCAGACGCCCGGATGCCTTCAGAACGGGCTTCTGCCCTGTGCAATTGGCTAGGCGAAATCGAAAGCTTCTCGCTGTCCGGCGGTCCAAGCAGGAGCCGACTTCATCCTTTCCCGTCTATCCTGTTGGAGATTTCCATGGCGCGTCTTGAAAGATATTCAGAAACAACGTCAGAAAACGTCATAATAAAACCGAATGAAAAGATTTGCCTTGTCTATGACGTTGAAGACCAAAAGGGAAAGCGGCTTACACGAAAGGACTTGTTTTCGACCGTTCTCAAAGACAAACGCCAACTTCCCACGGCAGAGGCGGAGAGGAAACGAATTCGCGTCTGCGCGGATGGTGACTTGTGGATCAATATCCTCTGGCCGTTCTCGGCTATCGCCGGCTATAATCCAACGTTCTTCGACATCATTCAGAATGATTTCAGCTATCAGACGGCCGATCGCGCATACCCCGGTGACACTTTTCAGCAAATCCGAAGCGAGAAGGACTATCGGCCGCTGATCGAATCAGGGTCTTTTGATTTCTTCATTTTCTCCGGCGGAGGCAACGACATCTTGGGCGGTGGTGCGTTGAGAAATTTACTTAAGTGGAGAGATGAAGTGAGCGGCCCCGACCCGAAGAAGTACATCCATACCCTCATCCTGAAAGATGCTCTTGATACCCTGCGATCCGGTTATCAGGAGATTGCGAAAGACGTCTGGGCGCGCTCTCTGCCTGGACGGACACGGATGCTCGTCAACACCTACGACTACGCAGTTCCGCGGAGGAATGGCGTCTGGCTCGGAAAACCCCTGACCGATCTCGGCTATGATCTGCGATCGGACAAGGTGCTTATCGAGGGCATCATCAAGCACCTCGTCGATTCATTCCACGCAATGCTCTCCAGGGTTCGGCATGTCACAGTGGTCGATGTGAGAAACACCGTTAACGGCCGCTGGAATGATGAACTCCACCCAAAACAGCCCGCGTCGGTAGATATCGCCGCGAAGTTCAAGAGCGTTATGCAGGCTGTCAGCTAAGGCTGGAGAAGACGTAGGGCAACGCTGCTAGCAAGTCAGATTTCGTTCAGCCGTAGAGGTAGCGAGGGAGCCAGAGCGTTATGCCGGGCCAGATATACATAATGATCATGCAGACGATGACGATGAGCATGTAAGGCATCATGCCGGCGAATATCTGGTTGAGAGTAACGTGCGGCGGGGAGACGCCCTTGAGATAATACGCCGACATCGCGACTGGCGGTGACAGGAACGCGGCCTGCAAATTCACGAAGACGAGCGTGCCCCAAAGGATGGGGTCGATACCGAAGTGCTTCAACATCGGCAGAAAGATCGGCACGAAGATGATGATGATCTCGGTCCATTCAAGCGGCCAGCCGAGCACGAAGATGATCGCTTGCGAGAGGATCATGAACTGTACTGGCGACAGGTCGAGAGACAGCACCCACTGCTCGAGCAGCGCCTGACCGCCGAGGATAGCGAAAACTGCCGAGAACAACGCCGAGCCGACAAAGAGCCAGCACACCATGGCCGTGGTCTTCGCGGTCAGGAATACTGCTTCCTTGGTGCGCTTCCAGTCGAGAGTTCGAGCCTGGAGCGCCAGCAGGAAGGCGCCGGCAGCGCCCACCGCAGCCAATTCGGTGGCGGTCGTTATTCCGAACAGGATAACGGCGAGTACGATCACGGTGAGTATGCCTAGCGGCATGACGGAAGAGATCAGAAGCTTCACGACTTCGAGCCGCTCGGCGGTCATTTTCCGGTAGTAGCGGACAAGCACCACGGCGGCGAGCACGGCGATGAGGCCGAAGGCGACGTAGAAACCGGTCGCCGGCCCGGCATCCGCCGCGGGAGTGCCAAGCTCCTCGATCGCCGGAGCGCCGAGCTGCTCCAGCTCTGCTGGAGCCTCGTCGACCGAAGACCCTTGCGGATAGATGACCACGTACCACCACACCAGCCCAAGCAGGAGCGATGTCAGCCCGAGGGGCACCAGCGCCGCGCAGGTGTTCCTGAGCAGCGTCCAATATGTGATGCGGCCATTGCCGGTTTCGAGTGCCATCGCCTTGGCCGGCGAGAACAATGCCGAAACAAGGCCAGTCAGCATGTTGCGGGAGTATGCGGCCCCGAATTTGGACATCCACGCCGGCACCGGGACCTTCGTTTGCTGCTCCGGCAAAGGCGGCGCGATCTTCGGATTGATCGCCGCCCAGCCGAGAATGTAGACGAGGTATAGAAAGGCGAGGAAAAAGCCGGGAAACATCGCCGCGGCATAGAGTTTCACGACGGACTGGCCTGCAACCGCCGCGTAGACGATGATCATGACCGACGGCGGGATCAGGATGCCCAGCGTGCCGCCTGCGGTGATCACGCCGGTAGCGAGCTTCACGTCATATCCTGCGCGCAGCATCGGGTTGAGGGCAATCACGCCCATCAGGACCACCACGGCGCCGACGAGGCCGCTGGCAATTCCCCAGAACGTACAGACGATCAGCGTGGCGACAGCGAGCGAGGCCGGCACGCGCCGGAACGAGAGCTGGATGCTGTAGAACATCTTGTCGACCAGCGCCCCGCGTTCCATCACATATCCCATGAGCACGAACAGCGGGATGGAGATCAATACGTCATTGGTCATTGCCCCATAAGTTCGCTGGACCATCAGATCGAAAACGCGGTTGTCAATCCAATGCTCGGCCGGGTTGTAGAACGCGTAGAACCCGAAAAACATGCCCAGGCCCATCAGGGTGAAGGCCGTGGGGAAACCCATCACGATGACGACCACGATGAGCATGAGCATCGTCAGTCCTATGGCTGGATCGCTCACGTCTGCAGGTCTCCCCCCATACCGCGCTGCCGCGCCTCCTCGTCGATCTTTTGCGCCCGCGCGATCGCGGTGTTGCGCGTTTCTTCGTCCACATATTCACTGAGCGCGAGCTGTTCCTCCACGATGTCGATCTCTGATACGTCCTTCCGCCGTTCGGGCCATTTACCCGTCCTGAGGCAGACGATACACCGCGCGATTTCGGCCACGCCCTGGAGCATCACCAAGGCGCCGGCCACCGGAATAACCGATTTGAAGTGGTAGATGGGGGGACCCTCCGCCGTCACGGTCGAATGCTCGCCGATCCGCCAGGAAAGTGCGGCATAGTCGTAGCCTGCATAGACGAGAGCCGCGATCCCCGGCAGGAAGAAAACCACGTACAACAGAAGATCGAGCGCGGCTTGCGTCCGGGGCCGCATGGAGCTGTAGAGAAAATCGCCGCGCACATGGGCATTCTGCGCAAGCGCATAGGCCCCCGCGAGCATGAACAGCGTGCCATAGAGCATGTTGCTTGCGTCGAAGATCCATGCCGTTGGCATGTTCAGCATGTAGCGCTTGAAGACCTCGACGCAGACCAGCGCCATCAGCCCGACAATGAGCCACGCCGCGGCCTTGCCGACCCACGTGCTGATACTATCCACCGTGTTCAGGAAATGCTGGACGTTCATGCGAGCAGCCGTGTGGCCGGAGTGCCGGTTGAAAGGCAAGGCACCGTTCGGTCAAACGAGCCGGTGCCTTACGCGAAAGCGCTTTAGCGCGGCGGACGCTTTGACTAAATCAGCGCTGCCGCTCTATCTCCTTGTTTGAGCATCGGATTTCCCCGAAACCGGTTCCCACTTTCGGGTCCGATGCTCTAGATGTTCTTCGCTACCCCCTCTGGTCCGAAGTAATGATCGAAGGCCAGGCGGCGGTTGACCACCGTGTCCTGCTCCCACCGCGTCGCCCGCTGGGCAAAGGCGATCTGCGATTCCAGGATCTCCTTGAACAGCGGGTTTTCACCTGCTTTCTTCTTCACGACCTCGTCATAGACCTCCAACTGTCTCTTCAGGATTGCTTCCGGCGTCTTGTAGAATTTAACATGATCCTTCGTCTGCATATCCGAATAGTCTGTCGAATAGCGGTCGATCGCCTTCCATTGCATGTCCTGCGAGGCTGCCTCCACCGCATTGGCGATGATCGCCCTTATCTGATTGGGTAGCGCGTCGTACTTCGTCTTGTTGAACAGAATCTCGAACTGCTCCGCATTCTGGTGATAGCTCTGCAGCATGCAGACCTTGGATACGTCCGGGAAACCAAGCATCCGATCGGACGAGGCGTTGTTGAACTCGGCCGCATCGAGCAGGCCGCGGTCCAATGCGGCGACGATCTCGCCGCCGGGCAGCGCGTTGACGGCAGCGCCGAGGCCAGTGAAGACGTCGATGGAAATACCGACGGTGCGGAATTTGAGGCCGCTGATGTCTTCGGCCTTGGCAACCGGTTTCTTGAACCAGCCGAGCGGCTGTGTCGGCATCGGTCCATAGGGGAACGACACGACATTAGCGCCGATGGAGGCATAAAGCTTTGCCAGCAGCTCCTTGCCGCCGCCATATTTGTGCCAGGAAAGCAGCATGTTGGCGTCCATGGCGAAGCCCGGGCCGGAGCCCCAAAGTGCCAGCGCCGTCTGCTTGCCGTAGTGATAGACGAGCACGCCGTGGCCGCCATCCAACGTTCCTTCCGACACGGCGTCGAGAAGGCCGAATGCGGGCACGACGGCGCCCGCCGGAAGCACCTCGATGCTGAGATCGCCACCGGTCATGTCATTGACCTTCTTGGCGAAATCAAGTGCGAATTCGTGAAAGATATCCTTGGATGGCCATGTGCTTTGCCAGCGCATGTTAACCGGGCCTTGCGCCTTGACGACGCGAGGCGCGGCAATGATCGCACCGACACCCACGGCGGCTCCGCCAAGGAACTTGCGGCGCGAGCTCCTGTGTTTCGTTGAGGACGCTGCTCTTGTCATCGGTTCCTCCCTGAAATCGCAGGCGTGTCCCTGCGTTAGACATACCATTCAACAATGCCCCAAGCAAAAACTAGGGCAGCATGGCACATAGGCAATTCCGCCTTAGGGCAGCGGACGCATCGATGGATTCAATGCTGCTGCTCTATTTCTTTGTTTGAGCATCGGATTTTTCCCGAAACCGGTTCCCACTTTCGGGTCCGATGCTCTAGTCGGCTTGCGAAATGGCCGGTTCAGGCGCACGCGAACGCAGCGAGTTGCTTGCGCGTTTCGAATTCCCGCGTAACCGTTAGTCGATATTGCGCTTGGGCTCGCCACGGTATGCCCAGAGCCATTCACGCGGCAGTGGTCCCTTGTTCCGTTCCGGCTGTTGGGACTGTTCCCATGCATGGGCAAGGATGCCGACGGAGCGGGAAAGCACGAAAAGGCCCCGCGTCAGGGGCGGCGGAAAACCGAGCTCACCGTAAATCACCGCGGTTGCGCCATCGATATTGAGTGGAATGCGCTTGCCCTTGCGTACCGCCACCTCTGCTTCGACTGCCTCTGCAATGGCTGCGAAGCGTCCGCTCACCACCCCCCGCGCCGCGAATTCCCGCACAAGCTCCAGCAGCCGCGGAGCACGCGGGTCGACCGGATGGAAGCGGTGACCAAGGCCGGGCACATATCCTTTCTCTTCGGCGAAGAAGCGGTCGAGGCGGGCGCCGACGGCTTCGCCGAGCGCCAGGCCGGCGTCGAGTTCGGCGGCGACATCGCCAAAAAAGGCTAGGGCCTGTTCGCCGGCGCCGCCATGGACGTCTCCCAGCACGTTGACCGCCGATGCCATGGCGCTGTTGATGCCGACGCCGCAGGTCGCGGCCATTCGGGCAATCGCGATGGAGGGTGCCTGCGGGCCGTGATCGACCGCCGCTCCCAGTGCGATGCCGAGAAGTTCGGCCTGCTCCTCACTCGGCAGGTCGGCGCGAAGCATGAGCCAGATCATTGCGGGAAAGCTGATCCGGCCGATGAGGTCTTGTATCTCGTAGCCGCGCAGCCGGATCATGCCGGGCCGCATTTCTATGATGCCGGTCGACCACCATTCCTCGCCGCGCTCGCGGCCGCTCTGGCTCATGCGTGGCGCCTTTCCTGAATCGCGCCAAAAATCTCTTCCATATGCTCGCCGAGCGACGGAGGCGGGGATTTGGGCAGTGGCGCCTCCCCGTCGACAAGAAAGCCGCCTCGGACGACGGTCAACGGCTCCTCGCGTCCGGCAACGCCGTCGAAACGTGCCAATGCCTGACGCTCCAGGACCTGCGGCTCGTCAAGCACCTCCGGAATGCTGAGAACCCGTCCCGCGGGAACGCCGGCCCGATTGAACCTTTCTTCCCACTCGCCAGCTGGTGCGGTCGAAAGCGCCTCTTCGATCCGCAGCTTGAGCTCGGCCCTGTGGCGCTTGCGCGATTCCCTTTCGGCAAAACGCTCCTCGGTGGCGAGTTCCGGCCGGCCGATCAGCTTGCAAAGCGTTATGAATTGCTCCTGCTTGTTGGCGGCGATGTTGAGCAGGCCATTGCCGGTACGGAACGTGCCTGACGGCGCGGCGGTCATATTTTCATTGCCCATAGGGCGAGGTTCGACGCCGGCACTCAGATAGTTGGAAACCGGCCAACCAAGGGCACTCAGCGTGCATTCGAGCATGGACACATCGAGGAACGCACCTTCGCCGCTCGACTTCTGCCGAACCAGCGCGGCTGTCACCGCAAAGGCTCCGAAGAGCCCTCCGAGCGTATCGGCGACCGGATAGCCGACACGCAGCGGCGCCGTATCCGGAGTTCCTGTTATGCTCATGATGCCCGAAAGACCTTGGATGATCTGGTCGTAGGCAGGATTGTCGCGCATCGGTCCGGTCTGGCCAAAACCTGAAATCGCGCAGTATACAAGGCCGGGGCGCACTTGCTTAAGGCGTGGGTAGCCGAGGCCAAGGCGCTCCATCACGCCTGGCCGGAAATTCTCGATCAGCGCGTTGGCCGTCGCGGCCAGATCGAGAAAGCGGTCGCGATCGACATCCTTCTTGAGGTCGAGAGCGACAGAGCGCTTGCCCGCATTCTGGGCGAGGAACGATGCGCCCATGCCGGCGGCGTTCAGTTCAGGCGAGGCGCCAAGCTGCCGGGCGAGGTCGCCGCCCGATGGCTGCTCCACCTTGATAACGTCGGCGCCGAGCAGCGCCAACTGATATGCGCAATACGGACCCGCCAGCACATTTGTCAGGTCAAGGACGCGGATGCCCGCGAGAAGCTCCGTCATGTGGGTCTTCCGGTTCTAAGCATCACCCGGCACGCCTTCGGGGCCACGAGTGCGCCGGTGAACGATGGCACTGTAGATGCGCGGCCCGAGCAGTGCGACCAGCGCCAGGATCAGCAGCGTCAGCGACAGCGGATGCGTGTAGAAGACAGACCAGTCTCCGTTGGAGATCGTCATGGCGCGGCGAAACTGCGTCTCGGCCAGCGGGCCGAGGATCATCCCGATGATCACGGGCGCCGTCGGAAAGTCGAAGCGCCGCATCAGGAAGCCCATGGCGCCCAGAACGTAGAGCAAGATCAGGTCGACCGGCGACTGCGATATGCCATAGGTGCCCACCGTCGCGAAAACGAGAATGCCGGCATAGAGTTGCGGGGCCGGAATCTTCAGCAGGCGAACCCAGAGCCCGATCAACGGAAGGTTGAGAATGACCAGCAGCACGTTTGCGATGAACAGGCTGGCGACCAGCCCCCAGACAAGCGCCGGTTGGGTCTGAAGAAGAAGGGGGCCCGGATTGATGCCGTAGCTCTGGAACGCGGAGAGCATGATCGCCGCTGTCGCCGAAGTCGGCAGCCCGAGCGTCAGCATCGGCACGAGCACACCGGCGGCCGACGCGTTGTTGGCTGCCTCCGGTCCGGCGACGCCTTCGATCGCGCCGGTGGTGCCGAATTCCTCCTTGTGTTTTGAAAGCTTCTTTTCAAGGGCGTAGGACAGAAAGGTCGGTATTTCCGCGCCGCCCGCCGGCAAGGCGCCGATCGGGAAGCCGATCGCGGCGCCGCGAAGCCAGGCTTTCCACGAGCGTGCCCACTCCTGGGCGGTCATATAGAGCGAGCCCTTGAGAGGAACGATCTCGTCGCGCCCCGCATAACGGCGCGACGCGACGTAGAGCGTTTCGCCTACGGCGAAAAGGCCCACCGCGGCCACGATCATGCTGGTGCCGTCGAGTAGTTCCGAGACGCCGAAGGTGAAGCGCGGCTGTCCCGTCTGGAGATCGATGCCGATCATGCCGAGAAAGAAGCCGACGAACAGGCTGGTCAAGCCTCGCACCGCCGAGGAGCCAAGCACCGCCGAGACCATAACGAAGGCCAGCACCATCAGCGAAAAATACTCGGCCGGACCGAAGGCCAGCGCAAAACTGACAACAACAGGCGCGAGAAAGGCTACTCCCAGCGTGCCTATCGTTCCGGCGACGAAGGAACCGATCGCGGAAGTCGCAAGCGCGGCACCGCCGCGACCGGAGCGCGCCATCTTGTTGCCTTCGAGCGCGGTCACGATTGTGGCGCTCTCGCCCGGCGTGTTGAGCAGGATCGAGGTCGTCGAGCCGCCATACATCGCACCGTAGTAAATTCCCGCAAAGAGGATGAAGGAAGCTTCCGGGGCGACCTGAAAGGTTATCGGCAGGAGAAGCGCGATGGTCAGCGCCGGCCCAAGTCCCGGCAACACGCCGATCGCGGTGCCGAGCGTGGTGCCGACAAGGCACCACATCAGGTTTTGCCAGGTCAAGGCGACGGAGAAGCCGTGGGCCAGTTGGGAAAGCGTGTCCATGGCGTTCAGGCTCCCAGCAATCTTTCGATGACGCCGGCGCCGATATTGACGCCGAGTGCCTTGGCAAAACCGAAATAGGCCGCCAACGAAAGCACAAGTCCGGTGATCGCGTTGCGGATCGGCTGCCGGCTGCCGAACCCGTGAGCGACCAGCACGAAGAGAATGACCGAAGCCGCGGTGAAACCGAGCGGTCCGATCAGGGCGACGTTGGCCACCAGTCCGGCAGCCACGAAGCTGACCGATTTCCAGTCTGCCCTCACTTCCTTTTCATCGTCCGGTTGCCAGCCTCCGCGCATCGCCTTGACGAAAAGAAATATGGCAAGGACGGCCAGTCCGGTCGCGGTCATGTATGGGAACACGGTTGGTCCGACCTTCGAATACATAGGCGAGACCGGCATCGTTGCCGTCTGCCAAAGAACCGCGGCGGCACTGACCAGGAGCCCGAAGCCGATTAACGCTTCGGGCACAGCCAAGGCTGGCCGCGGGTTCGAATGCGGGTCGCTAACGCTCACGTGCAATCTCCTTGCGCATGGAGAACTTTGTCGGGCCAAAGCGTGTCGCGGCGAAATGGATTGATGCGACGCGCTTTAGGCTATTGTTTTTTGTGCATGTCGTTATCCCAAAACCGCTGCGCACTTTTGGGCGACATGCATTAGTCGAAAGAGAGGCCGGATACCCGGAGCGAGATGGCTATTCATGGGTTCGCCATCTCACCCCAGGTTTTGTTCTTACGCATGTCCTTGTCCGAAAAGTCTCTCGATATTTCGGGACCTTGCCATGCACGAACAGGCCACTCAGGCTAGACCCAGATCTTTCAATATGCCCTCGATCCGTGCCGTGTCCTCCGCCAGGAATTTCGCGTAGTCATCGCCGGTAAGCAGGATCGACGTCCAGTTGCGTTTCTTGACCTCTTCGGACCAGGCCGCGCTGCCGGCCATGGTTTCGATCAGCTTCACCATCGCCGCCTTGTCTTCGTCGGATATGCCGGGAGGCGCGAAGACGCCGCGCCAGTTGAACAGCTCGATGTCGACGCCTTGTTCCTTGAGCGTCGGCGCGTCGATTCCTTCCTGCCGCTTGTCCGCCGATATCGCAAGCAGGCGAAGCGCGCCGGCCTTTACTTGTTCCGAGAATTCGCCGTAGCCGGAAATACCTGCGGCAACCTGATTGCCTAGCAGCGCGGCAAGAGCCTCGCCGCCGCCTGCATAGGGCACATAGGAAATCGTGGTCGCATCGACGCCGGCCGATTTGGCGATGAGGCCGAAGAGAATGTGGTCGGAACCGCCGGCCGAGCCACCCGCA
The DNA here is from genome assembly GCA_963813315.1 of uncultured Alphaproteobacteria bacterium. Classification (GTDB taxonomy): domain Bacteria; phylum Pseudomonadota; class Alphaproteobacteria; order Rhizobiales; family Rhizobiaceae; genus CAWEYO01. Next base: position 175,491 of record CAWEYO010000013.1, on the reverse strand, counting down.
ACGGGAACCTTCGATGGGTCGGCCTTCAGGGCGGCGACGAAGTCGGCTGCGGTCTGGAAGGGCGAAGCGGCAGGCACGACGAGCGCCTCGAACTCGCCGGTCAGCCGCGCGATCGGCGTCGTTTGGGTCAGGTTAACGGGCGACTTGTTCGCGATGATGGCGCCTACCATCACCATGCCGGCAACCATCAGGGCATTCTGGCGGCCCTTCCATTGGTTGACGAACTGCGGCAAGCCGACCGTGCCGCCCGCACCGCCCACATTGGTGATCTGCGAACTGCTGATCAGGTTTTCGCTGCGCAGTACCTGTTCCATCGTGCGCGCCGTCTGGTCCCAGCCGCCGCCAGGTGCGGCCGGCACGAAAATCTGAAGCTGCTGCGGCTCCTGAGCGAAGGTCTTGACGGGTGTCAGGCCCGTCGCCACGGCGCTGCCGGCTGCAACGGTGCTCATCAAGAAAGTGCGTCTGCTCAGCATAGTTTTTCCTCCCATTTCGACACCTGACCGGTGCCCTTCCAGATGCGCCAGTTCCCAGGCAAATTCAACCAAACTCGCGCTACGCGCCACACCATTGCAGGGATTGAGCAGCCTGTCACCGCAAATTGCGCGCGCGCAAGTTGTGGCAACGACCCCGGCACAATGACCAAATCCAAAATAACAGGAACTTCAAATCCCGCCACACGGGCCGTCAAACATTGTTTCCGCCGCACTACCTTGGTGCGGCGCACAATGCTATTAAATCGCGGATGTCTCGTCCCGCGACCTCGATCTCCGGCATGATGCGCCTCAGGAACTATTTTCTGACGGGGTTGATCGTGTGCGCGCCGCTGGCGATTACCGCCTATCTCAGTTGGACCATCATTCACTGGGTCAACTCCTGGGTGAAGCCATACATCCCGGCGCGCTACAATCCGGACAATTATCTGCCCATTGCCGTACCGGGCTTCGGCTTGATCGTGGCGCTTGTGTTGATAACGCTCATCGGCTTCCTGACGGCAAACATCATCGGCCGATCGATCGTCTCCTATGGCGAAAAGCTGCTGAACCGGATGCCACTGGTGCGCAATGTCTACAGCGGGCTGAAGCAGATATTCGAAACGGTACTGGCCCACCGGTCGGAATTGTTCAGCAAGGTCGGCCTGTTCGAGTATCCGCGCAAGGGCGCGTGGTCCATCGTCTTCATCGCTTCTCAGGAGGACAGCGAGATCAACCAGGCGCTGTCCGAAAGAGAGGGCAAAACCATCGCCGTCTTTCGCCCGATCACGCCGAATGTGACGACGGGATATTTGCTCTACGTGCCCGAAAAGGACGTCATTCCGCTAGAGATGAGCGTCGAGGATGCGGCCAAGCTGTTGATCTCGGCCGGACTTGTCGGGCCAGAATACCGCAATAAGGTCAAGGCGTTAGCCGAGGAAGCTCTAAAGAAGAGACTCGCGGACCAGCGGCTGCCCGAGACGGGTACGTAGCGTGCTCGCGCCTTGGAGCAGCGGACGCTTTTACGGATCAGCGCTGCCGCCCTATCTCTTTGTTTGAGCATCGGATTTTTCAACACACCCTAGCCCGCGCGCAACAGGCGGATGGCATCGTCGCGCCCGAAAAGATAGAGCAGGAGCCGCACCGCCGCTCCGCGGTCCGACTGGAGTTCGGGATCGCGGGCAAGCAGCAGGCGCGCGTCATCGCGGGCGGTTTCCAGGAGATCCGCGTGGAACTCGATGCGCGCGACCTGGAAACCAGGCGTGCCGGATTGACGCGTTCCAAGAAGCTCCCCTTCGCCGCGCAGCTTCAGATCCTCTTCCGAAATCCGGAAGCCGTCGTCGGTTTCGCGCATGATCGACAGGCGACGCTTCGCGGTCTCTCCAAGCGGAGCCTTGTAGAGAAGTATGCAGGTCGAAGCCTTGTCGCTGCGGCCGACACGTCCGCGCAACTGGTGAAGCTGGGCCAGGCCGAAGCGCTCGGCATGCTCGATGACAATGATGGTTGCGTCCGGCACGTCGACGCCGACCTCGATCACCGTGGTGGCGACGAGAATCCGTGTCTCGCCCGCCTTGAAGGCGCGCATTGCCTCGTCCTTCTGCGCACCTTTCATGCGGCCGTGGACAAGGCCGACGGCGCCGCCAAAAATGGGCGCAAGCATGGCGTGCCGGTCCTCCGCGGCCATCAGCTTGATTTCGTCCGATTCTTCGACCAGCGGGCAGATCCAGTAGATTTTCTGGCCCTGCAAGATCGCGTCGCGCATGCGGCCGACAAGTTCGTCGAGCCGGTCGAGGGGCAAAATCACGGTACGGATGGCCCGGCGGCCCGCCGGCTTTTCGGTAAGGCGCGAGACATCCATGTCGCCGAATGCTGTGAGCACCAGCGTGCGGGGTATTGGCGTTGCGGTCATGACGAGCATGTCTGGCGCGTCGCCCTTGGCCGTGATTGCCAGCCGTTGATGCACGCCGAACCTGTGCTGCTCGTCAACGATTGCCAGAACGAGATCGCAATAGGTCACCGGCTCCTGGAAGAGCGCGTGCGTACCGATGACAATGTTGGTTGAGCCGTTCTCCAAGCCCGCCAGTATGTCGGCGCGTTCCCGTCCCTTTTCGCGTCCGGTCAGGATAGCCGCCACCAAACCGGAGCGAGCGGCGAGCGGCGCGATCGTCGCAAAGTGCTGGCGGGCGAGGATTTCCGTCGGCGCCATAAGTGCGGCCTGGCCTCCCGCTTCTGCCGCGCGCGCCATGGCGAGGAGCGCAACGACCGTCTTGCCGGAGCCGACGTCCCCCTGAAGCAGCCGCAACATGCGGTCGGGACTCGCGAGATCGGCATTGATTTCGGCCAGCGCCTGCTCCTGGGATGGCGTCAATGAATACGGCAACGCGCCCCTGACGCACTCGACAATGCGGCCGTCGCCACGAAGCGGCCGTCCGGAAAGGCGTCGGGTGCGGGCGCGCACCAGTGCCAGGGAGATCTGGCCGGCGAGGAATTCATCATAGGCCAGGCGCCGCCAGGCTGCACTTTCGGGAGAGACATCGATGGGATTGGCCGGGTTGTGCAGCCGCTGGAGTGAGGTGTCAAATGCCGGAAAGGTCTGGCTGCGCATCAACTCCGGATCCAGCCATTCGGGAAGCGCGGGAACACGGGCGAGCGACTGATCGATGGCGCGACGCAGCACCTTGGACGACAGACCGGCAGTCAGCGGATAGACAGGCTCCACGAGCGGCAGCCCTGCGTCCTGCCCGGCTCGCGCGATATGGTCGGGATGGACCATGGTCGGGCGACCGTTGAACCATTCCATTCGACCGCTGACGACGACGTTTCCACCCACGGGCAATGCGTTTTCCAGCCATCCCGGCTTGGCGTGGAAAAAGGTCAGCCCGATCTCGCCGGTGTCGTCATGCGCATAGACGCGGTAGGGCACTGACCGGTTACCGCGAGGCGGCGGCTGGTGCCGGTCGACGCGGAGGTCCAGCGTGACGATTGCGCCTTCCGCGGCGAAGGCGATGCCCGGCCGATTGCGGCGGTCGATCACGGAATGCGGCAGAGTGAAAACCAGGTCGCCGGCGCGTGCATGGCGGTCCGCAAGGTCGGCGGCGACAACCTTCTCGATCAACTCAGCGACTTTCGGGCCAACGCCGTCCAGCGAAGTCAGGGGCACGAACAGCGAATCGAGAAGGGAAGGGCGCATCAGCGGGACTTCAATGACCGTGGTCCGATTAGCGAAGGCCTGCATGAAAGCTGATCTCCCCCCTTGCGGGGGAGATGGCCGGCAGGCCAGAGGGGGGCGCGAAGGGGCGCCCACGCTCGCAATGCCTGCGAGCGCGCATGCCTTGTCAGCGGCGAGGCGATGCGGGTTACGTCGGCCCGGAACGAGACTGTGAAGTGGATTTCAAGCGCGCCCATCCATGGCCGTTCCTTGCGTGCCGGCATCCATCGGCGGCGCTCCACGTTGCCCCCCTCTGTCCTGCCGGCCATCTCCCCCGCAAGGGGGGAGATCGAGCCGTCATCGCGGCCTTCGCCAATCGACAACGTCGCAGGAAACGCGGCGTGGCTGCTGCAAGCCTGATCTCCACCCTTGAGGGGGAGATGGCCGGCAGGCCAGAGGGGGGTGACGTAAAGCGAAAGCATGGATCGGAGATTAGGTGTCGCCATGATTGTTGCAAGGCCGACATGGCTTGCTATCCACGCTATATGCGCCCGTTCAGCAAATTTCAGTCAACGGAAGCAACAGCCTCGGCCAGGACTTTCGCACCCCATTTGCGGCGACTTGCCGATCCTGCCGCAGGTTTCGATGTAGTCGTCGACAGCCTCGCGAAAGGCAGCCTTGAGATCGGCCACCGTGTCGGCATGAAAACTGATGCCATCGCGGATGCCTGCAATCTTGCCAAAGAAAATCCCGTCCTTGTCGTCATACTCGATGCGGGCGTCATAGCCCTTGTAGCTCATGGTGTTCATGGTCCGACTCCAATTCTAGCCAGAAAGTCGCGCGCTGCTCGCACTTGATATCGCTTGGCTTCTTTTGCCGGATGTGGTCGGCAAGGCTGACATCACTCGCTATCCAGGCTATATGCGCCGCGTTCATGAAGGAAAGCCGAATGACGGGAACGATGCGATCGAGCGAGGGACTGGATGCGCGGCGGCGCAAGCTGCTGTTCCGGTCCTGGCATCGCGGCATGCGTGAAATCGACCTTATTCTGGGAACTTTCGCCGACGCCAAGGTCGGCGCCTTGACCGAAGCGGAAATCGAGCAATATGAAAAGCTTCTCGACATTCCCGACACCGAACTGCTCCCCTGGATCACCGGAGAAAAGGCGATTCCGGAGAGCCAATTCACCGACATTTTCCTTCGCATCCTGGCATTTCGCCGGGAGATGAATTTCAGAACCTGACAAAGATGAGCCTCATAGATCCCATCGGCATTCCCAAAGGGCGAGCCGACCGCTTCGTGATAGACGGCGTTGCCGATGGCTATGAAGCCTTTGCGCTTGCAACGCTTGCCGCTGAGATCGGGGGCGAGGGGCCGATCGTCTTTGTCGCGCGCGACGGACAGCGCCTGCCGGCCATCGCCGACGCACTTGCATTTGCGGCGCCCGAGCTTCCGGTGCTCGAGTTTCCGGCCTGGGATTGCCTGCCGTACGATCGGGTCTCGCCCGGTTCGGATGCAGCCGCGCGCCGCCTGGATGCCTTGGGGGCGATGATCGCTCTTGGAAGGAACCCGCATCGCGCCATCATCCTGACCACTGCCAACGCCATCCTGCAGCGGGTTCCGCCGGCCAGCGCCGTAGAGGCGCAAACCCTTCATGCCCGTCCCGGCAACCAGATCGACATGAACGTTCTGATCGGTCGTCTCGAAAATTCCGGTTTCGAACGGGTTGCCAGCGTCCGCGATGTCGGCGAATTCGCGGTTCGCGGCGGTATCCTCGACCTCTATGCGCCGGGCGCCGCCGAAGCGCTGAGGCTCGATTTCTTCGGCGACACGCTCGAATCGATCCGGGCCTTCGACGTGGCCACGCAGCGCACCACCGGTCAGCGCAGGGACCTGGCATTGCAGGCGATGAGCGAGGTCGCGCTGACGCCAGAAACCATCAGCCGGTTCCGGCGCAACTATATCGAAGCGTTCGGGGCGCCGTTGCGTGACGATGCCCTCTACACCGCCGTGAGCGAAGGGCGCCGGTTCGCGGGCATGGAGCACTGGCTCCCGTTCTTTTACGAGCGGCTCGAGTTGGTGTTCGATTACGTGCGCAACGCACCGGTGGTGTTCGACCATCTGGCGCGAGAGGCGCTGGGCGAGCGGCACGCGCTGATCCTCGACTATTATGAGGCGCGCAAGCGCGGCGTGGAAGGCGCGCTGAAGGATGCCGTTCCATACAAGCCGGTGGCGCCCGCGTTGCTCTACCTTTCTCCCGACGATGTTGCGGCTCACCTTCAGGACCGGACGACGGCCGAGCTGACGCCCTTCGACACGCCCGAAACGAGCGAGACGCGCGTGTTCCACGCGGGAACCAAAGCGGGCCGCGGCTTTGCCGAAGAGCGTGCCGACCCGTCGGCCAACGTCTTCGATGCCGTCGTCAACCATATTTCCTCGTCACGCGCCGCAGGCCGGCGCGTCATCGTTGCGGGCTGGACGGAAGGATCGCTCGACCGCCTGACGCAAATTCTGGAAGAGCATCACCTCGGCAACCTGAAGCGCGTCGCAACGCTGGCGGAGGCGCAGAGGCTGGGAACCGGGCAGGCAGGTCTTGCCGTGCTGCCGCTGGAGACCGGCTTCGAGGCCGGGCGGTTTATCGTCGTTGCCGAACAGGACATTCTGGGCGACCGCCTGGTACGTCGCGCGAAGAAGCGCAAGCGGGCGGCCGATTTCATTGCGGAAGTGGCCTCGCTCTCGGCGGGGGATATTGTCGTCCACGCCGATCATGGAATCGGCCGCTTCATCGGCCTGCGCACGATCGAAGCGATGGGCGCGCCGCATGACTGCCTCGAAATCCACTATGCGGGGGACGACCGCTTGTTCCTCCCGGTGGAAAATATCGAACTCCTTTCACGCTATGGGTCGGATTCGGCCGAAGCCGCCCTCGACAGGCTCGGCGGCGGCGCCTGGCAGTCGCGAAAGGCGCGGCTGAAGCGCCGGCTGCTCGAAATGGCCGGGCAATTGATCCGGCTGGCCGCTGAAAGGCAGATGCGGGCAGCTCCCGCCATGAACCCGCCCGAGGGACTTTACGGCGAGTTCGCGGCTCGTTTCCCGTACGAGGAGACCGACGATCAGCAGGGCGCTATCGATGCAGTGATCGACGACCTGTCGGCAGGCAAACCGATGGACAGGCTGATCTGTGGCGATGTCGGGTTCGGCAAGACGGAAGTGGCGCTGCGCGCGGCCTTCATCGCGACGATGGAAGGATTTCAGGCTGCTGTCGTGGTGCCGACGACGCTTTTGGCGCGCCAGCATTTCAGGACGTTTTCGCAGCGCTTCGCGGGCCTCCCCGTACATGTGCGCCAGGCTTCGCGTCTGGTCGGGTCGAAAGAACTCACCGAAACCAGGAAAGGCATCGCGGACGGTACGATCGACATCGTCATTGGCACACATGCGCTGCTGGGCAACGCGATTTCCTTCAAGAACCTCGGTCTGCTGATCATCGATGAAGAGCAGCATTTCGGCGTCAAGCACAAGGAGCGGCTGAAGGAACTGAAAGGCGATGTTCATGTGCTGACGCTTTCGGCCACGCCGATCCCGCGCACGCTGCAACTTGCGCTGACAGGCGTGCGCGAGCTGTCGCTGATCGCAACGCCGCCCGTCGACCGCATGGCGGTGCGCACGTTCATTTCGCCGTTCGATCCGCTGGTGATCCGCGAAACGCTGCTGCGCGAGCGCTATCGCGGCGGACACAGTTTCTACGTCGTGCCCCGAATCTCCGACCTGGCCGAGATCGAGCAGTTCCTGCGCGAGTCGGTTCCGGAGCTGAAGATCGGTGTGGCCCACGGCCAGATGCCGGCGGGCGAGCTGGACGACATCATGAACGCCTTCTACGACGGCCAGTACGATGTGCTCCTTTCCACCACCATCGTGGAATCCGGGCTCGATATTCCGACCGCCAACACCATGATCGTGCACCGCGCCGACATGTTTGGCCTGTCGCAGCTCTACCAACTTCGCGGGCGGGTCGGTCGCGCGAAACTGCGCGCCTACGCGCTGTTCACGCTACCGGCCAATCGCAAGCTGACCGACACCGCGGACCGCCGGCTGAAAGTGCTGCAATCGCTGGACACACTCGGCGCGGGCTTCCAGCTCGCGAGCCATGACCTCGATATCCGCGGTGCCGGCAATCTGCTTGGCCAGGAACAGTCCGGCCACATCAAGGAAGTGGGCTTCGAGCTCTACCAGCAGATGCTTGAGGAGGCCGTGGCCGAAATCCGGGGAACGGGCGAGGTCGCAGAGGGAGGCTGGTCGCCGCAGATTGCCGTTGGCACGGCGGTAATGATCCCCGAGAGTTACGTTCCCGACCTTCAACTGCGAATGGTGCTCTATCGTCGCCTTGGCGAGCTGGAAACCCCTGCCGATATCGATGCCTTCGGCGCGGAAATGATAGACCGCTTCGGTTCGCTGCCGGAAGAGGTCGAGCATTTGTTGAAGATCGTCTACATCAAGGCGCTCTGCCGCAAGGCCAATGTCGAGAAGCTGGATGCCGGGCCGAAGGGTGTCGTCATTCACTTCCGCAAGCGGGAATTCGCCGATCCGGCCGGGCTGGTGCGATTCATCGGCGAACAGGGTTCGCTGGCAAAGATCAGGCCCGACCAGGGCGTCGTCTTCATCCGCGACTGGCCGAGCCCCGAAAAACGCCTCGCTGGAGCCGCGGTGGTGATGACGCAGCTCGCGCGGCTTGCGGAGAAAGCAGCTGCCTGACCACGTGTGGTGGATTTGAAGTTCCTGTCATTTCCGCGTTCAGGAATTTCAAATCCGTAAACCACACGAGATTCAAAAAGTTGCTAGCGTGGCTTTAAATCCGAAATTCGCTCCGAGCCTCGCTCCAAGGCAATACGAATTTCGGATTCGCCACACTAGGTGCGCCTCATAGCTCGCGCGCGGCGCTGATCGTTGCTGCAATGGCTGGGCCATCGGTGATCGTGTTGCGGTACTCTCGGTCGAGATCGGCGCCGCCCATGCCGACTTGCCGGTTGCGGTAGAGCATGCCGCTTGGCACACTTTTCAGCGCCGCGAAATGCAGTTCGGCAAGGCCGGTGCGTCGCTGCACGTCGCTGATGTTCAGTGCGTTGAGCGAGCCGCATCCCATGACCACGATACGGCCGGCTGCCTGCTTGACAAGCTGGGCCAAAAGCTCCGCTCCCTCGCCTGCCGTTTCACACTGGCCGCTGGTCAGCACGCGGCCGACCTTACAGCGGATCAGCGCCTCCAGCGCTTCCGTCGCATCGCGCGTCATGTCGAAAGCACGGTGGCAGGTGACGTTGAGCGGCCCGGCACACTCCACCAGGCCCGCCATGCGCGCTTCGTCAATCGTACCGTCGGCGCGGAGGCAGCCCACCACGACGCCCGCCACGCCAAGTTCCCGCAACGCTTCAACATCGGCGCGCATCGACCGGAACTCCGCGTCGGAATAAAGGAAGTCACCGCCGCGCGGCCGGACAATCACATGGAAAGGTATTGTCGCCACCTCGAGCGCCAGCCGCACCGTGCCGATGCTGGGTGTGATCCCGCCCTCGACAAGACTGGCGCAAAGCTCTACCCGGTCGGCGCCTGCTTCCTGGGCGGCTACAAGTCCGTCGATGCCTTCGACGCAAATTTCGACCAGAGGGACGGGGGATTCGGCTACTGTTGCGGTCTCATTCATGGTGTAGGTCGCTTCCTTAGTGAATGTCGCGCAAAAGTGCGCAGCGGTTTTGGGCAACATGCATTATGTGTCGGCCGGTTGCCCGATGGATTCTTGTCTTGAACGTTTACACCCACCGCCTCGCCGTTGCGCCGATGATGGACTGGACGGACCGCCATTGCCGGTTCTTTCATCGCCAGCTGACGCGGCAGTCATTGCTCTACACCGAAATGGTCGTGGCAGATGCCGTGATCCATGGCGCGCGAGAGCGTCTGCTTGGCTTCGATCCGTGCGAACACCCGGTGGCGCTGCAGCTTGGTGGCTGCGAACCCGCAAAGCTTTCCGAGGCGGCGCGAATCGGGGAGGCTTTCGGCTATGACGAGATCAACCTGAATGTCGGCTGTCCCTCCGACCGCGTGCAATCCGGGACTTTCGGCGCCTGCCTGATGAAGTCGCCGCATCTCGTCGCCGAAGGCATAGCGGCGATGAAGGCGGCGGTGAGGATTCCGGTCACAGTCAAATGCCGCATCGGCGTTGATGACCAGGACCCCGAGATGGCGCTTGATGTACTTTCGGATGCGGTGTTTGCAGCCGGCGCCGATGCGCTCTGGGTGCATGCGCGCAAGGCATGGCTCGAAGGGCTCAGCCCGAAGGAAAATCGCGACATCCCGCCGCTGGACTATGATCTGGTTTATCGATTGAAGGTCAAAAATGAAAATAAATTCATTGGCATAAATGGTGGTATTCAGACGCTTGACGAGGTTTCGAGACATCTCGACCGGGTGGATGGCGCGATGCTCGGCCGCGCAGCTTATCATACGCCGGGCATTCTCGCTGAGGCCGATCGTTTGCTTGGCGAGCGTAAGGAGCCGCCGGACCTCGCTGCGGTGGTTGAAGCCATGGCAGCCTACGCGGCGCGGCACATCGAGCGCGGCGGCCGCCTGGCCCATGTCACCCGACACATGGTCGGCCTGTTCCATGGCTTGCCTGGCGCACGCCGCTACCGGCAGATCCTGTCCACGGAAGCAACGCGGGCGGGCGCGGGGCCGGATGTGCTTCTAGCAGGGTTCGCTGCCGTGGAACCCCGGTCAGGCAGCGAGGCTGCCTGACCGTTTCTCTGGCGGCTGCTATACGCCGATCTTGCCGCCGCCCGTCTTGGTTATGACCACGACCGAAGGCCGCGGCGGCATGCCGTCCTTGAAGTCAGGCCAGCGGGTCGAGGGATCGTCGAAGGTGGAAACGCGGCCGAATTCCGGCCAGGCCTCGCCGTCGTCGCCCGGATGCTGGATCGCGACGAACGCCGTCTCGACGTCCGGCGTGAAGACGGGACCGCACAGTTCCGCGCCGGCCGGGCAGCGGAAGAAGTGCTTCGAGGTGCCGCGCGCTTCGCCGTCCGTCTCAAGTCCCCAGAGCCCATCCGAGCGGCCGGTGTCCGAGGCATTGTTCCCATCAGTCGCGATCCACAGCCGGCCTTCCGCGTCTACCGCGCAATTGTCGGGCATTCCGAACCAGCCGTCCTTGGTCGTTGCCGACGAGAAGGTCGCGCCGACCTCCGCCACCGATGGATCGCCGCATTTCACCAGGATTTCCCACGTGAAGGTGTCGGCTGCGTGATCCATGTCGGGCGCGGTCATTTCGATGATGTGGCCGAACAGGTTCTCCGGCCGCGGGTTTGCCGGATCGACCTGTTCCGGTTTGCGCCGGCTGTTGTTGGTCAGCATCACGTAGACCTTGCCCGTAGCCGGATTGGCCTCGACGTCCTCCGGCCGGTCCATCTTGGTGGCGCCAGTGGTATCGGCCGCTTCGCGGGTACGGATCAGCACATCGGCCTGGCTGGCAAAGCCCTTCTCGGCGGTCAGTTCACCGCTTCCGTGGACGAGCGGGACCCAGTTCAGTGTGCCGTCCTCGTTGTATTTCGCGACCGAAAGCGTGCCGTTGTCGAGGAGGCTCATGTTTGCGGTGCGGTCGTCTGCGTTGTAAGTGCCCTCGGTGACGAAGCGGTAGACATAGTCGAAACGCTCGTCATCGCCGCAATAGACGACGACTCGACCGTCCTTGTTGACGACCATCGCCGCGCCCTCATGCTTGAAGCGGCCAAGTGCGGTGCGCTTCTTCGGCACCGAGTTCGGGTCGGTCGGATCGATCTCGACCACCCAGCCGAAGCGGTTTGCTTCGTTGGGTTCCTTCACGATGTCGAAACGGTCATGGAACTTGCCCCAGGCATACTGGGCGCCCGGAACACCGAGTCGCTTGAAGTTCGCGAAATTGGCGTGGTCCTCCTTCAATTCGCCCCAGAAATAGCCGTTGAAGTTCTCCTCGCATGAAACCCAGGTGCCCCAGGGGGTGATGCCGCCGGCGCAATTGTTGAGCATGCCCTTGACCTTGGTACCGGTCGGGTCGCCGCTGGTCTTCATGAGGTCGTGGCCGGCCGCGGGACCGGTGATCTCCATCTCCGTCTCAGCGGTGATGCGGCGGTTGAGCGGCGAGTCCTTGACGTACCGCCACTTGCCGTTCTCACGCACGATCTCGACCACGGCCCCGCCATGCGCCATCATTTCGACGGCGACCAGATCCGGCGTCATGCCAGCGAAGGCTACATCCTTTTCCTCCTGCCGCGGCAGGTTCGGAAACATCAGTTCTTCGTTGGTATATTCGTGGTTGACGGTCAGCAGGCCGCGATCAGCGCTCCCTTCGATCGGGAAAAAGGCCAGAAAATCATTGTTGTATCCGAATTGCTTCGCCTGTGATTCCGCGGTCTGCCTGGCAGGATCGAACTCCGGCGCATCGGCAAAGAGCGGGTCTCCCCAGCGGATCAGGATATCGGCCTCATAGCCCGGGGCGACATGGTGCTTGGTATCGACGCCGGCCGGGACCTCCTCGAAGGCGAAGCGCTGCGCACCCGCAGCGCGGGCCGTCTCCGCGGCGATAATTGCCAAGGGGCTGACGGTGGCGGAAATGGCGGCCACGGCCAGCGAGCCGCGCATGAAATCCCGGCGCGAATAGCGGCGGGCGATCACGTCGCCCATCGTTAAGTTACGGGTGGTGTTGGAACCGTTGTCCTCGGCAAGCTCCGCGCGGATCGAGCGGGTCAGGAGATCGTGTTTTTCGCGCTTGTTCATGGTCGGCTCCTCGCTTTTTCTTGCTTAGGTTGGCACCATTCGCACAACGATATCACAGTTCTTTGACGGTCTTCGCCAGTTCCCACGGTTGATGCTCGCGCGCGGTTTACATTCGCGGGCGGCCGCGATAGCCACCAAGCATTGCCATGCGGAGACGCAACATGCCGGAATTGCACATGGCGGCGGGAGAGATCGCCACTTTCGCAGTCGCGATTGCTGCGGCCGGGGTCGTGTCCGGGCTTTTGGCCGGTATTTTTGGGATCGGCGGCGGCGCTGTCCTTGTGCCGGTCTTCTACCAGGTCTTCGGCTTGCTGGGTGTCGACGAAACAGTGCGGATGCACCTGTCGGTCGGCTCATCGCTTGCTATCATCATACCGACCTCGATCCGCTCCTTCACCGGCCATAAGGCGAAGGGCGCGGTCGATATGGAGCTGTTGAGATCGTTCCTGATCTCAGTGCCCGTCGGCGTCATCCTTGCCTCCGTCGCGGCCGCCCACATTTCGAGCGAAGGGCTGCGCATCGTCTTTTCGGTAATTACCGTGCTTGTCGGCCTCAAGCTCCTTTTCAACCGCGACCGCTGGCGTGTCGGCGCGGACGTTCCCGGAAATCCGTGGCGGTGGATCATTGGCGTCGTCATCGGCTTCTTCTCGACGCTGATGGGAATCGGCGGCGGCATCATGAACAACACGTTCATGACACTCTACGGCCGCCCGATGCATCAGGCGGTCGCCACATCCTCCGGCGTCGGCGTCATGATCGCGATCCCGGGCACGATCGGCTACATCTGGGCAGGCTGGGGCAATCCCCTGCTGCCGGTCGCCTCTACCGGCTACGTCAATTGGATCGCGGTCGCGCTTATCATCCCGATCGCGCTGATCATCACGCCCTTTGGCGTCCACATCGCACACTGGCTGAAGAAGCGGCATCTGGAGATCGCGTTCGGCCTGTTCTGCCTGTTCGTCTCGGCCCGCTTCTTCATCAGCCTTTTCGACTGACGATCCGCAGGGCATCTGCTCAGTCCCGCAGGATCATCCGGTCGCCGCGCACGTCAAAGCCCGAAAGCGTGCCGATAAAATTCATGCCGAGCAGTGTCTGGTCGAGCGCATTGCTTTCGGCGACCAGCACCGGCACATTGCGGCGGGTTATCGCCCCGATGCTGATTTCGTTGGCCGTCACCCGTGCCGCCCGCGCCATGCCGTTCGCAGTGGACACGGGGATGGTGTAGCTCAGCGCCTCGGTATTAAAGCCGGCGCGCCTTGCGTCGGCGGCTGTCAGCACCGTACTGCTGGCGCCTGTGTCGACCAGCACACCGACCGTCGCGCCGTTGATTATCGCCCGCGCGCCGAAATGTCCGTTGGACAGCTTGTCCAGCATGACAACATGATTTCCGTCGCCGTCGCTGATCGAGAGCGGACTTCCCGGCACAAGGCCGGCCGTCACCCGGTTCGCGATGTCCTGCAACTCGTAGCGATATTGGTAGCCGGCGACCAGGCACAGGACCAGCAGCGTCCACAGCGCCAGACTGCGCACGACATAGCCCAATCGCATTCCGGAACCGAGGATACCGGCCGCGACGACCGTGCCCCAGATACCGAAATACAGCGTCCGGCCGAAGGTGTCATTGGCAATGCCGAAAGGCTCCCCGGCCGTATCGTTCAGAATGAGCAGAATCAGACCGCCGCTGATGACCGCAAGGATGATCCAGAGAAATCGGCTCATTGCTTATCCGGCAGCGTCGCGTTCACGCGCAAGGCGAGCACGCCGCGTCTCGCGGCGTGGTTTGCGCTCGACTGTTTCGAGGCGCTCGGGCAAGATCGTCATGATCTCGCGGCGGGTCTCGGGCGTCATGCAGATCCAGCCGGAAATCTCGTCGCGGGTGCGCCCGCAACCAAAGCAATAGCCGGTTTTCATGTCGATCGAGCAGACAAGAATGCAAGGTGATTCGATGGCCGTCATGGCGATCCCGTTTCGCTCATCCCAGATGGGGCAGCGGCGAGGCCGATGCAAGCCCCCTCGAATGCGGTGGAGGATACGGCTTCAACGCCCCACGAATTTTCAAAACGCGCATATTGTGTTGAGAGACGGGCACGGCCATGCGTAGGGTGCACGCAGGAAAAGGCAGGCGCGTACGACATGACAAATGGACGACCATTCGATGATTTTCGCAATCTTCTGAGTGCCCTCGATGGCCCGGATGAACGCGCCGCCGCAGGTGTCCGCTCGCTCTACGCGCGCACCGGCAAGCCCAAGGGGTCGCTCGGGCGGCTGGAGGACATAGCCGAATGGCTGGCCGCCTGGACCGGCCGGGTTCCCCCGGTTGTCAATTCGCCACTGGTCGCGGTCTTCGCCGGTAATCATGGCGTCGCCGCTCGGCATGACATCTCGCCGCGTTCGTCTGCCGCAACCGCCCGGATGGTCGAGCTTACGGCGGCAGGTGGAGCCGCGATCAACCAGTTCTGTGTCGCCTCCAATCTTGGGCTCAAGGTATTCGATCTCGCGCTCGAAATGCCTACGGCGGATATCGCGGAGGATGCAGCACTTGATGAGCGCGCCTGCGCGGCCACCATGGCATTCGGAATGGAGGCGGTGGCGGGCACCGACCTGCTTTGCATCGGCGACCTCGGCGTGGGCAACTCAACGGTCGCCGCCGCGCTTTTTGCAGCGCTTCTCGGCGGCAGCGGGGCCGATTGGGTCGGTTCGGGCTCCGGCGCGGGTGACGCGATGATGGCTCGCAAGGCCGCGGTGGTCGATGCCGCGCTGCGCTTTCACGGCAACCATTTGAAGGATCCGCTGGAAGCCTTGCGGCGTGTCGGCGGGCGGGAATTCGCGGCAATCGCCGGCGCCATCCTTGCCGCGCGCAAGCAGAGGGTGGCAGTCATTCTCGACGGATTTGCAACGACGGCCGCTGCCGCGGTGCTTTATGCAGTCAACCCGACCGCCCTTGATCACTGCGTGCTGGCGCATCTTTCCGCCGAACCCGGCCATGCCCGGGCGGCAAGCAGGCTTGGCCTGCATCCCATACTCGACCTTCAACTGCATCACGGGGAGGGCACAGGTGCAGCACTTGCGGCGGGCATCGTCCGGGCGGCGGCGCTCTCCCTCTCCGGAATGGCGGCGGCAATCACCTAAGCCAATCGGCGTCGTGCCGCCGGGGCAAATGTGGGGACGGCCGGCAGCGCTTGCATGACGCGCGAAGGCGGGAACACGGCGATTGCCTCGGTACCCTCGCGCAGTTTCGAGTGGAGCTGGAATTCGCCGCCGTGCATGGTGATAAGCCCTTGCACGATCGGCAGGCCGAGGCCGGTGCCCTGCTCGGCGCTCTTGATGGCGATCGAGCCTTGCCCGAAGGCAGACAGCACGATCGGGATTTCGTCTTCCGGAATGCCCGGCCCGTTGTCACTTACCGAAACGTATTGGCCGCCGCCCGCGGTCCAACCGACCCGCGCGACGACCTCTCCCCCGCTACCCGTGAATTTCACGGCATTTGAGAGGAGGTTGAGCGTGATCTGGCGTATGGCGCGTTCGTCGGCAAGAACGCGCGGCATCGCGCTTTCAAACTGCTGGACGATACGAATGTCCTTGTTGCGCGCCTTCAGCTCCATAAGGCGGCAACACTCCTCCGCGACATTCAGGAGGACCACCGGCTCTTCGTGCAATTGATAGCGGCCCGCTTCGATGCGCGAGAGATCGAGGATTTCGTTGATGACGCCGAGCAGATGTTGGCCCGAGCTATGAATGTCGCGCGCATAGTCGCGATAGGTCGGGTTTTGCAGCGAGCCCAGGACTTCGCTCGCCATGACCTCGGAAAAGCCAAGGATGGCGTTGAGCGGTGTCCGCAGCTCATGGCTCATCGTGGCAAGGAAACGCGACTTGGCGAGATTGGCCTCCTCGGCACGCCGACGCGCCTCGTCTGACATGGACCGGGCAGTTTCGAGCTCCGCCACCAGGGCGTCCATCTCGCGGCGAGAGGAAAGCAGCATCAATGCCGACTTGTTCATGTTGCCGGCGACGTAACTGAAAAACGGCAGGGAAAGCACAAGAAGGCCGACCATGATGGCTTCCGCCGGTTGCGACAGTGTCCCCTGGAATGCGTAGACGACGACCGGCAAGGCGAAAGTGACGAACAGCGCGCCGCTAAGTGCAGAGCCGACGATTGCTGTCGCGGCAACGGCGAGCAGCAGAACGACAGCCTTGATCACCGGAAACGGGCCGGCTCCGCATTGCTGGCAGCTCAGCAGCGCGAAATGAGTCCAGCCGATGCCGCTCAGGAAATGCGCGGCCAGAAAATAACCGCGAGTGGAAACCGGTTCGATATCGGCCGCGTCCGATTTCTCGACGCGGAGCGCGACAAATGCCACGCCCGCATAGCCGGCGAGTGTCACGATCGCCCAGGGCAGGATGTCCGCATTCATGCCCGCAAGCAGGTTGGCGCTCGAAATCAACAGCACGAGGAGCGGAATGGCCGTGGCACTGTTGATGATCGCCTGGGCGTGAAGCCTCAGCAATTCGCGGTCGAAAGCGGGATTGCCGACTTGCTGCGAGAGGCGGTCGCGCGTCTTGCGCAGCGCACGCGAGACATCGCTGTTGCGATGCGGCTTCCTGCGGTCCACTATGAATTTGTCCGCCGTGGTCGAGCGTTGCAACGGCATGAAAGTCGTCTATTTTCGCGCGGTGTCGGTTCGGCAGCAGGCTAGTTCGGAATGATTAAGAGTCCCTTCCGCGCATGAGCCGGTCCGGGTCCGGAAAATACCGGCGCGCTTACCTCCAGCCGCGTCGCAGCCTGTTGCGAAGGTTCCTCGACTACACTGTGACTGTCGCAATCTTCGGGCTCTTGTTCCTGATATCGGCGCGACTGGGGCAGGTCGAGTTGCAGCTTCCGGCCGGGAGGGCGGTCGTCAATGACGGTGATTCGCTCACGATCGGCAGCGAGCGCGTCCGGTTGCGCGGCATCGACGCCCCGGAGTTTCATCAGACCTGCATCAAGGACGGCCAGAGCTATGCTTGCGGGCGCCGGTCGCGAGAGGCGCTGGTCCGACTTGTGAGCGGCAAGGCAGTTACATGTTCGGGCTCGGAACACGACCGATACGGCCGGCTTCTCGCCCGCTGCCAGGCAGGCGGCATCGACCTCAACCGGGAGCAGGTCGAGGCCGGTTGGGCGATTGCCTATGGCGACTACGCACAAGAGGAGGACAATGCGCGGCAGAAGCGGCTGGGTCTGTGGGCCGGCTCTTTCGAGCGCCCGCGAAACTGGCGTGACGGCCATGGCGGCATGATGGAAGGCGCGCACGATTTCAAGGGAAGGTTCCTCGATCGGCTGCGCCAAATCATCCACTTTTCCTGACTGCGGGTACCTGTCAGAAGGACCGCCAGAGCTGCGGACGCATGTACGGAATCAGCGCTGCCGCTCAATTCTTTGTTGGAGCATCGGGTTTTTCCCGAAACCGGTTCCCACTTTCGGGTCCGATGCTCTAGAACCGGAGGACGGACAATGAAGCTCTTTGATGGTGGCAGGGCGCCCAATCCGCGCCGCGTTCGCGTGTTTCTGGCGGAGAAGGGCATCGAGGTACCCTTGGTTCCGGTCGACATGGGCGCGATGGAGCACCGGCAGCAGGAGGTCGCTTCGCGAAATCCGCTGCGCAGGCTACCCGTGCTCGAATTGGACGACGGGACGATCATTACGGAGTCTGTCGCGATCTGCAGGTATTTTGAGGAATTGCACCCCGAGCCGGCACTTTTCGGCAAAGGCGCATTGGGCAGGGCGCTGGTCGAAATGTGGCAGCGACGCCTGGAGCTCAATTTGCTCTTCTGTATTGCCCAGGCCTTCCGGCACATCCACCCGATGATGAGGGAGTTGGAAGTGCCGCAGATCCCGGAATGGGGAGAAGCAAACAAGCCCAAGGTGATCAAGTTCCTGCGGCTTCTCGACGAGGAGCTGGCGACCCGCGAATTCGTCGCCGGAGACGCCTATTCGATTGCCGACATCACAGGGCTGATCGCCATGGATTTCATGAAGCCGGCACGCATCCAGATCCCCGAAGAGCTGGGCAACGTGATCCGCTGGCACACAGCATTGCGGGCGCGCCCGAGCGCCGGCGCATAGGACACCGCCAGACTTGAGCACCGAACTTGAACGGTTGACCGCGAAAATCCGCGCGTGCCGCATCTGCCGCGATCGTCCGCTGGGCAAGCGGTTGCCGCATGAGCCGCGGCCGGTGCTCGTTCCGTCGTCCGCCGCTCGCACCCTGATTGCCGGCCAGGCGCCGGGCACCAAGGTCCATGCCACCGGCGTTCCGTTCAACGATCTCTCCGGCGATCGCTTGCGTGACTGGCTGGGCGTCACCCGCGACGAATTCTACGATCCGAATCTGTTCGCAATTGCGCCGATGGGGTTCTGCTTTCCGGGACAGGACGCAAAGGGCGGCGACCTGCCGCCGCGGCGCGAATGCGCCCCGGCATGGCGTGCGCCATTGATGGCGCTGATGCCGCAGGTCGATCTCGTGGTGACAATCGGCCTCTATGCGCAGGCTTGGCATCTCGGCCGGGCACGTGGTTCGTCGCTGACGGAGACAGTGAAGAGCTGGCGTCGGGTCTATGAAGAAACGTCGGCGCCCAAGATTATTGCCCTGCCACACCCCTCGTGGCGCAACACCGGATGGCTGAAGCGAAACCCGTGGTTCGAAATAGAATTGCTGCCTTTCCTGAAGAAAGAAATTCGCGATCGCCTGAGCAAACCCGGCGGCAAGATCGTACCGCGGTAGCACGGCTAGTGGAGAATTTTTTTCTTGCGGCAGCCGCTGGTAACAGTCAATATAGCATAACATTCCAAAGTGGCAGCGCCGGAATTTATCCGGACGCGCATGATCGGAGTTCCAATGGACCGCCTCGACCGTAAGATTTTGCGTCTCCTACAGGAGGACGCGACACTGGCCGTCGCCGATATCGCCAAGAAGGTCGGTCTTTCGACGACCCCGTGCTGGCGGCGTATCCAGAAGCTTGAGGAAGAAGGCGTCATCAAGCGCCGCGTTGCGCTGCTCGATCCGGAGCAAATCAATACGCGTGTCACCGTTTTCGTATCGATCCGTACCAATTCGCACAGCCACGAATGGCTACGCCGGTTCTCCGAGGTTATACAGGAATTCCCCGAAGTCATTGAATTTTATCGCATGAGCGGGGATGTCGACTACCTGCTGCGCGTCGTGGTGCCCGACATTGCCGCCTACGACGCCTTCTACAAGAGGCTGATCGCCAAGATCGAAATCCGCGACGTTTCTTCGGCCTTTGCGATGGAACAGATCAAATACACGACCGTGTTGCCACTGGACTATATGATGCTTGACAAGGAAGCGGCTTCGACAGCGGCATAAGTGTCTGCCCGAAAATTTGCCGGAACGGGCTGCAAATGGCGCTTTTTGCGCTTCCGGTGCTCACGTACCCAAATGTACGCTGCGCTCCGGTTCTCAAAATCACCATTTTCGCCACGCCCCAGCGAATTTTGAGTCAGACATTAAGGGACGGTATTTCCCCCTGCAGGACCCTTCTTTTGAAAACTCCCGTTCGCGCCAGTCTGCAAAGACTCTTACGTGTGCTTGGGGGGTTTGCAAGCGCTTCAGTGATTGTGTTATTCCTTCCTAATAGAGGCTGTGAGGAGGTGCGGACTTGCCCCGCTTACGGAGCTGGCTCACACGTCCGAAAGCATCGGTTGTTGGAATGGCGAAAAGGGGGGAGCTCTCTAGCCGCCCTTCCAATTTGAGCGATTGGCGACTGGCGGACTTGCTGCAGAACACGACCGAAATCGTGTCGCTTTATGATTCCGACCTCCGGCTGACCCACTGCGCAGCCAATCTCCAGACTGCCCATGGCCGGCCAGCACTGCCCGGCGCGCTTGTCTGGGAGGTGTATCCCGAATTTCTCGATCCGAAGTTTCGCGACCAACTCGCACACGTACTGCGAAACGGCTCTTCGACAAGGGTCGACCTGAGAAGCCGGTCCGGTGAATCAATGTGTTCCGCGCTTCTGTTTTGCGCGGCCAATGGGCTCGGTATCATCGAATCGGGAGATACGGAGGAAGGCGGGCGGACCGGCGCGGATGATGCCGAACACGTGATGCTCCTGCATCAGGCGACGCATGACGCACTGACAGGATTGCAGAACAGGCGGCGTTTCAGCGACCGGCTCCAGCAGGCTCTGTCCGACGTGGCCGGTTCGACACGCATGGCCGCTTTGCTGCAGATTGACCTTGACGACTTCAAGGCTGTCAACGACACGATGGGCCACGGGACAGGCGACGCGCTGCTTCAGCTTGCGGCAAACCGGATTCGCGAAGTTCTAGGGGAGGGCGAATCCGCCTACCGGTATGCCGGAGACGAGTTTGCCGTCATTCAGCAGGGAAAGGAACAGCCTCTTGAAGCTGAACGCCTCGCCGGGTCGCTGATCGACGCGCTCAAGGCAGCGTTTGTCATCAACGACATTCCCCTTTTCGTGGGAGCCAGCATTGGAATTGCCTTCGGGCCTGAGCACGGAACTGAGAGCGAGCAGCTGATGAAGGCTGCCGACATCGCCCTTTACGCCGCCAAGAGGGACGGACGCGGCTGCGCGCGCATATTCAATCGGTCCATGTTGCTGCTTCTGGAGCAACGCGAGAATCTCAGGCGCAGTCTGCGAACAGCACTCGAAGGAGGTGAGTTGTTTCTCGAATTTCAGCCGCTCTTTCGAACTCCTTCGTCGCTTGTGGGTTTCGAAGCGTTGCTGAGATGGCGTCACCCCGACGTCGGTGTCATCCCTCCGGGCGTGTTCATTCCGATCGCCGAAGCCGACGGACTTATGGACGAAATTGGGCGATGGGCGATCGAGGAAGCCTGCCGTCAGGCAATGACCTGGCCGCCCTCACTGACGATCGCGGTAAATCTGTCACCGGCGCAGTTCCTTGGCGGTTCGCTCACCGACACTGTTGCCCAGATTGTCGACAAGGTCGGGATTCGAGCCGATCGGCTTGAGCTGGAAATAACTGAATCTGTCTTGCTCGAACAGACGACAGACAATCTGGATACGTTGAACACGTTGAACGTACTCGGGATACAAATTTCCCTGGATGATTTTGGCACGTATTACTCTTCGCTCGGCTACCTCAAGAATTTTCCGTTTGATACGCTAAAGATTGATCAGTATTTCATAAACGATCTTGGCACCAATCTCAAAAGTCAGACGATTGTCCGGTCGATCATACGGCTGGCGCATGGGCTGGGAATAAGCGTCACGGCAGAAGGGGTAGAAACGCAAGAACAGGCGCGATGGCTGACCGCGGCGGGATGCGATCGGCTCCAGGGCCATTTCCTCGGAAGGCCTCTGGGAGCGGAAGCGACCCGCGACTTCATCCAGAGATTTCCTCCGTGGACTGAGCGGGCGCGGGAGGCTGACGTCGAGCCATCCAATGCCGGGCGCTTGCGCCCCGCCGCGTCTTCAAGAGAATAGGGCAGGTGATATTCATGCGCGGCGCCTCAAGGTGCGAAGCCGATCAAAATATCGGCAAGTAGTATCTCGGCCGACGGGAAGCAAACGAGGAAAAGTGATGAAGGGTGGTATCCAGAAGGCGTCAAAAACGCTAGCATTCGATTCGATGATTGAGATCGATATGGAAATAAATACTTTTATTTCAGAGTGGCTTCATTGTGATTACCTATCTACTTACCTGGCGCGCATGATCAGTCACAACAGGTCGGATTCTGTGCTGCACTCCAATCTGTTTTCGTCGGCGTTGAACGAGTTGCTGGAGGTCGTTTTTCGAACCCGCCATCCTGGCGGCGACCTGGCTTGCAAAGTATCGCGCCAAGGCAATACGGACAGGGTCGAACTGACCTTCCCGTGTACGCCGGAGGAAAGGCACTTCTACGAACATGCGTTGCAGATCGCCGGAACGGAGGCCCGTGAGCGATATGTCAATTCAGTGTCCGGTGACCTCGCGCCGAGCCGCAACGTGGTTTTGTCGGAACTGGTCGTCGACTACGCAGCGACACTGCGCATAGAGGCTTCCGCCGCTGATACCCTCACGCTTGTCGTGGACCTTCCTCTCGAGGGCCTGCCGCATTGACCCCGTACAGCCTCCTCCCGCGCTTCAGAGCGCAATACGATACGAACAATCAGGAGTTCTCGCTCTCCGGCGTGGTTCGGCCGCAGTCGATCGACGAGCTTGCTCCGAGCCTCACTTTACTGAGGGAGTCAATCGAGCGTGTTCGCGGCGTGCTCTATGTGAACATCAAGCGCCTGACGCAGATGAACAATACCGCGTTCCATTCCTTCGCGAGGGTCATCATCGACGCCTGCCGCACGCGACCCGATCTCCAATTCGTAATCATCACTTCGAGTGTCGTAGGCTGGGCTACGCGAAAATTCGAACGCCTGAGCGGGATCGAACCGAACATCACGGTCGAGGAATACGACAGTGCATTCTATCCGGGGCAGAGCTTTCTGGAAGAGGGCGGATTCATTCCGATACTTCGCACCCAGACCAAGATGACTTGGCGCCACGAGCGCGCGATACTGCCACGGCACGGCATGCAGCCCGGTATCGCGATGGCTGACATCTGTTGCGGAATCGGTGATTTCGCCGTGCTCGTGCAGAAGGAATTCCAGCCGTCGCGGATCGTCGCCCTCGATCACGCCAAGGCAAGTCTGTCCTATGCGCGAAAGGTGGCTGCTCAATTCGACATCAGGGGCATCGAGTACACATACGGTGATGCCTCGGAAATGTTGCTTGAAGAAGACCAGTTCGACCTGGTCACCTGCCGGCATTCTCTTCAGATATTCAACCGACCTGATCGCATACTTCGGGAACTCTACCGGATCTGCAAGCCGGGCGGGCGTGTCTACATCACCAACGAAAAGAACTCGCATTGCCTCGGCGAGCCTCGCTCCGAAAGCATCCGGTGGACCTATGATGAAGTTGCCAGGCTTTTCGAGCATTTCGAGATGGACGTAGAGCTCGGGCCGAAGAGCCGGCGATACATGGTCGACGCCGGATTCCAAGACATCCGCGTCGAATCCTTCATGGTTACCAACCTCGACGGCGACCCGCAGGACTTCGCGGATGTCATCGCGGCGTGGGAAAACGTTTATGCGGGCGAAATGGCGGCCAAGCGCGGCGACTCCGCGGAGTTTGTCGAAAAGTTCCGGCAGGGCTTTCAGGATCACATCTTCGCCGCGCTTCATCCGAAAGGTTACGCCGGCTGGCCGATCTGGGTTGCATCGGGGCGAAAGCCGCTATGAGTATCGGCGATGAGCGGCTTCCTCGCTTCGGTCTCCGCTCCTTTCGGGCGAAATTTGTGCTGGTGGTTGGTGGCGCGGTCTTGTTCGACCTGCTTGTCAGCGGCGGACTGGCGCTATGGAATGTCCAGCGGCTGTCGCGGGACGCGACATCGGAAGTAGGGCAGGGCCTCACAACCGCGAACCAGGACTACATTCGCTCCTACGCCAATTCGACCGCTGCCCAAGTCGATCTGTTGCTTGATCGCGTGCATGCTGACGTCAAGTCGCTGGCCGGTGTTTTGCAGGCACAGATAGACGATCCGTCGAGGCAGAAGGAAGTGGGCAGGACCTTGGCGCAATCGGCTGCCGGCTCCACAACGGTGGTCTACGATCCTGACCACGGATGGGCTCAGAACCTTGCCGGCGCGCCGTCGGTGGTGAGCGTGTGGGGCTATCTGCTCGGCCCCGACCGCCGGCCCCTGCCGGCGGTGCAGCAGGAAATCGAGAACAGCGCCGTGCTTGATCTCATAGCGCCGAGCCTGCTCGCCACTGGATCGTCCAAGCTGCAGATGTACTATATCGGGCCAAAGGAACGGCCGATTTTCAGGACGGCGCCTTATACGGACCAGGCCCAGACTTTCGATCGGCTCTACCCCGGTCACAACGAGGCGGATTTCTGGGAGTTCTTTTTTCCCGGACTCTACGGCTCATGGCAGCAGTGGGCCGCCGATCCCGCTTCGCGCCCGGTTGCCGACGAAATAACACAGACCGCGCCCTACACGGATGCGATCACGGGGAAGCTCATCGTCAGTTTCTTCCACCCGTTGCGGACGCTGGACGGCACCGGCATCGCGGGCGCGGTAGGTGCGGATATCACGCTCGATCAGCTCGCCGAAATTGTCGAGAACGTGAAAATAGCGGAGACAGGGTTCGGTTTTCTGAGTATGTCGAACGGCAATGTCGTGGCGATTAATCGAACCGGTGAGAGGATTATCGGCCTGATTTCATCGAGCGACACCGAAGCCAAGGGTGTCACCAGCCTCGAGCGCTCGCTGCGCAGAAGCACACAGCCGGCCATTGCTTCACTTTCGCTCGGGCAATCGAATGACGGCGTGATCCAGCACATCATGCTCGACGAGAACGGCGAGAAGGTCCCCTACCTCGTCGTCCTGAAGAATTTGGCGCCGACGAATTTGTGGAGTTCCGGGCCTGTGGCTCGCGAAACCATGTCGGTCGGAATGGTCGTTCCCGAACGGGAGATGTATGCCTCCCTGTTCAAGGCCCAGGACAGTATTTCCCGCGCGACGAACCGCATCCTGATCTATCAGATCCTGGCCGTCGGGGTTTCGATGCTGATCGTCTTTGCGGCGGTCTTTGGAATTTCGAAGCGCATAACCGCGGGCCTCAGCGCACTCGCCGGCGCGGCTAAACGGCTCCAGGCGAAAGACTATTCCGTGCGGGTGAACATCCCCTCGCGCGACGAGGTGGGAGAGGCGGGCCTGGCTTTCAACCGGATGGCGGAAGAGATCAGCTTTCACACCGAAAATCTCAGGCAGCTCGTTGAAGAACGCACCGGCGAACTGGAGAACGCAAATCAGGAGATTTCAGCACTGAATGACAAGCTGCGGAGCGAAAACCTTCGTCTCGGAGCCGAGCTTGCGGTCGCCCGTCACATCCAGATGATGGTGTTGCCGAGGGCTTGCGAACTCCAGGCGATACCGGGCGTGGATATCGCGGCCTACATGCGGCCGGCAGATGAGGTCGGCGGCGACTACTACGACGTTCTGCAGGACGGTTCGCGTGTCAAGATCGGGATTGGCGACGTCACCGGCCACGGACTTGAAAGCGGCGTGTTGATGCTCATGGTTCAATCCGTCGCGCGGGCATTGCAAGAGACCGGCGAGGGCGATCCACGCAAATTCCTGGATCAGCTGAACCGCGCAATTTACAAGAACATCGAACGGACGAACACCAACAAGCACCTTTCGCTTGCCTTCCTGGACTATGAGGACAAGCGGGTCACGCTTTCTGGCCAACACGAGGACGTCCTTGTCATCCGGGCGGGTGGGGAAGTCGAGCGCATCGACACGATTGACCTTGGCCTGCCAGTCGGCCTGGAACGCGACATCTCGCCGTTCCTCGCCACGCGTGATATCCCTTTCAACAGCGGCGACGTCATCGTGCTTCACACTGACGGCGTAACCGAGGCTGAAGATCAGCAGGGGCGGCTGTTCGGTTTTGAACGCCTTTGCAAGAGCGCGCACGACCATCACGGCGGAAGCGCCGAGGACATCAAAATGGGCATTGTCGACGATCTGATGGCGCACATCGGCAACCAGAAGATCCACGATGATATTACGCTGGTGATCATGAGACACAGGTAGCGATGACAACCCTGTTCGGATCAGCCGACCTTGCAATCGGTATGAGGGATAGCGTCAGTCGGGTGCGACTGTTCGACGGACCGCTCGATCTGAGCTGGCATCATTGCGCGACGACTTCGGATTTTGTCGCCGACGTTTTCGCGCTGCGCTTTCAGGCGTCGCGGAACGACTACAAGGAAGTGCGCCACAGCATCGGATACCTGGTCAACGAACTCATCGAAAATGCAGTCAAGTTTCGTGCGTCGGGCGAAATCATCATTGAAGCGTCGATGGATTCGGAAAGTTTTAAGGTGAAGGTCTCGAATGTCGTCGCCGGGGTGACGGCATCTGAGTTTCAGCACCTGCTTTCGGAAATTACGGTCCACGATCCGGGAGACCTTCTGATCCGGCGAATTGAAGCAAATGCGGCAGACCCGGATGCGTCCGGCTCCGGGCTTGGATTGCTGACCCTGATGAGCGACTATGGGGCGCGGCTCGCCTGGATTTTCAGTCCGGCCGAGGAAAATGATCGGGTTCGTCTGGAAACGTTTGCCGCCATTCCGGTCTCGCAGTCTCACAACTAGAAAAACGGAATGAACCCACGACATGGAAATCAAGACTGAAAACTACCGCGTTTGGACCGAGGGGCATAACATCCATTTCGATGGCATCATGCGGCTGGCCAGCTCCGCAGCCTATGCGCCCATTTTCGCGCTGATGTCGGACGTCATCTCCACGCAACCCGGCTCCATAACGCTTGATCTGACGGATCTTGAGTTCCTTAACTCATCCGGCATCAACCTTTTGGCAAAGTTCACGATCGAGGCGCGCAAGCATCCCGACATCCACCTCGTCGTGCGGGGAACAAGCGAAATCCCCTGGCAGTCCAAATCATTGCCGAACCTCAAGAAATTGCACCCCGCTCTGGTGCTTCAGGTCGATTGAGTTAGAGCAATTCTCCGATCAGAATCGGACCCGCTCTGGTTGCGGCCAGTTCCCCGCTTGTAGGGCGGCGTATCTCTAGTTTGATCGGGTCGCTTTTCGCTGCCGCCGCGATGCTTCGGCTGTTCCAACCGCCCGTGGCTTGGGGGAACCCGGTATTGCGGTCGTAACAACCGATACCGGATCGCTGGCGGGAAACGTCTCTTTTAGTCCCTCCAGAAGCTGTTCCTCCAATACATCCGGATCCTCGGAGCGCCCAGGCGTGCGTCTGCGTTTCGAATTGCCGGGCATCAGTCACTCCAAGCGATCGTTTGGATGACAACGGGGGGCGCCAACGTCGGTTCCCCCTCATGCATGTCGCCCAAAAGTGTGGAGCGGTTTTGGGACAACGACATGCACAAAAACAATAGCCTAAAGCGCGGCGCATGAATCCGTTTCGCCGCGACAAGCTGTCGGCTCGCGACAGATCAGCGCCTTGGCAAAATGTGGGCTTCGCGTGCCGCGGCAATGAAAGCGCGTCGCGCCCTTACCGCAGGCAGCCAGCCATCAAGTGCGTCGCGACAGATACGCAGCGCTGCTCGGTATCGCGGGCCGGGAGTATCCGGGCGATGCTGCGCCAGAAATTCCATGCTCTCCCAGACGCTGCCCACAATGCGTTTGTGTTCGGGATCAAGGATGATCTCGACAGGGGCGGGAAAAGGGCGGTCGTTCATAGTATCCTCTGAACAGCGAGTGTTCGCTCGTGCCTCCGGTCGCAGTCCGACGCTCAGGCAATGATTCCTTCTTCGACAGCCCAATTGGCTGCAATGGCGGCCGCGTCCGGTACAAGGATGCCGCGGGCCCGCGCAAAGGCTTCAAACGCCAGGTGGCTCGCCTCGACGCCAGTCTCGCCGGCGGACGCAGCCCGGCACAATTTGAGAGCCGCGGCGTGCGTGGGCCCGCGGGCTCCGTTCCACTCGTTCAACACCTGAAATGCCTCCGACACCGTTTCAATCTCTCGGGGAAAGCCAAGTCCGATGATAATCGAGACGGGTTGTGCGAAACGCTTTGTATCCATCGTTTCCTCCAGATGTCGTCAGCCCGTACATGGCAGAAACTGAATTGTAGTTTTACGCTCCAGAACGCGCGACTTGGCTCTCGGTTGCGATTGGCTCATTCAAAGGAGGGTATGGGCATGCCACCCATCTACTGGCCATGCTCACTAATTTGCCTCGTGCGACAGGAAGCGCACGGGCGTTCTGGCATCTTGGCACGACCACTCCTCGCTCAGCCCTTCAGCCGAGCCACCTCCCGCAGAAGCGCCTGCCTGTTGTTACCGAATTGCTCAATGAGGCTCCGCGCCTCATCGAGGCTGATGCCATGGTGCTTAGCAAAGTGCTCGACCTCGTAGTCCTGGCCGCCCGCAACCCGGCTTCGATCTCTGGCGTCGGTTTTCGTCTTGTCGTCTCCCATGATGATACTCCTTCCGGACAAACAACAGTGATCGCCGTACATGGTTCCGCGTCACCTAATGCATGTCGCCCAAAAGTGCGCAGCGGTTTTGGGATAACGACATGCACAGAAATGCATGTCGTCCAAAAGTGCGCAGCGATTTTGATAACGACATGCACAGAACAACAGCCTAACGCGCGTCGCATGAATCCGTTTCGCCGCAACTCGCTTTAGGTTTTCCCTTCTCTCTTCGAAGCATGCCGTCTCCTCGAAGCCGTCGCCGCGCTTGCAATTTCGTGGCGCTTCGCGACATTGGCTATATGAGCACGTCAGCACCACCGGCGCGTCTGCTCCGCCCTGAAAGGAAACGGCGTCGCGTCCCCATCGCGCTGATCATGGCGATGAGTTTTGGCACGCTCGTCTTTCTGTCGGTCGGTGGAGTGCTGGCGTTGTCCGTCGGTGCCAATTTCCGCAATACGTTCGACCTGCTCGGCGCCCAGTCGACGCTGCTGATAGATGCGATGGAGGACTCGTTGCGCGCCGAGATGGGACGCACCGAGAGCGTGGTGGATGGCGTCGCGCAACTCTATGCCCAGGGCGAGTTCCAGATCGACGACAAGGCGATGTCATCCGTGCTTGCCGGCGCTCTTTCGGCCGCCCCGGAAGCAACTGCGATGTTGATCTGCACGCCTGACCTGAGCTGCAGGGGCGCGACGCGCGCTACGGACGATAACAATCCGGCCGGAGTGATCCGGCAGCTGCTTCCCGAGGCCGAGAAGTCGGCTCAGGTTCGGGCGGCCCTGGAACAGCGGCGGCAGGTCGACGGACGCCGGTGGGGCGCGTTCGTGGCCAACGAGCATGGCCTGTTTGCACACGTATCGGCGCCACTCACTCGCGATGGCGCGACGCGGGCTTGGGTGATCGCCGCGGTTGAATTGCAGAAATTGTCCGAAATCACGCAAGAACTGTCTTCGCGCTTCAGCACGCACGCCTTTATTCTGGATGGCGATGGCTCAGTTCTAGCGGACCCGCGGCTGGCCGACGAAAATGCGCTGAAGCACGGCATCCTGCCGCTGACGCCGCTCGCTACCTTCGGCGATCCCGTCCTGGCCGGATATGACGGGCGCAAGATTGAGGCGCAGATCAGCACAAAGCGCGCCCGCGATATCGAGGTTGCCGAGATCCAGGTCGGCGACCAAGACGCTTCTGCATTTTGGGACGGGGGAAACACCTACATCGCTATCACCCGCAAGATAACCGGCTATGGCGACCGGCCCTGGATGATCGGCGGATATTTCGAAAGCAGTCAAATCAGCGATGAGATCGAGCGGGTCATGGGGTCGGCTTTGCTTGGACTTGGAGCGATGGCGGCGGCGGTGATCGTTGCGATCCTGCTTGGCAAGCGCCTGTCGCGGCCGATCCGGGCGATCGCCGGCCAGGCCTCGCGTGTTGCCGACTTCGACCTCGATGGCGTGACGCCGCTGCCGCGCAGTAGAGTGTTGGAGTTGGACGACCAGGCTTCTGCCTTCAACGCCATGCTGATCGGCTTGCGCGCGTTCTCGACCTATGTTCCGCGTTCGCTGGTGGCCAAGCTGGTGCGCACCGGAGAGATCGGCATCGCCGAACCGCGCGAAGCGATTGTCACCGTCATGTTTACCGATATCGCCGGCTTCACGACGCTGTCGGAGCAGATGGACGCTGCCGCCGCGGCGAGGCTGCTCAACCATCATTTTGCGATCCTCTGCCGCGCGATCGACATGCATGGCGGCACGGTCGACAAGTTTCTGGGCGATGGCATGCTCGCATTCTTCGGCGCGCCTGACCGTCTCAAGGGCCATGCCGCGGCGGCCGTCCGCGCGGCGGTAGCCATCCGCGATGAGTTGGAGAAAGACAATCGGGAGGCGGCCGGGAAGGGTCGGCCACCCCTTCGCGTGCGCATCGGCATCCACACTGGCTCCGTCATTGTCGGCAACATCGGCGCATCCGATCGCGTCAACTATACGATCGTCGGGGACACCGTGAACGTCAGCCAACGGTTGCAGGAACTCGGCAAGCTGTTCGCGCCGGACGCCGCGACCTGCATCGCCATTTCCGGCGAGACCGCGTCGCGGCTCGACGAAACGTTCGAAACGATCCCCGCAGGCGAGCACAGGCTGCGCGGGCGCGGTGAGGCGACGGAGGTTTTCCAGGTTGGCGAAGTCGTGACGTCAGCGCCGCGCCATCGGTATGTTCACCAAGCCCAAGCAGGCTGAGGGACTTGCCACATCCCTGGCTCGCCATAGCGCAACAGCTTCAAGTAGATATCTCCTCAGTTAGAACAGCGGACGAACCGATGGAATCGGTGCTGCTGCTCTATCTCTTTGTTTGACCATCGGATTTTTCCCGAAGCCGGTTCCCACTTTCGGGTCCGCGCTTCTAGATTGGTTCAGATCGACCAGCCACCGTCGATGTTGTAGGCCTGCCCGGACGTATAAGTTGCACCCGCCAGATAGACGGCAAGGTCTGCGATTTCCTCGGGCGTGCCGAGCCGGCCCATCGGCTGGCGGGCGATGAAGGCCGCGCGGGCCGCCTCGTAGTCTCCCTGCGCATGCATGCGGTCCTGCAGCGACGGGCTGTCGACAGTGCCCGGGCAGATGGCATTGCAGCGTATGCCCTTGCCGACATAGTCGGCGGCGATCGACTTGGTCAGGCCGATGACCGCCGCCTTGGTCACCCCATAGACGAAGCGGTTCGGCACACCCTTGGTCGAGCTTGCCAGCGAGGACATGTTGATGATCGCGCCGCCGCCGCGCTCCAGCATGCCGGGCAGCACGGCGCGGATGGTGCGGATCATCGAACGGACATTGAGGTCGTAGGCGAAGTCGAGGTCGGCGTCCTTCATTTCGAGGATCGAGCCGGAATGGACGAAGCCGGCGCAGTTGAACAGGACATCGACGGCGCCGATCTCGGCGAAGGCCGATTTTACGGCCTCATCGTTCGAGAACATCGAGCTTGCGGGTCTTGATGCCAGGCTTATCGCCGATTTCAGCGAGAAGCGCTTCGTTGATGTCGGTGGCATGGACGACGGCGCCAGCCTGGGCGAAAGCCAGTGCGCTCGCGTGGCCGATGCCTTGTGCTGCCGCCGTCACGACAACGACCTTGCCTTTGAGAGTTCCCATGACGCGACTATCTCCTTGTCGGTGTTCAAGCGAGCCGGCCGCGCCGCTCGACGATGTAGATGTGATCGGCCGCCAGCACCACCTCGTCGCGCTGGTTGATGATCTCGACGCGCTCGATGACGCGCCCGTGTTCCGGCCGCTTCGGATCGTCCTCCTTCGCGGCAATGGTGGTGCGCGTGCGGATCGTGTCGCCGATGAAGACCGGCTTGATGAAGCGCAGCCGGTCGTAGCCATAGGAGAAGGCGACCGGATTGATCACGCTCGCGGTCAGCCCGACGCCGATCGAGAAAACCAATGTGCCGTGCGCGATGCGCTGGCCGAACGGCGTCGTTTCATGAACTCGGCATCCATGTGATGCGGGAAGAAATCGCCGGTATGGCCGGCATGGACGACGAAATCCGTCTCGGTGATCGTGCGCCCGCCGGTTGTGTCGCGACGAAGCCGATCTCGTACTCCTCGAAATACAGGATCTGTTCCATCACGGTCTTTCCGCGATCGGCGTCGCTGGTGATGCGCTCGACTGGTAGGCGGCCTCGACCAGCGCCATCGTTTCCAGGCATCCTCGACCGAACTCACCAGCGTCGGCATCTTCGTCCGGCCGCAAAGCGCTGGACATTGGCCATGCGGCCGACGAATGCGTCGGGAAACCATTCGCCGGCCAACGGCACTGTGATCCAATCCGCCCCGCCTCTTGGGTAGATTTCCAGCACATCCGGCTCGCCGCGCGGATAGTCGAGGTTGATGCCGAGCTTGAGATAGGCCGCACCCTCGGTGCCGCAGATGCGGAACTCGCACGCCTGGTGCCTGCGGCCGAATTTGTGGTCGTGGTTGATCGACAGCGCACAGCGCACGGTGTCGCCATAATCGAGAATGGCGCTGGTGCGCGTCTGCGCGACGGTGTGACCGGGATGGCCGAGCGTCTTGGCGTGGACGCCCAGCGGGTCGCCCAGAAGTTGCCGGATCAAGTCGAGGTAGTGGATCGAATGCATGGCGATCTCGACGCGTGGCGCCTTGAGCAGAAACTCCCAGAGCTGCCACGGCGTCGCCAGCGCCAGCCAGGCGTCGAAATCGACGACCTCGCCCAGCCAGCCCTTGGCGATCGCGTCCTTGAGCGCCAGCATCATCGGCGCGAAGCGAAGCTGGAAATTCACGGCGGCCTCAAGCTTCCTCGCGCGACAGATGTCAAGGATCGCGCGTCGCCTCGGCGAGGTTGCTGCCCATCGGCTTCTGGATCAGCGCAACCGCGCCGTCGGGCAGTGCTCCAAGCACATCGGCATGACGTGATGGCGGCGTCGCAAGGTCGAAGATCGCATCCTTGACTGCAGCGGCTTCCTCGACCGAGCGGAACGCCTTGACACCCCATGCGTCGGCCAGCCTCTCGGCCTTGGCATGGTCGGGATCGTAAAGGCCGGCGATCGGAAAGCCGGCCTTTCGGTAGGCGGGAAAATGGGCGTCGCCGACGATCGATCCAGCGCCGAAGGTGACGATCGGTCGCGGCGACGATGGTCTCGGCCAGGACTGGGCGAGCGCGGCAGGGTCGAAACGGCCATCAGTCATGATGGAAGACCTCGTCCATCGTCGCCCACCATTCGCCCTCCTTGCGCGTCGCAAGCGGCTCCTGGCAGGGCATGCACACGGCCCACCATTCCTGGGTCTTGGGGTCGGCCGCCATCTTGGCCATGTCGGCGGCGAAATCGGTGCCGTGGTATTCGAAATAGCTGAACAGCAGATTCTCCGGCTCGCTTCAGGTAGATCGAATAGTTCTTGATGTTGCAGGCCGAGATCATGGCCAGCACGTCGGGCCACACGGCAGCGTGGAGCCGCACGTATTCCGTCGACCTTTTCGGGCTTCAGCCCG
Source organism: uncultured Alphaproteobacteria bacterium (assembly GCA_963813315.1). Taxonomy (GTDB): domain Bacteria; phylum Pseudomonadota; class Alphaproteobacteria; order Rhizobiales; family Rhizobiaceae; genus CAWEYO01. The sequence goes on along the minus strand of CAWEYO010000013.1, from coordinate 142,093 downwards.
AGCACCATCCCCATTCGCTGCATGTCAGCCTCCTTATTTCGTGATCGTCGCTGGTGAATTCGGCGATGCTCCTCGCCTTCACCGCGTCCCAGTCCCAGTCGATGCCGATGCCCGGGCTCGTCCGGCGCAAGCGCGTGGCCGTCCTCGATGCGCATGTGCTTGCCCGGTCAGCTCATCGAGCTGCGGAATATACTCGACATATTTGCCGTTCTGGACGGCACAGACGAGGCTGACATGCAGCTCCATCAGGAAATGCGGGCAGACCGGCATGTCGAAGGCCTCCGCCGCATGGGCGACCTTCAGCCACGGCGTGATGCCGCCGATGCGGCCGACATCGACCTGGACGATCGAGCAGGCGCCCTTCTGCATGTATTCGCGGAAATGCCTGATCGAATAGAGCGACTCGCCGACCGCGATCGGCGTCGGCGTCGAATTCGACAGCCGCACATGGCCGTCGATGTCGTCGGCCGGCAGCGGCTCCTCGATCCAGGCGAGGTCGAGGTCGCGCAGACGCTCCGCACGGCGGATCGCCTCGTCGACGGAGAAGCCCTGATTGCAGTCGGTCATGATCTCGTAGCCGTCGCCGACCGCCTTGCGCACGGCCGACAGCCGCGCCAAATCCTCCGAGCCGTGCGGCTTGCCGATCTTCACCTTGCGAGCCGCGAAACCCTTGCGCCTTCGCGGCCAGCGCATCGTCGACCAGCGCTTGCGTCTCGATGTGCAGCCAGCCGCCTTCGGTGGTGTAGAGCGGGCAGCGGTCCTTGGCGCCGCCGGCGAGCTTCCACAGCGGCAGGTTCTGCTTCTTCGCCCGCAGATCCCACAGCGCGGTGTCGATCGCGGCAAGCGCAATCGCCGTGATCGCGCCGATGGTGGTGGCATGGGTGGCGAATTCGAGCTCGTGCCAGATCGCCTCGATCTGGTCCGCGTCGCGGCCGATGAGCCGCGGCGCGAGATGATCGGAGAGCAGCCGCATCACCGACGAGCCGCCGGTGCCGATCGTGTAGCTGTAGCCAGTGCCGACCGCGCCATCGGAGTCGGTGATGGTGACGATCGGCGTTTCCTGGCTGACGAAGCTCTGGATCGCGTCGGTGCGCTTCACCTTCGGCACCAGGTCGACCATGCGCAGCTCGACTTTTTCGATTCTCGCCATGCATCAGCCCCTGCAGCGATCTTGCCGGTTTCGGCGGCAAACAGATGCGCCTGGATCAGGTCGAAGCTCATGCCTGATCCTGTCGCCGGCCTTCAGCGGCTTGGGGTTCAGCATGCGCGACACCCAGTCGCCGCCGTCGAATTCGGCGAACACCAGCGTCTCGTTGCCGAGCGGCTCGGTGACGGTGACCGGCAGTTCGATCTCGATGGACCTCGGCTCGCTTCGCCGGAATGCATGCCCGTGGCCGGTCGGATAGATGTCGTCGGGCCTGAGCCCGAACACCACCTTGTCGCCGGCAGCGACTCCAGTCTTGAACTGGGCGGGCAGCGGCAGACGTCTCGCCGCTGGCGAAGATCAGCCGCCCTGCATCGACCGTCGCCTCGTGCAAATTCATCGGCGGCGAGCCGATGAAGCCTGCGACGAAGCGCGTCGCCGGCCGCCTGAACACCTCGTCCGGCGTGCCGACCTGTTCGATATTGCCGTCGCGCATGATGACGATACGGTCGGCCAGCGTCATCGCCTCGACCTGGTCGTGGGTGACGTAGATCACCGTCGACTTGCACCTTGGCGTGCAGCTTCTTGATCTCGGTGCGCATCTGCGTGCGCAGCTTGGCGTCGAGGTTGGAGAGCGGCTCGTCGAACAGGAAAACGTCGGGATCGCGCACGATGGCGCGGCCCATGGCGACGCGCTGGCGCTGGCCGCCGGACAATTGCGAGGGACGGCGCTCCAGCAGCTCGTCGAGGCCGAGGATCGCCGACGCCTCGGCGACGCGTCGCTCCATCTCCTCCTTCGGCACGCCGGCGATCTTCAGGGAAAAGCCGATGTTCTCGCGCACCGTCATATGCGGATAGAGCGCGTAGGACTGGAACACCATCGAGATGTTGCGCGAGCGCGGCGGCAAGTCGTTGACCACCCGGCCGCCGATCTCGATCGTCGCCGCCGCTGATTTCCTCCAGCCCGGCGATCATGCGCAGCGTTGTCGACTTGCCGCAGCCCGACGGGCCGACCAGCGCGATGAATTCGCGGTCGGCGACGTCGAGGTCGATGCCATGCACGACCGCCATGATTGCCGTAGCGCTTGGTGAGCTTCTTCAGCGAAACCGTTGCCATGAATGTCAACCTTTCACCGCGCCGGAGGTAAGGCCGCCGACGAGATGCTTCTGGACGATGAAGGTGAGGGTGAGTGCCGGGATGATCATCACCACCGCGAGCGCGCACATGCCGCGCCAGTCGATGGTGAACTCGGCCGTATAGTCGAGCAGCCCGACGGGCAGCGTCTTGGAATTGACCGAGCGGGTGAGCTGCGAGGCAAGCGCGAATTCGTTCCAGCGAGGTGAGGAAGGCGAAGATGCCGGCCGATGCGATGCCAGGCCCGGCCAGCGGGAATTCGACCTGCCAGAACGCCTGCCAGCGCGTGCAGCCGTCGATCTGCGCAGCTTCGGCGAGATCCTTCGGCACCTGGCGGAAGAAGCCGTCGATCAACCAGATCGTGAAGGGAATGTTCAGCGCCACGTAGGCGAGGATCAGGCCGAAATGCGTGTCGATGATGCCGAGCCGGGCATAGATGAAGAACAGCGGCAGCGACATGCGCGATGCCGGGAACGGTGCGCGTCAGCATCAGGCCGAGGAACGTGCCGGACTTGCCTCGAAAACGGTAGCGCGCGAAGGCATAGCCGCCGGCCATGCCGATAGCGATGGCGATCACCGTCGAGGATGACCGAAATGATCAGCGAATTGCGGAAATAGTCCAGAACCGGGATGCCGCCCTTGCCGATGCCGCTGAACATTGCGACATAGGCGTCGAACGAAAGCTGCTGCGGAATCCATACCGGCGGCTTGGCCATGATCTCGACGGTCGGCCTCAGCGACGACAGCACGATCCAGATGCCAGGCAAGCAGATGACCAGCATCGCCAGGAAGAGACCGACGCGGTGCGCGACCGTCTGCAGCGCGGCGCATCAGGCGGGCGGATGCGTTCTCGTCCATCGTCACCACTCCGCGCCGATCTGCGTGCGCGCCGCGGCAAGCTTGCTGTAGAAATAGACCGTGAAGGCGATCGACAACAGGATCGAGATATACGCCATGGCGTTGGCCAGGCCCATGCGGGCGTCGCTGTAGGCGGTGCGCGCCGATCAGCGTCCACAGCAGTTCAGTGCGGCCGGCGGGGCCGCCGTCGGTCATGATCCTGACGATGTCATAGGCACGCGCCACGTCGAGCGAGCGGATCGTCATGGCGATATAAGGCGAAGGGCATGATGAACGGCCAGGTAACATAGCGGAATGTCTGCCAGGCGGTGCAGCCGTCGACGCGCGCCGCCTCGACCGGTTCCGTCGGCATGGCCAGCAGGCCGGCCAGGATCAGGATGGCGAAGACGGAGGTCGAGGACCAGATTTCGGCGATGGTGATGGCGGTGAAGGCGAGATGGCTTTCGATCAGCCAGGGGATGGCAGCCGTCGGTCAAGCCCAGCGATTGCAGCGCATTGTTCACCAGGCCGATATTGTCGTTGAACATGAATTTGAACTGGAAGCCGACCAGGATCGGCGAGAACATCATCGGAAACATCATCAGCGTGCGCAGGATGCGCTGTCCCCGCGCCGCCTTTTCGACCAGCATCGCAAGACCGAGTCCGAGCAGCATTTCCAGATTGAGCGCGACCGTCAGCAAGAGCACGGTGCGGCCGAAGGCGTACCAGAAGTCGGCATTGGCCAGGATCGCAAGATAGTTCCGAATCCGATAAAGACGAAAAAGGTCTCAGGCTTGGTGAGGCGGAAGGGTGTGAAGCTGGAGTAAAGCGACAGCACCAACGGCACGACCACCACCGCCGCCAACACGATGATCGCCGGCAGGAGCAGCAAGGTTGGTGCGGAGAGCCGCGGAAGCTTCATGCGGGGAACCGTGCCTTTCTCAAGGATTTCTCTCGCAGTGCCGGGCTGGAACAGCTTGGTAGCGCACGGTCAGCGAAAAGGGAGGTGCGGACTATCCGCGCCTCCCTTTCCAGTTATTACAGCTTGCCGGCGTCCTGGAGGATCTGGGTCGCCTTTTCAGCGGCCGAGTCCAACGCTTGCTTGGAAGTCTTGTCGCCTAGGATCGCTGCCTGGAGTTCCGGATATACGGCGTTGGAGATCTCGATCCATTCGGCCGTCTGCGGCACTGCGAAAGCGTGCTTGCGCTTCTTCCTGGAAGGCAGCCAGAACTTCCTTCTTGTAAGGATCGCTCTCGGCCTGCTTCGATGTCCCAATCCCAGACCGCTGTGCGGGTCGGCAGCGGGCCGGTCGCGGCTTCGAGCTTCTGGCTGTCCTCGTTGGTCAGGAACCAGACCAGCGACGCGGCGGCTTCCTTGTTGGCGCAATTCTCAGTGACCGAGAAGCCGTGATGCCCTGACCAGCCGGTACGGACGCCTGCCGATCCCATAGGCGCCACCTTGACGCCGACGTTGCCGGCAACCTTGGACGACTTCGGATCGTTGAAGAAGCCGGCCCAGCCCGGCCAGTCGAGGTTGAGCGCGACCGTGCCTGATGCGAACCCCTGGCCGAGATCGTCCCACAGATAGTTGGTGGTGCCGGCCGGCACGGCCTTGGCCTTGTAGAGATTGACGAACCAGTCGAGCGCCTTGACGCCGGCCTCGGAATTGAAGGCCGGCTTCCCGTCCTTGTCGAGATACTCGCCGCCATTGGCGACCAACATCTCGTAGAAACGGCCATTGATCGCCTCTTCCTTGCCGGCGAACTGAGTGCCGAAGAAATCCGGCGGATTGGCGAAGAACTCAGCCTGCTCGTGCAACCTCATCCCAGGTGTCCGGCGGGACCAGATCCTTGCCGTATTTGGCCTTGTACGCTGTCTTCCTGGCTTCGTCCTGATAGAGGCTCTTCTGGTAGTAGAGCGCCGACACGTCGAACTGGGCGCGCGGCAGCATCACCACCCTCCCGTCGAGCGTCGAAGCCTTGATCGTGGAGGGCACGAAAGCGTCGATTTCCTCCTTGGGCAGAAGCTTGGACAGATCGGTGTAGATGCCGGGATATTGCGGCGCGAACGACGAGTGGTTCGAGCCGACGCACCAGGTAACGCTGCTCGAGGCAATATCGGACTTGATCTCCTTGTCGAGATCGAAATGGTTCTTCTTCGAAAGGATGTTGACCTTGGCCCCGGTCAGCTTCTCCCACTCGGGAATCCTTTCGTAGAGCTTCTCGTATTGCTGGCCCCCGATCAGCTTGGCGTCGATCGTGACGCCGGGAAATTTGCCGGGCAGGTCGGCGGCCAGAGCCATGCCGCAAGTGAGGGCGAGCGCGGCGACGCCGGCGGAAATGCCAAAAGGCAATCTGTTCATGTCACTCCTCCCATGTTCCTGCGGCGACGGCCGGCAGGATGTGAAACAACCGCTTGGTGCTTCATTTATATGCAAATAGCACTTTCATTCCCGGGTCAAGCTGATTGTTCTTCCCGCGTCCCGCAACTTCATGCATATACGAGCGAACAATTCACTGGAGAGTGTTGTGGCAGAGGATGAAGATGGGGACCGCTATCGCGCTCCTGCGCTCGATAAGGGCCTGGACATATTGGAGCTGCTGTCGAGCGTCGATGGCGGCCTGACCCAGGCAGAGATCGCCAAGCGGCTCGATCGCAGTCCGAACGAATTCTATCGAATGCTCGACCGGCTGGTGCGGCGCGGCTATGTCACCAGGCTCGACGGCGACCGCTACTCGCTGACCCTGAAGCTGTTCGGCCTCGCGCAATTGCACGCGCCTGTGCGCCGGCTGGTCTCCTACGCGACACCCATCATGCGTGAACTGGCCGAGACCTCATGGCAAGCGAACCAGCTCGTTGTGTTCGACCGGGGTGCCGCGGTGGTCATCGCGCAGCAGGAGGCGCCTCGCTACTGGGGTATTTCCATTCGGGTCGGCTCAAACATCAGCCTGTTCGACACAGGCTCGGGTCATGTCCTGCTCGCTTTCCGTTCGCCCGCGGAGAGGCAGATGATGATTGCAGAGCACCTGCAAAGCGCTGACGAACGGAAGCAGTCGCCGGAGTTCTTCGCGCGTCTCGACCAGATCCGCGATCGCGGTTACGAAATGATGGCCTCGCTGCAGACCGCAGGCGTGTACAACCTTTCAACTCCGGTTCTGGGACCGGACGGCACGGCTCTTGCCGCGCTGACCATTCCATACATCACACTGGTCAATGCCCCTTCCGCGCCGGACGTCACCACGACGATCACGCTTTTGCAGTCGGCAGCGGTGAAGCTTTCGCAGCTGTCCGGCTCGGATGTTCAGCTATCGGCGTAATTCTTATTTGAATGATGAATTTCTCCACGAGAATGTAACCTGGAATGATGGAGGATTGCCGCCATGATCATCGACACGCATCTGCATCTGATCGACCGCGCCGCGCTGCGCTATCCGTGGCTTGCCGGGGTGCCGGCGCTTGATCGGGACTTTTCCTATGCCGAATATGCAACGGACGCGCATCGCTGCGGCATCGAAGCCGCGCTGCACATGGAAGTCGATGTCGACCGCCGCCGACATCGAGGCGGAGACCGCATGCGTGGAGGTCTTGGCCGGTCAGGCCGGCAGCCTGCTAAAGGGAGCAATCGCCTCGTGCCGGCCGGAAGAGGCTGGATTCGACGCCTATCTTGAACGGGTGAAGGCCGATCCATTCGTGAAGGGCTTTCGGCGTGTGCTGCACGTGGTGGCGGATGATCTCTCGGAAGGCGTTCTGTTTCGCGAAAACATCAGGCGGCTGGCCGGCACCGGTCTGACGTTCGATCTCGTTGTGCTGCCGCATCAGATCCGCAAGGCCATGGCACTTGCCGACGTCGCGCCCGAGGTGCAGTTCGTGCTGGACCATTGCGGCGTGCCCGACATCAAGGCCAATGCCGAACATCCCTGGCGAGAGCTCATCGGCGAAATCGCCCGGCGCCCGAACGTCATGGCCAAGATTTCCGGCGTCGTCGCCTATGCCGACCAGCCGACATGGACCGTCGATACGTTGAGGCCCTATGTCGAGCACACGATTGGGTCGTTCGGCTGGGATCGTGTCATCTGGGGCAGTGACTGGCCCGTCTGCACGCTTGGTGGCGGGCTTACGACCTGGATCGCCTCCACGCATGCGCTGCTTGCCGGTGCGAGCGAGGCGGAGCGGGCTAAGCTGCTGTCAGGCAACGCAAGGCGGCTTTGGCGGATGGGATAGGTCCCAGTCCGGGGCTTTTTCCATTTTCAGTCTCCTCCCGGCACGCCGACCTTTTGCCGGGGAAAACTTTGCCGAAACAACGAATTGAGATCAGCAACGACACGATCGGCGGCATGCCGTTCGCCAAGGCCGACATTGAGGCGATCGGAAGCGCGTTGCTGAAACCCCATGTAGCCGTCGTGTCGGGGCCGCACCCAGGCGCCTTCCAGCGTCGCGCGCGTTGAACGATAGAAATTACCGGTGGCCACGTTGACCGTCTCATCCTCCCACGCCGCGCATGGCCGGGTTGGCCGCCGCCAGCCGCATAGGGGCCGCGCTGGACATCGCCGCTGGCAATCCAGTAGGCAAAATCGATTGCCTCGGCCCTGGCCGCCGAGAAAGCCGACACGGCAACGCCGGTGCCGCCGAGCGCTGAGCCGATCGGCCCTTGTCCGCCCGCGACCGGCATGTCGGCGAAGGCGATTCGGTGGGGCCGGAAACCTGCAATCGCATAGGAGACATAGCCGTAGATGAGCGGTGCGCAGGCGGTGGTTGAGCCTGATTCGGCCATCCTTTCCGACACCGCGATTGGATCCATGGTCAGGCAGGCCGGATCGACAAGCGCAGCGATCTCTCGCAGCATCTCAAAGACCGTCGCGCCGGTGTCGCGATCGATCGGGTCGCCCGGACCGTCGGTCGCCCAAGGGCGGCCGAGATTGCCGGCAAGCGTAAAGAAGCACATCAGCGAATGCGGCGGCCTGAGCGGCAGCAGCACCTGACCTTTTCGGGCAAGGGCGAGAACCTCATTCCACGTTGCCGGCGCTGCGCCGATAACGTCGGGCCGCCAGGCCTGCACCTGCGCCGCCGCGTCGATCGGAAAGGCCCATTGGCTACCCTGCCAGGTATAGCTCGGGTAGGAACGTCCGACGCTGTCCATGGCTGCGCGTTCCGGCTCGCGGCCGGGAATATCCAGCGGCGTGAGGCAACGCTCGGCGGTGATCTGGCCAACGTGTGGATGGTCGATGACGATCAGGTCGTAGGCGCGCGCCAGGCCCTCGACGGGGTAGGACTCGAAATCCTGCAGCGAGCGCTTGTCCCACTCGACCGAGACGCCGGTCCGCTTCAGCCACAGCGCCGAGCACGCGACCATCGGATCGTAGCCGCGCGGATGGCTCCAGGTCATGCCCTTCAGCCGGACCCCGCTCACAGGCCGAACTCCGCACGGATCCTGTCGCTGTGTTCGCCGATGCGGGGGGCGGCACGCTCGACCTTGGCGCGCGCGCCGTCCACGCGCAGCGGCGAACGGGTCGTGAGGATGGAGACATTGTCCTCGCGCTTTACCGTCTGCAACATGTCGAGTGTTTTGAAGCCCTCGCTCTCCATCATCTCCGGCCAGGTCAATACCTTGGCGCACCAGATGTCGGCCGGTTCGAGAACGGCCAGCCATTCGTCCACGGTCCGCTCGGCGATGCGCTGCGCGATGATCGCCTTGATCTCGTCGCGGGCCGTAAACCAGCTCGCCGGTTTGTCGCGGTAAGTCGCAAGCTCCGGAAGGTCGAGCAGATCGGCCAGGTTCGGGATCGGTGTCATAGCGATCGCCAGGAACCCACCCTTTGCCGGATAGACGCCGTAAGGCGCCGCCAGGTAGGCATGGGCGCTGTGGAAGGAGGAGCGTCTGGGTAAGCGGCGGCCGTCGTTGAGGTGGGTGGTCAGGACCTCGAATTGGAAGTCGATCAGCGCTTCCAGGAGACTGGTCTCGACGTGGCTGCCCTTTCCGGTAACGCCGCGCCGCACCAGGCCCGCCAGAATGCCCTGGGCGCATGCGGCGCCCGCCAGCATGTCGGCAACTGCCAGGCCGAATGGCACAGGCCCCTGACCCTCGTCGCCATTCAGCCACATGACGCCGGAGCGCGACTGTGCCAGCAGATCCTGTCCCGGACTTTTGACCCACGGGCCTTCTTCGCCATAACCGCTGATCGAGGCGTAGACGAGCCGTGGGTTGATCGCGCTGACATGCTCATAGTTGAGACCGAGCCGTTCAATGACGCCCGGCCTGAAGTTCTGGATCAGAACGTCGGCCTTGGCGATCAGCCCGCGCAGGGCCTTAAGATCGGCTTCGCCCTTGAGGTCGACGGCAAAGCTCTCCTTGCCCCGGTTGATGGCGTGAAAAATGGTGGAATCGCCGCCGATCTCGGTGTCGCTGAGATAGAGCCGGCGCGAAAGGTCGCCGCCGTCCGGTCGTTCGATCTTGATGACGCGAGCCCCAAGGTCGAGCAGACGAAGCGAGCAGTACGGCCCCGATAGGAACTGGCTCATGTCGACGACAATCAAGCCGGCCAGCGGAAGTTCGGCGCCAGTCGTCACGGTTATTTCTCGGTCTTTCCGACGAAGTCCGCCGGGTTCCTGTATTTCACCGTCTGCAAATGCTCGCAGTACAGCACCAGTTCTCCTTCGCCCTTGAAAACCTCATAGCTGGCGCGGATGAGCCCCATGTCCTTGTAACGGGGCTTTTTTTCGAGGTTGGAGCGGATTGAATAGATCGTGTCGCCGATGAAGACGGGCTTGATGAAGCGCAGTTTGTCGTAGCCGTAGGAAAAGGCGTTGAGGCAGTTGGTGGCGACGAGGCCAAGTCCCGCTGAAAACACGAAGGCGCCGGCCACGAGCCGCCTGCCGAAAATGCCCTCCTTCTCGGCGAACATCTGGTCCTGCACATAGGGGTGGATATCGAGCACCAGCGTGTTGAACATATGGCTTTCGCCTTCGGCTATGGTGCGGCGGAGCGAACGGATTTTGTGGCCGACCTGCCAGTCCTCATAGAACCAGTTTTCCGAATTCCAGACGGGAATTTCGGCATGCGCATCCGGCATGTCGACCGGATGCGTGGAGGCGACGCCGACGGTTGGTGAAAACGCGCTCATGTCCCACTCCGGCCCGTTTTACAGCAGCGCGCAAAGTCGCTCTGCGCACGCCGCCAGATGGCAAGACGCATGTCATTCCTCCTTTCAATCTTCTTTTGTGAATAGTATTTTCACATATGAGGTTGTGTTGCAAGCGACTCTCGGGAAATTTTGCCGGCAGGCTGGCCTTAAGGAGGCAGCTGTGTGCTTGGGAGGATTTCAATGCAGAATGCCTAAGGTACCTCAATCGCTATGCGCGATAGTTCCAAGGCGCGCGGCGTAGGCACTGACATGATCCGGTTGTGGACGGTGTTGGTTAGCGCCAGCTCGCCCCCGCCGGCCGGGATCAGCTGGACCCTGTGTTGGGCTCCGGCAGAATTCGAAGTCGCTTAACAGCATTTCAAAAACGCTGACTGATCACATGCTGCCAGCAAATCAATCGTCATTTTCGCCGAATCGGAGTATACCGCTGCTTGGGCGCGGTGGCCGAACCGTCCAGGCGACGCCGGGCGGCAATTCAGGCAACTGTCTGCCGCGTCCACCAGCTTAAGATGATCTTGTTATCGCCGTGTGCCGCTCAACAAGGCGCTGAACGGCCGTGCACCTTCCAAAATAAGGTCAGCCCATAGAGCATCGGACCCGAAAGTGGGAACCGGTTTCGGGTCCGATGCTCTAAGTTGAAGGACCGAGCCACCGCACAACTTCGTAGGCCATCATTGGGCGGTGAAAGCCCTTCAGGGTCAATTCTCCGACAGGAAGGGCCTCGACCACTGATTCCACCGAGCCGAGCACCCTTTGGCTGACGAGAATCTGGCCGGGTTTGGCTTCGTCGCACAGCCGGGCCGCATGGTTGGGAACAGTGCCTATCACCGCATAGTCGGAGCGCCGGTCGAAACCGATCTGCCCGATTGTCGCGTGGCCGCGAGCGATGCCTATACCGAAACCCAGCACGTAGTCCCGCTTGCGCCATCGATTTGAATGCTCATCAATCGCGTCGCGCATTGCCGTTGCCATGCGGACCGCTTTCTCAGTGTGGTCCAGGCAAGGCAGGGGATCGTTGAAGACGACCACAAGACCATCGCCCACGAACCGCTCGAGAGTTCCCCCATGGCGGACGATTTGCTCGCCGAGACACGAATGGTATTCGCCAAGAACTGCCATGACCTCCTCGGGTTCGGCGGTCTCGGCGAAAGCCGTAAAGCCTCGCAAATCGCAGAACACCACGGTCACCTCGCGACGGTGGCTTTCGAGAAGCCCGTCCCCATTTTCTCCCGCAACGATGAGGTCGGCCACCTCCGACGGCAGAAACCGGCGAAGCCGGCCCATCCGCTCGATCTCCGTCACCTGCTCCGCAACCCTCTGTTCAAGGGACCGGTTCCATGCCGCCAACTGCACGGCCTGTTCCTCGAGGCGTTGCGCCTGGCTCTCGACGGTGTCGTGAAGCGCCTTCTGACGCAGCATGGATCGCACGCGCGCGAGCAGCGCCTGATGCTCGAACGGCTTGGTCAGATAGTCGTCGCCGCCGGCGTCCAATCCCTCGACGACATCTCGCGTATCGGCCTTTGCGGTTACGAGGATGACCGGGACCGATCGCAACAAAACGTCTTCCTTGAGTATCCGCACGACGCTTATGCCGTCGAGCTTCGGCATCATGATGTCGAGCAGGATCAGGTCCGGCTTGAGATCCTGCGCTTTCGCAAGCCCTTCTTCGCCATCCGCCGCGGTCGACACTTCGTAGCCGTTCGCCTCGAGGCGCATGCGCAGGATTTCAAGGTTTTCCGGCGTGTCATCGACGGCGAGAATTCGAGGCGGATCGTGCAAGGTGCGGCCTCCTCAGGAAAGGAATTCATGGACCATTGCCAGTAGCTGGCGCGGACTGAACGGCTTGGCAACGTAACCGTCGCATCCTGCGGCAAGGGCCTTCGCCTCGTCGCCCGAAAGTGCGTACGAGGTCACAGCGATTATCGGAATGTGTCGAAGCGCCGGGTCGGCCTTTATGCGGCGGGCAGCTTCATAGCCGTCAATAACAGGAAGCTGAATGTCCATGAGGATCAGGTCCGGCTTCTCGGCTGCGGCAGCGGCGACGCCGGCAGCGCCGTCAACGGCTTCAATCAATTCGTAGTCGGTGGTGGCAATGAGATCCCGGACAATCTGCCGATTGTCGTCGGTGTCTTCAACCATCAGAATTCGCTTGCTCATGCCGCTTCCACGCGCTCCTCTGCGTTGATCGGGATCGTCATGCGGAAAGTCGAACCTGAACCAGGTACAGACTCCACGCCTATGGTTCCGCCGTGCATTTCGACAATACGCTTCGAAATCGCCAGGCCCAGACCCGTGCCGCCTTTCTGCCTGGTGCTGCTGTTGTCGACCTGCTGGAATTCCTCGAATATAAGCGTCTGGTCGGCCGGGGCGATACCGGGGCCTGTGTCCCGCACCATGATCTCGAAATGCCCGTCGATCGCATCGGCAATAATGTCGACAGTGCCTTTCTCGGTGAATTTGACGGCATTGCCTGCGAGATTGAGCAGGACCTGTGTGAGACGGCGTTCGTCGCCGCGGCCGATCGGAAGGTTCTCGGCAACAGTTGATGCAAGCACCAGACCTTTCGCGCGCGCCAGCGGCTCTACTGCGGCAACAGCCGATCGAACCACCTGCCCAACGGAATAATCGTCGAGTGCCAGCGTGAGTTGGCCCGCTTCGATCTTGGACAGATCGAGGACGTCGTTGATCAGTCCCAGGAGATGCCGGCCGTTGGCTTGCACGCGCGACACCGTCGCCTTAGCCTTTTCCGGGAGCTCGCCATAAATCCCGTCGACCAGCAGTTCGGTGAAGCCTAGAACGGAGTTGAGCGGCGTCCTTAGCTCGTGGCTCATGTTGGCGAGGAACTGCGACTTGTGACGGCTGGCGGCCTCCAGCTCACGCCCCTTTTCCTCTATCTCACGGAACAGTTTCGCATTTTGAATGGCGAGGACTGACTGGGCCGCAAAGGTTTCCATCAGGTGAACGACCTCATGGTCGAACTCGCCGGGCTTGCGTCGCCTGACGACAAGCGCCCCGACAATCTTGTTCGGTCTGAGGAGCGGAACGATCAGAATACCGCGAAATCCTGCCTCCAAAACGACTTTGAGGACGGGAGGCAGCTTTCCTTCACTGAGATCCAGCATTTGAATGGGCGCCCGCTTGCGGGCGGCGTCGCCGATCCCGGGATCGTTCAGTCCGATCCGCTGGCTGGACAGCTCGGTGATGAGTTCTTCGCTCATGCCGTAAGTAGCGCGGAGGCGAAACTGTTGGCGCGTGTTGCTGAAAACGTAAATGGAGCCGGCGTCGGTGCCCGATAGTTGAACCGCCTTAGCCACTATCGTCTTCAGCACCATGTCGAGGTCTAGCGTGGAATTGACCGCCTGGCTGACTTCCCCGAGTGCCTCCAGTTCGCCGACCGAGCGCGCCAACTCTCCCGTGCGGGATTGAACTTCCTGGAACAGGCGAACGTTTTCGATCGCGATCACTGCCTGGTCGGCAAAAGTGGAGAGCAATTCGATCTGCTTGCGGTTGAAGGGGCGAACTTCGAGTTGCCGGATTACCAGCACTCCGATGGCTTGATCGTCGCGCAGAAGCGGAGTGGAGAGTGTGGTTCGGTGCCCCATCCGCAGTGCCATCTCCCGGCCGGCAGCAAACTCGTCCCCCGCGATGCTGAGGTCCTCTATATGCACTGGCTTCTTATCAAGAAGTGCCCGGCCGGAAACCCAGTCGCGTCCAATGGGCCATTTGAGCATATCGTAGGGAATAGGTCCGTGGTGCGCCCTGATAGCGAGCGTTTCACCATCTCTCAGCAGGATCAACGCATCGTAGGCGTCGCAGAGCTTCGCCGCGCTTTCGGCCACGGCATTGAGCACAGGTTGAGTGTCGGTTGGAGACGCGGCAATGGCGCGCAGGATCGCGCTAGTGGCGGTCTGCTGTTCGAGCGCTTCGGTCAACTCGCGGTTACGGGCCTCGATTTCCTGATAGAGTCGCCCCAACTGCTCGGACGTCTGGTTGACATTTCCAGCCAGCACTCCCAGTTCGTCCCGATTGACCACGGCCACCTGCTGCGCAAATTCGCCGCCAGCGATTTCGCGCAGACGTGTTTCGATTTTCTTCACCGGGTCGATCAACGACCAGGAGATGATGTATCCGAGGCCAAGGGCCAGCAGGATGCTGCCGATGGCGAACGAGGCGACGATCAGCCGGGACTTCCCGTATGCTCCCTGCGCTTTGTCTATTGCGGCCACCATGTCAGCCTCGGCCATATTGACCAACTGGTTTGTCAGGCGCTCCAGCCGGTCAGCGAAAGGCACGATTCCGGTCATCTGAGCCTTGCGTGCCTCGTCTGTCTTTCCAGCACGAATGAGTCTCAACGACATGGTTCACGTCCGCTGTGAAACGCTCGTAGTCCTGACGGACCTGAGAGAGGATTTCCGCTTCTTCCTTGGCGACGAATTCCATGCGGTCGAGGTCGTAGCCGAACTGGGCGAGTTGGCGGAGTGCTGCCTCCAGCATCCTGTCGTCCTGAAGCAGCAGCGCGGTCGAGATGCTGTAGAGCTGGTTCGTTGTGTCGTGTTGGACCTGATGATAAGCAGCGATCTTGCGCTGCAGCCTGATCAACTCATTGGTTTGACTGTTGACCCCACTCAGCATCTGCAAGCCGACGGCACCGAGTACGATCAGCAGGCCAACTATCGACAGAAAAGCGATCAGAAGCTTGGTCTGAACCCGCGCCGGGAGGCGCGCAACCCAGCCGACCATTCGGTTCGTGATATTATTCGGGTTCGTCCATGAGGCTGACAAGGTCACGCCGGAACTCCTCCAGGTCGAACCGAACGCCGACATATTGTACGCGCAAGATGCCGTCGGGGTCTATGAGGGAGGTCAGGAAGGTATGATCGACGTCTCCGTCGGCCGTCTTTCTCGCGATGACCCCGTAACTGCGTTCAATTTCATGGATGCTCGCCGGAGTTCCGGTAAGGAACGCCCAGCCTTTCAAATTAGCGTTGAAGTTTTGCGCGTATTCCTTCAGCACGTCGGGCGTGTCGCGTTCCGGATCGACGGTGATCGATACGAACGCAATCTTCGATCCGAACGTACGGCCCAGTTTCTCCTGCACCGCCGCCATCTTGGCGGTCAGCATCGGACAAAGGTCGGCACAGGAAGCAAAGATGAAGGTGACGGCGACCACCTTGCCGCGATAGTCGCGAAGCGACACGCGCCTGCCGTCCTGTGATGTCAAGGTGAAGTCTGCAGCCGGTCCGATTGCCGGCAGACGCTGGTCATCTGGGGCGTCATGAGCATGCAGCGGCCCGGCACCAAGCAGCGCCAACAGCAGCATGCCAGCCGGCCACCTGTTCAAGTCTTCAACTCGCGCTTCAGCTCGTCGAGGAAGCGGAAATCGGTTCCGTTTTCTATGATCTGCTGCGGGCTCGACTTGATCATGCCCGTCTCCTTCATGCGCAGCGCATAGAACAGAACCGAATCCTTGGCATCGAAGTCTCGCCACTGGTCGTGCCTGGTCTCGTTCAGTGTTGCCAGAGCGATGTCGTAACTGGGCAGAAAGCCTCGATCGACCAGCTCGCGTGCGGCCGAGGTCGGGTTTGCCGCGCAGAAATCGGCGGACTTGAGGATGGCACGCAGGACGCGCTTGGTAGCCACCGGGTATTTGTCCACATAATCCGCGCTACCGGCGACCATGCAGCAGAAATACTGCGACCAGGGACGGTCGACGGCGTTATTGACGAGCGTGTGGCCGATCTTCTCGGCGCGCAGTTTCTGGAAGTCCTCCGCACCGGCGAGGAACGCATCGACTTTCCCGTCGATGAAGCCCTGCATCGGGGAAGTGCCTTCTACCCACTGAATGTCGTGAACTGCATCGAGCCCGACATAATTGGCAATGAGGCTCAGGAAGACTTGCGGGTGGTCATACATCGCCCATACCCCCACGCGCTTGCCCCTCAGATCCGCAATGCTGTTGACGCTGTTGCTGGCCCTCAGCTCCCAGCACCCGGCGTGAACACCGGTCAGCACTTTGATCGGTGCGCCAGCCTCGATGCTCCGGATGTGCATTGACGGCATATTGAAATCGAAATCTATCACGCCACCGGCAAGCCACTCGGTATTGTCGACGACGTGGGTGTCACCTTGCACGTAGCGGACATCGGTAAGGCCGTCGGCGCGCAGCAGTTCCCCAGCAAGGTAGAGAGACGCCCAACAATAGGCGCCATCCTTCCATTGGCCCAGGCGGACAGTGGTCGTTTCCAACGGCGGCTCCGCTGCGGCATTCGACGGGCGAATGTTGAACATCGCCGCACTGCCTGCCGCCGACAGGCCAGTGAGGAAGGTGCGACGATCTTGGAAGATTTGCATCGGAACGCTCCTTTCCGGGAATGCAAAAAACGTTCTGGTGGAAATCGAGCATATGGCGATCTGCCGGAGACAGCATATTCCAGAAGCGCGCCGCGTTTTTGCAAATCGGAGCGCCCCCATGAAGGCGGGAGTTTTGCGCTCTCAGTCGCTTGCACGCGAATGGTCGCAGCCAGCGATGCTCCACCATACGCCCTATCTGGGCTGGCAGCGAGGACAAACATCCTCCGCCAGGCTATAGGCGGGCACACTTCTACTAGCCGGAATCGGCAATCTAAGAGGGTCAAGGTTTCGGAAAAATCCGATGCTCAAACAAAGAGGTAGAGCGGCAGCGCCGATTTCGCAAAGCGTTCGCCACACTAGGCCGGACTAAAACTTGGCACACGAGACCGCCGAAATTCCGAAGGGCTTTTGCCAGTCCAGCGCCGGTACGCATGGCTGAAGGCGCTGGGCTGCTGAAAGCCGAGCAGCCACCCGATCTGTGACGCTTGATGGTCTTCTTGAAGATAGCGCACGGCGAGATCGCGCCGCAGTTGATCGAGGATATCTCCAAAGCTCAACCCTTCAGATGCCAACCGGCGCGCAAAAGTCCTTTCGCTGAGGCCGAGCCGATGGGCGACCGTCTTCGCCCGCGCTTCACCGTGCGGCAAAAGTGGTGCGATGATGTTCTCAACCTCTGTTCGAAATGGGCTGATGTTGGACAGGCGATCCGCAATGGCGTCCTCGCAGTTCTTCACCATCAATTCGTTGAGATAAGGGTCATAGCCAACCAGAGGCAGGTCCATCAAGCTCGCGTCGAAACTCATTGCGTCCTCATAAGCGTCGAAGCTGACGTCGCAGCCCAAAATATGCTCCATTTTTCGACCGTTTGGACGATGGTGCACGAAACTCGCCGCCACAGGCACTATTTTCTTTCCAACAAGCTGGCGGCAGAGCCGCAGGAGCGTGACCGCAAAGGACTCCATCAAGTGTCGGTCGACGTGCCGTGGCACGCCAACGTAGGATAGTACAATTCGGCAGTCCGGACCTTTCACTATCCGCACCACCAGTGCTTCATCGGCAATGCGCACGTATCGATCAAGGCGTTTGAGGGCGTCGCGAAATAGCTGCGATGATGCAGCCACGTAGTAAAGCATGCCGATTTCGCGCAGATCGAAATCGGCGGCCAGGGTAAGTCCGAGCCAGTCGTCCTCGACAGCGCGCGAAGCCCGTTCCACAAAATCGATCGCCGCTCTGACCTTGATCCGTTGGCGGCTGGCGAGCGCAGCCTGAGACAAGCCAGACAGTGCAAGAAGGGGAGCGGGATCTTTGCCGTGGCGCTCAAGATGAGCGACCGCCAGGTGAGCCATCAAGCCAATTGACGTTGGCATCGCCGCAGTCTCCAAAGAACTGTCCGGTCCTGATCGATCAACAGAACGCCTGCATGACCGGCAAGTGCCTGCACTATGAGCCTTGTGGCATCTCACCGCAAACTTTTGTCAGGGCGCAGCAATACATTCGCTGATCGGATCGGTATCAGCGCCCCGTTGAGATGAATTCGCTTTCTACTCAGCCCGGCACTGCGACAAAGGGGCGAAGATCCTAGCAGTGCCGGTTTTATCACAGCCAGGCGTGCGACACGCCACAAACCATCTCGAATGCGACAAGCCCACTCCGTTTCGCCCTAGGCAGGCTTGCAGGGCCAAAATAGGCACGGCCAACAGTCGAGCGGAGGTGCGGCAGTAAGTCATCGGCACAAGGATGCTTGTGGGTAAGATTGACTACAGCTTCACATGTTTTAAAAAAATCAATGAAATCAAGAAGATAAACGAACCTTTGGCGGAAGAGGTGGGATTCGAACCCACGGTACGGTTCCCCGCACGGCAGTTTTCAAGACTGCTGCCTTAAACCACTCGGCCACTCTTCCAAGCACTTTTGGCATCCCACTCTAAGAGCTTGTGCCGTTTCTGTGCCTTCTTCGAATTCAACAGAACTCCCTTAATCTCCGATCCGGTCGACCCGGCACCTCAACCACACTGCCTGAAACTCTCCAGATCGACCTTCGCAATTCGGTCCACGAGCCGCGTTTATAGCTGTCGGCACCACGCCGTCAACTTTCCTTACGCCCTCAACTTTTTGGGTGGACCGAACTCGGGGCAGGCCTCCCACCGCGAGCAATTGCGTGTGCTCCAAATGCCGCTCGTTCAGGTGCTTTGCGAAGGCACCCCTGCGGCGGGTGTCCGGACCGTATCAACCCCCGGTCGTGCGGATTTGCTTCGTTGCAGCAAACCGGCTGTTAACCCTGACCTTGCTTTGCTCTAGGTTCTGGCGCGTTTCGCCGTTATTTATTGGAGCGTTACCTCGAATCATCGATTTCGACTGTGGGGAAAGGATTGGTTGATGACCAGAATTCTAATGGCCTTCGTCGCCGCGTTCGCCGTTGCCAGTTTAAGCGGCTGCGCGGAAATCGGCAAAGGCAAGGGGAAGGCTCCGCCGCCAGTCGCCGAGCCGGCACCGGTAGCAGAACCAGTGATTAAGTAGGACTGAACTTCGATCACTTGGGGGAAGGGCCGCTGGGCGCTTCCCCCTCATCAAGGTATCGCAGCGGCGTGCCGCTCGATAAGTCAGGACTGCTCAATTTATTGAAATCACTAATCAAAGTGTTGGTCGGAGCGGCGGGATTCGAACCCACGACTCCTTGACCCTAGTCATATTCCATATCATTCCGGCCCTTTCATTGTTTTTCATTCTAATCTGATTTCCACTTTCTTTCCTGATACTTACGCAGTAATCCGGTATCGGAGCATTCCGCTTCATCTGGAATGGCTCGCGCCCATGGCGCGTGTGCCGCGCCGGGCCTTCCGGTGTCACAGGAACTGTGCGCAGTTTCACAGACGAAGCCGGTGCCGCTCTCCTAACCTAGCCGACGTGGCGTGAAGGGCCGCATTCAGATACGGCTCGCGCCTGAGCTTTGAGGGATTGCTCAGATGAATGGCCATTCGCTCTTCCAGGCAAAGTCGCCGCGGATCATGAAGAAGCTGATGTCCGATTTCGACCTAGACGTCGAGGCGGCAGCCGCCGTCCTCGGCAATCTCGGGCACGAGTGCGCTGGCTTCCAGCTCATGCAGGAACAGAAACCGCTTAAGGGAGGTCGCGGCGGCTACGGGTGGGCGCAGTGGACCGGCCCGAGGCGCGTGCAATTCGAAAAATGGGCCCGGCAGCACAGCTTGCCCCTCGATTCGGACGAGGCCAACTACGGCTTCCTGAAGCACGAGCTGAGCTCAAGCGAAGCGAACGCGATCGCGGCACTCCGCCAGACTTCGACGCTCGAAGAAGGCGTGCGGGCCTTCGAGCAGAACTTCGAGCGGGCAGGCATCAAGCACTACCCCAGCCGCTACCGCTTTGCCCGGCTCGCGAAGGACGCGTTCTCTCGTCAGAGCCACAATGGAAATGGCTCGACATACCATCCCCCCGAACCCTTTTCGACGATCGAGGACTGGCGTATGCCGGAGCCGATCGCGATGCACTTACCGGGCTCAGAGCTCTCGTTCGGGGCGCGAGGTCCTCAGGTCAAGGCTTTGCAGGAGGCGCTTGCCGAGCTGGACTACCCGGTCGGCGACAAAGACGGCATTTTCGGCGGCTTGACGCGCGCTGCAGTGCTCGCCTTCCAGGCGGACAACGGACTGATCACCAACGGCGAGGTCGACCAGCGGACCTGGGAGGCAATGTCCACCGCGGCGCCTCGCCAGCTCTCACGCGAGCGAAGGGACATCACGCCCAAGGAGCTTGAGAATCTCGGGTCGACGATCATTACAAACGGATTGAGGACGAAGGGCCTCGGCTGGGTAACGGCAATCTTAGGAACGCTCGGACTGACCACCGGAATGGCGGTCGATCTGGCAGGCGGCAGCGTGCCCGGCCCGAAAATCGCGCCGACTATTCCCGATGCGGCCTTGCCCATCCTCGACAGGCTCGGTGCGACGGTCGCGAGCATCGGCAATGGCCCAAAAGCGACGGCTGCCAAAAATCTCGTTGATCAGCTCCATGCGATGCTCGCTGGGGGCACTACGCCGCAAGTTGCCATCGATCATACCGCAGTCGCAGGTGGCTTCGAGCCGATCGTGAGGGAGGTGCTTCCGGTCGTGGCCGGCATCCTTCCTGGCTTCCCGGGTTCCTTGGCCGTTCTCGGGCTCGGAATCGCAGCGCACCTCTTCGGTAGCCGGGTCGTCAAGGCGCGGACGAAGGACCACCGCGACGGCACCAACATCGGGCGCTAGAAACCCGGCGGGTTCAGGCAAACTTTGCTGGCGATGATTTTTGATAGTCTTTTTGTGCTGGCTGAGGCCCTGGCAAGGAGGATTAGATGTCACTCGGTGAGGGCGATGAACTTGAACTGACCCGCAGGCGGCTCGAGGAGCAGATCAAGGCAAAGGTTGAAGCCGATCTCTTCCGTTATTATCGCAATGTCGGCTCCGCCATTGTCGCCGTTCTCGGGCTGGTTGGCTTTACTGTTGGATGGCCGGCAGTGCAGGCGATGATCATCAGCCAGATCCAAGCTCAGGTCAGTGAGCCGGTCAGAAAGGCAAAAGAAAACGCAGAAAGTGCAGCAGATGCCGCCGAAAAGATAGCGACTAATCTGGAGAGCAAACAGACTGACCTCGACGAACGCATCGGCGCCTTGCGGACAAGGTTCGCGGACGTAAGCGCCAGCTTTGGCGAGTCAACCGAGAGGCTAGGGATCCTCGAGGAAGAGCTGGACGAAAAAAGTGGAATCCTCGATTTCGTGAAGAAGCAACAGCAGACGGACCCCGTTACCCGCGACGAGATCGAACAATTGCGAGAGCAGATTGTGAAGCTCGCAACTCAGACGACCTACCTTGCTGAGGCGAGCAGTAAGCTGGCGCCTGCGCCGGAAGATGCCGGGGAGATTGTAAAAGCACAACAGAGCCTTCAGGAGGTCGCCGACGCTCAACAGGCTGAACTGGCACAATCGGACACGACGTATCAGACCCAACCCAGGACCGGGGCGATTGCCTACGTGCAGTTCGCGGGGAACAATCGGGCGGACATCGAAGCCGTAAGTGAAGCGTTGCGTCAAAAGGGCTGGGCCGTGCCGAAGGAAGAACTTGTTCGCAGCGCAGCGAAAAGAAGCGAAGTCAGATATTTCAACGACAAGGATTCGGAGGTCGCCAGTCTTCTGGCCACCGATACGAGCAAGGCGATCAGCGCCGCGGGTTTTACTCCGGTTGACATTCAGGTGAAGCGCTTGACCGTGCCATATAAGGTTTCCAGCGGCGTGCTGGAGCTCTGGATCGAAATTCCGGAGCGTTCTTAGTGCGCAGCTAATTGGGGATGATCATTGGCTCCCCAGGTTTCCAAGCGCAGGCCGTAACGCGAGCATTTGTCCAGCAAGCGCAGATCGCCGCCAAGCGCTTCGGAGCCCCATGACCACGCCGTGACTACAACGGCTGATTTCCTCACCGAAGTAAAATTCGAATGTTCAGCGGTTTCGTAAACCGAGGGTCGGCGGTTCGACCCATCCGGGGCACCAAAAAAAGTGCCCCGAAAAATCAAGCGCGCTGGGGCCCCGGTGGAGGCCCAGCGCCAATGGGAAGATTCAGGCGACTAGTTAACCAATTGATTTTGCTGGTCGGAGCGGCGGGATTCGAACCCACGACCCCTTGACCCCCAGTCAAGTGCGCTACCGGGCTGCGCTACGCTCCGAACCGGCTGCTGTCTATCGAAATATACCTCGCCCGGTCAACCGAAATCGGCGCCTCACGTCCAATGTCAACACTTGGCGGGCACTTCATCCCGGCCATGACCCCGTTCACGGGCGCCAGAGGCGATCGAACGACCTGTTAACCGCTGGGTTACCATAATCGTTTACCTTTTGAGTGTCCCGACACCGGAAGCGGGCCCAATGTCAGCTGACCACCATTCAACCAAAGATGCCGGCCCCGGCAGCCTTCTTGCGAGCGTCGCAGCAAAGGGTCCGCGCATCCTCGTCGCGTCTCTCGTCGCCGCCGGCCTGGCGCTAGCCTTCGCAGCGGCCGCCACGCCGCGCTACAGGGGAACCGCGCGGCTGCTGATCGAAGCGCGGGAACCGGACTTCACGCGGCCGGGGTTCGATGCCCTCAACCCCCACCCGATTTCGGATGAAGATGGCGTGAGAAGCCAGATGGATGTAATCGGCTCCGCCGACATCCTGAAACAGGCTGCGCGCAAGCTCGATATCACACAGCTGCCGGAATTTGGAAACTTCGCCGGAGCCCCAGTCTTCGACAGGTTGCTCGTGATGGCAGGACTCCTGTCCGACCCGGCTCAAATCCCATCGGATGAGCGCGTCTTGAATGCCATTCGCGAGAAGCTGAATATCTTTCGCGCGGAAAACTCGCGCGTCATAGCGATCGAATATTCTTCCGGGGATCGAAACCTCGCGGCGGAATTGCCCAATGCCCTCGCCGAAACCTACATCGCCGTGCAGCGCGGTGAAGCCGCTTTCCGGAACGGGCGCAGCCATCTGCCGGTGGATGCACGCTTCTTCTCGCGTGCCACCGTGCCGGCGGAGCCTTATTTTCCGAAGACGTTGCCTATTGTGGGCACGGTATTTTGCGCGTCGTTGCTGGTCATGGCAATCATCACGCTGGCACGAGAACTGCTCGCAAAGCCAGCTATGCGGCCGGCAACCGACGCAAGACCCGAGCCGATTGCTGAAGTGCCGATGCCTGCGGCCGTTCCGGCCAATCAGGACGTGCAAGGCTGGCAGCGTCCTGTTGCGAAGGATACCGCCGTCGATACGGCGGCCGGCAGGCTGGCGAAGGGTGGCGCGGAGATATTCATATCATCAGAGGACAACGAGGATGCGGCAACAGCCGTGGTGGCGGTGCGCGAGGCGGCAGATTCTGGGCTGCGCGTCGTGCTGATCGACTTGACCTCGGCCGGAGTTGCATCACGGCACATGCTGGACAGCAACTCCTGTCCGGGGATCACCGACCTTCTCGCATCAGAAGCCCAGTTTTCGGATGTGATACATGCCGACCGTTATTCAGGTTGCCACGTGATTCCGCACGGAATAGGGGATCCCGAACGCGCCACGCGCGCTGCCGATCGCCTGCCCATAGTATTGAACTCGCTGATGACCGCTTATGATATCGTCGTCGTTGAATGCGGGCCGGCAGCTGGCGAAGGTATTCGCCAGCTTGTTTCAGTGCTGGAGGAGAACGCGCCCGCACCCGAGGAGCGATGGCTGACCGGGGAGCGGGCGGCTGCCGAAGGCCCACCCCGGTTTCTCACGCGGCCAGTCATAAGCCGCCGGATTTGTCCGCGGCCTGATCCGCATCACGGGCTTGCCGTGGCATCGTAGAGCAAGATGAGATTAGGTTTGGTCATTCTGCCGGGTTAATTTGCGCGAAATCTTTCGGGCTCCGGCTCAGCCGTAATCGGTACGCCGTCGCCGAACCCCTCGACCTTGTCGCAAATTTCCTCTGGCAGAATGACCGGACCTAATCTCATCTTGCTCTAATCATCCATTTGATGATGCCCATGGCTGGCAGGATCCACAGAAATCCGGTGAAAAAGAAAAAGGCGAGATGGACAACCGGCCCTGATTTCGGACAACTGCGCCACCGCGATCATCGTTGCAAGAAGCGCATAGACGATCACGAGTGCAACGAGCAGCAGGCTTCCGATAAGTTTCCTCAGGCGAACGGGCATTTTTTGTCCTTTTGGGCCTACCGCATCGATTTGCGAGTCCGAGAGGACGCGCGGCGCTGTAGTGGGCCTTGCAATGGTCGAGTGCAACACTTGCTCTATGGTGTGTCGAGATTCAGGTAAAGCACTGGACCCGAACGCAGGCCAAAGATTGCGGCCGGCCCACCCTCCTCCCTGGGGGGAGGGTGAGCAGCGGCGAGGCCACGGCCAATCTCCCTCACCATTTTCGGCTCGGCCTGACCTGAATCTCAACACACCCTAAGTAACGCGCCGGCGCGACGGCGTGTCGCGCGACCGTTTCCCTTGCAACGCCTGCGATGATGATACACCTATGCCCCGCAAGGGAGTGACCCGCAGATCATGACCACTGTTACAAGCCATGGAACAGCGTTCGCGACGCGCGAACTGGAGGAACGCAACCGGACGCTTGTCCGTTGCTGGCTCTATGCCGTCCTCTTCACGCTGTTTGCGCTGGTTATGGTGGGCGGCGCGACGCGACTGACCGATTCCGGCCTCTCGATCACCGAGTGGAAGCCCATTCACGGCATGATACCTCCGCTCACGGATGCGGAATGGCAGGAGGAATTCGACAAATACCGTCAGATTCCTGAATACCGGCAGATCAATAGCGGCATGAGCCTCCAAGCGTTCAAGACGATATTCTGGTGGGAGTGGGCGCACCGGGTGCTTGCCCGCGGAGTGGGGGCAGTGTTTGCCCTGCCTCTCGCATTCTTCTGGCTAACGGGTCGCCTGGAGCGCGCGCTGAAACCGAAACTGCTCGGTCTTCTTGCGCTTGGCGCGATACAGGGCGCGATCGGCTGGTGGATGGTCGCGTCCGGGCTGAGTGATCGGGTCGATGTCAGCCAGTACCGGCTGGCCACCCATTTGACACTTGCCTGCCTGATCTTCACAGCCACGATGGTCGTCGCGCGCGGCTTGGCTCCGCATAGCGAGGCTTCCGCAAGCCCGGCCACGCGATGGGGCGCCGGCCTCGTTCTGCTGCTGGTGCTTGTCCAGATCTATCTCGGCGGCCTCGTCGCCGGGCTGGATGCGGGACTATCCTACAACACGTGGCCGCTGATGGACGGCGCGATCATTCCCGACGGCCTGCTCGCCATCGATCCGCCGTGGCGCAATTTCTTTGAGAACCCCAAGACCGTTCAGTTCGTACATCGCGTCGGCGCCTATGCGCTGCTTGCCGGCGCGCTCTGGCACATGATCGCGGTTCGCTGGCGGGAGAAGGGCACGACGCACGCGCGACGGGCGGTCGTGCTCTTTCATCTCGTGCTGGTGCAGGCCGCGATCGGCATCTCCACCCTTGTCATGGAGATGCCGCTTCGTTGGGCATTGACGCACCAGGCCTTTGCCCTGGTCGTTCTTGGCTTCGCCGCCGCTCACTGGCGCGGCACCGAGGGCAGCTATCCGAATTCCGCCCGTTGACGAGATTGTTAGTTCAGCCCGAGCATCAGATCCATATTCTGTACGGCGGCGCCTGATGCGCCCTTGCCGAGATTGTCGAGCAGGGCAGCCAGATTCACCTGGCCCTGGCCTTCCGTCCCGAAAACATGAAGCCTCATTACGTCGGTGTCGGCAAGTTCGGTCGGATCGAGGCGGGAAAGCCTCGCGCTCTCGGCCAGCGGCGAGACTTCAACGACCGCCTGACCAGCATAGTGCGCCGACAGAATGGCGTGGATTTCCGCAAGCGAGGGCGCGCCATTCAAATCGGCCAAATGAAGCGGAACCTGCACGATCATGCCTTGCGGGAAGCGACCGACGCTCGGCGAGAAGATTGGCCGCCGGGCCAGGAGCCCGTGCACTTGCATCTCCGCGACATGCTTATGCTGGAGGGGCAGGCCGTAAAGGAAATGCGGCGCCGCGATGTGATCCTCGCGCGTAGAGTCCTCCATCTGGGCGATCATCTGCTTGCCGCCGCCGGTATAGCCGGAAACGGCATTGACCGTCACCGGATAGTCGGCTGGCAGGATGCCGGCCATCACCAGCGGCCTTATCAGCGAGATCGCCCCGGTCGGGTAACAGCCCGGATTGGCAACAAGCCGCGATTCCGCAATTTTCGCGCGCTGCGCTGTGTCCATTTCCGCAAAACCGTATGCCCAATCCGGATGCACGCGATACGCGGTCGAGGTGTCGATGATGCGCGTCGAATTGTGGCCCTCGATGATGCCGAGAGCCTCGCGCGAGGCATCGTCAGGCAGGCAGAGGATCGCGATGTCCGCTTGCCTGAGGAAATCGGCGCGCATGACCAGGTTGCGGCGCTCCGCTTCCGGAATCGACAAGATGTCGAGATCGCGCCGGGCCGCTAGGCGGGAGCGGATCTGCAGACCTGTGGTTCCGTGTTCGCCGTCGATGAAGATTTTCGGTTTCATGGCTGCATTCCGCACGAAGGTTCAATGGCCTGGCGACAGTTGCGCAAAGCCGGTTCATTACGCCGCAGCGCCGTTGCGAGCCTTTTGCTCAGCGAGAAGCCCCAGAAAATGCATCGCAACCGTCGCTCCTGCAATGGCCGTAATGTCGGCGTGATCGTAGGCGGGCGCAACCTCGACGATGTCGGCACCGACAATATCGATGTGGCCGAGTTGCCTGAGCGCCGACAATATCTTTGACGACGAAGGTCCGCCCGCTACCGGCGTGCCTGTACCGGGCGCAAAGGCAGGGTCGAGACAGTCGATGTCGAACGTCAGGTAGGCCTTCTTGCCCCCGGTCCGCTCCGCGACCGCATAGGCGATGTCGGCCGGCCGCATGTCCTCGACGTCATAGCCATGCAGGATCTTGATGCCGAAATCGCCAGGCGCATGGGTGCGGATGCCGATCTGGATCGATCGGTCCGGATCGATGATGCCGTCCCTCACTGAACGCGCCACAAAGGAGCCGTGGTCGATGCGCTTGCCGTCATCGAACCAGGTGTCCTGGTGCGCGTCGAAATGGATGAGCGCGAGAGGCCCGTGGATCGCGGCGTGCGCCTTGAGCAGCGGCCATGTGATGAAATGATCGCCGCCGAGGGACAAAAGAAATGCGCCGGACTTGAGTATCTTTGAAGCCTCGCGCTCTATCGTTGCCGGCGTCTTCTGATGGTTACCATAGTCGAGCAGACAGTCGCCATAGTCGACAACGCTCATCGCTTCGAACAGATCGCGGCTGAAGGGATATTGCGGGTCGTTGTCGAAAATCGCCGAAGCGCGCCGTATGGCCTGCGGACCGAACCGCGCGCCCGGCCGATTGGATACAGCGGCGTCGAAAGGAACCCCCCAAACGACTGCGTCAGCGCCCCTTACGTCCTTCGTGAACTTCCGCCGCATGAACGACAGCGCGCCGGCGTAGGTCGGGTCGCTCGCGGCACCGGTTGTCTTGCGCGCGGTGAAGGCATTGTCGATCGAGGTCGATGGCATGTGGGGTTCCCTCTGACTTGAACCGACCTTATTGGATATTCTTTCCGCAAATGCGACCCCTTTGTCGCACAACGAAGAGTTTCATCCAGGTGTCACGACGGCTTCATGCGTGTGTCATGCTCACCCTCTAAGGCATCGCTGGTCGCACTTCACCATCGGAGCGATTCGGCATGCTGGGAACCTTCTTGGGTGCAATCCTTGCCGCCCTTGCCGGCTTCGTCGCGCCGGCAGCCGCGAACACGCGGATCGACCAGATACTCGACCGGTTCGAAAACGCCAACCGCTGGCGCGACCACGTGATGATCGTCGCGCATCGCGGCGGCTGGATGGAGGACGGCAGGATCATCAATGCCGAGAACTCCGTAGAGGGAGTCAGAAGCGCCATCGCACTGGGCGTCGAAATGGTCGAGATCGATGTCAGAAAGTCGAAAGACGGCGGATATGTGGTCATGCACGACTCCTGGCTCGATCGCACGACGACCTGCAGGGGAGAGGTCGTGCAATGGACAGTCGCCGAGTTGAAAGGGTGCAGGCTTGTCGTCGAGGGCACCGGCAGGGTCACCGGCGAAAGCGTGCCCACGCTGCGTGACATGCTCGCCGCGACAAAAGACCGTGCGCTGGTCAACATCGACAACAAGCTCGACGTCGATGACCTCGCGGGCATTGTGGCGATTGCCCGCGCAATGAACATGGCCGATCAGGTGCTTATCAAGCAGAACCTTTGGAACGCCGAGAAAATCGCGCAGATGAAACGGGCAGTCGCCACGATGGGCGATGGCGTGAAATTCATGCCAATCATCGCGGACGACGCGGTAAGCGATGTGCGTTTCCTGGAGACCGCCAGCAAGACCTTCTCGGCCGACGCGGTCGAGATGATCAACTGGCATAGAGGCGGAGAAAGGATCACCGACACGGGAGGTGCGTTATTCGGCACAAAGGCGCGCGCCATAGCTGCGAGGGGCGACTGGCACCTGTGGGTCAACACCTATTCCATCGTCAACAAGAGCGGCGGCTATCTGGCCGGGGGCAGGGGCGACAGGTTGGCGGTGTTCGCGAACGTGCCTGAGGAAGCTTACGGCTTCTGGGTCGACCACGGCGCTACCATCATCCAGACCGATGAGCCCAAGGCAGCCATCGAATGGCTGGAGGCCAATGGCTACCGCGTGCCCTATGATCTGACCAATTGACCGGGCGATGATCTGCCAACCGAGTGAGCAATGATCTGCTCAACCGGTTGGGCATAGGAGTCCTTGCAAAAGAAAAAAGGCGGGCTCGACGGCCCGCCTTTTGCTGAAACCAGCTTCGAACCGCTTAGCGCTTGGAGAACTGGAAGCTGCGGCGGGCTTTCGCCTTGCCGTACTTCTTGCGCTCGACGGTGCGGCTGTCGCGGGTGAGGAAGCCGCCCTTCTTGAGAATCCCGCGCAGGCCTGGCTCGTAGTAGGTCAGCGCCTTGGAGATGCCGTGACGGACGGCGCCCGCCTGGCCCGAAAGACCGCCGCCGACGACGGTCGCGACAACGTCGAACTGGCCGTCGCGATTGGCCGCCACGATCGGCTGCTTCAGGATCATCTGAAGCACCGGCCGGGCAAAATAGGCGTTGAAGTCCTTGTCGTTGACCGTGATCTTGCCGGAACCGGGCTTGACCCAGACGCGGGCGATGGCGTCCTTGCGCTTACCGGTGGCGTAGGCCCGGCCGCTCTTGTCGAGTTTCTGGACATAGACGGGTGCGGCAGGCTGCTGCACCACGGCAACGGTACCCAGTTCTGCGAGCGAATTCAGCTCAGCCATTTTCAAGCCCTCTTGTTCTTGGCGCTCAGCGCGCCGACGTCGAGCGTCTCCGGCTGCTGCGCGATATGCGGATGTTCAGCGCCTGCATAGACGCGGAGATTCTTCATCTGGCGACGGCCCAGCGGACCGCGCGGGATCATGCGTTCGACAGCCTTCTCAACGACGCGCTCCGGAAAGCGGCCCTCGAGCAACTGGCGCGCAGTGCGCTCCTTGATGCCGCCCGGATGGCCGGTATGCCAGTAGTAGACCTTGTCGGTGAACTTCTTGCCGGTGAGGACCACCTTTTCTGCATTGATGATGATGACGTTGTCGCCATCATCGACATGCGGGGTGAACGTGGCCTTATGCTTGCCACGAAGGCGGTTGGCGACGATGGTGGCGAGGCGGCCGACGACGAGACCTTCGGCGTCGATCAGCACCCATTTCTTCACCACGTCCGCAGGCTTCTGCGAAAACGTTGTCATGTGAGATGCTTTCTGTTCGGGACCTTCGGAAGAAGGCGTTTCTTGTTGCTTGCTTTGCCAGCGGATTTCATCCGCCGCCAAAATAAAACCGCGGCCATCGCTGGCCGCTGAATTGACGGGCTTATACGTTGGGGCGGCCGCCGCGTCAAGCCGTTTTGCGATGTGTCTGCGTGAAAAAGTTAAACAAAAACAACGGTTGTGGAAGAGGTATTATTTTACCGCTATCGATGACCGCTTCGGCGGGATCGAGTATGTGCCGGTGGCGTGCGCCACCGTCAGTTTTTCGGGACCCGCGACGATATCGATGTCGAACACCATGAGGCTTCTGCCCAGCTTCAGTATTCGGCAGTGCCCATCGATGAAGCCCGCCCCGGCCTTGCGCATGAAATTGATGTTCAGGTTGGTCGTCACCGACAAGGCGTCTGGCCCGGCATGCGAGAGCACGCAGACATAACCGCCGATATCGGCCAGCGTGAACAATGAGGGGCCGGAAACCGTGTCGCCGGGGCGCAAATGGTGCTCGGTCGCGTTGAGCCGCACCGTGCAGCCGCCGGGAAAGACCTCAATGGCCGAATATGCTGGCGGGTCGTTGTTGAGCTGGGGGTATACCGATTTCAGAAGCCCGTTGACTTCGTCGGCGGTCATCAGCGGAACAAGCTTGGAGGGTGCGGGCATGTCTGTTTCCTGCCACTTGGAGCGGCGGACGCTTTTCGGAATCAGCGTTGCCGCTCTATCTCGTTGTTTAAGCATCGGATTTTTCCCGAAACCGGTTCCCACTTTCGGGTCCGATGCTCTAGTTTCCTGCCGGCGATGGCGATCGTCCGTCTTCGCAAACGAAACGCACAAATCACATTTGGCCGCTGTCCTTCAACCCGCCGCGTGCTATTCCTCCTCTCACGTCGCACTGCGCGATGACTGGACGCAAGCTGAGGCATGACAATGGCCGAAATAGTTGCCATGAAACGCAGCGATCCGCAGGGGCCGCTTGCCGTTGAACAGCAGGGCGCGGTCCTGCGTATCGTGCTGGCAAGTCCGCCGGCAAATGCGCTTTCGGCCTCCATCATGGACGCGATGCAAAAGGAATTGGACCGCGCTCGAGACGACTGCGCGGTGAGGGTTATTGTGCTCGCCGCCGACGGCAGCATCTTTTGCGCCGGGCATGACCTGAAGGAAGTAACCGCCCACCGCGCCGACCCCGACCGGGGCAGGGGCTTTTACGAGCGGACAATGGCGCAATGCTCGGCGCTCATGCAGTCGATCGTGCGCCATCCGAAGCCTGTCATCGCCGAGGTTGACGGCTTGGCGACCGCCGCCGGCTGTCAGCTGGTGGCAAGTTGCGATCTCGCCATCGCATCCGACAAGGCCGCCTTCTGCACTCCAGGGGTCAACATCGGTCTGTTCTGCTCGACGCCCGCGGTGGCGCTTTCGCGCAATGTTTCGCGCAAGCACGCGATGGAGATGCTGCTGACAGGCGAAACCATCGACGCGGCGACTGCAAGGGATTTCGGGCTCGTCAACCGGGTCGTGCCGCGCGAATACCTCGGCCAGGTTGTGACGAAATACGCGCAAACCATTGTTTCAAAATCGCCTTTGACGCTCAAGATCGGCAAGGAAGCGTTTTACGATCAGGCCGAGATGGGACTGGCGCAAGCGTATGAATACGTCTCGCGCGTGATGGTGGAGAACATGCTTACGCGCGATGCCGAAGAAGGAATTGGCGCGTTCATCGGCAAGCGCGAAGCGAAATGGACGGGGGAGTGAACCATGGAGCCGCGCGTTTCCATCATTACTCTGGGCGTTCTCGACCTCGACCGCGCAGTTCGTTTTTACCAGGCCATGGGACTGAAGAGGAATGAAAAAATCACCGAGGGCGTTGCGTTTTTCCAGATGGGCGGAGTGATCCTTGCCCTCTGGCCCCGCGCGGAACTCGCCAAGGATGTCGGCGTGCCCGACAGCAAGCCCGGCTTTTCCGGCGTGGCACTGGCATACAACACGCGCTCCGAGGCTGAAGTGGACGATGTTCTTGCCGCGGCCGAACGCGGCGGCGGCAGCATCGTCAAGCCTGCCCAGCGGGCCTTTTGGGGCGGCTGGTACGGCTACTTCGCCGATACCGAGGGCAATCTGTGGGAAGTTGCAAACAACCCCGCCTTTCCGCTCGATCCAAAGGGCAATATCTCCTTACCGGCATGAACCACGATTCCTACGACAACGACTATATAAGCGGCATCCTGAACTCGGTCCGCACGATCGCCATCGTCGGCGCTTCGGCGAACGATGTGCGGCCGAGTTTCTTTGTCACGAAGTACCTTATCGACAAGGGCTACGACGTGTTTCCGGTCAATCCCGGCCATGCCGGAAAGGAAATACTGGGGCGCCGCGTGCACGCACGATTGGCTGACGTGCCGGTACCAATTGACATGGTCGACATCTTCCGAGCCGGCAGCGGAGTGGCGGAGATTGTCGAGGATGCATTGAGGCTCGATCCGCTGCCAGCGGTGGTCTGGATGCAGTTGACAGTGCGCGACGACGCGGCCGCGGCCAAGGCCGAAGCTGCCGGCGTCAAGGTGGTGATGAATCGCTGCCCAAAGATCGAATACGGCCGCCTTTCGGGCGAGATCGGCTGGAACGGCGTCAACTCAGGCGTGCTTTCGTCGAAAAAGCCGATCATGCGGCAGGGATTCCAGAGCCTTGGCGTGCGGCAAAGGTAGTACGCTCTGGCCGCCCAGTCCGCATCGCGGCGCCTTGCAATCGAATGCGGCCTTGGCCGAAAATACCCGGCCATTTGAGCGGTGCCGAGAGGGAGACATTGTATGAGCCAGCGCACACCGGGCTTCAACACGCTGGCGGTCCATGCGGGCGCCAGACCTGACCCCGCCACAGGTGCGCGTGCGACGCCGATCTACCAAACGACGGCCTATGTGTTCGACGACGTCGACCACGCCGCTTCGCTGTTCGGGCTGAAGGCGTTCGGCAACATCTACACCCGGATCATGAATCCCACGCAGGCGGTGCTGGAAGAGCGGTTGGCGGCGCTGGAGGGCGGCACGGCGGCGCTGGCGACTGCCTCCGGTCACGGTGCCCAGCTTCTCGCTTTCCACACCTTGATGAAGCCTGGCGAGAATTTCATAGCCGCAAGAAAGCTTTATGGCGGGTCAATCAACCAGTTTGGTCACGCCTTCAAGAATTTCGGCTGGGAAGTGCGCTGGGGCGACACCGACGACATAGCCAGCTTTGAAAGCCAGATCGACGGCAAGACGCGGGCGATCTTCATCGAGAGCCTGGCGAATCCCGGCGGCGAGTTCGTCGACATCGAGGGGATCGGCAACATCGCCCGCAAGCACGGCCTGCCCCTCATGGTCGACAACACGCTGGCCAGCCCCTATCTGGTGCGGCCGATTGAACATGGAGCCGATATCGTCGTCCACTCGCTGACCAAATTCATTGGCGGCCACGGCAATTCCATGGGAGGCGCGATCGTTGACGGCGGTACCTTCGACTGGTCGAAGTCGGGTAACTATCCGATGCTTTCGGAGCCGCGCCCGGAATATGGCGGGGTGGTGCTGCACGAGACTTTCGGCAATTTCGCCTACGCCATCGCGTGCCGTGTGCTGGGCCTGCGCGACTTCGGTCCGGCAATCTCGCCGTTCAACGCGTTTCTCATTCTGACCGGGCTGGAAACGCTGCCGCTCAGGATGCAGCGCCACTGCGACAACGCACTGAAGGTCGCCGAATGGCTGTCGAGTAACGACAAGGTCTCGTGGGTTTCCTATCCGGGCCTCGCGGCCGACCGGAACCATGCCCTGTACAAGAAGTACTCGCCGCTCGGCGCCGGTTCGGTGTTCACGTTCGGTCTGAAAGGTGGCTACCCGGCAGGCATTAGGCTCGTCGAATTGGTTGAACTCTTCTCGCATCTGGCCAATATCGGCGATACGAAATCGCTGATCATTCATCCGGCCTCGACAACGCACCGGCAGCTTTCCGACGAGCAGAAAATCGCGGCCGGCGCAGGCCCGGATGTCGTGCGGCTTTCGGTTGGCATCGAGAATGTCGAAGACATCATCGCGGATCTCGAACAGGCACTGGCCAAGGCAGGTTAAGCATGTACGTCTCCCACTATCGACCAATCAGCGTCACCGGCATCGAGGCCGAAGAAGGTGCACCTGCCCCCGACAGGGTAATCTCCGGCCACCCCAAATTCCTCACGTGGAACGTCGAGGAAGCGGACGGCCGCCTCTATGCCGGGATCTGGGAGTGCTCGCCCGGCAAATGGCGCATCGAATATGACGAGTGGGAATTCTGCCACATCCTGTCCGGCGTCTCGATCATCACGGAGGACGGCGGCGAGGCGCGTACTGTGAAAGCAGGCGATTCCTTCGTGCTGCGCCCCGGTTTCAAGGGAAGCTGGGAAGTGATCGAGACGACGCGCAAGGAATATGTGATCCGGATGTGACTGGCCGGCCGTAGAGCATCGGACCCGAAAGTGGGAACCGGTTTCGGGAAAAATCCGATGCTCAAAACAAGGAGAGCATCGGACCCGAAAGTGGGAACCGGTTTCGGGAAAAATCCGATGCTCAAACAAAGAGATAGGCAGCGACGGCGATTCCATCGATGCGTCCGCTGCTCTAGCGGGATTGGACTCAAAAGCGGACCCGCAGGGTCTCCAGCCCGTGGAAATGATACGTGTCGCGGTAGCGCGGCTCCTCCGGGAGCCGCAATCGCGGCAGCCGGTCGAACAGCACTTTCAACGCAACCTGAAGTTCGAGCCGGGCGAGCGGTGCGCCGATGCAGAAATGTATGCCCGCGCCGAACGAGACATTCTTCTGGTCGCGGCGGCCGGGGTCGAAGCGGTGCGGATCGGCAAAAGCGCGAGGATCACGATTGGCACAACCAAGCAGCAGGCCGACCTGGTCACCCGCGTTCACGACAACGCCGTCATTGGCCTCGATCGGCTCGTAGGCGTAGCGGGTGAACATATGCAGTGGCGCGTCGAAGCGTAAGCATTCCTCGACCGTCGCCGCAGTGGCTTGCGGGCTCACGAAAAAGCGGTTCGGGTCGCCTCCTTGGGCGAGCAAGGCGCGGATAGCATTGCCAGCCTGATGGACAGTTGCTTCATGCCCTGCGTTAAGAAGCAGGATCGTCGATGATACGAGTTCATCCTGACTGAGCTTCCGGCCGTCGTCCTCGGCCGACAGCAACAGGCTGAGCAAATCGTCTCCGGGCTTCTTGCGCCGTTCGGCTGCATAACCGCGAATGAACTCCGAGAAGGCGCGCGCGGCCTCGTTGGCGCGCTCTTCGGTCTCGCGTGTGCGGCCGTGCATGTACATCGCGACCATTCGGTGGGACCAGTCGAGCAGTTGCGGCGCCATATCGGCGGGCACGCCAAGCATCTCGGCGATGATTGTGATGGGCAGCGGCGAGGCGAATTCCGGCAGGAGGTCTGCTTCGCCCATGCCTTCGAACGCATCGATCAGTTCGTTGGCGAGCGTTTCCACGCGCGGACGCAGGCGTTCGACCTGCCTGGAGACAAATGCGCGGTTGACCAGAGTCCTGAGCCGCGTATGGGCGGGCGGTTCGAGTTCCAGCATCGAATTGGCTTCGATTCCGTCGAAGTCGCCCAGATGCGAGCGGTCCCCGGCACGGCCCAGGTCGTCGGCAGCTGCGGCAGGCTTCTCACGGCCGAAGCGCCGGTCGCGCAGCAGGCGGCTGACATCGTCATATCCGCCGAAGCACCAGAAGCCGTAGTCTTCCCAGAAGAAGGCGTTGCCCGCCGTTTGAAGCCATGCATAAGCCTCGTACGGATACTGAACGAAACGCGGTTCGTGCGGGTCAAGCCGCAGACGGCGGGCGGCGGGGTCGAAATCGAGATAGGGAGGTGAAACGTCCGTGTGGTCCATCCTGGAACTATTAGCCCGCCTTGCCGGTCCAGTTCCAGCCGGTACGCGCGGGCCGTGAAGGGTACGAAAACGCGTTGTTCTCTCGGCCGAGAGGGCGGCGGCCTCGCATTTGGGTAACTGCCCCCTCATCCGGCCTCGCTCTGCTCGGCCACCTTCTCCCCGCTGGGGAGAAGAGGGCGCGGCGGGGCGGCCGGCGACCTCCTCTCCCCAGCGGGGTGGCACAAACGGACTGAAAGCGGCTAAGCGGGGAGAGGGTGGCGAGGGCGCAGCCCGAGCCGGGTGAGGGGGACACCTATCCGGGTAAAACCCACATGCGATTGCCCTGGCCGGCATGGCGGTGGCCCCGAAAAGTTGCACAGACTGTCCCTAAAACCGGATCGTAGGTCAGCCGAACCACTGCGCCGCTCTTGCGCTAGGGTAAGTTGGCATCCTATCTACAGGACAAAGCCACACAACCGATTCTGCCCGCTCGGGGCTGGAATCCCATCCTGAAAAAGGGACTCTCCATGCAGTACCCCGTCGAAAGAGTCATGAACCTCGTGCCAATGGTCGTCGAACAGACCAATCGCGGCGAGCGTGCTTTTGATATCTTCTCCCGGCTCCTCAAGGAACGGATTATTTTCATCACCGGTCCGGTCGAGGACGGAATGGCAACGCTTGTCTGTGCGCAGCTTCTGTTTCTCGAGGCGGAGAATCCAAAAAAGGAAATTTCGCTCTACATCAACTCGCCGGGCGGCGTGGTAACGAGCGGCATGGCAATCTACGACACGATGCAGTTCATCAAGCCGCCGGTTTCGACGCTATGCATCGGGCAGGCCGCGTCCATGGGTTCGCTGCTTCTGTGCGCCGGCGAAAAAGACATGCGTTTTGCGACGCCCAACGCGCGCATCATGGTGCACCAGCCCTCAGGCGGCTTCCAGGGCCAGGCATCGGACATCGAGCGCCATGCCCAGGACATCATCAAGATGAAGCGTCGCCTCAACGAGGTGTATGTGAAGCATACCGGCCGCGACTACGAGACCATCGAGCGGACACTCGACCGCGATCATTTCATGACATCCGACGAGGCGAAGGATTTTGGCATTATCGACAAGGTCATTTCGTCGCGGGAGGCCATCGAAGGCGCTTCGGCGTTCTGAACCAGCGGCGTTATGCGTGCGCAAGGGGTCGCATTTTTGACGGATTGCGCGCCATTTCTGACATAATTGGCTGTTCCCTGCGGGAAGCGGGTATTAGCGTTAAGCGCCTGTTGAGGTTCGACGGCTTAGCTTCCAATTGGGGCAGCTGCGCGTTATTTGCGCATTTTCCGAATAGTGTCCGCTACGGAAATGCGCGGCATGGGGGCCAACTTTCAGGTTGGCGGCGGTGGATTCCCGCCATAGATTGCTAATCAGCCGCAGCCAGATGGCCGGGACGGCGGCACTGAAAGGACTGAAGTATGAGCAAGGTCAGCAACAGCGGCGGCGATTCCAAGAACACGCTCTATTGCTCGTTCTGCGGAAAGAGCCAGCACGAGGTACGCAAGCTGATCGCAGGGCCGACGGTGTTCATCTGCGATGAGTGCGTCGAGTTGTGCATGGACATTATCCGCGAGGAGAACAAGACCTCGATGGTGAAGTCCCGCGAGGGTGTGCCGACCCCGCAGGAAATCCTGAAGGTGCTGGATGACTACGTCATCGGCCAGCCTTACGCCAAGCGTGTGCTGTCGGTGGCCGTCCACAACCACTACAAGCGCCTTGCCCACGCAGGCAAGAACAATGACGTCGAGTTGGCGAAATCGAACATCCTGCTGATCGGACCGACCGGGTGCGGCAAGACGCTGCTCGCGCAGACGCTCGCCCGCATCATCGACGTGCCTTTCACCATGGCGGACGCCACGACGCTGACTGAGGCCGGGTATGTCGGCGAGGATGTGGAGAACATCATCCTGAAGCTTCTGCAGTCGGCCGACTACAATGTCGAACGGGCGCAGCGCGGCATCGTCTACATAGACGAGATCGACAAGATTTCGAGGAAGTCCGACAATCCCTCGATCACCCGCGACGTATCGGGAGAGGGCGTGCAGCAGGCGCTTTTGAAAATCATGGAAGGCACCGTGGCGTCAGTGCCGCCACAAGGCGGCAGGAAGCATCCGCAGCAGGAGTTCCTGCAGGTGGACACGGCGAACATCCTGTTCATCTGCGGCGGCGCGTTTGCGGGCCTCGACAAGATCATCTCCGACAGGGGCCGCAAGACTTCGATTGGGTTCAGTGCGACGGTTGTTTCGCCTGAGGACCGCCGCACCGGCGAGCTGTTCCGTCAAGTCGAGCCGGAAGATCTTCTGAAGTTCGGCCTTATTCCGGAATTCGTCGGCCGTCTGCCGGTTCTCGCGACACTCGAAGACCTTGACGAGGATGCGTTGGTCCAAATCCTGACCGAGCCGAAGAACGCGCTGGTCAAGCAATATCAGCGGCTGTTCGAGATGGAGAATGTCGATCTGACCTTTCACGAGAACGCGCTCACTGCCATTGCCAAGCGCGCGATCGAACGCAAGACCGGCGCACGTGGCCTGCGTTCGATCATGGAAGCAATCCTGCTTGATACGATGTTCGAGCTCCCGGCCCTTGATGGCGTCCAGGAGGTCGTGATCTCGGAAGAGGTTGTCTCCGGCAGTGCCCGGCCGCTATACATCTATGCGGAAAAGGAAAAGGGAAGCGTCAGCGCCTGAGAGATGGGTTGCTTGCCGCTACGGGCTGTGGGCGCCATCTCGCCCTGGTGCTTGCGAAGCGTGCGAAGGCGGCAGATCGAACCGGGGCATCCTTTTGCCCTTGATCTTTAGCCGCTGCGACGCCAACTAACCCGGAGCGAGGTTGGGGCCGAGCTCCGTGCTTGAGACTCTCCGTTATACGAACGGGCAGGTAGGCGGAACGGTTGGCAACCGATAGTATGAGATTCGCGGCCGGCCATGTGCGGCTGCGACACGAAAGGTTGGACAATGGCCAAACTAACCAAGTCTTCCGGCGACGGCGTTTTCGCGGTCCTCCCGCTGCGCGATATCGTCGTTTTCCCGCACATGATCGTGCCGCTCTTCGTGGGGCGCGAGAAGTCGATCAAGGCGCTGGAAGATGTGATGGGTGGTGAGAAGCAAATCCTTCTCGCCACGCAAATGAATGCCGCCGACGATGATCCGGAGCCTGCTGCTATCTACGACATCGGCACGCTGGCGAACGTGCTTCAGCTTCTGAAGCTGCCGGACGGCACCGTGAAGGTACTGGTGGAAGGTACGTCGCGGGCCAGGATTCAGTCCTTCACGGACCGGCCTGATTTTCACGAGGCCAAGGCCGAGGTTCTCGCCGAGCCGGTGGATGAGGAGGTCGAAATTGAGGCGCTCGCGCGCTCGGTGGTCGCCGACTTTGAAAACTATGTGAAGCTGAACAAGAAGATTTCGCAGGAAGTGGTCGGTGCCGCTGGCCAGATCGAGGACTATTCGAAGCTTGCCGACACCGTTGCTTCGCACCTTGCTATCAAGATTGCTGAAAAGCAGGAAATGCTTGCCACGCTTTCTGTCAAGGAGCGGCTCGAGAAGGCGATGGGCTTCATGGAAGCCGAAATCTCGGTGCTGCAGGTCGAGAAGCGCATCCGCTCGCGCGTCAAGCGCCAGATGGAGAAGACGCAGCGCGAATACTACCTCAACGAACAGATGAAGGCGATCCAGAAGGAGCTTGGCGAAGGAGAGGACGGCCGCGACGAGGCTGCCGAGATCGAAGAGCGCATCAAGAAGACGAAGCTCACCAAGGAGGCTCGCGAGAAAGCGGAAGCCGAACTGAAGAAGCTGCGGACGATGTCGCCCATGTCAGCCGAAGCGACCGTTGTGCGCAACTATCTCGACTGGCTGCTGTCGATCCCCTGGAGCAAGAATTCGAAGATCAGGCACGACCTCGACTTCGCGCAGGACGTTCTCGACACCGATCACTATGGCCTCGACAAAGTGAAGGATCGCATAGTCGAGTATCTGGCCGTCCAGAGCCGCCAGAAGAAGCTGAAAGGCCCCATCCTGTGCCTCGTCGGTCCTCCCGGCGTCGGCAAGACCTCGCTCGGCAAGTCGATCGCAAGGGCCACTGGGCGCGAATTCATCCGCATGGCGCTTGGCGGCGTGCGTGATGAGGCCGAAATCCGAGGGCACCGCCGGACCTATATCGGCTCCATGCCCGGCAAGGTCATTCAGTCGATGAAGAAGGCGAAGAAATCCAATCCGCTCTTCCTGCTCGACGAGATCGACAAGATGGGAATGGATTTCCGCGGTGACCCCTCGTCGGCGCTTCTGGAGGTGCTTGATCCGGAACAGAACTCTACGTTCATGGACCACTATCTGGAGGTCGAATACGATCTTTCGAGCGTGATGTTCGTGACGACCGCCAACACGTTGAACATCCCTCCGGCGCTGATGGACCGCATGGAGATCATCCGCATCGCGGGCTACACCGAAGACGAGAAGGTCGAAATCGCGAAACGGCATCTGCTGCCGAAGGCGGTGCGTGACCACGCTCTTCAGCCCAAGGAATTCTCGGTGACCGAGGACGCCCTGCGCGGGATCATCCAGACCTACACGCGGGAGGCCGGCGTGCGCAACCTCGAGCGCGAGCTGATGAAGCTTGGGCGCAAGGCCGTGACCGAAATCCTGCGGGCCAAGAGGAAGTCGGTGAAGATCACGGCGGAAAACCTGTCCGACTACCTTGGCGTGCCGCGCTTCCGCTACGGCCAGGTCGAAGCGGACGACCAGGTGGGTGTCGTGACCGGGCTGGCGTGGACCGAGGTCGGCGGCGAGCTGCTCACCATCGAGGGCGTCATGATGCCCGGCAAGGGCCGCATGACCGTCACCGGCAACCTCAAGGAAGTGATGAAGGAGTCGATTTCGGCGGCGGCGTCCTATGTCCGTTCGAGAGCAATCGATTTCGGCATCGAGCCTCCGATTTTTGACAAGCGCGATATCCATGTGCACGTGCCGGAAGGCGCGACACCCAAGGACGGGCCGTCAGCGGGCGTGGCGATGGCGACCGCTATCGTGTCGGTGCTTACGGGCATTCCCGTACGCGCCGATGTCGCGATGACCGGAGAGATCACGCTGAGGGGCAGGGTGTTTCCGATCGGCGAACTCAAGGAGAAGCTTCTCGCCGCACTTCGCGGCGGTATCAAGAAAGTGCTGATACCTGAAGAGAATGCGAAAGACCTCGCCGAGATCCCCGACAACGTGAAGAGCGGGATGGAGATCATTCCGGTGAGCCGTGTCGGCGAGGTGCTGCGGCATGCGCTCGTGCGCATGCCAGAGCCGATCGACTGGGTTGAGCCGGTTGAAACGCCATCCGCCAAGACCGAGGCCACCGAGGATGCGGGCGCTGCGACTTTGGCGCACTGATTCTCAGCCTTGACGAGCCAAAATGCGAAGCCGGGCTTTTCAGCCCGGCTTTTCTGTTGAGAAGACCCGGAAAACCAAGGAATTTCTCGCTTTTTCCAGAGTTTCCATCTTGGTTCTCGGAACATCTGTTTCTAAAGTTCGTTCCCTGCCGGTCGAGTCTTTTTGTCCGGTCTTCACATGGAAGGGGTTGTTTTATGAACAAGAACGAACTTGCATCCGCCGTCGCCGAAACGGCGAAAATTTCCAAAGGCGACGCACAGTCTGCGGTCGATGCGGTGTTTTCCGTCATCACCGGAGAACTGAAGAGGGGCGGGGATGTCCGGCTGGTAGGCTTCGGTAATTTCAGTGTTTCGAAGCGTGCAGCCTCGACCGGCCGCAATCCTCAGACCGGGGCCGAAGTGAAAATTCCTGCGCGCACCGTGCCGAAATTCTCGGCCGGCAAAGGCCTCAAGGATGCGGTCAACTGATCGCCACTGCCTCCTGTTCCCCAGAGCAACGGACCCGCTCGTAAGAATCGGAAAATCCGATGCTCGAACAATGCGATAGAGCGGCAGCTCTGAGTCTATCGGAGCGTCCGCCGCTTTAGCGCAATCCCAGGAAAAGTGGGAACCGGTTTTCCGTCCGGAATTGCGTCAAACAATAAGTTAGCGATCCCAGGAAAAGTGGGAACCGGTTTTCCGTCCGGAATTGCGCAAAAGCAAAGAGAGCTGGAGCGGCTCACCGATTCCGTCAGGATTAGGACCGCTCTTGTGTGGTGCAGCGCAGCAAAGCCGATGTGCCTGTCGGGCAAGAGCGAGATGGCGTCTCAGTGAGATGCCGCCTCGCTTTGCTTTCGATCGAATCTGTTCGGGCCAGCCGGAAGTCACGCAAACAGCCAGACTGCCGTAGCTAACGCTGCCGCTTCAATGAACAGGATGCACAGTTGGGGCGAAAAGTGCACGTCCAACCGTGGATCATATCTCCCGGGGTTCCTGTGAAACATTGACATTGCCCGCCTCCCCATACCGCCCCTCGGCGACATCCGAAATTTGACGAGCATTCCCAGTATTCTTCTATTTGTTACTTGGGCGTAACAGGCCCCTCAATCCGAATGTAGGGCTTTGCCGCCGACCGTCGGTTCGAGTGCGGTGTCGGGCGGGATATTTCCACGGCAAGGCTGCGTTGCCGGAGCGACGACGCCAAGCAACGCTCAGTTTCCCCGACGCCGGGACAAGAGTTCGGCAAATTGCCCTTCCAGGTTCAATGAGCCTAGAGCAATTCCAGGAAAAGTGGACCCGGTTTTCCGTCCGGAATTGCGTAAAAACAAAAAGATAGA
The DNA here is from genome assembly GCA_963813315.1 of uncultured Alphaproteobacteria bacterium. Lineage (GTDB taxonomy): Bacteria > Pseudomonadota > Alphaproteobacteria > Rhizobiales > Rhizobiaceae > CAWEYO01. The sequence goes on along the minus strand of CAWEYO010000013.1, from coordinate 99,542 downwards.
GCGGTTCACCGATTCCGTCAGAGTGGGAACCGCTCTAGAGCGCACTTCGCAAACGCCTGCTAGGTTCTTGGCATTATGGTGGGCGATGAGAGACTCGAACTCCCGACATCTTCGGTGTAAACGAAGCGCTCTACCAACTGAGCTAATCGCCCGACCCGGGCGGACGTTTAAGCGCTTCATCCAGTTAGCGCAAGAAAAAATGCCATACGCTTTGCCGCCGTTTGGCGCATTGCCCGGCGCTGACGAAAATCTGGCGGTTGAACGGATCGAAAGCTGTTGCGGGCCGCTTGACACCCGCCGCCGAACCCCTTAATTCACCGCTCAACGACGCGACACGCCTTGTCTGTGGCGTCAGTGCGCGGGTGTAGCTCAGTCGGTTAGAGTGCCGGCCTGTCACGCCGGAGGTCGCGGGTTCGAGCCCCGTCACTCGCGCCATACATTTCAAGGGTTTAGGGACTTTCCTCTTCAAAACTTTTCAACATAGTGGCGAGGCCGCAGTCGCGCTCGCCATGGCCGAACCGGCTGAAGTCGCCCTCTCGCGCAAGCCGCGTAACTGCAACTAGCATTCGAAGACTGGACGGAGAAAACGTTACGGAACAATCATCCGCATGGTCGTGGCGGCATGCCACTACGCGTTCCGGCCTTCCGGCCGAGACGCGCCATGTGCTGCTAACGCTTCGCTCAAAATGGCCGATAGCGGCGGCTCTTGTTTTCCGTCCGTTGCTGAACTTCAAACAATGAAATAGAGCAGCAGCAGCGATTCCATCGATGCATCCTTGCTCTAGTCTAGCGTCCGCCTAAGCATTTTGAAGTCTTACGAGACGCCTTTGCGTCATTTGCTTTTGGTTGCACTCTTTGATGCTTCGTATGCATCCCGGTAACCGCGCGCGATGGACCGCACACCGCGCGCGATCTCGTCGTACGCCTCGTCGGGCAGGTTCGCCAGGGAGACGCGGAGCGACCAGTCTGGCGCTTCGAACCCGCCACCGTTCAGCAGCACGATTCCGTGCGACTCTGCCAACCGAAATGCCAGGTCGAGCGGGTGGATGTTCTTCTTCAGGTAGGCGACCGCTTCTTCGCCAATGTTCTTGCGCGCCCAGAACTCGAAGTCGATCAATCCATAGTAGGCGTCAAAGTGCGGGTTCGGGGAGAGTTGAAGCCCCAGACCGTCGATCATGGCCATGACCCGGCGATGAACGATCTCCTTGCAGGCGGCCTGATAACGCTTGTCTGTGTCCATCATTTCGCTAAGCGAGAACAGGGTCATCATCACTTGTTGCGGCAGTGAAAGACCGGACGTGTGATTGAGCGCCACGTCGCGGCTATCCGCGACGATTCGGTCGATGAATTTGATCTTGCGCGGCTCAAGCGTCAGCGCGCCGTAACGCTTGTCCAGAGCTTTCACATCGGCTTTCGGAAGCTGGGCGATCATTTTGTCGAAGATGTTGTCCTCATGGACCGCAATGACACCAAGCCTCCAGCCGGTGCAGCCGAAATACTTCGAATAGGAATAGACGCCGATCGTGTTGTGCGGAAGCTCGCCCAGCAAGGACCGGAAATCGTCGACAAATGTTCCGTAGACATCGTCAGTCAGCAGCATCAGGTCAGGGCGCTTGGTCTTCACCAGGTTTGCGATCTTGGCGATCGTTTCCTTGCTGAGCGCCATTCCCGTTGGATTGCCCGGATTGACGACGAAGAACGCCTTGACCTTCGGATCCTCAAGCTTCTTGATTTCGGCATCCGTGAACTGGAACCGATTTTCTTGCGGCGCCCCAATCTGCACCATTTTGAGGTCGTAGTCCTCGAGATGCGTCATTTCCACATAGGGCGTGAAGATCGGCGTGCCGAGCGCAATCGTGTCGCCAGGATGGAGCAATCGATTGGCTTTCAATGACTTGAAGATGTAGCACATGGCCGCTGTTCCGCCTTCGACCGCATAGAGATCGAACTTGCCAGCTGGCCGCGGCTTACCGCACATCGCCCACATGAGGTATTCGTGCACAATCTGCTCGTTGTGAACCAGCATACGGTCGGGTACCGGATAGTTGTCGCCGATGATGGAATTGACGAGCTCGTGCACGAATGCATCCGGCTCGAACTTGAACGTCTTCACCGCGAACTCCACCATGGCCGAAAGAAAGTCGGCACCGGGCATGTCCGCGTGCTTCGTAAGCCATGCATCGAACCGCCCCGCGATGCCATTTGCCTGCGGCATTCCCCCGACACCCGCGGGATGTTCCATCACGCGTCTGCTTTCAGTTAAAGCGAACTGTCCGAGCAGGAAGAAGCCCTCGCGCGGCGTGGTGGCGATCCAATTGGGATTGCCGCGACCAGCATTCAGGAAAGCAGATTGGGTGGTCCGCGAAGTATTCTTGGCCAGCAGGATCAGCTCGTCCTTGATCTCAAATGGGCTCAGAGCCTCGAATTTGCGCAGTGTAAGGATGTCAGCCATGACTTGCTCCTAATTCTAACCGTGTTCAGTTGGAATTCCTCGCTCGCGCCGGCAGGATGTACGCGACGCGCAACCATATCCTGTTTCACCAGGGCGATCCGTCTGATGGGCTCCACGAGATCGTTTACGGACAAAACTGACATCCACCCAATCACCAGCCTGTCGAGCCTGAGACTGCCGCTATCGGCGGGCATTGGCAAGGCCGAGCCTGACAATGTGGGTTCCCACGCGCCAGAGTTGATGACGCCAACGCGTTCTGCCGGGACTGCCGATTTCGTCTTCGTTAGGACACAACCCCTGGCTCTTGCCTTGCCGGGGAATGACTGCTTGCGGGGCGCAATTTGCCCTTCGCGAACGCGGAGGTCTGGGCCGATGCGGACCTTGTCGTCCAAACGAAGCAACGGCCGCGTCGTGATCGCCGGCGTTGACGCCTGGTGATACAATGATTTGTCACTGAGGCTCGGAGTTTACGATGACCGAAAAGACTTTCTCGACGATAGCCGCCACAATATTCGGAGTTGTTGCCGTGTTGCATTTGGTTCGCATTCTCATGGGTTGGTCCATCGTCATCGAGGGCTGGACGGTTCCTATGTGGGTGAGTTGGGTCGGCCTCGTTATCGCCGGCGGCTTGAGCTACCACGGCGCCAAGTTCGCCATGCAATGATCTAAGGCCCGTCGAGATTCACGATTTCTGACACCTTGGAAAAATGATTTAAGCTCCGAAAGGAGTTTGACATGGGTCGATTTGTGCTGACGGACGCCCAGTGGGCGAAGATGGAACCGCATTGTCTGGGAAAATCGACGGACTCCCGACGAAGCGTCGCGACAATCGCAACCTGGGACGATCTAAGGGCCCGGCCAGGCCGCGGCGCGGCTCTCAGCCGGGTCGGTGCCATTCGACATTGATGTTGGCAGCCACTTCCTCTTTAGCCGGGGGGACGACTGATGACGACCTACGCGCCAAACTTAGCTCGGCATCGCGATCATCGCGCGGCAAAGCGTCATGACAGACCGCATCGAGCTTGCGCTGTTCAATGACGTAGAACTTTTCCATTTCGGGCGGGCAGAGTTTTCGAAGCTCCTCGAGATATTTTCGGGCTTCCTCAAAGGATTCTTCACGCGAAAGCGCGAGGAAGCGCGAGTGAGCATCTTTCAGAGACTTGAAGGCGGTGGTGGCGGCGAACTGGTTGTCACCAAGGATGGTGAAGAGAGGCGTCGACGTTTCGCGCCCAGTCAGCCGAACCGCTCCGATCTCGAGCAATGCGAGGTCGGCCGCGCCTTCAGCCGTCGCCCCGGTAACGAAGTTAGTGAGCCCAAACGCCTTTGTCATGGTCTCAACGCGCGAGGCAACATTGACGGCGTCGCCGATCGCCGAATAGTCGAACCGTTGCTCGGAGCCCAGATTGCCGACGCAGCATATTCCCGTGTTTAGCCCGATGCCCATGGACACCGGCCTTTGCGACGACAGGTTGAAATTTCGCAGCGCCTCCTGAAGGGCAAGCACGCTGAGGCACGCAACCCGTTGATGACGATCGATTTCGATCGGCGCGTTCCAGAAGGCCATGATCCCATCGCCGGTAAACTTGTCGATCGTGGCGCCATTCTCCATGAGAACGTTGGTCATGGGGGTCAGGAACTTGTTCAGAAATCCCGTGACCTCACTTGGCTCAAGACCTTCCGACAGGGTTGTGAAGCCTCTGATGTCACAGAAAAGTATCGTCAGTTCGCGGTTCTCGCCGCCGAGATTGAGAATGCGCGGGTTGTCCATCAACTGCTGGACCATTGACGGTGACAGGTAGTGCGTGAACGCGTCACGGATATATCGGCGTTCACTTTCGCTTACCAGCAGCCGCACCCCTGACGCCACGCCGTAAGCCAACAGGCTGCACTGCATGGGTAGGATGGGGGAAAGCAGGAAATGATAGGAGACGAAGGCCTCCCATCCCACAAACAGGCTCAGCGCAAGCGCATTGACGGTGATCAGCGCATTTGTCAGCGAGGGCAGCTGCGGTAGAAAGGCCAAGACCAATATCGTGAGGAAAACGGCCATCGCGACTTCCGCGCCGATAGCCCAATCGGGCCGGCTGAGAAAAACACCAGCCAGGATTTGTTCGATGGCGGCAGCGTGGATCATCACCCCAGGCACTGCTGCGTCGAGCGGAGTAGGCACAAGATTTCGCAAGCCGACAGCCGAAGATCCCAGGAGCACAACGCTGCCTTTGATACTGTCGGCAGTCGCCGAATCTGGCTTGGCTTCCACGATGCGGGAGGCGGGAATGATGTGTGCTGAAGGGGTGCGCGAATAGTAGATCCACATGCTGCCGTCGGGTCCGGTCGGGACTTCGAAATCACCAACCTTGACGCTGACCATCCCTGGCTTTCCGGTGTCGCTCTCGCCTTGAGCGCCGGTGCTCTTGATAATGTAGGCCGAAGCGCCCTGGGCTACGCGCAATGCTTCAAGTGACAGCCCTGCATAAAGCCTTTTCCCAAACCTTTCGATGAGCGGAACCTTCCTGACTATCCCGTCGGAAGCCGGTGGAAAATCTATAAGGCCGATTCCGGAGGCGGGCTCGTCCAGTATTGGAAGATTGCGAATGCTGCCGTCGTAGCCGTTGAGGTAAGTGGCGGGATCAGAGCCCGCGAAGGCGAAGCCGGACTTCGGCGCTGGCGGCGCAGTACGCGTCGTCTCAGTTAACGCCAGCCCCGAAACCACTGGCGATCGCGCAAAGCTGGCCGCAAGGCGCTGATCATAATCCAGAATCGCACCTTCATCGGGCGCGAAGATCTTGTATCCCTGCTCCCTCAGCCGAGCCAGAGCCAGACCAGGCGAAGTCCGGTCTGGTTCCGACAGCAGAATGTCAACTCCTATCGCAGCCGCCCCCATCTCCGTCAGCCTGTCAATGATCTCGGCGAGCACGGTTCGCGGCCAGGGCCATTGACCTAGTACGCGGATACTTTCGTCATCGATGACGACGACAGCGAGCGGGAGTGCGACGCTCGGGCGGGGTCTCAGGGTCTGATAGGTGTCAAAGACGAGAGCATTGAAACGGTCGAGAGGGCTAATCGGCAAGAATGCAGCGACAAGCACAGCAATGGCTGAAAGCGCACCGGAACTCCAAATCGCCAGCTTCTTCTGGCGGGCGAGGAATTGCTTCAGGCGTGCCGGTATTTCCAGCATTGACCGACACCTCCAGGCACGCGGACGGGCCAGGGTTCCACGGCAGAGCTACGGAGTGCGCGCCCCCGCAATTGTTCCGACTGCTCTGACACCTGAGCCGGTAACCCTGAAATTGCCAATGACCCCGGCCGCGACGTTGCGGCCATTGTTGACGAAGGCGCCCGACACTGCTCCCGCCAACCCCGTACCCGTCAGATTGCCACCAAACAGCGCCTGGCTTGCGCTGGAGGTCTCGGACACCGCGGACGACAGGTTCATTCCGTCGAAATTGCTGATCTGAAGATTGCCCGTCCGCGACGCGAAACTGAACGACATGTCCATGTCGCCCTTGGCAATGTATTTTGCCACGCCACTTGCGGTTTGCCGCGAAACATTGCCGAGCGCGGTGCCGCCATAGGTGACGCTGATGTTGTTTGGCAGATCGGCCGGATTGGAAATGTCGCCAGCGACCCACGTTCCCATGTGGACAAAGTCGTTCCGCTGCGATGGAATCTCGGCGCCGTTTGCCCCTACTCTCACGCGAGTGCCCCACCAACCCCAGTCAAGGAAAGTGCAATTCGTGCAATGCTGGAATCCGGGGATGGGGTTGGCACGTCCTGATATCAGATAGCTGCCCGGATTGACGCCGCCGACATGGGCAATGTCCTGCCCGTCATCCGTCCTGAGACGGGTATTCTGGTTGTTTCCCTGGTGATGCGCGCCGAAGCGATCGTCGTCGATGAAAGTGCCGCCTCCGCCGAACGAAAGCAGGTAGCTGTTGGCGACCGGGCTCTGGTTCAACACGTCGGCCACTTCTCCTACCGCCGTCACGGAGTTGGACTTTGCGTTCGTTTCAAGAGAGAAGTTCGGCGCGCCACTAGCAAGAATATAGGGGTTGGCCAGTCCTTCGGCGCTAAACTCACCCATGCCCGCCATGAAACCGCTGACCTGGCGGGTTGTGCGGTTCAGCCCGGACTGCGGTGTCTCGGCCACTAGCGCCGCAACATGATGCGTGCTGAAAGGACCACCGGATCCGAGGTAACCATCTGCCTCATTTCCCGTGAAACCAGGGCCAAGCAGGGAATCGTCAAAGGAATCGCCCGGAGGTGCGCCGAGTAGAAGATTGTCGGCATTTTGGCCGAAAAAGTGCTCGCCGCCCGCACCGGCGATGCTGCCCAGCGCGCCGCGCATGTTCGCCGGCCCGGCAGTCGCGGCGTAGCGGAAGCTTCCGCGCCGAGCGCCGTCCATTGCGTAATTGCCGCTCGCGTCCGGCGTAATGGAACTCGCATAGAGCGAGGCGGCGCTTTTCTGATCCGCGCCTTCGCCCGTAATGTCGACCCACGACTGGAAGACGCGGGTGTCGAAGTTCGCTCCACTATTGGATTCGATAACGAACAGATCCGTCGAGTTGAAGTTCAGCACCGGCCCATAGAGATCCTGGGCGAAAAATGGAACATCACTGGGTCGGAGCGGATCGGAGGTGAGTGCGTAATGGCGAAGTTGCGACCCCGCGAACATGGATTGCAGCGTCGTGTTCGGCGTCGGCGTTCCATACAACAGGTAGAATGGTTTCGCAGGGTCGCCATTTATTCCGAGTAGGTAGGCGACGAAGTCGTCCGCGCCGGCATAGGCCGGGCCAGACACGGCGCCATCAGGCGTAACGCCGTCGGTCACGTCGATTTGCTGCAACCCGCTGTCGCCGTCGCTGCCACTGAGGTCAGGCAGGTTGTATGCCCCGTCAGTGGAGACCAGGCGCCCTCCTTGCTGAACAAGGCCAACCACTTGATCCGATTCCGGCGTCGACCCCACGAGCCCGCGCTCACCCGCCTGCGTCGTTGGCCCGGCATCGAAGGAATTGTAGACCTGCGGGGCGGTCAGGGCGCGTGCAGCAACGGGCTGAGGCGGTGGAGGGCTGGCGCCTCCACTCTCTACGATTGTGCGCACGACGTCCGCCTGGGCGATCAGATCCAACTGGGCCAGGGATTGCTCCACATTGTCCAGTGTCGCAGACTGCACGGGCGAGGGCCTCGAGGGAGGAATCATTGCCGTGACCGGCAGCTCCGAGTTCACGCGGGTGAGCGGACTCTCGGCAACAATGCGATCGTTCGGCTGTTCAGTCGCTCCACCATTCCTGCCAGGTCGTCCGCCAAGCGCAGCCTGGAATTTCGATGCGTCCTCCTTGGTCCTCGGACGAACCCGTGGTCTTTGTCCTCCCGACAGCACGCAAGTATAGCCCGGCTTGTAGATCCTGCAGCCCGGTCCGCTTGATCCTACAAGTAGGAGCTCACGGCCGAAGATCATCGAAAAGACGGCATTGGTGGGAGACGTTACACTGCCTTCGACCATCGCTCCGCGGACACCGATCGTGCCTGCGGCTGTCCTGATCGTTGCGCCACCGGCCTGACGACTTGTTTGACCACCGATGAACCGGAATGCACCCTTTGCCAGGGTTGCAACAACCCGGGCCTCACCAGTTTCCGGTTTGTAGACGAATTCGTCGATAGTGAGCTGCGTATTTGGTCCGACGGTGAAGGTCGTTCCGTCGAGAAGGAGCACCTGCAGAAGCCCGTCGCCGTCCGTCGTGATCTCTTCGTTGAAGACGACCTTGTTTCCGATGGTGATGACGCGTTGCACGCCGCCCGGCGGACGGCCACGCGATTCTGTATTGACCGCTGCGGCAACGCCGACCTGCGCCTCGGCTGGCGCGACCGTGATAAGCAGTGCCGTTGACATCGCGCCCGCGGCCAAACTTCGCAACAGGATACGGACTCTCTTTTCGGCCTGTGCCATGGATCAGAAACTCTTCACAATGCTGAGCGAGATCGAGAAGTCATCGAACTTCGCGGTAGGATAATTGAAATCGGCGTTGAGATATTCGGTTTCCGCCAGTAGGCCCCAATCGTCCTTCAGCGGGACGAGGAGGTCTGCACCAACAAATAGGTGTGTGTCCGTTTCCGCTTCCGCTGCATTGATGACAGGATCCGGGCCATCAAACTCGCGGTGAAGCATTCCGGCATTGGGAGACAGCACCCATGGTCCTTCGCCGAACGGGATGGGGGCGTTGAATGCCCAGCTGACGCTCGCGGCGAAGCCTGCCTCATCATAGGCGGCGAAGGCACTCTCCGCGTCCGTGTGCTGGGCATAGGCCGTCGCGCTGAATGTGAGTGTTGGATTGATCACATAGAGGGTGCGCGCATAGGCGCGGACCTCGTCGCCGTCTCTGAGATTGGCGGCCGGAGCAACACTGCTGGCATCATAGTTCCAGGAGCGGTATTCCACTGACGTTATCACCGAAAAGCCGGGGGCGGGCATAAGAAGAAGCCGGGTTCCCACGCCCGCCGCTCCAGAGTAGTAGTGCTCCTCGAGTGTCTGGAACGAGCCGATGCCGTAAATCCCCAGCGCTCCGTTCTCAATTCCGAAACGACCAAGATCAAATGCGGGGCCGGCCGTCAGTTCGGCCACCGTCGTGTCTAATTCATCGAATTGGAATTGCTTGGAACCGTATACGACCAGGTCTGCCTCGAGAGTATCCCCCTGAGACGGCAGGTCGTGCGAAACATGAAAGAAGCCCGAGCCATAGACGTTGCCGTCCGGGCCTCCCCGTGCCGACGGAGCCAGGATGAAAGGCAACCCGTTGAGAAGGACGGTGCCGTCCGTTGTGACCCGATTTGCATTGGTCTGGTAGCGAATGCCGGCGCGGACCTGCCCAAAGAACCGCGTGGTTTTGCCGGCCTCATCAATCTGAGCCAGATACTCGTTGACCTTGCTTCGAACCTCCTCGGGAACATTCGGTCCAGAAACCGCCTGCTCGAAATAGCTCCGCGCAGTCTCGAAGGCTGCCAGCCTATAATAGAGCACGCCGAGCTCCAATTGCAGGCGCGGGAGGCCCGGAGCAAAGATCAGCATCCGCTCCAAAGTCGCAATGGCGCCTTCCAGGTCGCCTAGCTGGGTGGAAAGTGCCGCATACTCGAACGCCGCATCAAGATCGTCCGGCTTTTCGAGCATCCGTTGAAAGAGAACTGTTCGCCTGGATTGAAGAGCCTGTAAATCCATCCCCGCCTGCGGCGGCACTGAGGTTTCAGAGCCGGAAGCAATTCACCGTAAGCTGGCGCCATCAGCAAAAATGACGCAAGCAAAAACGAGGCACACAGCCTCAAACTGAACCCCAAAACCCCCTCCTCGCAAATCAAAATAAGCAAGGAATGTTGATCTTCCTTGAGGATATTTCCGAAGTCAAGACTGGGCAGGTACATATATTTCGATGGCTTCCTCTCTTCGCCTGGATCGCGAAGTGTATCTGTCTGCACGTGCTGGAAACGCTGCTCCATATGCGCCATTCGGATGCGCTCAAGCCTTCAACCATCAACTAAGAGCGTACTTTCAGTGCACGTGCTCCCCTGAGAACCTTGCTCGGCAGCACAAGTCGAATTTTTGACTGGTGAATTTCTTCTCGCTGGCCGGAGCGGACATTGTCTTGGGACTGGTCAAGTTAGCTCTGCAGCCAGCGACCGGGAGGGGTGGCGATGGCCGATATGTTCGGGACCAATGGCAACGATGTCATTGAGGGCACCCCTGATGCCGACTTTATCGTAGGCGGACCTTCGGACCAGGAACCCGCCCTCGAAACCGGAAGTGACACCATCAACGGGCAGGGCGGCGGCGACACGATCATCGAAATCGGCGGCAACGACACGCTCGATGGCGGCGCCGGGGAGGACTGGATTTCCGGAGGGGCCGGCGACGATACCATCAACGGCGGCTTGGGCACCAACGACGACGAAAACTTCATCTGGGATGCAGTCGATTACCAAGAAGACGTCGCGGAAGGCGGCTTTCAGGGCGTTATCGTCGATCTCGGAACAGGAGTTGCGATCGATCCCTTTGGGAATACCGACACGCTGATCGACATCGAACGCGTCTACGGCACGAATTTTGCCGACACGATCATCGGTTCCGACGGCGACGATGCATTCGATCCTCATGGCGGCTCCGACCTGATCGAAGGCGGCGTCGGCTTCGACGCACTCATGTACCATCATTCGTACAGGTTCGGCGGGATGGGTGGCATCGTCGTCACGTTCGACGAGACGACTGCCGCCGAGGGCGACGAAATCGTGATCGACCCGTACGGACAAATCGACCGGTTCACCGGAATAGAGGCCATTCGGGGAACGCCCTTCGAAGACAGGGTCGTTGCAGGCGAAGGCTTTCAGCAACTGCGTGGCTTGGAGGGCGACGATACGCTCGACGGCGGAGCGGATTTCGACGTCGTCGCCTATGATCTTGATTCTCGCTATGGCGGCACCCAGGGAATCTCAGCGGATCTCTCGATCGTTGATGCTGAGGGCTATTCGACAGTGACCGATGGTTTCGGTTCGCACGATCGGATCCGGAATGTCGAAATGATCCACGGAACCGAGTTCGCCGACACGATCAACGGCGGGAATGCGGACGAGGTTCTCGAGGGCGTCGCCGGGAACGATGTCCTCGAAGGACGCGGAGGCGACGACTACCTCGACGGCATGCTCGGCGCCGATCTTCTCACCGGAGGAGCCGGCAACGATACGATTATTGGAAGCGACGGTATCGACACCGCGGTCTACTCAGGCACACGTGCTGCCTATCTCGTATCCCTCAATGAGGACGGCAGCTTCACCATTGCCGACCAGAGAAGCGGCACGCCTGACGGAACCGACACCGTTTCCACGACGGATATTTTCCGGTTCGCCGATGGCGATCGTACTGCCGCGCAACTTGCGGCCGCCAATGTCATTGAAGGAACGCCTGGGGACGACACTCTCTCCGGTACCCAGGCTTCGGACATCATCAATGCTCATGCCGGCGAGGACTGGATCTGGGGCGGAGCAGGCGACGATACGATCGACGGCGGTTCGGGCACCGACGATGACGCGAATTTCGTTCGGGATACCGTCGACTATATGGCGGACGTCGCACGCGGCGGCACCCAGGGCGTGACCGTCAATCTGGGGACCGGAGTTGCCACCGACCCGTTCGGGGATACCGACACGCTGATCGACATTGAACGCGTCTTCGGCACTAATTTTGCCGATACGATCATTGGCGCCGGTGAAAACGAGGCGTTTGATGCGAACGGCGGCAACGACTTTGTCGACGGCGGCGCCGGCTTCGACCAGCTACTGTACCATCTCGCCGCGGGCACCCAAGGCATTGTCGTCACGTTCGACAATTCGACGGCGAACACCGGGTACGGCACCGTCGTCGATCCATTCGGCGACATTGACACGTTCACTAACATCGAGGGCGTCCGGGGGACCCATTTCTCGGACGAAATGACGGGCGGCAACGGTTCACAGCGCTTCCGTGGATTGGGGGGAGCGGACAGGCTCGATGGCGGCGCGGGCGTGGACGAGGCCAACTACCAGGGTGACAGCGATTACGGGGCTTCAACTGGTATCGACGCGGACCTGCAGGATCTGGATGGGCAAGGCTTCGCGCGCATTACCGACGGCTTCGGTGCACTGGATCGTGTCAAAAACATAGAAAACATAACCGGGAGTGAATTCCAGGATATCATCAGAGGAGAACTCTTCCGTCAACCGCCTTGTCGGCGGCGAAGGAAACGATCTGCTCGACGGGCGCGCCGGCGACGACGACATCGACGGCGGTTTCGGTACCGACACTATCCGCGGCGGTGCCGGCAACGACACTCTCCACAGCGGTATGTCGGACGGCTCCGGCGAACTCGATTTTGTCTACGGCGATGAGGGAGATGATTCAATCACCCTCAACGAGGCTTGGGGCTTTGGTGGTCTCGGCAACGACCGCATCATAGGTGTGCCAAATCCTGACCCCGCGCTCTCGGCCTACGCTTACTCTGGCGCGCTTTATTCCGACGCCACTTCCGCAATCTCCGTAAACTTGACTGGGTCGACCGTCTTCGGACTGGCGGGTGGTAATATCAATTCAGGTTTCAGAGTCCGTGATGGTCAGGGTGGCATAGATCTAGTCTCGTCTATTTTTGCTATCGGTGACTCCCAATTCGACGATCAGTTTATTATCGACGACGCCTTCACTTCCGGCAATGGTGGAAAATTTCTGGACGTCTATTTGGCCCGTGGAAATGATCATGTCGAGTTCAACTTTACCGGCGGCTTTACTGCCGGTATCGCTTACCACTACGCGGAAGCCGCAATCGTAATGGACATGCAGGCGGGCACAGCAACAGCCCGCAACGCGTCAGAAGCCGCCCTCATCGGCAATGATACTTTTACCGGGGCGAACCGGGCACGTGGATCGACCTTTGATGATCTAATCTTCGGTAAGCTCGGCGACGATCAGCTTCTACGTGGTTACCACGGTAACGACGAAATTCATGGGCGAGGAGGAAACGACCGAATCGAAGGTCAGAACGGTAACGACACCATCGACGGTGGCGACGGCGCCGACCAACTCTTCGGAGGGTCAGGTCTTGACCTGATCCTCGGCGGTGCCGGAAATGACACCATCGACGGCGGGGCCGGCGACGACACACTGACCGGAGGCGCCGGAAGCGACGTCATGATCGGCGGGTCCGGCGTCGACACCGTCGACTACAATGCCGAAATCGCCTCGGGCGGCACGCATGGGGTTACAGTCAACCTGCTGGGGAGCGGATCGCAGGGAGGCCTTGCCGCCGATTCCGCTACCGATACCTTCGGAAATACGGAGACCGTCACAGGTATCAGAAACGTCATCGGAACACAGTTCGCGGACATTGTTTATGGCGGCAACAACGCCAACTTGCTTCAGGGAGGCGGCGGGAACGATACGCTCAGCGGCGGCGGCGCCAATGACGTCATCGATGGCGGCCAAGGGACCGACAGGATCCTCTATTCCGGCAATCGTTCAGACTACCTCATCGTTCAGAATGCGGACGGAACCCTGACAACCACCGATCAACGGTCCGGTTCCGTAGAGGGCACGGACCTAGTGTCCAAAGTGGAACTTTTTGCATTCGCAGACGGTGAAAGGACGCTTTCACAGCTCTTCGGCCGCGCGCCGGCGATCACGTCGAATGGCGGTGGAGCAACGGCTGCCATCAACGTTGCCGAGAACAGCACGGCAGTGACCACGGTGAAGGCGAGCGACCCCGATACCGGGGCCACCCTGACCTATTCAATCATCGACGGCGGCGATGCGGCCTTCTTCGCCATCAAAGCCACGACTGGCGCGCTGAGCTTTGTCGTTGCGCCGAACTTCGAAGCTCCGCACGACGCCGGCGGCAACAATGTCTACGACGTTACGGTGAAGGTGTCCGACGGCACATTCACTGACAGACAGGCAATTGCGGTCACCGTCACCAACGTCAATGAAATCACCGTCATAGGAGGAACGGTGAATCCCGATATTCTCACCGGCACCGCGGGGCAGGACCTCATCACAGGACTCTCCGGAGATGATGTCGCGAGCGGTCGAGGGGGAAATGACCAGATTGACGGCGGGGGCGGTAACGACACGCTCGACGGGGGCGCGGGTGCGGACGCTATGCGAGGCGGCGCCGGCAATGATGTCTACGTCGTAGACAAAGCAAGCGACGTGGTCGACGAGGCCGTCGCGGGATCAAGCGGTGTGGATGCCGTTAGGTCCTCAATCAGTTTCAGTCTGGCGAATTCGGCCCAGGTCCTCGGTACGCTCGAGAACCTTATCCTGACTGGGGCAGCAAATCATTCCGCCACAGGCAACTCCCTCAACAATGTGCTCCTGGGGAATGCAGGCGGGAACGCCCTGAGCGGAGCGGCTGGAAACGACACGCTGAGTGGGGGAGCAGGCGCGGACAGCATGCGAGGTGGATCTGGCAACGACACTTACGTAGTCGAGAACGCCGGCGACATCGTGAACGAAAGTATCCGCGGATCGAACGGCATCGACGCAATTCATTCGTCCATCAGCTTCAGTCTCGCCAATTCTGCGCGGGTCCTGGGGGCCGTCGAAAATCTGGTTCTAACAGGATCAGCCAACGTCGCCGCGACAGGCAACTCCCTCAACAATGTGCTCCTGGGGAATGCAGGCGGGAACGCCCTGAGCGGTGGTGGCGGACACGACACGCTTAATGGTGGCGCGGGCGCGGACAATCTGCGCGGAGGAGCGGGCAGTGATGTATACGTCGTCGAAAGCGCCGGCGACATCGTGAACGAAAGTCTTTCCGGTTCGAACGGCGTCGACACTGTACAGTCTTCGATCAGCTTCAGCCTTGCCAACTCTGCGCACGTTTTCGGCGCGCTCGAAAATCTTACACTTCTCGGTTCAAATAATATCAATGCGGTGGGCAACGCAGCCAGCAACAGCATAAGGGGCAATAACGGAGACAACGTTCTGAATGGTTACGGGGGCAGGGATATGCTCACGGGCGGCGCCGGCAACGATACCTTCTTCTTCAACTGTGCGCTGAGCGAGGCCAACAACATCGACCGGATCACCGATTTCTCGGCGCCAGCTGACACCATCCGGCTTGAGAATGCAGTATTCAGCGCGCTGGGGGCTGCAGGAACGCTGTCAGCGGCGGCCTTCCATGTCGGCGCTGCGTCGCACGATGCCAGCGACCGTATCATCTACAACACGGCGACAGGGGCCCTGACCTACGACGCCAATGGCAGCGCAGCCGGGGAGGCAATCCAGTTCGCCACACTCTCGGCCGGACTGACGCTAACCAACGCGGATTTCGGCGTGGTTTAAAGCGTGTCGCCCAAAAGTGCGCAGCGGTTTTGGGACAACGACATGCACAAAACAATATTCTAAAGCGCGTCGCATGGATCCGTTTCGCGCGACGCGCTTTAGGAGCGGCAAACGCCTCATTGCAAAAGGCCGGGCAGGCTACATGATGCCGAAAGTGGCGAAGGCGTCGACGGCGCTCATTCCCTCGCGAATCGCCTTGGCCACTCGCTTCTCGCCGCGCGCCTTCTCGAGCGCCAGGCGCACCACCTCCGCTTCGGCGGCGCGCGGGATGACCAGCACGCCTTCCTTGTCGCCGAAAAGCAAGGTACCGGGCTCGATTCGGACGCCGCCGATCTCGAGGGCGCAGCGATAGTCGATGACCTTGCCCCGCGGACCCTGGTCCTGGGCGTAGAAGCCGGTGGAAAAGCAGGGAAAGCCGAGCGCGCGGATGCCGTCGATGTCGCGGGCGAAGCCGTCGACCAGGGCGCCGCGGGCGCCCAGCAGCCTTGCTCGGGTCGACATCAGCTCTCCCCACAGCGCGTAGCGCGGCGAGGCTCCGCTGGCGACGTAGATCTCACCTGGCCTCAGGCTATCCAATGCCTCGAACATCAGGCCGAATGGCTTCGCCATCGCCGGGTTGCTGCCGGCGCCGCTCTCGGCGGCCGAAAAGATGTCGGCCTCCAGCACCGGCATCGCCCGGCCGATCAGGCGCGTCGCCTCGTCGACCGGACGGAACACCGGCGGCAGGAACTGGTGCTGCAGCCCGATCGTATCCATGACATCGCCGACGACCGCCACGAAGAGCTCCGACTCCAACAGGTGGAAGAGTTCGGCGTCGTCGGCATAGCGAGCGGAAGCAGACATGCTGTTCTCCCTGGCATTAGATGGCGCGTGCGTCGCCGAGGCTCCGCGACGGGCCGAGCGCGTCGGCGTTCTGCACTAGTGCCCGCATGTAGCCGAGCGCGAAGGCCTTGCCGGCGTGCCACGGCGCGTCGCAGCACATTTCCGGCGTGTGGTCGGGGATAAGGACCCCGTCGAAGCCCTCATCGCGCAGGATGCGTACGATCTCGGCCATGTCGATGTCGCCGTCATCGACGAACGTCTCGTGGTAGGCCGGCACCTTGCCGTGCACATTGCGGAAATGGATATAACCGATCCGCCCGCTCCGCGCAAAGCGCCGGACATGCGCGTAGATCGGTTCAGGATTGGGCATTTCCTGAAGCGAACCGAGGCAAAGCTCCAACCCATTGGCCGGCGAATCGACGATGCCCAGCAGGCGATCGTATTTCTCGGGGCGGTTGACCAGGCGCGCGGCGCCGCGCAACGCCTCTGCCGGCGGATCGTCGGGGTGGGCGGCGAGCATGACGCCGGCCTCCTCGGCAACGGGAACCAGCTCGCGCAGGAATTCGGCGAGGCGCCCCCACAGCACGTCCGAACTGACGGCGGCCGGCGCGGCGCCTGGCCGTGTGGCGCGGTAGCGCATGTTCCAGACGACGCCGTCCGGCAGCGGCAGATCTGGGTCGATCGCCGCCAGGTCCAGCCCCACCGACATTGCCTCACCGCGCGCGAAAGGCCCGCGCGACCAGCCCCAGACGCCGGCGATCGAGAAATTGTAGCCGATGCAGGGGATGCCTGCCCGGCCGGCGTCGCGGACCAGCCGCTTCAGCCCCTCCATCTGCGCGGCCCGATCGGGTCCGCCGAGCAGCACATCGGACCAAAAGCGGGGCGAGAAATTCTCGATCGCCGCAAGCTGCAGGCCATTTTCCTGAACCGAGTTCACGAGCGCAGCAAAGTCTTCATACGACCACAGCGCATCGGCGGAGCAGTCGCCCCAGCCGTCCGTCTCGGTGCCCGCCGACAGGCTCGGGTCGCGGCCGCGGAAATAATTGGTGAGATGTGCCACGATGTGCGTGGCGCCAGCCTGCCGGGCGAAGCGGAAGTTCGCCGGGGTCAGCGATTCGCGGTAAAGTCCCAATCCGATCTTCATGTTGCGAAGGAATCCTTATCAGACGCCGAGGCGGGCGGTGAGGCCGCCGTCGATCTTGTAGTCGGCTCCAGTGCAGAAGGCGGCTCTGGCGGAACAGAGGAAGGCGATCAGTTCGGCCACCTCCTCGGGTTCGCCGATCCGGCCGAGCGGATGCGCCTCGCCGAAGCGCCGGTAAGCAGCCTCGACATCGGCATCGCTGCCGTTCGAACCGCGGGCTGCCTTCTCCAGGATCGGCGTGCGGATCGAGCCGGGGCTCACCGAGTTCACGCGGATGCCCTGCCGTGCATAGTCGAGCGCGAGCGACCGGGTCAGCGTGTGAATCGCGCCCTTGGTAGTGGCGTAGGCCGCGACGTTCTCCTGGCAGGCGAAGCCCTGAACCGAGGCGACGTTGACAATGGCGCCGCCGCCGCGCTTCAGCATTTCGGGGATGCCGAAATGGGCGGTGAGGTGGATCGAGCCGACATTCACGGCCATGGTGCGGCCGAAGGTCTCCGGGTCGGTGCTGGTGGCGGTCCCGTAGGGATGGACGGCCGCCGCGTTGACGATGATGTCGAGGCCGCCGAAGGCGGCGACCCCGGCCGCCACCGCATCGCGCACCGCGCCGGCCACCGAGACGTCGGCTGTCACCACCCTGGCCGGCCGCCCTGCGCTCTCGAACTCGGCCTCCATGGCGCGATTGGCGGCGGCGTCGATCCCGAGCGCCAGGATGGCGGCGCCGCCTTCGGCGAGGCGCCGTGCGGTCGCTAGGCCGATGCCCGTGGTGCCGGTCACCATGGCCACCTTTCCCGCAAATTCGCTCATCGTCTTTCCCTTTTTCTTTCCGTAACTTAGCGCACGCGCTCGAGAATCTGATTCATCAGGACGGCACCCAGGATGATGGCGCCCCGCACCACGTACTGCCAATACTCGGAGACGTTCATCAGGGTCATGCCGTTGGAGACGCAGCCAAGGAACAGGACGCCGATCAGGGTTCCCCAGATGCGGCCCTTTCCGCCGAATAGCGAGGCGCCGCCGATGATCACCGCGGCGATCACGTCAAGTTCCATGCCGGTTGCCGTGGTGCCGGTGCCGGAGCCGATCTGGGAGGCGATCAGGATACCGCTGACCGCGGTTAGCGCGCCGGTGATAGCCAGCGTGGCCGTCTTCACGAACCAGACGTCGATGCCGGAGAGGCGGGCGGCCTCCATGTTGCCGCCCACCGCATAGATCGCGCGGCCGAAGCGCGTGTTGTTCATCAGGAAATGCATGACGACGAAGGTCGCGGCGAACACGTAGACGGGGAAGGGGATGCCGAGAAGGTAGCCGCCGCCGAAATATTCGAACCAGCTCGGAAAGGTGGCCAGCGGAAAGCCGCCGGTGATCAGGTTGGCGGCACCGCGCAGTGCGGTGAACATGGCCAGTGTGGTGATGAAGGTGGGGACGTTGAACCATTGCCTGACCTTGCCGGTCACAGTCCCGCTGAAAACGCCGACGGCGATGGCGGCCATCGTGCCGGCGAAGATCGCCAGGCCGGCGCCCAGCGTCTCGGAATACTCCCCGGCGAACCAGGCGACGATGCAGCCGGCGAGCGCCGCGCCTGAGCCGACCGAAAGATCGATTTCGCCGGCAACGATGACCGCCGTCATGCCGAAGGCGATGATGCCCAACATCGACACCGTGCGGAGCACGTTGAGCAAATTGCCGGTCGAGTTGAAGCCCGGCGCGACTGCGATCAGGACGACCACCAAGACCAGGAAGATGATCTCCATCGGATAGCGCTTGACCAGCGCCAGCCGCAGCGCGTCGCGACGGCGAAGCAGGCTGGTTGTCTCGCTCATGCTGCGCGCCTCCTGCCGGAATCCTGCATGCAAAGGGCATAAAGTTCGGTCAGCGAGGTGGTCTCCGGCATCACCTCGGCGACGATCCGGCCGTGGCGCATCACCAGGATGCGGTCGGTCACTTCGAGAAGCTCCTCGAGCTCGGTGGATACGAAGATCGAGGCAAGCCCCTTGCGGGCTTCGTCCCAGATGATGTCGAAGATCTGCCGGCGGGCGTGCACGTCGACGCCGCGGCTCGGCTCGTCGAACAGCATCACCCGCGGGCCGGTGTTCAGCCAATTGCCGATGACCACCTTCTGCTGGTTGCCGCCGGAGAGCGAGGCGACGGGCAGCATCGGCTCGGCCTTGATGCCCAGTCCACCGAGCTGGCGGCGAACGAAGGGGACCTCCATGGCGCGGGTGATCAGGCCGTGCGGGGCGATGCCGGGCAGGCTCGCCAGGCAGAGATTGTCGTGGGTGGAGAGGATCTGGACGAGCGCCACCTCCTTGCGGTTCTCCGGCGTGTAGCCGAGGCCCCGGGCCTTCATGACCTTCGGCGAGGCGTTGCCCGCCATCATGCGACCGCCAACCGCGACGGTTCCGGCATCGACCGGATCGGCGCCAAAGACCGCCCGCAGCACTTCCGTCCGCCCCGACCCCAAGAGGCCGGCCAACCCGAGGATTTCGCCTGGATAAAGGCTGAACGAAATGCCGGAGAAAGCGCCTTCCCGCGAGAGACCGGAGACCTCGAGGGCTGGCGCGCCGCCGCGGTCGATGGCGATCCGCGGCGGGCGCTTCGCATGGGCGACGTCGCCGAACATCATGCCGACGATGCGGGCGGGCGAGGCGTCGCGCATCTCGATGGAGCCGACAAGGGCGCCGTCGCGGAGCACCGTGCAGGTGTCGGCGATCTCGAACAGCTCGTTCATGCGGTGGGTGATGTAGATCATGGTGACGTCGCGCGAGCGGAGCCTGCGAACCAGGGCGAACAGCTGCTCGACCTCGCGGGCGGCAAGTGCCGAAGTCGGTTCGTCGAGCAGCAGGATCTTCGGGGCGAAGGACATCGCCTTGACGATCTCGATGATCTGCTGCTGGCCGAGGCTCAAATTGCTGGCCAGCCGATGCGGATCGATGTCGAGCCCCATTTCGTGCAGGAGAGATGCGGCGCCACCGTACACGGCGTCCCAATCGACGACCGGCAGTCCGAGGCGGCGCTTGACCGGCAAGCGGCCGAGAAAGATGTTCTCGCCGATCGACAGCGAGGGTACCACCGAAAGTTCCTGGTGGATGGTCGCGATGCCGGCCCTTTGCGCATCGGCAGGGCCGGCGAAGGCGAGGGGGACGCCGTCGAGAGCGACGGTGCCGGAGTCCGGCTGGACGGCACCGGAGATGAGCTTGACCAGCGTCGACTTGCCGGAACCGTTCTTGCCCATCAGGGCATGTACGCGGCCAGGCTCGAACACATGGGTGAAGCGGTCGAGGGCGAGCGTCGCGCCATAGGACTTGGCGAGCCCGTCGAAGGCGAGCGTACCGCCGGTTACGGCGCCGCGCGCTCCGCTGTCCCCGAACGCTTGCATGCCCCGGCTACTGGTTCTTTTTGAGGTCGGCCAGGAAGGCCTTCACGCCTTCCGGATCGCCGCGGTTCAGCCCGAGCACAGGCACGATAACCGTCTTCTCGACCTGCTTGCCGTCGATCGCGTTGACCGCTGCCTTGACCGCCTCGGAGCCCATGATGAAAGGCTGCTGCGCGGTCACCGACTGCAGCACGTCGTCGTCGTCCAGAAGGTAGCCCGCCAGCTGTTCGGTTCCGTCGATGCCGAAAACGTAGATCTCACCCGCCTTGCCGGCCTTGCGCACCGCCTGGACGGCGCCCACCGTGCCGCCCTCGTTGGCGGCATAGATGATGTTGATTTCCGGATTGGCGGTGATCACGTCGCTCGCCACCGCGACCGCTTTCTCGGCGAGCCAGGCGTCCTGCTGCGCGACGATCTCCACCTCGCCGCCCTTCTTGGCTTCCTCAACAAAGCCGCCGACGCGCTCGCCGGAAATCTCAGGCAGCAGCGCCTTGAAGCCCAGCGTCGCGACCTTGGCCTTGCCGCCGAGCTTGGACTTGATGAACTCCGCCGCCGCCTTGCCGGTCGTCTGGCCTAGGTCCAGTTGACTGGAATTCAGATAGGAGACGGCGATGTCGCCTTCGACGGCCGAGTTGTAGGTGACCACCTTGATGCCAGCCTCGGCCGCGCGCTTCAAGGCCGGAGCCGAGGCTTTGACACTGATCGGCGAGATGACGATCGCCGAGACGCCGCGGGCGATGTAGGTGTCGATCAGGCTCGCCTCCTTCTCCGGCTTCGATTCCGAATTGGCCTCGAGAAGCTCGGCCCCGGCCTCCTTGGCCGCCGCCTGCATGCCGAGCTGGATGGTGCGGAAGAACTGGTCCTGCTGGAAGACGATCCCGGCGATAGTCTTCTGGTCCTGAGCCCAGGCATGGCTGGCGATCGGCAGGGCGATCGCTGCGGCGGCGACTGCTTTGAGTGCTGCTCTACGGTTCATCGGTCTTCTCCTCCTTGATTGTTCTCGACGCACGCTCGGCCGTCGGGCCGGGCTCCTCGGGCAGGAACTGACGCGCGAAATCCAGGTGGCGGCTCATCAGATAGGCATAGGCGAGGCGATCGCGGGCGCGGATCGCATCGACGATCTCGCTGTGGGCGCGGCGGGTATCGGCAAGCACCGGGCGCCTTTCCTTGCCGATGGTCATGATCTTCAGGATGATCGGCGACAGGAAATCGTAGATCTCGGCCAGCGTACGGTTGTCGGCGAGGCGGATCAGCGCGGCATGAAAGTCGAAATCGTAACGGGCGGCCTCGTCGGTCGATCGACTGCTCTCGATGCGGGCGTTGATCGCCTCCAGCGCGTCGATGTCGGTCTCGTCCGCCTCGATGACCAGGCGGTCGCCGATGCCGACCTCGATGATGCGCCGGAAGCCCTGGATGTCAGCGAAGGACGAGCGGGAGACGTCCATCTGGGCGGCGAAGAAATTCTGGACGGCGCTGCTTTGCCGGTCGGTGAGCACCGCGCCCACCCGCGGGCGCGCGTCGATCAGCCCATAAGTGCGGATCGTTCTCAGCGCCTCGCGCACGGTGTTGCGGCTGGCGCCGAAGATGTCGCAAAGCTCGCGCTCGGTCGGCAGCGCGTCGCCGACGGCAAGCCCACGGCTGCGGATCAGCTCAAGGATCTGCCGAGCGGTGGCGTCGACAGCCGAGGCGCCGCCGGCACCCTGACGCGCTGCCTCGCGTAGTGGTATGCCCAACTCCGACAAGGTTTCTCCTCAGACGCCTGCTTGATTTGTTGGACCAAGCTAATCACGATGGCGGTAGATTTCAATCGAGAATATCCGGAACCGGGCAAGACAGAGACGTTGACACGTCTGTGGTCCAACAATAACGTTCTTAACCTTGCCGTGGGAGGGATGCCGTGGAACAGTGCTGGCGCTGGTACGGACCGGACGACCCGGTCACGCTCGATCACGTCAAGCAGGCGGGCGCCACCGGCATTGTCACCGCGCTTCACCACATCTACGACGGACGCGCTTGGTCGGAGCACGAGGTCCTCAAGCGCAAGCGCGAGATCGAGGACGCCGGCCTTGTCTGGTCCGTGGTCGAGAGCATCCCGGTTCACAATTCGATCAAGATCGGCGCGCCGGAGCGGCAGAAATATGTCGGCTGGTACAAGGACTCCATCCGCGCGCTCGCCAGCGCCGGCCTGAAGACGATCTGCTACAACTTCATGCCGGTGGTCGATTGGACGCGCACCGACCTGATGTACCGGCTACCGACCACCGGCTTCGCGCTGCGCTTCGACGCCATCGACTTCGCCGCCTACGACCTCTTCGTGCTGGCGCGCAAGAATGCGGCCGCCAGCTATGCGCCGGCAAGGATCGCCGAGGCGGAGGCGCGGTTGAAGACGCTTTCGCCCGAGCGGATCGACCAGATCGAGCGCAATCTCATCGCCGGACTGCCGGCGACCGAGCGGAGCTACGACCGCGCCGGAATGCGCGCGGCGCTGGCGGAGTATGACGGGATCGGGCCCGCTGAGCTGCGCAGCCATCTCAGCTGGTTCCTCGGCGAGATCGTTCCGGTTGCCGAGGAGGTCGGCGCGCGCCTCTGCATCCATCCCGACGATCCGCCTTTCTCGCTCTACGGCTTGCCGCGGGTGGTTTCGACGGCCGACGATGCCCGTTTCATCCTCAGCGCCGTTGACAGCCCCGCCAATGGGCTGACGCTGTGCACCGGCTCTTACGGGACGCGGAGCGACAACGACTTGCCGGCGATGGCCAGGGAGTTCGGGCCGCGGATCCATTTCGCGCATCTCAGGAACGTCACCCGCGAGCAGGACGGCTCCTTTTACGAGGCGGAGCACCTCGAAGGCTCGACCGACATGGCGGCCGTGATCCTGGCGCTGATGCAGGAGGAAGCCCGGCGGAGGAAGGAGGGTCGCGCCGACTGGCAGATCCCCATGCGGCCCGACCACGGGCACCTTTTGGCGGACGACATCGGCAAGGAGCGCATCAACCCCGGCTATTCGCTGATCGGCCGGCTCAAGGGGCTGGCCGAGCTGCGCGGCATCATGCGCGCTGTCGAGCGCTTCTCGCTGGCAGCCTGAATTCGTCTTTTTGTGCTGGTGAAAAGAATTTGCTTACATGAAAAGGCGTGCTAAGGTTTGTTTTCGCCCTGGGGGAGGGCGGCCAAGGAGCTTATCGGCATGACCAAGCTCAGGGGTCTGGCGTGGGACCATCGGCGGTGTTGGGGACCGTTGGAAGCGAGCGCGCCCGCCTGGCAGGCCAGCCATCCTTCGGTCGAGATCAGCTGGGACCGGCGCAGCCTGCACGCCTTCGGCGAGGCGCCACTCGAAGCGGTACTCAGCAACTACGACCTCGTTATCTACGACCACCCCTTCGTGGGCGAGATCGCCGAAGGGGCGCTGATGGTGCCCTTCGACGATCACCTCAGCGCCGAGGAGAAGGCCTTCTTCGAATGTGATTCCGTCGGCAAGTCGTGGCAGTCCTACCAGCGCGACGGACGGCAATGGGCGCTGCCGATCGATGCCGCCTGCCAGGTCGCGAGCTGCCGCCCTGATCTTCTGTCGCGCTACGCCACGGTACCGGCGAGCCATGCCGACGTGCTGTCGCTCGCCCGCGCGCTGCGCAAGGACGGCAAATGGATCGGCCTGCCGCTGGTGCCGACCGACGCCATGTGCCTGATCCTGACCTTCACCAACCCGCCGGCCGACGGCGACGGCTTTCTGTCGCGCGCGGCGCTCGAAGACGCGGTCAGCACGCTGCGCGAGCTGGCCGAACTTGCGCATCCCGCGTCGCCGAGCTGGAACCCGATCCTCTGCTACGACCACATGATAGCGCAGGACGACGTAGTCTATGTGCCCTTCGCCTTCGGCTACGTGAACTATGCGGCGCGGACGGACGGGCGACGGCTTGTCTTCTCCGATGTTCCGCGCCCGGACGCGGCCGGCGCCCTGCTCGGGGGCGCCGGGATCGGGGTCAGCGCACAGTCGCCGAACCGCGAGGCGGCGATCGCCTATGCGCGCCATCTCTGCTCGCCCCAGGTGCAGCGGAGCTTGTATGTGGCGGCTGGCGGCCAGCCCGGATCGCGGGCGGCCTGGCAGGACGCCGACGTCAACGCGGCGACCGGCAATTTTTTCGCCGATACGCTGAAGACCATCCAGGGCTCCTATCTCAGGCCGACGCACGCAGGCTTCCTGGCCTTCTTCCGCGACTGCGCGCCGCGCGCCGCGGCTGCGATCGCCGGCGAGCTGCCGGTCGGTGAGTTCTGGTCCTACCTTGACCGGCGCTACCGGGAGTCGCTGCCGACCGGCCCGGGCAGGCGGAGTGTCGCTTGATGTCAGCCGTCGAAGCCATCGAAGGCGAGGAGCAGGGCCGCGGAGAATATCGCGCGCCGGCGGCCGAGAAGGCGCTCGACATCCTCGAATTCATGGCCGACCAGGCGAACGGGCTGACGCAGACCGAGATCTCGGCCGGGCTCAGCCGCTCGATCCACGAAATCTACCGGATCCTGCACCTTCTGGAGCGCCGCGGCTATCTCGTGCGCACAAAGGCCGACCGCTACCGGCTGTCGCTGAAGCTCTTCGAGCTCGCCCACATGCACCCGCCGGTCAACCGGCTGGTGGAGAGCGCGCTGCCGGTGATGCGCCAACTCGCCGCCGATACCGACCAGAGCTGCCATCTGGTGGTGCTCAACGGCCTGCAGGTGCTGGTGGTGCTGCAGGTCGAATCGCCGCTGCCGATGCGCTATTCGGTGGCGCTCGGCTCGCAATTCCCGATCCTGGAGACCAGCTCCGGCGCTGTGCTGCTCGCCGCCTCCGAGCCGGCCGACCGCGACAGGATCGTCGGCCAGATCCTAGCGGCCGGCGAGGCGACGGACACGCGCGCGGCGATCGAGGCGCGGCTCGATGAGGCGCGGTCGCTTGGCCACGAGGTGCATGCCTCGCTGGCGGTCGCCGGCTGCACCAATCTGTCGTTGCCGGTGTTCGACCATACGGGGCGGGCGGTGGCCGCGCTCACCGTGCCCTTCCTGCCGCAGAAGGCCGCCCGCTTCGACCAGGCCGCCGTCTTTTCAAGGGCGCAGCGCGCCGCCGAAAGGATTTCCGCCGCGCTCGGCGCTGGCGAGCCCAGCACGTCAGGCTGATTGTGACGACCCGGGACGGCGGGACGAACCGTCCAGAAGTGAACCCTACGGTTATTGGGAGGTAAGCATGACCTGGTCCAAGAAACTCCTTCTCACCACCGCCGCCATGGTGCTCGCTGCCGGGCCGGCCCTGGCGCAGAAAACGCCGAAGAAAATCGGCTATGTCGTCAACTACGCGACGCACGAATGGTACCAGAACGTCATCAAGGGCATGAAGGACCACGCCGCCGAGCTCGGCATCGAGGTCGAGGTGCAGGACGCCAACCTAGACGTCGCCAAGCAGGTCGCGGCGGCGGAGGACTTCATCGCCAAGGGCGTCGACGTCCTGATCATCACTCCCGTCAACGAGGAAGGTGTGGTGCCGCTGCTGCGCCAGGCCAAGGCCGCCAACATCCCGGTAGTGCTGGAAGGCAACCCGGTGAAGGGCATGACCACCATGGTGGCGATCTGCGACTACGACACTGGCTACCATGCCGGCGTCGAGGCCGGCAAATACGCCAAGGAGAAGCTTGGCGGGAAGGCCAAGGTGATGAATGTCGGTCTGCCACTGCTGTCGGCCACGGTGCTGCGCAGCCAGGGCTTCATGGACGGACTGAAGACCGAGATCCCCGACGCCGAAATGGTCCACGACCTCGACGGCGGCGGCAATCCCGACCGCGCTCTGGAGGTGTCTTCCGCCGCGCTCGCCAAGAACGCCGACATCAACATCATCTACGGCATCAACGATTCCTCCTCGCTTGGCGGCCTGCAGGCGTGGAAGGCGGCGGGCAAGCAGCAGGACAACCTGTTGACAGTCGGCACGGGCGGCGAGGGGCTCGCCTTCATCAACGCCATCGAGAAGGAGCCGTCCTACCGCATCGAGGCGGCCATGTTTCCGGAGAAGAACGGTTATACGACCATCGACGCGGCGGTGAAGCTGTTCAACGGCGAAGCGGTGCCTGAGCACATCGTCAGCCCCACGGCGCCGATGATCGGCGAGGACTGGAAGAAGTTCTACGACTATGACGGCAAGACGCGCACCATCAAATGGGATGCGGTGAACGCGCTGCAGGCGCCGGAGAAGTGCATGAAGACGGGGGCGGACCTGAAGAAGTAGGGTTCCTCCCCACTCACGGGTTAGGCATTCGCATATGGGTAACTGCCCCCTCATCCGGCCTCGCTCTGCTCGGCCACCTTCTCCCCGCTGGGGAGAAGAGGGTGCGGCGGCGCGGCCGGCGACCTCCTCTCCCCTCGGGGAGAGGGTGGCGAGGGCGAAGCCCGAGCCGGGTGAGGGGGGCACGGATCCGGATAAAACCCACATGCGATTGCCCCCGCTCACGGGCGGGGAGGACGAACCCTCGCGACCGCCAGGGACGAAACGACCATGAGCGAGATAACGCACGCCTCGGCGCCCCGGCGCTTTGCCGTCGGCAAGCTGGCCGACGGCAGCCAGCTGGTGCTCTGCCTGATACTGGTGGCGCTCTGCCTGGGCATTTCCATCGGCGCGCCGCAGTTCTATTCGGAGGCGAACATCATTGCCATCCTGCGCCAATGCGCGCTGGTGTTGATCGTCGCCTCGGGCATGACAATGCTGGTCATCACCGCGGAGGTCGACCTTTCCGTCGGCGCCTCG
Organism: uncultured Alphaproteobacteria bacterium; assembly: GCA_963813315.1. Lineage (GTDB taxonomy): Bacteria > Pseudomonadota > Alphaproteobacteria > Rhizobiales > Rhizobiaceae > CAWEYO01. Next base: position 72,150 of record CAWEYO010000013.1, on the reverse strand, counting down.
CTCGCCTTCGTGGGCTGCATCGGCATGGCCGTGATCAACGCCACCCACAGCCTGACGCTCGGCATCCTCGCCGCGCTGGCCTTCGCCGGCGCGGTCGGCCTGTTCAACGGGCTGGTGGTGACCAGGCTCAAGGTCAACTCGCTGATCGCCACCATCGGCACCATGATGATGCTGCAGGGCGGCGTCTATCTGTTCACCCGCGAAGCAGTGCAGAACCATCACCAGATTCCGGGCTTCACCGACCTCGGCGCTGGCTATGTCGGGCCGTTCCCCATTCCTGTCATCCTTGCGGCGATCGTCTTCGCGATCGCCTATGTCGTGCTGCGCTTCACCACGCTCGGCCGCTACCTCTACGCGGTGGGCGCGAACGAGAAGGCGGTGCGCCTTTCGGGGCTGCGCGCGGAGCGGCTGAAGCTCTTCGCCTTCGTGGTGACCGGGCTGACCGTCGGGCTCGCCGGCCTCGTGCTCGCCTCGCTGATGAATGCCGGCCAGCCGACCGCTGGGCGCGGCTTCGAACTCACCGTGATCGCCGCCGTCATCCTCGGGGGCACGAGCCTCTCCGGCGGCCGCGGCTCGCTGTTCGGGACGCTTCTCGCCGTCCTGGTGCTAAAGGTGATCGACAATGGCATCATCATCCTGGGCTGGAACCAGGACCTGCAGATGGTCGTGCCGGGCGTCGTCATCATCCTGGCCACCTATCTCGACCTCGTCAGGAGCAAGGCCCATGCCCGCTGACATCATGCATGCCGAGGACGTCGATCGCGCCGCGCTCGAGAGCGGCGGCCCGGCGCTGGAGACGAAGGGCATCGGCAAGAGCTTTCCCGGTGTGCTGGCGCTCGAAAACGTCGACCTGACGCTCGAGCCCGGCAAGGTGCATGCGCTGATGGGCGAGAACGGGGCCGGCAAGTCGACACTGATCAAGATCATGGCTGGCGTCTATCAGCGCGACACCGGCACCATCCGCATCCACGGGCGAGAGGTGGAGATACGATCGCCGCGCGACAGCCTCAAGGAAGGTATCAAGGTCGTCTTCCAAGAAATTGCGCTGATTTCGGAATTTACGGTCGCCGAAAACATTTTCCTGGAAGGGCATCCGACCGGGCGGGCGGGGTCGATCGACTGGAAGAAGATCCGCGCCGATTCCGCCGCCCTTTTTCAGCGCATCGGATTCGACGTCGATCCCGACGCCCGCACGGGCTCCCTGCCGGTCAGCCAGCAGCAGATGGTCGAGATTGCGCGGGCGCTGGCGCACGAGGCGCGGGTGGTGGTCATGGACGAGCCGACCTCGTCGCTCACGCCCAAGGAGGTGGCGCTGCTGTTCGACGTCATCCGGCGGCTGACGGCGCTCGGCATCGCCGTCCTTTATGTCAGCCACAAGCTGGACGAAGTGTTCGAGATCGCCGACACGGTGACTGTGCTGCGCGACGGCCGCCACATCTCGACCCGGCCAATCTCGGCGCACACACACGACACGCTGATCCAGGACATGATCGGCCGCCGCATCGAGAATCTGTTCCCTCGCCAGCGCGGCGAGGCCGGCGAGCGCGTGGCGCTCGCCGTCGAGGGCCTGTCGACGGCGCAGAAGCTCAACGACGTGAGCTTCGAGGCGCGCGCCGGCGAGGTGCTGGGCTTCTTCGGGCTGATGGGCGCCGGACGCACAGAGCTTGCCAAGGCGATCGTCGGCTACGACCCGATCAGCGCGGGCATCATCAAGGTCGACGGCCGGCCGCTCGTGCCGCACGACACCTCCACCGGCGTGAGGATCGGCATCGGGCTGCTGTCGGAGGACCGCCAGAACGAGGGGCTGATGGCCGAGCTGCCCGTCTACCAGAACGCCAGCCTGGCCTCGCTCGGCGCGTTCGCAAAGATGGGCTTCGTCGACAAGTCGAAGGAGAAGCGCGCGGTCCAGGGCTTTGTCGAGCGCTTCCGTATCAAGACGCCGAGCCTCAACCAGCCGGTCAAGTTCCTGTCCGGCGGCAACCAACAGAAGGTGCTGATCTCACGCTGGCTGATGCGCGGGCTGAAGGTGATCGTCGTCGACGAGCCGACCCGCGGCATCGACGTCGGTGCCAAGTCGGAGATCTTCGCGCTGATCGACCGGCTGGCCGGCGAGGGGCTTGCGATCGTCATGATGACCTCCGAAATGCCGGAGCTGCTCGGGCTGGCCGACCGCATCGCGGTGATGGCCGAGGGCCGTATCACGGCCATGATAACGCGCGAGGAGGCGACGCAGGAGAGGATCCTCAACGCCGCGATCGGCAAGGTAAAGGGGGTGCGCGCATGAGCCAGGCAACAGCGTTCCACGACAAGGTGCGGCGCTCGCCCTCCCTGCTGTCGCGGATATTCGCCCATCAGGAGTTGGCGCTTTTGATCTGCCTGCTCCTGGTGATCGCCTTCTTCTCGGTCACCGCCGAGAACTTCTTCTCGCTGCGCAACATGACCAATGTGCTCGGCCAGGCATCGCTGGCCCTGATCGCGGGCATCGGCTGCGCCATCGTCTTCATCTCGGGCGAGGTCGACATCTCGATAGGCTCGCTGCTCGCGACCATCGCGCTGCCGCTGATCGTCGTCATGAACGACACCGGCTCGCTGGCGCTCGGCGTCTCTGCCGCGCTCGCCTTCGGACTACTCATCGGCATTGTCAACGGGACGCTGGTGGCCTATGGCGGCATCAATTCGCTGATCGTGACGCTCGGCACCATGTTCATCATGCGCGGCGGCGTCTATCTCTACACCGGCCAGCGCGCCATTCCCGACGACGCCATGCTCGACGGCTTTATCCTGCTCTCCGACGGGCGGCTGTTCGGCGTCATTCCCTATCCGGCGGTGATCGCCATCGTGCTGCTCGCCGCCTTCACCTACGTCATGCGGCACCGCCCTTTCGGCCGCCAGATCTATGCCGTGGGCGGCAATCCGGAGGTGGCGCGGCTTGCCGGCTACGACGTCAGGCGCGTCAAGTTCACGTGCTTTCTGATCAGCGCGCTTCTGGCGACTGTCGCCGGCATCATCCTTGCTGCGCGGGTCGGCTCGGCCCAGCACACCGCTGGCCTCAACTTCGAGTTCCAGGTGGTTGCCGCGACAGTGCTCGGCGGCGTCAGCCTCGCCGGCGGGATCGGCAGCCTGACGGGCATGGCGCTCGGCGTGCTCATCCTGCAGTTCCTGTCCAACGGGTTGCGCGGGCTCGGCCTGCCCACCGAGTGGCAGCTGGTCATCACAGGGATGATCATTGTCGCTGCCGTCGCCTTTGACGAGGCGAAGCGGCGCCGCATGCGAGGAGGAGGCTGACAATGAAGCGTCTTCAGGGCAAGGTCGCCGCCATCACCGGGGCGGCTGACGGCATCGGCCACGCCATCGCTGAGAAAATGGCGGAGGAGGGTGCCCACGTCTTCGTCTCCGACATCGCGGACACGCGCGGAGAGGCCTTCGTCGAGGCGCTTCGCAAAGCCAGGCACAAGGCTGACTACGTGCATTGCGACGTGGCCGAGGATGCCGACATCGCCGGGCTGATCGACGTGGTGGTCGGCGGCACCGGGCGAATCGACGTGCTGGTCAACAATGCGGCGATCGCCATCGGAGGCATGCCGGTCACCGAGATGACCGACGAGCAGTGGAATCGACTGATCGCTGTCAACCTCACCAGCGTCTTCCGCGGCTGCAAGCATGCGCTGCCGCACATGATCGCGCAAAAGTCGGGCTCGATCATCAATATGGCCTCTGCGCAAGGCCATATCGGGCTCGACGGCTGGACCGCCTATGCCGGGGCCAAAGGCGCGGTGATGGCGATGACCCGGCAGATGGCGGTCGAGTTCGGGCCGTACAACGTACGGGTCAACTCGATCTCGCCCGGCACCATCAACACGCCGATGAACGACCGGCTGGTGCGCGAGCTCGGCGGCAACCTGATGAAGGCGTGGGTAACAATGCACCCGCTCGGGCGCATCGGCGAGCCGGCCGAGGTGGCGGAGGCAGCGGTCTACCTGGCGTCCGACGCGGCCGGCTTCACCACCGGGATCGACCTCAGGGTCGATGGGGGGCTGACTGCTGCGCCACGTTATGTGCCGCATCTTTTGTAGCGATGAAAATAGTTTAGACTACGAAGCGGAACTTTCCTATGAACAAGGCTCTCGCCGACGTCACCATCCTCGATTTCAGCCATCTGCTGCAGGGGCCGTTCGCCACGCAGCTGCTCGGCGATTTGGGGGCCAACGTCATCAAGATCGAGCGGGCGGGCGTGGGCGACCTGTTCCGCTCCATGACCTTCTTCGCCAAGTGGGTCGGCGGCTCGGAAAGCCCGAACTTCCTGGCCTGGAACCGCAACAAGCGGTCGATCGCGCTCAACCTCAAGAGCCGGAAGGTGCACGAGGTCATCATGGAGATGGCGAAGAAGGCCGACGTGGTGGTGCAGAATTTCCGCCCCGGCGTGCTCGCCAAGCTCGGCTACGGCTACGAGGATTTTCGCACGATCAATCCGCGGATCATCTACTGTTCGGGCTCGGGCTATGGCGAAGAAGGCCCCTATGTCGACCGGCCGGGCCAGGACATGCTGATCCAGGGGCTGGCCGGGCTGATCTCCAACACTGGCCGCGGCGACCAGGCGCCGGTGCCGGCCGGGGCAGGACTCGCCGATCAGATCGGGGCCATGAACATGGTCTACGGCATCCTCGCCGCGCTCTACTGGCGGAGCAAGACCGGCAAGGGGCAAAAGATCGAAGTCAACCTTTTGGCCGGTATGCTGGCGCATCTCAACCAGGAATATGTGGCGGTGCTCAACCTCGGAGAGGACTTCGTGCGCCCCAATTCGGGCATCGGACACCCGGGCATGCAGGCGCCGTTCGGCATCTACGAGACAAGCGACGGCGGCTACGTGTCGATCGCCATGAGCCCGTTCAAGACGCTTTACGGGGTGCTCGAGGCGCCTCATCTCGCGGTCTACGACGACCTGAACACGCTGTTCGACAAGCGCGACGAGGTGTTCGAGAAAGTCAACGCAGAGACCCGGAAGTTCACCACCGAGGCGCTCCTCGGGCGGTTGCTCGACGCCGACATCTGGTGCGCCGAGGTCAAGGACATCCGCCGGGCGGCCGAGGACCCGCAGGTGAGGCACATGGGCATGATCACCCACTACGAGCATCCGCGCGGGGGCCGCGTGCGGGTAGTGGCCCCGGCGGTGAAGATGAGCGAGACGCCGGCTTCGATCGAGCGGCCGGCCCCGCTGGTCGGCCAGCACGGTCGCGAAATCCTCGCCGAGTTCGGCATTCCGGCGAACGAGATCAAGGCGCTGGAGGAGGCGGGCGACATGACGGTCGCTGAGGTCTAAGCCGTGGCGACGTACCGGACCCTCACTGTCGAGACACGGGCCCGCGTGGCGCTGGTCACCTTCCGCCGCGCCGATCAGCTCAACGCGATGAACAAGGCCATGCAGGCGGAGATCACGGCCGCGTTCCTGGCGCTATCCGATGACGAGGCGGTCGGCGCCATCGTCGTCACCGGCGAAGGGCGCGGCTTCATGGCAGGGGCAGACATCAAGGAGTATGCGGCGCAGACGCCGGCCGAATTCGACGCCTTCCAGGCGGCCGGCACGGCGATGTATGCGGCGATCGAGAACAACCGCAAGCCGGTGATCGCGGCGGTGAACGGCTATGCGCTGGGCGGCGGCATGGAGCTGGTCCTCTGTTGCGACCTCGTCATCGCTTCACCCTTCGCCAAGCTCGGGCTGCCGGAGATCAAGCTCGGCCTGGTGCCGGGAGGCGGTGGCACGCAGCGCAGCGTAGCGAAGCTCGGCCGCAACCGGGCGACGATGCTGCTGATGACGGGCGCCATCGTGCCCGCATCGGAGTTGGTGGGAGCCGGGCTGGTCAACGAGGTGGTCGAGGCCGAACGGCTGCTGCCGCGCGCGCTGGAGCTGGCCAGGGCGATCGCCGCGGAGCCGCCGGCAGCGATCGAGGGGTTGAAGCGGCTCGCCGCGGCGGCGCTGTCCGGCGACCTGACTGCCGGCCTTGCCATGGAACGCGACATATTGGGAGGGCTTTACCGCAGCGAAACGGGCCAGCAGAGAATCAAGGCCTTCGCCCGCAAAAGCGAAGAGCGGGCGGCGAAGCGATGAGCGCCGAAGCCTATCGCGGGTTGGGCTGGGCACATGGGACGTTGGCGGTGCAACGTCTCGGCGCGATGCTGGCGCCAGTCACCTTCCTGCTCGACGACGGAAGGCAGGTCTCGCCGCTGCATGTGGCGCCGTGGGCGGGCGAAGCAGGGACCGAAAGCCTTCCGGGCATCCTCAGGCGGCTGCGCGGCGAGTGGCCGTGCGTTCCATTCGGCTATTCAGTGCCCGCCGATGGCTGGCCGGCGGAATGGGCGCCCTTCCTCGGACCACCCGCCGACGGCGAGGAGGTGCACGGCCATTGCGCCAACCAGGAATGGCGCTGGCTGCCCGACGACGGCGGTTCCTTGCGCCTGGGGCTCGATTATCCGGAGGGCAGCCCGGTCGCCCGCGTCGAGCGCAGCATCACCCCCGACCCGGACGCACCGGCGATCGATCTCACCTTCACGATCGCGGTGCGTCGTCCGTGCAGGCTGCCGATCGGGCTGCACCCGGTTTTCCGGCTGCCGCGACATGCAGCCGGCGCGCAGCTCGAGCTGGGCGCGTTCGCGAGCGGGCGGACCTATCCGGGCACGGTCGAGCCGGGTGCTGCGCTGTTTGCCGCCGACCGCCGCTTCGAGGACCTCGGGGCGGTGCCGGCGCGAACCGGGGGCGTGGTCGATGCCGCCAGCCTGCCTTTTGCCGACGACGTCGAGGAGCTCCTGCAGATTGATGGACTGCCCGGCAGCGCGTCGCTCGCCAATCGTGCGGAGGGTTACCGCGTCCGGCTCTCCTGGCAGGCGGAGCATTTTCCCAGCCTGCTCCTCTGGTATTCGAACCGTGGGCGCAAGGCAGCGCCGTGGAATGGGCGCCATCTGGCGATCGGCATCGAGCCGATCTGCTCGCCCTTCGGACTCGGACCGGAGACGGCCGAGGCCGACAACCCGGTCGCTGCTTCCGGGGTGCCGACAGCGCTCGCCTTCATGCCCGAGACACCCTTCACCACTCGCTATCGAATCGAGGCGGAGCCGCTGTGACGCTGGCAAAGCCGAACCGGCCGCTCATCACCGACCTTGCCGGCCTGACGGCTATGGTCGGCGACGGCGACCGCTTCGGCATCGGCGGCCATCATTTCGCCCGGCTGCCGATCGCCCTGCTCCTGACCATCGCGAGGCGGGGCGTCAGGAACCTGCGCTACGTCTCGTGGGCAGGCGGGCTGCCGCTAGAGATGCTCATCGAGGCGGAGGCGGTTGCCGAAATCGATATCTGCTTTTCCAGCCTCGACATTTTCGGGCTGCCGCCGCGCTTCCGTGCGGCGGCGGAGAGCGGCGCGCTGCCGGTGCGCGATTGGACCGCGCTGGCGATGATTCAGGCGCTCCGCGCCGCCCAGTCCAATCTGCCGTCGCTGCCGTTTCAGCTCCCCGAGGGCTCCGACATGATGGCGCGAATCCCCGGCGCCGTCAGCGCGCACGACCCGGTGGAGAACCGGCTGCTCGGCGCTATCCCGGCACTCGTCCTCGACACAGTGGTCCTCCACGCCCAGCGGGCGGACGAGAGCGGCAACGTGCAGATCCTCGGGCCGCGGGCGCTCGACCTCGCCATGGTGGGCGCCGCGCGGCGGGTCCTGGTCACGGTCGAGGAAATCGTACCGGCGGGTACGCTGGCCTCCGCCGGCCGCCAGAGCGTGCTTACCCGCAACCAGGTCTCGGCCATCGCCGCAGTCCCTGGCGGTGCCTGGCCGGCATCGTGCCTGCCGTTCTACGTCACGGACTATGCCGCGCTTGCCGATGCGTTCGCCCGGCCAGATGGGCGCCTTACCGAAACGCTTACCGTTCCGAACGGTACGCTACCTGGCTTCGTCCAACGGGCCGCGCAGGTTGACACTGCCTCGCTTGGCAAGATGCCGGCCGCTGCGCGCGACGATCGGCCCGCGTCGACAGACGAGATCATGGCGGCGCGCATCGCCGCCGAGCTCGACAATGAGAGCTTTGCCAGCGCGGGGGCGGTGTCGCCGCTCGCCAACGTCGCGTACCGGCTCGCCAAGGCGACCCATGCGCCGGACATGATCATCGCCACCATGAGCTGCGGCCATCTCGACGTGGCGCCGAGCCCGCTGATCCTGTCGCTCATCGAGACCCTGGACGGCGAGACGGCAGCGGCTCATGCCGGCGGCGACGACACCTATTCCACCTACTATCAGGCGGGCTTGGTGACCCATGAGATTGTCGCCGCCGCCCAGGTGGACCGACTGGGCCGCGTCAACACGCTGGCGTTCGAAAAGCCAGACGGCGGCACGATCCGGCTTCCCGGGCAGGGCGGCATGGCCGACGTCGCCAACATGCACCGCGACTATCTGCTTTATGTCACGCGCCATTCCTCGCGCTCGGTCGTCGCGGCTGTGGACGTTGCAAGTTCGGCCCGCGGCCTGGTGACCGCGGCGGAGCGGGCGCCGCTCGGCTACCGCACCGGACGAGCGCTTGTCTTCACCGATCTCTGCGTCTTCCGGCTCGATCCGGATAGCCGCGAGCTGGTGGTCGCGGAGACGATGCCGGGAGTGAACGCGGCGGCGATCCGCCAGGCGACCGGCTTCGACGTCCGTTTCACGGACGATTGCCGCCCGGTGCCGCTGCCGACCGCCGAAGTGCTGGACGTGCTGCGTCGGGGCATCGACCCTCTCGGCCTCAGGCACCTCGAATTCGTCGGAGCGAAGGAACGCGGCCCGCTGATCTCGGCCATCCTGGCCGCGGACCGCCGTGCCGTCAGGGCGCTAATCGCCCGCCAGGACGGTGAGCCCGGCCGCGGAGGGGGAGGAACTTCGCCATGAAAGCCTTGCTTCCAATGTCGGCCGCCCGCGTCTTTTTCGACGGCATCTTTTCGACGCCGCGCCTCGCGCATCCAGAGGGAGTTGCGGTGCATGCGGACGGCTCCGTGTGGTGCGGCACTGAAACCGGCGACCTGCTCAGGATCGAAGCCGACGGCAGCGCGGTCACGCGCGTTGGCGGCACCGGCGGCTTTCTTCTCGGCATAGCCCTCGATGCCGGGGGCGACGCTTTTTGCTGCGACCTCCGGCATCAGGCGGTATTCCGCTTCGAGGCGGCCAGCGGCGAGATGCGCCGTTTCGCAGCGGCCGGGATCCGCGTGCCGAACTATCCGGTGATCGACGCGGCGCGCGGCTATCTCTACGTCTCCGACAGCCAGAGCGCGGCGTCCGGGGCATCGGTCTTCCGCTTCGAACTCGCCAGCGGGAAGGGCGGCCCCTGGTGCCGCGCTCCCATGCAGTTCGCCAACGGCATGGCAATGGCGCCCGACGGCAGCGGACTCTACGTGGTGGAAAGCGACGCGCCACAGGTGAGCTTCGTACCGATCGACCAGTAATGGCTCCGCCGGGGTGAAGCGACTGGTGGTGCCGGACGTGCAGAACGTGCCCGACGGACTCGCCTTCGCGCCGGACGGCTCGCTGATCATCTCCTGCTACGAGCCGTCGCGGCTCTATCGCTGGCGCGAGGACCGCGGGCTAGAGCTCCTGATCGAGGACCGGGCTGCGACCACCATCGCGCACCCGACGAACGTCGCCTTCAAGGGCGACCGGCTCTATACGGCCAATCTCGGCCGCTGGCACATCACCGAGATCGACCTTTCGACGCTGCGGGCCTGAGAGGCCGGGCAGCGGCCTGTCGCCTGCGTTTGGCATGGGAGGTCGTTTCTTGTACGGTCAGCTCATGGACAGACGGCCCGACGAGGTTCTCGTCCAAAGCAGCGACATTCGCTATCGTCGTCACGGCTCCCGGATCAGGCGGCTAGGGTGTGTTGGAATTCAGGTCAGGCCGAGTTCGAAAATGGCGGTTTTCGAGAACCGGCACGCAGCGTACGTTTGGGTACGTGAGTACCGGACGCGGAGAAGACTGCCATTTACAGGCCGGCATCACCTGAATCCCGACCCACCCTACAGGAGAATGCAATGAAAGCCACTGAGAGACTGTTTTTCTGGTCTGCCGCGCTGGTTCTGTTGCCGTTGTCGGCAAACGCGCAGCCTCTGGCGACGATGGACGAGGTTGGGGCGAAAATACTTTCGTGTTGGAACCCGCCGGCGGGCGTTGAAAAATCCGCCGTCACGCTCAGTTTCAGCTTAAAGCGGGACGGGTCGCTGATCGGTCCACCAAAATCGACATTTATCGACGTTGCCGGCGATGAGGGCGTGCGCCAACAATTCATCGCGGCTGCAATGGATGCAGTGGACCGATGCACGCCGGTCGAACTGGCTCCTGACCTGGCGCAAGGAATCGGGGGCGAGGTGTTCACGATGGAATTTGCATCCGCCGACAGAGCGCAGGCCCCGTCGCCTACGGACTAAGAGCAATTCTAGGAAAGTGACCAGTTTTCCGTCCGGAATGACGTCAACCGGCTTTCCGTCCGGAATTGCCTTAGAACATGGAGTTAGTGCGGTTCACCGATTCAGTTCGAATACCGGCAAAATCGGAACCGCTCCAGTTTATGTCCGCTCTCGGAGCGCGATCGGACTCGATGGAGAACGGGCAATGCGGCGGTTTCTGATTTTGGCAATCATGCTGGCCTCAGCGGCGACGGGTTGCCAGACAGTCCCATCCAGCCAGCCCCACTGGCGTTGGACGCCTTGCATCGACAGGGCTTTCGACGCAGGCTTTTGCGAACAGCCGACCAACTTCCGGCTCTTCGGCTACATATCGGAGCGCGATAGAGCGGCGGACGTTTTTGCGGAATCAGTGCTGCCGCTCCATCTCTTTGTTTGAGCATCGGATTTTGCCCGGAACCGGTTCCCACTTTCGGGTCCGATGCTCTAGCCAGTGGCAAGCGCGCTCGTAGGCGGCTTCAGGCGCGTGCATCCGCCTTCCGGGACAATCGGCCAATCGCCGGCATAACGGTGCTGAAATCCGGGTTGCGGAGTTATTGACCACAGTTTCGCCGCGGTTGCACTTGCGCCGCCATGCCGCCTGCGCTAACCCTCGCCGCGTTGCAGCATGACCACTCCGCGCGGCGCAGGCAAGCCAAACTGTCGCGGTTTCACATTCCGGTTCAATGCTATAGTTAGGGATGGCTTGGACGCTAACGGAAAGTCGGACCATGAGCACGTTGCTGAGTTCATATCTGCCCGTCGTGATCTTCGTTGGCGTCGCGCTGGCGGTTGGTCTTGCGCTTATGGTCGCTCCCTTCCTGATCGCCTATCGCAGTCCGGACCCGGAGAAGCTTTCCGCCTATGAATGCGGCTTCAACGCGTTCGACGACGCCCGCATGAAGTTCGACGTGCGCTACTACCTCGTGTCGATCCTGTTCATCATTTTCGACCTCGAAGTGGCGTTTCTGTTTCCCTGGGCGGTATCGTTCGGGAAAATCGGCTGGCTCGGATTCTGGTCGATGATGGTCTTCCTCGGCGTGTTGACCATCGGCTTCATCTACGAGTGGAGAAAAGGAGCGCTGGAATGGGATTGAACGATCGTTCCGCGACGCTCGTGGCCCCCAGGCCGAAGGGCATCATCGATCCCAACACCGGGAAGCTGGTGGGTTCGGATGATCGGTACTTCGGTGAAATCAACGACGAACTGGCCGACAAGGGGTTCCTCGTCACGTCATCGGAGGCGTTGATCACATGGGCCCGCACGGGCTCGCTGATGTGGATGACGTTTGGCCTCGCCTGCTGCGCGGTCGAGATGATGCATATGTCCATGCCGCGCTACGACGCCGAGCGCTTCGGCATCGCGCCGCGCGCCTCGCCGCGACAATCGGACGTTATGATCGTCGCCGGCACGCTGACCAACAAGATGGCGCCGGCGCTGCGCAAAGTCTACGACCAGATGCCGGAGCCGCGCTACGTGGTCTCGATGGGCTCCTGTGCCAATGGCGGCGGCTACTATCACTATTCCTATTCGGTGGTGCGCGGCTGCGACCGCGTCGTTCCTGTGGACATTTATGTGCCAGGGTGCCCGCCAACGGCCGAAGCGCTGCTCTACGGCATCCTTCTCTTGCAGAAGAAGATCCGCCGTACTGGCACGATCGAACGCTAATAGCGGCGGAATGACATGAGCGAAGCCCTCGACAACCTTGCCGCCCACGTTCGCGAAAAGTTCGGCGATCGGATCCGGGACGCTGTGATGGCCTATGGCGAACTGACCGTCACGGTCCATGCGGACGACATTGTCAGCGTCATGACCTTTCTGCGCGACGATGCGCGGTGCCGGTTCATATCGATCATCGACGTAGCAGGCGTCGACTATCCGGCGCGCGCCAGACGCTTCGATGTCGTCTATCATCTTTTGTCGCCACGTCGGAACCTGCGCATTCGTGTGAAGGTGATGACCGACGAAGAAACCCCGGTTCCGTCCGTCACCGGGGTTTTTCCGGGCGCCGACTGGTTCGAACGCGAAGCCTATGACCTCTACGGCATCTTGTTTTCGGGTCATCCCGATTTGCGACGGCTCCTGACCGACTACGGTTTTGAAGGGCATCCGCTGCGCAAGGATTTTCCGCTCACCGGTTTCGTCGAGGTTCGCTACGACGACGAGGTGAAGCGGGTCGTCTATGAGCCGGTGGAGCTCAAGCAGGAGTTCCGCAATTTCGACTTTCTGTCTCCGTGGGAAGGCACCGACTACGTGCTGCCCGGGGACGAGAAAGCAAAACAGTGAGTAGTGAATTGGTGAGTAGTCAGTAGCAAGAGGGTTTGTTGGAGCGTCGGATCGAATCCTATCGCGACCTGAAGGTGTGGCAGTCTGCGATGATCCTCGCCGAGAATTGCTACCGGATTACCAAAGGGTTTCCGAAAGAGGAGGTATACGGCATTACCTCTCAGATTCGGCGCGCCGCAGTTTCGGTCGCAGCGAATATTGCGGAGGGGTATGGTCGCGAAAATCGAGGCTACTTCGTGCAATTCTTGCGGGTGGCGCAAGGGTCGCTGAAGGAACTTGAGACGCACATATTGCTGGCATGCCGAGTTGGCCTGCTGCAACGAGCTAACGAAATGGAACTGCTGCTCCTGTGCGATGAGAGTGGAAAAATGTTGAGATCGCTCATTCGCACGGTACAGCGTAAGCAGGTGGAATAAGGCAGGGCGTTGAAATCGATGTTCACTACCGACTACTCACTACTGACTCTTCGATAAGGGCGCACTTTCGATGCCTGAAACCTCCGTCCGCAACTTCAACATCAACTTTGGCCCGCAACATCCGGCGGCGCATGGCGTTTTGCGTCTCGTGCTGGAACTCGACGGCGAGATCGTCGAGCGTGTCGATCCGCATATCGGCCTGCTGCATCGCGGCACCGAGAAGCTGATCGAGGCAAAAACCTATTTGCAGGCGATCCCGTATTTCGACCGGCTCGACTATGTCGCGCCGATGAACCAGGAGCACGCGTTTGCGCTCGCGATCGAGCGTTTGCTCGGCATCGACGTGCCGAAGCGCGGGCAGCTCATCCGTGTTCTCTATTCCGAGATCGGCCGCATCCTTTCCCATCTGCTCAATGTTACGACGCAAGCGATGGACGTCGGCGCGCTCACCCCGCCGCTCTGGGGCTTCGAGGAGCGCGAAAAGCTCATGGTTTTCTACGAGCGGGCGTCCGGCGCTCGAATGCATTCGGCCTATTTCCGCCCCGGCGGAGTGCATCAGGATTTGCCGGAGAAGCTGGTCGAGGACATTGGCAAATGGATCGACCCATTCCTCAAGACCGTGCAGGATCTTGATGATCTCCTGACGCCGAACCGCATTTTCAAACAGCGCAATGTCGATATCGGCGTGGTGTCGCTGGACGATGCCTGGGCGTGGGGTTTTTCGGGCGTGATGGTGCGCGGCTCGGGCGCCGCGTGGGACCTGCGCAAGAGCCAGCCCTACGAGTGCTATCCGGAGATGGAATTCGACATTCCCATCGGCAAGAACGGCGACTGTTACGACCGCTACCTGATCCGGATGGAGGAAATGCGGCAGTCCGCTTCGATCATGCGGCAGTGCGTCGAGCTGCTGCTTGGCAAGGAAAGGACCGGGCCTGTCTCAAATCTCGACGGAAAGGTGGTGCCGCCGAACCGCGCCGCGATGAAGCGTTCGATGGAAGCGCTGATTTATCATTTCAAGCTCTACACCGAAGGCTATCGCGTGCCGGCGGGCGAGGTCTATGCCGCTGTCGAAGCGCCTAAGGGCGAATTCGGCGTCTATCTTGTCTCCGACGGAACGAACAAGCCTTATCGCTGCAAGCTGCGAGCACCCGGGTTTGCGCATCTCCAGGCGATGGATTTTTTATGTCGCGGCCACATGCTGGCCGATATTTCCGCCGTTCTCGGCTCCATCGATATCGTGTTTGGTGAGGTCGACCGTTAAATGTCCGTGCGCCGTCTTGCAGACTCAGCCGTCCAGCCAGCCAGTTTCGCCTTCAACAGGGCGAATGCGGCCCAGGCGAAAACGTGGATCGGGAAGTACCCGAAGGGCCGCGAACAGTCCGCCGTGATCCCGCTGCTGATGCTCGCTCAGGAGCAGGAAGGCTGGGTGACGAAGGCCGCGATCGAGCATGTTAGCGGGATGCTCGGCATGCCGCTGATCCGCGTGCTGGAGGTTGCGACATTCTACACGCAGTTCCAGCTCAAGCCGGTCGGCACGCGTGCCCATGTTCAGGTTTGCGGTACAACGCCCTGCATGCTGCGCGGCGCGGAGGCGTTGATGGATTTCTGCCGCTCGAGGATCCACCCCGAGCAATTTCATACCAACGCCAAGGGCACCCTGTCCTGGGAGGAGGTCGAATGTCTCGGCGCCTGTGTGAATGCGCCGATGGTCATGATCTTCAAGGACACCTACGAGGATCTGACGCCCGAGCGGCTCGGCGAAATAATAGACGCCTTCGAGCATGGCAAGGGTGCAAGCGTTCCTGCCGGTCCACAGAACGGCCGCATCTATTCAGCGCCGGAATCCGGTCTCACCTCGCTCAAGAATGAAAAGGCGGTGCTGAAGTCGACGCGCGATAAGGAAGCCAGGGAAGCCGCGAGAATCGCGAGGAAAACCGGCATCATTGCGGCTCTCGTTCCTCCGACAAGGGCGGCAAAGCCGAAGACCAATGCCGTCGTGACCAATCCGGCCATTGCCTCGCCCTCGAAGGAGAAAGTCAGTCCCGCCGCCGAAACGGCGGCAAGCGTGGCCGCTCCCGGTCACGTCGCAGCAAACGCTAACAAAGCGTCGGAACGGGTTGAAAAGGTTGCAAAACAGCGTAAGGCACAGTCGCCAAAGGCGGAGCCGGAAGCGGCTTTCAAGTCGCCTGAGAGGCTGAAGGGCAAACCGCTGGGCCCGGACGCCAAACGGCAACTGGCTGAGGCGGTCGCGCCCCGTGGCCGCCGCACGCCCGAGGGTGGAAACATGGCTGCCGATGGGGCTTTGGTGAAACGAAGCCAGCGGCGCAAACCATCCAAAGACAAGAGTGGTGACGAATGATGCTGCAGGACAGTGACCGCATCTTCACCAATATCTACGGCCGCTTCGACCGTTCGCTGAAAGGCGCAATGGCGCGTGGCCATTGGGACGGCACCGCCGCAATCATCGCCAAGGGCCACGACTGGATTATCAACGAGATGAAGGCGTCCGGCCTGCGCGGTCGGGGCGGCGCCGGTTTTCCGACGGGGCTCAAATGGTCCTTCATGCCCAAGCAGAGCGACGGCCGTCCGTCCTATCTGGTCGTCAATGCCGACGAGTCCGAGCCGGGCACATGCAAAGACCGCGAAATCCTTCGCCACGACCCGCACACTCTGGTTGAGGGTTGTCTGGTGGCCGGCTTCGCCATGGGCGCGGTTGCCGCCTATATCTATGTGCGTGGCGAATTCATCCGCGAGCGCGAGGCGCTGCAGGTCGCCATTGACGAGGCGTATGAGGCCGGCCTGATCGGGAAGAACAACAGCAACGGCTACGACTTCGAGATCTACGTTCACCACGGCGCCGGCGCCTATATCTGCGGCGAGGAAACGGCCCTGCTGGAAAGCCTCGAGGGCAAGAAAGGTCAGCCACGGCTGAAGCCGCCGTTCCCGGCGAATGTCGGCCTCTATGGTTGCCCGACCACCGTCAACAACGTTGAATCGATCGCGGTTGCGCCGACGATCCTGCGTCGCGGTGCGGCCTGGTTCTCGTCTTTCGGCCGGCCGAACAACGTCGGCACAAAGCTCTTCTGCATTTCCGGCCACGTGAACAATCCTTGTACCGTCGAGGAGGCCATGTCGATCCCGTTCCGCGAGCTGATCGACGTGCATTGCGGCGGCATCCGCGGCGGATGGGACAATCTTCTGGCCGTTATCCCCGGCGGCGCTTCAGTGCCACTGGTGCCTGCTGAACAAATCATCGACGTACCGATGGATTTCGATGCGCTGCGCGATCTGAAATCCGGCCTCGGCACGGCGGCGGTGATCGTCATGGACAAATCCACCGACGTCGTGAAGGCAATCGCGCGGCTTTCCTACTTCTACAAGCATGAGAGCTGCGGCCAATGCACGCCATGCCGTGAAGGCACCGGCTGGATGTGGCGCGTGATGGAGCGGCTGGTCCGGGGCGAGGCGCAGAAGCGCGAGATTGACATGCTGCTTGATGTGACCAAGCAGGTGGAGGGCCACACGATCTGTGCGCTGGGTGATGCGGCCGCCTGGCCGATACAGGGTTTGATCCGGCATTTCCGCCCGGAGATCGAGCGTCGCATCGACGAGTTCACGCGCAATGCGCACCGCGCTGAGCCTGCGCTGGCGGCGGCGGAGTAAGAAGTTTCGAAAGGGCGGGTGAAGCGCCCGATTGAGGAAGCAGTCGTGGGTGGGGCAATAGCAAGAACGGTAAGGAGATGAGCAGATGTCGATATTTCCCGAACCCTACGGGTCGTTGCCCGGCACGAAAATGCTGGAAGAGATGAACAGGGATTTTGCAGCAATGATGCCGAGGGAATTTGCCGACTCCTTCAATCTCGTGGCGCACCCCGCGACGGGCGCGGCCGCTTTTTCGGCCGTGGGGCTTAGCATGGCGAGCCATGCCCTCGGGGTTTGGATGGGCGCCGCCGCAGGCGCGGCCGAGGTTTCGAAACGCATGATCCTGCCGTTTCTGAGCCAGCCGACCGCGGATGATTTCCGCGATAGGGGGAAGACGCCGGCGAAGCGTGCCCGTGCTGCCGCACAGACGCTGATCACCGATGCTCAGGCCCACGCACGCGGCGCCGCGGACGCGCTGGCGAAGCCGGTAGAGACGCCGCCCGTCGATGCCGGGACCCATGCGCGCGCCGACGAAGCGCGTGCGCCAGCCGGGGAAAAGCAGCGGCAAACGCCTGCCGCCGACGTTCATCCGGCAGCCCAGGTTCCCCAGATCGCGAAGAGCGTTGAAACTGCTCCTGTAGAAGCAAAGGCACCGGACGAGCCAGCGGAGCTGATGCCGGAGGACTTTCGTCAGCCGATGTCGGTCGACAGACCGGAGACGCCGGACGACCTGAAGGCTATTTCCGGCATAGGCCCGAAGCTCGAGCAGGTGTTGAACGGACTGGGCATCTGGACGTACGCACAGATTGCCGCGTGGAGCCGGGAAGAGACCGCCTGGGTGGACGACTACCTGTCGTTCAAGGGCCGGATTGGCCGCGACGGCTGGATCGAGCAGGCGACTGCCTTGGCGAACGGTGAGACGAAGCACTGAGCTGGCTGAACAGAAGCGTGATCCCGATGCACCTTGCCGAACTCAACATTGCACGAGCCCTGTATCCGCTCGAAGACAGGCGGATGAGCGGATTTGTTCGCAATCTCGATCTTGTGAACGGAATTGCGGAGCGTTCCGACGGCTTTGTGTGGCGGCTGAAGGACGAGACCGGCAATGCGACCGGGATTCACGCTTTCGATGATCCGATGGTCATCTCCAACCTGAGCGTTTGGCGCGACGCGGAGAGCCTCGAGAAATTCGTCTTGCAGACTGTCCACAAGCGCTTTTACCAGGACCGCGCGAAATGGTTCTCGCAAATGAAGATGGAACATTTCGTCATGTGGTTTGTGCCGGAAGGGCACTGCCCGAGCCTTCGCGAAGGCATGGAGCGGCTTGAGCATCTCAACGGTCATGGCAACAGCGACCACGCGTTCGCCTGGGGGCATCTGCCTCATGTGAAGTTATGGCAGCAGGCCCGGTGCGGGTGAGCCGAGGATAGGTGAATGGCAAAACTCAAGGTCGACGGGCGCGAGATCGAAGTACCCGATCATTACACGCTTCTGCAGGCAGCGGAGGAGGCGGGCGCGGAAGTGCCGCGCTTCTGCTTTCATGAGCGCCTATCGATCGCCGGCAATTGCCGCATGTGCCTCGTCGAGGTGAAGGGGGGACCGCCGAAGCCGACCGCCTCCTGTGCTATGGGCGTGCGCGACCTGCGGCCGGGTCCAAACGGCGAGGCGCCGGAAATCTTCACCAACACACCGATGGTGAAAAAGGCCCGCGAGGGCGTCATGGAGTTTCTGCTGATCAATCATCCGCTTGATTGTCCGATCTGCGATCAGGGCGGCGAGTGCGATCTGCAGGATCAGGCGATGGCCTTCGGCGTCGACGCTTCGCGGTATCAGGAAAACAAGCGCGCGGTCGAAGACAAGTATATCGGCCCGCTCGTGAAGACGATCATGAACCGGTGCATCCATTGCACCCGCTGCGTGCGGTTCACGACCGAGGTCGCGGGCATTTCCGAGCTCGGCCTGATCGGTCGCGGCGAGGACGCCGAGATCACCACCTATCTTGAACAGGCAATGACTTCCGAACTGCAAGGCAATGTCATCGACCTTTGCCCGGTCGGCGCGCTGACCTCGAAGCCGTTCGCGTTCCAGGCACGGCCGTGGGAACTCACAAAGACCGAATTGATCGACGTGATGGATGCCGTCGGCTCGGCGATCCGTGTCGATTCGCGCGGCCGCGAGGTGATGCGAATCCTGCCGCGCGTCAATGACGCTGTGAATGAGGAATGGATTTCCGACAAGACCCGGTTCATCTGGGATGGGCTGCGCACCCAGCGCCTCGACCGGCCGTATGTGCGCGTGGACGGCAAGCTGAAGCCGGCGACCTGGCCGGAGGCATTCGCAGCAGTGAAGGAAGCGATCGGCAGAACGGCCGGGGACAGGATCGGTGCCATCGCCGGCGATCTTGCGGCCGTCGAGGAGATGTTCGCGTTGAAACTCCTGATGCAGTCGCTCGGCTCGGCCAATATCGACTGCCGGCAGGATGGCGCTGCGCTCGATCCCGCACTCGGCCGCACGAGCTACATCTTCAATCCGACGATCGAAGGCATCGAGCAGGCGGATGCCGTACTGATCGTTGGCGCGAACCCGCGTTTCGAGGCCTCGGTGCTGAACGCGCGCATCCGCAAGCGCTGGCGGATGGGCAACCTGCCCATTGGCGTGATCGGTGATGCCGGTGACCTCCGCTACGAATACGAGCCGCTTGGCGCGGGACCGGAAACGCTGAAGGAACTGGCGGACGGCAGCGGTGGGTTTTTCTCCGTGCTGAAGAAGGCTGGCCGGCCGCTGATCATCGTCGGGCAGGGCGCCCTGGCACGCGGCGATGGCAGGGCGGTGCTCGGCCTTGCGGCGAAGCTTGCAGGGGCGGTCGGAGCCGTCACCCCGGAGTGGAATGGTTTCGCAGTGCTCCACAATGCCGCGGCCCGGGTCGGAGGTCTCGATCTTGGCTTCGTGCCGGGCAAGGGCGGCAAGGATGTCGCCGAAATGCTCGGCGCAATGGATGTGCTCTTCCTGCTTGGGGCCGACGAGATCGACATGAAGAAGATGCCCGACGCCTTCGTGGTCTATATCGGTACGCATGGCGATGCCGGCGCTCATCGCGCCGATGTCATCCTGCCGGGCGCAGCCTATACCGAAAAATCGGGCACCTACGTCAACACCGAGGGGCGCGTGCAGCAGACCAACCGCGCCGGCTTTGCTCCGGGGGACGCGCGTGACGACTGGGCGATCATTCGGGCCCTTTCCGATGTTGTCGGGCACCGTTTGCCCTTCGATTCGCTGTCACAGTTGCGCGCAAAACTCTACGCCGAGTATCCGCATCTCGCGGCGATCGACGAGATCGGGACAGCTGACGCGGCCTCGATCAGCGCAGCCGCGAAGATCGGTGGCCGCATTGGCAAAGGAGCATTTGCGTTGCCGGTCAAGGATTTCTATTTGACGAACCCGATCGCGCGGGCGTCCGCGGTCATGGCCGAATGCTCGTCGCTTGCGAAGGGCGGCTTCAAACAGGCAGCCGAGTAGGGCAGTTATGGACAGCTTCTTTTCCTTCTACGTGTTGCCGGCACTGCTCATCCTGTTGAAGTCGGTCGTCCTGATCGTCGTTCTTCTGATATTCGTCGCCTATATTCTCTATGCCGACCGCAAGATCTGGGCGGCTGTGCAGCTTCGCCGGGGACCCAACGTCGTCGGGCCATGGGGCTTGCTGCAGGCGTTTGCCGATCTTCTAAAGTTCGTCGTTCAAGGAGCCCGTCATTCCTTCGGGCGCCAACAAAGGCGTTTTCCTGCTTGCGCCGCTGGTTTCGGCGGTGCTCGCCCTTTCAGCCTGGGCAGTGATCCCAGTCAGCGAGGGATGGGCGGTCGCCAACATCAATGTCGGCATACTTTACGTCTTCGCCATCTCTTCGCTCGAGGTGTACGGCGTCATCATGGGCGGCTGGGCATCGAACTCGAAATACCCGTTCCTCGGCGCGCTGCGGTCGGCCGCTCAAATGGTTTCCTACGAGGTCTCCATCGGCTTCGTCATTATCACGGTGCTGCTTGCCGTTGGCTCGCTGAACCTCACCGATATCGTCATGTCGCAGCGTGACGGCATCGGAACGCGGCTCGGCCTGCCGAATACGTTCCTCGATTGGCATTGGCTGGCATTGTTCCCGATGTTCATCGTCTTCTTTATCTCGGCGCTTGCGGAGACGAATCGCCCGCCGTTCGACCTCGTTGAGGCCGAGTCCGAACTCGTCGCCGGCCACATGATCGAATATTCGTCGACACCGTTCCTCCTCTTCTTCCTGGGGGAGTATGTCGCCATTGTGCTGATGTGCGCGCTGACCACGATCCTGTTCCTCGGGGGCTGGCTGCCGCCCTTCGATTTCGCACCCTTCACCTGGGTGCCGGGGGTCATATGGTTCGTGCTGAAGGTCTGCCTGGTGTTCTTCATGTTCGCCATGGTGAAGGCTTTCGTGCCGCGCTACCGCTACGACCAGTTGATGCGGCTCGGCTGGAAGGTATTTCTGCCTCTGTCGCTGGCGATGGTCGTAATCACCGCCGCTTTCCTGAAATTCACGGGGCTTGCGTAAGATGTCCGCTCTTTCCGATGCCGCCAAGTCGCTCCTGCTCAAGGATTTTGTCGGAGCGTTCTTCCTCTCCATGCGGCAGTTCTTCGCGCCGAAGGCGACGCTGAACTATCCGCACGAGAAGGGGCCGCTCAGCCCGCGCTTCCGGGGCGAACATGCCTTGCGCCGGTACCCGAACGGCGAGGAGCGTTGCATTGCCTGCAAGCTCTGCGAGGCGATCTGCCCGGCCCAGGCTATTACCATCGAAGCCGGCCCGCGCAGGAACGACGGAACGCGCCGCACCGTGCGCTACGACATAGACATGGTGAAGTGCATCTATTGCGGCTTCTGCCAGGAGGCCTGCCCAGTGGACGCGATAGTGGAAGGGCCGAATTTCGAATTCGCGACCGAGACGCGAGAGGAGCTCTACTACGACAAGGAAAAGCTGCTGGCGAACGGCGACCGGTGGGAGCGCGAGATCGCGCGCAACATCGCTATGGATGCTCCCTACCGATGAATGTTGGGGGCTCGCTTTCGAAGCGGATCACGCTCGAATTCTAGAAGTGGACGAGCGACGAGCGGTCGTCTAAGGAACACGCGGCCTGCGCATCGGAGGCGAACGCAGGAACCAGAGGGGCAGGGTGCTTCGGCACTTGGCCAGTAAGATCGGGATAACCATGCTCAGCGGATTAGCGGCGGCATTTTTCTACCTGTTTGCCTTCATAGCGGTCGGAGCGGCCTTAATGGTCATCTCCGCGCGCAATCCGGTGCATTCGGTCCTCTATCTTATCCTCACTTTCGTCAATGCCGCCGGTCTGTTCCTGCTGATGGGCGCCGAGTTCCTGGCGATGATCCTGCTCGTCGTCTATGTCGGGGCTGTCGCGGTGCTCTTCCTGTTCGTGGTCATGATGCTCGACGTCGACTTCGCGGAGATGAAGAGCGGCGCATTGCAATATGCGCCGATCGGAGCGTTGGTCGGTCTCATCCTGGCGGCAGAGCTGATCGTCGGCGGCTATGCCTTTGCGCCTCGAGTGGGCGGCAGCATCGCGAGTCCAATCCCGGATGTCGCAACGCGGTCCAACACCGCGGCCCTCGGCGATATCCTCTATACGGACTACATCTTCTTCTTCCAGCTCGCGGGCCTCGTGCTGCTTGTCGCCATGATCGGCGCGATCGCGCTGACGCTGCGTCACAAGGAAGGCATCAAGCGCCAAAACATTCCGGCCCAGGTCGCCCGCACACCGGCGACCGCGATCGAGGTGAGAAAAGTCGAGACGGGCAAGGGAATCTGACGATGGTAGTCGGCATCGCACACTATCTCACCGTTTCGGCGATCCTGTTCACGCTCGGCGTTTTCGGCATCTTCCTGAACCGCAAGAACGTCATCATCATGCTGATGTCGGTCGAACTGATCCTGCTCGCCGTCAATATCAATTTCGTCGCATTCTCGGCGGTGCTGGGCGACCTGGTCGGTCAGGTCTTTGCGCTATTCGTTCTGACGGTCGCAGCGGCCGAAGCGGCGATCGGCCTTGCCATTCTCGTTGTCTTCTTCCGCAATCGCGGCTCGATCGCGGTCGAAGACGTGAACGTTATGAAGGGTTGACGGCACCAAAATGTACCAAGCGATCGTCTTCCTTCCGCTTCTGGGCTTCCTGATCGCCGGGCTTTTCGGCGGCGCCATCGGCGCAAAGGCTTGCGAATACATCACCTCGGGCTTCCTGGTGGTCTCGGCCGTTCTTTCCTGGGTCGCCTTTTTCACGATCGGCTACTCCGAAGCCGAGACGTTCACCGTGCCCGTCCTGCGCTTCATTCAGTCGGGGTCGCTCGAGGCTGACTGGTCGCTCAGGATCGATACGCTGACCGTGGTCATGCTGGTCGTGGTCAATACCGTTTCGTCGCTGGTGCATGTCTATTCGATCGGCTACATGCACCACGATCCCGATCGGCCGCGCTTCTTCGCCTATCTCTCGCTGTTCACTTTCGCCATGCTGATGCTGGTGACGGCGGGCAATCTGGTCCAGATGTTCTTCGGCTGGGAAGGCGTCGGGCTTGCCTCCTACCTGCTGATCGGTTTCTGGTACAAGAAGCCCTCGGCCAATGCCGCGGCAATCAAGGCGTTCATCGTAAACCGCGTCGGCGATTTCGGCTTCGCGCTCGGCATCTTCGGCGTCTTTGTCTTGTTCGGTTCGGTCAATCTGGACACAATCTTTGCCAACACGCAGTCATTCATGCCGGTGGAAGGTGCCGCCGAGCATGCAGAGGCGGTCCTCAGCTTCCTCGGCTATGAACTGGACAAGCACGGCGCGTTGACCGTCGTGTGCCTACTGCTCTTCATGGGCGCAATGGGCAAATCGGCGCAAGTACCGCTGCACACCTGGCTTCCCGATGCGATGGAAGGCCCGACCCCGGTCTCGGCGCTGATTCATGCCGCCACGATGGTCACCGCCGGCGTTTTCATGCTGGCACGCCTGTCGCCGCTGTTCGAGCTTTCGCATACCGCACTTATCGTCGTGACTTTCATCGGCGCCTTCACTGCCTTCTTCGCGGCGACCGTCGGCCTGGTGCAGAACGACATCAAGCGGGTGATCGCCTATTCGACGTGCTCGCAACTCGGCTACATGTTCGTGGCGCTTGGCCTCGGCTTCTACGGCGCGGCGATTTTCCACCTGTTCACCCACGCCTTCTTCAAGGCGCTGCTTTTCCTGGGGTCGGGCTCGGTCATCCATGCCGTCTCGGATGAGCAGGACATGCGCAATATGGGCGGTCTCAAGGGGCTGATCCCCTACACTTACTGGCTGATGATCATCGGGACGCTGGCGCTGACTGGCGTCGGCATCCCGGCGACGCTCATCGGCACGGCAGGGTTCTTCTCCAAGGACGCCATCATCGAGTTCGTCTTTCATGGCCCACAGCCCGATGGCCGGTTTCGCGTTCGTACTGCTGACGATCGCTGCCTGCTTCACGAGCTTCTACTCCTGGCGGCTGATCTTCATGACCTTCCACGGCACGCCGCGCGCCAGCCACGAAGTCATGCACCACGTACACGAATCCCCGCCGGTAATGCTGGTTCCCCTGGTGATCCTCGCCGCCGGCTCGCTTTTTGCCGGGGTGCTTTTCCACGGCCAGTTCATCGGCGAGGCCTACGCGGAATTCTGGCGGACTTCCCTGTTCACGCTGCCGGGCAATCATATCCTGCATGACTTTCACGACGCCCCGTTCTGGGTCAAGCTCGCGCCATTCGCGGCGATGCTGCTCGGCTTCTTTGTGGCCTACCAGTTCTACATCCGCTCGCCCGAAACGCCGAAGCAGCTCGCAGCCCAGCACCGCGGCCTCTATGCCTTCCTGTTGAACAAATGGTACTTCGACGAGCTCTACGACTTCCTGTTTGTCAAACCAGCCAAGCGGCTCGGCACCTTCCTATGGAAGATGGGTGACGGCTGGCTGATCGACGGCTTCGGGCCCGACGGCGTGTCGGCCCGCGTCATCGATGTCACCCGGAACGTCGTCAGGTTGCAGAGCGGCTACCTTTATCACTATGCCTTCGCAATGCTGATCGGGGTTGCGGCCCTCGTCACCTGGATGATGCTCGGGAGCTCTTTCTGATGACCGACTGGCCGATCCTTTCAACGGTCACGTTTCTCCCGCTTGTCGGTGTCTTCCTGATCCTTGTGATCCGGGACGACAGTGAGAGCGCGCGCCGCAACATCCGCTATATTTCTCTACTTACGACGGTCGTCATCTTCCTGATCTCTCTGCTGGTCTGGGCCGGCTTCGACAACAGCGATCCGGGTTTCCAGATGGTCGAGAAGACCGCATGGTTGGATAGCGGGATTTCCTACCACATGGGCGTGGATGGCATTTCGATGCTGTTCGTCATCCTGACGACGTTTCTCATGCCGCTCTGTATTCTGGCGAGCTGGGGGATCGAAAAGCGCGTCAAGGAATACATGATCTCCTTCCTGCTGCTCGAGACGTTGATGATCGGCGTCTTCTGCGCGCTGGACATCGTGTTGTTCTACGTCTTCTTCGAGGCCGGTCTGATCCCGATGTTCATCATCATAGGGGTTTGGGGCGGCAAGCGCCGCGTGTATGCAAGCTTCAAGTTTTTCCTCTATACGCTGCTCGGCTCGGTCCTGATGCTGCTCGCCGTGATGGCGATGTTCTGGCAGGCCGGGACGTCCGACATCCCGACGCTTCTGACGCATAACTTCCCGGCCACGATGCAGAGCTGGCTGTGGCTCGCCTTCCTCGCCTCGTTTGCAGTCAAGCTGCCGATGTGGCCGGTCCACACATGGCTGCCGGACGCGCATGTCGAGGCACCGACTGCGGGATCGGTCATACTTGCGGCGATCCTTCTGAAGATGGGAGGCTACGGGTTCCTGCGCTTTTCCCTGCCGATGTTCCCGCTTGCTTCGGCCGAATTCGCACCGCTGATGTTCACTCTCTCAATCCTTGCGATCATCTACACATCTCTCGTCGCGCTGATGCAGGAGGACATGAAGAAGCTGATCGCCTATTCCTCGGTTGCCCATATGGGCTACGTCACCATGGGCACTTTCGCCATGAACCAGGAGGGCATCCAGGGCGCGATCTACCAGATGCTTTCGCATGGACTGGTTTCGGGCGCGTTGTTCCTTTGTGTGGGCGTGGTCTACGACCGCATGCACACGCGCGAGATTGCGGCCTATGGCGGTCTCGCCAACAACATGCCCAAATATGCGACCGTCTTCATGATCTTTACGATGGCCAATGTGGGGCTGCCCGGCACCAGCGGCTTCGTCGGCGAATTCCTGACGCTGCTCGGGGTTTTCAAGGTCAATACCTGGGTGGCGCTGTTTGCAACAACCGGTGTGATCCTTTCGGCGGCCTACGCGCTGTGGCTCTATCGGAAGGTCATTTTCGGGGCGCTGACGAAGGACAGCCTCAAGGCTCTTCTCGATCTTTCGCCGCGGGAGAAGGCGATCATCTATCCACTGGCGGCGCTCGTCATCTTCTTCGGCGTCTATCCAGCTCCGGTGCTCGACGCGACATCAGAGTCGGTCAAGGCGCTCGTCAACAACATTACCGTATCGCTCGGCGCCCAGACCGCGGCGGCGAACTGACAAGGCTGAGCCATGGAACTTTATCCAAGTCTTTCACTGGCTGTTCCGGAACTGATCATCGCAGTAGGCGCGATGGCTCTTCTGATGCTCGGCGTATATTCGGGCGAGCGTGCAAATCCGTTGGTGAGCGGTCTCGCCGCCGTCATGCTGATCGTTGCGGCGGGCTGGATACTGGTTTACCCCGCCGATGGCGCCGCATTCGGAAACGTCTTCGTCAGCGACCCCTTCTCGCGCTTCATGAAGGTGTTGGCGCTCGTCGGTTCGGCGGCTACCCTCGTGATGTCGCTCGGTTTTGCCAAGGCGAACGGGTTCGACAAGTTTGAATTTCCGGTTCTCATCCTTCTGTCGACGCTTGGCATGATGGTGATGATCTCGGCGAACGACACGCTGGCGCTCTATCTGGGGCTTGAACTGCAGTCGCTGGCGATCTACGTGCTGGCCGCGATCAATCGCGACAGCCTCCGCTCGACCGAGGCCGGGCTCAAATACTTCGTCCTCGGCGCGCTGTCGTCCGGCATTCTTCTTTACGGCATCTCGCTGGTCTACGGTTACACCGGCAACACCAGCTTCGAGGCGATTGCGGCAGCACTTTCCGCCACACACAGGCAACTCGGGTTGGTCTTCGGGCTGGTCTTCGTTCTCGCGGGTCTCGCCTTCAAGATTTCCGCAGTACCGTTTCATATGTGGACACCCGACGTCTACGAGGGTGCGCCGACGCCGGTGACGGCGTTCCTTGCCGCCGCGCCAAAGATGGCCGCGATGGCGCTGACAGTGCGCGCCACGATGGGCGCTTTTGAGCCGATTGCCGCCGATTGGCAGCAGATTATCGTCTTCATCTCGATCGCCTCGATGGCGCTCGGCGCTTTCGCCGCGATCGGCCAGCACAACATCAAGCGCCTGATGGCCTATTCGTCGATCGGCCACATCGGTTTCGCGCTGGTCGGCCTTGCCGCCAACAGCGAGACTGGCGTGCGGGGCGTTGCAATCTACATGCTGATCTATCTGGCCATGACGCTGGGCACATTCGCCTTCATTCTCGCGATGCGCCGGGATGGGCGGAATGTCGAGCAAATCGACGATCTGGCGGGACTTTCGGCGACCAACCCGATGATGGCCACGCTCTTGACCATCCTGATGTTTTCGCTGGCGGGCATTCCACCGCTCGCCGGCTTCTGGGCGAAATGGTATGTTTTTCTCGCCGCGATCAATGCCGAACTATACCCGCTTGCGGTGATCGGCGTGCTCACCTCGGTGGTGGGCGCCTACTATTATCTCCGCATCATCAAGATCATGTGGTTCGACGAACCGGCGGGAGGCTTCCAGCCGATGGCTGCCGAGCTTCGGCTGGTGCTCGGCCTGTCTGGCGCTTTCGTGCTGTTTTACGTTCTGATCGGAGGACCGATCGGTGCGATGGCGGGAGCTGCCGCCAAGACGTTCTTCTAAAGCGGTGGACCAGTTTCCGCTGTCGGAACTACCACATTATCTAACTGTTTGAAATTATTATAGTAATTAATTCCTGTTTGGCATCTGGAAACCGACTGCTTTGGCCGCTTACTCTTAATCAGCGGGTCCTCGGTTCGATCCCGGGCACACCCACCAATGATTTCAAAGCGTTAGCCAAAGATTTGCGCTCGCAAGGGGCTCGTGGCGATCGTGGGTCGCCACCCAGTCGCCATCGCGTTCGCAAAGTTAGCCTACGGAATTCCTGTAGCGAGCGTAAGAATAGTGTTCAGCCACAACGTCAGGGACCGGTCCAATCCGGCGACAATGGCGGCCTTCTTAAGCATGGTATGACCCGCCGCCGAAGCCGATTTCGATCACATGATCAGTGGGGCTGATCCTACATTGGGGGCCGCGTGGGGAGCAAAGCGGCGGGAAGCGGCAGCGCGACGGATCGCGATGAACGGCGGACCTCTGTTTTGCGAACTTCTCGCTCCGATTTGCGGCCTGATCGGGGCTTTGACCGGATATCTCTACTTGCACTTGCGCGCATGGTCGCGCGCGCCTTGGGGGCGTTCTCGACGCGCGCAATGCCATGCTGGCCATGGGCCTTAAGGGAATCTACTTCTTTACGCGTCGCAGCGAGCTCACGGGCAAGACCGATGGCCTTGCCCTGCTCGTCCTCCAATGCCTCACGCTGCGCCGTCGCCACTCGGATGGCTTCCTGCTTTGCGGCGTCGCGTTCCTGGCGAGCGGTCTTGAGCTCGCCTGTAGCTTCATCTGCCCTCTGGCGTTGCAGCAATAGCGCTTCGCTAAGCCGTTTTGTAGCGGCCTCAGCAGCCTGTAAGTCCCGCATGGCAGTGGCTTGCGCAGCTGCCGCCTGATCTGCGGTTGCCTCCAGGCCAGCCAAGGCCCGGCGTGCTGCAGCGAGATCGCGTTCAAGCATCCCGGCCTTTTGCCGTTCCTCATCAATCACTCGCCTCGCGTCTGCTAGAGAGGCTTCCGCGGCGAGGCCCGCTTTGACGTCGGCAGCCTTCGCTGGGCTCGCGAGAGTGGCTTTGGCCTTCAAGCCTTCGACTTCACGCTGCACCGCCGCCAGCTCGCGCGCCAGCCCGTCGGCTATTTGGCGCTGTCCTTCTAGAGCTCGCTCCTGTTTGTCGGCGATTGCACGCTCCTGCGCGCTGCCGTTGCGCGCGACGCGGCGCATTGCATCGAGTTCCTGTTGCACCGCCGCCAAGTTCGCGCCGAGCCTCCTCACGCTCAGCAGCGGTCGTTTGGGCGCTGCCCTTGAGCGCGTCGATTTCCCGGCGGGCCGCGAGAAGTTCCTGTTCCAGCGCGACCCCTTTGGCGCGTTCGCGCGTGGCCAGCTCGCGCTGCTCGTTGGCCAAGACTTCCGCCGCTTGCCTGGCTTGCGACGCCGCGCTCGCTTCCTGTGCCGCTTTCGTGCGTGCGGCTTCAAGATCTGTACGCTCCTGCGCGCTGCCGTTGCGCGCGACGCGGCGCATTGCATCGAGTTCCTGTTGCACCGCCACCAAGTCGCGCCGAGCCTCCTCACGCTCAGCAGCGGTCGTTTGCGCACTGCCCTTGAGCGCGTCGATTTCCCGGCGGGCCGCGAGAAGTTCCTGTTCCAGCGCGACCCCTTGACGCTTTGGCGCGTGGCCAGCTCACTCTGCTTATTAGCCAAGTCTTCCGCGGCTTGCCTTGCCCGCCACGCCGCGCTCGCTTCCTGTGCTGCTTGAGAGGGCTTTTGCTTGAGCGCGTCGATTTCCCGGCGGGCCGCGAGAAGTTCCTGTTCCAGCCCGACCACCTTGACGCTCTGGCGCGTGGCCAGCTCACTCTGCTTATTAGCCAAGTCTTCCGCGGCTTGCCTTGCCCGCCGCGCCGCTTCCTGTGCCGCTTGGGGAGGCTTTTGCTTGAGCGCGTCGATTTCCCGGCGGGCCGCGAGAAGTTCCTGTTCCAGCGCGACCACCTTGACGCTTTGGCGCGTGGCCAGCTCACTCTGCTCATTAGCCAACTCTTCCGCGGCTTGCCCTTGCCCGCCACGCCGCTTCCTGTGCCGCTTGGGGAGGCCTTTGCTTGAGCGCGTCGATTTCCCGGCGGGCCGCGAGAAGTTCCTGTTCCAGCGCGACTACCTTGACGCTTTGGCGCGTGGCCAGCTCACTCTGCTCATTAGCCAACTCTTCCGCGGCTTGCCTTGCCCGCCACGCCGCGCTCGCTTCCTGTACCGCTTGCGCGCGCGCGGCTGCGAGGTCAGCACGCGCCGCCATTGCAGTCCTTCGCTCCGCCATTTCGAGCTGCGTCAGAGCGGGCGGCGGGTTGCGCTGCAATGCGTCCGCTTTGGTTCGTTCCCGTTCCAAGGGTAGCTGCCTTGTCGCGCCAGGCCTCCTTCCCGGCATGCCGGAACCATTCACGCTCGATTGCGTTCCTGCAGGCTCCCTAGGCCCAGGAACGATCAGGGTAGGCCGATCAGGGCCGTTACGCAGCCGCTCGGCCGAACCGCTTGCTTGCGAGGAAGGATGCTGGATGCGTCGGACAGACGTAACCGCACGTTCACGTAGGCCGCTCATGGCTTGCAAGCGATCGGTGATCAGCTTCGCCAGTTCATCTTCACGCAGACCAGCGGCTGGAGTCTGTCCAATCATTGGAAGATGGAGCGCGCCGGCCGAGTTGATTGTGAAAGTGTTGTTGACCAGCATTGCTTCCATAAAGCGGCCAATCAGGGCATTCCATCCCGAAACGTGTAGTTCGATCGTGTCTTGTGGAGCAAGTTTGCCGTTCGTCTCCGACTGACCCGTTGCCGGAGATCCAAGCAGCATGACGAAGCAGAACAGAACGAACCTGAAGCCAAAGGTTCCTGGCTTCTTGCGAATGCCAAAGAACAAAACTGGGTTGCTCATGGAGACCCGATCCTCGCAAAGCCAACGCGCGGTTGGATGAATCGATCCATGGAGCTTTGGACATTCATGCCTTTGCTCCATCTTCGCAGACGTGGTCACCGCAGCGCGACAACTGCCCCTTCCTCGGTAAGAAGACAGTTCACCCGCGCCTGGCGCCTTTCGATCCCGCCCTGCCGAAGATATTCGATGGAGACGGAGATCGGCGCCACGAGCGCGTCGCCGGCGCGGCCGAGCCGGCCTGCGCTGGCTGCGCTCACGCTCACCGCGCCGTGCGGAACCGCGGCGGCGACTATTGCCTCGCGGCAGGCGCGCACGATGACCTCGGGCGTGCCGGGACGCAGGGCGAATTGCTGCTCACGGCGAAGCAAACTGTCCAGCGGTCGTGCCGTCGCCTCGCCGCCCTGGCCGCGCGAGGGCCCGAGGATCTGCGGCAAGCTCACGGTGGGTGGCCTGCCCATAGCGCCGTCGTAAGGCGTCAGCTCCGCATCCGTCACCAGCGAATCGAATTCGGCTTGCGCAGCCGCGAATTGTCCCGCCAGCTTAGCGTTGAGGTTCTTTTCCTTCAAGGTTTCCTCGAAATTGGATCTCAGCTTGGGTGCGGCCATCGTTGAGGGAAGCGCGACCTGTTGAGACCGGGCTCGATTCCGGTCCACCGCTTTTGCGCTCTTGACTTTGGCGTGACGAGCTTTTCGCGAAAGAATGGCTGCTGCGCGTCCTCTCTTTGCCGACCAGCGATTTGGAATGGCCTCGCGCCGAGGCTGTCTTTCCACGATCAGCGCGGTCCGCATGGCTCTTGCCGCCGCCGTTTGCTTTGCCGCCGCCGTGTGATTTGCCGCCGCCGTGTGAATGGCCGCCTCCATTTCCATGGCCGCCGCCATTACCTTTGCCCCCACCTTTGCCGCCCTTGGCATACGCCGAAGAAGGTCCTAGGGACCCGAGGTCCGCGTGCAGCGGAAGCGTGTATAGCGCGATGACCGAAACCGCCCCGATAAACAGATTCCTAAAGCTCATCATGGCGTTTGCCTCGCGTGGATACCGGTGGTCCTCAATCAGTCACCGTCAGCGACATGCTTTGCATTCCCGTTGCAGGCACAATATCCGGTCACAAAATTGGTAAATCAGCCCATGCCGAACTTCCCCGAAAGAACCCGCCGGCCTCGGCTTCGCCGACCCAGTCGACGCTTGGGCCCACGCCCGCCAAAGCGCCACTGGATCCAACACCGGCGCGGCCGCCGATGCTCACGCCCCAAGTCGGCGTCAACGTCGATTGCAATCGCGGGCACCGCGACTGAGCTGATGCCGAGCAAGAAGCCAAACAAGACACGCGCGGACATTTTCACTCCGCTCGGGCGACTTGCCGTCGATCTCATAGCAGTAGAGGGATCTCCCGAGAATGACTCAACGGTTATCACCGGAGAGGGTTCCGGCCCCGCTCCTTAAATGAAGTACCTCGCGCGCACGAGACATATACGAAAAGCGGCGATTTTCTGAATGGATGTGGGGGATGAAAATTACGACGTGATCCTCGGAAAAGGGGCATGCGACAAGTCAGGAAAAATCGTCACGCTCAGTTCGTTGCGTCGTCTTGCACTTAGCTAGTCTTGCTCTCGCCCGGCTTCTTGCTTCCCCAACGTCATCACCCAGAGCCAACCAGGCCATTGCAGATGCCCAGCAGAATCAGTCATCAAGTCTCGGTGGGCTGCTGGTTTCGGGGGGAACGCATGGCGGGCTGCTGTTTTCTGGTCGCGAGTCGACTGCGGCCATGAGCAAAGACAACCACCGGTCCAACTGGCGCGGCGCGCGCCAATACCAAGTCTCTCTCGACGAATTCGAGCCGCCTGCCTGGCATCGGCGGCACTCAAAAAGCTATGTCGACCACCGCCATCGTCGGCTGCTGGAAAGTCCCTGGCTGCTCGCCGGACTGATCGGGGTCCTGCTGGCACTCAGCGTCATTGGTTACAGCGGCGACAATCCGTTGGCGTCTGGCAGCTGCACCATCAAGGGCAACATCGCGGCCACAGGTGAGCGCATTTACCATCTGCCGCAGCAGAAATATTGCGCCGCCACGTGCATCTCGTTCTTCAGGGACGAGAGGTGGTTTTGCAGTGAGGCTGAGGTCCGCAATGCGGGCTGGGGTCGAGCCCGCATCTAACGCGCTCGCCGCTCCCGACCAGCACCCGTGTATTGCCCAGATTTTGTAACACTATACGATACAGCTAGAGGTGCAGGAGCGGCCTCCAGCATGCCGACATCGAGCGATAGAATCTCTGGCTGTGCACTGTTCGCCCTTGGCTTGGCCATTCCGATGATCGCCTTGCCAGCCAGCGCTTACGCCACCACGGACTATTTCTTAACCGGCAATACCCTCCAGGATTCGTGCCAAGCGGACGACGGCCTGGTTCTCGGTTACGTGGCGGCTGTGGCTGATTCACTGAGTTTCAGCTTGGTGTCTTTCGACGCGCAAGGGCAGGAGGTCAGACAAAAAAGGCTGCTCTGCATTACCGATGGCGTGCAGCTGAAACAGGTGCGTGACGTGGTCTGCAAATTCGTCGATGCCAATCCGCAAGTGAGACGTGATCCAATGCACCTTCTTGCCCGCAATGCCCTTGTCAAAACATGGCCATGTCCCTGATTTCCTGGCTCGCTTCAGTTACGATCACAAGGCCGATGCCTATATCTGCCCTGCCGGGAAGGAACTCAGGCAACGGCAGAAGGCCTATCGGATGCCCTCGCCCTCTCGTCGATGAGAACGGCATGATGCGCTATCGCGCCAGCAAGCTGGACTGCGACGGCTGCTCGCTGAAGTTCCGGTGCTGTCCGAACGCACCCGCCCGCAAGATCCTGCGCTCGATCCACGAGGGTGCTCGCGACATGGCCCGCGACATCGCCGCCACGGACGCCTATGTCACCTCGCGCCGTGAGCGGAAGAAGGTCGAGATGCTGTTCGCCCACCTCAAACGCATCCTGAAGCTCGATCGGCTGCGATTACGAGGACCGAACGGCGCCCGCGACGAGTTCCACCTCGCAGCCGCCGCCCAGAACCAAACTCGCAAAGCTCATCCCGATGCCGGAACCGAAACCGGCATGAGCGGCAATCGCCCCATGCATCCGCGCGCAATTGCCAGGCAGCCCTCGATCCGTTGCCGACTTCTTCAACGATTATCCGCCAGCTCCTGACATTTGTGCTGGGTATAGCGAAGGTCGCGATGCGTCCCCATTGCTGAACTCTTGTCGGAGCGCGCCTGGACGTTTGACCGCGGTAGCGTCAAAGAGAACTTGCGCCTCGCCGCTCAGACAGGTCGAGTTGTTGGATATTCTAGTAGAGCGGGACGAGCTTAGGATCCCGCTGTAACTCCTTGCCGCATGATCTTTTCGAAAAGTCTGCAGCTTTTTTGCTGAACGCTGACCTTCGGTTCGGGATCGTGCTCTAAGCGCGCGCCGTCACGATCCAGCTCGCCGAACCCAGGCGCACGACACCGTCTACGTCGACATGCGGCCGCAACGCCTCGCGTACATCATCGATCACAAGCGACCGCTTCTCGGGGTGTTCGCGCAAGGCACGGCCGAGGAGGCCGATCTTAAGGCTCACCGCCAAAGTCTGTTCCAGGTTCCCGCTGCCGATTTTTCGGTCATATTGGGCCACTTCGATGTCGCGGAAGCCGGCGCCGGATAAGATGTGGCGCACGCGAGCCGGGTCGGCGAAGGCAAAGGGGCCAGGCGCACCGGGTGTAGATGGCAGCGCAGGCGGAAACTGCGCCGCGGCCGCCGTGTACGGCAGGCTCATGAAGATGTTCTCAGCGAGCGTGCGCCAGCACACGAACGCCAGCCG
The DNA here is from genome assembly GCA_963813315.1 of uncultured Alphaproteobacteria bacterium. Taxonomy (GTDB): domain Bacteria; phylum Pseudomonadota; class Alphaproteobacteria; order Rhizobiales; family Rhizobiaceae; genus CAWEYO01. The sequence goes on along the minus strand of CAWEYO010000013.1, from coordinate 37,551 downwards.
GCCACCCGGCTTCAGCGCCCGCCGGACGTTGGCGAAAGCCGTCGGCGGGTCGGCGAAGAACATCACGCCGAAGCGCGAGAAAACTGCATCGAATGTCGCCGGCGCGAAGGCGTAGGTCTGGACGTCGGCCTCGGCGAACGACACGTTGGCGGCGCCGGACTCGGCAGCGCGTCGGCGGGCCAGATCCAGCAACGGCCGCGAGACATCGAGTCCCATGACCGCGCCGCTGCGACCTACGGCTTGCCCCAACGCCAAGCTCGTCTGGCCGGAGCCGCAGCCCACATCGACTATGCGCTCACCCGCCGCGGGAGCGAGAGCTTCCATCGCCCGCAAACCATGAGGCGCCAACTGGGCGTCCAACTGCTCCTGTAAGGCGGCCCAGGCCTCACCGGCGTCGGCGTTCCAATAGGCGATCTGGTCGGCATTGTCGGTTTCAGGCATGGCCACTCCTCGATGTTCGCACGCGGCGATCGGCCCCTATGATCGCCGCCGACAGTTTTGCCGATGCCGATTGCCGTTCGCAAGATCGCATGCCCGGGGGCGAGCAGCCAATGGCAGCCTCAGCGACGGGCCAGCCTCAAGCACTGCCTTTCTTCGCCGCCTCGTAGCGGGCTTTGGTTTCCGCACTCATGGGATAGAGCCCCGGCAATGCGGCGCCACGGCCGACCTTGTCCATGATCCAGGTCTCCATGTGTTCTTGCTCGACGGCCTCCGCCAGCACCTCTTCGACGACGGCTGCAGGGATGACCACGGCGCCATCGCCGTCGGCCAGCACCAGATCGTCGGGAAAGATCGCGACACCGCCGCAGGCTATCGGCTCCTGCCAGCCAACGAAGATAAGTGCGGCAACCGAGGGCGGCGCGGCGACGCCGCTGCACCAGACAGATATGCCGGTACCGACCACGCCTTCGACGTCACGGACGGCGCCGTCGGTCACCAGGCCGGCCGCACCGCGTTTGACCATGCGGGCCGAGAGGATGTCGCCAAAAATGCCGGCATCGGTCACGCCCATTGCGTCGGCGACCACTACCGCTCCCTCAGGCATCGCTTCAATGGCCGCGCGGGTGGAGATCGGCGAGGCCCAGCTTGCGGGTGTCGCCAGATCCTCGCGCGGCGGCACGAAACGCAAGGTGAAGGCAGGTCCGGCGATGCGTGGCTGGCCAGGCTTGAGCGGCACGGTGCCGCGCATCCATACGTTGCGCAGGCCTTTCTTCAAAAGCACCGTGGTTACGGTCGCGGTGGAGACGCGCTTCGCCGTCTCGATTGTTGTGTGGCCAAGTGTCATGGGGAACGTCTTTCTCGAATGCCAGGAACCGTCGGTCGGGTTCAGAATCTCTCGACCCAAGGTGCCCTGGGGGGCGAGCTCACGCGCCATGCTCTGCGCCAGCCCGCGCAGCGCAAACTTGCCCATCGCGAACGGCGCCGATTGTGGATAGCCTTTTACGCCATACGCGGCGGAGGCCACAACGTGGCGGGCACCGCCGTTTGCGACGACGGGATCGTCATCGACCTCTCGGCCATGCGGGGCGTGCGAGTCGATCCCGCCGACCGCAGGGCCTGGGTGCAGGGTGGTGCGCTGTGGGGCGACGTCGACCGCGAGACACAGGCGCACGGTCTGGCCACCACCGGCGGTATCGTGAGCCACACCGGAGTCGCCGGGCTCACCCTCGGCGGTGGCGTCGGCTGGCTGATGCGCAAGCACGGCCTCACGATCGACAACCTCCTCGCCGTCGACGTCGTGACGGCCGACGGCGAGCTGCTGCGGGCGTCCGAGTGCGAGCACCCCGACCTGTTCTGGGCATTGCGAGGCGGCGGCGGCAACTTCGGCGTGGTCACCTCGTTCGAGTTCCGCCTCCATTCCGTCGGGCCCATCATCCTGGCGGGACCGATCCTCTGGGACGCAACCGACGCCGGGGAGGTTCTCCGCTTCTACCGCGACTTCGTCCGTGACGCTCCCGACGAACTCGGCACGGTCGTCAAATTCGGCGCCGCGCCGCCGCTGCCGGTCATCCCCGAGGATCTGCACTGGCGCCCGGTGGTAATGGTCGGTACCTGCGTCGCCGGGCCGATCGCGGACGGTGAGCAGGTGCTCCGCCCGCTCCGCACATTCCGGACCCCCCTCATCGACCTGGTCGGGCCCACGCCGTACGGGGGATTCCAGAGCGCGATCGACTCGACCGTCGTCCACGGTTGGAACTACTATTGGAAGTCCACCCACCTCCCCGAGCTCCGCGACGACCTCATCGATGTGATCGCCGAGCACGCGTTCTCCTGCTCGTCGCCACGGTCGTACGTGGCGATGTTCCATCTGAAGGGGGCGGTCAGCCGAGTTGCCGATGGCGGGACGGCGTTTGGCAACCGGCAGGCGTCGCACGCGATCACCCTCGATGGTGTGTGGCGGCCCGGCGAGGACTTCGGCGACCACGACACCGCTTGGGCGAGAAAGTTCTTCGCCGCTCTCGACCCCTTCCGCCAAGGCGTCTACGTCAACTTCCTCGGCAGCGACGAAGACCCTGACCGGGTCCGCGAGGCGTACGGCGGCTCCGTCTACGACCGGCTGGCGGAGGTCAAGACCACGTACGACCCCGACAACGTCTTCCACCACAACCAGAACATCCGCCCGGGGTGAGAAATGGTGTGGGTGGTTCCGACGGCGCCCGGTGATGCTTGATCGGGTTGCGTGTTGGATGGGGTGCAACGTCGCCGGATGCGCTTTGGCGGCCTGCGTATCGGACGCTGGGACCGCGCGATGCGCTGATGGTTCGGCGCGTGGTCTGAGTGGGCGGGTGTTCGGGCGGGTGGCGCGACCCGATTAGTCTGGCCACCTTCAAGGGCTGTTGGTACTGGACGCCGAGATCGGATGGGCGTGCTGCCGTCGGGGTGCCTTGAGTCGGTGGCGCAGGCGAGCCAATCGCCGCTGTCTGTCATGCAACGGCCGTTCTGCGAAACGTGACTTGTCAGGGACAGCCCATCGTCAAGCGAAAGCGCATCACCGGTTTCACCAATGGCGAGGCGCGAAGCCGTCCACCTGATGCAGACTTTCCTCGAGGATTTGAAGGCTCCGAGGACTCCGCTGTGATTACCGCTGTGATGGCGGCTTTTGCGCGCGAAGCGGACTGTTGAAGTCGAGTGCTTTGACGTCCGGGTTGGGTCACGACTTCGCGTTGCTCGATGACGTGGATGCGCCAATTGCAGACGCTTCGGGTCGACACGTCCAACGTCTTGATTGGGCCGGAAGCAGACTGGCAGCTTTCAGCATACAAAATGCGCTAGCAGACATTAAAACCAGGTAGGATCGAGGCTCCAAGCAGACCGTTCCCCACGTTGCGAAAGTGGGCTTACGGACGACGCTGCTTGGGCAAAAGCATTTTCCAAATCCTCTTGAAGCGTTTTCTTTTCCCTTCCTAAGTCGTTTGGCGTCGAGGCTTCGGCTCGACAAAAGAGGTGAGCCCGTCACCGCAGATCGGTCAATTCCGCCCGGCAAGCCTCCGCAAAAGGATGCAGGATGTCACGCGCGGCCTCGCTAGAACTGTGCGGTTTCAGAGCAGCCGGAGCCGCTTCGTATGTTTCGACAATCCCATCCAGCACTGCCTCGGCAGCCCCGATAGTGGCTGATTGGGCAAAGAGGCGAAGCTTATTGATAGTAGCGTACATTGGAACTAGCTTGGCCGGGTCATCCAATCGTTCCTGCATCATGCCGTCGGCATAGGTTCTTGATGCCTCGTCGATGAACTCGCCGAATAGGCGCTCGCGTCGCGAAGCTTCCTGATTTTTCCGTTGGGTATTGTCCTGATGATGCTGCGTAAGCCAGGTCGTGGCCACGGATGCCAGAGCACCGATGGCCGAGCCGGCCAACGCCGAGAGGGCAGAAAGTGTAGCTGGGTTCATCTTGCTCTCCTATTGTTGCGGTCGGGTAGCTGGCGTCTCGCCAGTCGCGCTGGTCGGGCTGCTATAGGCGGGTCTTGATCGGGATAGTCGCGGGTTGTCTCACCTGACCGCGTGCATGGTGAAATCCTATGAAAGAACGCGTCGATGAGAGATTGCGTTTCTGGCACGGCCGTTTCCGTTTGTCAGTGCTGTACTGCCAGGATGGGGATTGCCGGAACGTCAGGCGCTGCTGCCGTCTCGCCCTCTTCTCGTATGCCGTTCACGGCGACATAGAGAGCCGGGAGGAAGACCAGCGTCAGCACGGTCGCGACGGCGAGCCCGCCGACGATGGCGTAGGCCATCGGCCCCCAGAACACGTCGTGCATGATCGGTATCATGCCGAGGATCGCGGCGGCCGCCGTCAGCATGATCGGCCGGAACCTGTGGGTTGTCGCGTCGATCACGGCCCTCCAGGGCTCAACTCCCTGCGCCCGCTCGTGCTCGATCTGGTCCACCAGGATCACCGAGTTGCGGATGATCATGCCAGCCAGCGCAATGATGCCGAGCGTGGCGATGAAGCCCATCGGCGTGTGGGTCGTGAGCAGCGCAGCGGCGACCCCGATGAGGCCCAGCGGCGCCACACTGACCACCATAGCGAGCCGACGGAAGCTTCCAAGCTGCACCATAAGCACCGTAAGCATCAGGGTAATCATCAGCGGAAACTGGGCGAGCAGGGCAGCGTTGCTCTGCGCGCTCTTTTCGACGGTGCCGCCGGTTTCGAGCAGTGTGCCGGCCGGCATCGACTTGCTAAGCTCGTCGAGCGCACCGGCCACTTGCTCGTGAACGGAGGCCGCCTGGAATTCGGGCAGCGGCTCCGCCTGAACAGTGATGGTTGGCAGGCGGCCCCGGCGCCAAACATAGCCCTCATCGAGCTCGTAGCTGAATACAGCGAGCTCGCGGAGGGGCACGGAGGCACCAGTCGGCGTCGTGATCTGGAGGTAGCGTAAGGCTTCGACGCTCGAGCGCTCGTCGCTCTCGGCTCGCGCGACCACGTTAGTGAGGTAGATCGAGTCACGGATCTGCGTGACAGTCGAACCGTTGATCACACGATTGAGCGCCTGGGCAAGCTGTTCGGAACTCAGGCCTGCCTGGCGAACCCGGTCTTGGTCGACGACGATGCGCAGCGCCTTGTTCTTTTCTGCCCAATCGTAGTTGACGTTGCGCACGACCCCCGATGCTCGGAGAATTTGTGCGACCTGCTCGGCATACTTCCGCGCTTCGTCCGTTGTTGGGGCGCTCACGCGATACTGCACGGGCCAGCCGACGGGGGGCCCGAGCTCCAGCCGCGAAATGCGGGCGGTCACGTCCGGAAAGCTGTCGGCGAACAAAGCCTCAAGCTTTGCCTGAACCCGGTCACGCGCTTCGAGGTCGTTGGCGACAACCACGGTCTCGGCCAAGAAGTCGTTGTCGAGCTGCACGTCGAGCGGCAGGTAGAAGCGGATGGCGCCGCCGCCCACATAGGTGGAGAAGTGAGCGATGTCGGGATCGCCGGCAAGCGCCTTCTCCAGCCGCTCCGTCTCGGCCTCGGTCGCAGCAATCGAGGCGTTTTTCGGCAGCGTTATCGTTACCAGGAGCTCCGGGCGATTGGACGCCGGGAAGAACTGCTGCTGCACGAAGCCCATGCCGTAGAGGGAGGCGCCGAAGGCAATAATTGCTGCGGTGATCGTGATCCAGCGGTGCCGCATGGCGTAGCCGAGCAGACGTGCGAAAGCGCGCATGAAGCGGCCCGGCGAAGCGGTCCCGTGCGCCTTCTTCATGCGCGACGGCAACAGCGAAAGCCCGATCACCGGTGCAAAGATAACGGCCACGAACCATGACGCGACGAGGGCCACGGCAATGACCACAAACAGTGAAAAGGTGTATTGTCCGGTGTTGTTGTCGGCGAAGCCAATCGGCAGGAAGCCGAGGATCGTGATCAGCGTTCCAGTCAGCATGGGGAAGGCGGTGGAGGTGTAAGCGAAAGTTGCCGCCTTCATCTTTTCCATGCCTTCCTCGATCTTTGAGATCATCATCTCGATGGTGATCATGGCGTCATCGACGAGAAGCCCAAGCGCGATAATGAGTGCACCGAGGGAGATGCGCTGAAGGCTGATGCCCAGCGCATCCATGGCGACAAAAACGATGGCCAGCACGAGCGGGATGGACAAGGCAACAACGAGCCCGGCCCTGAAGCCCAGGCTCAGGAAGCTGACCGCGAGCACGATGACTATCGCTTCGAGCAGTGCCTTGGTGAACTCGCCGATCGCCTCGCGCACCACCTCGGGCTGGTCCGACACCAAGTTGAGCTCGACCCCGAAGGGGAAGCGTTGTTTCAGGCGTTCTGCCGCCTCGTGCAGGCCCTTGCCGAAGTCGAGATTGTTGCCGCCCTCGCGCATGTTAACCCCGATCCCGATCGCCGGCTTGCCGTTGACGCGGAACATCTTGGTCGGCGGGTCGCTGTAGCCGTGCTGGACCTGGGCGATGTCGGTCAACTTGTAGAAGCGCCCGTCGACCGACAGGTTGAGGTTGGCCACGTCCTGAGGTGACAGGAGGGAACCCGTGACATCGACCAGCATGTTCTCCTGCGGCGTGTTGATAATTCCTGTCGGAGCCACAGCATTCTGCCTTGCGATTGCCGCCAGTACGTCGTCGAGGCTGAGCTCGAGATTGGCGAGCTTCTGCGGTGAGAAGTTCAGATAGACCTTCTCGTCCTGGTCGCCGTAGATCTCAACCTTGCCGACATCTGGCGCGCGCAGGAACTCGGCCCGGGCGGTCTCGGCGAAGTCGCGTGCCTCGCGCGGGGTGAAGCCGTCAAAGGTGATGCCGTAGATGATGCCGAAAACGTCGCCGAACTCGTCATTAAAGAACGGCCCCACCACGCCTTGGGGGAGCGTTGCCCTGATGTCGCTGACCTTCTTGCGGACCTGGTACCAGATGTCGTTGAGGGCGCGCTTGGGCGTCGATTCCTTGAGGAAGACGAAAATCGTCGCTTGCCCAGGCTTGGTGTAGCTCTTGATGTAGTCGAGGTTCGGGGTCTCCTCGAGCTTCTGTTCGAGCCGGTCTGTCACTTGCTTGAGCGTGTCGGTCGCGGTGGCGCCGGGCCAGACTGCCTGGACTACCATGGTCTTCACCGTGAAATCCGGGTCTTCCTGACGGCCCAATCGCTCATACGCGCTCACTCCGCCGATGACGCAGATGAGCATCAGGAAGACGACGAGAGCGCGATTGTGGACGGCCCATTCGGAAAGGTTGAAGCGTTTCATCACTTGGCCTCCGTCTCGGGCTTCACGAGCTCACCGTCGGCGAGCGAATTGACCCCGGCAGTCACCACCTTCTCCCCCGCCGACAATCCGTGGCTCACCACGACCGAGTCCCCATCGAATTCGGCGAGCTGGACCTCGCGGCGCTCGACCTTGTCGTTCATGCCGACCACCCACACCTGCGGAGCATCTCCTGACTGCAGCAGCGCGCCGGCAGGAAGGATCGCACCCTCCTTGCCTTCGGTTTCGACGCGGCCGACCACGACTGCCCCGAGGCGCATCTCGGCGCGGGGCGAAGGCAGCGCCACCTTGACCTGGTAGGTGCCGGTCGTGCGGTCTGCTTCGGGCGAAATCTCGCGGATCGTGCCGGAAACCGCGATATCGGAGCGGCCCTGGAGGGACACGTTCACCGCCATTCCGAGCTTTGCCCGGCGAATGTCGTCGCTGGCAACGGCGAAAACCGCCTCGCGCGCGTCGTTCCGCGAAATCTCAACGACCATCTGCCCGGCGGCCACGACCTGACCCGGGTCGGCTCCGGTTGCGGTCACAATGCCGTCGTCAAGCGCTATAAGCTGGGTGTAGCCGAGTTGGTTCTGAGCGATGCGGAGGTTGGCTTCGGTCGCCTGGACCGCCGCCTGTCCGCTATGGAGCGACTTCAGCGCGTCATCATAGTGGGAATGTGTGGCGAAGCCCTTGGCGAGCAGGATGCGGAAGCGTTTCTCCTGGGCCGATGCCTGAGCGAGCGCGGCCTTGGCGGCCGCCAGGTCGGCCTCTGCGGCGGTCACTTTGTTATCGAAGTCAACAGCGCTGAGCTCCGCGAGCTTTTGGCCTCTCTTGACGAGGGCGCCCACGTCGACGTCGCGGGAGACGACGCGGCCTCCGACCTCGAAGCCGACTTGGCTCACATAACGCGACCCGATGCGGCCGGCGCCCTGCGACACCAAGGCGAGCTTGTGAGGGGTCACGACGGCAATCCGCGCCGGGCGAGGCGCTGATCGTGCGGCAGTGTCTTCTTCGGAACAGCCCGAAAGACAAAGGCACGCGACGCAGGCAGAAAGGAGCAGACCTGAGGGCAGGCGCATGAAAGCCTCCGCTAAGACGGTGGGATGACGGGATCGACGGTTGCGAGCGTGGCGGGTTCGCCTATGCTCGATTTCAATTCGTACTATAAAGTCAAATCGACGATATAGTCAATATGAAAAATGCAGGGCAATGCAAAATGGTGCGGCGATACAGGATGGAGCTGAACGGAGAGGACGGCCCGCCTCTCCGAAGCGCCTACTGCATCGACCATCCGTGGCTCACCACTACCGACTGCCCGGTTAGCGCGTTTGACGGAAACGCTGCCAGGAACAAAGCCGTTTCCGCCACGTCCTGCATAGTCGTGAATTCGCCGTCGACCGTCTGCTTCAGCATCACAGTCTTGACCACGTCCTCTTCGGAGATTCGGAGCTCGCGCGCCTGCTCCGGGATTTGCTTTTCGACCAGCGGCGTGCGCACGAATCCCGGGCAGATGACGTTGGCGCGAACGCCGTGCGCGGCCCCCTCCTTGGCCACGACCTTGGCCAGGCCAATGAGACCGTGCTTGGCAGTCACATACGGCGCCTTGAGCGGCGATGCCTCCTTGGAATGCACGGAGCCCATGTAGATGATGCTACCGCTGTTCTGCCTGTACATCTGCCGCAAGGCGGCGCGGGTCGTCAGAAAAGCCCCGTCGAGGTGGATGGAAAGCAACTTCTTCCATTTCGCGAATTCGAACTCGACCAGGGGAGCGACGATCTGGACGCCGGCATTGCTGACCAGGATGTCGAGGCGCCCGAAGGCTTCGACCGCGCGTTCCATCCCGGCCTCAACCTGCTCCTCGTTGCTGACATCCATGGCAACCCCGAGCGCTCGCTGAGCGGTCGGATCGATCTCAAGTGCGGCGTTCTCGGCCGCATTTTGGTCGAGGTCGGCGATGACTACCTTTGCTCCCTCGCGGGCGAAAGTGAATGCAATCTCCTTGCCGATGCCGCTCGCACTTCCGGTGACCACCGCGACCTTGCCGAGCAGCCGGCCGGTGGCGCTTCCGTCCCGTTTGTTCAAGACTTCAATCTGCGAATGCATGGGTTCTTCCTTTCTGAGCCAGAGGCTTGGCTTCCGCGAGATAGTCATGCACGACCTCCCCAAGCGCGAGCGTGAGATCGGCGACCATATGGATGGCCGACACCACTTCCAGGACTGGCAGCTCGGCGACCGGGGCCAGCGCGTGCGAGCAGAGGTTCAGGGCTGCCGGACCGGTCCAGGCACCCCTCAGCTCGATCTCCCTGAGGTGATACTTCACGAGTTCGCAGATGCGTGGGGAGCCGTCGACATGGGGGATGATCTTGAGCAGGAAATTGGGCTCCGCGAGCGACGCCTTCACGGCCGCGAGATCAGCGGCCCGGTGCTTATAGCCCATCGTACCGGTGGCAACCCGAACCGGGCCGTAGTCGAGCGTGCCCACCAGGGTGTCCGTCTCGATGCGCAGCGTTGGACTGGCAAGCTTCTTGGGGAAGCCCCACAGCTCGCGTCCTCCGGCAATCGGCGGATGGTCGTTGAGAAACATGCAATGTGTGTAGCTGCCCCTGCAGCCCCGGAACGAGACCGGGATCACCTGTCCGCTTTCCGTATAGTCGCCAAAGCCCGTCGAATCTGGCATGCGAATGAACTCGAACTTCACGAGAGGGTCTCCCACCTCAAGCGGCTCCGGCACGAGGTCGCGCAGCTTCTGTGGATCGGTCCGATAGGTGATGATCAGATACTCCCGGTTTCGGAACCGATACGGTCCGACTGAGTATGCCGGGCTAGTCAGCGGCATGGCGAAGGCCTTTTCCCGGACAGTGTCTTGGTGCATGGCGAGAGTCCTTGATCGGGCGGCTCGATTGGTTTCAGGAGGCCGCGTAGTGTTTGCGATAGCTGGCGAGGTCAGTCCTAGGTTTGCGTGCCGGCCTCTATTCGCGCCCGTCGACCGCAAGATCGTAGGTGCTCACCCCGCTCAGATCGTTGGGACGGCTAAATGCTTCGGGATGGCGCAGCGTGCGCACTGCATCGAAGTAGCCAGCTTGCCAATGCTCCTCCATCGACAGCCGGGAGAACTCGTAATCCTTGGAGTGGGCCTCGTGCTGCTTCGCTCGGTATATCAGGTGGACGAGCTTGTAGACCTTGTGGTCTGCAATTGAGCCCAGCATGGTCGCTTCCTCGCCGCCAAGTAGGTCGGCAGGCAGTTTTGAAAGAAGGTTCGCGAGCGTGTGCCGGGCGCGCTGGTACTGTTTGAACTGCTCGGTATGAGCGCGGGTGCGGCTCGAATACTGGATTTCCTTCTGCCGAGCTGCGACGTCGGCCAGATTGCGGGGAAGCTCGCCGCGCCCGTTCCAAAGGTCTACCTGAAAGGCGATCGTGTCCTGGCGAGGCCCGTGCTCGACCACCCATTGCAACGGCGTATTCGAGACAAGACCGCCATCCCAGTAAAATTCACCCTCGATTTCGACTGCAGGAAAGCCGGGCGGCAGCGATCCGCTGGCCATCACATGCTCGGGCCGGATCGTATGCCGTTCATTGTCGAAATAGACGAGATTGCCAGTGCGCACGTTCACTGCGCCGACGCTGAAGCGCATCTCGCCAGCATTGATCCGGTCAAAATCGAGAAGCCGCTCCAGAGTCCTCTTGAGATGGCTGGTGTCGTAGAAGCTCGTGCCATCGAGGGAGCCGTCGGGGTGCAGCCAGGGAGCGGGCTGCCGCAGACTGAAAAACCCCGGGGCACCGGTGATGACCGCCCAGCCCGCACTGAATTGGTTGAACAGCGTGCGCGACAGGTTGCCTTGCGCGGCCGCGTGCGCGGCGGTAGCCCAGTCGAGAAGCGGGTTCGCGGTGATCTCCCGCCAGAAGGTACGAAGCTTCGTGACACGTTCGGCGGGCTCGTTCCCGGCGATGATCGCTGAGTTGATGGCGCCGATCGAGACGCCTGCCACCCAGTCCGGATGGATATCGGCCTCAGCGAGAGCTTCGTAAACTCCAGCCTGGTAGGCTCCGAGCGCACCCCCGCCTTGCAAGACCAACGCGACACATTCGAAGGGGAGACGCCGGTCCGCTTTTCTGAAATCATTCTGGGATTGAACATTCATGGCATGTTCCCTTCTCATTCGATAATCGGGATTGCAGGGAGTCAATGACGAAGGAGAGCCCCGATCGATTTCGCTGGCTCAATTTCAATTTGCACATATAGGTCAAATCGACTATATAGTCAATATGACAATTAAAATGATGATGCGACGCAGAAGGGCAATGACAGATGGCAAAGGTTGATCTGGCGCGCAGGGCGGAGATCGGACGCGAGAAGCGAGAACGGACTCGCGCCCTGCTCGTGGACGCAGGGACGATATTGCTGGCGGAGCGGTCTCGGGAGTCCCTTACAGTTGATGCCGTGGTGGAGGCTGCGGGTGTCGCGAAGGGGACGTTCTACTATCACTTCCAGAGCATAGATGAGCTAGCCGCAGCCGTAGGGGAGAAGCTCGGGGAGACCTTTGACGCCGTGCTGACGCCTGCCCGCCTCCAACTGCAGAATCCGATCGAGCGCCTTTCGTTCGCCTTCTTGCGGTTCTTGGAAAAGGCGCTGTCCGACCCAGACTGGGCACGGCTAGTCGTTCAGAGTTCTCAATCACCAACGGAGTTTGCGCGAGCGATCCGAACCAACCTGAAGGCTGATATCGGGGAAGCAATTGTTCAAGGCCGCGTCACCGTTCGGGACGCAGAGCTGGCAGTCGACATCGTCATTGGGATATGGCTGCAGGTAACGCGCGGCATCCTCGAGCGAGGGGCGCCGCCCAAATTGGCCCGCCTCGCTGTCGAGGCGATGCTTCGCGCTCTTGGAGTGTCGCAGTCCGACACGGCTCGATCTTTGAAGAAATAATCGTTGCGATGAAAATGTCCGCATAAACGCCTGGAGTGTCTGTTTGTGGCGCAAGCTCGTCTCAGCACGGTTACCTTGATGTCCGCTTCCGGGCCGATGCGAATTTTGTCTCTTCGGCTGAGATGCGGCGCACAGCCGACGATCGGGAACGTCGCCGTCTGACCTGTACGGGTCCTAGCCCGTCTACTTTTGATTTGTTGCGCTAGTTGAGAGCGTGCCCTTGTCTCTATACTGTGAAAGGTATGCGCGTCCTATTTTCGTCGATGCGGATGATCGGGCATATCCGCCCCCTTCTTCCTTACGCCCACGCGCTGCTGAAACGTGGCCATCACGTTCTGGTCGCCACTCCTCAGGACGCCGTGGCGATTGTACGCGGCTCCGGGTTTGATCACGCAGTATTTGGTCATCCCGGGGACAAGGCAGTGAGTGAGATCTCACGGTCTTTTGCCAACATGCCGCGCGATGAGGTCTTGCGGACGGCCGTATGTAAGATCTTCGCCGGGATCAATGCACGAGCAGCTTTGCCTGGGCTACGCTCGATCATCCAATCCTGGAAGCCAGATCTGATCGTGAGGGAGTTGATGGAGTTTGCTTCAATGCTAGCGGCGATGGAGACAAACATTCCAACCGCCCGTGTTGCTTCCACCAACACCAAAGCTGAGGCGCGCATCCCAACACTGGCATCCGAACCGCTGGACGCCATCCGTCAGGAGGCTGGACTCCACCCTGACAGTGGAGAGACGTTGCATTCCGAGCCCGCCTTCACATCGTTTCCCCCCTCTCTCGACGGCGACGCGCCGCAGGCTGGCATGGTGGCACCCTTCCGCGTGCGCTTAGCCAAAGAGGGTCACGAGCCCGGTCGTGACGTCCCAGCATGGGCTGTCGATGATGGGCGCCCACTGGTTTTCTTAACCTTCGGCACGCTCGCTGCGGGGTTTGAACATACACACGTGCTATTTCGAGCAGCGATTGAGGCGGCCGGCGGCCTGCAAGTCCGGGCGGTCTTTTCGACCGGTGCAGCGATGGAGGCGACTCGGCTGGGGGCTATCCCCGGCAATGTAACCGTTACACCTTGGGTGGACCAGGTTGACGTCTACCCGCATGCCTCGCTCCTCGTATGCCACGGTGGCGCAGGCACTGTTTTGGCCGGAGTGACCTACGGGTTGCCGATGGTCATCACCCCGATTTCCGCGGATCAGCCGGACAATGCACGCATGATGGAGAATGCCGGCGCGGCCATCGTGGTGGCCGAACCCGATGCAGAATCACTACGGGCGGCAATGTCGCGGGGGCTGAGCGACAAGAAAATGCGCGCCGCAGCAGGCCAAATCGCGGACGAGATGGCCTCTATGCCAAGCATTGATGAAGCTGTTCGTGAGCTCGAGGGTATAGGTCTGAACTGACGGGTGTCCCATGGCGAAGTTCGGAAGGACGTTAGGACTCAGGATAGGGCGTGCCATCCTTGTGCACGAACCGACCGTCGGCGTTGGTGCTCATCATGTCGATGTCGGAGCACATGGTTACGTCGGCGAGCGAGCGCGTGCCGACTTCGAGATAGACCGCCATCGCGCCCGATTTGTTGATCAGGTGATGGCCATTGCCGGAACCTTTCGGAAAGGCTGCGCAATCGCCGGCGCGCAGCACTGTCTCGCCGCCATCTTCGATCAGCGTCAGTTCGCCTTCGAGCACATAGACGAATTCGTCTTCGGCCGAATGCCAGTGGCGCTGGCTCGACCAGTTGCCGGACGGAAGGCGCATGAGATTGACCCCGAAATCATTGAGCCCACCGGCGTCGCCCAGCGCGCTGCCGCACGCGTTCGGCACAAGGTGCGTCGAAGGGCGGCGGATAGCCCGAGCCTTTGCGTTCCGGCGCGTCGTCAATGTCGATCTTGGGCATGGCGTCTTCTCAGTGATCAGCCAAAGGGGTGACTAAGCCGAAGGCTGGTATGGGCCAGATGTCCTCTGGGGAATGGGCGTGTATCCGAGCCGTGCAATTCGTGCGCCTCGTAGCAGGCCTCGGCTGATGGCCGCCTGCGTCCGCGCGGGCGTTCGCCTGCCTCATCAAAAGCCGGATGTCTTCGGCGCTGTAGCCGTCGGCCGCCATGACCTTGCGGATCATCGGCTCGTTCAGCAATTCGTCGAGCGTAGGTTCGCGCTTGTTCATTGTTCTCCTCCTTCGGAGTTTGTAGTCGTTGGGGCTATAAATCAGCTCTGTAAAATAACGGTGCCAGAAATGGGCATTTTTGTTTCATTTGTTTCGGTTGTGAGAGGCCAGATCGCCATACCTATTGCTATGAGAGCCGCACCAATTTCGTCTGTGAGAATTCGCACACCTTTGGAAAAACCTCAGCATATGGATGGTCGCGTCTGGCTCGGCAACGATGGCCCCGGCGGTAGGCGACTCGCGGGGATCGGTTACTTCCAATTCGTTGTCTCCTCCTGCACCGGTTTGTTTCCCGCTCTCCATCCGACCAGCGGATCAGGTTTTCGATCGTACTTCGGAGCCGGACAGAGCCAGCGGCGGCGCTCCCGTAACCTTGCACTTGTTGCTTTTCTTAGTTTTCTAGGCTTGGAATATATCGATCCGGCCACAGGGGTGCCGCTGCCGAATTCAGCCGGTCTCGCTGTGCCTTTAGGCTTCGAACTGAGTAAGCCGAAGCCACGGGAGAAAGCCCTTCCGTCGCTCACCGATGGGCTTCCCGACCTCCACGCTCGACCGATCCTCCCGTGCCTCTACGTGACGGCACTGGCCTATCTGCTCCAGCGCTCGGCCTTGAGAGGGACCTAAGGCGGCACGTCGATTGCTTGAGCCGATCGCTGGTTTCTTCGCCTGCGAGCTGCTTTATTTGGATTATGGGACACTCCTCTCAGTCCATGACGGCCCCGGCGCGAGCTTTCGTGCTGCTGTTTTCAATGCTGCTTTCGTCGGCCGCCTGCGCACTTGAACTAAATTTAGGTCTTCCGGCTCAATGCATCATGGGCAAGGATTGCTTCGTCCAACAGTATCCTGACATGGATTCCGGGCCGGGCGCTTCCGATCCCTTTTGCGGCTCCTCCACCTATGATGGGCATGACGGTACTGATCTCAGGGTCCTGTCGATGGTTGACGTGGCACGCGGTGTCGCCGTTGTTGCGATGGCAGACGGCACGGTGCTCCGATCGCGAGACGGCGAGCCGGACCATCTGGTCACATCAGAAGCGGACAGAGTGGCAGTGGCTGACAAGGAATGTGGTAACGGAATGATCGTCGACCACGGCGGCGGGTTCGAGGTTCAATATTGCCATCTACGCCAGGGGAGTTTGGCCGTGAAGGGTGGCGACGCTGTGAAGCGTGGGCAAAAGCTCGGTGAGATCGGTGCATCCGGCCTCGCCGAGTTTCCGCATGTCCATGTGACTGTCCGCCATGATGGAAAACCCATCGACCCTGTGACAGGTCACGAACTTTTGGCCGGATGCCTCAGGGCAGGCGACACGATACAGTCCATCTTTGCTCCCGAAATCATCGCTGCGCTGGCGAAGGGCGAGAGCGAATTGATTGCCTTTGGCTTGGCTGGGGGACCAGTCGATCACGCCGCGCTGTCCGTCTCGGGACCCCCGCCTCAAGCGACAATTGCCTCACCTGCCATCGTCGGCTGGGGTTGGTTCATCAATCTCCGAAAGGGCGACCGGATCGTCGTTCTTTTGTCCGGCCCAGATGGGCAACAAATAGCCTTCAATCGGAGTGAGCCGCTGGACAGGGCGAAAGCGAGCTATTCCGCCTTTGCGGGAAAGAAAGGGCCACCGAAACCAGGCGTCTATGAGGTCAAAGTTGCGGTGGAGCGAGGCGGCTCCGTGTTGTTCGAACATAGCGGGACCTATTCGATCGAATAACTTCCTGTTTGCACGGTCGATTTATGCGGGCATGGTGTGACACAGGGCAGTCAGATGTCACTCCAGTAACGGCTCTAGCTAACTTTGCTGCACCTGCCACAACGGAGAGAGGCTCTATCAGCCTAGGCCAGAGCATCGAACCCGAAAGTGGGTACCGGTTTCGGGGAAAATCCGATGCTCAAACAAAGAGATAGAGCAGCAGCACTGATTCCATGAGTGCGCCCGCTGCTCTAGCGATGGCTCACTGCAGTTGCGGCTTTCGGAGAAAGCTCGCGCGGTCGGCCGACTTGACCCGCTGCCATGTTTCGCGGCCATCGCGCACAACTCTCATGGGGATCTCTGCGCCCGCAGGGCCGCTCCCCCACACCTTTCGGTAAAAGTCGGCCAGACCTTCGACTTCGCTGTCCCGGACCTCTGAGATGATGTCGCCTTGACGCAAGCCAGCCTGGGCAGCCGGACCGCCTTTGGCGACACTCATGACCACGACTTTGCCGTTACTCTCGGCGGAGAAAGCCCCAAGCCAAGGTCGCGGCGGCTTGTTGACCTGGCCTCGCGTGAGCAAATCATCCAGGATTGGTTTCAGCAGATTGATCGGGACGATCATATTGATCTCCTCGACATCTCCGTTTCTGCTGGTCTGCAGCAGCAGCGACCCAATCCCCAACAGTCTGCGATCCGCGCCGATGAGCGCGGCGCCTCCCCACGACGGATGGGCAGGTGCGGTGAAAATTGCCTCGTTCAGCAAGTATTCCCAGTAGCCGGCAAACTCCTGCTTGGCCACGATGTTTGCTTGGACAAATCGGCCGATTCCGTCAGCGAGCACGACGGAATCGCCTAACTTGGCTTTGGCCGAGTCGCCGAAATCCAATGCGGGGAGGCTAAGCGGGCCAAACGCTTGTATCAGGCCGAATCCGGTTTCTTGATCATAGGCCAACGCATGAGCGGGAACGACATGCTCGTCGTGGCTCGTCAGCCAAATCTCGTCGGCCTCGATAATCAGATAACCAATGGTGAGCACCAAGCCGTTTTCTCGAATGACGACACCGCTACCTTCTCGTCGGGTGCCCAGCGTCGTCGCTGTGAAGGCATCTTCCGGGATTGAGGAGCGCACCACCACGATTGACTTCAGAATCGGATCCATAGTCATTCTCGTCAGCCCAATAGAGCGCGGTATCCGGCAGCCAAGAAGGCCCGAGACGGCCAACTGAGCCGGGTTTCGACCATTGAGGTATGAAAGCGCGTCGCCGGCCGCAAGAGTTGCCGGATGCGAAGATCGTGACAAAGGCACGAATCCGCCTGACGAACTGAAAACTCGCTCTTTCGCGGCAGAAGCGGTCCTAGGGATCGACGTGCGCGATTTACTCTAATCCAGACGAGGACTGTGGTCGCGAGTTGACCATGTCCATCTGGCCGGAGGACATCGAAACGGACGACGTGCTCGCGAATGTGCGGCAGCTACCGGTCGCTGGGGCCGAGCGCTTCTCTACCGACCTGCCAGCTGATTGATCTTCGCTGCCATGATGAAATCGTTTTCGTGCAGGCCCTTGATCTTGTGAGTCTGAAGCGAGACTGCCGCGTAACCCCAGCCGAAGCAGATGTCAGGATGATGCCCCTCTCGTTCCGCCAATAGGCCGACCTTATCGACGAAGCTGAGTGAGTTGTCGGAAATCCGCGAATTTGAATTTGCAGCGTAGCAGGTGCGCCTCCTCCAGAAGTTCCCAGCCAGGGGTCTGGGACAGATAGTCGCTGGCTTCCTCCGGCGTCAGCGGCGGGACGCCACCGCGGCAGGGCGTGCAGGTTTTCTGTGCAATGTCCGTGGCCATGACAACCTCCCTTCTTGCTCGAAGCGATCACGTTTCACCTTACCGGGTACTTGCTCGCGTAGTGCTTGGCCAAAACCTTGCGAATCTGCTGGGCAAGGCACTTGTTACTGGTCGCGGCCTGCGCTTTGTCCCGGCGTTTTTGCCGCTTCGGTCGATCGGTGCCCGGCCTTTGTTTCGAGCGTTTGCGCATCGCAGTAGATCAACGTCGTGATGGACGCGAGGTTCGTTCAAGGGATGATCTCGACGGGGCTCCCGATCGCCAAACCGAGTTCATCCGCGCGCCCCCGATTGGCAGCGATCTCGGCAAGTCCGTTCGAGTTCTCATACCAGAAGGCGGTGCCTGGCTGCCGGTCGCTGAAAGTCGTCGCGCTTTCCAGCACGCGGTCGGCCAGCCACTGGGTAGCGTATTGCGGTGTCTTTGCGCGGCGGCCCATTCCCAAACCCTCTTGCCTTCCAGCTACACCGGTGCGAGGCCAGGGCAGCTGCAATCGGGCAACCAAGGCGGCAAAGGTGGCGTGTTTGAAAACGCCATTTTCGAAAACCCCATAAACCCGGTCCACATCCTCAACCAGCGCCAGTTTGAGGGCATCCCAGCAAGAATGAAACCTCGCCAGGAGTTCCGTGTCGAGAGGGATACCGACGCGCTCCATCCGCGCCGCGGCCACCATGTAGCGACCTCTGAGCAATGCTTGTCCGAAACGTACAGGCGAAGCCGCGATCTTCCTCTCCATCACTGGCAGGAGGGCGAGCAAGGCGCTTACGTCCTCCATGCAGTAGGCGAGAATGTCTTCGCGGTCTTGTCGCGACCACGGCGGGGCCGGCGAGAATCCGCGCTATCATTTCCTTCTTCTCGCCAAGCGCCATGTGGGCGAGTCCGCAATAGGCGAGAGCCCCCAACAACTTGTTTCCGGAAGGGGGCTTGCGGCCATTGGTGAGGGCTCGAAACTCCGTAAAGAGGTCAAGAATGCGCACTGGCACGGGCCAGCCGAGTGCGAGGAAGCACGAGATTTCGGCGCTCGCGTAGTAGGCGACGAAGAGTGAGCTTTCATCGGTCTGGAACGGGCAGAGCTTCAGTTCCTCGCCCCATAGCCGTATTTCCCGGCCATCAAGCGCGTCCACCGCGCACATGCAGACGACTTCGGGGGGTGTTGCCGTCGAGGGCCCTGTATTCAAAATCCAGAGCCCAGATGCGCGCGTAGGCCATCAGATGCGCCCTTGCCGCTGTTTGACGACGGTGTGATCCATGTCGGCAATGCGCTGGTTGCCGAAGGCCAGTTCCATAAGGTCACGGAAGGAATAGTTCGGCCATTCCGGATCGGGTAACGCCACCAAGGTCTTGGTCTTCTCGTAAAAGCCCATGTCCTTGGAGGACGTGCAACGCACCCATTCAGTCCTGGCGTCTCGGGCAATGCTGTGTGCCGAAGACCACCATTTATTGTCCTTGCCGTCCTCCCCCGGCAACCGGACCGGCCATAGGAAGACGCCTCCTGTTCGAGTGATGCAGGTGTAAAGCTGAAAGGGCTTGATCTCCTTTCGCAACAATGGGCGAAGGTGGTTTTCGAGGATGGCGATATCGGTGGTGTAGTTGTCGTCAGCGTGGACTCGAAAGAATGCCTCCTGGCTCGGGCGCCTGACAGGGACCTCCACCAACTCTTTGACCGCAACGGACGCGGCCCTGTCCCCGGGAGAAAGACTGACTGCCGATTTGTCGAATGGATCGACATCCTCGATGGTTGGCAGAACCTTTCCTACCTTCAGGGCCATGCAATGCCATTCAAGGCACAGAACTCGGCCATCATCCTATTGTATTCCTCATCGGACATTGGCCGATCCGGCGGTGGATCCACTGTGTCCAAGCGCCTTCGGATCGTGGCGACAGTCCAGCCGCACTTGTCGGCATACCATCCGATCATGCTCAACATCTCGCCTTCCAGCTTGTCAAGCCGCCGCATCTCCTTCAGGCCGAGCACGAGCGTCTCCAGTTCCTTCTCGTGCAGAACACCGCGTTTCGGTCCGCGCTTCGATCCCGGCTTCTTCGTGGCCATGTCACGCGCTCCTTAGCGTGACGACCTTTCCGGCGGCGGCGGCATAGCTGGCCCATGCGTCGAGCACCTGGCGCCGCTTCTCGATCGCTTCGCCCCGCCGGTAAGCCCGCTCCGTAGCGCCGCCGGGAAGCGCATGCGCAAGACATTCCTCGACCACTTCGCGCGGGAAGCCGGTTTCGTTGCCACACCAGTCGCGGAAGCACGATCGGAAGCCGTGCGTTGTGAGGTGCGAAGCGCCGTCGATCTGTTGCAGCGCCTTGACCATGGCCGTGTTGCCGCAGTCCGGGAACACACGCGGCTCGCCGTCGATGCGGGGCAGGGACCGCAATAGGTCCAGAGCGGCGTCCGACAACGGGACGGTATGCGGTTTTCTGGTTTTCGAGCGGCGCGCCGGTACCGTCCAAAGCTTGCCGGTAAGGTCGAATTCAGACCATTCGGCCAGCGCGACCTCGCTGGTGCGTGCCGCTGTCAGGATCGTCAGTCGCAGCGGTTTGATGGCGGGCTTTTCGTCGAGCGCGACCAGATTTGTCCAGAACGCCGGAAGATCGGCATAGGGAAGCGCGGGATGGTGGCCGCGTTTGAGCTTCTGCGGTTTCGGCAACATGTCGCGCAGATTGCCCTTCCATGTTGCGGGATTGACGCTGGTGCGAAGTCCGCGTGCGGTTGCGTAGTCGAATACCCTTTCAAGCTTCATCCTGAACCGGGACGCGGTTTCCGGCTTGTCGAGCCACAGCGGTTTTAGGACATCGAGCACATCTTTCACGCCGATCGCAGCAACCGGCTTCGACCGCAGTGGCGCAGCGTGCTCGGTGAGTACTTGCGCCCAGATCTTTCCTGTTTTCTCGCTCCAGCCGCCTTTCAGGCTTTCGACCAGCTGGTCGGCGCACTTGCCGAAGGTGACTTCATCACGCCGCTTCTCGGCGAGAGGATCGTTTCCCTCGGCAATCTGATCGTGGATGGCCAGCGCTTTCCGGCGAGCCAGCGGGATCGAGATACGCCCGGCCTTGCCGGCGCCGGTCCAGCTGCCAAGGCCAATCTCGGACTGCCGGCCCTTTCGGGAATACATGAACACCCAGGACTTCGCGCCGTTGTCCGAAATTCGCACGTACAAGCACGGCACAGTGCCTTCAGGGTGGCGGCCTTTCTTGGTAAGCTTGTCGATCTGATTGGCCGTTAGCGGCCGGGCGTATTTCCTGTTTGTCATTTTGCTGTCCGCGTCTGTTGCCTAGTGGAATAGCGGACAGCTATGAACCTCTGTGACAGTCATGACAACAGGAATGGCGGAATTGTGGGGTTTTTCTACGTTGGTGAACATCTATGACTGATTTTGGGTTTCCGCTGTCGGAACTGCCCGGCTACCGCCGCATTGCGCTTGGGGAAGTCGGTTCGACCAACAGTTTCGCGCTCGAATGCGCCAGGGCCGGCCAACCTGGAAATCTCTGGGTGACCGCGAAGCGGCAGCTTCAGGGCAGGGGACGCCGGGGTCGAAGCTGGGTTTCGGAGGAGGGCAATCTCTATGCCTCTCTTTTGCTGCTCGACCCCGCGCCCAAATCGCGGATCGGCACCCTGCCGCTGGTGGCAGCACTCGCAGTCTACCGCACGCTGAAGCCGATTCTTGCCCGAACGCCGCAGGCCCTCGCAATCAAATGGCCGAATGATGTCCTTGTCGATGGGCAGAAGATCAACGGGGTTTTGCTCGAAAGCGAATTGATGCCCGACGGGCGTATGGCAGTCGTCATCGGTTGCGGTGTCAACTGCGTGCATCATCCGGAAAATCCGGATTATCCGGCCACTGATCTTGCGACATGCGGCTTTGACGTTTCGGCCGAGCAGCTTTTCCCGGTATTGGCGCGCGAAATGGTCTCCGTCCTTGCCCGATGGAACCGCGGGATGGGCTTTGCGGCAATCCGCGAGGAATGGCTCTCGGCTGCCAATGGCGTCGGGGCGCCGGTCGTGGTCAACCTCCACAACAGACAGGTGCGGGGCGTGTTTGAGGATATCGACTCGGACGGCTATCTTTGCCTTCTGACTGAAACGGGCGAACGGCACCATATTTCAGCGGGCGACTTGTTCTTTTAAGAATAGTTTTCGGAGGCGGGCGGATAGAGCATCGGACCCCAAAGTGGGAACCGGTTTCGGGAAAAATCCGATGCTCAAACAGAGAGATAGAGCGGCAGCGCAGATTCCGAAAAAGCGTCCGCCGCTCTAGCCTGCGCCGAATCCGGTTTTGCGTTTGATTGCGCACTAAACTATTGAAGCTGCGCGTGATCTTTTTGGCCAGCACGTGCAATGGTCGTGGCCAGCGGGAGATGTGATGTCCATGGATGACAGCCGCGAGCTTGTTTTCGTTCCGCTGGGCGGCGTTGGCGAAATCGGCATGAATTTCGCGCTTTACGGGTACGGGCCAGCCTCTAAGCGGGAGTGGATCATCGTCGATTGCGGTGTCTCGTTTCCCGGTCCGGAGTTGCCAGGCGTCGATCTTGTGATGCCGGACACCCGATATATCGAGGAAGAACTCGGCAACCTGCAGGGCATCGTCATTACCCACGCGCATGAGGACCACTACGGCGCGTTGCAGGACCTGTGGCCGCGTCTCAAGGTGCAATGCTGGATGACACCCTTCACTGCCGCACTTCTGGAAGCCAAGCGGCAATCCGAAAGCGGGGTGCCGGCGATTCCCGTGACGATCTACCGGCCGGGCGAGAAATTCACGGTCGGTCCGTTTGAGATCGAAGCGGTCGCGGTCACGCACTCCATCCCTGAGCCGGTGTCGCTGGCGATCACCACGCCTGCGGGGACGGTGATCCACACGGGGGACTGGAAGATCGATCCTGCTCCCGAAATCGGCCCGATGACGGACGAAGCACGTTTCCGCGCGATCGGCGACAAAGGCGTGCTGGCGCTTGTCTGCGATTCCACCAATGCGATGCGGGAAGGTGACTTTCCCGCCGAGCAGGCGGTCGGGGAAGGCCTGCGCCAGGTGATCGAGGCGGCCAAGGGACGCGTCGCCGTCACCACCTTCTCGTCAAATGTCGGCCGTATCCGGTCGATCGCAGAGGCCGCGCGCGACGCGGGGCGGCAGGTCCTCATCCTCGGCCGCTCGCTGAAGCGCGTCATCAATGTTTCTGACGAGCTCGGCTATCTGGAGGGTCTGCCGGAATTTGTCGCTGAAGAAGACTACAGCTTCATACCCCGAGAGAACCTGGTGATTATCTGCACCGGCAGCCAGGGCGAGCCGCGTGCCGCGCTTGCCAAACTGGCGCGCAACGAGATGAAAAGCGTGGCCTTGGCGCCCGGCGATACAGTGGTATTTTCCTCGCGCACCATTCCTGGCAACGAGAAGGCGATCCTCGAAATCAAGAACGGTCTCATCGATCAGGGCGTCAGGATCATCGAAGACACCGACGCGCTCGTGCATGTCTCCGGGCATCCGCGCCGCAATGAACTTCGCCGCATGTATGAATGGGTGCGGCCGAGGATCGGCGTCCCGGTGCATGGCGAGGCGGCCCATTTGGTTGCGCAGGGGTCGCTGATGGCCGCTTCAGGAATCCCGGAAGTCGCACAGGTGCGCAATGGCGACATGCTGCGGCTCGCTCCGGGGCCGGCAGAGATCATCGACCAGGTTCCGTTCGGACGGATCTACAAGGACGGCAAACTGGTCGGAAACGACGAGGCCATGGGCATTCGCGATCGCCGCAAGCTGTCCTTTGCCGGACATGTGGCGGTGAACGTCGTGCTGGACGACAGGTATGAGCTTGCCGGCGATCCCGACCTGGTGGCGATCGGCGTGGCGCTTGCCAGGGCGAACGGTGAGGAGCTTGAGGACGTGATGCTCGAAGCCGCGGTCGGCGCGGTAGAAAGCATTCCCCGTGCGCGACGAAAAGACCTCGACCTGGTTTCGGAGGCTGTCCGCCGTGCCGTTCGCGGCGCTGCCAACGAAGCCTGGGGCAAGAAGCCCCTGGTGACGGTTTTCGTCACCTACTGAACGGAGGAGCCGTATGCTCGGACGTCTCAATCACGTCGCCATAGCCGTGCCCGATGTCGTCGCGGCGGCTGCGATCTACCGCGACATGTTGGGAGCCAGGCTCAGTGATGGGCAGGCTTTGCCCGAGCATGGCGTAACCGTCGTATTCGTCGATCTTGGAAACACCAGGATCGAGTTGCTGGAGCCGCTCGGCGATACCTCGCCTATTGCCGCCTTTCTGAAAAAAAATCCATCGGGCGGCATGCACCATGTCTGCTACGAGGTGGACGATATCGTCGCTTCTCGCGACCGTTTGACGGCTGCGGGTGCGCGCGTGCTGGGCGACGGCATCCCCAGGCTCGGCGCGCATGGAAAGCCCGTTCTGTTCCTTCATCCCAAGGACTTCCTGGGAACGCTCGTCGAGCTTGAGCAGGCTTAAGCGCATTGCTTCGAAACGGATTCATGCGACGCGCTTTAAGCTATTGTTTTGTGCATGTCGTTATCCCAAAACCGCTGCGCACTTTTGGGCGACATGCATTTCTGTGCAAGTCGTTATCCCAAAACCGCTGCGCACTTTTGGGCGACATGCATTAGGTCGAGGTGACTTTGAATCGCCATTTCGCTCCAGCCGGGCAAGAAATCAGGACAAGCCGATGAGTTGGGTGTCGATCGCCGCGATTTTTTTCATCATATGGTGGACGGTTCTGTTCGCCATGCTGCCCATCGGCCTCAGGACCCAGGACGACGAGGGCGAAGTGACACTAGGCACCACGCCGAGCGCCCCACGCGGGCCCCACATGCTCAAGGTGGTGATCCGCACGACGGTGGTTTCCTTGCTGATTTTCGGCGCCTTCTACATCGCTACAAAAGTCCTCGGCTACAGTTTTGACGATATTCCGAGGGTTGTGCCGATCTTCGACTGAAGGAGATATGGGGACCCAACTCGTAGAGAAGTTGGGACAAGGTCGGACGACCCCTTCTAAGATCATGAAAATCCTTTCTCCCCCGCAAGGGGGAGATAACGCTGGAATCGGCGTTTCAGGCAATCTCAGAAGTTGGCGATTGCCAGTCAACGGCGACGCGCCTATCTTCCCCTTGCGGGGAAGAAAGCGCTTTCCTGCATTTGCGAGCGGCTTAAGGGGTCTTTTGTAGACAGTTCTTGTGTCCGGCAGGCGGAAGTGCGGCGGCATGGCAGGCCCAAAAAAAAGCAAGGCACGAGGCCTTGCAATTTAACGCGTCCGATCCAATTCCGAAATTCCGGCGGCTGCGGTTTATCGCGCCAGGATCGCATCCTCCCAAGACTTTGACCGCGCTGGAGAGCAGATTTTTCTCCGCTCCCTCGGTTATCGGGGCACATTAGCCCAACGCAAAAGGGAATGTCACGTGGAATTTGCTCGAAAACGGGCAATCATGTGCTGCAATGCACAAACAATCGGCAGGCTCTGCCCAATCAGTAAGCCGCATATCTTACAGCTGCGATCGGGTTTCCATTCTGCCACGAAATGGCTATTAAGCGCGTTCACTCATGTCTTGACATGAGTTCCGCCAATTCCGGCGGTTTTACCCCAGTTTCGACGGAATTCTTCATGCGGCTCTCGCACTATTTCCTGCCTATCCTGAAAGAAAATCCGCGCGAGGCCGAAATTGCGTCGCATCGGTTGATGCTTCGCGCGGGCATGATCCGCCAACAGGCAGCGGGAAGTTTCTCCTGGCTGCCGTTGGGCAAGCGCGTGCTGGACAAGGTTTGCCGCATTGTGCGTGAAGAGCAGGATCGCGCAGGCGCGCTCGAGATCCTGATGCCGACCATTCAGTCTGCCGACCTGTGGCGCGAGAGCGGGCGCTACGACGACTACGGAAAGGAGATGCTGCGCATCAAGGACCGACACGAGCGGGACATGCTGTTTGGGCCGACGAACGAGGAGATGGTGACGGAAATCTTTCGTTCCTACGTTCGGTCCTACAAGGACCTGCCTCTGAACCTCTACCATATCCAGTGGAAATTTCGCGACGAGGTGCGCCCGCGTTTCGGCGTCATGCGCAGCCGTGAATTTCTGATGAAGGACGCCTACTCTTTCGACATGGATTTCGAGGGCGCCAAGGCGGCCTACAACCGGATGTTCGTTTCGTATCTGAGGACCTTTGCGCGCATGGGGCTGAAGGCCATTCCGATGCGCGCCGATACCGGGCCGATCGGCGGCGACCTGTCACACGAATTCATCATCCTGGCCGATACGGGCGAGAGTCAGGTCTACTGCCATCGCGACTATCTCGACCTTACGGTTCCGGACGAGGCGACAGACTTTGCGAATGAAGCGGAGATCGCCGGCGTGGTAAAGCGCTGGACGGCGCCCTACGCGGCGACCGACGAAATGCACGACGAGGCGGCGTGGGCGAATATTCCTGAAGGCGAACGCGTCGCCGCGCGCGGCATCGAGGTGGGCCATATCTTCCATTTCGGCGAGAAATATTCGAAGCCGATGGGAGCCAAGGTAACGGGCCCGGACGGCAAGGACCACTTCGTTTCGATGGGGTCCTATGGCATTGGCCCGACAAGGCTGGTGGCTGCGATCATCGAGGCCTCGCACGACGACGCCGGCATCGTGTGGCCGGAAAGCGTCGCGCCCTTTGATGTCGGCCTGATCAACATGAAACCCGGCGATGCCGATTGCGACCGCGTTTCGGATCGTTTGGTGGCGACCCTGTCGGCAGCAGGCTGCGAAGTGCTTTACGACGACACCGATCAGCGTCCGGGCGCGAAATTCGCTACCGCCGACCTCATCGGCCTGCCCTGGCAGGTAATCGTCGGGCCGCGAGGCGTTGCCGCCGGCGAGGTCGAAATCAAGAAACGCAGCACGGGCGAGCGTGAAACCATCGCCGTGGAGGCAGTCGCGAAGCGGCTCGGCCGGACACGATGAACGCAACAGCAAACAGCGCGAAAGGCGCGGGTCCGTTTTCTCACTTCGAACGGCTGGTTGCCTGGCGCTACTTGCGCTCCAAGCGCAAGGAGACCGTGATCTCGGTCATCGCGTCGATTTCGTTCTTCGGCATCATGCTGGGCGTCGCGACCCTCATCGTTGTGATGGCGGTCATGAATGGCTTCCGCGCGGAGCTGCTGACGCGTATTCTGGGCATCAACGGCCATCTGATCGTGCAACCGGTCGACACACCGCTGGAAGACTACGCCGCGGTCACCGCCCGCATCTCGGCCGTGCCCGGCGTGAAGTATGCGATGCCGCTCGTGGAGGGCCAGATTTTCGCCACCGGCCAAGCCGGACCCGGAACCGGCGCCCTCGTAAAGGGCATCCGCAGCGAAGACCTGGGCAAGACAGAATTGGTTGCCCGCAACATCCGGCAAGGAACGATCGCCGGGTTTGATTTCGAGCGACGGGGTCGCCATCGGCACCCGCATGGCCGAGAATCTCGGGCTCAGCCTCGGCGACCAGATCACGCTTTTCTCACCAGAGGGCGACATCACGCCGATGGGCACCACGCCGCGCGTGAAGACTTACCCGGTCGTGGCCATCTTCGAGATCGGCATGTCTGAATATGACGCTTCGATCATCTTCATGCCGCTTGCCGAAGCGCAACTCTATTTCAACTTGGAAGGACGGGTACAGTCCATTGAACTCTATGCGCAAAATCCGGATGCGGTCGATGCGCTGAAGGCTCCGGTGGAAGAAGCCGCCCAACGTCCCGTCTTCCTCGCGGACTGGCGCCTGCGCAACCAGACGTTCTTTTCCGCCCTTCAGGTTGAGCGCAACGTCATGTTCATGATCCTGACGCTGATCGTGCTGGTAGCCGCGCTCAACATCATTTCCGGGCTGATCATGCTCGTGAAGGACAAGGGACACGACATCGCGATACTGCGCACGATGGGCGCGACCAGCGGTTCGGTCCTGCGGATTTTCCTGATGACGGGCGCGGCCATCGGCGTCACCGGGACGATCGCCGGCGTGGTTCTGGGGATCGTCATATGCCTGAATGTGGAGTCCATCCGCCAGTTCTTTTCCTGGCTCTCGGGCACCACGATCTTCAACCCGGAACTCTATTTCCTGAGCCAGCTACCGGCCAAGATGGACGTGCGCGAAACCGTGTCAGTGGTCCTGATGGCGCTCGTGCTGTCGTTTCTTGCGACCCTGTTCCCGGCTTGGCGCGCGGCGAAACTCGATCCGGTCGAAGCCTTGAGGTACGAGTGATCGTGACCGAGGCAATCATCGAACTCAGGAGCGTCGAGCGCCGCTACATCCAGGGGCCACGCAAGTTGACGATCCTGAGCGGCGCCGATTTCGTGCTCCGCCGCGGGGAAATGGTCGCTCTCGTCGCGCCCTCCGGCGCCGGCAAGTCAACGCTTCTGCACACCGCCGGCCTGCTCGAGAAACCGGACGCGGGCGACGTTATCCTGGGGGGCAGGGCCTGCGGGCGCCTGTCGGACGACGAGCGCACGGCGATCCGTCGCAATGACATCGGTTTCGTCTACCAGTTCCACCATCTGCTTCCGGAGTTTTCGGCTCTCGAGAATATCATGATGCCGCAACTCGTGCGCGGCCTGACCGCCGCCGAGGCGAAAAGCAGGGCCGCGCAGCTTCTCGACTACATGAAGATCGGAGAGCGCGCGCATCACCGCCCGTCCGAACTTTCCGGCGGCGAACAGCAGCGCGTCGCCATTGCGCGCGCGGTCGCCAACGCGCCGCGTGTGCTTTTTGCGGACGAACCGACGGGGAACCTTGATCCCACTACGGCGTCCTATGTGTTCGATGCGCTGGAGGCGCTTGTGCGTCAATCCGGTCTTTGCGCGCTGATCGCGACTTACAATCACGAACTTGCCGGACGGATGGACCGGCGTGTGACGCTTGCGCAAGGAAAAATCGTGCCGCTCTGATTATCGGACCCTGAGCCGGATTCATGTTGTAATTGACGGCGCTTGATTTGACCTGTCTGAACACCATCCAGCATCGGGTGGCCCCTCATCCGCCTGCCGGCACCTTCTCCCCGCAGGAACTGGGAGAAGGCAGGTGGCCGCTTGGGCGGCGTGCACACTCGCCGGCGTTGCGCATTTGCGAAAAGTGTGGTGGGGGCGTCTTCTCTCCGTTCACGGGAGAAGGTGGCGGCAACCGGAAGAGGGGCGGGAGAAACCTGGCCTGAGGTTCGCAGGCAGAAGGTCAAATTCCAAGACCACCAACAATACTGCGATGAGGCAGCGCGCGCGGGTGGCCAGATTGCTTTCATCGTTCAGGCCGTTGTGGGTCGCTACCCTTTGTTAACTTTCACAAAATCTCAGTCCGAGCAATCTTGACGAGTGAACGAAAATAGAACAAAGTACGAACAATTGAAAAACAGGAGGGAAAGATGACGAATCTGGTCCAGGATGTTGTTTCGATGGTTTGTATGGGTACCTTCCTCGTGTCAGTGGCATTCTGGATCGGCGCATTGTAGCGCATGAGCCGAATGACAATGGGATCGCGGTTGACCGAATGGCCTACGAACGGGTTCGCCGGTTGGAAACAAGGTCACTCTCAGCCCGCCCGAAAACGTCCTCGAATGCCGTCTTCAGAGCGACATCGAAATCGGCGAGCTTGACCGGGAGGCCGAGATCGCCAAGGCTGGTCACGCCCCGATTGGAAACACCGCAGGGCACGATACCGCCGAAATGCGAAAGGTCCGGTTCGACATTTATCGCGATGCCGTGAAAGCTCACCCAGCGCCGGAGCCGGATGCCGATTGCCGCGATCTTGTCTTCCGCAGGCGAGCCGTCGGGCAGGCGCGGGCGGTCTGGCCGCACGACCCACACGCCAACCCTGTCTTCGCGACGTTCACCCTTCACACTGAAACTGGCAAGCGTGCGAATGATCCACTCTTCGAGCGCGGCGACGAAGGCGCGCACGTCCTCACGCCGGCGCTTCAGGTCGAGCATGACATAGGCGACCCGTTGGCCCGGACCATGGTAGGTATATTCGCCGCCCCGCCCCGCATCGAAAACCGGAAACCTGTCAGGGTCGATGAGATCACCAGGGCGGGCGCTAGTACCCGCGGTATAAAGAGGCGGGTGCTCCACCAGCCAAACCATTTCCGATGCGGTGCCGTCGCGAATAGCGGTTGCCCGCGCTTCCATCAACGCTAGCGCCCGGGGATAGGGCACAAGGCCCGGTTCGATGCGCCATTCAACGGGGGGCGAACCTGGCCCTGGCAGGAAGGAGGTGGTGATCTGGTCGCGCGCGGTCATTCTCGTATCCACTCTTCCAACATATGACCGCAGAGGCCGGGAACGTCCAGTTTCGCGATGTCGGCGCCGCTGTTCCCGGCCCCCCGGTTATTTCCAGGCGCTAGAGCGCGATGATTTCTTCCGGAGTTGTCACCGTGTTCTAACTCTTTGATTTTCGCATGATCTTTTCCGAAAATCGCTAGGCACTTTTCGGGAGCTAGCCGGAATTTATGCGGTTGCCGTACTTGTTTCGCCGGGAGCGATTTGCTACATGCCGCGGGCCGGTGCGAAGCCGGTACTTTCGTGACGTGCGGTCGTGGCGGAATTGGTAGACGCGCAGCGTTGAGGTCGCTGTGGGGCAACCCGTGGAAGTTCGAGTTTTCTCGACCGCACCAGTACGATCCAAATAAATAAACAAAATCAGTTACATAGCTTAAACCAGAAAATTTCGTCCCCCGTCTCATCCCCCGCTGTATTCGCTGGCAAATCAGTGGCATTGTTGCCAACCATGCCCGACCGTAGACATGCCGATCCGCTCCGCGACAGGCACCTCGCCAAACTCCGCGAAAGCGGCTTGTCGGTCGATGCCATCAGCGAACGCACCGGGCTGGCCAGGCGCACCGTGCTGCAGCGGCTTGCCCAGGTCATGAAGAAGAGCGGCACCATTTCCCGTTCCGGGATCCAGGTGCGATGAAGCCGGCGGCCGAGCGCAAAGCCAAGTTGGCCGATGAGCTGTCGAAAGCCGGAACCGCGGACGAAATCGCCAGTGCAATCGTCAACAGCATCGACCAGGCGTTGAGGGAACGGGGCCGGCCGGGAAAGCGCGACAGGTCAGACGCTGAGCCGCAGGACGAGCGATGATCCGCTCTATGCGCACCGTACTCTGCCGCACCCTTCTCGGCGTGCTGGACGATCGGCGTATCAACGTCTTCAGTGTCGCCGAGTCGTGCCGGATTCCGATCGCGGACCTGAAACGGCTGCTCGAGTTCGGCAGCCCGCTCTCGTCCGAAGAGTCCGAAAGACTGGTGCAATGGGGAACGCGGATGGCCATCGTATCGAAGCCGAAGGCGGGGAAAATCAATCAAGCTTCTCCAAAGGGGGAAGCATCACCGGCCACCGCTGCAAGGGCGTCAAAACCTGTCACCCCTGCCGCTAGTGCAACGACTTGAACGGCGGCCTAGTCTCGATCTCCCGCTGCCGCTCCGGCGCATAACGGCCGGCCAAAAAAATGCCGAGCACGATGCCGCTATGGAGTTCGCTTCGCCGCTCGACGAGACCGCGGCCGGGCGCCCGGTTTCATGCCGTCGCCATCGAAGCCTTCGCGCAGCGGACTGAGCAACGTTCAGACCGCGGAACGCTCGGAGTGACGCGGACGATGCTTTGGCATCTGGAAACCGCCTGCCTTGGCCGCTTACTCTTAATCAGCGGCTCCTCGGTTCGATCCCGGGCGCACCCACCAACAAAATCAAAGATTTACGATTAGTCGGGAAACAATCTGGTACGCGATTTTCTGACGTTTTTTCTGACAGTCTCGACCGTTGCGGAACCATCGAGCGCGGTGACATGATCCAGCGCCATGTCGATCCGGTCGATGCGCATCGTCTACCTGCGCGCCATGGTGCGCGAGCTGAACGCGCGCGGCTTCGGCAACCATCGCATCGCCGAGCTGGCCAGCGTGTCGATCGAGGACCTCATGCGATTGATGGAATTCGGGTCGCGACCGATCGATCTTGAGCTGCGGCTGACCTTCGCCGCCGGCGTCCTGGTTACCAGGCGCAAGCAGTTGGATCGGGCGCCCTTCGCGCTGCCTGGAGCAATCCGGCCAGCCATCCTGGCCGCCGTGTCGCCTACCGGCGAAGACGGCCGCTCGGTAGCTCAGCATCGATTTTAGAGCAGCTGCACTAAAAGACAAAAACCGGCGGTTCCTCGACGGCGCCGGTTCCTGTTGCTGGCCGCCGCCGACATCGTCGTATCGACACGGCGGCCTTTGCCTGCCTTTCAGCGCAAAGCTACAGCGCGATTCGCCGCGCCGGACGAGCAAGCGCGCTGAGTGGCCTCCTTTGCCGGATACGGGCAATTGAAGCGCGGCTCGAGGTGCTTGAACGGCAGATCCTCCCCCCCGGCGACTCCCAAAGCGGAAGTTCGTCGCCTTCGGCTGGACTCACGCTTCTGAACTCATTCCGGCCATTGCCTCCGCACGACGGGAACGTCCAGAGAGGGTTGTTTCGCGACGGTCAGCCTTGAGCCGCGAGCCGGCGAAAAGCGCACGCTGGTGTTGCTCAGTCTGCCGCAGCAAAATGCGCGATCTGGCCTGCGTGTGCCTTCACGAACCGCAGAGCAGCGTCTTGGCATCGGTTCGCTTGTCTGATTGTGTGCGTTCGCGGAGTTCCTGCTGGAAGCCATGTCGAACCCGACCTTCGCTGATATAGCCAGGCACGCAGGTGTGGGCACTGCGACGGTGGAGCGCGTGTTGAACGGACGAGGCAACGTGCGCCCCGCGACCGCAGCGAAGGTGATCGCCGCCGCGCGAGCGCTTGATTATCCAAGGCGGCTGCCGGAGGTCTACCGGGGTCTTCTCCGCATCGAAGTGATCCTGGTACGGCCGGAAACTACCTTCTTCCAGCGTCTGTCCCGCGCCTTTGAGCGGATCAATGCAACGCTCGACTCCTCCGTTAGGGTGCACCGCACGTTCATGAACGAGGCCGACCCAGAGGCGATTGCGGCGCGTATCGCCTCGGCCGAGATGCGACGAGCCGGCCTGATCCTGGCCGTGCCCGACCATCCCGCGATCCGCCGGTCCGTCGCGACCGCAGCTGCTTCCGGCCTCCCGGTCGTACATGTCGTCACACGTGCGGCTGATGTCGCCGGCGATCTTGTCAGCATCGACAACTATGCCGCCGGGCGCACGGCCGCGCTCTTCCTGTCGCGGATGCAGGCCCGGGACGGCACGGTCATGGCGATCTGTCATCCGATTTACCAAGTGCACCGCGAACGGGTGGGCGGCTTCTCCGACTTTTTCGCAGAGAAGACGCGCGAAGGGTTCGCCTTCCGTTGGATCGGCTTCGGCCGGGACGAGGCGCGACACTGTGGCGACCTGCTGATCGAGGCACTGGAGCTGTGGCCCGACCTTGTCGGCCTCTACAACGTTGGGGCGGGCAATGCTGCGCTCGCCGAGGTCCTGCGCCGGCATCCTCGCGGGCGGCAGGTCTTCTTCGTAGGCCACGAACTAACCGAGATGACTGCGGCCGCCCTTCGTGAGGGCGTCATGTCCGTCGTCCTCGACCAGGTGCCCGAGGCACAGGCCAGGCGGGCGATCGACATAATTCTAAGACAGATCGGCTTGCTCGAAATGGAACCCGACACCACCCCGATCCGCTTCATCACCCTAACCGGCGAGAACCTATGATCTGATCTGATCAAACGAGGTGTCGTGTCAGCGCCGTAGATCCGTTATCTCTGTATCGAGAAGGGAGATCTTGGCGCCGGCCTGATCAGACCCGGAGTTTTTTCACCTGACAAGTTGCCGTGCCGACCTCGGACACGGCTAGCGCGGGCACGTGAGTCTCCGCGGCCAGCTAACTATTGCCTGAGTTCGAAGGAGATCCACATGGATGACCTGAAATACGGAAAGCGAAACAAGCGCAACGACTGGTCGCCGAACGAGCCGGTCGAGTACGCGCCGCTCTTCACCTTGCCCTTCAAGCTCAAGGCGTTCTTGAAGTGGCTTCCACACTATTTCCTGCCTTGGAATGTGCTGTTTGCCTTGTCGGCCATAGCCTACTGGGCGTGGATCATTCCGCCCGTGGAGACGATGCAGGCGCTGAGTTGGGGCTGGGCGCTCTGGCTTTACGCAGTGAATGCGGTCGCCACCTTCCTGTTCTTCGGCGCCTTCGAGCTGCACCTCTACGTGCTGAAGCGGCAGGAGCGCCGGTTCAAGTACAATGGCAAGTTCCCGTCCGAGCAGAAGAGCAAGGCGTTCTGGTTCGAGAGCCAGAACATGGACAACATCCTCCGCACCTTCCTGTCGGGCGTCACGATCTGGACGGCGGTCGAGGTCCTGGTGCTTTGGGCCTTCGCCAACGGCTATGCGCCCTGGCTGGGCTTTGCCGAAAACCCGTTCTATCTCGCGGCGCTGGCGCTCGTGGTGCCGATCATCCACGAATTCCACTTCTTCTGCATCCACCGGCTGATCCACACCCCATTCCTCTACAAGTGGGTGCATTCGGTCCACCACAACTCGGTGAATCCGTCGCCGTGGTCGTCGCTATCAATGCACCCTCTGGAGCACCTGCTCTATTTCTCGACGGCCTTCTACCACCTGATCATCCCGTCGAACCCGGTCATCGCGCTCTACCAGTTGCACTATGCTGCCTTCGGCGCGATCCCCGGGCATGTGGGCTTCGACAAGATCGAGGTGGGTGAGAACGGCCACGTCGATAGCCACGCCTACGCCCACTACCTGCACCACAAGTACTTCGAGGTGAACTACGGCGACGCGCTGATCCCGCTCGATCGCTGGTTCGGCACCTGGCACGACGGCTCGCCCGAGGGCGAGGCGCGGATGCAGGAGCGCTATCGCAAGCGCAAGGAAAAGATCGCAGCGCAGCAGGCCCGCAAGGCCGCGAACGAGAAGGGAGCAGTGCAATGAGCGGTTGGGTGAAGGCGTGCCGACTGGACGACATCGAGCAGGAGGGCGTCCTCCGCTTTGACCTGGGCTCTCGGACGTTCGCGGTCTACCGCGGCCCCGGACGACAGTATCTGGTGCACCGACGGCCTGTGCAGCCATGAGGCCGTGCACCTCGCCGACGGGCTGGTGATGGACTTCGAGATCGAATGTCCGAAGCACTCCGGCGCCTTCGATTACCGCACCGGCGAAGCAATCCGCCTGCCGCCCTGCGTCAATCTCCGGATCTACCCCGCCGAGATCGTCGACGGCGACGTTCGGATCGCCATCGAATGACACTTCGCCTCGACGCCTCGTGCGGCGTTCCGGAAAAGACCTCGGGTGGGCCGGCACCCGATATGGAGGAGAATCCGAGATGAGACTGACTTTGTTGACCGCCAGCGTCGCCGCGCTGCTTAGCACCGGCGCCGGCGCCGAGACGATCGGCGTTACCATGCAGAGTTTCGACAACAATTTCCAGACGCTGCTGCGCCAGGGCATCACCGATCGTGCCGCTCAGCTCGAGGGTGTCGACGTTCAGGTCGAGGACTCGCAGACGGACGTGGGCAAGCAGCTCGACCAGGTGAACAACTTCATCGCTTCCGGCGTGGACGCGATCATCGTGACGCTCGCGGACACCTCCGCGGCGCCGGCGCTCACCAGTGCGGCAGCGGCGGCGGGCGTGCCGCTCGTCTACGTCAATCTGGAGCCCATAAATGTTGCGGAGCTTCCCGACAACGAGGCGTATGTCGGCTCAAAGGAAACCGAGTCCGGGAAACTCGGCGCCACTGAGGCATGCAAGCTCTTGAAGGCACAAGGAAAGGGCGACGGCGCACGCGCATACATTTTGATGGGCGATCTCGCCCACAACGCGGCGGTCATGCGGACTCAGTCCGTGCGCGATGTCGCGAGCACGAACGAGTGCAAATTCCTCAAAATCATCGATCAGCAGGCGGCCGGCTGGTCGCGCAATGGCGCGATGGACCTGATGACAAATTGGCTCACGGCGGGAGAACCGTTCGACGCCGTCTTCGCCAACAACGACGAAATGGCGATCGGGGCCATTCAGGCGATGAAGAGCACGGGTATCAACATGAAGGACGTCGTGGTGGTGGGAGTCGACGCGACCCAGGACGGCCTCGCAGCCATGAAAGCGGGCGAGCTCGACGTGACGGTATTCCAGAACGCTCGCGGCCAGGCCGCCGGCGCCGTCGACGCAGCTCTCGCCCTTGCGCGGGGGGAGGCCGTGGATCAGGTCGTCTACATTCCGTTTGAATTGGTCACCCCCGACAACATGGACGACTACCTCGCGCAGAACTAAGGGTGCCGGACACCGGAGTGGGGGCAAGCGCGAGCCGCTTGCCCGATGGGTTCCCACGATGCCCCTTCCGGCGCCGCTGCCTGCATCCATATCCACGACATACGAGGTCTGTCATCATGGCTGGAATGATCATTGTCGGCGCCGGGGAGTGCGGCACGCGCGCCGCGCTTGCCCTGCGCGAGGCCGGCTACGGCGGCGCCGTGACCCTGATCGGCGCCGAGCCGCATGCACCCTACGAGCGGCCGCCGCTCTCGAAGGATGCGATCACCGCTGAGACGCCGGCGCCGAAGGTGATTGGCGGGTCCGACCGCCTTGCCGACGCCGACATTGACCTCCGCTTAAAGGCCAAGGTAGACGCGCTCGATCGCACCGCGCGTACCATCACGCTCGCCGATGGCAAACGGCTTTCCTATGAGCGCATGCTGCTTGCGACCGGCGCCCGGCCGCGCAGGCTGCCGCTACCCGGCGCTGACGGGCCAAACGTCGCGATGCTACGTACTCTCGATGATGCTGCCCGCATCCGCGCAGCGCTTGCGCCCGGCAAGCACGTTGCGGTAGTCGGCGGCGGCTTCATCGGCCTCGAGCTCGCCGCGTCGGCTCGCAAGCTCGGCGCCGAGGTCGCGGTGATCGAGGCGTTGCCGCGGCTGCTTACCCGTGGGGTGCCGGCTGAGATTGCGGCGGTGCTGCAGGAACGCCACATTAGCTGCGGCGTCAGCTTCCACTTCGGAGCGCGGATCGCCGAGATCACGGACGCTGGGGTCATTCTTGCCGACGGCAGCTCCGTTCCGGCTGATCTGGTCGTCATTGGTATCGGCGCCGTGCCGAACACCGAGCTCGCGGTTGCGGCCGGCCTTGCAACCGACAACGGCATCGCCGTCGATGCAACGCTCGCCACCTCGGACCCGGACGTCTTCGCCGCGGGCGACTGCTGCTCGGCGCCGTATCCGCTCTACGAGGGCCGCCGAGTGCGGCTCGAAAGCTGGCGCAACGCTCAGGAGCAAGGTACGCTCGCCGCCCGCAATATGCTCGGGGCCGCCGAGCCTGTTTCGGCCGTACCCTGGTTCTGGTCCGACCAGTACGACCTCACGCTGCAGATCGCCGGCCTCGCCGAAGGCGCATCGACGGACGTGCGACGCGAGCTCAAGGAGAGCGCCTTCGTGCTTTTTCATCTTTCGCCCCACGGCAGGCTACTCGCCGCTTCTGGTATCGGCCTCGGCAACTCCGTCGCAAAGGACATCCGTCTGGCCGAGATGCTGATCGCCCGCCGCGCCGCCCCCGATCCCGTTGCCCTCGCCGACCCCGCCCTCAACCTGAAAAAGCTGCTGTGAGCGATCCAGCGGCCCGCCTCCACGTCCCCTTCAATCGATCTGACCGACGTCGACGGCTCGCGGGCTCCGGGCGAAGACCACGAATGGCAAATGAACCTCGCGCGCCAAGCTGCTAATCGACATCTACAACGCGATGAAGTCCGACGTGACCGCCCCGCGGAGCGATTCCGAACAGCGCACCGCTGTGCAAGAGATTGTTGACGAGTTGAAGGCGCAGATAGTGGCGCTGGCATCACGCGCCGGCC
>CAWEYO010000012.1:0-146812 GCA_963813315.1 uncultured Alphaproteobacteria bacterium | reverse complement strand
TTGAAAATCTGGCAAGC
This sequence comes from uncultured Alphaproteobacteria bacterium, assembly GCA_963813315.1. Lineage (GTDB taxonomy): Bacteria > Pseudomonadota > Alphaproteobacteria > Rhizobiales > Rhizobiaceae > CAWEYO01. The sequence goes on along the minus strand of CAWEYO010000012.1, from coordinate 146,795 downwards.
GAGACCGTTTCGCGCAATGCCAAGAAAACACACAATGGGAGATCGAAATGACAAGGGACAGAGTGTTTTCCTATCCGGAACTCAACCGGCGCACGCTGCTTGCCGGGGCCGCCTCCGCGACCCTGCTGTCGCTTGCCGGCCTCGGGCGAGCCCAGGCGGCAAGCACGCTCTCCTGGATGGGTTGGCAGGGCTACGACGACCCGCTCAAGGCAGGCACTTTCCTGAAGGATGCCGGGATTGAACTCGCCACCACCTATATCAGCTCGAACGAAGAGATCATCACCAAGCTCCAGGCGGGCGGCGCCGGCCAGGTCGATCTGATCACCATCTATTTCGGCCATATCCCGATCCTCTCGGGCGCCGACCTCGTCGAACCGATCGACGAAAGCAAGGTCCCCGGCATCGACAAGGTGTTTCCGCAATTCCTGAACGTCGACGCCATCCGCAAGGACGGCAAGCTCTATGCGGTGCCGTTCACCTGGGGCACGCTTTCCATGGTCTACGATCCGGCCGCTACCTCCGCGCCCACCTCTTGGAAGGACTGCCTTAAGGACGAGTTCAAGGGCAAGGTAGCCATGGTCGATGACATGACCGGCCTGCTCGTGACCTGGGCGCCGATCGTCACCGGTACCACCACGCCGACCCGCATCACCGCAGACCAGCTCAAGCAGACGATCGACTTCCTGATCACCATCAAGAAGGAGCATGCCCGCACCTTCTCGCCGAGCTATGGCGAAGCGACCGACCTCTTTGCGCGTGGCGAAGTCGTTATCTCGGCGATTGGCTGGGATGCGCAGTTGGGCTTTGCCGCAGCCAAGGGCAAGAAGCTCGCCTTCGTCATGCCCGAGGAGGGCGTGATGGCGTTCATGGACACGATGGCGATCCCGAAGGGCGCTCCGAACATCGACGCGGCCTACAAGGCGCTTGCGCAGGCGATTTCGCCGGAAGGCCAGAAGGTGATCGCGACCAATTTGACGCAAGCGGTCATCAACAAGGACGCAGTGGCGCTGGTCGATGACGTCAACCGGCAGGTCTATCAATATGACTCGCTCGACAATCTGTTCAAGAAAGCCCGGTTCGTACAGTTCTGGCCGCTTGCGGAGGAAGGTGAATTCGTCACCTTCGATCAGGTTCTGGAAGAGTATCAGCGCTTCCTGAAGGCATGAGTGAGAAAATGGCGCGGCCGGCCGGACCGAAACCGGAAAAACCGCTTCTTCGTCTGGCCGGCGTCTCCAAATCCTTCGGACACGCCGCTGCCGTCTACCCGGTCGACCTCGACGTGGAGGCGGGATCGTTCACAGCGATCCTCGGGCCCTCGGGGTGCGGGAAATCGACCCTGCTGCGGATGATCGGCGGCTTCGCGCTGCCCTCGGCCGGAACGATCACCATTAAAGGGCAGGACGTGACGCGGCTGCCGCCGCAGAAACGCCCGACCAACATGGTGTTCCAGAGCCACGGGCTCTTCCCCCACATGACGGTAGCCGAGAATGTTGGCTTCGGACTGTCGATCGCGGCGCGTCCGCGCGAGGAGATCGCCAAGCGGGTAGCGGACGCGATATCGCTTGTCCGACTGGACGGCTTTGCCGAGCGTCCAGTCGACAAGCTCTCCGGCGGACAGCAGCAGCGTGTAGCGCTCGCCCGTGCGCTGGTAATGCGCCCGGCGATCCTGCTGCTTGACGAACCGCTCTCGGCGCTCGACCTCAAATTGCGCCAGGCCATGCAGGAGGAGCTCCGTCGCATCCACCGGGAGACTGGTGGAACCTTCGTCTATGTGACGCACGACCAGGGCGAGGCCTTCTCGCTCGCCGATCGCCTCATCGTCATGAATGCGGGACGCATCGAGCAGATAGGCCGACCGCATGAGGTCTACCGCAAACCGCAGAGCCTGTTTGTTGCGCGCTTCGTGGGAGATGCCAACGTGATAGAGGGCGCCCGCCGGCACGGATCGGTCACGCTCGATGGCGGCCCCAAATTCCAGAGCGCCGGCAGCGAAGGCCGTGTGACCTTTGTGCTGCGACCGGAGGACATCCGGTTGGGTGGGGACAGCGCCGGATCGATGCAGCTTGCCGGTACGATCAAGGAGGCGGTGCATCTCGGCGGATCGGCTCGGGTCATCGTCGTTCCGGCCAGCGGCCAGGAATTTCTGGTCAACGTCGCCGATCCGGACGCGGTTCTGGCGATGGAGCCGGGCATGAGTGTCGCGCTCTCCTGGGCGGAGCGAGCCATGGTCGAGGTCGCGCCATGACGACAGGCGATGAGAGCTCGGTCGCACGCCGCGTCCTGTTCATGACCCCGGCCTATTTCGTCCTGATCGGCCTCTTCCTTGTGCCGATGACCCTTCTGCTTGTCGTCAGCTTTTGGACGGTCCGCAGCTTCAAGCTTCAGCCCGACCTGTCGATCGCCGCCTATGCGCGTGTGATCACGGCCTATTCGGGTGTGTTTGCCACGACGATGATGATCGGCGTGGCCACCGCTATCCTTTGCACGGTTCTCGGTTTTGTCTTTGCCTATGGCGTGCGCTTTCGTGCCGGGCGCTTCGGCGATGCGCTGATCGTGATGGCCTTGATCACCCTGTTCGGCGGCTATCTCGTCAAGATTTACGCCTGGAAGGCGATACTCAGCCAGGACGGCCTCATTAACTCGCTGCTGCTGGGCGCCGGTATCGTGGAACAGCCGGTGGGGTGGCTGATCTACAATCCGGGTTCGGTGATCGTCGCACTCGTCCATTTTCTGCTGCCGTTCGCCATCCTGCCGATCTATGCCGAACTCAGAAATGTGCGCGACATCACCCTTGAGGCCGCGCGCGATCTCGGCGCGACGCCCGGCCAGACGCTTTTCCGAGTTGTCCTGCCACAGTGCCGGCTGGGCCTGTTCTCGGCCTTCGCTATCGCGTTTCTCAGCGCCTCGGGCGACTACGTCACGCCGCTGTTTCTGGGTGGCGGCTCCGGGACCATGATCGGCCAGTTTATCGCCCAGGAATTCTCGACGCGCTTCAACTGGCCGGCAGGCGCGGCAATGTCGTTCACATTGATGGGCGCCTGCCTTCTCGTTCTCGCGGCCGCTTCGATGATCGTCCTGAGGCCACGCCGATGACGCGCGCATCCGGGCTCACCTGGACCCTGGTGCTGGCACTTTTCGCGGGCTTCATGCTTGGTCCGCTGGTCCTGGTCGTTCTGTTCTCCTTCAATTCTGCCGCGATGGTGAGTTTCCCGATGAGCGGCTTCACGCTCGACTGGTATGCGCAGCTCGCCGACACGCCGGAATTCTGGAACTCTCTGTCGAACAGCCTGGCGATCGCGCTCCCTGTGGCGATCCTGTCTACCGTCACCGGAACGATGACCGCCCTTGCGCTTTCGAGGTGGCAGAGCCGGCTGGCGTTTCCACTGCTGACCGCCTTGTCGGTACCGATCATGATCCCGCCGCTTGTGGTCGCGATCGGCCTCGTCGTGCTCTATGTCCGCTGGCTGTCGATTCCGCTTGGCCTGCCGGCGGTTATTGCCGGCCATGTCCTGCTCACTCAGCCTTTCGTCGCCCTCGTCATCGCCGCGCGAATGGCGACGTTCGATTTCACCTGCCTTGAGGCGGCGCGCGATCTCGGCGCCACGCCGGCGCAGGCGTTTATCAAGGTGACGTTGCCTCAGATCCGCGCCGCGGTAATTGGCGCTGCGCTGATTGCCTTTGCCATCTCGCTCGACGAGTTCATCGTCACGGTGTTCACGATCGGCTCGGGCAACACCTTGTCAACGTTCGTCTGGGGCAAGATGCGTACAGCGCTCGACCCGTCGATCAACGCCATCGCGGCGATCATCCTGTTGATCACTATTGGATCGGCGGCCCTTGCTCTGCGCGCGACCCGCTATCGCGGGTGAGGCTCTTGCCAGCGAAAGGCTGAACGCGCGTTGTCTATCCGCGCGATCGCCGGCGGCTGTGCTCCCGCCTTGCGCGACCTTCTGTGCCAGGATGGACGGAATTCGAAATTGCTGGCGGCGAAATGGCTTCCTTCTAATGCTCGAGTAGCGGGATCACACAGAAGGGTATCACCAAGAGAGGTAAATGGTTGCATTTCGTCTGGCTTGCTACAGTTCGACATGGCCAACACGAAGGGGGAAACATGCGACTGTTTCTCGCAATTACTATCGCATGGATCGGGACATCCGCATGGACCGCAAGTTGCCAGGCAGCAGACTGGGGACACTACGGAAATGCTCGCTTCGGCTATCGGATCGACATTCCGCCTGGTTTTTCTAGTGTTCGTGAGGCTGACAATGGGGATGGCGGAATATCGCTCCGCGCCGACGGTCGATCTAGATTGCTCGTATGGAGGAACGCAATAGCTGCGGGACCTGACTTCCCGTCTGACGTCGCGTCCCGCATTGACCGGGACAAAGCAGACGGCTGGAGCATAACCTACCAAAAGCGGAGTTCCGGATGGGCGACGTGGTCGGCACGCAAGGGCGACCGGATCATCTACCAGAGGGGGATCCCGTTGTGCGGTGGGGAAGCAGCGTATTTTCGGCTTGAGTATGATCGCTGGCAGACCGCCATCTTCAATTCACGGATACCCAGGTTGGTGAAGTCGCTTCGCGGCGACGGACTCTGCAATTGAGACTACGAGGCATCGAAAACCAAGCTGCAACTTGCCCCTCGATTGCGATCTTGCCCCCGATCGCGGATGCCGGCGGCCAGCTCGACAGCCTGGTCCCGCGACCGGTCGAAGTGAATGGCCACAGCGAAGCCGTGCGAGGCGAGGTCTTCCTGGCGCCGCCGGTAACAAGTGCAGTTGGTTCGGCTTTCGCCATTTTCCACCTTCGTCAAGGTTCAGAGGTTGCCGGCAACGATCCAACTCGATGGTAACCTACTGTTAGCCCTTTGGGCAGCAATGCGGCAATGCGGCCGCTCCTGCGCCCTACAGCCGCCATGAATCCTGGCGAATTCAGGTCCTCAACCCCTTGCACCTGGCGGTTTTCCGGCGGTTCCCCCACTCTGCCGACAGGCATGTTGCCAATCGGCAACGCCAAGATTTGGCCGCAATGGAGCCAAGGAAACACCTAACTGGAGTTGCGCTGCGGCCTTATTTTCAATCGAGTTTCCGGCCCGTCTGAAACGGCCGCCGTACTCCTCCCGCGGATGCCGGATCAAATTGGAAATGCCACGAGTTAGCTGTGGCCAAGGAGTAAAAAGAATGAAAGCCAACCTCAAATTCATGCGGTCGACTGCGGCTGCTTTCGGGCTGATCGCCCTCGGCGTGGCGCCGGTCTTCGCGGCCGATGCCGTCATGGACGAGCCGCCGGCACCGGCGCCCTTCGAAACGTTGCCGGTTGCCAGCTGGGCCGGTCCCTATGCCGGTATTGCGCTGGGCTACGGGTTCACCGGCCGGACCGATGTGGGCGATCTCGAAATCGATACCGACGGCTTCATCGCGAATGGCTTTGCCGGTTACCAGCTGGAAAGCAATGGTTTCGTCTACGGCATTGAAGGCGACATCGGGTACGGCGGTTACAAGGGCGACAACGCAGGCGTCGAGTCCGAAGGGGGCGTTGACGGCTCGCTTCGTGCCCGTCTCGGTGTTGCCGTGACGCCGGATGTGCTGATCTACGGCACCGCCGGTGGCGCCTTGCAGAGCGTGAAGCTCACCGATACGGACACAGGCAACAGCGACCGCAACACCATGCTTGGCTGGACGGCCGGCGCGGGCGCCGATGTCAAGGTGACGGAACAGGTCTTCGGACGCGTGGAATACCGCTACACCGATTTCGGCAGCAAGGACTACACAATCAACGGGGAAACCGCCGAAGCTGATTTGCATGGCCACCGCCTGATGTTGGGCGTCGGCATGAAGTTCTAGGTGCGGACGCACCGATTGAATCGGTGCTGCCGGTTCCGACTTTCGGGTCCGATGCTCTGACCAAGACCGAGTAGATGAAAGCCGGGCGGAAACGTCCGGCTTTCCTGTATGGGTATCTCACCCAGAGCGAGCGGCGGATAGTCCGTTTCAGGATGCTTCCTGCGGATCCCTGGCAAAGGTGCTGCGCCCGAGCCATCTCTCGATAGCCTGGGCGATGCGCCGTTCACCTTCCAGTTCCAGCCGTCCGGCAGCCAGTTCGGCCGGGATGCCGGCGAAGCCCATCCAGATCGCCGTCATAGTCCTCAGCGAGCCGCGCACCATCAGGTTGACCTCATAGCCTGGATCGATGCCGCAAAGATCGACCTTGCCGTCCTCGATCACGAGCCACCAGTTCTTCTGCGCAACCGGCAATTCGGGGTACTGAAACTGAATCGTGCAACGGCCGGGTGGAAGCGGCCCGGGATGCAGGTTGCGCCTGATGTCCCACATCAGCAGCGAAGGATCGAGATTCTTCAGCGACAAATGTGATTCGACCCAGCGCTGACCCCACACACCTATGGACGTGACGATGGGTCGAAGCTCTCGGCCAGCGGCCGACAGGTGGTATTCCACCGTCCCCCTGGAGCCGGGCGCTGTTACCACGATGCCGGCTTTTTCCAGTTCCTTTAGCCGCTTGGAGAGCAGGGCGGGAGACATGCGAGGTACACCGCGGCGAAGGTCGTTGAACCGCGTGCTGCCGCAAAGCATCTCGCGAATGAGCAGCGTGGTCCACCGTGTGCACAGTATCTCCGATGCCATGGCAACGGGGCAGAACTGGCCGTAACCTCCGTTCGCTTCCACGCCGCTTTCCTTTTCGACGTTTCGGTTGAGGATACCGGGGGCGGACCGGGCTGCCAAGACAATCCTGCTGGGCACGGCGTCACATCCCCGCTGACGGCAGGTTTTTGAGGCCAGATTCACTTCCTGAACTGGACCCGGCGGCAATGCGGCGCGATGCTGGGCATCATGAATTTGGGAGAACAAGCCATGACGACCCCAAAAGGAGCCGCAAAGTCTGTGGCAACTAAGTCTGCCGGCGGCATCGATATCGTCGCCACAGCCCGCTCGCTGGGCGACGAATTCTCCGAGCGCGCGGCCGCAGCCGACGAGAACGACCGCTTTGTCGCGGAGAATTATCGCGCGCTCAGGAAGGCGGGCCTTGTCGAGGCCGGCGTGCCGACAGAATTGGGCGGGTGCGGCGCAGATGTCGCGGAGCTGGCGGAGATGTTGCGCGAGATTGCGCATCACTGCGGTTCAACGGCGCTCGCCTTTGCCATGCACACGCATCAGATCGCCATTCCCGCCTGGCGTTGGCGCCATCAGAATTTGGCTGCGGTCGAACCGCTGCTAAGACGTGTGGCGAATGAAAAGATCATCCTCCTGTCAAGCGGCGGCTCGGACTGGATCACCGGCTCCGGCAAGGCGGAGAAGGTCGATGGCGGCTACAGGGTGTCGGCGCGCAAAGTGTTCACCTCCGGCGCTTCGGCGGGCGACATTTTGATGACCGGCGCAATTGTCCAGTCGGAAGGCGAGCCGGACATGGTGATCCATTTCCCGGTGCAGATGAAAGCGGCGGAGGTCAAGGTCCTCAACACGTGGCGTGCGCTCGGCATGCGAGGCACAGGTTCGGACGACGTGCTGATCGATGGTCTCTTCGTGCCGGAAACCAGCGTCGCGGCCAGGCGCAAGAGCGGCGAGTGGCATCCGCTCTACCAGATCATTGCGACGATCGCGATGCCGCTCATTTATTCCGCCTATCTGGGCGTCGCGGAAGGCGCACGCGACATCGCGATCGGGCTCGCCAAGCAGAAACGGCAGTCGCATTACGCGACGGAGCTTGCGGGCCGCATGGATACGGCCTTGCGCGCCTCGCAACTGGCGCACCGCTGGATGATCGAAATCGTCGGGCGCAATAGCCCTTCCGCCGATTCGATCAACGAAGTGATGATAGGCCGCAACCTTGTAGCGAAGAACGTTATCAAGGTGTTGGATCTGGCGATGGAACTCGCAGGCGGCGCGGGCTTCTACCGCGTCAATCGCCTCGAGAGGCGGTTTCGCGATATCCAGGGAGCGCGCTTCCACCCGTTGCAGGCCGGGCCGCAGGCGCACTATGCCGGTGCTATGGCGCTCGGTCTGCCGGTGGCGAACGTGTTTTAGTCGGCCGTGAACTATCGGTAAGTTGCTACCTGCCGCGCGTCAGGTCCCGTGCGAACGCATGAACTGTTATCTGAGAACGCGACAGCGCCCGTTGTAGACATACCAGCGGTCGAAGCCGGATACGCAGAATTCTACATTGTTGCCGATCGACGCAAAACCTTGGCCTTCCTCGATCAGGTACCAGATTTCGCGGCTGTCGCCGTCGGAGAGGGAGACTGTGGCGCCGCAGTAGCGCCGTCCGATCGGCCATTCCTCATAGTAGGAATAGTAGGCCGGAAGATAACGGTGCTGATGGATCCCGCTGAAGTTGGTAATCGCCACTTTGGGGAGATTGGGCACGTGCGTCACCTGATGGCGGAACCGCGCGGTGATCTTGTGCAGCACCCAGGCTTGGCCGCAGATGCCCGGGTCCTCGACATAGGCGCCGCTGATATCGGCGGCGCGAGCATTGCCTCCCGGAACGGCTACCGCACCAGCAGCTATTGAGGCTGCGAGGGCAAACATTGCAAAGCGCATGATGACTTCCTCTCCATCATCGCCGCTGGCGAACCAGCGTCCCTCCTGCAATGTGCTAGCGAACCGGAACGGGGTCAAGCGCAGCGCCTGACGCTGCGAACGTTTCGGTCTTGGGTGATGCAAGCTTGCCTCAGAGTCTGACCGGAAAATTCATCGGTTTCGCGAAACAGTCAGAACCGACTTTGTCCTTCGCCGGAGATCCAGTCGGCTGCCCATTTCGCGCGCGGGTTCTCCGCAAGCAGCTTGTGAAGCGAGGGCAGCAGTCTGCGCAGCTCCCCTTCCAGCCTGAACGGCGGGTTCACGACCACCAGGCCAGTGCCATCGAGCCGCGGGTCCGGCGAGGGGAGGCGGATATCGAAGCGGATATCAAGGATTTTCGGGATTCCCGTATCGGCCAGATCGGCGCGAAACCGGTTCACGCCGGCGCGATCCTTGATCGGATACCAGAGCGCATAGATGCCGCCCGGCCAGCGTCGATGAGCCTTGGCCATGCCATCGACGATGCGGTCAAATTCGCCATCCTTCTCGAATGGCGGGTCAACCAGCACCAGCCCGCGCTTTTCCTTGGGGGGCAGATGCGCGCCGAGCGAAAGCCAGCCGTCGAGCTCGATAACACGTGTCTGGTAATCCCCGGCAAAGCGGGTTTTCAGTACATGCGCGTCTTGCGGATGAAGCTCGATGGCCGACAGCCGATCCTGCTTACGCAAGAGATGCCGAACGATCAGCGGCGAACCGGGATAGCTGGCAAGCGCCCCGTGCGGATTGCAGGCCCGCACTGCGTCAAGATAAGGCGCGAGCAACACGGCCGCTTCCGGCTGGAACTTCGCATCGAGCACGCGGCCGATGCCGCTCTGCCATTCGCCGGTCTTTTGGGCTTCCTCGGAGGCCAGATCGTAGAGGCCGGCCCCAGCATGAGTGTCGATGACGCGGAACGCCTTTTCCTTCTCTTTCAGATAATCCACGATGCGCGCCAGTACCGCGTGCTTGACGACGTCGGCGAAACCTCCGGCATGGTAGGCGTGGCGATAGTTCATGTGCGGCGCTGATCCTGAGCCATCATTATTTGGCGTGATGCGTCTACACCGCGGCGGCAATATCCGCTAGTTTCGCGCGCATGAACGAACACGTGAAAATCGAAATCGGCCATTCGGCCTGTCCTCACGACTGCCCGTCCACCTGCGCACTCGATGTCGAGATTCTCGACGGCAATCGCATCGGGCGCGTGCATGGCGCCAAGGGCAACAGCTATACGGCCGGGGTCATTTGCGCAAAGGTGGCTCGCTATGCCGAGCGCATCCACCATCCCGATCGCCTGCTGATGCCGCTGGTCCGCGCCGGGGCCAAGGGCGAGGGCAACTGGAAGGAAGCGAGCTGGGAGACAGCGCTCGACCTCGTGGCCGAGAGGTTTGTCAACGCGGAGGCGCGCCTCGGCAGCGAGACCGTCTGGCCCTACTACTACGCGGGCACGATGGGTCTCGTTCAGCGCGACGGCATCCACCGGCTGCGTCACGCCAAGAAATATTCCGGGTTCTTCGAGACCATATGCACCAATCTCGCCTGGACAGGCTATGCGGCGGGCACCGGGCGGCTCATCGGGTCCGATCCGCGCGAGATGGCGAAGTCGGATTGCGTGGTTATCTGGGGCACCAATGCGGTCGTTACCCAGATCAACGTCATGACCCACGCAATTCGGGCACGAAAGGACCGCGGCGCGAAGATCGTCGTCATAGACGTCTACGACAACGCGACGATGAAGCAGGCCGACATGGGGCTGATCGTCAGGCCCGGTACCGACGGCGCGCTCGCATGTGCCGCCATGCACATTCTTTTCCGCGATGGCCTTGCGGATCGGCCCTATCTCGAACAATACACAGACGACCCGCTTGGACTGGAGGCCCATCTCGCAACCCGCACGCCCGAATGGGCCTCGGCTATCACCGGGCTTTCGGTCGAGGAGATCGAAGCCTTCGCGCGCCTTATCGGCACGACGAAACGCACCTACTTCCGGCTTGGCTACGGCTTTTCGCGCCAGCGCAACGGGGCGGTGAACATGCATGCGGCGCTCTCGATCGCCGCGGTCACCGGCGCGTGGCAATACGAGGGCGGCGGGGCATTCCATTCGAACTCGGACATTTTCAAGCTCGACAAGAGCGAGCTCGAGGGCCGCAGGTTTTTGGATCCGCGCATCCGCCATCTTGACCAGTCGCGGATTGGCGCGGTCCTGACGGGTGCCGCGGATGCGCTGAATGGCGGGCCGCCAGTGACTGCGATGCTCATCCAAAACACCAATCCGGCCAATGTCGCGCCTGAACAGCGACTGGTGAAGCAGGGCTTGCTGCGCGACGACCTCTTCACCTGCGTGCACGAGCAGTTCATGACCGATACCGCGAGACTTGCCGATGTCGTCCTGCCGGCAACCATGTTTCTCGAGCATGACGACATCTATCGCGGCGGCGGCCACCAGCACATTATCCTCGGGCCGAAATTGATCGAACCGCCAAATGGCCCCCGCACGAACCACTATGTGATCGAGGAACTGGCGAAGCGGCTAGGCGTCGCGCATATGCCGGGCTTCGGGCTGACGGAAGAGCAGCATATCGACATCATGCTCGGCAAGCGCGGCCTGGGCACTTTCGCAACGTTCAAGGCAGAGCGCTGGGCCGACGTTCAGCCTGATTTCGCGACGGCGCACTTTTTAGGCGGCTTCGCTCATCCGGACGGCAAGTTCCGCTTCAGGCCCGACTGGACCGGCACTGTCGCGCCGACCAGACCGCCGAAGAGCATTGGCCTTCAGGGAAACTATCATGCGTTGCCGCAATTCCCGGACCATGTCGATCTGATCGAAACAGCCGATGATGACCATCCGTTCCGTCTCGCGACTTCGCCGGCACGATCCTTCCTCAATTCAAGCTTCACCGAGACGCCGGGCTCGAGGAACCGCGAAGGCCGGCCGGAACTGATCATTACACCCGGACGATGCGGCGGCGTTGGGGCTTTCGGCGGGCGACCGTGTGGAGATCGGCAACACGCGCGGTGAAGTCGTGCTGCACGCCAGACTGTTCGAGGGTGTGAAGAGGGGCGTGGTGATTGCCGAGGGCGTCTGGCCAAACAGTGCTCACGAGCGCGGCGAGGGCATCAACGTGCTGACCGGCGCCGACGCCGCTGCGCCCTATGGCGGCGCTGCTTTCCATGACAACAAGGTCTGGCTGCGGGCGCCGCGAAGCTGAAGGGAAACGCGTCGGCACGCAGCGCATGTTCGGGTAGGTGAGTACCGGAAGCGAACAAGGCCGCCATTGTAGACCTAAATCCCGACACACCTTAAAGCAATGCGGGCACATCTCGCGCGCCTCACCTGTCTGCCGTCTTGTTGGCTCCCCTCCGGATTTTCCACCTCTCTTGGATTTTTTATGATTTGGCTTCGCCAAGATCATGAAAATCCTATCTCCCCCGGAAGGGACCGTTTGCGCCGGCGCTTCAGCCAATCCTTGAGGCAGGCGATTGGCGGCGAAGGGTGACGCGCCTTTCCCCCCTTGCGGGGCCTCTGTCCTGCCGGACATCTCCCTCTTCAAGGGCCCTCAAGGGGGAAGATCAGCCTACGCGTTGGGTTTCGCCGGTCGCCATCGTTGCAGTTCTCGAAAGCCGCCATTTTCGCCTCGGCACAGCATCGCCTCGCGGCGCATGGTTTGCGGCAATCAGACGTATCGAAGTGGATTTTCGACGAAGCGCGCGATCAATTCGCCGAGATCAGGCTCGTGGACGAGGCTAGCTGCTTCCGATCCCGAAAGCCACTTGCGAACGCGCTCCTTGCACTCGGGCCAAGCGGTTGCGATCTGCTCCACCTCCAGCGGAAACACCAGCACCTCGCAACGCCGCTCCAAGCCTGATGGCAGCACTTTGCCGTAGAAATAGCTGCCGATCTCGAGACGCGACACCGTGCCGCCGAGACCTGCTTCTTCCGCTGCCTCACGAGCTGCAGTGTCAAACAACTGCTCCTCGCCCTCGGGCCAACCCTTTGGCAGGATCCAGCGCGCGGTATCGCGGCTGGTAACCAGCATGACCTCGACGCAGTCATTCGTCTGGCGCCACGGCAAGGCGGCCACCTGCAGCCGGCAAGGCTTGCCGTCTACAGGGTGCTGGACCTGTCGCGTCATGCGGTTGCGGGATGCGTGACTGACCATGGCCCGAAGCGAATACTTTCCTGTTCTGATTCGTTTGCCGTCGTATGATTATCGACGTTAATTATGTGTTTTAAAAGTAAAAACAACAGGCATTGTGATCAAATCCGGCTGTAGAGAGCGTCCCATCCGACAGTTTCTGATCGCTGTCTTGCGGAGACGCCCGCGGCGTGTCGGGCGCTGTGTTGATATTCAGGTCAGGCCCTGCGCGACCTTCGGCGCCAGTCCCAATTGCAGCAAAGGCGGAGTTCTATCTATCCGCCATGACCTTCGGCGATCGGCTTCTGATAGGTGAAGCCCATGTCCCAAGGGAAATAGATCCACGTGTCCTGAGACACTTCCGTGACAAAGGTATCGACCAGCGGACGCCCCTTCGGCTTGGCATAGATCGTGGCGAAATGCGCCTGTGGCATCATCGCCCGCACGATGGCCGCAGTCTTTCCGGTATCGGTCAGGTCGTCGATGATGAGGACGTCGCGCCCCTCGCTGACCAGCAGCGAAGGCGACACCTCCTTGAGCACGTCGAGTTCACCTTGCTCGACATACTCGTGGTAGGACGCGATACAGACTGTCTCGATGAGGCGAATGCCGAGTTCGCGCGAGACGATGGCCGCCGGCACCAGGCCGCCGCGCGTGATGCAGACAATCGCCCGCCAGCTGCCATTAACGCTCGAAAGCCGCCAGGCGAGCGCGCGGGCATCGCGGTGGAACTGGTCCCACGATACGGGGAAAGCCTTTTCGGGAAGCGACATGGATGGGGCACTCCAGGGCGCCTCACGGCGCAGCAAAGTTCACGGAATGCGCGCGGAATTAGCCGGAATCACTCATACTTGGCAAGTCCCGCCGCGGCGGCCTTGGCGGCGAAGCCGTCGTCTATCGTTTCGATCTCGGTCCAAGCACGGATTCGATCGTCAAATACATCGACCGCTTCAACCCGGAGGACAGAGGACGCGCTCGCCCGAAAGCTGACCGGCGGCGGCCCGCGCGTTCGCGATTACACGTGACAGCATATTCGGATCCTGCACCGCGGCGTCACAGCCATCCTCCTGAAAACCCTGCTCGGCGCAATCCCTCTACTATCGGCGAACAGCGGCGCATGAGGTTCCAGAGCAGGCCAGTCCGGTAGTTTTCGATCATCAGCACGACAGGCCCTTGGTCGATGCCAAAGTGACAGGGGGTTACCCAGAAGCCGGTGGGACTATCTTCCATCGTAAATGACTGATTGAACGACGGTTTGAAGCCGTAGAGTCGTGTCATTCCGAGGTTCATGCGGCCAAAGTTGCGGATCGTCGGGACCACTATCTCTGGTGCGAATGGCAGCGAGGCAATGACAACCCATGGCGCGACCGTCCCGTCATCGGGACCGAACGGAGCGCCGCGGGCGTTGTAATCGAAGAACTGCCGCTCGACGCCATTGACGACTCGGGTGGTCCAACCGGGCCCGTCGCACGCGGTGAACCCCCAACAATATCGACCGTAGCCGACGAAATTCATCGGGTTGCGGATTGCATACTCCTGCTGCACGAACGTTGCCTGCCGGCTGTTCTCGAAATAATCCCTGTCGTGGTGACGCATGAAGTCGTCGCGGATGCCGCGAAAATCCACCCACATGTGCGACAGCTGATGGGTAAAAAGGGGACCCGAATAAAGCAGCTCGCGGCCGTAGATTTTCTTCCATTCGTAGGTTGCGGTGTAGGCGGCATAGCTCTGCGGGTGCAACGGGTGGGTCGGCGAGCCAAGGCCGAGGATGTAGAGCAGCAAGCCCTCATCATAGCCTTGCCAACGATGCGGGATGAATCCGCTTTCCGGGCGCCAGCCATGCGTCAGCGAGAGACCGCCAGCACAGGCCCAGTTCCAGTCGGCCCGCTCATAAAGCGTCGTGGCGAGGTGGCGGATTTCTGCTTCATCGGCGGTGTCGCGATCGAAATAGGTGGCAACCGTCAAGGCGCCTGCGAACAGAAAGGCTGAATCGATGGTCGACAACTCACATTGCCAGACCCGCCGGCCCGTTTCCATGTCCAGAAAATGGTAGAAAAAGCCTTTGTAGCCCGATGCATCGGGCTCCGGGCCCTGAGGACATTCCATCAAGTATCGCAGTCGCTTGCGGGCCATCTTCGCCGCGAATTCGCGGATGATGATGCCACGTTCTACAATGACGGGAATCGCTGCCAACGCCATGCCGATTGCCGCGATGCTTGCCGGGGCATTGGACTCCGTTTTGTCTCGAACCAGGCCGTTGTCCGGGTTTGTATCGTGCAGATAGTACAACAACGTCGTGAACTGCAGCCGTCCCCAGTCTTCATCGGTCGGCAGCCGGTCGATTTCGGCGTGGGTTGACTGCATTTCGGGCATTGACGCGAATGTGCTCCGTTAACCGAAAGCGCGTCGCGGCGAAAAGGATTCATGCGACCGCTTTAGGCTATTGTTCTTGTGCATGTCGTTGTCCCAAAACCGCTGTGCACTTTTGGGCGACATGCATGAGGTTCACCGGGGCGTCGGACATGTTCGCCTCAAAGTCTGATTTGAATTGCACCTCAACTCAAATATTGTCGCCTTCCGTTGAGGTCCGTCGAGGCTTGCCGGCCTCATTCGTCAATCCCCATTTCCAGGCGCTGATGTCCGGCATGTCGTCGCCGTGCTCCTCAATGTACTGCCTGTGTTCGATCAGCTTCTCGTGAATTGACTGCTTGAAGTAAGCGGCGCGCGCGCCCAGTTGCGGCAGGCGGTCGATAACGTCTTCCACCAGGTGGAAACGATCGAGGTCGTTCAGAACGACCATGTCAAACGGAGTGGTCGTGGTGCCTTCTTCCTTGTAGCCGCGGACGTGCAGGTTGTCGTGATTGGTCCGGCGATAGGTCAGCCGGTGGATTAGCCACGGATAGCCGTGGAAGGCGAAGATGACCGGCTTGTCTTTCGTGAACAGCGCATCAAAATCACGATCCGGTAATCCATGCGGATGTTCTTCCGATGGTTGCAATTTCATCAGGTTGACCACGTTGACGACGCGCACTTTCAATTCCGGCAGGTGCTCGCGGATCAACTGCACGGCTGCCAGCGTCTCCAAGGTCGGAACATCGCCGCAACAGGCCATGACCACATCAGGTTCGTAACCCTTGTCGTTGCTGGCCCACTCCCAAATGCCGAGACCCTCGACGCAGTGCTTGATCGCTTGATCCATCGTGAGCCACTGCGGCGCGGGCTGCTTGCCGGCGACCACGACGTTGACGTAGTCGCGGCTGCGCAGGCAGTGGTCTGTCACCGAAAGGAGCGTGTTGGCGTCGGGTGGCAAGTAGATCCGGATCACCTCCGCTTTCTTGTTGGCAACGTGATCGAGGAATCCGGGATCCTGATGGCTGAAGCCGTTGTGGTCCTGCCGCCAGACGTGGGAGCTGAGGAAGTAGTTGAGCGAAGCGATCGGCCGGCGCCACGGGATCTCATGGCACACCTTCAGCCACTTGGCGTGCTGGTTGAACATCGAATCGATGATGTGGATGAAAGCCTCGTAGCAGGAGAAGAAGCCATGCCGGCCCGTTAATAGATAACCCTCCAGCCAGCCTTGGCACTGGTGCTCGCTGAGCACTTCCATCACGCGGCCATCTGGCGCTAAATGGTCGTCCTCCGGGTAGATTTCGGCCATGAAACAACGGTTGGTGACCTCCAGCACGTCCTGCCAACGATTGGAGTTGTTTTCATCCGGGCTGAACAGGCGGAAGTTGTTGCTTTTCAAATTCAATTTCATCACATCCCTGAGAAACTTGCCCATCACTCGCGCCAACTCGACCGTCGTTGCGCCCGGGCTGTCCACAGTCACCGCATAGTCCCGGAAATCCGGCATCTTAAGGTCGCGCAACATCAAGCCGCCGTTAGCATGCGGATTGTCGCTCATGCGGCGATGACCCGTTGGAGCCAGCGACGCCAGTTTGGAATTGAACCGTCCACCTGCATCGAACAGCTCCTCCGGCCGGTAGCTCTTCATCCACTGTTCGAGAATTCGGATGTGCTCGGGCTTGTCCATGTCGCCCATGGGAACCTGATGCGCGCGCCAGTAGCCCTCGGATTTCTTGCCGTCGATTTCCGATGGGCAGGTCCAACCCTTCGGTGTACGGAAGACGATCATCGGCCAGGTGGGGCGCTTCAGATTGCCACTCACTCGGGCATCAGCCCAGATTTGCTTGATTTCGGCCACTGCAGTGTCGAGCACGGCAGCCAGTTGCTGGTGGACGTCCGCCGGGTCGTGCCCCTCGACGAAGTACGGCTTGTAGCCCATCCCCTCGAAAAACTTTTGCAACTCGTCCTTCGGTATGCGGGCCAAGAAGCAGGGGTTGGCGATCTTGTACCCGTTGAGGTGAAGGATCGGCAGGACGCAGCCATCGCGGGCCGGATTCAGGAATTTGTTTCCATGCCAACCTGTCGCGAGAGGCCCGGTCTCGGCTTCTCCGTCGCCGATGACACAGGCGACGATCAGGTCCGGGTTGTCGAAGGCCGCGCCGAAAGCATGACTGAGGGCGTAGCCAAGTTCCCCACCTTCGTGAATGCTGCCGGGCGTCTCCGGGGCAACGTGACTGGGAATGCCACCGGGAAAGCTGAACTGCTTGAACAGCTTCTTCATACCCTCCGCGTCTTGACTGATATTTGGATAGACCTCGCTGTAGGTACCTTCCAGATAGGCGTGGGCAACGAGGGCGGGGCCTCCATGTCCCGGCCCGATGATGTAGATCATGTTGAGGTCATCGTGTTTGATGACCCGGTTCAGGTGGACGTAAAGCATATTCAGACCCGGCGTGGTGCCCCAGTGGCCCAGCAGCCTGGGCTTGATGTGCTGACGCTTCAGCGGCTTTTCCAGCAGCGGGTTTTTGAGCAGGTAGATCTGGCCGACCGACAGATAGTTGGATGCCCGCCAGTAAGCATCCATCGCCTGCAGTTCAGCGGTGGTGAGAGGGCTGCCGCCCGGCAAATTCTTGGCAGTGGAATGCTTTTTGTCGGTTGCGGTTTTGGAAGCCATGGGGCCCTCCTGTTTCAAGATCGGGAACGGTCGCACTGAGCTGGCCAAAGCCCGGACCTCAGTGTGGCGGCTTCCCTGTTAGGCGCAATCCAAGTCGCCACCTTCGAATAGACAAATTAAATAATGGCCCTTGTAATAATTAAGTAGACCAAAATTGAAAATATAGTCATTCCAATAAATGTCCAGATGATCAAGTAAAACAGAAATGATCTTGGCGGTTTGTCGATGTCGCGCATTGTCTTTAGCCAGGACCCACCTTTGCCTGGTTGTCTCAGGTCGGAAAACAACGCTGAGATACCGGCGGCCTACGCATCTTGCGGCGCAGTTGGCATGGATATGGACACCATGAACCTATGCGGCTTATCCGACGCCGACTTGGACGGCAGTATAGACTAAAATGGGCATGGGTGCCCGTGGTATAGGTTGGCGTTGGTAGAACGGGGCGGGCCGTCACAAATCTGCCGCGGCACGGATTTATGCGACGCGCTTTAGGCTATTGTTTTTGTGCATGTCGTTGTCCCAAAACCGCTGCGTACTTTTGGGCGATATGTATTAGGATTTGCCGCGACGCGCTTTAGTGACAGAGGCAAGCCTCGGAGGACAAGCTCTTGATCCAGGTTGACTCAGACAAAGCCGAAACTGCTCACGAAAAATACGAGCACTTGATTTCACGTGCGCAGCTTGTCCCGGCAACGAAGACCATCGTCGTACATCCCTGCGACGAGACTTCACTGCGTGGCGCGATGGAGGCAGCCGACGAAAGCCTGATAGTGCCGATTCTGGTTGGACCGAGCCGCAAAATCCGCGCGGTGGCAGATGAGCACAGTCTCGACATTGGTCGCTTCGAGCTTGTCGACGTGGCGCACAGCGACGCCGCGTCCGCAAAGGGCGTTCAGCTGATCCAGGAGGCGAAGGGAGAGCTGCTGATGAAGGGCAGCCTCCATACCGATGAGCTTATGCGGGCAGTCACTGCATCCGCAACGGGGTTGCGCACGGCGCGGCGGATCAGCCACGTGTTTGTGATGGATGTGCCAGCCTATGCCGAGACACTGTTTATCACCGATGCGGCGATCAATATCTTTCCCGATCTCGACGCCAAGCGCGACATCATCCAGAACGCCATAGATCTCTTCACCCAGATCGGTCTCGGCGAGCCGCGCGTCGCCATCCTTTCCGCCGTTGAAACCGTCACGTCGAAGATACCGTCAACCATCGAGGCCGCGGCACTGTGCAAGATGGCCGAGCGCGGCCAGATCACGGGCGGCATGCTCGACGGGCCGCTTGCCTTTGACAATGCCATTGATCCCGAGGCGGCGCGGATCAAGGGTATCAAGTCTGCTGTCGCCGGCCGCGCGCAGATCCTTGTGGTCCCCGATCTCGAAGCCGGCAACATGCTGGCCAAGAACCTTACCTTCTTTGCCAAGGCGGACGCCGCCGGCATCGTGCTCGGCGCGCGCGTCCCAATCATCCTCACGTCGCGTGCCGATTCCGTTCGCACTCGGCTGGCTTCCTGCGCAGTTGCAGTACTCCTTGCCGACGCGCGCCGCCGCGCGGCGGCCTTGCCGGTCTAATCGTCATGCACGCGATCCTGATCCTCAATGCCGGCTCCTCGAGCCTGAAGTTCCAGGTATTCGGAATAGACGGGTCGAGCCGTCTGCAAAGGCACGTCAAAGGTCAGATCGATGGCGTCGGCACCTCGCCGCGGTTGCGTGCCATCGGGCCTGACAAGAAACCGTTGGTAGATCGAGCCTACTCGCCAGACGATGTCGCGGATCTTCCCGCCGCAACCGAAGTCGCGGGAGCCTGGTTGCGGGAAACGCAAGGGTTCAAGCTCGCCGCCGTCGGCCACCGCGTCGTCCATGGGGGGCCCGACTACGCTGAACCCATACGGGTGGACGAGAACGTTCTACGAAATCTTGAACGCTACATCCCACTCGCTCCGCTCCACCAGCCGAACAACCTGGCGCCGATTCGAGCCCTTCTCGAGCGACGTCCGGAACTGCCGCAAGTCGCATGCTTCGACACCGCATTCCATCGAGGCCACAGCGCGTTGGCGGATCACTATGCAATTCCGGAGCGCTTTTATGCGGAGGGCGTGCGGCGGTACGGTTTTCACGGACTGTCCTACGAGTATGTCTCGGGGCGTCTGCGTGAGATCGCCCCCGATATCGCGAGCGGACGCGTGATCGTCGCGCATCTTGGAAGCGGCGCCTCCATGTGCGCGCTGTCGGAGGGCCGCAGCGTCGAAAGCACGATGGGATTTACGGCGCTCGACGGACTGCCGATGGGAACGCGCTGCGGACAGATCGATCCCGGCGTGATCCTCTATCTCATTGCGGAAAAGGGTATGACGGCGGGGCAGGTGCAGGATCTACTGTACCGTGAATGCGGCCTGAAGGGACTGTCCGGCATCAGCAATGACGTTCGCGACCTGCTGAAGAGCGATGATGCCTGCGCCGCCTTCGCCTTGGACTATTTCGTTTACCGTATCGGCCTCTACGCAGGGACATTGGCGGCAGCGCTGGGTGGTCTCGACGCCTTCGTCTTCACGGCAGGGATCGGCGAGAACTCGGCCGAGATCCGGGCGCGCTTAGTCGAGAAATTTGCCTGGCTTGGCGCCGAGCTGGATCAAGCCGCCAATACGGCAGGAAAGCTGGTGATCTCGAGCGAGGCAAGCCGTATTGCGCTGCTCGCGGTTCCGACAGACGAAGAACTGATGATTGCGCGGCACACGCTGGAACTGATCGGGCAAACGCACATTATCGATTAGACGCTGAATAACCACGAAGGCTGGCGATCACTTCACGCCGGGAAAATTGTCCGGGCAAGCTCGCGCGCGAAAGTGGCCGCCTCATGCGCATTGATCTCAGCTGCCCGGATCAGATGGTCGAAATGGCGGGTTAGCGCGCGCACCGGCTGCGTTGCATTCAGCACCAGGTACATGTCCCCGACATAGATCGCTGCGCGGATCGAGCCGAAAATCGTGTAGGGCACCGAGTAGCGAACGCGGCCGTCATAGAGGAACAGCCGGAATGTCGGGTAGAGATCGTCGAGGAGTCGCGCCATATGGCCAAGCTGCTCGCGCCGCGCCTCCTCCGGAAAACCGCTCCAGACACCCAGGCCGCGCGCGAATATCTCCAGTGTATGGCGCGGCATGCAGGCTTCCATGTCGGTTTCCGGTCGCCTGTTGTAGTCGATGCGGTACTGGGTTTCGTCAGCCTGTGCTTCCCGGTTGCGGTTGGAAATGTCAGCTTCGTAGGCGACCAGATCCTCTGTCCGCAGCAGATCGGGAATGCCGGCAGGCACATAGCGAATCTTTGTGCCGCCGGCTTCCGAGTGCCACTTGGCGAGCAAAGTGCGGTCAAATGTTCCCGTTCCTTCCTCGATCTCGAAACTTGCGCGAATTTCACCGGTCAGCCCCTCATCCTGGCTCAGACCCAGCAGCCAGTCGAGAGAAACCTTATGCTCGGCCGCTATGTTGAGCAGCGTTTCCGCGCGAGGCAGGCGAGTCGACGCACCGGCCAGCAATTGCGAGAGCGCGGAGCGGTCGATGCCCACCGCCGCCGCAAAGGTCGATTGATTCGCACCCGAGCGTTGAAGAAGGATTCTCAGCCTCTCGCGGAACAGGATGGAAAGATCGCGCTTGTCCATCGGTATCTTCCTTCCGGTTTGGTCTCCGGATAAAGCAGCGGACGCATCGATGGAATCACTGCTGCTGCTCTATCTCTTTGTTTGTGCATCGGATTTTCCCGAAATCGGTAGCCACTTTCGGGTCCGATGCTCTAGCCGCGACGCCCGTGATCGCGCCAGGTCGCTTGTTAAGTCGGCGACCTTCGATCGGGGCGGCGACTGTTGACTATACCATCATCTGTTTACTTAAAGCAACGATTGTGGCTGAAGATGCGCAATATCAACAATACAAGCGCATTGTCGCGTTGAATCCGCGTATGGCTCCTGCCAACGTCATGTCAGGGAGTCCGGGGACTCCAGCGATTCGACGATCGTTGAGAGAATGGCATTGAAACCAGGCACAAGGCGCAACGCCACACTAAAGATTGAATGGCCGACGGTGATCCTGATCATCGTATGTTACGCCTCCTGGGCGGCAGCGGGTATCTATCTGTGGCCCGCATTTCCGGTTAGTGCCTTTATCGTGATGGTGCTGGCGGTGGCTTTGCAATCGTCGCTCATGCATGAGGCCCTGCATGGGCATCCGACGCGCGATGCGCGCATCAACGAAGCACTGGTCTTCCTGCCGATAGGCATGGTCTGGCCGTTCCGGCGGTTCAAGGCGATACATCTGCGCCATCATATCGACGAGCGGCTGACGGATCCGCTCGACGACCCGGAAAGCTATTATCGCGCGCTTTGGCAGCACCAGGAGATGCCGGAAGCGATGAAGCTGGTGCTGCGCGTCAACAATACCATGATAGGGCGCTTCATTCTCGGGCCGTTGCTTGGCAGCATCGGCTTCATCCTGGATGACGCAAGGATGATCGCGAATGGCGACCGCGCCATCCGGCAGGCGTGGCTTTTCCATGCGGCGGGCCTTGCGCTCGTCATTCCTGTCGTGACGATGGGTTTTGGTATTCCCCTCTGGCTTTATCTGGTGCCGGTCTGGCTCGGCCAATCCTTCATCGCAATCCGGACCTTCGCCGAACACCAGTGGTCGGAAAACCCGGAGGGACGAACGATCATCGTCGAGCGCACGCCGCTTTCCCTGCTGTTCCTCAACAACAATCTGCACTTCGTGCACCACAAGCATCCGGGAGTCGCCTGGTACCGGCTGCCGCGGCTCTTTCGCGAGCGGCGCGACGAGTGGGTGCGCATGAACAACGGCTATGTATTCCCCAACTACATTGCGCTGCTCCGGAATTTCGCCTTTCGCGCCAAGGAGCCGGTCGTGCATCCGGTTCTGCGCCGGGCACCGGAAGCGGGACGCGCGTTCACGCCGCGTATCCGGGCTCGCAATCTCAGTGGCCTTGGAACCGCGCCTGTGCCGGCCGAGCCGCCGAAGGAATAATCCGAAGACCGCTTGCAATTTCCGGTCCGGCAGTCTCGCATGCGGCACATGAGTGACTTCATCGCTTCGCTTCCGATGTACGACTGGCCTGAAACCCACGCCGAAACCGACGGGGAATGGGCGCGGATCCGCGACGGCCTGCGCGCGCAGGGCGTCAACGCGCCGGACGGTTTGACGCGAAGAAACGTGGACCTGCCGCCGGTACCGGGCGGCATCCGCGATTTCCACGGACGCATTATCGCGCCAGACCCGGCAACCTTGCCGCCGGACGAACTTGATGTGCATACGCTGTGGGTGCACCCGCAACTGCTCTTTGCCCAGACCTGCTGGGGGCCTATGGAACTGGGGCTCGCCGGGCGGGTCCGGCTCATCGGCCAACCAAGCTATGACGCCTACGATGGCGGACAGGGCGAGCTCTATTCCAGTGCGATTGTGATGCGAAGGTCTGATGACATACCCCCCTCTGTCCTGCCGGACATCTCCCCCCTTGAGGGGGAGGTGTCCGGCAGGACAGAGGGGGGCGCCGTAGGGCGCAAGGCCAATGACAGGCCAGCGCCAAGGGACGGCACGCCGTCAATCCCCCTCGACCTTCTGCGCGGCAAGCGCCTGGCCTACAACAGTCTCGACTCCATGTCCGGCATCGTCGCGCTCGGCCGGGACCTCGAAGAGATGGGCGCCGGGCTCGACATTTTCTCCGAGCGCATCGAGACAGGTGCTCACCGTGCCTCCGTTGCGACCGTAGCGGAGGGCAGGGCAGATGTCTGCGCGATTGACTGCCGGTCCTGGGCAATGGTCAAGCGTTTCAAGGACGTCAGCAGAGTGGAAGTCGCCGGTTGGACCGGAAGACGGAAGGGCCTGCCCTACATCACCGCCACCGGCACACCAGGCCATGTCGCTGACATACTGCGCGCGGCAATCAGCCGTTCGACACAGGGCATGCGCCTGTCCATTTAGAGCATCGGACCCAAAGCGGCTTGGCCTGATCCCTTCCCGCAGGCCCGCCAACCTGAACAGTTGCCGCGGTATGCTTTCGATTTTCAGAGATCGAAGTGTGTCGATCACTTGCCCATCGACACCGCGATATTTACGGCCGCCGCCACCAGGACCGTGTTGAAGAAGAAGGAAACAACCGCGTGGATCGTGCACACGCTTCGCATGGCCGTGTTGGTAATGCCGACATCCGAAGTCTGGGCGGTCATCCCCACGACGTAGGAGAAATAGAGAAAGTCCGGCCCGCCGGGCTCTCCTTTGCCTGGGAAATCCAGACCCTCACGCGGGCTTTGCCTGCGCTTGCCCGTTTCTTGCTCCGTGGTCTCGGGCCGCCAGTAAAGATGTGCATAGTGCAAGGCGGACATCGTGTGGATCGTGAACCACCCAAGCGGCACCGATGCCAGCGTCAGCATGTAGGCAGTCAAGTCCGGACTTGGCTGCCGGTTGATCAGGATAAAGAGCGAAACGAGCGCAACCACGACCGTCGCAAGCGTGACGAGAAAGATGATCCAAACCGGTTCGTCGGCCCTGTCAGCGTTCTGCCTGAGATAGGCGGCCGTAAGTTTCGGGAACCCCGCTAGCGCCAGAGCAAGGTAGAGCAGGAAGAAAATGTCGGCCCCAACGATGATTGCAAGGTTCGGCACGAGCCAGATTCCGCCGAGGAAGCCGACGACACCGGCCGAAGCGGCGATGTAGAACGCCTTGTGACGATGGAGCGGCGTGTTCATGGGCAGACTGTCATTTCAGCGCCCGCCTGACGACCTGATCCAGCACACCCAGGAACCGCGACCGGTCAGCCGGGCCAAACGCGGCATTGTAACCCTTGCTCTCCCCGGTTTCACGCAGATGCTGCTTGAGATCGCGCATCGCGACGGCCATGCCGATCGTCTCGGCTGTGAACGGGCGTCCTGTCGGGCCAAGGACATGCGCGCCGAGAGCTACGGCTCTGGCGGCGAGCGGAATGTCGGCGGTGACCACAATGTCGTTTGCTCCCACGTGCCCTGCAATCCAATCGTCCGCCGTATCAGCGCCTTTCGGCACGACGACGTGGCGGATCATCGGATCGCGGGATGGCCTCAGCCCGCCATTGGAAACAAAGGTTACGACCAGTCGGTGTCGTTCGGCGACCTTCACGGCCTCCGCTTTAACCGGGCAGGCGTCGGCGTCGACAAAAATAACAGGTGCACCCAAGGCTGGTTCTCAAGTTCTGCTTCGCTTTCAATTTCGAAGCGGAGAGTTTCAGAGTTCCGAAGCCCGTACAACCCTACAAAGCATCGCGGCGGGCCCACAAGGTGAAGGTCAGAAAGGCCTTGCTCACCCACGGCTTGAGCCGTGACGCTGAACCCCATAAGAAAAGGAAAGACTTCCGTGGGACACGCCGCATGTTCAAGAAGATACTAGTCGCCAATCGCGGCGAGATAGCCTGCCGCGTCATCAAGACAGCCAGACGGATGGGGATTTCGACGGTCGCGATCTATTCGGACGCGGACAAAGACGCCGTGCACGTCGAGATGGCCGACGAGGCGATTCATGTCGGACCGTCGCCGGCCACTGAGAGCTATCTGGCTGCCAGTAAGATCATCGAGGCTTGCAAGGCGACCGGTGCTGAGGCGGTCCATCCCGGCTATGGCTTTCTTTCCGAGCGCGCCGCTTTTTGCGAGGCTCTCGAAAACGAGGGCATCGTCTTCATCGGACCGAAACCCAAGGCGATCAACGCCATGGGCGACAAGATCGAATCGAAGAAGTTTGCGAACGCCGCGAAGGTCACTACTGTGCCCGGCTTCCTGGGCGTCATCGAGGATGCCGACCATGCCGAAAAGATCGCGGCGGCAATAGGCTATCCGGTGATGATCAAGGCTTCTGCCGGCGGCGGCGGCAAGGGGATGCGGATTGCCTGGAACAACACGGAAGTGCGTGACGGCTTCGACCGCGCGCGTTCCGAGGCGAAGAGTTCATTCGGCGATGACCGCGTCTTCATCGAGAAGTTCATCGTCGAGCCGCGTCACATCGAAATCCAGGTTCTGGGGGATGCACATGGCAACACAATCCATCTCGGAGAACGCGAATGCTCGATCCAGCGACGAAACCAGAAAGTTGTCGAGGAAGCTCCTTCACCCTTCCTCGATGGAAAGACGCGCAAGGCCATGGGCGAGCAGACCGTCGCCCTGGCGAAGGCCGTCGATTACCAGAGCGCGGGAACGGTCGAGTTCATCGTCGACAAGAACAGGAACTTCTATTTCCTTGAAATGAATACGCGATTGCAGGTCGAGCATCCGGTCACAGAGTTGATCACCGGGATCGATCTTGTCGAACAAATGATACGCATCGCGGCAGGCGAGAAGCTGACGATCAAGCAGGGCGACGTGCGGCTCCACGGCTGGGCGGTCGAGTGCAGGCTGTATGCCGAGGACCCCTACCGCAATTTCCTTCCCTCGATCGGACGCCTGACGAAATACCGGCCGCCGCAGGAAGGCAGGTTCGGCGACACCGTTATCCGCAACGATACCGGCGTTGCCGAGGGTTCGGAAATCTCGATGTACTACGATCCCATGATTGCCAAGCTCTGCACCTGGGCGCCGACGCGCCCCGAGGCGATCGACGCGATGTCGGACGCGCTCGATACATTCGTCGTCGAAGGCATCGAACACAACATCCCCTTCCTGGCGGCATTGATGCAGCATCCACGGTGGCGCGAGTGCCGGTTGTCAACCGGCTTCATTGCCGAGGAATATCCGGATGGCTTCGCCCCGATTGTGCCGGACGCGCAAGACAAGGCCGCGCTGGCTGCCATTGCGACGACGATCGAATTGCTTCGCCGAGACCGCCTTGATCGATTGCAAGGCCGGCTTGCGCCGCATTCGGGCGTGCTGAAGCGGGAATGGGAGGTCAAGCTCGGCGACGAATACGTCCCGGTTTCGATCATCGACGGCATGATTTCGACCCCTCTCGAGGCCGATCTGTCGATCGCCGGCGCTCCGCCGGTCACGGTCAGCTCGGAATGGCGTCCAGGTGAGATCGTCTGGCATGGCACGATCGGCAACCGGCGTGTCTCCGCCCAAGTCCGGCCCGTGCTGAACGGCATCCGCCTCGCGTGGAAGGGCATGGCGGTGAATGCGCGCGCCATGCTACCGCGCACGGCCGCGCTCGACCGGCTGATGCCGGCCAAGCTGCCTCCGGACACGTCGAGGATGCTGCTTTGTCCGATGCCGGGGCTCGTAGTGTCGATCGCGGTAACCGACGGGCAGGAGGTCAAGGCCGGCGAAACGCTCGCCGTGGTCGAGGCGATGAAGATGGAAAACGTGCTCCGCGCGGACCGCGACCTTACAGTCGCGAAAATCAACGCCAAACCGGGAGACAGCCTTGCCGTGGATGCCGTCATCATGGAGTTTGCGTAAGGGTAGCCTCATGGCTCTCAGCTCAGGTTAACAATGAACAAAAAGCGGTCGCTCTTTGAGTGGTCGCCGAAGGCGACAAAAGCCAACGATTTGGCTTTTGTGAACGACGAACGGAGCCGTGAGCGAAGGGCCGGATCGGGTGTTAACCTGAGTTCAATTCCGTGGGTGGCGCGGCCATTCGCTGGCCAAAAAGTTGTGGTTCCACTATCTGACGGTAGACGGTAATCGACGTCGTTCGGGACAATAACTTGAGAGACGGAGATTTGTGGGCGGCTCCGGTCACGAAGGTTTGATGGCTGCACTTATCTTGACCCGGCGGGCAAAAGGACGGTGGACGTGAACAAACTTGCGCCCATGGATGATCCTGTTGCCACGACTGACGGCCCATCCCGGCTGTTCATCCACCTTCGTGTTCACTCGGCCTATTCGTTGCTCGAAGGAGCACTGCCTCTGAGCAAAGTCCTTGCCCATGCGGTGCGCGACCTCGCGCCGGCGATCGCCGTGACCGACACCAACAACCTGTTCGGAGCGCTCGAATTTGCGCAGAAGGCGGTCAAGGAAGGCGTACAACCGATTATCGGCTGCCAGATAGACCTGGCCTTCGAGGGCGAGCCCAGCGATGCCCAACTCGGTCACCACCGCAGAGGCCCCGATCTCTTTCCGGTTGTTCTGATCGCTGCGAACGAAGTCGGCTACGGCAACCTCGTGGGGCTTGTCAGCCGAATGTATCTTGAAACGCCGCCCGGCGAGCGTGTCCATCTGCAGGCAGCCCAGCTGAGCGGTCTATCGGATGGCATCATCTGCCTGACCGGCGGCGAAAGAGGGCCGCTCGGCGCCGCCTTCAAGACCGATCACCCCGCGCTTGCGGAATTGCGGTCGGCTGCAGCTGAGAGCGCTGTTTGGCGACAGGCTCTATGTGGAGATATCGCGGCAATCGGGATACGACCCTGTAGTTGAAGCCGCAATGATCGATCTGGCTTACCGGCTCGACCTGCCTCTGGTTGCCACCAACGAAGCCTTCTTTCTGTCACGCGATGACCACGAAGCGCATGACGCTCTGATCGCCATCGCCGAAGGCGCGGTGATCGCGTCTGATGACCGCCGCCGTCTTTCACCCGACAACTACCTGAAGAGCCAGGCGGAAATGGCGGCATTGTTTGCAGACATTCCGGAGGCGATCGACAACACGATCGAGATTGCGCAGCGCTGCTCCTACTATCCCAGGACCCGCAACCCGATTCTGCCGCGCTTCGCCGCCCGTGACGCTGCCGACGCCGAAGCTGCGGTGAGGGCAGAGGCCGAGGAACTGGCCCGCCAGGCCCGCGAAGGCTTGGGCGTGCGGCTCGAAACCCGCGGCCCCACGAAAGGCTATTCCCCCTCACAGTATGACGAGCGCCTCGAATACGAGCTGGGCATCATCGAGAGGATGAAGTTTCCCGGCTATTTCCTGATCGTTGCTGACTTCATCAAATGGGCGAAGGCGCAAGGCATTCCAGTCGGTCCCGGCCGCGGCTCGGGCGCCGGCTCGCTGGTAGCGTATGCGCTCACCATCACCGATGTCGATCCGCTGCGCTTTTCGCTGCTTTTCGAGCGGTTCCTCAACCCGGACCGCGTGTCGATGCCCGACTTCGATATCGACTTCTGCCAGGACCGCCGCGAAGAGGTGATCCGCTATGTTCAGCAGAAATACGGGCGCGATCAGGTAGGCCAGATCATCACCTTCGGAACGCTGCAGGCCCGTGCGGTGCTCCGCGATGTCGGCCGTGTGCTCCAGATGCCCTATGGGCAGGTCGACCGTCTTTGCAAGATGGTGCCGCAGAATCCGGCGAATCCAGTGCAGCTTGCCAAGGCGATCGAAGGAGAGCCGCGCTTTGCCGAGGAGGCGGAGAAGGAGCCCACCGTCCAGACGCTCCTCGACATTGCGTTGAAGCTGGAAGGTCTCTATCGCCACGCGTCGACTCACGCCGCCGGCATCGTCATTGGCGACCGGCCATTGTCTCAGCTTGTCCCGATGTATCGCGATCCGCGCTCGGACATGCCGGTCACCCAGTTCAACATGAAATATGTTGAGCAGGCAGGGCTCGTGAAATTCGACTTCCTTGGCTTGAAGACGCTGACCGTGCTCGAAACCGCGGTGAAGCTCATCCGCAGGCGCGGCATTGACATCGATCTGGCGAATATCCCTTTCGATGATCCTGAAACTTACGCGATGTTGTCGCGCGGCGAAGTTGTCGGCGTGTTCCAGGTGGAAAGTGCCGGCATGCGCAAGGCCCTGATAGGGATGCGTCCGGATCGCATCGAGGACATCATCGCGCTGGTCGCACTCTATCGCCCCGGACCGATGGAGAACATTCCCACATACAACGCGCGCAAGCATGGCGAAGAGGAGATCGCGTCGATCCATCCGAAGATCGACTATCTGCTCAGGGAGACGCAAGGCGTCATCGTCTACCAGGAACAGGTGATGCAGATCGCCCAGGAACTGGCCGGCTATTCGCTCGGCGAAGCCGATCTGCTGCGCCGCGCAATGGGCAAGAAAATCCGCTCCGAGATGGACCAGCAGCGCGAACGGTTCGTCTCGGGCGCCGTCGAGCGCGACTTGGGAAAGCCGCAAGCCAATTTCATCTTCGACCTCCTGGCCAAGTTCGCGGACTACGGCTTCAACAAGAGCCACGCCGCGGCCTACGCTATCGTGTCCTACCAGACCGCCTATCTGAAGGCGCACTACCCGATCGAATTCCTTGCAGCTTCGATGACGCTCGACATGTCGAATACCGACAAGCTCGGCGACTTCCGCCAGGACGCCCTGCGCCTGGGCATCGATGTTGTGCCGCCGTCGGTGAAGACAAGCTTCCGCGACTTCGAGGTTGGCGAAAATCGCATCTTCTATTCGTTGGCCGCCATCAAGGGTGTTGGAGACGCGGCGGTCGAGCACATTGTCGAAAAGCGCAGAAACGCACAGTTCCTGAGCCTTTCCGACTTCTGCGAGCAAATCGACCCGAAGATCGTCGGCAAACGCGTTTTCGAAAGCCTGATCTCAGCGGGTGCGCTCGATTGCTTCGGGCACGACCGCGCCGCCATGATGGCCGGCGTGGAGCGAATGATGGGCATGGCGCAACGCGCGCAGGAAAATGCCGCGTCGGGACAGGCCGATATTTTCGGAACGGCAGGTGTAGGGCAGGCGACTGCCCTGCATCTCCCGGCCGCCGAACCGTGGCTGCCGGCCGAAAGGCTCCATCGCGAATTCCTCGCCGTGGGCTTCTATCTGTCCGCGCATCCGCTCGACGAATACAAGGGCGCGCTAGCGAAGATGCGCGTGCAGAACTGGGCGGAATTTTCGGCCGCGGTGAAGCGCGGGGCGTCGGCCGGGCGTCTCGCCGGCACGGTGACCACCAAGCAGGAGCGCAAGACCCGCACGGGCAACAAGATGGGCGTCATTCAGTTTTCGGACAGGACCGGTCAGTATGAGGCCGTGCTGTTTTCGGAGGGCCTGGCGCAGTATCGGGACATGCTGGAGCCAGGCCGGTCCGTGGTCATCACGGTTTCGGCCGAGGACAGGCCCGAGGGCGTCAACCTGCGTATCCAGACGGTGCAGTTGCTGGACGAGATGGCAAGCCAGGTCCAAAAGGCGCTGCGCGTCTATGTACGCGACGCAGCCCCGCTCGCCGCGCTTGCGTCACAGCTGCAAGCGAAAGGCGAGGGGCAGGTCAGCCTGGTGGTGATCAAGGAGAACGGCGAAGGCGAAGTCGAGATAGAGTTGCCGACCCGCTGCCGCATTTCGCCGCAGATTGCGTCCGCGATGCGCGCGGTGCCTGGTGTTATCGAGGTGGAGCTGGTGTGAGCGAATGGAACCCCGCCCGCACCTGGCGAATTTGCTAGAGTGAAGAGGAAATGCCTGGAGTCAGGTGATGCCGGCCTTCGGCTCGGCGGCGTGACCTGAATTCAAAGTTCAGGTGCAACGGACTGACCGAATCAGTTACGTTGGGTCAACCACGCGGGAACTTATTAGCGGAAGGTTAACCACGCGGGAGCACATTTAAGCATCAGGGAGGAGACCTTGGAGAACAGGATATGTTCTGCGCAGGAAAACTCTCTCTTGGCTGTCTCGCCGCCCTTGTGTCGTTTCTGTTAACATCGCTGGCCGCCTTGCCCGCTGGCGCGCATGACGCGCCGAAGGGCTGGACCTATCCCTTCGCCTGCTGTTCCGGCTACGATTGCCGTGAAATCGCGTCGAAGGCGATCAGTGAGCGCCCCGAAGGCTATGTCATTCAGGGCACGGGCGAGGTGGTCACCTACAACGACAAGCGGATTTGCCATTCGCCGGACGGCGAGTTCCACTGGTGTTCGGTTGCTGGCGCCAATGACGGCCGCACCATCTGCCTGTTCGTCCCGCCGCGCTCCTACTGAAGGCACGTCCGGTGCTGACATCGCGGCAGCGGCAGGCTATTGCTTTTGTGCGTGCCCTGCGATGAGGAGAGGGATCTCATGGCGATCAAGGGAAGTTGCCATTGCAAGGCGACGGCGTTCGAGGTGAGCGCCGCGCCGGAAAACGTGACCCAGTGCACCTGCTCGTTCTGCTCGAAGCGGGGCGCGCTATGGGCTTACTATAGGCCCGACCAGTTCAAGCTGAAGACTCCGATGGAGAATGTGGCAACCTATAGATGGGGGTCCATGACCATCAAGCACCATTTCTGCCCTGTTTGCGGTTGCGGCACCTTCACGGAA
Source organism: uncultured Alphaproteobacteria bacterium (assembly GCA_963813315.1). GTDB lineage: Bacteria > Pseudomonadota > Alphaproteobacteria > Rhizobiales > Rhizobiaceae > CAWEYO01. The sequence goes on along the minus strand of CAWEYO010000012.1, from coordinate 114,928 downwards.
ACGCCGGACTGGTCGACCGGAGAGCCCAATTTCGACAATCCGAAGATCAGCGTGAATGCGCGCCTTTTCGACGACTTCGATTTCGGCCTGGTGGAGGTGGTGGTCATCGATGGGAAAAATCTGTGGTGAGCCGGGAAGACCGTCCACTGCTCTACCCCTCTCCCCTTGTGTAGGAGAAAGTGGCCGAGCGAAGCGAGGTCGGATAAGGGGTTCTGGGAGAAGCAAGGCGCTTACCCATTATCTCTGAGAAGCGGCCGCCCCGTCCAACACCATTCATCCGCCTTCACTGCGTTCAGGCACCTTCTCCCACAACAAGGGGAGAAGGTAAGGCGATGCTCTAGCTAGTCCTCCAAAGTGTGTGTTCCGCGCAACGATTGCCGCGATTGTGCCCAAACGGAGCCGCGCGCCGCCGGCGGAAATTGACACCGGCTACAAACCCCTTTCTAGTCGCGAGGCAATCGGACACGGCACGGCGCGTCACGGCCGAGACGCATTCGCGCGGCCGACGAGGGGCGGTACGGCCACAAGAAGGCAGACATGGAAGACAACTACGAGAAGTATGCGGTAGCGGTGATCATTGTCTTCGGCGCGCTTATTATCGGCGGCCTGATGGCGGCCGGGCTTGCAATGGGTGACCGCGCCGCTTTCCTGTGGTCGCTGGGCTCAGCATTCCTCGCGTGGGTTTCCGGCCACGCTGTCCTCTTCGACCGCCCGCGCATCTACGGTGGCCTGATCTTTGGCGCATCGATATTCACCATCGCATCGATCGTGGCCCTGGTCACCTGACGCCATCGGCGCAACTGGCTGCTGACCATTCGCCGCTCGCGTAGGGAAGACACCGAATGCTGATAGCCAGGAAAGTCCCGGTCGCGGATATCTATGTGCCTACGGCGCGCAGAAAAACGCTGCATCCCGAGACCGTGCGCGTGCTGGCCGAGGACATACTGGAGAACGGCCTGAAGATACCGATCCAGGTACGCCACGACGGCAAACGCTATGTTCTGGTCGAGGGATTGCATCGGCTGGAAGCTGCCAAATGGCTGGGCGAGGAAACCATTGATGCATATCTGGTCAGGGCCAGACGCCACTGAATTTGGTCATTCCCACGTGGAAATCGTGGCACTTGAATTGCGGTGCGCGCTCATGACAGCTCGCCATCTCTGCAATGGCTCTCAAGAAGGTCTCTAGCCTGGACCAGCATGTCTACGGCCAGTTGGGCAACCGTGCCGATTGCACTCTCTTGCCGCTCGGGAAGTTCCGACGCCGCCATGCTGATGGCTTCGACAAGAGCGCGCGCGTCGGCCATGATATCCGCGGCATCGATCACCTTATGCATCGTCGCAACCTTTGCCACGGACAATGATGTGCAAACCTTCCGCGGCTGACCAACACGGCGATTTGGGCATCATTGTTTCCTCTGTATTCAGAAATCGCATACACTGTATTCATACTTGAAACGACTACCCTGTCAACAGGATTAGATACAGTGATAACAGGTGACCAAATTCGGATGGCGCGAGCGGCACTCCATTTGGGTGTACGAGAACTCGCAGCGCTGGCGGGTGTGGCCGCAATGACCGTAACAAGGCTGGAGAACAATCAATCCGGCGGCTTGGCTGAAACGCTACGAAAGGTGCAGCAGGCGCTGGAGACGGCCGGCGTCGAGTTCATCGCCGAGAATGGCGGCGGGCCGGGTGTTAGGTTGAAGAAGATTTGAAGCCTCGGGATGACCAGGCATCATAGGTCTCCCGGCCGTGCTATCAATTTATAACACTGCTATCATAGCATCCATAATCACAACGTCAATCCAAAATAAGAACACTGTTATGAAAATATTGCCTGTGCAATGCAAGATGGCGCGAACGGCGCTAGGCCTCGGGGTTCGCGATCTGGCCGTACTCGCGAAGGTTGCTCAGGCGACAGTTTCGCGATTTGAAGCCGGTGAGGCTTTGAAAGAGCGCACAATTGACGCCCTCCGCGCCGCTCTTGAAGCCGCCGGCGTCGAGTTCATCGCCGAGAATGGCGGCGGGCCGGGTGTTAGGTTGAAGAAGCCATAGTGGCGAGGCGGCAGGCATTCTGGACCGCCACGCGAGCCGCGCCGCGATCAACATGGGCCGTAATCGGGCCGAAGCCCGGGATACTCATCAGCCGCACGGCCACCTGAAAAGCTAGGCATCGGACCAACGGTTTCGGGAAAAGTCCGATGCTCAAACAAAGAGATAGAGCGGCAGCGCTGATTCCGTCAAAGCGTCCGCTGCTCTATTGCGCCCGGTTGAATTCGGCGTCGAGAGTCTCCGGTCGTTGAATCACAGCGAACTCGATCGCAATGCCGTCCTCGAAATGACGAACGACCTGACCTCGCATCGTGCCCAGCATTACCTGCACGCCGAGAGCCGGCTTCGCATCGATCTCGATCGCGGCCCCCGAAAGAGATAGGTCGATGATGCGGCATGGATACTGACAGCCGTCCACAAGTTGCAGGATGCTCGCTGGACTGCGCGGTGCGATGCGCTCGTGGCGGCGGTCCTCAGGGAGGTCAAGCTCGTGCTTGTTGGCCAGCCAGGTAAGCTGCGCCGCAAGCTTGTCCCTTTTGCGGTCCGACGCGATCACCGTCATTGCGAAACCATCCGGCATCGTGCGCGTGACTACACCCTCGACGCGCCCGATGTGGTCGATATAGGCGATCACCTTCTCGCCGGGCTCACCGGCACGGTCGGCGCGTAGAGTTACATCGCCGGGCGACATGTCGATCACCTGGCATGTATATTCCGAGAGGTCTTCGAGCATATAACGGCCGAAGATTTTCACGCGGACGCGCTGGAAATTGCGCCTTTCCACGTTCGACGGCGCCAGCCCGATCGCAGCAGACCGCATCACTGCCTACCCCCACTCCACTCTTCGCCGCCGCGAAACTCACGGCGAAAGTACAGTTGTTCCGGTTAATGAGCGGTAAGCCGGGCGAAAAATTGCGGAGTGTCATGTGCTGTTTGGTGGAACTTTGCGCCACTTGCTCCGAGCCAAACGCTCCAGCTCGCTGCATGGGTCCTTTGGGCAAGCCCGAGGGTGACACGGAGGCGCCGCAGTCAGCCTCGGGCGATTGTGCGCATCAGAAGGGTCAGTTGGAAATCCGGCGCCTCGACCACCACTCACGGTCTGCCACCGACGGCAACCTATTTCAGCCGGCTGCTGGCATGGGCCAACATTGTGTAGACCTTACCGGTGTCCGATGTGAGATAGGTCTGGGCCATGACGTTGTCTCGGTCGTTGCGCGAGACATCCTTCAGCAGTTTCTCGAAATCGTCGCAGTAACGGTCTACGGCCGCCCGGAACTCGGCATCGGCCTGATACTTGCGGCGAATCTCATCGAAGGTCTGCTGGCCTTTAAGCGTGTAGAGGCGGCGCGTGAATATATCGCGCTCGCCGCGGCGGTAGCGATGCCACAGCTCGACCGATGCTTCGTGATCGATGGCGCGGGCGATGTCGACTGACAGCGAGTTCAGCGATTCGACCACATGGAGCGGTGAGCGCTGGTTTGCCGCGGGCCGGGGCATATCTGCCGGCTTGGCCTTTTGCTCGTCGCGAGACGCGTTGGTCAGCAGATTGCTCATCCAGCCACCTGAGCGCTGGCTGCTGCTCGGCTGCGGGTTGGCAGCGCGGGGTTCGGGTTCAGGCGTGCCGCGAGGTTCGCCCCCGCCCTGCGGACGACGTTCCTCCGCAGATATCGGCGGTGATGCACGGCGTGCAGGTTCGACGGGCTTGGCTTGCTGCGAAGGCGCTGCCGACCAAGACGTCCGGCTGTCCGAAACATCCACCGTACGACCCGATCGCGCAACGATTTCAGACAGTTCCTTCAATGCGTTGATCTGCTCTGTTACGGCATGCCGGATGGCAGAGGTCGACTCCTTCGCCTCCACCGGCATATCGAGAACACCCCTCTTCAGTTCCGCGCGGGTCTCCTCCAGTTCTTTGCGAATTGCAGCCGCGGTGCGGCGCATCTCCTCAGTCGCGTTGGCGAAGCGCTGCGTAGCCGATTCGACCACCTCCGAAATCGCAATGCGGATCTGGTCTGCTGATTGGCGCGTGCGGCCCTCTGCCCCTTCGAGCGCGCGCCCGACCAGGCTCTCGAACGACTGCATCGTGCGCTCGATGTCCTCGGACTTCTTGACCAGTCCGACCGCCAGGTCTTCGAGTGCTCCCTGTCGCTCGTCGAGCGTCGATGCAAGGTTTGTCTGCGCGGACCCAAGCAGGTCGGATGCGCTGGAGAGGAGCTTGCTATGCTCGTCGAACCGGCTGGCGATGGCTGCGATATCCTTCAAGGTGTGAGACGACAGCTCGGTCAGGCGACCCGCATTGGCGTCGATAATGCGGGCCGAACTCGCGAAAGTCTGCGCTGCCTTCTCGGTCGTCACGGCGAAGCTCTGCGTCGTTGATGCGAGCCTTTCGTCGACTCCGGTAAGATTTTCCGCGGCCTTCTTGATCAATTCGCCAAGTTTCACATTGGACGTGGACAGCCGGTCGATCAGGTCGTTCACGCCCTCGGTGAGGCTTGTCCTGGCGCCGTCCACCGCAGTCAGCGTTTCGGCAGTGCGGCTGGCGAGGGCGTTGACAAGTGCTGCATTCTCCGCGCGAAGGCGTTCCGTCGCGCGCTGGGTTGCATCCTCGAGGCTCTTTTGCAGCTCACCGCCGCTTTCGGCAAAGCGGTCCACCAGCGGCTTGGCGGTGTCGTCGAGGATCTTGGCGATCTCCCCCGCACGGCTGGCCAGCATGTTGTTCAACTCGCGGGTATTGTCGCCGATCGACTTTGCCGCCTCGGTGGTTCGTTGGCTGATGTGCTGGCCGACCGCCGCGAAAGTCTCCGCTATCACGTTGGCGCGCTCCACCAAGCGTGATTCACTGTCGGAAACCTGCTCGTTGAGCTGCCTTCCGATATTCTGGGCGCTGGCGGCGAGGCGGCTTTCGACGTCGGTGACGTGGCCCGCCACGCGCGCGGCAATGGAGTCCGCACCGGCCGCAAGCCTGTCGTCGACCGCGGCGAGCGCTTCGGTAATGGTCCGGGCGCGAGCATCGAGTTCGGCCGAGGTCTGATGCGTTCTCGCGATGATGCGCTGCTCGGCTTCGTCGAACACGTTTGCTATGTCGGCGGCGCGCGCTGTGATGGAGGACGCGGTGTCGCCGACCCGGGCCGCGAGCTGTTGATCGGCGGCCTCGAATGCCTGGGCAAGTTGGGCAGCGCGTGCCTGCAGGGCTTCGGTGGTTTCGCCGACCCGCGCGGCAAGGCGTTGGTCCGCGTCGCTGAACGAGCGGACGATTTCGCCGGCGCGTGCCTGAAGCACTCCAGCCGTCTCTTCGGCACGCGCGGCAAGGCGTTGGTCCGCGTCGCTGAACGAGCGGACGATTTCGCCGGCGCGTGCCTGAAGCACTCCGGCCGTCTCTTCGGCACGCGCGGCAAGGCGCATGTCCGCGTTATCGAACGAGCGGGCGATTTCGGCAGCGCGTTCCTGAAGCACTCCGGCCGTCTCTTCGGCGCGCGCGGCAAGGCGCTGGTCCGCGTCGCTGAACGAGCGGGCGATTTCGCCGGCGCGTGCCTGAAGCACGCTGGCCGTCTCCTCGGCGCGAGCGGCAAGGCGTTGGTCCGCGTCGTTGAAGGAATACACGATGTCGGCGGCCTTGGCGACGATTGACGCGGCCGCATCCGTTGCGCGCGTGGCGATGAGGCTCGTGGTCTCCTCGGCCCGGCTTGCCAGTTGCCGGTCGGCCTCGTCGAACGTGCGAGCGATTTCGTTCGCCCGGCTGGAAAGTGTCTCCGCAGTCTGTTCCGCCCTTCTGGCGATCCGTTCGTCGGCATCGGTGAAAGCCTTGCCGGCCTCTTCGCCAAGCGCGGAGGTGATTTCCAGGACCTTTTCGCGCAACGCCCCTGCAACGGCGCCCGCGCTCCGTTCGAGCACGCCGCGCACGTTTTCGATCCCGGTCGCAAGCGCCCGTTCCATCGTGCCAGTACGTTCCTCAATGACGCCGCTCTGGCGACGGAATGCTTCCTCGATCTTCTCGACATCGGAAGCCAGAGCCTCTGATATGTCGGCTCGGCGGTCGGCCAGCGTCTGGATGTGCGCGACCACCGCCATTTCGATGTCGGAGCGCGTTTCCGTCAATCTGCGGAGGTCGTCGTTGAGGGCCTCCGTAAGCATGTTGCGGCCCTCGGCAAGCTTGCCGACATGACCCGCTACCGTTTCATCGATCGCAGCGCGGGTTTCGGAAAGCTTTTGCAGGTCCCCTTCCAGGGAGCGGGCAAGGATGTCGCGGCCCTGGGCCAGCTTCTCGACCTGTCCCGCGACGATATTGTCGATGCCGGTGCGGCTCTCGTTGAGCTTGTTGAGGTCTTCTTCCAGGGCCCGGGACAGGACGTCGCGACCCTGGGCAAGTTTCTCGACTTGTCCGGCGACGATGTTGTCGATGCCTGTGCGGCTCTCGTCGAGCTTCTGCAGGTCCGCCTCGAGCGCGCGGCTGAGGACGTCGCGGCCTTCGGCGAGCTTGGTGACATGTGCTGTGATCGTTTCATCGATCGCGCCGCGGGCCTGCCCGATCCTCTGAAGATCGTCATTGAGAGCGCGTGCGAGCGAATTGCGGCCGGCGTCCAGCCGCTCGAGCTGGATACCGAGTTCCGCGTCGATGGTTGCACGATGCTCGGTGACCTTGCGCAGATCGTCGTCAAGGGCGCGGGACAGGAGATTGCGGCCTTCAGCAAGTTTCTCGATATGCCCTCCGATCGCCAGGCCGATCTCGGCGCGGTCATCGGCGAATTTCCGCAGATCGTCCTGAAGTGCAGCAGCCATCCGATCGCGGCTGTCGCCGAACTGGCGTACGTGGGCCTCCACCGCCGCGTCGACGCCTGCGCGGGCCTCGGCAAGCTTCGCAATATCGGCGTCGAAGGCGTGGCCGATCAAATGGCGGCTGGCCTCGAGGTTGCCCGCGAATTCGGAAGCACGCGCCTCGAGCATGGTCGAAGTGGACATCACTATCTCAGCCATTTCGGCACCGATCTTCGCCTTGCCTTCGTCAATCATCGCCGACAGATCCTGCTTTCCGTCGGTGAAGGTGTTGGCGATTTCGCGCGCGCGCTCGACCAGCGTCTCGTTGATCTGGCGGGCACGGGCCTCCAACGCGGCGTTGAGCTTCTGCGTGCCGGTGTCGAGGGCATCGGCGCGCGCCTGAAACTCACCGATCAGCGACTGGCCGCGCGCCGCCAGCGTTTGCTCGATGCTCTTCAGACGAGTTTCCAGCTCCGCGTTCAGGTTCTCCGTTGTATCGCCGAGGAGCGAAACCATGCCGGTCGTGCGCTCGTCCAGCATCTGGGAGAGCGAGCGTGTAACGTCGTCCGTGCTCTGGGTAAGAGACACGATCCGGGTGTCAAGCAGGCTGGAGAACGCTCCGCCTGAAGTCGTGATGCGGTCGGAGATTGCATCGAGGCGTTGATCGATCGAACCGGAGATCGATGCCCCGCTGTCATTGATCCGTTCGATCAAAGTGTCGCCGGACCCGGTAATTGTTGTCGACAGTTTCGTCGAGGCGGCAAGAACGCTGTCGCGGATCATGTCGCTCGCCGAGCCAAGCTCCTCGCGAAGTGTCTCATGCGCTCCCGATATGGAGGAGCGGACGCGCTCAGCGTGACTGATCAGAGCGTCGCGCTCACTGCCCAATCCGTCGACCAGCGTGCGGATGCGCATTTCGTTTTGCGAGTAGGCGCGTTCGAGTTCGTTGACCTCCGTATGTACCAGCGTTTCGAGCTCGACCGCGCGGGCGAGTGTGCGTTCGATACCTTCGCCCATTGCCGCGACCTCGCGGCGGACAGCCTGTCCAACCATCATTACGCGGTCTTTCGCCATGCTCTCCGGCTCCGCGAAGCGCAGTGCGAGTTCGGTCATGGATTGTGCCGCGAGTCGCATCTCCTGCGCGCGGCGCATCAGGGCGCTGACGGCCCATAACAAAAGGACGGGGACGATAACGCCGACGGCCAGCAGGATGAGATATGGCCGGGCAGGCAGAGCCTGTGCGCTGCGGATATCCCAGACTCCGGGCCCGAACAAAAGGTGCGCCAGCATGGCGCCCCCGGCGATCCAGGCGATGGAGATGAGGGCGACGGTCAGGGTGAGCCCTGTTGATGAACGCCGGTTGATATTGCTCAGCGCGGCGCGGAAGTCTCGCTGGCGGTCGTCGTTGGCCGGAGAAAAAGTGCTGGCGGGGGGCGGTGCCATAGGGTCGTCGGCAGGCCGAAGGCCCATCGGCATGTGCACCGTTTCGTGTTCGGACTTTGCTTCGACGGGCGCTGGCGACGGCTCGTTGCTGTCGGCCTCGGCAGTTTTGTCATCACTGCGGCTTTCGCGGGCAAGTTCATCCGCGGCCTGCGAAATCTGCGCCTCGAGATCTTCCATGGAGGTGGCGACTTCGAGATCGCCTGCCATGTCCGATGCCAGATCGAGATCAAGCGCTCGTTCAAGTTCCCTGGCAACGTCGCTGTCAAGGTTTTGTGCTGTCGGTGTCTTTCGGGCCATGCCGCCATTACCCTGTACAATAATGCGCGGCCAAACCAGAGCTTGGTTCCTCGTTAGACCGCGCGTGGCTTACTTTGGTCTGGCGTATCGTATTGACGTGCTCCGGTAAAGGGAACCCGCATCTGCCGGCATGGGTAAAAGTTTAAATATAGGGTTAACATCCCCGGCTTTCCGTCGATTTTTCCGGAATTTCCTGCCGAACTGCGCGGCCCGCGGACACTAACCCGTTATCCACACGATTGTGGTTGTCTGAGCATCCGTGACCGCGGAAATCGGAAGTGGGGTTCGATGCAAAATCCGGCGCCCGACGCATTCGACCGGCCGGAAGCCACGTCCGATCGACCTCGATCATCTCTCCAGGCAGACGCAGGCTGACCGCGCGATCGAAGCGGAAGTGCTTGCTGTTTTCGCGCACGAGGCACAGCCCAACCGACGAAGTCAGCGATTTCATTGCCGACATAAGCCGCTGATCCAGGTCCCCGCAAATACGCTACTAAGCGACGCTTTTCAGCCGCAGTTGACTTGAGCGCCGGAGTGATTATCTCGGCGAGGGACTTTACCAGGGTAGCGCTTCTGAGGCAGCCGCATGACCAAGCTTTCCTACATCGCCTTTGACGGCACGCATTTTGACATCGATGCCGAGAACGGCTCGACGGTTATGGAAAACGCCATTCGCAACGCCGTGCCGGGGATCGAGGCGGAGTGCGGCGGCGCCTGTGCCTGCGCGACCTGTCACGTCTATGTCGATGAGGAATGGACCGGTCTGGTTGGCGAGCCCGAGCCCATGGAAGAGGACATGCTCGATTTTGCCTTCGACGTGCGGCCGAATTCGCGGCTCTCGTGCCAGATCAAGGTCCGCGACGAACTCGACGGCCTCGTTGTCAGAGTGCCTGAGCGTCAGGGCTAGCGTTCGCGCGAGGGCTTCTGGCAATGCGACGCCGGTTCTGAGAGACTAGCCAGTGCGCTTCGTTCGAAGGATTGCCTGATGCAAATGACCGCCACCAAGACCGACGTCGTCATCATTGGGGCCGGGCCCGTGGGCCTGTTCGCCGTATTCGAGCTCGGTCTGTTCGACATGAAATGCCATCTGATCGACATCCTGGATCGGCCGGGAGGCCAATGCGCGGAGCTCTACCCGGAGAAGCCCATCTACGATATCCCGGCCATGCCCCGGATTACGGCCCAGGGGTTGGTCGACAAGTTGATGGAGCAGATCGCGCCCTTCCATCCGCAATTCACGTTCAACCGGATGGTTTCAGCGCTGGAAAGGCTGGATGACGGCGGCTTCCGCGTGACGACCGACGAAAATGAGGTGATTGAAGCAAAGGTCGTCGTCATAGCCGCCGGCGGCGGCTCGTTTCAGCCGAAACGCCCCCCCATCCCCGCCATCGAGGCCTACGAGGGCAGCAGCGTGTTCTATTCGGTCCGCCGCATGGAGGATTTCCGCGGCCACGACGTATTGATCGTCGGCGGCGGCGATTCCGCGCTCGACTGGACACTCAATCTGCAGCCGGTAGCCCGGCGTGTCACGCTGGTCCATCGCCGGCCCGAGTTCCGTGCCGCGCCGGACAACGTCAACAAGATGTTCGCGATGCAGGAAAAGAAACAGCTCGACTTCCAGATCGGTCAAGTCACGGGCTTGAAAGGCGAGGGCGGTCAAGTAAAGTCCGCCACGATCAAGGGACCCGAAGGGGACATCGAGATCGACTGCACGCGCGTGCTGCCCTTCTTCGGGCTTACGATGAAGCTTGGACCGATCGCCGACTGGGGGTTGAACCTTCATGAGAACCTGATCCCGGTCGACACCGAAAAATTCGAAACTTCCGAACCGGGGATCTTCGCCATCGGCGACATCAATTGGTATCCCGGCAAGCTGAAGTTGATCCTTTCCGGTTTCCACGAGGCCGCCCTCATGGCGCAGGCCGCCAAGCGCATCGTCAGTCCGGGTGAGCGCATCGTTTTCCAGTATACGACATCCTCGACCAGCCTGCAAAAGAAGCTGGGCGTGGCGTAGGGAGTGATCCGATGGGATCGGTGCTGTTGCTCTATCTCTTTGTTTGAGCATCGGATTTTCCCCGAAACCGGTTCCCACTTTCGGGTCCGATGCTCTATCCAGGTATCGTGCCGTTCTCAATGCGCTCCAGCCGGTAGCGCAGCAGCCGCATGATACGGCGTTCGAAGTTGATGCCCTCGACCCGGTCGAATTCGTACTGCGCGCGATCGTGGCTGGCGAGTACTCTGTCGGATATTGCTCTTGCCTTGGCGGCGGCAGCTTTGCAGTTCTGTTGCCGGCCTATGCCTCTCAGCTCTGCCTCCATTTCGCGGGCATGGTTTTTGGCAATCACCACATGGCTTTCCTCGTGCCGTTTGATATCGGCCGAGAGGGTATCCCAGATCAGCCTGGTATCGCCATCCGCCTTTGCGCGCTGACGCCAGCGTGGCAGGATCATCCTGGCCTGGACGTTTACCGATACCTTGATGATTTCGCAGCCGCCCTTGCCTTCGGCGTAGGCCAGGCGCGTCGTGAATTCCATCTGCGTAGCGCCTGGATGGCGCTTGCCTGTGCTCATCACATGCGGACCGCGCCTGACGAGTTCCGTCTCGATCTCCGCGAGTGTCTTGCCGCCAATGGAAAAGTAGCTGTAGGTTTTGCTCACGCTGGCAGCGCCGGCGGGCAGCGACAGACTGGCGACGGCGAAAGCCGTCAGGAGGATTTTCTTCATCGCATAGCCTTGCCAGTAGATTGCTCTACCGTTGCGGCCAGCGCAATGGAAATCGTTGTCCATATCGTTCCCCGCCGATCGGCGCCAAATGCCACAAAAGCCGTTGCTTTTCGATCCGGCTCGCAGCAAATACCGCGGACGTTTCAAGATGCAAAATGCGATGAAGACAGCAAGGCGATGGCAACTGGCGCACGGGCGCCACCTCGATCTCGGTCCAAATGCGCTGGTGATGGGGATACTAAACGTTACCCCGGACAGCTTTTCCGATGGCGGCAGGTTCGACAGGCCGGATCGCGCGCTCGAACAAGCCGCGCTGATGAGCGAGGCGGGCGCGGCCATTATCGATGTCGGAGGCGAATCGACGCGCCCCGGAGCGCTGCCGGTTTCGCCGAAGGAAGAACAGCGCAGGATACTTCCGGTTATCGAAGCCTTGTCGGCCACCGGCAAGGCATTGATTTCCGTTGATACGTATCGCGAAGAGACCGCGCGTCTCGCTGTCTCCGCCGGCGCACATATCGTCAACGATGTGCACGGCCTGCAGCGCGAACCCGCCATCGCCAGGCTCGCGGCCGAAACCGGGGCGGGGCTCGTCATCATGCACACAGGCCGCGATCGCGAAAAGCTTCAGGATGTCATCGCCGACCAGCTTCTCTTCCTCGAGAAATCGCTTGAGATTGCAAGGGACGCCGGCGTTGCCGACAATCAGATTGTGCTCGATCCCGGCTTCGGCTTTGCCAAGGACGCGGAGGAAAACCTTCAGATCATGGCCCGTTTCGAAGAGCTGCATGCGCTCGGACACCCTTGGCTCGTCGGCACCTCGCGCAAGCGGCTGGTTGGCGAGGTTACCGGCCGCGGCCCGGAAATCCGCGATGCGGGTACAGCCGCGACCAGCGTCATTCTGCGGCTGAAGGGCGCCGACGTGTTCCGCGTGCACAATGTCGCTATGAATATCGACGCGCTCGTTTTTGCCGATGCTATGCTCAAGCGGCAGAAGCAACTGACGGAATAGGGAAAAGATGGCCGTGAACCGATTGGATTATCTTGCTTTTTTCGCTAAGGCGGACTGACCTTTGCCGCTTCGACTGGCCGAACGCTCTTTTCTCAGCCTCGGCGGCAACCTTGGCGAGCCGGCACAAGCAATGGCGACAGCTCTTCGGATCCTGGATGCGGATCCGGAAACGACCGTCGTTGCGGTCTCCTCTCTCTATCGCACGCCACCTTGGGGCAAGACGGACCAACCCGACTTCCTGAACGCCGCCGCCGAGCTCAAAACGCAACGGTCGCCCCGCGGCCTTCTCGAACTTTGCCTCGATGTCGAACGCAGGTTGAAACGCGTGCGCCAGGAACGCTGGGGGCCGCGCCTCATCGACATGGATATCCTGGTTTTCGGGGATAGGGTGATCGACGAGCCCGGCCTCGTCGTGCCCCATCCGCGTATGCTGGAGCGCGCCTTCGTGCTTGTACCGCTCGCCGAAATCGATCCCGATCTCCGCCTTGGCGGCATTCCCGTTACGGACCGCCTGGCGGCGATCGAGGCGGCCGGCATCGAAAAACTGCCCGGCCGTGATTGGTGGCTAACTTGACTGCAAGTGGTGGGCCGTCACGCTGTTGCCATCGCAGGGAATGGAAGCGCAACGAGCCCGTATCTACCTTTGGGCAATCGAGCCCACGGCCGGCCCGTCGACGCGCTTCAGGTTCATGCCGATCACCGGCACCAGGTGCTTGTCGACGCGCACCGAAACCGTTACCGCCATCGTGTTTTCGTCAGGCAGGCGGGCAAGCATCGCGCCGTTCAGCTGGGCGCGGTTGAGTGACAGCACAACCTTGCGGCCGTCGACATTGCCGGCAACGACATCGAGGCCCTTTCCGGCGGCGCCGTCCATGAATTTGCCTGTGTAGCCCCTGCCGGAGCGTTCCACTGTCGCGGTCATCTTCTGTGTGAAGATGCCGACCCGGCAGGCGCCGTCCAAGGTCATGCCGACCGCCAGATCGGGCGTCGAGCCGGTGAACGTGCATGTGAACCTGGTGCCCTTGTATTTGCCCGCGACTATCTCGCCGGGCCCCACCCAGTCGCCCTCAACGGATTGAAAGAACTTCTTGTCGCGCTCCGAGGCGCCGGCGGCGTAGCTCGTGTCGACAAATGCCGCAGTGGCCACGAGCGGCACTACGGCGGACAGGATTGCGCGTTTCATCAAGGGTACCCGGCAACTGAGTGACAGAACAAAACTCCCAAAAAACCATGACCAAGATTGGTTAATGCTTTGTCTATTTCCGCGGATTTCGCTGCGGAATGGCCCGTGATCGGTGCTGCCGCAAGATCATTTTCCGCGGCCGGCAACCGCACCCTGCCGCGCACTCGCAAACGACGTTAGCGCGGACATGAAATCGCCCATTCCGGGCCGCTTGACTGCGCTGAAAGGCAGCGGACGAACGGTTTCCATGGTCGCAATGCCAATCCGGGCCGTCATCAACCCGTTTACCACGCCTTCGCCGAGTTTGGCCGAAAGCCGTGCGGCCAGCCCGTGGCCGACGACCTGCTGCACCAGGCTGTCGCCGAAGGCAATGGAACCCGTGACCGCCAGGTGCGCGAGAACGCTTCGCGTGAGCCGGAAGAACCCGAGCGTGCCGGGCCTGCCACCATAGAGTTCCGAAAGCCTGCGTATCAGTCGCCCTACCTCGAAGACCACGTAGGCAACATCGACCAGGGCGCGCGGGCTGACCGCGGTAACCAGCGATACCCGCTTTGCCGCGTCGAGGATCATCACCCTCGCGCGGCCGTCCAGCGGCAACAGCACTTCCGTCTCGGCGAGGCGCACCAAAGCGGCACCGTCGATGATGTCGTCGCGCAGCTCATGAAGCACCCTGCGCCCTGCCGCAGTCTCCGGTTTGGCTGCAAGGAGGGAAGCCAGGTCATCGACGACCGCGCGCGCGGCCTTCGGGTCGTCGCGCCGAATGGCGTCGGAAGCGCGCTCACGCATTTTTTCGACAGAGGCCAGCCGCCACAGGGCCATCACTTCCCGGATAATGATGATAGCAAGCGCCAGCGCGGCGATGGCCGCCATGGCTGCGGCCAGCCAGCCCAGCCAATCCGCGCGAGCGAACAGGTCACGGATCAATCGGTCTGTCCATAGCCCGACCCCCAAGGAGACAAGGATGCCAAAGGCGCCAAGAAAAATGGCGCTAAGCCGGGAACGGTGCCTTGGCGCAGTGGCCGGTGGTGGTTCGCCGGTTGCGGCCTCGGGTTCGTCGAAAATATCGACCGCGGCGGGGGTGACGACTGCCGTGACATTCGTCACGGCGCGGGGCTTGCGCGCCACTTCCTGTGTGGGCTTTCCGGTCGCGGCATTGCGTACATCCGGCTCCGGGTCCGGTTCCAGCCGGAACGCAGCGGGCTTTCGTTCTCGCGTCATGCCAGGTGATCTCCGATCAGGAATTGCAGCGCGCGGTCCAGCCGAATGTGTGGCAGCGACAGCGTTACGCCTTCGGCGGTCCTTTCCAGCCTGGGCGGACGAAACCGCACGAAGCGGACTGTCGGTTCAGCGGGGGTCTGCCCGCCGTCGGAAGCATCGGCGAAGACTGTGTCGGTCCTCGCAGGCAAGTCGCCGGGAAATATGGCGGTTTCGGTCTTGCCGTCGAACTCTTCGTTGCCGATCGTCTCCCCCTTGAGCGGCGTGCCGATGATGACCGGCAGCGTCTCCCGGCCTTGTTGCACAGTGCCCTCCCGCGTCGCGCGGATCGCTGCCATCGCCAGCACATCCACTTCCGCGCCGGTGAAATTCGCCCGCTTGACCGCGCGGTCTGTCAAACGGCGGACGATCGCCTGCAATCTGGCATGGCTTTCATGGTGAATGTGATCGGCCTTGGTGGCCGCAATCAGGATACGGTCGATCCGCCGCGAGAAGAGGTCGGTCAGGAAACTGCCGCGCCCCGGCCTGAAGCAGGCGAGAATTTCGGTCAGCGCGCGCTCCAGGTCGGCGATCGCGCCGGATCCCGCGTTCAGCGCCTGCATGGCGTCGATCAGGACGATTTGCCGGTCAAGACGCGTGATGTGCTCTCGGAAGAAGGGCTTTACCACATGCGACTTGTAAGCCTCATAGCGGCGTTCCATCTGCGCCTGGAGCGAGCCGGGGCGGGCCCGGCCATCGGCAAGGCCCGGAAGCGGCGCGAAGGTCAGGGCCGGCGAGCCCTCGAGATCGCCCGGCATCAGAAAGCGGCCAGGCGGCAATGTGGAAAGCGCGCGGCCGTCCTGCTTGCAGGCCGTCAGATAGGCGGCGAATTCCTCAGCCAAATGCCGCGCAACCATCTCGTCGGCGTCGGCTGACGGATCGATCGCTTGCGATTGCTTGCGCCACTTAGCCGAAAGATCGGCGCGCACCGGCAGCTCGGCCATCGCGAAAGCCTCCGCCGAAAATTCGCGATACGTCTTTCCCAGGAGAGGCAGGTCGAGCAGCCATTCGCCGGGATAGTCGACGATGTCCACGCAGAGCCTGCCGCTCGAAAACAGCCTGTTCCAGCCGGAAGCTGATTCGTACTCGATGGTCAGCCGGAGTTCGGAGATTGCGCGGGTGGATTGCGGCCACAAACGGCTCGCCACCAGCGTTTCGATATGATCCTCGTACTGGAAGCGGGGTACGGCGTCATCGGGCTGCTCTTCCAGAAAGGCACGGGAGACGCGGCCGGATTTCTGCGCTTCGAACAGCGGCAGCCGGCCGCCGTGGATCAGATTGTGGACGAAGGAGGAGATGAACACCGTCTTGCCGGCACGGGAGAGGCCGGTCACGCCAAGCCGCACTGATGGGGAAAGCAATCCGGCCGCACGACCGGCCAGCGTGTCGAAAGCGATCCGCGCCTCATCGGTGTAGGTAGTCAGCGACGCCAAACGCGGAACCCCAGCAAAGACTTCACCGATATAGGCAAAAGAGCGCCGATTTGAAATGGCCGCCGTCCGCCGCCGGCCGTGCTCCACTGATCTCGGTCTGGTAGATCGAAAGAATGGTCCCAAGCCGATGGCCGGACATCGCGGCCGGCTTACCCCCTCCCTGTGGGCACCGGGTTCCGGAAAAATCCGATGCTCAAAACAAACAGCATCGGACCCGAAGCGGGAACCGGTCGCCCCAAAAGCCAACAGTTGTGCACGCAAATCCTATACAACTTGCATCGACGGTTGTGCTAGGTTTCATTTGTCGGCAACAGAAATCGCGACTCGGCAAGGGAACATTTAGTCAGGCAAGGGTGAAAGCATCGGCATCAGCGCTGATGCTGTCAGCACTTCAATTGTAAATCAGTCGTAAACAATTTGCGCCGCGTTCGCTCGCGTCGATGCTCGAGATTTGTCTGATGTCATCTCGTGGCACACCTGCATGATCCCGAACAAGGGGTCGGCAAGGCAAAAAAAATTACTGCTTTTCGCACAATGCTCATGTGCGAGGAAGCATGCATGAACCTGAACCGGGAGCCGGCGCAGCAAAAAATGCTGCAGGCTCTTCCGGCAAGTCATGCGTGCAAAACAAAAACTCGGCCGGGATGGCGACTTCAACGGAACGTCGCCCGGCTTCACGCAAACAACGGAGTAGTTCGCTAAAATGACCATCCTCGATCTCGTCCAGCCCGCAACCGGGAACAAGCATCACCACGCGGCGATCGATGCGCCCGCGCATGGCATCGCGCCCCGCCCGCCGCTTACGGCCGAAGGCATGGCGGCCTATGCCGGGGTCATGGCGACGTTCACCGGCACCGACGGCGACGACGTCGTCACGATGACATTGGCGCAATGGGCGAGTTTCGACACGATCGATCTCGGCGGCGGCACGGACGTTCTTAACGTCGTCATGGACGAGCCTGTGGACATTTCCGCGCTCGGCGTTCCATCGATCAGCGGTGTCGAGACCGGTAATCTCATCGGCACGACCGCGACCAGAGGAGCTCCGGTAACGCTCAGCGGCGAGCAGCTCGACGCCATCATCATCGGCGCGGGCAAGATCGATTTCAGCGCTGCTTATCAGTTTCAAAATAAGATCAGCCTGACCTCGACCTCGGCCGACCTCAACACGATGGCGGATGCGTCGATCGTGGGCCTCGACTATATTGACGCTCGCCTTGCGACCGCCGGCGTGACGATAAACCTGAGCGCGCAGAGCGAAGGCTTCATTATTTACGGCAGCGCGCAGGCCGACACGATCACCAGCGGCTCCGGCAACGTCGCGATCGTTGGCGGCGCTGGCGCCGACACCATCGTCCACGGCGGCGGCGACGGCGGCATTGTCTGGTATGACGGTTCGGACGTTTCAATTGCCGGCGGCGGGGTTAGTACCTTAGGCGTGGACGGAGCCGGAGGCGCGACAATCGACCTGAGTGCTTCGGACCAAACTTTCGGTGACACGGCGATTGTCACCGGCTTTAATAATGTCTATGCAATCGAGTCGAGCGCGGCCGTCAGCCTGACGGGCGATGCCAATGCCAATCGGCTATGGG
This sequence comes from uncultured Alphaproteobacteria bacterium, assembly GCA_963813315.1. Taxonomy (GTDB): domain Bacteria; phylum Pseudomonadota; class Alphaproteobacteria; order Rhizobiales; family Rhizobiaceae; genus CAWEYO01. The sequence goes on along the minus strand of CAWEYO010000012.1, from coordinate 97,188 downwards.
GCGGCTACGGCGCCGACACGATCAACGGCGGCGCGGGCGACGACTGGATCCGAGGCGACGGCTCCGACGTTTCGATTGCCGGCGGGTCGGGCATCGACACTTTGAGAGTAACCGGAGTCACAACGATCAACCTGTCCCAGGTGGATCAGACCTCCGGCGACACGGCGAATGTCACCGGCTTCGAGAATGTGGATGCAGCCGATTCGAATGTTGGTGTCAGCCTGACGGGCGATGCCGACGCCAATAGGCTCAGCGGCAGCTACTACGCCGACATGATCGACGGCGGTGCCGGCAACGACACGATCAGCGGCGGCGGCGGACTACGGCGGCGACGACACGTATCTTCGGCGGCGTCGGCGTCAGGCTCGACGGCGGCACAGGCAACGACACGATCTCCTTCGACGGCTCTGAGTTTTCGATTGCCGGCGGGGCGGGCAACGACACTTTGATCGTGACCGGAGCCGCAACGATCAACCTGTCCCTGGCCGGACCAGACCTCTGGCGACACGGCGAATGTCACCGGCTTCGAGAATGTGGATGCGTCGAGCTATCCGAGCGCGGCCGTCAGCATACGGGCGATGCCAACGCCAATAAGCTCACCGGCGGCGTCCGGCAACGACACGATCAACGGCGGTGCGGCGCAACGACACGATCACCTTCGACGGCTCGGACGTTTCGATTGCCGGCGGGGCCGGCACCGACACCTTGATCGTGACCGGAGCCGCGACGATCGACCTGTCGGCCGGCAATATCTCGGGCTTCGAGATTGTGGATGCGTCAACATCGGGCGCGGCCGTCAGCCTGACGGGCGATGCCAACGCCAATAAGCTCACCGGCGGGTCCGGCAACGACACGATCAGCGGCGGCGCGGGTGCCGACACGATCGACGGCGGTGCGGGCAACGACACGATTACCTTCGACGGTTCGGACGTTTCGATTGCCGGCGGGACCGGCACCGACACCTTGATCGTGACCGGAGCCGCGACGATCAACCTTTCACTGGCCGATCAGACCTCTGGCGACACGGCGAATGTCACCGGCTTCGAGAATGTGGATGCGTCGACGTCGAGCGCGGCCGTCAGCCTGACGGGCGATGCCAACGCCAATAAGCTCACCGGCGGGTCCGGCAACGACACGATCAGCGGCGGTGCAGGCGCCGACATGATCGACGGCGGGGAAGGCGACGACACGATCAAGCTCGCCAATGGCGATTTCGCCGCCGGCGAGTTCCTCAAGGGCGGGACTGGCATCGACACGATCGTGCTGACCAACGCGACCGAGGTTGACTTCTCCACCGGCATGTTCTCCGGCCTCAATGCGTTGACAGGCAGCAGCGGCGGCGACACCGTGACTATGACCGTGAAGCAATGGGCTGGGTTCGCTACCCTCGATCTCGGCGCCGGCACGGACGTGCTCAACGTCAAGGTCGCCGGAACCGTGGACATTTCCGGGCTCGGCACTCCGGCGGTTCTCAATGTCGAGACCGGCAATCTCACCGGCACTTCCGGCGACGACCGGCTGACGCTTACCGGCGCCCAGCTCAACGCCATCCTCGACGGTCCGTCAAGCAAGATCGATCTCGGCGCCGGTGACGACGATACGATCTACCTGACCTCTGACTCGACCAACATCACCAATCTGAACGCGCACGGTGATGATAAGATCGCAGGCGTCGAGGCGATCTCTGCCGCCAGCGCAACTGCCGGCGTGTCCATAAGCCTGAGCAATCAGACCGAAGCCTTCACGCTCACTGGCGGGTCTGGCAACGACACGATCACCGGCGGCAAGGGCAATGACACGATTGTCGGCCTGAAGGGCAATGACACGCTCACCGGCGGTGCGGGTAAGGATACGTTCATCTTCGACACCGCGCTGAACGCGTCCAGCAATGTCGACAAGATCACCGATTTCTCGGTGGGTGACGATACGGTGCGGCTGGAAAACTCGGTGTTCACCGCACTGGCAACCGGCACGCTGGCGGCGGGCGCGTTCTATGTCGGCACGGCGGCGCACGATGCCAGCGACCGCATCATCTACAACAAGACGACCGGCGCGCTCACCTACGATTCCAATGGCAATGCGGCCGGCGGCGCGGTGCAGTTCGCCACGCTCAGCACCAACCTGGCGCTCACCAACGCCGATTTCATGGTGGTGTGAGGCAGCGGGGCTTCGGGGGCGGTCCGACAGGACCGCCGTCCGGCAGCAGCTCCGCGCAATGAACCGAGGCGGCGTTCCGGGCCGGAGCGCCGCCTTTCCTATACCAGTGGCTTTTATGTTCGAGCGGTAACAGCGCCCCTCACCGCCCTGCCGGCACTTCTCCCAGCAAGCGGGGAGAAGGTCGCGTTCGGCACGGGTTTTCGCAACTCGCAGCGGTGTTTAGACAGCTCAGATCAAGCGCAATTTAGAAATCGGCTGGCGTGATGAACGCCTCCAGATAGCCCTTGCCGGGAGCCGCTTCGCCGATTCCATCGTTGAATTGAATGACGGCGAGACCGGATGTTGGAAATCCGCCGATCATCGAGCCTCTCGCCTGGTCCTCGCCGTCGCCGGAAATCGCCATCGCCAGATCCTCCATCATCGGATTGTGGCCGATGACCATCATCGAGGGGGTGTTGCGGCCATACTCATGAATGATGGTCAGATAGCCGTAGGCGTCCTCGCTATAGAGCGAGTCCATGAAGGACACCCGCCTGTGGTCGATGGTGGAATGCTTGTAGAGGCCGTCGAGCGTCTCACGGGCGCGCCGCGCGGACGAGCAGAGGATGAGTTCAGGCGCGTAACCGCATGTCCGCATGGCGGCCCCGATCGCTTCGGCGTCGGCTTTCCCCGCCGCATCGAGCGGCCGGTCGAAATCGCGCATTCCAGGTTCCGCCCAGCCGGCTTTTGAGTGTCTTAGAAGAAAAAGCCTGGTCATGGTCTTCTGTCATGCGGGCGGGCGACGGGAGTCCCCGCCGATTTAGTGGTACCGCGCCCTTCATGCAACCCCACTGCCGGAGCTTTGGATCACGCGCGGAAACCGTGACGCCCCTTCAATGGCAGCATACGCGGCGGGCAATGTCGCTTGCAGCGAAATGCAAGTCGGACGATGGGAAGCGGTACGTTCGAAAAATGCGGAAACTTCGGCACAAATGCAATACCGTGCGCGAGCAACGGTCCGGGAGCAGTAACGCGTGTTTCTTTCAGTCTTCGATCTGTTCAAAGTCGGCATCGGCCCATCGAGTTCACACACGATGGGGCCGATGACTGCCGCGGCGCGCTTCCTGAGCGAATTGGCCGGAGACGATTGGCCGAGGCCGGCCGGAGCAAAGGTCAGCCGTCTCGGCGCCAGCCTGCACGGCTCGCTCGCCTATACGGGCATTGGCCATGGGACCGACCGGGCCGTGATCCTCGGCCTTGCCGGCGAAACCCCGGTGACCGTCGACCCGGACAAGGCCGACTTGCTGGTCGAGCAGGTGATGGCAGGGAAACGCGTATCTCCGCCCGGCCACCCAGCATATGGTTTCGACCCGGCAGTCGATCTGGTTCTTGACAGGAAAACCCCCTTGCGGGGCCACGCGAACGGCATGGCCTTCTACGCTTACGATTCCGAGGGCCGGCTTCTCCTCAAGCGCATCTATTACTCGATCGGCGGCGGCTTCGTGGTGTCGGAAGAGGAATTGCAGCGTTTGAAGTCGCGGGGCCCCGAGGCCCCCGGCAAATCGGTGCCCTATCCGTTCGCCAACGCTGTCGAAATGCTCGCCATGGCGGCAAAGAGTGGCCTTTCCATCGCCGACATGAAGCGTGCGAATGAAGAAATCCACATGATGAGAGCCGAACTCGACGCTGGCCTCGACGGGATTTGGATTGCCATGCGCGGCTGCATCGAACGGGGCCTGTCGCAGGAAGGCATCATGCCTGGGGGCCTGAAGGTGCGCCGCCGCGCGCGCCAGCTGCATGACAAATTGCAGGAACAGTGGCAGCAGAACCGGCCGAACCCGCTGCTCGCAAATGACTGGTTGTCGATCTATGCGATGGCCGTGAATGAAGAGAATGCGGCAGGCGGACGCGTTGTCACCGCGCCGACGAATGGTGCGGCCGGTGTCATCCCCGCCGTCTTGCGCTACTGGCTGCATTTCCATCCCGAGGCCGACCAGCAGGGCATCCGCGACTTCCTGCTCACTGCCGCCGCAGTCGGCGGCATCATCAAGGCAAACGCCTCGATTTCAGGCGCTGAAGTGGGTTGCCAGGGCGAGGTCGGTTCGGCGTCTGCCATGGCGGCCGCGGGCCTCTGCGCCGTGATGGGAGGAACCCCGGAGCAGGTCGAAAACGCCGCTGAAATCGCGCTGGAGCATCATCTTGGCATGACCTGCGATCCGGTCGGCGGTCTTGTGCAGGTGCCTTGCATCGAACGCAACGCGCTTGGCGCCGTGAAGGCCGTCACGGCCGCTTCGCTCGCGATCAAGGGCGATGGCAAGCACTTCGTGCCGCTTGACGCGGCGATCGAGACCATGCGCCAGACCGGGCTCGACATGAGCGAAAAGTACAAGGAAACGAGCCAGGGCGGCCTCGCAGTCAACGTCGTTGAATGTTGAGCCCGACCTGTGGAGAAACCCAACCGCTGTTGACCCCGCCGCCATCCGCGCTAAAGCTCTCCGTCATGGCACTCAACCTCGTGAAACTCTGCGTCGGCTGCGACAGCGTCGAGGACCTTGAGGAGTGGATCGCATTCCGCCTCGAGGAGCGCCGCCGCGCCGGCGAGCCTGTCGAACAGTGGCACACCACGCGCATGGTGCCGACCCGCGCGGGCGAACTCACGGATGGCGGCTCGCTCTATTGGGTCATCAAGGGCAGTATTCAATGCCGCCAGCGGCTTGTTGAAATTCGTCCGTTCACCGATGCCGAGGGCATTTCCCGCTGCAACCTTGTGCTCGACCCGAAGGTTGTCCTCACCCGGTGGCAGCCGAGGCGGGCCTTTCAGGGCTGGCGCTACCTGAAAACCACTGACGCTCCCGCTGATCTTGGCAGCCATTCGAGCCTGGCCGAAATGCCGCCGACGCTGCGCAAGCAACTGGCGGAACTCGGTTTGTTGTGAACGGCTGGCTAGAGCATCCCGAAAAGTGCGTAGCGGTTTTCGGAAAAGATCATGCGAAATCCAAGAAATAGAGCGCGGTGACGATTCCAATTGAAATCATCGCGCTCTGGCCGTCGTTCGCACACGGTCCGTGCGGCAGTCTTGCAAGCACCGCCCGGACGCCACATGTTGATGGTCATGAGCGATAAGACGCCGCCAGCGCCCCTTGGCACCAGGAACACACCGGCAAAGGCGAGGTCCGATGCCGGTGAAATCGACGCCTTCGTGCGGCAAGCGCGCGCGATGGCGACGCCGGGCGGCAAGGGCTCGGGCCGGCTGATCCTTGCTCTTGACGCGACGATGAGCCGTCAGCCGACATGGGATCTGGCATGCAAGCTGCAGGCGGAGATGTTCGACGCAGTCGGCAAAGCCGGTTCGCTGAATGTGCAACTGGTTTATTTTCGGGGTTTCGGCGAATGCCGTGCTTCCAAATTCGTCAACGATACTTCCGCCTTGAAGGACCTTATGGTGAAAATCGACTGCCGCGGCGGCCATACGCAGATTGGCAAGGTTCTCACACACGCCTTGAAGGAAACGACAACGGAGAAAGTGAACGCCGTGGTCTTCATAGGCGACGCGATGGAGGAGGAGATCGATGACCTGGCCGAAAAGGCCGGCAATCTCGGGCTTCATGGCGTACCGCTGTTCATTTTTCAGGAAGGCCGCGGCGGCCCGGCGGAAAAAGCATTCAAGGAGTTCGCGCGGCTCTCCAAGGGCGCATGGTTCCGTTTCGATCGCAGTTCGGCCGCGACACTTGCACGACTTCTTTCAGCGGTTGCGGTGTTTGCCACTGGCGGACTGGCAGCTCTCGAATCCCGCGGCCGTCCCGAGGACCTGTTGATGATCGAGCATCTCGGGAGCAGCAAGACCGGATGACTGTGGTCTTCTACATTCTTGCGGGCCTGCTGGCTTTCCTCGTCGTCATTGCCGCCTTCCTCAGGATCGACCCGGCCAGGTTGGCGGAAAGCGTCCGCATCAGCGGACCGATCGTGCTCGCAATCGTAGGCAGCGTGCTGGTCGTCACCGGGCGGGCAGGCGTTGGGGGTATGATGCTTTCCGGTGCTCTGGCCTGGTACACCTCGAACAGGGTGCGCCGCGGCACCCGAAAGACGCCCGGCAAACGCTCGACGGTCAGAACGGCAGCGCTGGAAATGGAACTCGACCACGACAGCGGCAAGCTGGAGGGGCTGGTGCTTGCCGGCCGCCATGAAGCGCGGGTGCTCGGCACCATGTCGCAGCGGGAACTCCTGGAACTGCTCGGTGAACTTTCCACCGATTTGGAGAGCCGGCAGCTACTTGAGGCTTATCTTGACAGCCGGTTTCCCGCATGGCGCGAAGACGCGAAGCCGGATGACGACCACCGGAAAGGTGTTGCGCCAGCTACGGGCGCCATGACCAAGGAGGAGGCCTACAAGGTCCTTGGTCTTGAATCGGGAGCCACCGCGGCGGAAGTCCGCAAGGCGCATCGCCGCCTCATGCAACGCCTGCACCCCGACCTCGGCGGTTCGTCCTTCCTTGCCGCGAGAATCAACGAAGCCAAGGACGTCCTTCTCTCCAATCACAACTGACTCTCCTTCGACATGACTACATTTCCAGGAGAATTCTTGAGATGCCTGCCTATTGTTCGATCGCGTAGCAAGCGATCTTCTTCTTCTTGAGAGCGCCGCAGGCATCCCAGGCGGCGTCCTTCGACGAGAAGCCTCCGAAACGTGCGCGGTAGTAGGTGGTGCCGTCCTTTTGGAATGCGACGGTGAAAGGAGATGCGGAGGCAACGGCCCTCGGAGCCTGCTTGCTGGTCTTGTCGAGGAACCCCTTTGCTTCGCTTTCGCTCGGCGAGGAGGCGACCTGGATCGCCCAGCCTTCGGGCCCGGTGGACGCGGTGCTGATCGGATCGACCTCGGCCTTCGGGCGAGGGGCCAACGCGATGTTGGGACGCGGCGCGGGCTCCGCAAATGCCTGGATGACCGGTTCGGAGGTTTCTTCGACCACGGTCTCCTGCGCGGCGATCTGCACGCTCTCTGCTGCCGTCACTTCCGCCTCGCTGGTAGCCACAACCACGTCGGCTTCAGGCTTTTCGTCGGGTGTCGGAACATCGCGCCGCGGCAAGATCGCCGAAGCCAGTGCACGAATGGCCGACTTACCCGCCTTGGCAATCAGCGGCCCGCCGCGGCGCGTCGAGCCCTTCGGCAGATATTGCTTGATCAGTTCGACCATTTGGGCGTCGCGCGCGCGGCCGGATACGCCGCCCATGACAACGGCCACGATACGGCGGTTCCCGTCGCCAACCGAAGTGACCAGGTTGAAACCCGACTTTTGTGTATAGCCCGTCTTGATGCCGTCCACGCCCTTGATGCGTCCAAGCAGCCGGTTGTGGTTCGCCATCCGGTGTTTGCCGTAGCTGAACGACTGGATCGAGAAATAGCCGTAATATTGCGGAAAGTGCTCGCGAAGCGCCATGCCGAGAATGGCAAGGTCGCGTGCAGTCGAATGCTGAGCGGAATTCGGTAGACCGGAGGCATTGCGGAAAATCGTGCCCGTCATGCCGAGCCGGCGCGCTTTTTGCGTCATGATTTGGGCGAATCCCTCCTCCGTGCCGCCGAAGTATTCCGCGACGGCGGTGGCGACATCGTTGGCCGACTTCGTAACCAGCGAACCTATCGCTGTCTCGACGGTGATTGACCCGCCTGCCTTTACGCCGAGTTTCGTCGGGGGCATGGTGGCGGCTCTGGCCGAGAACGGAATCTTCGTGTTCCGGGTTATTTTTCCTGACGAAAGCCCTTCGAAGATGAGATAGAGCGTCATCATCTTGGTGAGCGAAGCCGGATATCGCGGAGCATCGGGGTTGACCGAGTGAAGCGTCTTGCCCGTGTTCGCGTCAATCACGATCGCTGCATATTTGGAGGACCCAGCGGCCGCAGAAGCGGCCGGGGCGAGGTTCACAGCGATCGAAAGCAGGCTCGCAAGAACAAAATTGAGGAGTGAGAACGAACCAGTAAAGCTGTTTGCCTGCGCCTGACGCACCGTTATTTCCTTTGAATTATCTTTGCACCGAGAGGCGGCAAAGGTTCCTGCCTCGTATTCGCTCAAGGTAGGCAAACAGCGTTACCAATCCGTTTATGGCAGCCTTCGCGTTCACCATTTCCTTCGATCCGTAGCTTCAAGTGATGCTATGGGCGGCGTGGCCGCATGACGGCGCTAGACCAGCGGACGCACCGATTGAATTGATGGGATCGGTGCTGCTGCTCTATCTCTCTGTTTGAGCATCGGATTTTCTCCGAAACCGGTTTCCGCTTTCGGGTCCGATACTCCAGTGACGACATTGGCGACGCTCTCGAACGGTAAGTCCACGATGAGGAACCTACGGCGAGTATACAACTTGGCAGATCGTTGGTACCAACCTTGAGACGCTTCGTGTAGCGCCGACCGGCTGCCTGGGCAAAGGAAACCAATGAGCCTGTCCGGCATTTTCGCCCGCATGGTCGCGCTGATCGGCGCGGTCGTGATTCTCTTGCGGCATCGGCCCGAGGGTCCGCGAGAACCGGCGCTTGGCAGTGCGCCGAATATTCCGGTTGCAAAGCCGCAGGGCATTCCCACGCTTAAAATGCCGACGGCGAGAGGGTGGGCTGCAGGGCAAACCCCGGTCGCGGCCGCCGGCCTGAAGGTGAACGCATTCGCAACAGGCCTGAAGCATCCGCGTTGGATCCATGTCCTGCCCAATGGCGATGTGTTGGCCGCGGAGGCGTTGAGCTTACCAGGAGGCATCCGGTCTATCTTCGACTATGCCATACTCAGCACAATGAAGCGTGCCGCCGCAGTCGGAGTAAGCCCGAACCGCATCACGCTGTTGCGCGACGCCGACGGCGATGGAACGGCAGAAATCCGCGAAGTGTTCCTCGACGGGCTGAATCAGCCGTTCGGCATGGCTCTGCTGGGCGATACGTTTTACGTCGCCAACACCGATGCGGTGGTTGCATTTTCGTACCGGGCGGGAGAGACGCGCATCGACGCGACGGGACGGAAGGTAACCAACCTGAAGCCCGGTGGGCACTGGACGCGAAGTTTGCTTGCAAGCCCCGATGGACGAAAGCTCTTCATCGGCGTCGGCTCTCTCACCAATATTGGCGACAGTGGCATGGCGGCAGAGGAGGACCGGGCGGCCATCCACGAGCTTGACCTTGAGAGCGGCAAGCGACGCATCTTTGCCTTCGGCCTCCGCAATCCAGTGGGCATGGCTTGGGAACCGACTACGGGCGTACTCTGGACGGTCGTCAATGAGCGTGACGCCCTGGGCGACGAAACGCCTCCGGACTATCTGACTTCGGTTCGCGAAGGCGGCTTCTACGGATGGCCCTATTGCTACTGGGGCAAGATTGTGGACGACCGGGTGCCGCAGGACCCGGCCTTGGTCGTAACAGCCATAACGCCGGATTTCGCGCTGGGCGGGCACACCGCTTCGCTCGGGCTCTGTTGGCTTCCCGCGGGGACATTGCCCGGCTTCCCGGATGGGATGGTCGTCGGGCAACACGGATCCTGGAACCGCAGTAAGTTGAGTGGCTACAAAGTTGTTTTCGTCCCCTTTGTGAACGGGCGCCCGGCCGGGCGGACGCGCGAGGTTCTGACCGGCTTCCTTTCAGAGGACGAACGAGCATCCTATGGGCGGCCGGTGGGGGTTGCCATCGGCCCGGACGGCTCGCTGCTGGTCGCGGACGATGTGGGTAATGCGATCTGGCGGGTAACCGCTGAGTTGAGGCACGGCTGAACGTCTAGAGGCTGCCTTCAAGTTCATCTTCGGCAAAAAAATTCCTCTCGTGTTCGGCTGGCCTCAGGTGTTGTCGGGCTTGACCGAAGAATTGGCCAGTTCGGCGAGGATCCAGCCGCGGAAGGCAGCGATCTTGGGCGCGTTGCGCCGCGCTTCCGGATAGACCATCCAGTAGGCGTTGCCGTCGTTGCAGACCAGATCGAAGGGCCGGACAAGGCGGCCATCGGCCAGTTCCTGCGCGAAGAAGGCGGGCGTAAGGATTGCGACGCCCTGGCCGGCCATGGCCGCATTGCCCTCGTAGGTTTGCGCGCCCAAGCTTGCGCCCGGCCGGCTCTCGAGGCCCTCGACGGGAACGTTCGCGGCGGCGAACCATTGCGCCCACCACGGGTCGCCCGGATCAAGAATTGGCAGGCAAAGGAGGTCGGCCGGGGTTTCGACGCCGCCGGCGCTTGCCAAAAGATTCGGGCTGAGCATCGGCGTGAAGTCCGCGTTGAATAGCCGATGGACCGCAAGGCCCGGCCAGTTGCCGTCGCCCGAGCGTAAGCCGATGTCCACCTCCTCGCGCGTGAAGTCTACCATATGGTCCGACGTTTCGAGCCGAACCGCAAGCGAGGGGTGCGCGATCTGGAACGAGCCGATGCGCCGGGCCAGCCAATTGGCGGCGAAGGTGGCGAGCGTGCTGATGACCAGCGTGCCCCGCGCGCCGGTGCGGGCCGCTGCATAGGCCGCACTTAAAAGTTCGAATGCGTCGGTGACCGCCGGCGCCAGCCGCTGGCCGGCGTCCGTGAGAACGATCTGGCGCGGCCTGCGCAGGAAGAGCGGCGAGCCGATACGGTCCTCCAGCACCTTGATCTGGTAGCTGACGGCGGCCTGCGTCATGCCGAGTTCTCTGGCCGCCTTGGTGAAACTGCCATGGCGGGCGGCCGCTTCGAAGGCGCGGACCGCGGCGAGAGGGGGAAGCTGGAAAGACATTAATGCATTAACTCCCCTTATGCCCGGCTGCCGATATTCAATTGGAAAACATGCCCGATCAAGCCCAGATTCCTTCTCGATACATTAACTGCCGTTAGACCAGGAAGGTTGACGATCATGGCTATGGCACATGACAGGTTCATTTCCGCCGGGCACCGCCCATCTCCATGGCACACGCTGAAGACGTTCTGGGCACGGACGCGGGAAGGGCGGGCCTACCTCGATACACGGTCGCTTCCGGAACACCTGCAACGCGACATCGGCATTCTGGACGGCAATCCAGTTTTCCGGAAATCGCTGGAGCGCTGCGGAGACGGAGACTGACGGCCGTGGCCGTGCGGGGGGCCGGATCGTCGAAGGGCAGGGGGAAGGGGCGGCGTTGGGGCGGCCGATTCATCCATCGCCTTGCGCTGGGCACTCAGCCCCTCGATTTGCTTTTTGAGCTGGCCCGAGCGCGCCTCGAGCTGGACTTCAGCCCTGTTGAAGCCCTGGTGCGGCTTTCGAACAGCGCCGTCTCGCCGGCATGCACGGTTTCTACATCCGGATCGACAACCTGCTGCTTAAGCCCGTCGGGGAACTTGATTTCTGCAAGCCCGAGCCGCTCGGGCGGCGCTCCTTGCGGATCACAGCTTCAGCGCCGACCATACCGTATCGATCGCCGCAAGCTTGACGTGTCGAAGCGCGTTAGGAAGCGACCAGCATTCGAAATTGAAAAAGAGTTCGCTTAGGGTCAGGCTCAGAGTGACCGCAGAGTTCGGATACTCCAGCATGCGTAGTCTGGCGCCGTCCGAATGCGAAACGGTCAGATGGCAAAGGTCACGGTCCGCGCTAGTGTCCGGTAATGCGCTCGTAGTGAGATGATCGAGCACCAAGGACAGCCTTCAGCCGGCCTACCGCAAATCCCAGCGACTTCGCTGCTGCAACAAGAGATGCCCCCTGATCCATGCTGGCCCGAGTAACATGTACGCCGCACGTCAAAACCTTTCCCAGAAACGAACCCACGGCACGCAGGATCGATTGGGCCGACCGTTGTGGATATTTCAGGTGGTATGATTGCTGTGAACTGTCCCGTGCCTTGCGATATTGATAAGAGAGCGTGAGCCTGTCTGGATCCATCCATTCGTTGACGATGGCGCCGCTGGCCCATCCGGTTTTCGCCCCTCGTCGCTTGGCAGCCACGAAGAATTCCATGTCCTCACCACCGGACAGTCTCAATGCCTCGTTGAATTGGAGGCTTTGCTCCCGCACGAAGTGAAGATTGGCCAGCCAATTGCCGGTTACCAACGCGATCCTGTCGTCGCGGCGCTGTTCACTAAGACGTAGGGCCTTCCGTTCGCCACGGCGGCCACGACCTTGCAAGCCGCGCCAGACCAGTGATTGCATCCTCGATGCGTCGGCAGCCAGCGGACCAAAACGTACCGGCCCACCGACCATATCGAGCCGGCGACTGGTCATCTCGGCTACAAGGGCCGGCAGCCAATCGGGCGCGGCCGTCTCGTCGTCGTCAATGAAGGCTAGCATGTCGGCATTTTGCCGATTTGCGATTTCCAGAACACGGTTGCGCGCGAAGGGAATCCCGAGCCTGGGCTCGACCTCAAACAAAACCTTTCCGGTGCGCTTTATTGCAAAAGCATCGACGATTCCTGCCACGGTCGGCTGATCGTTGTTCTCCACAACGACAAAAACGCATTCGAACCCGTCTGTGTTCAGGTCGACAAGCGAATTGAGCAGGGCCTTAAGCATCACGGGACGGCCCCGGGTTGCGATCCCTACACATATGCGCGGACCTACTGACCCTCCGGTTGGTGTCGCCTCATCCAAGTCTGTCAAGCTGCCTCCACTTTCAACTGTAACCGATGCTCAGCGGCTTTGTTCTGACACGCAGTCAGATCTGTCAAGCTATGGCGGGGGATCTATCCGTGGAAACCAACCCAACGTTCACGATCAATCCAAGATGCCGACCAGACCGAGGGAGCCACGCTCACCTGGACGTGAACATGCGTACCATGTCGCAACGTTGTTGATGCGGCTCGGACCTACTTCAGAAAGAATGCCAGGCATTCATCCATCGCTTGCTCCGAATACATCTGCTCAACCGTCTTGCGGGCATTCGAACCGATGCGCTGCCTCAGGGAGCTATCAGCGATGAGCCCCGCGAGGAGATCACGGGCTTCGGCGGGAGTGTCGAACAGATAGCCGTTTTCGCCGTGCTGGATCCAGTCCGTGTAACCACCGTGCGAGTGGCACACGACCGGTAGTCCGCACGCCATGGCTTCGAATACCACGCGCGCGAATGTGTCTACGTGGCGACCGCTGCGAAAATAAAAGATATCCAGGCCCTGCAGAAATTCTGCTGCGGGCTGATGCCCCGCCGGAAGCAGTTCAACGCCGCCATCGTTTAGATGTTCGCGCAAGCAGGTGCCGCCTTGCAGGCGGACCGTGCAGCCTTCGCGCGCAAGATCGGAAAATATGGGGAAGTCGTCCGAATGGAACTTTTCCGGTGTATCCCTGCTCAATCGGCCGATGACGATGCGGCCGCCGGGGGGCCGCGCCGCCGGAACGAATTTCCGTATGTCGATTGGAGAAACTGAAACCACGCCTTCCAGATTCAGGATTTGTTTCTGCCACTCTGAGGCGAACACATATTCGACCTGCGGCCATCCGGGCGGCGACTTTGACGTATGCGCCTCATTTCTTGGATGGAAGGTATTGTAAACGTAGATCAGGCGCTCTGGCTTGCGTGCGAGAAAGCGCCATATTCCTTTCCGCCAATGGTCGCAGATGAACAAATAGGTGCCTCCGTCCGGAAGCGCCAGGCGGACCGAGGAAACGACCTTGATGGGGTGTTGATCAAGGAGGAGCGGAGATGCCCGCGCCGACAGCGCCCAAAGGCGGACATCCCGGGACTTGCTCAGCCGTTCGAAAAGCTGAAGCGCTCTGGCTTCACTCCCGCCGTACGGATTCTTCAACTTGCAGAAGATGTGGATGGTCTTCAACGCGCTTCTACCCGAACCTTGCTACCGAGTCAGCACATCGCAATATCATGAGCGGCTGTCATGTCAAATATCGGTCGCGTAGCGCTGAAGGCGTCGACGCCCGCCGGCGTCCGTGATACGACGGTGTTCGTCATTGGCGACAACGCCGAAACACTTCGCGACTTTTAGGAATGCAGGAAAGGCGAGGATTCAACTGCCACAACACCTCCGCGGCCATATCGGTGTTCTATAGTCTCACCTACAGGTTCGAACGAACGATCAAACCGGCGTGAACCGGTCGGTGATAATTTGGCGCATCGCAATCCTGGGATAACGAACACAGCCCGACGTGGTCCAGGGGATCGCGCCGACCACCTGTTGGACCGCGAAGCGGGCGACTGCGGGCATCAGCCTAGCGTCCGAACAGTTCACGAACGGCCGAATTCTTCGGCCGATTTCCCTTACATGGTGACCCGGCGGCGACCCCCACGTTGCGAGGTAACCATCCTCCGGTCCCAAAACAATCGCGCAGTACCTCTGAGACCAGCTGTCGCGTTGTTCAGGTCAGGGTGCTCTTGCCAGCGACTGAACCGCCACCGACACTCATCGATCTGATCCGGATGATGGAGAGGGTCCGCCTGGCGGCGCAAGGCGACTGCGTCGCCGCCGCCGACGCAGCGGCCCAGAAAGCGATCCTCGAACGGCAAGTGCGCTGGATTTCTTCACCGAGGACATCCGACAATGCCAGGTTCGCCCGGCGGTCATCGGCCCGTTGGGCACGGTAGGCCGTTCGGCAATTTTGGGCGCGCGCCTTTTGACGGCCTCACCGGCCTTCGGCCCGCAGCGGCACGTTCCCCGGCCTTTCTTTTTTGGCTTTCGCAACAGTGCGATCGCGGCTGAGCCCCTGTCCCGCCCTTTGCAACAACGCATCGCGATCTACGAGATGGCTTTCGCAGATCCTCGTCTGAAGTCATTCCACAAAAATTGGCAAGGACTGGTGTTGGTTCTTCCTTTAATTTTGGTCTGAAAAACCTGACCGGAGGATCGTCATGACTGCCCCGCGCCCGTCCAAAACGCATATCGGAAACCATCGACTGCATCCCGAAACGTTAATGCTGAGCTACGGCTTCGACCCTCAGCTGTCGGAAGGGGCGGTGAAGCCGCCGGTGTTCCTCACCTCGACCTTCGTGTTCAGATCGGCGGAAGAGGGGCGCGATTTCTTCGACTTCGTCTCCGGCCGCAAGGAACCGCCGAGCGGAACCGGAGCGGGGCTGGTCTATTCGCGCTTCAATCATCCCAACAGCGAAATCGTCGAGGATCGCCTGGCAATCTATGAAGGGGCCGAGGCCTGCATCCTATTCTCGTCCGGCATGTCGGCCATCGCGACCACCCTGCTTGCCTTCGCCCGACCGGGTGACAGCATCGTGCATTCGCAGCCGCTCTATGGCGGCACCGAAACCTTGTTTGCCAAGACCCTGGCCAATCTTGGCATCGGCGCTGTGGGTTTCGCCGATGGTGTCGATGAAGACGCCATTCGCACGGCGGCCGATGAAGGCGCTACGAAGGGCCGCCTATCGGTCATGTTCATCGAAACGCCTTCCAACCCGACCAACTCGCTGGTCGATTTCAGAGCTGTCGGCCGCATCGCAGACGAGATCGCCGCCAAACAGGGCCAGCGCCCGGTCGTCGTATGCGACAATACCTTGCTCGGACCGGTGTTTCAGCGTCCGCTTGAGCACGGCGTCGACGTTTCGGTCTATTCCCTGACCAAATATGTCGGCGGCCATTCCGATCTAATCGCCGGCGCGGCACTTGGCAGCAAGGCCGTCACCAAATCGATCAGGGCGCTCAGGGGGGCGATCGGCACGCAGCTCGATCCGCATTCGTGCTGGATGCTCGGCCGCTCGCTGGAAACGCTGAGCATTCGCATGGAGAAAGCCAACGCCAATGCCCGCATCGTCGCCGAATTCCTGGCCGAGCACCCGAAGGTGGCAAGAGTGGCCTATCTGCCGTTTCTCGGCGACGACACTCCGGCCGCAGGCGTATTCAGGACGCAATGCACGGGCGCCGGATCGACGTTTTCGTTCGACATTCGCGGTGGTCAGGCCGCTGCGTTTGCGTTCCTCAACGCGCTTCAGATATTGAAGCTTGCCGTAAGCCTTGGCGGCACGGAATTGCTGGCTAGCCATCCTGCCGCCATGACCCATTCGGGTGTGCCTCAAGACGTTCGGGAACGGATCGGAGTCCTTGAGTCGACAATAAGACTGTCGATCGGCGTCGAGCACCCCGACGACCTCGTCGCCGATCTCACCCAGGCGCTGGCCGTCGCCTGAAAAGCTGGCGGCTGAGCTTTCGGCGGTGGTGGCGTGAGTTGTGGTTGAGGTGATCTGAAGATGGTACTGGATTTCGCCGGTCGTTACTTGCGGCCGGAATTCCTACTGACGTCCAACTCGTTGTGCCACGCCGCGGAGCGAATTTCCCTACCTAACTCGTACCCTGACCCGTACCCTAAAACATTTCGCCAGCTGTTATCCTGATCTAAAAGTCGCAATTTGTGTAATATTTTCAATATGGTGCGGACGCCGGGGATCGAACCCGGATGACCGAAGTCGAGGGATTTTAAGTCCCTTGCGTCTGCCTATTCCGCCACGTCCGCATAACCCGTGGTTAGCGAAGCGCGCGATGGTGATCAAGTCGTAAGTGGTTCCGCGGCCTGCGATTGCACGGCAGACGATGGCATATCCAAGACCGTGCCGGCGTTTATCGAACCGGTGCAGCATTCTATGCTCGTTCTGCCGTGAAGGCGCGTTCGGCGATTCTTCGGATGAAGGCCGCCGAACGGTCGCTCACCGAATAGTGCGGCATGTGCCCGATACCCTCGACAAGCTCGAGTTCGAGACCGGCGATGATGCCCTGCATGGTGAGTCCGTGCCGCCGGTAATCGAGCACCCGATCTTCGGTGCCGAAAAGGATGCCTGAGGGCATGGTGATCTCGCCGTAGCGCTCCTCAAGCGCTGGCAGATCGTCCTCTATCGCGGTGAAATCGCTCATCATGGCATAGTAGTGGCCGGGCCTGAGCCCAAGCCACCCGCCGCCCTCGGTCACGTAGTCCTCATTCGGCTCCTGCGGGCCGAAAATGAACGCAAGCGTCTGCGGTGCGTATTTCAACGCCATCGGGATGGCGTACGTCCTCGTCTGTAGCCATCGCCTCGTCGGCGAGCGAGTGTAGAGCCCCCGGAATTCGGGCGGCACCATGTCCTGATAGCGCGTCAGCGGCGCCAGAAGCGCGATGCCGGAGATCGCATCGGGATATTCGAGCGCTGTCGTCAGTGCAATCAGGCCGCCGAGCGAATGGCCGACCAGAAGCGGCTTTTCCAGGCGGAGACCTTCGATGAAATCGCGGATCACTCGCGCCTGTTCGGTGAGCCTTGCACTGGCGCCCTTTGAACGTGTGGAGTAGCCGGAACCCGGCCGGTCGAGAGCGATCAGTCGGTAACCGTCGAGCTTGTGGAAGAGCGGATGCCGGAACTGATGAAGTTGCGCGCCGAGCCCATGGACAAATATGATCGGCCGCCCCGCGCCGTAATCGATGTAGTGGATGCGGTTGCCGTCAACATCGATAAATTTGCCAATGGCGGGCACAAGGCGCTCCGCTTCAACCGCAATACGACTGGTCCTGAAAGCGAAATAGCCGGCCACAATCACGGTGAAGCCCGCGAGCGCCAAAAGCGTCCAGATCAGGATCGAAAGGAGCATTAAGCTTCACCCGGTCAAATGCTAAGGGCGGCAGCTTAGTACGACAGCTACACTAATGTCTGCGCTCTACGTTGCGGCCTGCTCCTCTCCCGGTGTTGAAGGATGGCGAACGAAGTGAGTCGGGTGTGCGTTATAAGTCTTTGTTAACCTTAACAATGTGTAGTCAGCGCTGTTAGCGATTCTGTGGCGTGGAAGCATTCGTCCGGTGGCAAATTCTGGTCAGTCATCAGTCTTCGGGACACGCAACGAGCCCCACACCGTCATCATCGCGCGTGGCGACGACATTCGGCACTTTACGATCCGACCCTGGATGACCGCATTCGCGGGATCGGCAGTCGCGGCGATCGCGGTCGGCTATCTTCTCGCCACCTCCTATCTCGTGCTCCGCGATGATCTTCTCGGCGCGACGGGCGCGCGGCAGGCTCGCGTCCAGCAGGCATATGAGGACCGCATTTCCGCGCTTCGCGCCCAGGTCGATCGCATCACCAGCCGCCAGTTGCTCGACCAGCAGCTTGTGGCAAGCAAGGTCAGCGAATTGCTGGAGCGTCAGTCCCAGCTCCACCAGCGCCGCGGCCGAATAGGGCCAATGGCTGAGCGCGATGAAGAGGACATGGCCGCGCCGATTGCAACACCCGTCCCGGCGGACAAGCCCGACACGCGCGCCGCCGCTGGTCCGGTACTCACCACTCCCATGACGGCCTCCGCAGGCGAGACGCCTGAGCCGGCGGCAACACCATTTTCCTTCTGGTCAGCAAAAGGCGCCGTGTCATTGGAATCGGCAGCCGATCGCTCCGATAGGCTTTTCGTGACGATCAATCAGTCGCTGCGAACCATCGAGAACGAGCAGTTCGTACGCGTCGATAAACTCGCGGAGAATGCCTACCAGGCTGCTGACGCGATCAAGGAAGCACTCGGGTCGGCGGGGCTCTCAGTCGATCTCGACCATGGCAATCAGGCAGAGGGCGGCCCGTTGATCGCTATCGACAAAGCCACCACCTTTGAAATCAAGGTGAAGGAACTTGATGAAGCACTCAGCGCGCTCGACGTCCTCAAAAAACATGCGCGAACGCTGCCGATCGCCAATCCTGCCCCGGGGCGCACGATAACGAGCAGCTTTGGCGTCCGCCGCGACCCGATCCTCGGGACACCGGCACTTCATTCAGGCATGGACTTCCGCGCGCCCACCGGCACGAGGATCCATGCCGCCGCGCCGGGTACCATCGTCAAGGCAGGCCGAAACGGCAGCTACGGCTGGATGGTCGAAATCGACCACGGCAACGGCTTTTCCACCCGCTACGCGCATCTAAGCCGGGTCCTTGTCGCGTTGGGGCAGCCGGTCGAGAAGGGGGGCATCGTCGGCGAATCAGGGAGTACGGGCCGCTCCACCGGGCCCCATCTTCACTACGAAGTACGTCGCAACGGCGACGCCATAGACCCGCTGCGTTTCCTGAAGGCGGGCAAAACAGTCGCGCAATACCTCTGAGGCCAGCTATCGCGTTGTCAAGGTCACGCTGCAACGCGCGGACCTCAACTAATGAAGCCCGCGCCCTTCCAGATCAGGTCTTGCGCGGTAGCTGCGGCACAAGGCTGCGCTTGCCGGCATCTTTGCCGCCGGACGGGTGAGTACTCTGCGTGACGGGCTTCCTGACCGACTTCCTGGCGGCCGGCTTTCTGGGCGCGCCTTCTTTCTTGGGCTCTTCTTTCCTGGGCTTGACCAATATCTCGTCAGCCACGGATTCGAGCTTCAGACCGGTGTCGCCGGATTCCTTCGTTTCGACTGTCACCCTGACTGTGCCGCCCTTGCGGAGCTTGCCGAACAAGACCTCCTCGGCCAGCGGCTTCTTGATGTGCTCCTGGATAACGCGGCCGAGCGGGCGCGCGCCCATACGCTCGTCATAGCCCTTATCGGCCAGCCACGCGACCGCTTCCGGCGAAAGGTCGAACGTGACGCCACGCTCGGAGAGCTGGGCTTCGAGCTGCATGACGAACTTCTGAACCACCTTATGGACAACCGGTACAGGCAGTGAGCTAAACGGAATGATCGCGTCGAGACGATTGCGGAACTCCGGCGAAAATAGCCGGTTGATCGCCTCCATGTCGTCGCCTTCCCGCTTCGAGGAACCGAAACCGATCGCCGCCCTCGCCATGTCAGCGGCGCCCGCATTGGTCGTCATGATCAAAATGACGTTGCGGAAATCGATCTGCTTACCATTGTGATCGGTCAGCTTCCCATGATCCATGACCTGCAACAGGATGTTGAACAGATCCGGATGCGCCTTCTCGACTTCGTCGAGCAGCAGTACGCAATGCGGGTGTTGGTCGACGCCGTCGGTCAGAAGGCCGCCTTGGTCGAAGCCGACATAGCCGGGAGGCGCGCCGATGAGACGCGAAACCGTATGGCGTTCCATGTATTCCGACATGTCGAAACGAAGCAGTTCGACGCCGAGAGAAACAGCCAGCTGTTTCGCAACCTCCGTCTTGCCAACTCCGGTCGGGCCGGAAAACAGATAGGAACCGATCGGCTTCTCCGGTTCGCGCAGGCCGGCACGCGCCAGCTTGATGGCCGAGGCAAGCGCCGAGATCGCCGTGTCCTGTCCATAGACGACGCGCTTCAGCTCTTCTTCGAGATTTGCCAAAACCTTTTCATCGTCGGCCGATACGGTCTTTGGCGGGATGCGGGCCATCGTGGCCACAGTCGCCTCGATCTCCCTGACGCTGATCGTTTTCTTGCGCTTCGGCTCCGGCAGAAGCATCTGCGAGGCGCCGGTCTCGTCGATCACGTCGATCGCCTTGTCCGGCAGCTTGCGGTCGTTGATGTAGCGGGCGGACAGCTCCACCGCCGCCTTGATGGCTTCATTGGTATAGCGGACCTTGTGGAACTCTTCGAAATAGGGCTTGAGCCCTTTCATGATAGCAATCGCATCGTCAACCGTGGGCTCGTTCACATCGATCTTCTGGAAACGCCGAACCAGGGCGCGGTCCTTCTCGAAGAACTGGCGGAACTCCTTGTAAGTTGTTGAACCGATACACCTGATCGTGCCCGACGACAGCGCCGGCTTCAGAAGGTTCGAGGCGTCCATCGCACCGCCGGACGTGGCGCCGGCGCCTATCACCGTGTGGATTTCGTCGATGAAGAGGATCGCGCCAGGGTATTCTTCCAACTCCTTGACGACTTGCTTCAACCGCTCCTCGAAATCGCCGCGATAGCGGGTGCCGGCGAGCAGCGTGCCCATGTCGAGCGCGAAGATGGTTGCCCCGGCAAGCACTTCCGGCACCTCGCCTTCCACGATTCGCTTGGCCAAACCCTCCGCAATCGCCGTCTTGCCGACGCCGGCATCGCCGACATAGAGAGGGTTGTTCTTCGAACGGCGGCAAAGAACCTGAATCGTGCGGCTGATTTCGGCTTCACGTCCGATCAGCGGATCGATGCGGCCTGCCTTTGCCTTCTTGTTGAGATCCACGCAGTACGCGGTCAAGGCATCCTGCTGTTGCTTCTTCTTTCCGCTCTCTTCCGAGGATTCGCCTCCCGATGAGCCGGCTTGATCGTCATCCGCGCCGCGCGGCGAACGCGTCTCGCTGGCACCGGGGCGCTTGGCGATCCCGTGCGAAATGTAGTTGACCGCGTCGTAGCGGGTCATTTGCTGTTCCTGCAGAAAATATGCGGCGTGGCTCTCCCGTTCGGCAAAAATTGCGACGAGCACGTTGGCGCCCGATACTTCCTCCCTGCCCGACGACTGCACATGGATCACCGCCCGCTGGATGACACGCTGGAAGCCGGCCGTGGGCTTGGAATCCTCGTCATAGCCGGTGACCAGATTGTCCAGTTCGGTGTCGATATAGGTCAGGACAGTCTGTTTGAGCTCATCGAGATCGACGTTGCATGCGCGCATCACGGCCGCCGCATCGCTGTCGTCGATCAGCGCAAGCAAGAGATGTTCGAGCGTCGCGTATTCATGGTGACGCTCATTGGCAAGAGTCAGCGCCTGATGGAGCGCCTTTTCGAGGCCTTGCGAGAAAGCCGGCATTTTACCTCACTTCTTCTCCATCACGCATTGCAGCGGATGCTGGTGCTGACGAGCAAAGTCCATGACCTGGGATACTTTGGTCTCGGCCACTTCAAATGTATAGACCCCGCATTCGCCTACGCCGTGATTATGGACATGAAGCATGATTCGGGTCGCGGATTCGCGGTCCTTCTGGAAGAACCGCTCAAGGACGTGGACGACGAATTCCATGGGCGTGTAGTCGTCGTTCAGGATGAGGACGCGATAGAGGCTCGGCTTCCTGGTCTTGGGCTTGGCGCGCGTAATGACTGCGGTGCCGCGGCCTGGGCCACCGCCGCCGCCTTCGCCATTCTGCATTCGCGCCGCGCCTCTCAGCATGGCATCCCCACCGATCGTCAAAATTTTCCTTCCTTCGTCACAGCCTGTCTGGATGCGACATGTAGGTGCTCACCGTCAGATTTTAAGGCCTTCTTGCGTGCTGACAATATGGACTGAGCAGCAAAGACCCGAGAATTGGCGCAATCGTGAACGAGGCACCGATGCGCGCACAAAAAAACCGGCTACGAAACGCAGCCGGTTTTGCCTGCGGGTCACACGACCTGCGGTCCTGTCTCGAAAGCTTACTTCGCCTTGGCGACGATCGACTCGAACGGCTTGTAGGCGTCCTTGGCGGCTTCGGCATAGAGCTCGCCGAGCTTGGTAGCCTGCGCTACGAAACCTTCGTAAGCCTGCTTTGCATAGTCGGTCTGGATCTCGATGGCCTTCTCGAGCGTCTTGGCGGCGAAAAGCTTCTCGAGCGTCGCACTGCCGGCTTCGAACGACTTCTTGGTGTATTCGGTCGTCTCGACGGCGATCGCCTGGACGCCCTTCGACAGGGAAGCAAAGCTCTTCAAGCCGGTGTTGGCGAATTCCTTGCCGAACTTGCCGGCATCCTCAAACGTCTGCGTCATTTGCATGTCCTTTTTCCTGGAGGGGCTGATGCGCACTTGTTTGTGCAATGCACCCTACATATTGTGCGCCGCACAAAATGTCAACTTGACTACGAGTGAACTTTCGCAGCACAGCTGGCTAACTGAAGGCCATAAGGCGAGGCGTTGCCTATCACGTTCCGGCGCCGGCGTTGGTAGTTAGGGGTGCCAAGCTTTGATAAGCCCCGGCAAGGTCCGAGAAGGGGCATTTCGCGAAATCCGACCATGATAGAAAGCAGCACAGATTCGGCGCCGGATTGCCGAACTCCGAGCCGAGCACGCAGGCCCAGGCCATCCCTTGGAGCGTGTCCGCGTTCCATGCTATAGTTCTTTGGCTGGCTTTTGGGGGGATCGCAGATCGGATCGAATCCAAAAGGGCACCGGCCGGCTGACGGCCGGCTCCCTATCCGGTCGTCAGCCATGTCGGAGCACAAGGTTCTTCAACACTTCGTTGCGCGCCAGCGTACATTGCGACACAGCCACATTCACAAGTTGGGTTTGGGCCACAAGCAGCTCGTCAATAGTCGCGCCTTCAAGCCAAGCGGACCGAGGAATCTGCGTTTGTTCACGGCCATTTTGCGCTGTGAGCATTGGACGAGGGGCGTGCTTCGGGGGCTTTTTCGCAGACGTGATGGAACAATCGAGTGTCTAAAGTATTGTTGTTGCTCATAGGGAAGGGGCCCCCGTGCCTTCCCTAGACATTTCGGGCGCGGGGGCCTCAGGCGCGGCAACGTTTGTAATGCGTTGCTGTGTGCCCGAACTCGTCGGCCCTATGGGTTCAATCTGGCAGGTCGACCACGCCCAAGCACGCCGTCGGCGCGCGCCTGCAAATAGGCGTAGATGTCGTCTATGTAGGGTTCAATGTTGGGATCATCGGCGTAGCCCTTCATCACCGCATTTCCCTTTTTCACGCCTCCGCGCACAATAAGCTGAAATGCTTCCAAGCGGGGGAGGCGGTCTACAAGTGGAGCGGCTATTATGGAACCCACGCCGTCGGGGCCGTGGCAGTGATTGCAACTCCCATGATAGCGCCTATAGCCGCTGAATGTCCGCGCATCTACCTTGCCGTCGACTACGGTGTACCGCCGCCTGTCGCCGCCAAGACTTTCGTCTGAAGACATTCCAAGACCAGCGACGAGACCGCAGGCGATTGCAGCCGGCCAAACCAGATGATGCAACGACGGCACAATCAATTACCTTGCCACGCGAACGAGTTGGTCAGGTTACTTGCAATTTCCGTTGAACCGCGCTTAGGGCATCGGACCCGAAAGTGGGAACCGGTTTCGGGAAAATCCGATGCTCAAACAAAGAGATAGAGCGGCAGCGCTGATTCCGAAAAAGCGTTCGCCGCTCTAGATCGGGGCGTAGGTTCATTCGCCAAGAGCATCCGGCGTCGCGCTCAAGAGTTCGTGTGCCGAGATCCGTGATCCGATGACGAGCTTCCCGCCCGCTCGCGAAATTTCCAGCTCCTGGCTCGCGTCGCCGATCTTGCCCGGTATCGAAATCGTGATTCCCTGGCTCTCAAGAAGGGTCGCAACCAAGCGGACCGCTTGGCCACCCTCGCCCTCCGCGACCGTGGCAACGACTCGATATCCATCATGCTCTTTCGTATAGTAGACGATGCCCCGGAAGTCGCCGAGTTCGATGCTCTTGGCCTTCTGGGCGCCGAGCTCGCCAGCATACGCCGGAGCAGCCGCCAGGCAAAGCATGGTTACAGCCGTATATCTGCGCATTGTTCAGCTCCATCGTGGACTGTTCAAATTCACCCCATGATGCGACTGGTGGCGGAAGGTCCCCGTCACATCGCCCTCAGTACCGCTGCCAGCCGTCACTGGCGGTCATTGGTTTGAAAGCAGCTAATATCCACAATGGAGCATCATGCGGACCTGATCTGTTACCCGGTTCACACTTCGTATCGCCTGCCGTTCGGAATCCAGGAGCGACGAACGGCCATACACCAGCCAAAAAGAAGCATCGGCTTCCCTCGTTGCCCTAGCTCTTTGATTGTCGCATGATCCTTCCCGAAAACCGCCACGCACTTTTCGGGATCATGCTCTCGTCGGATTGCTCAGCGCAGCATGATCACGCGGCAGGGATCGCCCGGCGCCGCCGGCGGTGCATGGGGCTCCCTGACGATCAGTGAATTAGCCGTCGCCAATACCTTCAGCATCGAGGAATCCTGGATGCCGAAGGGCGTCGCAACGAGCGTGCCGATCTTTTCGGTCGCGATTGCACGTACATAGTCCTGCCTGAGATCATTTGCCGCCATGCCGGTTTCGAGAACGGCGTCGCGCGTGTCCTGAACTTGCGGCCGCCCGCCGAGTTTCAACAACAGCGGCTTCAGGAAAAGATGGGAGCAGACGAGGCTGGCGACCGGATTTCCAGGAAGGCCGATCACGCGCGTCGCATTCAGGCGGCCGGACATCAACGGCTTGCCGGGACGCATGGCGATCTTCCAGAAATCGAGCGCCATGCCTTCGCCAATCAGTGCGTCGTGGACAAGGTCGTGCTCGCCCACCGACGCACCCCCGAGCGTGACAATGACATCAGCACGGGCTTCGAGCGCCTGTTTCACCGCCGTGCCGATAGCCTCGCGACGATCCGGCACAATGCCAAGGTCGAGAACCTTTCCCCCTGCGGCACGGACGATTGCCCCGACGCCGTAACCATTCGAAGCGATGATCTGCCCTTGTCCGGGGCGGCTGCCGGGCGGCAGCAATTCGTCGCCGGTGGCAATGATCGCAACGAGCGGCGCCCTCACAACCGGCAAGCTAGGGTGGTTCGCCGAGGCGGCAAGCGAAAGCGCAGCGGGATCGAGTATCCGACCCTTTTCGAGGAGTACCTCGCCTTCGGTGAAATCCAACCCGGCTTCGCGGATGTGGCGGCCGGCCGCCACCGTCTCGATCGCCTCCACAGTGCCATTGCCGAGAACGCGCGCATTTTCCTGGATCAGGATTGTGTCGGCCCCCGCGGGCACCGCAGCGCCGGTAAAGATGCGCACGGCGTCGCCCGGGCCCACGCTTCCGTGGAAAAGCCTGCCCGCGGGAGCCTGACCGATAACGGACAATCTGGCTGGTGCCTTCGAGACATCCGCGGCACGGACAGCGTAGCCATCCATCGCCGAAGCGGGGAAGGGCGGCTGCGTGCGCAGCGCGGCGATCGGTTCGGCGAGTACCCTTCCTGCCGCCTCGGCAAGTGGCACGCTTTCGCTTGACCCGGGCTCGGCATCGCCGAGCAATCTCGACAGCGCTTCGGATACCGGCAGCAGCGCCATTCCGTCAGCGTCCCGAAGCCCGGTAATCGCCAGCCTTACCGCCCGTTTTCTCGACCAGACGGATGTCGGTTATCGTCATTCCGCGGTCGACGGCTTTTGCCATATCATAGATCGTCAGACATGCTACCGAGGCTGCGGTCAGCGCTTCCATCTCGACGCCCGTCTTGCCGACGACACGCGCCAGCGCCGTGACGCGCAGACCCGGAAGGGCCTCGTCAGGCTCGACCTCGACCGTTACCTTGGTCAGCAGCAGGGGATGGCATAGGGGGATCAGGTCATGCGCCCGCTTGGCGGCCATGATGCCGGCGATGCGCGCCGTCCCCAGCACGTCGCCCTTCTTGACATTGCCCGCCAGAATGGTGTCGAGCGTCGCGGCCTGCATGACCACAGATCCCTCGGCGATTGCTGTGCGCTCCGTTTCCGCCTTGGCGCTCACATCCACCATGTGCGCCTCGCCCTGGGCGCCGAGATGGGTGAGGCCGGCCTGCCGCGCCATGTCGGTCAGTGCGCCACGGCGGCGGCCGTTGATCCGGCAGCGCCATTGAGAAGCGCCCGCGTGGCTGAGGCGACGTCCGCCTGCCGCATCAGGCTTTCACCCACCAGAAAGGCTCCGATGCCGTGACTTGCCAGGCGCCTGCAGTCTTCGTGGGTGAGTATCCCGCTTTCGCTGACCAGGAGCCGGTCCCGCGGCAGCATCCGCGCCAGCCGTTCCGAAGTGTGCAAGCTGACTTCGAATGTTCTCAGATTTCGGTTGTTGATGCCGACAAGCCGGGACGACAGGGTCAAAGCGCGTTCCATTTCGGCTTCGTCATGGACTTCGATCAGGACATCCATGCCGAGGTCGAATGCGGTTTCCTCGAGAAGGCGCGCGTCTCTGTCCCCAACACTTGCCATGATCAGGAGAATTGCGTCCGCGCCCCATAACCGGGCCTCGTGCACCTGATAGGGTTCGAACATGAAATCCTTGCGCAAGACCGGCAGCGAAACCGCGGCGCGGGCAGCGGTGAGGAATTCGGGCGCGCCCTGGAATGACGGAATATCGGTCAGCACCGAAAGGCATGCCGCGCCCCCGCTGGCGTAGGCCGCGGCCAGCGACGGCGGATCGAAGTCGGCGCGAATCAGTCCCTTAGACGGGCTTGCCTTCTTGATCTCGGCGATCAGAGCAAAATCTCCCGCCGCTCCCTTGGCCTCCAGCGCGCCAAGAAACCCGCGCGGCTTCTCCACATCGCTGAGCCGGGCTAACACTTCACGAAGAGGCAGCCGGCTCTTTGCGGCAGCGATCTCCTCGCGCTTGTAGGCTTCAATCTTGCGAAGGATGTCAGCCATGCTTGCTCCCGTTGGAAACGGCGACAAGCGTTTCCAGCGCCTTCTCCGCGCGGCCATTGTCGATCGCGTTCGCTGCCGCCGCCGCACCTTCCTTCAAGGTCTTCACGACGCCCGCTACGACGAGTGCGGCGCCCGCGTTCATCAGCACAGTGTCGCGGTAGGCGCCGGCCGCGCCCGAAAGCATTTCCCTGAGCGCCTGCGCGTTGTGGGCTGCATCGCCGCCCTTGAGCGCTTCCCGAGCATAACGCGGCAGGCCGATCGCCTCTGGCTCTATCGTGAACGTGGTGATGGCACCATCGGCCAGCGCGGAGACGCGCGTTTCGCCGGTTGTCGTCATCTCGTCGAAACCGTCTCCATGCACGACCCACGCGCATTCCGTGCCGAGCGATTTCAGCGTTTGGGCCAAAGGCTCGACCCATTCAGGTGAAAACACGCCAACCATCTGCCGTTTCACGCCGGCGGGGTTCGAAAGCGGTCCAAGCAGATTGAAAATCGTGCGAGTGCCGAGTTCAACCCTGGTCGGCCCGACATACTTCATCGCAGGGTGATGCGCCGGCGCGAACATGAAGCCGACGCCGGCCTTTCGGATACAGCGGCTGATCGCCTCCGGCGGCAGGTCGATCTTCACGCCGAGCGCGGCCAGTACGTCCGCAGAGCCCGACTGGGAGGAGAGGTTGCGATTGCCATGCTTGGCCACCGGCACGCCGCAACCGGCGATCACGAAAGCCGAACCGGTGGAAATGTTGAGGGAGTGAGAGCCGTCTCCGCCGGTGCCCACGATGTCGATGGCGTTTTCAGGCGCTTCGACCTTGAGCATCTTTTCCCGCATCGTGGCCACCGCGCCCGAGATTTCGTCGACGGTTTCACCTCGGACCCGGAGCGCCATCAGGAAGGCGCCGATCTGGCTCGGCGTCGCTTCGCCCGACATGATGATGTCGAAAGCGTCGCGTGCCTCCCCGAAGGAAAGCGACTTCCCGGACGCCACGGTGGCGATATGGGATTTCAGCTCGCTCATCGTCTCGTCAGAAAGCCAGGGCGCGTTCCATCGCCGCGCGATCCACGGTTACCTCGTATTCCGTCTGGAGCCGGGCGACCAGTTGGTCCAGCAAATCGTCGGCAAGGCCCGAGGCGAAGGTCGTTTGCGCCTCTTGCGCCAGCGAGTCTGCTCCGGCCGCGGCAGGCTCGAACCTCTCGGTCACTTTGAACAACAACCGAGCGTCGCCGGCAGGCGAAGCTATTAGTCCGGTTCCACCCTCGGGAACACTGAAGACTGCCGCAATGCCAGGCTTACCGAAGTCAGCATCGTCGGCCGCGCGCTTCAGTCCACGCTTGGTCTGCTTTTCGAGCTTGAGTTCGGCGGCCACCGTGTCGAGCGGTGTGCCGTCCTTGATCCGCTTTTCCAGCTCGCCGGCCTTCTTTGAGAGGCGCGACTGGATCTCCGCTGTCTTCCAGTCCGCGACGACCTTGTCACGCACTTCGTCGAGCGTTCGGTCGCGCGCGGGGGTGATGCCTTCGACCTCATAAAACAGGAAGCCGTTGGACGCGAGGTTGAGGGGAGGATTCTCGACGTTCGCCTCTGTTTCAAAGGCGGCGCGCAGCAACTCCTGTGACTCGGGAAGGCTATTCACTACCGATCCGTCCGGTCTCAGGGCGGCGCGGTCGATCGCGTCGACGGTAACCACGGGCAGCTTGAGCTTGGCTGCGGCTTCGCGCTGCGTCGAGCCCGCGGCTCGGGCGTCCTCGTAGCTGTCATGAACGTCAAGTAATACGCGGTTGGCTTCGACCAGCGCGAGATCCTTGCGGATTTCTTCCTTGACGTCTTCCAGCGGCCGCACGATCTCGGGCTTAATATCGGTAACGCGGATCAGGACCGGGCCGAAAGCGCCCTGGATCACTTCGCTGACATCGTTTGCCTTGAGCTTGAATGCGGCGTCGGCAACCGCGCGATCGGTAATCTTCTCTTTGCTCAAGGTACCGAGTTGCACGTCCGACTGTGCCTTGCCTTCCGCTTTCACGACATCCTCGAAAGTCGAACCACTGCGAATGCCGTCGCGCGCCGCTTTGGCCGCCTCAACGCCCTTGAACACGACCTGTTCGATCGTGCGGTTCTCGGGCGTCGTGTATTTCGACTTGTTGACCTCGTAGTCAGCCTTCACCTGCTCGTCCGTGATCGCCGTAGGGTCGGAAATATCTTCCGGAGCCAGTCTGACGTAGGCGAGCTTCCGGTATTCGGGCGCGGCGTAAGTCTTCTTGTTTTCCTCGAACCATTTGGCGAGCACGTCGCCCGATGGCTCTTCGACCGGTTCGACGAGAGCTCTCGGAAGCGTGATGAAGTCGACCGTGCGGTCTTCGCCCTGATAGAGCGCCACCGCGCGCAGGAATGCTTCGGGTGCGGTAAGCCCGTCGGAGACTGCCTCCACGATCTGCTGGCGAATTGCCGTCTGGCCGCGACTCTGCAGATAGTCATCGGGACGCATGCCGACCTCCTGCAAGACATAGTCGAACTGCTGGCGGCTGAATTTGCCGTCCGGGCCACGGAATGCCGGGTCCTCGCGGGTAAGTTCCGCCAGCCGGTCCTTTGAGAGGCCAAGGCCCATCTTCCGCGCCTGCTCGTCGAGCACAGCCCCTGCCACCAGCTGCGCCAGTACCTGCTGGTCGATCCCGAACGCGGTCGCCTGGTCGCGGGTAATCCGCTGGCCGAACTGTTGCGACAGCATCGAAAGCTGGCGGTCATACGCAAGGCGGTACTCGTTGGCCGCGATGCTGGTGCCTCCGGCGGTCACGACTGTGTTGCCGGCGCCGAACCCGCCTGACAGGTTGCCGGAGATGCCCCATGCGGCAAAGCTCACCACAAGCAGCAAGAGAAGTGTCTTGGCGACCCAGGTTCCGGCCGCATTCCGCAAAACGTCAAGCATGGTCCCAGTCCGGTTTGGCGTCGCAGTCGCGTCGCTGTCGTCGACGGCAATAGCGCCCTTCGCCGCCACTGTCGATTGCTTTGTCGCCGGTTTTTGCTAGGACGGCGGTCGAAGAACGGAGGAGAAGCGCATGACACCGGGAATTCGCCCACTTGTCGCCGGGAACTGGAAGATGAACGGTACCAGCGCATCGCTTGCTGAACTCGTCGCCATCGGCCGCGGCTTCATGCATGGTCTCGACGCCGAAACCGAGGCGCTGATATGCGTTCCGGCGACGCTCCTGCATCGTGCCGCCGAGATCCTGCACCAGACGCCCGTGAAGGCTGGCGGCCAGGACTGCCATCCCGAGCAAAGCGGCGCGCATACGGGCTGCATTTCCGCCGAGATGCTCAAGGATGCTGGTGCAAGCCATGTGATCGTCGGCCATTCCGAACGCCGGGCCGACCAGCACGAGGACGACACCTTGGTACACGCCAAGGCCGAAGCGGCCTGGCGCGCCGGCCTGGTCGCCATCATCTGCATCGGCGAAACCCGCGTCGAGCGGGAAGCGGGCACTACGCTTGACGTGCTGTCGCGCCAACTCGCAGGCTCCGTTCCTGTCCGTGCCACGGCAAGAAATACGATTATCGCCTATGAGCCGGTCTGGGCGATCGGGACAGGGCTGACGCCGACGTCCGGGGACGTTGCGGAAGCTCACGCGCATATCCGGGCGAGGCTGACCGACCGGCTGGGCACTGAGGCAGCCGACAGAATGCGCATTCTCTACGGTGGCTCGGTGAAGCCTTCAAACGCGCAGGAGCTTTTGTCCGTGGCCAATGTCGACGGGGCGCTGATCGGCGGCGCCAGCCTGAAGGCTTCCGACTTTCTCGGCATTGCCGAGTCCTATCTGGGGATCGGCTAGCTGCGGATCCCGTGGGGCATCGCGCCTGGCAAGAGGAGGTTGTCTTTCAGTTTCCCAGGTCCATATGCCGCGACGGGCTTGGAAATGCCGTGAAAGGCGTGTATCTGACCGCACTTCGAAGTTGGGGCGTGCCCTCGGGCGCCCCTGAACCCTGCCGGATCGACTCATGAATACCGTTCTTATTGTCATTCACCTGATGGTCGTGCTTGCGCTCGTTGGCGTCGTTCTATTGCAGCGCTCGGAGGGCGGCGGACTCGGCATTGGCGGAGGCTCCGGCTTCATGACGGCGCGCGGAGCCGCCAACGCCCTGACGCGGACGACCGGCATCCTCGCGATCGCTTTTTTCGCTACATCGCTGGGACTTTCGATACTGGCCCGTTACGGCGAGCGGCCAATCGACATCCTCGACCGCGCGCCCGCAACGACAGGCGAACAGCAATCGGGTGGTACCGATGGCGGCGGCAAGGGCGTACTCGACCAGCTTGGCGGCAAAGAAAAGCCGGCTGTGCCAAACGCGGCTGATTCCTCACAACCCGCGGCACCCGCGCAACCCGCCGCGCCTGCCAAGCCGCAGGTTCCAAGCGGTCAATAGGCGCCACGCCAGGGCGGCACGCGCCGCCTGTCATAAAGGCAGGCCAGCGAATGCTCCGAGAGCCTGACAATCTCCAAATCCGGCTATGGAGCCGGCAAGTTGTGCTTGCCGGTTTGTCTGGTCTTCGACCTGTTGTTATTTCGACACACTTGCGATGAATACCGCATCTTCTGGCCGCTTTGACTGTTGAAGCAGCCCGGCGGTGCTTGAGGCGATCTCAGTCGTTCGCGTATGAATTGAGCGTAGGCAGTCTGCATGGGCACTGGATCGGGTGTGCTATGCAGTGCGTCTGCCGTCCAAACACATTCTCGGGTTTACATTAATGAAATTTCGCAGCCTTGTTCTCCTTGGCCTCGCCGCAGTGCTTGGCCTGAGCGCGCCTGCCTTTGCAGCAGCGCAGTCCACCACCACGACGTCCGCCGCACAGACGCCGCTGGTAAAGCCCAAGGCAAAGAAGCCTGTGGCGAAGACAACCCAGAAGACCGGGAAGGTTGCCAAGGCAAAGGCGAAGAAGCCAGTCAATGGAACCGAGCAGGCGCAAGCAAGGCCGGTAGGTCTTTTTGCACTTTTCAGGCCGGCCGAGAGGGCAAGGCCGGCACCGAAGGCGGTCGTTCAGGTTACAGGAATGCCTAGGGCGAAGGTGAAGAGAGAAGTCGCCCTATCGTCACCACCTGAATTGACTCCGCGCGGGAATGAAGGCGAGTTGCGCAGCGAAAGGTCGATGCCGAAATCCGGCTTCTTTGCGGCGCTGTTCGGCGACCAGCAGGTCATGCTTCCCCAGACTCGCGCACTCGATGCCGCCCTTGCCCAGCGGGACTCGAAAAGCACGTTCAGGGTGAAATCCGACTTCGAACCTCAGTCGGTGGCGTTCTCGGGTTACAATCAAGGCACGATCGTCATCGATACCGGCGCCCGCTACCTTTATCTGGTGGAATCTTCCTCAACGGCGCGCCGATATGCAATTGCCGTCGGCCGCGAAGGGCTGGAGTTCAGGGGCAGGGCGAAAATTGGCGACAAGCAGGAATGGCCGCGCTGGATACCGACCAAGGAGATGCAGCAGCGGGAGCCGAGGAAATACGGCCAGTACAAGGACGGCATGCCTGGGGGTCCCGACAATCCGCTCGGCGCACGTGCGATCTATCTCTATCAGGGCAGGCACGACACCCATGTGCGGATCCATGGTACGAACCAGCCTCAGTCGATAGGAACCAACGCGTCGAACGGGTGCTTCCGAATGGTCAATGAACATGTCAAGGATCTATACAGCCGGGTGAAAGTCGGCACGGAAGTCGTTGTTATGTGATGACTATCAGGCCGGTACAGCGTCAGCGTACCTTCGGGCGCGCAAAGGGCGTTGTATCTCATTGGATTTCCGCATCGTGCTTTCCTAAAATCGAATCTGATTTTTCGGACCGATGCGCTCGGAGCCGGGACGGCGATCAATGAAGAACCGTTCTGCTGCAAGAGCTAATCGCCGGCGCTTGTGACTGTCGAAGCCCTCCCCGCGTCGTCGTCCTCGGGCTTGAGCCCCTAGGACCCATGCCGGAACGCTCATCGTGGGTGAGGTAGTTGGCATTCTGGACCGCCGGGCGGCCTTCATGCTCAGGCATGGATCCCAAGGTCTGCGCCTTCGCTGCGCTTCGGCTCCGCCCTGGGATGACGAAGAGACGGACGTTTCCGCTCTGGATGGAGAAGGACGTACGCTGCGTGCCGGTTCTCGAAAATCGCCATTTTCGATTCGGCGTGACCTGAATCTCAGCACACCCTGGTACTCCGCTGACGTTTTTTGCCACATCGTGAGACCAATTCAAAAGCCATCTGCCCGGACGATTTTTCTCTGGCGGAATTGTTTGCGCGGCGTTAAGCCCTGACTCCCATGGCGCGATATGTATTCATCACAGGCGGCGTGGTTTCCTCTCTTGGAAAAGGCATTGCCGCGGCGGCACTTGGTGCCCTTCTCCAGGCGCGGGGTTACCGCGTGCGCATACGCAAGCTCGATCCCTATCTCAATGTCGATCCCGGTACGATGTCTCCTTACCAGCATGGTGAGGTATTCGTAACGGACGACGGAGCCGAGACCGATCTGGACCTCGGCCACTACGAGCGCTTTACGGGTCGCTCCGCGAACCAGAACGACAACATCACCACCGGCCGCATCTACAAGAACATCATCGAGAAGGAGCGTCGGGGCGACTATCTCGGCGCCACTGTGCAGGTCATTCCGCACGTCACGGACGAGATCAAGAATTTCGTGACGGGAGGCAATGACGACTTCGATTTCGTTCTTTGCGAGATCGGCGGCACGGTTGGCGATATCGAGGCAATGCCTTTCCTCGAAGCGATCCGCCAGCTTGGCAACGACTTGCCGCGCGGGCAGGCGGTCTATGTGCACCTTACATTGATGCCCTATATTCCCGCCGCCGGCGAGCTGAAGACCAAGCCAACCCAGCATTCGGTCAAGGAACTCCGCTCCATCGGCATCGCGCCGGACGTTCTGCTGGTCCGCGCCGATCGGCCTATCCCGAAGGAAGAGCGCCGAAAGCTCTCGCTGTTCTGCAATGTTCGCGAGTCCGCCGTCATCCAGGCGCTGGATGTGGCGCACATTTACGACGTGCCGATGGCTTATCACAAGGAGGGTCTGGACTCCGAAGTCCTTGCGGCTTTCGGCATCGATCCGGCCCCAAAGCCGCGCATGGAGCGGTGGCAGGAAGTTTCCAGCCGCATCCACAATCCGGAAGGAGAGGTGACCATCGCCGTTGTCGGCAAATATACGGGTCTCAAGGATGCATACAAATCCCTGATGGAGGCGCTGTCGCATGGCGGCATGGCGAACAAGGTCCGGGTCAAGCTCGACTGGATAGAATTGGAAATTTTCGAGAAGGAGGATCCCGCACCGTTCCTCGAAAAGGTCCACGGGATCCTGGTCCCCGGCGGCTTTGGAGAACGGGGGTCGGAAGGAAAAATCCTGGCGGCGAAATTCGCGCGCGAGCGAAAGGTGCCGTATTTTGGCATCTGCTTCGGCATGCAGATGGCCTGCATCGAGGCCGCGCGTTCGCTTGCCGGCGTACCGGACGCTACCTCGACCGAATTCGGCCCGGCTACGGAGCCGGTGGTCGGTCTGATGACAGAATGGCTGAAGGGCAACATGCTGGAAAAGCGGCAGGCCGCAGGTGATCTTGGCGGCACCATGCGGCTCGGCGCCTACGAGGCGCGGCTTTCCGCAGGTTCAAAGATCGCTGAAATCTACGGCGGCACGCATATTTCGGAACGCCATCGCCACCGCTACGAGGTCAACATCGACTACAAGGAGCGGCTCGAAGACTGCGGCCTGGTGTTTGCCGGCATGTCGCCCGACGGCGTGCTGCCGGAAACGGTCGAATATGCCGATCATCCCTGGTTCATCGGCGTGCAGTTTCACCCCGAGCTCAAGTCGCGGCCCTTCGAGCCTCACCCGCTCTTCGCGAGCTTCATCGGCGCGGCTGTGGAACAGTCAAGGCTGGTGTAAGCTGGTTATGCAAGGGCAGCTTGTTATCGTCGAGGGTGCAGAATGACCAAGCCAAACCACACGGTTGCTGCCGGAAATGTCACCTTCGCGAATGACGCGCAACTCTCGCTGATTGCCGGTCCATGCCAACTGGAGTTGCGTCAGCATGCATTCGACATGGCCGGGGCGCTCAAGGAAATCACCTCGAGGCTCGGCATCGGGCTGGTGTACAAATCGAGCTTCGACAAGGCCAACCGCACATCGCTCGGCGCTACACGCGGCGCGGGGCTCGAGGCGGCACTGCCCATCTTCGCCGATCTTAAGAAGGAATTCGGCCTACCGGTGCTCACCGACGTTCACACCGAAGCGCAATGCGCGATCGTGGCGGAAGTCGTGGATATTTTGCAGATTCCAGCTTTCCTCTCGCGCCAGACGGACATGCTGGTCGCTGCAGCCAGAACTGGCAAGATTGTCAACGTGAAGAAGGGACAGTTCCTCGCGCCATGGGATATGAAAAATGTCGTGGCCAAGATCACCGGCTCGGGCAATCCCAACGTTCTCGTCACCGAGCGCGGCGCGTCCTTCGGCTACAACACGCTGGTATCGGACATGCGCGCACTGCCGATCATGGCCGAGATCGGCGCGCCGGTGATCTTCGATGCCACCCATTCGGTGCAGCAACCGGGCGGGCAGGGCGGTTCGAGCGGTGGCGAACGCCGATTCGTCAAGACACTCGCCTGTGCAGCGGTGGCTGTCGGGGTGGCGGGTATCTTCATCGAAACACATCAGGACCCCGACAATTCGACATCCTCCGACGGGCCTAACATGGTGCCTCTGAAGGACATGCCTGCCCTGCTCGAAAAGCTGATGAACCTTGACCGGGTTGCAAAGAGCTGAGCGGCAGGCGGGGTCACCTGGAACCCGTCATTCGGCTACAGCAAGCACCGAAAGGACGCGTCGCGAGTGGTCGGACTGAGAATGATTGCACGATGTCATAAACGCCGCAGCTATGAAGAACAGGCTGACGATTCCGCCCAATTGAGACAAGCGAAACTCCCTCATGTTTCGCCCCGCGCACTGCGAATCATATAGCCGAAAACGGCGCTCGCGTCGGTAGACAGGCTGATGACAAATGATGTCGACGCTTGCGGATTCCGTGAATTGATCTTCGTCCAACGCTCCTTTCTTTGCGATGCGAGGCCGTTGCCTTTTTAGCGATCTGGGGTATTTGGTTGCGGCCACTATCGCCTCTCCTCTTGCCCAGGGAAAATCCATCATGACTGCAATCGTTGACATCGTTGGCCGCGAAATTCTGGACAGCCGCGGCAATCCGACTGTTGAAGTGGACGTGGTGCTGGAGGATGGCTCGATGGGCCGCGCTGCCGTTCCTTCCGGCGCGTCGACGGGTGCGCACGAGGCAGTGGAGCTGCGTGACGGCGGCCCCCGCTATCTCGGCAAGGGCGTAACGCAGGCGGTCGAGGCCGTGAACGGCGAGATTTTCGAAGCGATCGGCGGCATGGAAGCCGAAAGCCAGATCCATATCGATCAGACCATGATCGAGCTCGATGGTACACCGAACAAGAGCCGGCTTGGCGCCAACGCCATTCTTGGCGTCTCGCTTGCTGTGGCCAAGGCCGCCTCGGAAGCCTCCAACCTGCCGCTCTACCGATATGTCGGGGGACCAAACGCCCGCGTGCTGCCTGTACCGATGATGAACATCATCAATGGCGGCGTGCATGCCGACAATCCGATCGATTTCCAGGAGTTCATGATCGTGCCGGTCGGCGCGCCGACGCTGCGCGACGCTGTGCGCTGGGGCTCAGAGATATTCCACACGCTCAAGAAAGGA
This sequence comes from uncultured Alphaproteobacteria bacterium, assembly GCA_963813315.1. Taxonomy (GTDB): domain Bacteria; phylum Pseudomonadota; class Alphaproteobacteria; order Rhizobiales; family Rhizobiaceae; genus CAWEYO01. The sequence continues at coordinate 60,303 of CAWEYO010000012.1, read as the reverse complement.
TTGAAGGAGGCCGGCCACAATACCAATGTCGGCGACGAGGGTGGCTTCGCGCCGAACCTGAAGAGTGCTCAGGCCGCGCTCGATTTCATCATGGAATTGATCGAGAAAGCCGGCTACAAGCCGGGCGAGGAGGTTGCAATTGCCCTCGATTGCGCCGCCACGGAATTTTTCAAGGACGGCAGCTATGTCTATGAAGGCGAGAGGAAAACCCGCGATCCCAGGACGCAGGCCAAATATCTCGCCAAACTAGCCGGCGACTACCCGATCGTTTCGATCGAGGACGGCATGGCCGAAGACGACTGGGATGGCTGGAAGACGCTGACCGAGCTGATCGGCAACAAGGTACAATTGGTCGGCGACGACCTATTCGTCACCAATTCCGCCCGACTGCGCGACGGCATCCGCATGGGCGTCGCCAATTCCATTCTTGTGAAGGTCAACCAGATCGGCTCGCTGACTGAAACGCTTGATGCCGTGGAAACTGCCCACAAGGCCGGCTACACCGCCGTCATGTCCCATCGCTCAGGCGAAACCGAAGACTCCACGATCGCCGATCTCGCCGTCGCCACCAATTGCGGGCAGATCAAGACAGGCTCGCTCGCGCGTTCCGACCGGCTTGCCAAATACAACCAGCTGATCCGCATAGAGGAGGAACTTGGCAAGCAGGCGCGCTATGCCGGCAAGTCGATCCTGAAGGGATGACATGATCAACGTTGTCACTCGTATGGAGGATATAAAAACCGCATTGGCGATGGTCGCGCAGCTTGATGGCGTAACCGTCCATTAAGCACAATTGCGCGACAAAGGCGCATCGGGGATCGCGCCATGTGGACACGCCAGCACAAGAACGGAAATGCCGGACGGCTGATCGTGCCCGCAATTTCGGCCGTCTTTCTGGCGTATTTCGGGTTCCATGCCTATCATGGCGAGTTCGGCATATATTCCAAATACCGCTTCCAGGCCCGCACAGCCGAGTTGCAGGCTCAGCTTGACGAGGTGAAGGCCGAGCGGATCGAGCTTGAGCGCCGCGTGCAGCTGCTGCATGACGGAACCATCGAGAAGGACATGCTTGACGAACAAGCGCGGAAGGCTCTCAATCTTTCGCACCCCGACGAGATCACGATCATGCTTGACGACGAAAACCAGAATTAACAGAAAGCCGGTTAATTAGCGATATTTGTTGTAATTAGAATAGCTTACATGCATATCAGGCATGCGTTTTTCCGCATGGCCCCACGCCGCTTTGCGTGCTAGCTTTTTCCTCAGCCGAGAGGAGGTGGCGTCGCCGCTGGCCTCCTTAATGTCCGACAAGAGACAGTCAACAGGGAGTGACCAATGGCGACTGCCGCGAAGAGGGCGCCCGCGAAATTGAAAGCGGAGCCCAGGGGTCCAAACGGCCTCCCAACGCCGAAACCGGCTGAATTCACCAAGGAACAGGAACTTGCGGCCTATCGCGACATGCTGCTGATCCGGCGCTTCGAAGAGAAAGCCGGCCAGCTCTACGGCATGGGCTTCATCGGCGGCTTCTGCCATCTCTACATCGGCCAGGAAGCCGTCGTTACCGGCATGAAGATGGCGCTGATCGAGGGCGATCAGATGATCACCGCATACCGGGATCACGGTCACATGCTCGCGATGGAGATGTCGCCGCGCGGCGTGATGGCCGAACTCACTGGACGCCGCGGAGGCTATTCCAAGGGCAAGGGCGGCTCCATGCATATGTTTTCAAAGGAGAAGCACTTTTACGGCGGTCACGGCATCGTCGGTGCCCAGGTCTCGCTTGGCACCGGTCTCGCGTTCGCCAACCGCTATCGTGAAAACAAAAATGTCTCGCTGACCTATTTCGGCGACGGCGCGGCCAATCAGGGCCAGGTCTATGAGAGCTTCAACATGGCCGCTCTCTGGAAGCTGCCGGTGATCTACGTCATCGAGAACAACCGCTATGCGATGGGCACCTCCGTTTCGCGCTCCTCGGCCGAGACCGATTTTTCGCAGCGCGGCGTCTCGTTCCGCATTCCCGGCATGCAGGTCGACGGCATGGACGTTCGCGCGGTGAAATCAGCCGCCGACGTTGCGACGGACTGGTGCCGCTCGGGCAACGGCCCGATCATCCTCGAAATGCAGACCTACCGCTATCGCGGTCATTCGATGTCGGATCCCGCCAAGTACCGCTCCAAGGAAGAAGTCCAGAAGATGCGCTCCGAGCATGACCCCATCGAGCAGGTGAAGGCGCGCGTACTGGACCGAAAGTGGGCGAGTGAAGACGAGCTGAAGGTGATCGACAAAGAGGTGCGCGACGTCGTAGCCGACGCCGCTGAATTCGCGCAGACCGATCCGGAGCCGGATGCCGCCGAGCTCTGGACAGACATCGTACATTAGTGGGAGGGCGCGAACATGCCGATCGAAATCCTCATGCCCGCCCTTTCCCCGACAATGGAAGAAGGCAATCTCGCAAAATGGCTGAAGAACGAGGGCGACAAGATTGTCGCCGGTGACGTCATCGCCGAAATCGAAACCGACAAGGCGACGATGGAAGTCGAAGCCGTCGATGAAGGCACGCTCGGTAAGATCCTGATTGCCGCCGGCACCGAGGGCGTCAAGGTCAACACCCCGATTGCGGTTCTGCTCGGCGATGGTGAAAGCGCCGGCGACATCGGCAAGGCAGCGCCCGTGAAAGCCGAAGCTCCGGCCGAAGCGCCGAAGGCGCCTGCCGAGGAAAAACCCGCTCCGGTTGCTGCCGCCCCTAAGGCGGAGGTTGCTGCGGACCCCGACATTCCGGCTGGCACGGAAATGGTCTCGACCACTGTGCGCGAAGCTCTGCGCGATGCGATGGCCGAGGAGATGCGTCGCGACCCTGATGTCTTCGTCATGGGCGAAGAGGTCGCCGAATACCAGGGCGCGTACAAGATCACCCAAGGCTTGCTGCAGGAATTCGGGCCGAAGCGCGTCGTCGACACGCCGATCACCGAGCATGGTTTCGCAGGTGTGGGTGTCGGCGCAGCGATGGCCGGACTGAGGCCGATCGTCGAATTCATGACGTTCAATTTCGCCATGCAGGCAATCGACCAGATCATCAATTCCGCGGCCAAGACGCTTTATATGTCGGGCGGCCAGATGGGGGCTCCGATCGTCTTCCGCGGTCCCAACGGGGCGGCCGCGCGCGTTGCAGCCCAGCACAGCCAGGACTATGCCGCCTGGTACGCAGCCATTCCCGGCCTTAAGGTGGTGATGCCCTATTCTGCCGCCGACGCCAAAGGGCTTCTCAAGGCAGCGATCCGGGATCCCAATCCCATCATTTTTCTCGAGAACGAAATCCTTTACGGGCAGTCCTTCGACGTACCAAAGCTCGATGACTTCGTGCTGCCGATCGGGAAGGCGCGGATCCACAAGCCCGGCAAGGACGTCACGATCGTCTCCTTCGGCATCGGCATGACTTACGCCATCAAGGCCGAGGCGGAGCTACGTGGGATGGGCATCGACGCCGAGATCATCGATCTTCGCACCATTCGTCCGATGGACCTCGACACGGTGATCGAGTCAGTCAGGAAGACCAACAGGCTCGTCACCATAGAGGAAGGCTTTCCGCAATCTTCCGTCGGTGACCACATCGCCAGCCAGGTCATGCAACGAGCTTTCGACTACCTCGATGCTCCGGTGATCACGATTGCAGGCAAGGACGTGCCGATGCCTTATGCGGCGAACCTCGAAAAGCTTGCGCTGCCGAATGTCGCGGAAGTCGTCGAGGCGGTGAAGGCAGTCACCTACAGATAGGAAGCTGAGGCAATGCCGTCTTTGTTGGTCCCGGCTGCCATCATCATCCCAAGCGTTTCAACTTCGGTGTTCCCACCGGTCTTCGTGGTTGCGAAACTAACCGTTATGCGCGGTCTTTTCAAATTCATCCAGGAGTGACAGATGCCCATTAACATCACCATGCCTGCCCTGTCGCCCACGATGGAAGAAGGCAATCTGGCCAAATGGCTGGTCAAGGAAGGCGACCATGTCGCGCCTGGAGACGTGATCGCAGAGATCGAGACCGACAAGGCGACGATGGAAGTAGAGGCTGTCGATGAAGGCACCGTTGCCAGGATCGTCGTCCCCGCGGGCACCGAGGGCGTGAAAGTCAACGCGCTGATCGCCATACTTGCGGCCGAAGGCGAGGATGCAAGTGCGGCAGCGAAGGCTGAGGCGACTCCGAAAGAGGCGCCAATCTCCCCCCATGCGGGGGAGATGTCTGCGAAGCAGACAGAGGGGGGCGCCGTCCCTCCAACGTCTCCGCAGAAAGGCAACGGCAGATCTGCGCAAGGGCAAACCTCCACGTTGCCCCCCTCTGCGCAGCCGGGCATCTCCCCCACAAGGGGAGAGATCAGCCAATCGCAAGGAGACGGCCGCACATTTGCTTCGCCGCTGGCGCGCCGTATCGCCAGGGACGCTGGAATTGACGTCTCGGCTGTAGCCGGTACCGGTCCGCATGGCCGTGTTGTCAAGGCGGATGTCGAGACGGCAATTGCCGGCGGCGCCAGGCCGGCCACGGCAGCGAAGGAAGCTCCGGCCGCCGGCGCGCCTGCCGCTTCCGCGCCGAAGCCGATGGCCGACGATCAGGTGCTGAAGCTCTTTGCCGAGGGCTCTTACGAACTGGTGCCGCACGACAATATGCGCAAGACGATCGCCCGCCGGCTGGTCGAGGCGAAGTCCACCATCCCACATTTCTACCTGACGCTGGATTGCGAACTGGATGCCCTGCTGGCGCTGAGGACGCAGCTCAATAGCTCAGCGCCGACGCGCAAGACCGATAAGGGGGATGTTCCGGCCTACAAGCTCTCGGTCAACGACATGGTCATCAAGGCGCTGGCCCTGGCGCTGCGCGAAGTGCCGGAGGCGAATGTTACCTGGACCGACAGCAACATGGTCAAGCACAGCCAAGTCGACGTTGGCGTCGCCGTATCGATCCCCGGCGGCCTCATTACGCCGATCGTGCGCAAGGCCGATGAAAAGACCTTGTCAGTCATCTCCAACGAGATGAAGGACCTCGCGTCACGTGCGAAGGGCCGCAAGCTGAAACCCGAAGAATACCAAGGCGGCACGACAGCGGTGTCCAACCTGGGGATGTTCGGCATCAAGGATTTTTCGGCGGTTATCAACCCGCCGCACGCGACGATTCTTGCGGTCGGCGCAGGCGAAGAACGCGCGGTGGTCAAGAACGGCGAGATCAGAATCGCGACCATGATGTCGGTCACGCTTTCCACCGATCATCGGGCAGTTGACGGAGCGCTGGGGGCACAACTCCTGGCAGTGTTCAAGCGCCATATCGAAAACCCGATGGGGATGCTGGTATAGCGCTGCTGCCTCCCACTTGGGAGGCCGAAGGTTTCGCCGATGAAAACCGTGCTCTGCTATGGGGATTTGCTGACCTGGGGCTACAACGCCGAGGGGTCGGACCGACATGCGCTGAACGACCGATGGCCGAGTGTGGTGCAGAGCGAGCTGAGCGACGTGCAGGTCATTGCCGAGGGACTTAATGGCCGTACCACAGCCTTCGACGATCATCTGGCCGATGCCGAGCGGAACGGCGCGCGCACTCTCCCGACGCTGCTGGCGACGCATTCGCCGCTCGATCTTGTCATCATCATGCTTGGCTCCAACGACATGAAGCCCTTCATTTGCGGCCGGGCGATCGGTGCAAAACAGGGAATGGAGCGCCTTGTCGAGATTGTGCGCGGCATCGCCTATCCACTGGAGGCTAGCTCCCCGCAAGTGTTGATCGTTTCGCCGCCGCCGATTGGCGCGACCGACAACAGGGAATTTGACGCCATGTTCGATGGCGGTATGGCGGAGTCGCGAAAGCTGGCTGGTTTATACGCCGCGCTTGCCGATGAGGTGGGATGCGGATTCTTCGATGCGGGAACCGTCGCCGCAACGACGCCGCTCGACGGGGTTCATCTCGACGCCACCAACACGCGGGCGATCGGCGAGGCGCTGGCGCCCATCGTCCGCGTGATGCTGGAGCTTTGATTCAAGGAGATTGCCGTGGCAGAAAATTACGACGTCATTATCATCGGTTCGGGTCCGGGCGGTTATGTCACCGCAGTTCGTTCGGCCCAGCTTGGCTTCAAGACGGCGATCGTCGAGCGCGAACATCTGGGCGGGATCTGCCTGAATTGGGGCTGCATACCGACGAAGGCGCTGCTGCGCTCCGCCGAGATCAAGCACTTTGCCGAGCACGCCAAGAGCTACGGCCTGAAGATCGAAGGAACTGTCACGGCGGATGTGAAGGCCGTAGTAGAACGCTCCCGTGGAGTGTCGGCTCGCCTCAATGGCGGCGTCGGCTTCCTCATGAAGAAGAACAAGGTCGATGTGATCTGGGGCGAAGCCCGACTGACTAAGCCGAACGAAATCGTGGTCGCGAAATCATCTAAGAAACCCATGGAGCCGCAACATCCGGCACCCAAGGGAACCAAGGGCGAGGGAACCTACACCGCAAAGCACATCATCCTCGCCACGGGCGCTCGGCCGCGCGCGCTGCCCGGCATCGAGCCGGACGGCAAGCTGATCTGGACCTATTTCGAGGCGATGGTGCCGCCTGATATGCCGAAATCGCTGGTCGTGATGGGCTCTGGTGCGATCGGTATCGAGTTCGCTTCTTTCTACCGCGCAATGGGCGCCGAGGTGACAGTGGTTGAACTTTTGCCGCAGGTCATGCCGGTGGAGGATGCCGAAATCTCCACCTTCGCCAAGAAGCAGTTCGAAAAGCAGGGCATGAAGATCATTCTCGACGCCAAGGTCACCAAGGTCGAGAAGGGAGCCAATTCCGTCACCGCTCATGTCGAGATGAAGGACGGCAAGGTGGAGAAGATCACCGCCGAACGCTTGATCTCGGCGGTCGGCGTACAGGGCAATATCGAGAATCTCGGGCTGGAGGCGCTCGGCGTGAAGACCGAACGGGGCACCGTCGTCATCGACGGCTACGGCCGGACCAACCTCCCCGGCATTTATGCGATCGGCGACGTAGCCGGCCCGCCCATGCTCGCCCACAAGGCCGAGCATGAAGGCGTCATCTGCGTTGAAAAGATCGCCGGCCTGCCGAATGTCCACCCCATGGACAAGAACATGATCCCCGGCTGCACGTACTGCAATCCGCAGGTGGCGTCCGTCGGACTCACTGAGGCCAAGGCGAAGGAAGAGGGCAAGGACATCCGTGTCGGCCGTTTTCAGTTCGGCGCCAATGGCAAGGCCATAGCGCTTGGCGAAGACCAGGGCTTGGTGAAGACGATCTTCGACAAGAAGACAGGCCAGTTGCTTGGGGCCCACATGGTCGGCGCTGAAGTCACCGAACTCATTCAGGGCTTCGTCGTCGCGATGAACTTGGAAACGACCGAGGAAGAGCTGATGCACACGATCTTCCCGCATCCGACACTATCGGAAATGATGAAGGAAAGTGTGCTCGACGCCTATGGCCGTGTGCTCAACGCATGACAGCCTATCGACCGCGGGCTGTATCACCGGCGGTTTCTGACTTATATGCGGGTCAACGCAGGCAGGCGAGGAGACACGACATGGATCAGAGCCTGGGGATCATGGGCATGCCGGGCGTTGGCTTTTTCGGCATGCTGCTTATCGGCCTTCTCGCCGGCTACGTCGCCGAAAAGGCCATGAACCGGGATCATGGCCTCCTCACCAACATCCTGGTCGGTATTGCCGGCTCTTTCGTCGGCGGTACGCTGGCAAGCCTCTTGAATGTGAACTACCAGGGCTTCCTCGGAAATCTGATTGTTGCCGTCGTCGGCGCAGTCGTCATCCTCTGGATTTTCGGACGCGCCAAGGCAAGCGGAGTGAACTGAGCCAATGGTGACGCTTCTCGACACGGTTACGGACAGGCAGCGCATCCGCCATCCGGAAAAAGCTCATCGGCCCGATCAGGAGGTTCTGCGCAAGCCCGACTGGATTCGTGTCAAGGCTCCGGTCTCCAAAGGCTACGCCGAAACTCGCGAGATCGTGAGATCGAACAAACTTGTGACGGTTTGCGAGGAGGCCGGCTGCCCGAACATCGGCGAGTGCTGGGAAAAGAAGCACGCGACTTTTATGATCATGGGCGAGATTTGCACGCGCGCTTGCGCCTTCTGCAACGTCGCCACCGGTATTCCGAAAGCCCTCGAACTCGTGTGAGCCGGAAAGTGTCGCCAGGGCGGTCCGGCAGATGGGGCTCACCCATGTGGTCGTCACGTCCGTCGACCGCGACGATCTTCCCGATGGAGGCGCAAGGCATTTCGCCGATGTCATTGGCGCGATCCGGCGTGCCACTCCCGACACAACGATCGAGATCCTGACACCGGATTTCCTTCGCAAGGATGGTGCATTGGAAATCGTCGTTGCGGCCAAGCCGGACGTCTTCAATCACAATCTGGAGACGGTTCCGTCGAACTATCTGACCGTGCGGCCCGGTGCGCGCTATTTCCACTCGATCCGCCTCCTGCAGCGCGTGAAGGAGATCGACCCCTCCATTTTCACCAAGTCCGGCATCATGGTCGGCCTCGGCGAGGAGAGGAATGAAGTGCTTCAGCTCATGGACGATCTCCGCACGGCCAACGTGGACTTCATGACGCTCGGCCAGTATCTGCAACCGACGAAGAAGCACCATCCCGTAAGGCGGTTCGTGACACCGGAGGAATTCAAATCCTACGAGACGATCGGCAAGACGAAGGGCTTCCTCCTGATGGCGTCGAGCCCGCTTACGCGTTCATCGCACCACGCCGGTGAGGACTTCGCCAGATTGCGTGCGGCGCGCGAAGCGCAGTTGAGCAAATCAGCGTAAAGCGCCGGGTTCATGCCGCAATTCGAGACCATCAAGCATGTCCGCCACCCGCCTCACGAGATGTTCGCGCTCGTGGCCGATATCGCGCGCTATCCTGAATTCCTGCCGCTTTGCGAGGCATTGACGGTCAAGTCTCGTAAGGAGCGCGACGGCCGCACCGTGCTCGTCGCCGACATGACGGTGGGCTACAAGGCAATCCGCGAGACCTTCACCAGTCAGGTCCACCTGAAGCCGGATGAGAACGCAATCGACGTGAAGTATCTCGACGGCCCGTTCCGCTATCTCAGCAACACTTGGCGGTTCGACGCCGCCGAAGATGGCGGGACCGATATCCATTTCTTCATCGACTACGAGTTCAAGAGCCGTATCCTCGGTGTCATGATGGGGGCAATGTTCGACCGGGCGTTCCGCATGTTCACGCATGCGTTCGAAAAGCGCGCCGATGCCAAGTTCGGAGTACCCGGCACTGCGTGATGCCGTCGGCACTTGATCGCGCCGCTTGCCCCAATCTCCTCGTTCCTGCGATCATTGGTACGAAGAGGCCACCCTCAGTGATCAGCGGCTGCAACAAGCACACGCCTCAGTAGTCCCTTTCGTAGAATATGCCGAGGCTTGTATCTCCGTCCGTGCCCAGCCCGCCGCGGGCTTTCAGGTTTTCGGTAATGTCGAGGTTGATGGTGCCCTTCGTCGTGCCTTTCGCGCCAGCCTCGACGCCGAGGTAGACATTGTCGCTGATATAGCGGCCTGCCTGCACGGCTGCATTGCCCTCGGTGTCTGTCACGATATCGATATCGTCGAGACCGGTCGCTGCGCGCAGGCCGCCGACCAGCGAAGTGTTGGAGCCGCCTGCCAGTTCCACTGCCGCGGCCGCCAGCTGCGCAATCTGGAACGGCGACAGTTCGTTGATGCCCCGATTGAAAATCAGGCGGGCGAGCACTTCGTCCTCCGGCAGTTCGGGTTGAGAGGAAAACACGATCTTCAGGTCTGAAACCCGCCCGCTGACGGTGATAAACACCGTGATGTCCCTGCCGGCCGACCGGGCCACGAAGTTCAGGAACGGGTCGAGGTCGCCGACCAGCGTTACCGTGCCTTCATCGAAAGTGATGCGCTGACCGAGGATCGAGAGCCGCCCTCGAACCATTTGGAAGCCGCCGACCGGCTGGATGTCGGTAACGGGCCCGGTCAGGCGGACCGAACCGCCCAACTCTGAGTCAAGTCCTCGCCCGCGCACGAATAATCTTCGAGGCGCGTTGACGGTGACGTTAAGACGCACGACGCTCGGCCGTGCTGTCGGGGTCGGCGTCCCATCGCTGGCCCGTGCGCGCTGCAAGGTGGCCAACACGGCCCTGGACGGCGCAATGTGTTTGACGTCGATGGCGGTGGCGCCGCCGCCAAGATGGTCAGGCACCGTTATTTCCGCCCGGTCGACGTCAATCGTGCCGGACAGCAGCGGGTCGCGGGTGAGTGGGCCGGCCAGGACCAGAGTGCCGTTCAATGTTGCAACGACCATGGTGCCATCGGCATAGCGCGCCTGATTCAGCGTGATCCTGATGTTGGACGGAAAGCCTGCCGCGGCGTTGGTGGAGATCGTGCCTGTCGCTCCAATCCCGCCGCCCGACGCAAGGGCGGCCGAAGCATTGCGGATCGACACCGTTTCGCCGTCGATGTTTGCGGTCACGGCGATGTCGCGCAGCTGCACATTGCTCCGCGGATCGACGAAGCCGGCGCCCGCTGTGGAGAATGTGCCACGGACGACCGGATGGCGAATGCTGCCGGAAATATTGGCATCAAGCCTCAGCGTGCCCGAAATCTGCGCGCCGCGCTCGGCGAGAAAGCGGTTCGCAAGGCCGAGCGGAGCGCTGCCGTTGATGGTGACGCCGATGCCGCTGCCGGTGAGCGGCAGGCGGCCACTACCGGAAACCGTAAGTCCTTGGGCGCCTCGGACCGCTACCGACGAAAGGTTCAACACCCTGCCGCGATAGTTGCCGGCCGCGGTGACATCCAGCGGAGATACGCCGGCCCTGTCGGCCGGCGCTGCCCGAACTCCGGTGGCTCGGAGTTCGAAGGACGCTGCCGGATCGGCCAACCTGCCGGTCACCCTTGCCGTTCCGGAGAGATCGCCTCCGAGGTTCTGTCCGGGCGCGGCGGCGTCGAGAACCGCCAGAGGTAAGGCGTTGAGCGCTACATCGAGCGCAAGCTGCCCATCGTCGAGGGGTACGCCGCCAGCCACTTTCGCACGTAAACCTTCCGGGCTGGTAACAGTCGCGTCGAGATTGAGCCGGCTCCGGGTCGATGTACCCTTGGCGGCTACCGTGATCGACTTCAGACCCGCCTTGCTTAACGACGCGGCGGCAAGCTGGTGGCCCTGAAGGTCAAAGCGGATATCGGGCAGCTTGCGCGTGCCGCCGATCCTGGCTGTGCCGTCGATCGTGCCGCCGAGCTGCAGGTCCGGCTTCACCGTGTTCGCGATCGCCAGCGGAAGCGCTTTGACGGTAACGTCGAGGTTGAGCGTATCCTCGATCTTTCCGCTGACCGAGAACTCTTCCGCCGCCGACGTCGAGCGCGAGGTTCTCGACCGTGACATTCTGCCCGCGAACAAGGATGCGGGATGGCTCGACCAGTCGGGCGGCGAGTGCCCCTTGAACCAGATGCAGATCGGAAAGGCCGAGCAGGTAGCCCCCGTCGACCGGACTCAGCGCTCCCGTTACAGCCGCCGCGGTGCCGTTCTTCAGCGTGGCGTCTGCCACGAAACCGGTGGTGTCCGCATCGCGTACTGCCGTTGCCTTGAGCATCGCCATATCGATGCCACCCACCGAAAGCTCGCTGGCTTGAACGGTACCGTTGACAATCGGAACCTCGAACAAGTCGACGACCGTAGCCTTAATATCCGCCTTGCCGAGCCGGATCGTGTCCAGCTCGACCCCGGAAACGGTAGCGGTCACGTCGGCTCGCTGTGCCTTGTTCTCAATGCCGAGCGCGATGTCGGCGTTTGCGGCGCCGCTGGCGTTGACGAGAAGCAGCGCGGCGGCGGTCGATATGTCCGTGGATTTCAAAGACAGGCTGCCGTCCAGCAGGCCCTCGTGATTCTGAGTGACATTTCCGGTAATGCGCGTGGCGCCCGCCGTAAAATCGAGGTCGTCAAGCTTGCGTTCGTTTTCGGTTACGGTGATCGCCGAGGCCAGGCTCACCCCGATCCGGTCGAGCAATGCGCTTCCGGTCAACTGGCCGTTGAGATCATTTTGTTGCAACGCCCCGTCAAAGGCGATCATCGCGTCGCGGAGGTCCTTTCCGACCAACGTTCCTTCCGCGACATTCGCGCCGATCATCAGGTTTATCAGGCCGCCGGTGCCTGCGGCGTGGCCCTTTGCAACCAGCCGGCCGGAGGCGCGTTCCGACAGAAGGGCGAGGTCGGTCAGCGCCAGATCGAAGTCGAAATCGGCCGCACCAGTTGCAAAAGTTCCGTCCGCGGTCGCCTCGACCTGCGTGTTCGAAATGCGCAGCCTGTCGGCCACCAAACCGGTCTCACCGCGCGCGACGCGGCCGGTGATGCGGGTTTCACCTTCAAGCATGTTGTCGGCGGCCGGATTGTCGACCTGCAACCCTACCGCGGTTCCGTCGAGTGTCAGGTCGAAACCACCGCTGATGGGCGTCACGCTGCCTTTCGCGTCCAGTGCGAGCCCGCCGGCGAGCTGCCGGCCGGCAAGTCCGGAGAAGGGCGCGATGCTCCCGGCATCGACATTGATATCGCCTTGGAACATGTAGTTCGCGATATCCCCGGCCAGCGATACGCTAAGCCCGTTGGCCGTCAGCAGCGCCTTGGCAAGCTTCACCGGCTGGCCCGCGTCCCACGCGCCTTCGACGTCGAGCACAATTTGATCGCCGAGCGCCTCCTGAACGTCTGTTCGCTCGGCAACGATGCCAAAGACCGTGCCGTCTGCGTTGAAAGTAATATGGCGGCTTGCCGGCTGCGCGAGATTCTGTGCCAGCCCCTGGAGCGCCACGGTTACCTTGTCTGCGCCGAAAGTTCCGGTAGCGAGCTCACTCACGTCGATCGTACCGGTCCAGTCCTCGGCAGCGCTCTCGCCAAAGGAAAGCGCAAGTGCTGCGCGGGCGACGGTGGTTTCGCCGCCGGGTACCGGCAGCACAACCTTGCCGGCAGACCGATCCTCGATGGTCGCATTGAGTTTGAGGCGCTGCAGGAAGCCATCCGCCGCTGTCTCGAGGGCTGCCGACATTGCGAGCGCTGCGCTGTTGAGTTCGAGGCTGTCCAGCCGGAGCCCACCAGCCTGTTTGAAAAGGCCGCTCGCTGTCAGCGTCGTTTCGGCGCCGAAGAAAGCACGAAATTTCGCCGGCACGATGCTTGCAATCGGGCCGTGAAGATTGCTCTGGAAGGCGAAGCCGTCGGCCTCCCGCCGCACGCTGGTCGTGCCTGTGAGGACGCGTTCTGCCGCCGCGTCCAGCGTCAGACCAAGATCGACGTTCGAAAGCGGTCCCGACCCCTTGAGGGCGAGCGCCATTGGCGGCCTGCCTTCGATCCCGAGCAGGTTGGCGATGATTCCGTTCTCGGGCTCGGACAGGGAGAGATCCAGGTCGAGGACCTCTGTCGCGTTCGCGTAAGCAGCCGTCAGCGCGAGCTGGCCGCCGGGACCGTCGAGCCTGGTAATGTTGACCGCGGTGTCGAGCGAGCCATTGGCCAGCCGAAGGCGCCCGGCAACGCCGATTTCAGAAGCGAGGCCAAACACGCCCGCTCCGAAGGTGACGCGGGGAACCTGCAGGTTATCGAGTGTGATAGAGAGAGGCAGTTCGGGAATCCGAAAACCGCTCGACTCAGGCCGCGGCAAACCTTCCTCCGGCAAAGGTTTCCTCAGAATTTCGATTGTGTCCGCGGCCAGGGTATCCATGTCCAGGCGCCCAAGCAGCAACGCCGAGCGTGTCCATACGATGCGGGCATTGGTGATACGCAGCCAGATCTCCGTCGCGATCGGCAATCGTGATCTGGCCAATCGTTGCGTCGGACGACAGCACGCCTTGAATGCCAGAAATACCGATCCGGCGGTTTGGCGTGGAGAGCTGTTCCTCGACGAAGCGGACGAAAAAAGAACGCTCTTCTTCCGCCGTGTCCTGCGCCATGGCGGGCAGCGAGAGCACGAAGAGGATGACGGCCAGCACGATCCGGGTCAAAACGCCTGTCCTATTCCAACATAGAAGGCAACGCTCGGGTCGTCGGGCAGAGGGTCGAGCGGTACGGCCACGTCGAGCCTGATCGGGCCGAGCCCCGTATAGTAACGCAGCCCGCCACCCACGCCTACGCGGATGTCTTCCACGAAATCCGGTAACGACTCGCCCCCCACATAGCCGGCATCGACAAAACCCACGACCCCGATGCTGTCGGTCACCCGCGCGCGGACTTCGCCTGACCCTTCGATCAGGGAGAGTCCGCCAATGACTTGGTCAGCCGGCGTCAGAATGCCGATGCCGCGATAGGGGTATCCGCGAACCGAACCGCCTCCGCCAGTGAAGAAAAGCTTGTCGGGCGCGGTCTCCGAAATTGGCGAACCGAACAAGGTTCCGAGCTTGATGCGGCCGGCCAGGACAACGCGGCCTTCCTCGCCAAACCCGTAATAGGTCCGTCCTTCGGCCGTCAAGCGTGCGGCGGTATTGCCGTAGTTGAATTCGTAGAAGGGTTCCGCGATCCCTTCGAGGTAATAGCCTTCGGTCGCGTCGGCCTTGTTATCGCGGTTATCGAAGGTTGCGGCACCCACGGCGCCGACGGTGGTGAAATAGCGCGTGCCAAAGGTGTCGTCCTCGAATTTGGCATACTCGCCGTTAAGGAACAGCCGCCCGGAGAGCTCATCCGTGACGATCTGGGTGAAGCCAAGCTGGCCCGTTACCCCCGTTCGCGTGTAGGGATCGAGCACTTCGCGACCGCCGAAGACCGAGGCGACAAAGTCCGTATCCGGAGTGTAGACGCCGGGCTTGATGAAGGTAGCGCCGAACAAATAGGTAAGTTCGCCCGGGTCGAAGCTGTTGCCGATGCCTGCGATTTTCGCATCGAGGCGCAGCTTCTCGGCTTTCCCGAAAAGGTTGCGGTGCAGCCAATAGGCATCGAGCCCCAGGCCATCCAGCGTGGAATAGCCGCCGCCGACGCCAAAACGGCGCGGCTTTCGTTCCTGAACGACAACGGTCAACGGAAGGCGGCCGTCCTCCCGTATCGCGTCGGCCTCTTGAATACGCAGGGCGCGGAACACGTCGAGTTTGGACAGCCGCGTGTTGGCGCGTTCCAGATCGTCGGGGTCATATTCCTGACCGGGCTTCAGACCGGTCATCCAAGCCACAAAGGCAGGATCCATCCGTTCCGTTCCCTCGACCGCGACGCCGCCGTAGTAGGCTGTGCGGCCGGGATCGACCTTGATGACAGCATCGACAGTGTCGCGGGGGTGGATAGCCGTTACACTGCGCTCAGAAACCCTGGCTTTTGCATGGCCTTGTTCGCGCCAGGCTTCGACGGCCCGCCTTTCGGCCTGGAGAACCGCCCCGGATCGCGCGATTTGGCCCGGTGCAAACCCCTCACTTTCGGGGGAGGGAACCCTGTCGTGCCGGCGCTGAGCCTCGGGCGCCCGGTTGATGATGCTTGCCTTCTCAAAAAGGAAGACCGGACCCGGATTGACCGCAATACTGACCGCTGCCGGATCGGCAAGCTCCGTGTCCGGCGGTACATTCGCCGCCTCCCGGCCGTCGACCATAATGCTGATCGTTCCGCCATAGCGGCCTTCCGCATAGAGCATTGCAAGCAACCGCTGATAGTCGCCGCGGGCCCTCGCGAGTAGCCCGGCTGCGCCGGAGGCAGGCTTATTTCGGTCCTTCCAGAGGCTGGACGCACCCTTCAAGCGCTTCTCGACGCCTGTCTCCGCCCCGGTGACAACGAAATCGACCGCATAGTTCTGCGGCTCGCCAATCATCTCTTCGGCTTCGTCGGCCTTGTCGCGCCCGAAGATCTTAATTCCGAACAGTTCGAATCCCAGAGCATTCGTCGGCGCCAGTACCGCTCCCCCCCAGAAAGCCGCGCCGACTGCCAGGCAGAAATGCCGCAACGCGAAAACCCTCACCAACACTCCTCAACGCGAATTGGCCCGGCATTTGCAACCCATCTTCATAGGGTGGACCGCGCTAGCAAATCACGAACCGTTGCACAACGTAATATACAAACGCAAAAACCATCGCTCGAATACTGAAATCTACAGGAAAGTCTTGACGATTCCTTCAACGGGTTCATTAACGAGTCTGCAATGGAAAGCAATCCGGTAGGAATTTGTTCACCAAATACAGATAGCTTTCGCCCATCGCGATTGTAACGAGTAGCTCCGCGATCGGTGTCCGGAGGGAGGCGGTATTCGTTCCGCCGATCAGGCAATTCCCGCCGGGCATCGGCTGAAGGCGTCTCTCCCGCCAGCGACCACTCGTATGGTGGATTTGAAATTCCTGTCATTTCCATGGCATCCGCGTTCAATTTTGGATTCGCCACACTTGCTGCGCGATGGTCATTGAAGCGGCTTGTGCAACGCGTCTATATGAAGCCGCGAAAATTGCGGTGAAGCGAATTCCAGGCATGGCTGTCGATGTTGGCTTTCTGAGTGCGATCGCGGCGGGGGCGGTCTCTTTTCTCTCCCCTTGCGTACTGCCGTTGGTGCCGCCCTATCTCTGCTACATGGCGGGTGTTTCGGTGGAGGAATTCCGCGCGGATGCGAATACGGCAAATTTCCACGCAAAAAGGGCGCTCGTGGCCACCTCGGTCCCCTTTGTGCTCGGTTTTTCCACCGTGTTTGTCGCACTCGGCGCCGGCGCCTCGACGGTCGGGCGGTTGCTGCGCGTCTGGCAGGAGCCGCTGGGTATAGCGGCGGGCGTCGTCATTATCCTCATGGGGTTGAATTTTCTTGGGGTGGTGCGCATCCCGCTGCTCTCTCGCGAGGCGCGCTTCAAGAGCCAGGGCAAACCGGCCAGCATCGTTGCGGCGTATGTGATGGGTCTTGCATTTGCATTTGGCTGGACTCCATGCATAGGTCCCGTGCTCGGGCCGATCCTGACACTTGCCGGGGGACGCGAAACCGTGGGGGAGGGAGCGCTCCTCCTGGCTGCCTATTCCCTTGGGCTAGGCATTCCCTTCCTGATCGCAGCGCTATTTTCTGGAGCCTTCATGCATTTCCTGTCGAATTTCCGCGTCCATCTCGGACGCATGGAGAAGGCCATTGGCGCCATGCTCGTGCTCGCCGGCATTTTCTTCGTTACCGGCGGCGTTCAGACCACTGCCTACTGGCTGATCGAGACATTTCCCAGCCTGGGCAGGCTGGGTGATGGTGAAATCAGTGAATGGTGAACGCGAGAAGCATCAGCATGTCAAAGAAGGTAGAGGGCGTGCGAGTGATGCCTCTATGCTATCTTCCATTCACTAATTTCACAATTCACCATTCACTAATTTCGCCATTCACCTCTTGGAAAATGTCCCATGACTGAAAGAACCTGCCTGTCGATCATCCTTGCCGCCGGCCAAGGTACGCGCATGAAAAGTGCTGCGCCGAAGGTGATGCACAAGATCGCCGGCCTGCCGATGGTCGCCCACGTCATCCGGGCGGCCAAGGAGGCTGGCGTAAGCGATGTCGCGCTTGTGGTTGGCCATGGCGCGGATGAGGTTCAGGCGGCTGTCACGTCGTTCGCTCCAGGCACGGAGTGTTTCGTCCAGGATCAACGGCTCGGGACTGCGCATGCCGTACTCGCCGCCCGCGATGCGATAGAGCGTGGCTATGACGACATAATTGTGATGTTTGGCGACACACCGCTGATCCAAGCCGCCGCCCTGTCGGCCGCGCGCGGAAAGTTGGCGGATGGAGCTTCCGTGGCAGTTCTCGGTTTCCGGCCGTCGAATCCAACGGGCTATGGCCGGCTGATCGAGGAAGGCGGCGGGCTGATTGCGATCCGCGAGGAGAAGGACTGTTCGACGACGGAGAAGGAGATCGACTTCTGCAACGGAGGGCTGATGGCGATCGCCGGCGCCGAGGTGCTGGCACTTATCGATGCTGTCGGCAACAGCAACGCCAAGGGTGAATTCTATCTGACTGATATCGTCGAGCTGGCGCGCGCCAGGGGGCTCCGGGTCGTTGCCACCGAGGTGAGCTATGAGGACGTGCTCGGCATCAACAATCGTGCCGAACTCGCGGAAGCGGAGGCGATCTGGCAAGCGCGCAGGCGCCGCGAAGCCATGCTCGCCGGTGTCACGCTGATTTCGCCTGAAACCGTCTATTTTTCATACGATACGGTGGTCGGCGCCGATACCGTCATCGAGCCGAACGTCTTTTTCTCGACTGGTGTGAGAATCGCGGAAAATGCCAGGATTCATGCATTCTGCCATTTCGAGGAAGTCGTCATAGGCAGCGGCTGCGAGGTGGGCCCGTTTGCGCGCTTGCGTCCCGGCGTACACCTCATGGAAAAGGCAAAGGTCGGCAATTTCGTCGAAGTGAAGAAGTCGAGGATCGAGGCCGGGGCCAAGGTCAATCACCTTTCCTATATCGGCGATGCCGTGGTCGGCGCGAAGGCCAATATCGGCGCGGGGACCATCACCTGCAACTATGACGGCTACAACAAGTTCGTGACTGAGATAGGGGCGGGCGCCTTCATCGGCTCGAACTCCGCGCTCGTGGCGCCGGTCAGAATCGGCAAGGACGCTTACGTGGCGTCGGGCAGCGTGATTACCCACGACGTGCCGGACGATGCCCTGGCGTTCGGGCGAGCACGGCAGAAGACCTTGCCCGAACGCGCCAGACAGCTACGCCAAAGGCAGGCGTCGATGGCTAAGAAATGACCTTTTGCGGTACTTTGCAATCGCGTTGTGGCATGATTGAAGACCCGTAACCGGCGCTGAAACCGAGCGAAACAATAAGTGATTTCCGCCAGAGCGGAACTCGCCCTAGACGGCGCGAGAGGAACTCCTGGTTGAACAGAGGTTTAAGAAAATGTGCGGAATTGTTGGAATCGTTGGCCATTCGCCGGTAGCACCGCTGATCGTCGACGCGTTGAAGCGGCTTGAGTATCGCGGCTACGATTCCGCCGGTATCGCGACGGTCGAATTCGGGCGCGCTTGCCCGCCGCCGTGCCGAGGGCAAGCTCGTCAATCTGGAAAGGCTGCTGAAGTCCGAGCCACTGGGCGGCCTGATCGGCATCGGCCATACCCGGTGGGCAACCCACGGCGTGCCGAACGAAACCAATGCCCATCCGCATTTTTCCCATGGCGTGGCGATCGTTCACAACGGAATCATCGAGAATTTTGCGGAACTGCGTGACGAGTTGATCCGGGATGGTTTCGAGTTCTCTTCGCAGACCGATACCGAAGTCGTTGCGCATCTCGTATCGCGCGAGTTGAAAGGCGGTGCGCAGCCCGCCGATGCAGCCTTCGCCGCCCTTAAGCGGCTGGAGGGGGCCTTCGCGCTTGCGATCATGTTCCAAGGCGACGAGGACCTGATCGTCGGCGCCCGTAACGGTCCGCCGCTGGCCGTCGGCTACGGCGAAGGCGAAATGTTTGTCGGATCGGATGCAATCGCGCTCGCTCCGTTCACAAACTCCATCGCCTATCTGGAAGACGGTGACTGGGCGATCATCCGCCGCAATCAGGTGCAGATCTTCGACATGGCGGGCGAGCCAGTCGAGCGCAAGCGGCAGCAGTCGATCGGCATGAGCCTGCTGGTCGACAAGGGCAACCACCGGCACTTCATGGAGAAGGAAATTCATGAGCAACCGGAAGTGATTTCCCATACGCTGGCGCACTATCTCGATTTCTCGTCCGGCACGGCAAAATCGTTTGATTTGCCTTTCGACTTCGCGAAGCTCGACCGGCTCGCGGTCTCGGCGTGCGGCACGGCCTATCTGGCTGGCCTCATCGGCAAATACTGGTTCGAGCGTATTGCGCGGTTGCCGGTCGATATCGATATCGCCTCCGAGTTTCGCTATCGCGAAATGCCGCTGTCGAAGGAAAGCGCCGCGCTGTTCATCTCTCAGTCCGGCGAAACGGCGGATACGCTGGCTTCACTCCGTTACTGCCGCAAGGCTGGCATTCCAATTGGCGCCATCGTCAATGTGCGGGGAATCGACGATCGCGCGCGAATCCGACGTGACACTGCCAACGCTGGCCGGGCCGGAAATCGGCGTGGCGTCCACCAAGGCCTTCACATGCCAGCTTGCGGTGCTGGCGTCGCTTGCCCTGCGCGCGGCGGCTGCCCGCGGAACCATCACGCGGGAGGAAGAGAGAGCGCTGGTGCGCCAACTTTCGGAGGCTCCCCAATTCGCGAGCCAGGTGCTGAAGGTCGAAAGCCAAATTGAAAAGGTAGCACACTTGCTCGCGCAGGTTCGCCATGTGCTCTATCTTGGCCGCGACACCAATTACCCGCTCGCCATGGAAGGCGCGCTAAAGCTCAAGGAAATCTCCTATATCCACGCCGAAGGCTATGCGGCGGGCGAGCTCAAGCATGGGCCGATCGCTTTGATCGACGAGAATATGCCGGTGATTGTCATTGCGCCGCATGACCGGATCTTTGAAAAGACAGTCTCGAACATGCAGGAAGTCGCTGCGCGCGGTGGCAGGATCATTCTGATTACCGACGGCCGGGGCGCGGCGAAGGCGAGCGTAAAGACGCTCGAAACGATCGTGCTGCCCGACGTGCCGGAACTCATCACGCCGTTGATCTACGCGCTGCCGATCCAAATGCTCGCCTACCACACGGCGGTTTTCATGGGTACCGATGTCGACCAGCCGCGCAATCTCGCGAAGTCGGTGACGGTCGAATAGAAAAGCGAACGCTCAAACAACTGGCGGCATATCCGGTGGCCCACAAAAGGCGACTGCGATGGCCGCAGTCGCCAATGCGTCGCGACGCCGCGGGGGGTGGGATAGTCGCGACATCCGGCAGTATATCGCAGAACGCCAGGTTCCGCTTTCAAATTTTCCTGACGATGGACGCGGCCGGCACCGTGCTCAGGGTGTGTTGAGATTCAGGTCAGGCCGAGCCGAAAATGGCGGTTTTCGAGAACCGGCACGCAGCGTACGTTTGGGTACGTGAGTACCGGAAGCGCAGAAGACTGCCATTTGCAGGCCGGCATCACCTGAATATCAACACACCTAGCTTGGACTGATCCGATTGTCCGTGGGCAGTGCCGCCATCTGGAGCAAGGCAAATTCCTCGGTCGTCGAAATCAGGGCTCCCGGCGTGCAGTCGCCGCCGTCCTGTCCGCATTCCATCTGCAATTGCAGCGCGGCATCGTCCAGTAGTTCCTTGAACCGCTCATGGGGTTCAAGGCAGTTCCAGGTCTTCGTCAGGTTCATAGGAAGCTTCCGTTGGGGTTTCGGCGCCCTCCGGAAACCCATCTGCCTTGCTGATCCTAAACTCTAGGTTAACATCGCCGAAGCTGCACCGCGCCAAACCCTTGTTTTTTGAGTATGATCTTGTCCGACTTCAACTTTCGGAATCATGCTCCAGCCAGCGGAAGTGGACTCGGATAATCGAATGGCACTTTGGAAGCCACGCACTCGATGGGCGGGCCCGCTAAACATCTATCTGAGCCTGCTCATCATTCTATTGCTTGCCGGCGTCGCAGTGCCGCTGGTCTGGCTCTCCTACGAGCGCGGCCGGGACGCAGCGGTTGCATCGGCCGCTGCACAGATGCGCCTTCTTACCGAACGCACGATGGACCGCTACAGAATCGTGTTCGGTAACGCTGAGCCGATTGTGACCATGGTGGCCGTGTCGGAATCATTGGATCGATCGCCTCCCGACGACATCGACATGAAGAAAGCGGTGCTCATCGAGGCGCTCGAAGGTTCGCCCTATTTGGACGGGATTTACGCGGGCTATCCGGACGGCGCGTTCATCCATGCCGTAAACATCAGCCAGAACGAGGCTTGGCGCACCGCCCTCGGCGCTCCGCCGACCGCAGCCTTCGCGCTACGGATCATCTCCGAAAAGGATCCGGAACATCGCGTCTCGGTGTGGCAGTTTCTCAGCTCCTCCGGCCACGTGCTGTCCGAACTCGAACCCGTTGAGGCCAACTACGATCCGCGTGCACGTCCGTGGTATCAGATCGCTTCCACCATTCCGGGCACGATAGCCGTCGGTCCCTATGCGACCGCGACCACGCGCGCTCTCGCGCTCACGCTGGCGCAGGGGCATCGCAACGACGGACGCATCGTGGTCGGCGCCGACGTCCTGCTTTCCACAATTGCCCGATTTCTCGCCGAAGAGAAGGTTTCGCCGCGAGGGGCCGCCTTTGTCCTGGACGGATCGGGAAACCTGACCATCCATTCCGATCCGGCGGTCATGGATCATCTGGTCACCGCGCTGCTGGACCAGAGCGGGAATCAGACGAAGCCTGCGGTACGGGACCCGGTCCTCGACGCGGTACTGGCCGCCTCGGGCGCTGCCGCTGGAGATGGTGCCAGGTTCCTGGAGTTCGAAGTCAAAGGCGAGCCCTACATCGGCAGCGCTACGACTATGCGCTTTTCACCGCTTCTGCAGGGCAACACGCTCATTGTCGCCGCGCCGCTGGCCGATTTCACGGCCGCAAGCGAGCGCCTCTTGCGCCAGGGCATGCTGATTTCGGGGCTGCTCGTCCTGACAGGAGTTCTTGCCGCCGTCCTCGTTGCGCGCCTGATCACCCGGTCGCTGTCAGCATTGACCGATCAGGCTGCCAGGCTGAGCGATCTCGATTTCGAAAGTGCGTCGATGCCGCCCTCTAAGATCATGGAGATCAATTCGCTGGCGGGAGCGTTGTCGATTGCCAGGGATGCCATCGAAACCTTCGCGCTTTATGTTCCGCGCGAACTGGTGCGCAAGATCATCGCCTCCAGCCCTCGTACGGCCGGAGCGGCCGCTCGCGAGGAAGTGACGATCCTTTTCACGGATATCCGCGATTTCACGACGATCTGCGAGCATCACCGTCCGGAAGAGGTTGTCGAACTGCTTTCGGCCTATTTCGAGATTATGAATGCCGGCGTCGAGCGCAACAACGGCACGATTGTCCAGTTCCTGGGCGATTCGGTCTATGCGATGTGGAACGCGCCGGTAAATATTCCTGACCACGCCATTCACGCATGTCGCTGCGCCATCGAACTGGCGGCGTCGGTCGAGCGGTTCAATGCGAGCCAGCGCGCCGCCGGCCAACCGGAATTCGTCACCCGCTTCGGCCTGCACACCGGGCCGGCGGTCGTGGGAAGTGTGGGCGCTGAGAACAGGCTCCAATACACTGCGATGGGCGATACGGTAAACGTCGCCTCCAGGCTCGAGGGCATCAACAAGAAATTCGGGACGACGATCATCGTCAGCCGGGAAGTAGCCGATCGCTGTGGCGAAAGCTTCGAGTTCCGGCCGCTCGGATTGCAGCAGGCAAAAGGACGCAGCAGGAAGATCGAATTGTACGAACTTGCCGCGGCTCAAACGAAGAGATAGAGCGGCGGCATTCGCTGCTCTGGGTGCCGGGAGAAACAAGACGCTCACCCATTATTCTCTGAAAAGCGGCCGATCTCTGAGAAGCTGCCGCCCCGTCCAACACCCTCATCCGCCTTCTGGCCGGGCGACAGAGCGCGTCGTGGATGCACTGCGAGAGGCGATCGTGACGCTTGAGCTAGAGCCCGGCGCGACGCTCGAGAAAGCAGCTCTTGTAGCCAAATTCGCCGTCTACCGCTTCCCCGTAGCGGAAGCGCTCAATCGACTGAAGGCTGAGGGCCTCGTTGATCGTTTTCGAGCTCGCGCGCATTGCCGCGAACTTTTTCCATCGCTTACTCAGCGCACCGCAGGCGGTCTGGAAAATTGCCCCCGGCAAGGCGCTCTCCGCACGAAATCAAGGGCAGTGCGTGGAGCCATCTCGTCGGCGGCAGTAGTTGCGCTTTGCGCCACAATCCTGCCGGTTTCAGGACATATTCGGTTAATAACGTTGTAAGCAATTCCTGCGCACAAAGTAAAAAGGGGAATGGGTGCAGGATGCGACGCATACAGTGTATTTTCGCGTATGCGGCGTAGCTGTGCCTGAATACGAAAGTCCGGGGACAATCCAGTAATGATGAATTCGGGGCACCGGCGCCGTTATCGCGCTTCAACTGTTGTCGCATTGGCCGTGACGGCCGTTTCTCTCGCCGCCTGCGCATCGCAGCCGAAGGGGATGGTCAACAGAAAGCACTCCAAGGAATATTTTTCCGAAGCAGCCTATGGCGTAAAAGCCAGCCCGCGCGTGACAAACAAGCGGTCGCGGCTGCCTCGGGGCGGCGGGCGGGATCAGCTCGGCGGGCCATATAAGGTCGCCGGCAAGTGGTATTATCCAAAAGAAGACAAGAACTACAGGAAGGTCGGCGCCGCTTCCTGGTACGGAGATGCATTCCATGGCCGGCTGACGGCCAACGGCGAAATTTACGATATGACGCATTTGACCGCCGCCCATCCGACGATGCCGCTGCCGAGTTATGCGCGCGTCACAAACACTTCGAACGGCAGTTCCGTTATTGTGCGCGTCAACGACCGGGGACCCTATGCGAGCGGGCGCATCATCGACCTGTCCAGACGAGCGGCTGAGATGCTAGACTACATGCATAGCGGCACGGCGAAAGTACGGGTGGAGTATGTCGGCCGCGCGCCTCTCGATGGTCGCGACGATCAGTTTCTCATGGCGTCGTACCATCCCGGCAACAGGGCGCCTGACCCGTCGGACGGGCTTCCGGAGGGCGTGATGATCGCCATGAACGGGCCGAGTCCCAGCGTACCGGTCGGGCACGCCACGAAGGTTTTTCCCGGCACGATGACCGATGCACCCCCCGCCCTGGCATTGGTGAACGCGACTGCCCGCGCTGGCGGCTTCACGCTTCCGGCCGTTGGCCCGATCGCGCCCGAGCGTCCGCTTGAGTCTTTCGGCAATCGGCCGACCCAAGTCGCGTTCGCCACCATGTCCTACGTCGACGAGCGCGATTCGCGCGTCGCGCGGGCCTTTGCGGTTCTTGAAGGGAAGGGCATGAGGGCGGGTGACGTGCTTGCGTCGTGGAAACACCAAGGCTCGACTGATTCCGAGATTGGCGCCGCCTATGTTGCGGCAGGGACATTCGCATCCAAGCAGGAGGCGCGCGCCGTTCTTGGCAGCCTGTCGAGCCATGGCCGTGCGGTTCTGGAGAAATCCGAAGCGAAAGGCGCGACATGGTACACGGTAAACGTGTACCCGGATGGGCGTGCTGGCCTGGACGATCTCCTTGAGACCGCATGGGCGAGCGGCGCACCTGACGCTATGACGATCCGGAACTAAGGTCTGTTGGGATTCAGGTCAGGCTGAGTCGAAAATGGCGGTTTTCTCCACTTCCGGTACTCGCGTACCCAAATGTACGTCCTTCTCCATGAGTAGCGGAAACGTCCGTCTTTCTTCGTCATCCCAGGGCGGAGCCGAAGCGCAGGGAAGGCGCAGACCCTGGGATCCATGCCTGAGCATGAAGGCCGCGCGGCGGTCCATAGTGCCAACCGGCCCGCCACGATGAGCGTTCAGGCATGGGTCCTCGAGTAGCCCTAGGATGACGATGCGGGGAGGGCTTCGACAATCCGGCGATTGGAGCATCGGACCCGAAGCCCTAATTCACCATCGCAATCGATCGCGGTTGATCACACGGCTTTGATCCTGTTAGCCTGTCGGTCGGATAACGGTTACCAAAGCGGGCAGGGTAGTGCTTTTTGTTCGTGCGTTGTGTCTGTTGCGGCCGCTGGCTTGCGCCGCGGCGCTATTTTGCCTGGCGCTGATGGTGCCTGCCCAGGCACAGCTCTTCGAAACCAAGGCGAAGCAGGCCTTCATGATCGATGCCGACACGGGCACGATTCTCTTTTCGAAGGATGCCGACAAGCCAATTCCCCCGGCCTCGCTGGCCAAGCTGATGACGATGGAAGTCGTCTTCCAGGCGATCAGGGCTGGCCGCCTGACGCTGGAGGATCAATTCCAGGTCAGCGAAAACGCCTGGAGAACGGGCGGTGCCGCATCTGGCGGGTCGACAATGTTCGCGGAACTGAAATCCACGATACGGCTCGGAGACCTGATCCAGGGCGTCATCATTCAATCCGCCAATGACGCGTGCATCATTATCGCCGAGGGCATGGCGGGTTCTGAGGAGAATTTCGCGACGCTGATGACCGAACGCGCGCGAAATATCGGGCTTGTCCGATCGGTATTCAAGAATTCCACCGGTTTGCCGGCCGAAGGACAGGTGGTAACGGTACGCGAACTCGTTGAACTCGGCCTTCACATCTGGCGCGAATACCCTGACTTCTACAAATACTATTCGCGGCCCGATTTCACCTGGAACAAGATTACTCAAAGAAACCGCAATCCGCTGCTTGCGATGAATATCGGCGCGGACGGCATGAAGACCGGGTTCACGGAAGAATCCGGTTACGCCATCGTCGGATCAGTCAATCGGGATGGCAAGCGGCTTTTCGCGGCACTGAGCGGCATGGCGAGCGAGCGCGAACGCGCCGAAGAAGCGCGCAAGATGCTCGAATGGGGGATGCGCGCATTCCGGAAATCCGAGCTCTTCGCCGAGAACGAGGTGGTCGGGGAAGCGCAGGTCTACGGCGGCGTCAAACCGGGCGTCGCATTGAAGGCAAACGGTCCCGTCGCTATCTTCGTGCCCATCACCAACAAGGATCGGCTGATCGCCCGGATCGTCTACGAAGGTCCGGTCATGGCGCCGGTGGAGGAGGGCACCCCCGTTGGCACATTGCGCGTATGGATCGGTGATACGCTCAGCCAGGAAACACCGCTCTTTGCCGCTGAAAGCGTCGAGGTCGGCTCGCTTCACCAGCGAGCCTGGGATGCCGTGGGCGAACTCCTGGTCGGCTGGCTGCGATAGAGCCATGGACGTTTGGCCGCCCGCGACTTAAGAGGTTCCCGGCGTCTCCGCGAGCGGGGACCCCAACTGACAGGAAAGGCCGGATTGGCGCGCGGATTTTTCATCACGTTCGAAGGCGGCGAAGGCGCCGGCAAATCAACTCAGATCGCACGGCTGGCCAAGCGGTTGCGCGACGACCACCATGACGTCGTCGTCACGCGTGAGCCGGGAGGGTCGCCGGGTGCGGAAGCAGTGCGCCACGTTCTGCTTTCTGGCGCTGCGGAACCCTTCGGGCCGAAGATGGAGGCCATCCTCTTCGCCGCCGCCCGGTCCGACCATGTCGAGCAGGTTATCCGCCCGGCGATGGAGCGGGGCGCAGTCGTGCTTTGCGACCGGTTCGTGGATTCCTCGCGCGTGTATCAGGGCATCAGCGGTGGCCTGGATCCGGCGTTCATGTCCGCTCTTGAGCGGGTTGCCGTCAACGGCGTGATGCCCGGCCTGACCCTGATCCTCGATCTCGATCCGGCGGAAGGCTTGCGGCGAGCCGCCGTTCGACGCGGAGCGGCGGTCGCGGACCGCTACGAAAAGGAGACGCTGGCCGTTCATCAACGCCGCCGCGAGGCCTATCTGGCCATTGCCAGAAGCGAGCCGGAACGCTGCCTGGTCATCGACGCTGCGGCGAGCCCCGCCGATGTCGAACGCGCTGTCACGGCAGCAGCCTGGAGCGCATTCAGGAAGGCTGGCATTGGGGCTAAGGCGACGGCTGATCAGTGATGTTCGAACGCATCGCGCCTGAGCAATTTGATACCATCGAGGGCATACCGGAACCCGCGGAGAACCCGCGGCTGATCGGCCATGAGCAGACGGCACACATGCTGGCGCACGCCTATCGGGCAGGCAAACTCCCGCATGCATTGTTGCTGACCGGTCCTCAGGGCATCGGGAAGGCAACCTTGGCCTTTCACTTGACACACCACCTGCTCAGGCATCCCTCGCGAGAATCGGCGCCCGACGAGCTTGCTATACCTGATCCGGGCTCGTCGCTGTTTCGCCAGATTGCAATCGGCGCTCATCCATCCGTGCTGCACCTGACGCGGCCGATGAACGATAAGACCAGTTCGTTCAAAACCGTTGTGACGGTCGATGAGGTGCGCAGAGTCGGCCGCTTGCTGTCAATGACATCGCACGATGGCAGCTACCGTATCGTGATCGTCGATCCAGCAGACGATATGAACACCAATGCTTCCAATGCTTTGCTGAAAAACCTTGAAGAACCGCCTGCGCGCACTTTGTTCATCCTGATTGCCCATTCGATAGGCAGGCTGCTGCCGACGATCCGTTCGCGCTGCCAGACGATTCTGCTCCAGCCGCTGAATGCGGAAGACCTGCTCACGGTGCTCGCGGGCTTCGAGCCGGGCCTGCCGGACCAACCGGAGGCGAGGGCGCAGCTCGTCGAACGAGCCGCCGGCAGTCCTCGTGACGCCATCCTGCTCACCCAATATGGAGGCCTCGAGATTTCCGCCGCCATTGACCGGCTGGTCGCCGGCCAGACTATCGACGTCGCGCAGGCACACCGGCTTGCCGATGCCGTCGCGGCGCGCAACCAGGCCATCCAGTTCGGCATTTTCAACCGCCACTCCCTTGATGTCGTGGCGGACGCCGCGAGCCGGGCCGCGCAAGCCGGCGATCTGCGAATGGCGAACCGTCTCTCGCACTGCTTTGACAGCACGCTCAAGGCCATCGAGGAAGCCGAGACCTATAATCTCGACAAGAAGCAACATGTGCTGGGCCTGATACATGCGCTGCACGCCGCAATGCGCAGCTAGGATCTGTGCGCTTGTGCCGGCGGGATGGCAATCGCCCGCCCGATGCGCTATCTGACCGCAAATCTCCGCACCAACCGGTTCATCCATGTCCCGCGAAAAATTCTACATTACCACGCCGATCTTCTATCCGAACGGCAAGCCGCATATTGGCCATGCCTACACCGTGATTGCGACCGACGCGCTGGCCCGCTTTCATCGTCTCGACGGCAAGGACGTATTCTTCCTAACCGGCACTGACGAGCATGGCCTGAAGATGCAGCAGACGGCCGACCAGGAGGGCATAACACCGATAGCGCTCGCAGACCGCAATTCGGCGATATTCCGCTCGATGGTGGAAGCGATCGGTAGCTCGAATGACGACTTCATCCGCACCACCGAAGCACGTCACTACAAGGCGTGCCAGGCGATATGGAAGCGTATGGCAGCGAACGGCGACATCTATCTAGATCGCTACAGCGGTTGGTATTCAGTTCGGCAGGAGGCCTATTTCGACGAGAAGGAAACGTTCGTCGGCGAAGACGGCGTGCGCCGCGAACCGCTCGGATCACCGGTGGAATGGAACGAGGAAGAAACCTATTTCTTTCGGCTGTCGGCCTATCAGGAACGGCTGCTGGCCCTCTACGAAGCCAACCCGGAATTCGTCGGGCCGGCAGAACGCCGCAATGAGGTCATCAGCTTCGTGAAGTCCGGGCTGAAGGATCTTTCGATCTCGCGCACGACCTTCAAGTGGGGCGTGCCGGTGCCTGGCGATGAAAAGCACGTGATGTATGTGTGGGTTGACGCGCTGATCAACTACATTACCGCGGCGGGCTATCCGGACACGGCAGGCGACAAATGGTCCCTCTGGCCGGCAACGCACATCATCGGCAAGGATATCGTCCGCTTTCATGCGGTGTATTGGCCGGCATTCCTGCTGTCGGCAGGGATTGAACCGCCGAAGCGCATCTTCGCGCATGGTTTTCTTTTCAACCGAGGGGAAAAGATGTCGAAATCGGTCGGCAACGTGGTCGATCCGTTTGCGCTGGTCGAGAACTACGGGCTTGATCAGGTGCGCTACTTCTTCCTGCGCGAGGTGCCGTTCGGGCAGGACGGCAGCTACAGCCATGACGCTATCGTCAATCGCACCAATGCCGATCTCGCCAACGATCTCGGCAATCTGGCGCAGCGTTCGTTGTCGATGATCGCGAAGAATTGCGATGGCGTCGTGCCTTCGCGCGGCGCACCTTCCGAAGCCGATCACGCGATTCTCGATCAAGCCACCATGGCGCTTGCGGCGGCACGCAAGGCCATGTCGGAACAGGCGATCCATCTCGCGCTGGCCGCGATTTTCGGCGTTGTTGCCGAAGCCAACCGCTATTTTGCGGCGCAGGAGCCGTGGGCGCTGAAAAAGACCGATCCGCATCGTATGGAAGCCGTTCTCTACACAACGGCTGAGACGCTTCGGCGGCTGGCAATCCTCTGCCTGCCCTTCGTTCCCGGCTCAGCCGCAAAGCTGCTCGATCTACTCGGGGTGGCGCCGGAAAATCGCGACTTCGCGCATGTCGCGGAAGGCTACGCTCTGACAGCCGGAACAGCACTGCCGGCGCCGGCGCCTGTCTTTCCGCGCTATGTCGAACCTGTGGAACCGGCATAGGCTCTTAAATGCTCGTCGACAGCCATTGCCATCTGGACTTTCCCGATTTCACCGAAGAGCGCGACGCGGTGATCGCGCGCGCTGTGGCGGCGGGGGTCGGCCGCATGGTGACCATTTCGACGCGCGTAACAAAGTTTCCGGCAATTCTCGACATCGCCGAAACCTATGAAGAGGTCTACTGCTCCGTCGGCACGCATCCGCACAACGCTGCGGAAGAACCGGACGTGACGAGCCAAGATCTCATAAGGCTCTCGGCCCATCCAAAGGTCGTGGCCATCGGCGAGGCGGGCCTCGACTATTTCTATGACCGCTCGCCGCGCGAGGTGCAGGCAAAAGGCTTTCGCAATCACATCGCGGCGGCGCGGGCGACCGGCTTGCCGCTGGTCATTCATTCGCGCAATGCCGATGACGACATGGCTGCCATCCTGACAGAAGAGATGGGGAAGGGGGCCTTTCCCTTTATCCTCCATTGCTTCTCCTCCGGCCGCAGGCTTGCCGAAACAGGCGTCGAGCTTGGAGGCTACGTATCGTTCTCGGGTATATTGACGTTCAGGAAGTCCGAAGAACTCCGCCATATCGCAAGCAGCGTGCCGCGCGATCGCTTGCTGGTCGAGACCGACGCACCGTATCTTGCTCCGCAACCTTTCCGGGGCAAGCGCAACGAGCCGGCCTATGTCGCCCATACGGCTGCCGTGCTCGCCGAAACGATAGGTGTTGGCATCGACGATATTGCGACGATCACAACGGACAATTTCTTCCGCCTGTTCGCGAAGATGCCGCATCCCGCCGGCCGGAGCGCCTGACCGGTGGCCGACCGGCTGCGTTTCACGATCCTCGGCTGCGGCTCGTCACCCGGCACGCCGCGCATTACCGGCGACTGGGGCAACTGCGATCCGGCCAATCCGAAAAACCGCCGCACGCGAGCGGCGGCCCTCGCGGAACGCGTCACCGACACCGGAGCCGTTACCCGCGTGGCCATCGACACCGGACCGGATTTCCGGCAACAGATGCTCATGACAGGCGCCACGCATCTCGATGCGGCAATCTATACGCATGCCCATGCCGATCATATTCATGGCATCGACGATCTCAGGGGCTATGTCATCGGGCAACGCCGGCTGATGAACATACATGCCGACAAGCCGACTCTGGAGCGGCTCTACGAATCATTCGGCTACTGTTTCGAAACGCCGCCCGGAAGCTCATATCCGCCGATCGTGAAAGCGAATGTCATCGAACACCACACGCCCGTCATTGTCGAAGGCGAGGGGGGTCCCCTCGCCTTTGAACCGCTGCCGCAAATCCACGGCGACGTCATATCGCTGGGATTTCGCATCGGCGGGCTGGCCTATTGTCCGGATATCAGCGATTTCCCGGCGAGGACGGTCGAGCGGCTCGGCGGTCTCGACGTTCTGATCATCGACGCACTTCAGTATCGGCCTCATCCAAGCCACATTTCGCTTTCGGAAGCACTAGACTGGATCGCCCGCCTGAAGCCAAAAAGAGCCGTTCTGACGCACATGCACGTGCCGCTGGACTATGAAACCGTGCTCAATGAAACTCCAGATCACGTAGAGCCGGGCTATGACGGCATGGTGATAGAATTGCCTTTTAAATCAGCCACATAGTGTCGAAAACTCATGCAGTAGACGTACCCGCGCCGGCGCCGTTTTCGTGGTTTCCGAATTTGCGGCTATCAAGCGAGTTCCATAATCTATCTTATGCGACTTTGGTGTGTATCAGCTATTTAGCAATGCGACAGTTGAGCAAGTTAGAGACGCGACAGTCCCCGCCTCTCTGGCTCTGGTCAGCCGCCTTGCCTAGGGTCACCTTGTAGAGAGCTGCACCATCCCGAAAACAAGAAGAGGCGATCGGATTATTCCGGTCGCCCCTGCATCGATTTGGCGCTGCCGCAGGTACGAAATCGCATCTGGCGCTGTTGAACGGACCCTCAAGGGGTGCTGTCAAGCTCTGCTCTGGCGTTCCGCTACCACTGGCAAGCGCTTCATCGCTTACTGGTCTAGACCAGCAATGGGATCATGGCACTGAAGACAGTAGAGGGCAAACTCTAAACAAAAAAAAGCAGCATGGGGCTTTGAGCTAGACGACAGCGGGACCATTTTGCTCTGTCTGCTGCCAGCGATAGAGTACATCTGGCTCGCGCTCCTCATTCTGGCTGCCGTCGGTTTCCTTGACCGCAACGAAGCCTCGCTTCTGGTAAAACCTCCGCGCAAGTATGTTCTTCTGAAACGTCCAGAGTTGCAGGCTTGATGAAGCCGCTTTCGCCACTCGCAGAAGAACATCACCGGCTCCCCTCCCTTGGTGTTGTGGCAGCACATACAGTTGATCGATCCAACCTTCGCGGAAGGCGATGATGCCGATTGTTTCGCCGTCAGCCGCACCCCATACCTCACATTCCTCGAAGACATGTTCTCTGAAGTAAGCTCGATCCCCTTCCGGCGTATGGAGCCCTGCCAACCACGGAAGGCGCTCGTCAAATGCCGTCCGATGGATGATGGCCGCACGATCCATCTGCTCCAACGTCAAACGTTTCAGCGAGTAGGACATGGATCACTCAACTCCGATCAATCGCTTTGACATGGTATGACCAATCCTTGTCGCGGCCGAACCTGTGGACAAAACGCTGCTCCCCTCGGTCCTGCGATTTCCGTCGCGGCCATCACGCGATAGCATTCGGGCATGCACCCGTCCAAAGACATTTCCCGCCTCGTCGAGATCATGGCCGCGCTCAGGAAGCCTGTGACGGGCTGTCCATGGGACGTCGAACAGACATTCGAGACGATCGCTCCCTACACGATCGAAGAAGCTTACGAGGTTGCGGACGCAATCGCGCGCGGCGATCTCCACGACCTGCGCGATGAGTTGGGCGATCTGCTGCTGCAAGTCGTCTACCATGCGCGCATGGCCGAGGAACAAGGCAAATTCGGGTTCGGCGAAGTGGTCGAGGCCATAACAGCCAAAATGATCCGGCGGCACCCTCATGTCTTCGGAGACGAAGACGCGCGCAGCGCCGGTATGGCCAAGGGCATGTGGAACACGATAAAGGCCGCCGAAAAGGCCCAGAAGCGCCGGCAGCGGCTTGCCCGCGGCGACCAAGCCGAAGACCACGGCGAAGGTTACCTGGACAGTGTCCCGGTTGCACTTCCTGCCCTGACGCGTGCGCTCAAGCTTCAGGAGAAGGCCGCTCATGTCGGTTTTGACTGGAAGGACGCCAAGCCGATCCTCGACAAGATCGAAGAGGAAATCGGCGAGCTACGCGCAGCGATGGAGAGTCATGATTCCGCCGGCGTGGTCGAGGAGTTCGGCGACGTATTGTTTGCGCTTGTGAATTTCGGGCGGCACCTGAAAATCGACGCCGAGGCGGCGCTTCGCGGTACGAACGAAAAATTTCGTGCACGCCTCAACCAGGTCGAGCGCGATCTCGCTGCTTCGGGAAGCAGTCTGGAACAGGCGACGCTCGATGAAATGGAAGCACTTTGGCAACGCGCAAAACAGGTGAAGTAACTTAACTTACGTGTTGTTTTTAGTCCGTAATCTGGTTTCGATCTCTGCGCGGGCGGCGGCAGTTGCCCTCAGTGTGACGGTTATCCCGCCGTCCTCGTTGTCGGTCCTGTCGAGGATGTCACCATTGCGATAAAGCCAGGCGACCTCGCCAAGCTGTCCGGGCGTCAGAGTCACGCTGACTGTATCCAGGTCCCCTGAGACCCGCTTTTCGATGAGCGCCGTCAATGCATCGATCCCCTCGCCCGTGACCGCCGAAACCGCGATCGGCGGCCCCTTGCCGCCATCCGCGGCTTCGCCAAGCAGCCTTTCGCGGCTGGCAGCGTCCAGCCGGTCGATCTTGTTCCAAATTTCGATGACGCGGTTTGCATCCGACCCGTCGACACCGAGGTCAGCCAGTACCCGCTCGACATCATCGGCCTGCGCGGCAGTGTCCGGATCAGAAATGTCACGCAGATGGATGATCAGGTCGGCCTCGACAACTTCCTCCAGTGTGGCGCGAAACGCCGCCACCAGATGCGTCGGCAGGTCCGAGATAAAGCCTACGGTATCTGACAGGATGACCGGCGAGCCATGCGGCAACCGCATGCGCCGCAAAGTCGGATCCAGCGTGGCAAACAGCATGTCCTCCGCAAGGACACCTGCTCCGGTCAGCCGATTGAACAAGGTGGATTTGCCGGCGTTGGTGTAGCCGACGATCGCGACGACCGGAAACGGAACCTTCTTGCGTTTGGCTCGGTGAAGGTCGCGAGTGCGCCGCACGGTCTCAAGCTCGCGCTTGAGCTTCAGTATCTTCTCCTGAAGAATCCGCCGGTCAGATTCGATCTGGGTTTCACCGGGACCGCCCAGGAAACCGGCGCCGCCGCGCTGCCTTTCGAGATGGGTCCAGCTTCGAACAAGGCGGCCCTTCTGGTAATTGAGATGCGCCAGATCGACCTGCAGTGTTCCTTCCTTGGTTCGCGCGCGTTCACCGAAGATTTCCAGAATGAGTTCCGTGCGATCCAGCACCTTGGCGTCCAGCGCTTTCTCAAGGTTACGCTGCTGCACCGGCGTCAGCGAATGGTCGACAATGACCAGTTCGGCCCCCTTGTCCTTAACGATCCTGGCGAACTCGTCGACTTTGCCGGAGCCGATCAGCGTAGCGGGTCTTGGATCGGACACCGTGACTACAGCCGAATGAACCGGGTCGAGATCGATAGCGCGGGCCAGGCCGACCGCCTCGTCGTGGCGCGCTTGCGGAGACCGCGAGAGCCGGGGTCTAGCGGGCGAGGCATCACCTTCCAGGCGCTGGCGGGCCAGGATGGGCACAATGACGACAGCACGGCCAGTGCTTCCCGCAATGCGGTTGTCGGCGATGTGCTCGTCAATCTTGCGCGGTCCGCGACCGGCACTTGCTTGCTTGGCCAATCAGGCTTCCCGGTTATTTTCCTCGCCATCGAACATCTGAACCGGCTGGCTTGGCATGATGGTGGAAATGGCGTGCTTATAGACAAGCTGCGAGTGGCCGTCGCGGCGTAACAACACACAGAAATTGTCGAACGACGTCACGACGCCTGTCAGCTTGACGCCGTTGATGAGAAAAATGGTAAGAGGGTTCTTGCTTTTACGAACTGAATTCAGGAACAGG
Source organism: uncultured Alphaproteobacteria bacterium (assembly GCA_963813315.1). GTDB lineage: Bacteria > Pseudomonadota > Alphaproteobacteria > Rhizobiales > Rhizobiaceae > CAWEYO01. The sequence goes on along the minus strand of CAWEYO010000012.1, from coordinate 25,011 downwards.
TCCTGAAGATTTTGCGATCGTTCCGCCATTGTTTTTTTCTTTCGCCGATCCCCTGCGCAGTGTGGCTAGTGCGCCAAAATATTAGCGGGATGTCAAGCGCGCAAAACACATCCCGGCCATCTAGAGTGAAATGGCTCTACTTAATCGCAGTCTCTCTCTAAAGCTTTGTTTTTACGCATAATCCTGTCCGACCAGTCTGTCAGTTTTTTCCCGATCGTGTTCGGGGAACAAGACTAAGCAAGGACGACCTGCACCTTGCCAAGTGAAGCCGGTATCAGGCCGGAGTTTTTTCCGCAACGTCAAAAAAGGCGCTACGCAGCGAAAGTGCGACCGCGCCCGGATGACCGTTCGCTATCGGGTGACCGTCGATCGCTACGACCGGCATGACCACGGTGGACGCAGCGGTAATAAAAGCTTCTCGCGCAGCCCTTGCTTCGTCGACCGAAAAGGCGCGTTCTTCGATTTCAAGTCCGAGGCGGCTGGCGACATCGAAGAGCGTCGTGCGGGTGACACCGCGAAGGATGCCCATTTCCGCGGGGCGGGTGATGAGCTTACCATCGCGGGTTACGATCCATGCGTTGGTTGCCGCGCCCTCCTTCACGGTGCCGTCAGGGTCTACGAACCACGCCTCCTGCGCGCCGGCCTCCTTTGCTTTCTGGCGCGCCAGGACGTTGGGCAACAGGCCAATCGTCTTGATGTCCACCCTCGCCCACCGATTTTCCGGAACGGTAATGACCCTGAGGCCGGTCTCCGCCTTCTTCGCCGCTACCATAGGGTCAGTCTGCTTTGCGGTCACCACCAAGGCAGGCCGGGTACCGTTTGCGGGGAAAACGTGGTCACGGCTTGCGACGCCGCGGGTCACCTGCAGATAAACCAGCCCGTTGGCCACGCGGTTGCGGCGGACGACCTCGCGCATGACCATCTCCAGCGCCTTCCGTGTCATCGGCCGGTCGATGCCAAGGGCGGAGAGCGACCGGTTAAACCGGTCGAGATGGCGGGTCATGTCGATAATGTACCCGCGCGCCACCTCGCAGACCTCGTAGACACCATCGCCAAACTGATAGCCGCGATCCTCGATATGCACCGACGCGTCGCGATGAGCGAAATAACGGCCGTTAACATATGCGATGCGCGGCATTTTTCCCCACCATTGGTAATGATTCGTCCGCTTACGACTTTCAGGCTCCGGCACCAAAATACAAGTATCCCGGCAGTCATGGCCTGAACGGCAAGGCGACCCCGCCTTTGCAGAAAGCACAGCGTTTCAGACGCCGAGTGACTTCAGCTTCCTGTGCAAGGCGGACCGTTCCATGCCGATGAATTCCGCCGTGCGTGAGATATTGCCGCCGAACCGGTTGATCTGGGCCAGTAGATATTCCTTCTCGAACAGTTCGCGCGCCTCGCGCAACGGCAGCGCCATGATGTGCTGGTCGGACTGGTTCGGCGTCCTCGGCATGACATCGCCGATTTCGGCTGGAAGCAGATCGGCACTTATAGGCGCCTCGACATCCTCGCCGCGCACCAGGATCATCAGCCGTTCGATGTTGTTTCGAAGCTGGCGGACGTTTCCAGGCCAATTGTGCGCTTGCAGCACTGCCAGCGCATCGTCGCCGATGCGGCGTGGTTTGATACCAGCTTGGCGAGCCACCTGGCGCATGAAATGGTCGACCAGGAAGGGAATATCCTCCCGGCGTTCCGCAAGCCCGGGAACCATGACCGGAACGACGGCAAGCCGGTGAAAGAGATCCTCCCTGAAACGGCCGTCCGCAATCATCGCCTCAAGGTTCTGCGCGGTCGACGAGATGATTCGGACGTCGACCTTGACCCGCTTCGTGCCCCCTACCCGCTCGAACTGCTGGTCGACCAGGACACGCAGGATCTTGCTCTGCGTTTCTCGCGGCATGTCTGCTACCTCGTCGAGGTAGAGAATGCCTCGATGGGCCTCCTCCAGGGCGCCGACCTTGCGTTCTCCGCCATTCGATTCCGTGCCGAAAAGTTCGGTCTCCATCCGCTCCGGCGTGATCGTGGCCGCGTTGAGACATACGAAGGGACCAGTACTGCGCGCCGAGTGCGCGTGGATGGCGCGGGCCACCAGTTCCTTGCCGGAGCCGGACGGCCCAATGATCATGACGCGGCTGTTTGTCGGCGCGACGCGCTCGATGGTCTGGCGCAGATGAGCCATGGGCGCGGACATGCCGATCAAATCGAAGCTGTCGCTGCTGCGCAGCTTGAGGTCGGAAACCTCGCGCTTGAGCTTCGAGGTTTCGAGGGCACGCTCGGCGATGAGGATGAGGCGATCCGCCTTGAACGGCTTTTCGATGAAATCGTAGGCCCCCCGCCGAATTGCCGACACCGCGGTTTCGATCGTGCCGTGGCCGGAAATCATCACGATGGGGAGGTCGGGATGCAAAACCTTCATCCGGTCGAGGAGCGCCAGCCCGTCGAGCCGCGAGCCTTGCAGCCATATATCGAGAAAAACCAGTCGAGGCGCCCGATCCGCGATTGCCGCGAGCGCGCTGTCGCTGTCATGCGCTGTGCGTGCCTCATGGCCCTCGTCACTCAGGATCCCTGCGACTAGTTCGCGGATGTCTTCTTCGTCGTCGACGATAAGGATGTCAGAAGCCATTGGTGACCTTTTCGATATCTTTGTCGCTGGATGGCTGCGTTTCGGCACGTGAACGCGCCGTGGCAGCGGGGAGGATGATTGTGATCATCGCGCCGCGTCCTTCGTGAAAGTCCGCTGCGGCATCGTGAAGTTCCAGGCGGCCGCCATGGTCCTCCACGATTTTCTTGACGATCGCCAATCCAAGCCCCGTGCCCTTTTCCCGCGTCGTCATGTAGGGTTCGAGGAGACGTTGCCTATTCTCCCGCGGCAGGCCCTTGCCGTTATCGATCACATCGACGCGAATCGTATTGACCTCGCGCCGGGCGCGAATGCGGATGACGCCCGAGCGGCGGCCCTCGCTTTCTGCTGCCTCGATCGCTTCGGCCGCGTTCTTCACCACGTTTCCGAATGCCTGCGCCATCAGCCGGCTGTCAAAAGTGCCCATCAGCGGCTCCTGGCCGAAGTCTCGCTCGAAAGCGATGTCGGCGCGGCTGACCTCGATGAGGAACGACGCTTCGCGCAGCGGCTCCCGCAGGTCGAGCGTCTGCATGTCGGGCTTCGGCATACGGGCGAAAGCAGAGAACTCATCCACCATACGGCCGATATCCTCGACCTGGCGGATGATCGTGTCGGTGCACTGATCGAAGACTTCGCGGTCCTCGGTGATTACCTTGCCATATCGCCTGCGAATGCGTTCGGCGGAGAGCTGGATGGGCGTCAGCGGGTTCTTGATCTCGTGCGCGATGCGGCGCGCAACGTCGGCCCAGGCGGACGAACGCTGAGCCTGGACAAGGTCGGTGATGTCATCGATGGTGACCACGTAGGACTTGCCCTCCGTCAGGGTTTCCCCTTCGACTGTCATCTGCACGTTGAACGTGCGTTCCGTCCCTCCCCGGTAGAAAGTCACCTGCTCACGGTAGACCGGCCGTCCGGATCTGCGGCCGATCTCCAGCACGCGGCCGACATGCGGAAGGATGATCAACAGCTCGCGGCCGACGGCCGCACTCGCCGAAATGCCCAACATGGTCTCCGCGGAGCGGTTTACGATGGTGATGACGCCTGCGGAGTCCACGCCGATGACACCTGCTGTCACCCCGGCCAAAACCGCCTCCGAAAAACGGCGGCGGTCGTCGATGACGTCCTTGGCATGCAGGAGCTCGTTGCGCTGGGACTTCAGCTCCAGGATCATCTTGTTGAACGTATCGGCAAGCGAGCCGACATCGCCGTCGGACAGCCTGACAGGCACCGACACGTCGAGATTGCCGGTGGAAACTTCGTCGGCGGCGCCGATCAACTGGCGGATCGGCCGGACCAGCCGGTCGGCGACGGCAATGCCTGTCCAGATCGCGGCGAGCACCACGATCAATGTCAACCCCAGATAGAGCAGCGCAAAGGCAATCTGTGTCGTCGGTCTCGTGGCTTCCAGGCCGCGATATTCGTTGGTGTTCGAGCGGACGATTTCGCGCGCCTTGATGACCTCCGGGTCGACGAGGCGGATGGTATAGAGATAGGCGTCGGGGATTTCGCGCAGCTTGACGATCGCGCCTACAATGTTGCGGCGACGCGGCTCGATCAGCACGGGTTCTCCCTCCGTCGCCGACTGGATCCATTCGTCCGGAATTTTCGGCATTTCGAAGTCCGCGTTGGTCTTGGCCGCGACTATTACCGCGCCGTCACTCCGCACCAGCGCCGCATGGGACAAAGCGCGGCCGATCGCCTGTCGCGTGACAAGTTCCTGGAATCCAGTCTGGTCAAGATTGTAAAGTGAGCGGGCCTGGTCCAGCGTATAGGCCATCGACAATGTCGTGCCCTGCAGATTGCGGCCGTTTTCCTGGACATAGGCTTCGGCAATCGACAGCGACGAACTTATGATCACCTTCGTCCTGAGCTCGAACCAGCGATCGAGCCCGATATCGAGCGTGATCGACGCCACCACGGCCACCAGAATTGCGGGAATGGCGGCGACCAGCGAGAACATCGTCACGATGCGGACGTGCAGCCTCGACGCAGCCTTGCCGCGACGCCGCGCGACGTAGATCCGGTGCGCTTCGCGCCCGATCAGCGCGATCAGCGCAAGCACCAGGATTGCGTTGATGGCGATAACGACCAAAGTGGTTCTGTGGTCGGGCGCGACGTAAGGCTCGAGACCACCTAGCAGAATCGCAAACGAAACCGCTGCCGCCAGCATCGCGGCGACCACGGCAACAACTCCCGGAAGAGCCAGCAGGCGGCGCCCTTCGGTTGCGTTGGGTTTGGAAAACAGCGGTCGGGCCGCTGCCTGCGTCTGATTCGTCATGCGCACTGAAAGGTCATTGATTTGCGTGGCATGTATGCAACGCATTGTGGCGATTATGCAACAAAGGCCGGCTCGACCGGTAAACTTTTAGAGCATCGGACCCGAAAGTGGGAACCGGTTTCGGGGAATCCGATGCTCAAGCATAGAGATAGAGCGGCAGCCTGGTAGCGTCCGCCGCTCTAACCGTCGGGCTGTTTGCCGCCGCGATAGATATTAACGCCAAGTTCGCGAATTTTCTTGCGCAGCGTATTGCGGTTGACGCCGAGCAGTTCGGCCGCCTTGATCTGGTTGCCCCGCGTTGCCGTCATTGCCGCCAGAACCAACGGAAACTCGACCTCCGCAAGCACGCGCTGATAGAGGCCCGGCGGAGGCAGATCGCCCTTGAACATCCCAAAGTAACGCTGCAGATAGTGTTCGACCGCCTGTCCTATGGACAGATCATCCGGCAGGAACCCGCCCTCAGCCGACGGCGATACGCCCGTCCGCAGTTCCGCGCCGATGATCTCGGCCGAAATCTCGTCCTGCGGATAGAGCGCGGCCAGGCGGCGAACCAGATTTTCCAGCTCGCGCACATTGCCCGGCCATGGATAGCGCTTCATCAGTTCGATGCCGCCGCCGGAAATCCGCTTGGCCTGAAGGCCCTCGCCCTCGCCCTGCTTGAAGAAATGACGGATAAGGTCTGGAATATCTTCCGATCGTTCCCTGAGCGGCGGCAGGCGCAGCGGCACCACATTCAGGCGGTAGAAGAGGTCTTCGCGGAAAAGACCCTGATTGATCAGCGTCCGCAGATCCTTGTTGGTGGCGGCAACGATGCGGACGTCGCTCTTGATCGGCGTGCGTCCGCCAACCGTCGTATACTCGCCTTCCTGGAGCACGCGCAGCAGGCGTGTCTGCGCCTCCATCGGCATATCGCCGATTTCATCGAGAAAGAGTGTGCCACCCTCGGCTTGCTCGAAGCGGCCGGTCGAGCGGTTCTGGGCTCCCGTGAAGGCGCCCTTCTCATGGCCGAAGAGTTCCGATTCGATGAGGTCGCGTGGAATCGCTGCCATGTTGATCGCCACAAATGGCCCGTTACGGCGGCGGCCGTACTCGTGCAGCGCACGGGCCACGAGTTCCTTGCCGGTGCCGGATTCGCCCGTGATCATGACCGTCAGGTCGGTTTGCATCATGCGGGCGAGCATTCGGTAGATGTCCTGCATCGCTCCCGACCGGCCTACCAACGGCATCGATTCCGGCTGCTCGTCGCTGCGCGCCTTGGGTGATGGGCGTTTTGGCTCCGCGAGCGCCCGATTGACGATGTTAAGAAGTTCGGTGAGGTCGAACGGCTTCGGCAGATATTCATAGGCACCGGTTTCCGAAGCGCGAATCGCGGTCATGAAAGTGTTTTGGGCACTCATGACGATGACTGGCAGCTCCGGGCGCGCCTTCTTGATGCGCGGCAGCATGTCGAAGGCATTTTCGTCGGGCATCACGACATCGGTAATCACCAGGTCACCCTCGCCCGCCGCGACCCACCGCCAGAGCGTTGCGGCGTTCGAAGTGACCCTGACATCGTGGCCCGAGCGCGACAGGGCCTGGTTGAGCACCGTGCGGATTGCGGCATCGTCATCGGCGACCAGGATGTTGCCGCGCACACTCATCGACGCAGGCTCCCTCCGGGATTGGCGGCAGGCGGCGCTTCCTTCCATGCCGGCAGGAGTATGCGGAAGGAAGCCCCACGCGGCGTGGAGTTGCATTCTATGACGCCGCCATGTTCGCCGACGATTTTTGCAACCAGAGCGAGACCCAGACCGGAGCCGTTGGGCTTGGTGGTGATGAACGGATCGAAAAGGATCGGCAGGATGTCGTCCGGAACGCCGGGACCATTGTCGCGAACGCAGAATTCCAGCGGAAGCGACACACGATCCGTGGAACCGGGAACCGACACGCGAATTCCAGGGCGGAAGGCCGTGGAAAGCGTAATCTCACCAAGCGGATCACCGCTGATCGCCTCGGCAGCGTTCTTGACCAGGTTGAGGAATACTTGAATGAGCTGGTCGCGATTGGCGTAGACCGGAGGCAATGATGGATCATAATCCTCCATGATCTTGATTTGTTTGGCGAAACCGTTCCTGGCAATCGCCTTTACATGATCCAGTACGACATGGATGTTGACCGGATAGCGGTCGATTGGCCGCTCGTCGGAGAATACCTCCATGCGGTCGACAAGCGAGACGATGCGGTCGGTCTCGGCGGTGATCAGCCTCGTCAAGGCGCGATCCTCGTCCGACAGGGCCGTTTCAAGCAGCTGTGCCGCGCCGCGAATGCCGGAAAGCGGGTTCTTGATCTCATGAGCCAGCATTGCCGCCAGCCCCGTGACCGAGCGCGCCGCGCCTCGGTGGGTCATCTGGCGGTCGATCTTGTCCGCCATGGAGCGTTCCTGGAACATCACCACGACCGATCCCGGCATTTCCGTCACCGGCGCGACATAGATGTCGACGATCTTTTCGACGCCGAGCCGGGGTGAGGAAATATCCACGCGGTATTCGTTGACGGGTGCACGGCGTGCCCGCACCTGATCGACCAGTGTCAGGAGCGGGCTACTGAAAGGCACGAACCTGGCCAATGTGCTGCGGGCCAGCATGGAGGCGCTTGCACGGAAAAATCCTTCCGCGTCGGCGTTTGCGAATGTGATCATGCCGTCCGGCCCGAGCATGATGACCGGGTGGCGGATGGTGTTGAGCACAATCTGCGCGGCGTCCAGGGCCGTCAGGGCGTGAGACGTCGTTACATTCATGCGACTTTCCTTGTTTCGATCCGTTCTTCGGACCCCAGAAACGCTTCGCGCAGCCGTCCAATCACAGAAGCGGGGTCGCTGCCGGTCATGATCGCCGTGCGAAGTTCCGGGGAGAGGTTTGCGGCGCTGCGGTCCAGATACCAGCCAAGATGCTTGCGCGCCTGGCGAACGCCGCTCTCGGTGCCGTAAAGGCACAGCATGGCCTCATAGTGAGAGATTACATAGTCGGCGACCTGTTCCGGCGTGCGCGGAACATCCCGCGTGGGCGCGCCGTTTGCGGAATTCGCGATTTCCCCGGCGGTCCAAGGCGCGCCGTAGCTCACCCGTCCGACCATTACGGCATCGGCCCCTGAGTGCGACAGAATTTGCGCGGCTGAGGAAGCGCTCGTCACGTCGCCATTGGCGACAACCGGAATCGATACGGCCTCCTTGACCCTGGCTATCGCCCGCCAGTCAGCCTTGCCCTGATAGAACTGGCAGCGTGTGCGGCCATGCACGGTCACCATCTTCACGCCGGCCTGTTCGGCACGGCGGGCAAGCAGCGGCGCATTCAGCGAGGTTTCGTCCCAGCCCAGCCGCATCTTGACCGTGACAGGCAGATCGACAGCCCCAACAACCGCATCAATCAGCGCCAGTGCGTGGTCGGGCTCACGCATCAGCGCGGAGCCAGCATATCCGCCGGTCACTTTCTTGGCCGGGCAGCCCATGTTGATATCGATAATGTCGGCGCCCTCTCCGGCTGCGATGCGGGCCGCCTCGGCCATGAGCCGCGGTTCCCTCCCCGCGAGCTGAACCATATGCACCGGGGCGCCGGACCTTCGGATGCGGCGCTCGCATTCCGGCCGGCCCTTCGCCAGCTCGCCGCTCGCGATCATCTCGGACACGACAAGGCCGGCGCCATGAGAGTATGCCCGGCTCCGGAACGGTTGGTCGGTAACGCCCGACATCGGCGCGAGGAACACGCGGTTACGGATTTCCACATGGCCGATGCGAAGCGGATGGCCGAGCTGAGCAAGCGATATCATGCACAAAAACCGGGCAACTCTTCCTGATGCTCATTGCCTAGACAGTTTTGAGTCCTTGTGCAACTGCGAAGGCGATACAAAATGGCGCCATGTTCGGCTTTGTGCTGGCCTTGGCGCATGCTCGCGACTATGCGTCTCGAACATGAACGAAGACCTCAAACTCCAAACCGTTCCCATCGGAGCGGTCGCCGTAGTGATCGTGGCGGCAGGACGCGGCGAACGTGCGGCGCAGCACGGCAAAGGGCCCAAGCAGTACCGCGAGATCGGTGGACGCTCGGTCCTCTACCGCACGATCGAAGCGTTCGCCAGCCACCCTGCGATCGGCAGAATTTGCGTATCGATCCATTCCGGCGACGATGCGCTGTTTCGCGACGCGGCATCGGAACTTGGCGGCAGGGTGCTGCGCGTGTTTGGAGGCGCGACACGGCAGGAATCGACTCGGCTCGCCCTCCGGGCATTAGCCAAGGAAGCACCCGCCACCGTACTTGTCCATGATGCGGTGCGGCCATTCGTCGACGGTTCATTGATAGACAGGATCGTCGCTGCGATCGACGCCGATCACGGGGCGCTGCCCGCGTTGCCGGTATCGGATACGCTGAAGCGCGAGGCGGCCGACGGTACGATCCTGGAGACAGTGCCGCGCGCCGGTCTTCACGCCGCGCAGACACCTCAGGGCTTTCCATTCGACACCATCCTCGCCGCGCACGAGAAGGCCCTCGCAGCCGGCCGAACCGACTTCACCGACGATGCGGCGATCGCTGAGTGGGCCGGCCTTGCGGTAAGGATAGTGGCGGGTTCGCCGGATAATATTAAACTTACTTGGGCGAAGGACATTGCGATGGCGCACGAGCGGCTTTCCCGGATAACCGACTTTCCAGACGTGCGGACCGGCAATGGCTATGATGTCCATTCCTTCGAGCCGGGCGAGCACGTCACGCTTTGCGGAATACTGATCCCGCATGGAAAGCGGCTGGCCGGGCATTCGGATGCCGACGTGGGACTTCATGCGTTGACCGATGCCCTGCTGGCAACCTGCGGCGCTGGCGACATCGGCTCCCATTTCCCGCCCTCGGATCCGAGATGGAAAGGCGCGCCTTCCCGAATTTTTTTGGAACACGCAGCGTCAATCGTGCGTTCGAAGGGCGGACGGATTGCCAATGCCGACATCACCATTGTCTGCGAGGCGCCACAGATCGGGCCGTTCCGCAATGCGATGACAGAAATGCTGTCTGACATGCTCAAAATTGCGGTGGAACGCGTGTCGGTCAAGGCAACGACGAACGAGAAGCTGGGCTTCATCGGGCGCGAAGAAGGAATTGCGGCAATCGCCACGGCCAGCGTGATCTACCCCGGAGAGGTGCCCGAATGAGCGATGTGGGAGAACTGGCGGATGCCTTCCTGGACGCCTGCGAGAAGCAGCGGATATTGGTCGCGACTGCCGAGTCCTGCACTGGCGGGATGATCATATCCACACTGACCGACATTCCCGGCTCATCCGCTATGGTCGATCGAGGTTTCGTCACCTATTCCAACGACGCCAAGATCGAAATGCTCGGCGTGTCCGCGGTCACGCTCGACGCGCACGGCGCCGTTTCCCGCGAAACCGCAATTGAAATGGCCAGCGGTGCGCTTGCGCGCTCGCATGCCGGCATCGCGATTTCGGTCACGGGCATCGCCGGCCCCGATGGCGGTTCGCCGGAAAAGCCGGTCGGGCTCGTCTGGGTCGGGCTGGCGCGGACCGGCCGGCGCGCTCACGCCGAGCGGCACGTCTTTGAAAACAGGGGACGGGACTTCATTCGCCGCGAGACAGTCAAAACCGCGTTGCGGATCGGCCTCGAAACGCTGGAGCGAGAGGGCTGACGCGCCGCTTCCCGCTTGCCGACTGCGGGACGGAATACTGGTTCACACTTTTCCTGCAATTGCTTTTGTTCTCACGCAATCCGGACGGAAAACCGGTTTCCAATTGCTCTACAGGACTCCCTCCGAGGTCACCTCTATCGCGTCGACATAGGCGCCTCTACCATCGTAGCGGCATTTGAATGCTTTCGTCCCCTCGTCGGGCTTGATGACCTTCGCGTTGACAATGGTGCTGCCGTCCGCTTGCTTCAATGCTGAGCTTGCCTGAACGAAGCTGGGGTTCGTCAGATTTCGCGTGGCGAGTTCGCCCTGGCAATAGGAGGGCATGTAGCCTGGGTTGATCGAAGGGCCGCTTCCGGTCAGCGACGTTGTCGGGGCAGACGCGGGGACCTCGACAGGGGGTGTCTGATTGGATGTCTCGCAGCCATACAGGCCGAGGACCATTGTGACGGTCGCGATGACAAAACCTACATGCTTCAAGTGTTGTCCCTCCGTAGGAAATTCAGCTTTGCCAAAAGCGTCACGACATCAACTTCGCAATATGGCGAATTGACGCTGGTGCGATTCTGTTAACGAAGCGTTATGGCAGGGCGCGCGCAGCGGAGGCAGGGTTTTTTCACGTGGGCGCTTCGCTGTTTGTATAGTGTTGAAACAATTCGTTAATACCGTCGCAGGCGCGCTTGCCCTATGCGCCGGTCAGGGCGCGGCGGCAAACTGCCCGGTAATTCCGGGCGGTCGAGGCCAACAACAGCCGCCGCGTCCGCTCTACCAGCCCAGGAAGGCGCCTCACGGATGTTGGTGCGCAACCACGTTCAGCGGCCTTGAGTTGCGCGCGTCTTGACGGTTTGAACGGGCCCGACATTGCGCTCAAGGCCACCCAAGAGCGAGAAAGGCGCGATGCCCGCGCCCCTCTCCTTCAAACGTTGGCAGCTTCCGATGCGGTTTTCCGATCGGACTGCTCGCCATCAGCCTCGACCTCGCCTGGCGCCATTCTCTCGGCGGTCGCCGAAAGGTTGCGCATGGACTGCAGATGCAAATAGATCAGTTCCAGATCGTCATTTGCGGCCAGTTTGGCCAGTTGGTCGCCTGAGAGCGCCTTGAGCCGGTCCCGATTGACCGCCAGGAAACCCGTCGCCGTCAGCACCTGGCTGCTTCGCAGCGTGAACCGTGCCTGCATGGCCTCGAATAGATTGAGATCGTTCAGGCGTTTCGTCAGAGCGCGGGTCCGCTGAAACTGCACCTGATAGGCCTGAAGGAACCTGAGAACGCTTTCAAGGTACGGCGTCCGCTCGCCGTCGCCATCGAACAGGCGTTCACCCCTGCCCTCGCGGTTGCACCCTTCGAATTTCTCGTCCACGCACAATGCAAAGTTGGCGCCTTCGTCAGTGCTGGAGAACACAAACGGATAGCGGCGCAGGAAGGCCGGCACATAGCGCCCGGCCCACGTGCCGTCAGGGTTGAGAAAAAGGTTCTCTCCGTCGCGAACCCCAAGCAGGACGACCGGCACGATCTCATCGCCCTGGCCTGCAAACACGACGGCATACTCGGCAGCCGCATTGGCAAATTCGGCGGCCACCAGCGGCACCGAATTGATATGCCGCGAAAATTCGAAATTGCCCCCGGTCCTTACCGACAGGTCGCTATGCTTCTGCCGCGACACGGGCACCGCACGCTCGTAGATCAATAGTTGCTTGGCCATTCTCACACCAAACTCGAAGCCAACAGAATCACACGCTGCCTTGTCAAGGCACGACAGTCTTGTTTAGACCGCGGTCCCGTCTTCTGCAACTCCTTGGTGTGACGAAATCAGGGGAAACGGTTTCAGACGATCCGTATGATTTCCATGTTTCTTGACGTAGGCGGAATTGAGGCCAAGACATTGCGTCGAGGAGTAGATTTCACGGAACTGGCAGTCATAAACATGGCCGCCCTAATTTGCAGAACTTGGCGCACACAATCAACAATGTCGACTGGCGAAAACCCAACGCGCCAGGCACGGTTCGCTCATTGGCGAAACACGGGCGCCAGCAGGTATACAGCGACGACGCAGAAAGCCACGACAGCCAAGCCTGGAGCGATTGCGTCCATGACACTCTCCCTTCGTTGAAGGGCAAGGCGACTGAATAGCGCGCCCGCCTTCCCCGCTGTCATGGCCCGAAACCTCGCGTTTGACAAGTCGCTGCACCCGACCCGTCCGTTGCACCCAACCAACCCTTCAGCCGGATGGCCAGATTGCTCACCCCCTTCGGCAGTGATGAAATGCCGATGGGTGGAGGTATAATCATGGAACAGCGAAAGGTGTCTGTCGACGAGTGGATCGCGCGGCCACAGGAAGAACGGCGCAGCATTGCGGACCGGAATCGACGGGATGCCGTCCTGCAATGGATAACGGTCGCCGTGGTTGCCGGGGTGATCATGGCAGTGATGACGATCTTCGGCGGGCGATGAGTCGGAGGTCCGTTTTCAATGACAGTCAGGTCCGAGCGGCAAATCAGGCCATACCCCTAGGGGAACCGCGAGCGTTTCAGATCCAGCTACTCCCACCATGATCGCAGCCAAGAGCATCTGGTTGTCTTCGTTTATGAGGACCGGTCCGCCAGAACTACCGGGATAACTGTCACAGGTGGTGGTCCAAACTCCGCTTGCTCGCCCGAGCGTCCTGCAGGTGGAGTCGGCCACGAGTTGGTACCGGTGATCGGCCGGATAGGCGGCGTGGATGAGGGGGCGGTTCTCACGGAAGGGCTCAGGCCCGGCGAGCGCAATTGGATCAACTGTCAGCGGGTGAGCAAGCACGATGGTGGCTATGTCGGTGCTCAGCTTTCCACGACGAAACTCCGGCGGAAACTTCAGACACTTGGCCTCCGAGTGCCCAAGGTTCTCGTCGCGGTGCACGCCTGCAAGGAAATGGATATTGTGGACTGGAAATGGTGACTCCCGGAAACGGTCGATCAGGCAATGGGCGGCTGTGACCACCACGCTCGGTGCAATCAACGTACCGGTGCAGCTTCCTGCAACTCGATAACCCCCGACGTTAACCTGTCCGATTGCGCTCCAAGGCGCCCCATTCGACGATAGCGGCCTTCTGTCATCTTCTCCAATTATGCCGGTTGCGGGACCGCCCAACGATGGTCCCACGCCGAAGGGCAGTCCAGCCGACAGGCAAATGCAGGTGCCTGCAACGAGGAGGGCTGAAACGGGCATGGTCGACCTCATCAAAGGATGCTCCTCCGTTGCTGACTTCGCATTTGCACCCAGCACCACTCTCCCGTTGTGAACGCCTGAAATCGTGCGCTGCTTGTCAGCAGGGAAAACACTCCCAGGACAGGCGCGTTTCGACGTCAGCCTGACCGGATCACGTGTCGCATGTGACCTCGGGCTACTCCAAACGGATGAAGCCCGCCAGAGGTGATGAACCTTCACATTCCCGTCACGCTGCGTTACGTAATGTAACCTAACGGTGGCGCTTTGCCGTTCAGGGGAAGCCTGAGGCCCCTTCGGCTTCTCCTGATCTTCTACAACGCTCCGATTTGATGAGGACCTTACACTTGTGAGGGCCTTGGCCCAGCCGAAAAAAGCGCCATAACCCTCGATCTATCTCCAAACAAAGCGACTGGAAACTGCGTATTTCCATGCTGTGTCCAAAGCTATTCCAGAGAATGCTGCCAACAATGCCACGCCTGCCATTGCGTTGTAGGTGTAGGTCGCCATTGCGACGTTGGCGGCGACTCCGACTGAACTAATTACGAGAAACTCCAGGTAGCCCGTAAACAGCTTGACCCCACGCAACCGTTGGTCGCGAAAAGTAAGCTGGTTATTAAGCAGATAGTTGCTGGTAGCCGCGGTCATAGCGCCAGCCAATTGCGAAAAGGCGAAGGAGTTGGTCAGGGACATGCTGGCAAGCAGGACGGCCATATGCACCAAGACCCCACTGCCTCCAACCGCCAGGAACGAAATAAGCCGCGCGGGAACGATGCCGCGCGTCAGATTGCTAAGCAGGAAGGTCGCGAATTGCCATGCTGCAAAGGCGCCGTCTAGTGTTCTAGCGGCACTGACGATGTCGTATTCACCCCTGCGGATTGGATCAAGAAGACCTGGTATGTCGCCCTTAGCTGAAAGTAGTCCTTGAATACAGGCGTTTGCGGGACCCCGATCGGCGATCATATGATCGCGACTGTTATCTAGAGAAATTTTTCGTGCAACGTCCGCGCTTCGATCGGGAGAGCTATCATCTACAAACAATACTTCCAAATCGTAGCCCTTTACCCTATCTACCGTCTCTGCCTGGCATGCTAAACTTCCTGACATTACTATTCTAAACTAGCGGGCAGTACAAATTTATTCTCGTTGGAAATGCGCCAGTCGTCGCACGCAACTCTGCTCTTTGGCTGTTGGGCCGATCTAACTGACGAGATATTAAATGTCTATCACATCGGCTGTGGCATCTTGGCACCTCGTAAGCGCCGCTATTCGAGGACATTGTCGAAATCCTCGGCGTCGACTTGGCGATCACTCTTTGGGGCTGCGACAGTGCAACTTTGCCGGTCAGTTGCTAATTTATTGATTTTTTTTTGTGTTTTTGGTGAGCGCGCAGGGATTCGAACCCTGGACCTACTGATTAAAAGTCAGCGTGGCGTCGGAGGCGGCCAAAGGTGGGTTTCACCGGGTGGCCGCTTTTGCCTCGCTAGACCGGCCAACCACTCCGAGGTCGCTTGGGGTGCTTTAGCCGTTCTCACCCGCGATGTCGGTCTCAGGTCATGATTTCCGATTAGGTCCGTAACCGGGCAGACGCGCCATTTCGGACCCGCTAGATGTCGACGAGGGTTTTTGTCGCCCAAGGTGGGACATGTCGGATATGTACAGTATCCGCTATCCCGGCTACCAGCACTGAAATATCCCCGAGTGCGCACTTAATTTCGTTTTGTCTGAGCAGATTGCGGATACCCAACATATCCGACATATCCTTTCTGATTTTCCTCTTCCCCCTCATTCTGAAGCTCCCTGGCAGCGCGCAGTAGCTCTCTGGCTGAGACCGACCGCAACCCGTACACAGACTGTCGGCGCCGCTTCCTCGACCGTTCCGAAATATCCGCGCCGAAAAATCCGTGACTGCACGGGAGCCTCCACAGACCGTCGCTCGCATCAGGGTTGATGACGGCCACATAGCCGAACTGCCTGAGTTTCATTGGCAGGATACGGCGATATTTTGGGTTTCTTAGCCACTCTTGGAGTTCCCCAGATCCGCTCGCAGCGTCGATAAGCTGGTCCCGACTGAAAGCGATCAGTTCCCGCCCCTGCGCGGTCGCCGCGTCGCGCATAGCGTCAATGGTGTCAGCGAGCGTGCTTTCTTCCTCGCCGCGATTCGCGCCGACGATTGTATTGAACGCCGGAGTTTTTCTCGGTGGGGCCTTCGGGTTGAACATCGAGAGATCGCGCTGTTGCAGATACGCGACCACGTGCTTCTTGCCGCCTTGGTTCTCGAGCCAGTCGTGAAATTTATCGAAATAGTCACTACTCAACGCTCCTTCTTCCCCTGCCCCTGGGTGATCAGACCAGGCAACGAAGTGGCGGCGGTCATTGGGCGGCAGGTACAGTCCGGTATGCAAATAGTTTGTGGTGATGACCACGCCGACGACATTCGGGATCTTGAATTCCTGCATATTCTTCATGTCGATACGCAGGGTATCGGGCGGCGCCGCGGCGATTGGCTTGAGGTGTTCGTAAAAGGCGTATGAATTGGTTTCACCGAGATCCCGGGCTTCGTTGATGACGAGAAGGACGCTCTTGAGAAACCCGTTGAAGCGGCCGAGCAGTTGCGATGGTGAAATACCCGCATAGTTCCATTCGCCGATCGCGTGAATGACCGGCACCAGTAGGCTGTCCTTGCCGATACCCGGCGCTCCGCCGAGGACAAGTATGTGATTGGTTTTCACATGCGGCCGCTGAACACGCGCCGCGAAGAAGTCGATAATTTCTTCCGCTTCGCTCGGATAGAGCCTGCGCAGTAGATCGAGCCACGGCCCTGCTTGCTCGGGGTCGCCCGGCTCGACGGCTGGCGGACGATACAGATTGTAAATCGTGTTGCCGCGCCTGGCGCAGAAGCCGCCCTCGAGGATTATCGTGTCGCGGATCAAGGACGGCTTGCCCGGTGTCCACGTCATCTGCTCACAGTGACGATTTCGATCGAGCCATTTGGACGCGCTCATTGGCTTGTCGCCTCCGACGTCAATTGGCATGACCCGGGCGTCAACGCTCGCCGCCGGCCACAGGATACCGGTCGGAAGGTGGATGTAACGATGGTCGGGCAGGAAAGTGATGAAGTCATCCACTGTCAGGTGACGTGGCAGTCCTTCTCCTTCGCGTGCATTCGTGCCGGCGCGGTCGCCATAGCTGCGGCGCATCTCCAGATCGTATTTGCGAAGCGCCTTGTCGAGCCTGCGTAGAGGGCAGTGTGCGTCTCCTAGTTTCTTTCGCAAAGTGATCCATTCGGCTTCATTGTCCTGCTGCAGACGCCACGCTGCCGCGAGGTTTGCCTCGATGTCCTCGCTGCGGAAGAATGCGCCCGTATCGGCTTTCGTGCGCTCAATAATGTCGGCCAGCGGATCGTCCCAACCGCCATTGCCCTTGACGTGGCGCGCTGCAGTATCCTCGTCCCTCTCGACAGACGGGGCCTGGTCGTCTGTCTGATTGCGTTCTTCGGTGGACATGTCAGATCTCTCTAATGGAGTGAGCGTTCACGAAACGCCGGTGTCGATCAACGTCCGCACGCAAGGAGCGAAGGCGAAAGTAACGGCCGCCATGTTCGAATGTGTGCAGCCACGGGCCGGCCGGCTTGCCGGACTTCGGGTCGGGTTTCGACAGATACGGCCAGATGAATGAGACGGTCGGCCTCGGCGGATTCTCGTCGAGCGAATAGCCGCGTGCGCCCTTGAAATGGTCGGGTTCGAGAATGATGTCGTAAGGCGTGACGACACTTCCGTCGTCGAGCACGATCGGGAAGTCATCGCGCAGTTCTCCGGCTTCGAACGAGGCGGTCTCGCGCACCGCGATCTGCCGCGCCCGGATCGGCGATACCCTGCGCTGGCGAACGATTTCGACTGTGCGCCCCTGCAGCCATTTCTCCCTGGCCGCATCGAGTTCCGGCCGCGCACGTTCCTCGGCCTCCTGCCAGACGCGCTGGAGTTTCGATCGCTCGCCCGGTTTCGCCGCCATGGCGGCTACTGCCGCCTCGACGTCGAGAATTGATCCGTGGAATAGGACGATCTTGCGCGGCACGCGAACGATGCCCACCTCAAAGACCGCGTCGCCTCGAAGATCAGCCTTTCCGAGCCCTTGGTCGCTGAAGGATCAACCAAGGCCCGGCGCAGGCGACTGCCGCGTTTTGATGCCACTATGAACGCCTCACCTGAAAGCGCCAGACGATCGAACATTGCGTCAGCAAGCTGTCCGACTCGGTGGCCGTCGGATGCAACGAAGAAGATGTGAAAGCCAGTCGGCAGCGGGGCGGGGTGTCCTTGAACCTTCACGCCGCTCGATACCGATGGCCGGACGAGCATCGCGGTGCAGGCGAAATCCGGCCACGTCCTGACCAGAAGGGCGTAAAGCGCGCGCAAATCCGGAAAACGCTTTCGAATTGCCTCCGGAATGTCGAAGTCGAGGAAACCAAGCGACGGACCGGTCGACGGCCGAAAGACTTGCTGCGTTCGCGGCAGCGAGACCCCGTCATCCGCGGCGCGTTTCAGTCGCAGTCGCCACAGTTGGCCGTCGGGTGCGACAGGCGACGGCAGACGGCCCGCGATCAGCGCCTGGCGAGGCCCCAGCGCCTTAAGCACCTCGCTCAATTGTTTCAGGATTTCGTCGGGTGTTCCGTCGAGCGAAACGGCAGCGTAGGCTCCGCTGACGGGCGATGCGGCAGCGACCTTGATCAACCTGCCGTCCTTGACATGGACGTGCTTGGTGAGCAGGCAGTTTCCGCCAACTACGGTGAATTCGATGCTGACGCGCGACATGCCTCACTCCGCCTCTAGCTGAAACTTTCGACTGACCCCCGGTGTGCAGATCGCGGCACCCTGTACGCTGCGGCCGTTGGCATCCGGATTGAGCCCCCGCCATTGGACGAGGTAGACTTCGGCCAGAGTGCCCGAGCGAAGGTGATCCGAAAGTAATGGACATCGCTCGGATCAGCCCGTTCGACGAAGGCCTTCATTTGCTCTGAAATGTCGGTGATCATCGTTCTCAGATCTCCCCAGTGCTCTCGACGTCAGTCACAACGGTGGCATCGGGCGTGCGCTTCTTTCCGTTCAATGTCTGCTCTCGCGATAGCCCGCTTGCGCCCTCGGCGGCACAACCAGTCCGCTTTTCGCCACAACACAAATCTTGGTTTCCCCCGGCCGCCACCACGACCATTCCGGCGGAAGCCATGTAAGTTCGAGATTTGCTAGCACCTTGTGGGAGCCATCGCCGAAGTCGTCGACCAGTTGCATGTGGGCAGACGTTTCACTGAAGGGCTGGCCTATCGCGATAAATTCCAGGCGGCGTATCCTGAAGGACCCAAATCGGATCACCTCCGCGTTCATCAACGGGCCGCTTTCGCCATACCGCATCTCGCCGTCGGTCCAGATCGCCGTGCGACCCCACGGGCCAGTGTCGTTTGGGCAGAAGCCCCATGTATCGAATGGCACCGAGGGCACGATTATGGGCAGGCATTCGTGCGCGAACCAGAAGGTCGAGGAGATGCGCAACAAGTCGGACAGCTTCTTCACGCAGGATAAGGAGCCTGAAGTAGGATTCTTGCCGATCAGTCTTAGGGTCTCCCGAAGCAGGATCGTGAGAATCACGCCGGCTCGGGACCGGTTGAGGATCGGTTATCGTCATGGCTACTCTCCAGGGATTAGCGACTGCCGCCACGGTCCGGATGAGGGCCGGCGCGGTGAAGATGCCGGGCCAACGCGACTTCGCCAGCGCGCTCGAATGCGGGGCGCCAAGCGTCCTCGTGCCCCCCGGTTTCGACCCCACGAAGTCATGGAAAGCACTGCCGGGGTAGATAAGCAGGGCACGGTTGGCGCCGACGCGGTAGCTGCCGTCAGCTTGCGGGCGGGCCTCTCTACGCAGCTCTGCGGCGATATCGACAGCCCAGGTGCCGAGGCGGAGCATTTCGGCGGCGCTTATCGTGCGTAAGCCCCGAAGCTTCTGGCGATCGGCGTTCATCAGGCGGCTCGCCGAGGATTGGGGCGCCGCTCGTGGTTTTGCAGCCATTGCAAAGCGCTGACGCGGCGATAGAGGACACGCGCGCCTATTTTTGTATAGGGAAGGCCGTCCGGCTGCTGCTGCCAGCGCATGATCGTACGCGGCGTTACGCGCAGCTCAGCGGCTATTTCCTCTTGGGTAAGGTACTCGTCAAGAAGGCTCATTTTGCCGCCGTCTCCGGTTGTTTGGGTGACGGCAACTATCAACACGCGACAGCCGGTCTTGTCGGCTGGAAAAGGTCAGAAAAGGTCAGAAACCCAGTTTCTAGCATTTCCTTGGAGAGGAAATGGCGCGCTTTCCCGCGTATGGTCCGGTCTTGTCGGCTGGAAAAGGTCAGAAAAGGTCAGAACCGGTTTCTAGCTTTGCCTTGGCGAGGAATTCGCGCGCTTTCTGGCGTAAGGTCGATGTCCCGGGTGAAAAGCCTTCCTTTTCGGCCAGGTTGGTCAGCCAGTTTGCAACGTCAACTTGCCTGCGCCAGCCATCATCGTTCAGCTTGTCGGGAAAACCGCGCGCCTTCACTTCTTCCAGGAACTTCTCATAGTAGGCATCCCAATCGGCGGCCGGCGGACGTCCGCCCTTTTCGCCGGAATTGCGCGGAACGATGCGTCTTCCCAAAGGCGACAAACGTCGTCCCGCTTCAACGTGATGTACCGATACCCGACCTTGATGGAACCGTTCGTGGAAAGGTCTTGAACCCTAGCCGGTCCGCCAGGTCGCTATCTCCGGTTGCTCCAGATAATGCCATTCCTAGGCAGGTATCGGTTCGGGGCGGCCAGTTTCCTCTTGATGGCCATGGCCATCAACGCTCCCTCGGCCAGTCTCATCAAAGTTCCTCTCTGGCGGTTTTTACGGAGAGACCTCTCGGGCTCTTCTTCGATCGGCGAAAGCCTCATCAAGCCCGAATTCACAGTGAAAATCCCAGTTTTCCTGCACCTTCTCGGCGGTCCGCCAGGTAATCCATGCGACCGCCTGGCCAAGCGTCCACATAGGCATTGCCATCGGGTCGGGTGGTTCAGGCTCCGATCGTTCAACCTCTTCTCTATTTCATCTTGCGAAATCGGGTCATTCATCACCCACCCCCTTCATGCGCCGGATTTCCGCGCTTTCGCTCTCGCATGACGACGGCACCGACACGCTCGGTCGCCTGTCTCAGCGGATCATCGAACAGGTGTGAATAACGAGCCGTGGTTTGCGGCTGGGAGTGTCCGAGAAGTGCCCCGATGATCGGCAGGGACAGACCCGCCGAGGCCAGCACACTTGCGTATGTGTGCCGCAGATCGTGAATTCTCGCCGTGGGTGTAACGATCGTGCGCTCCCTGCCCCTGGCGTCCTTCACGGTCTCGATTCCGACGATCCCGGCAGCGATGCAAAGCTCCCGCCAGTCCTTTTTCAGTTCGACGCGATGGCCTTTGGCGCCACGGCCTGGGAACACGTACTCCGAGACGTCCCGGCCTTTCTTTTTGGCCTCCCGTTCGGCTTCCGCCCGCAATTCGCTCAGGAGCTGGCGGGCCGGCGCCGAGAGTGGCACGCGGTGCAAGGTCTTCTGTTTCGTGGTCGAGCCCGGCTTCGTCCAGACGCCTTCCGTTATATCGAACTGAGCCCACTTCGCGGCCTGGACCTCGCCTCGCCGAGCGCCGGTCAGGAGCAGAAGACGGATTATGTTGGACGCCTGTTGATCCTTGTACTCGGCCAGCGCCTTGGTCAGCTTCGTCAATTCTGCCGGCGACAAATAACGGTGCCGCTTTTCCTCCTGATTGCGCTCGACGCCCTTGCAGGGATTGTCGGTTCGCCATTGCCAGCGGATCGCAAGGCTGAACATCTTCGAGCACAGCGCGAGCACCCGGTTCGCCTGATAGGGGTGGCCGCGCCTGGTGATCGCCCGATGCAGACCGTCGATGGCGGAGAAGGTGACTTCGGCGACCCTCAGATGCTTCAGCTTCGGCTCGATCTTCGCGGCCTTCGGATCGTCCTGCTTGATGTAGCGGCGGATCATTGCCCTGTCGTCTTGCGCCGATGAGGCGCGCTTCTTGGGCAGATGCTCCTCGATGTAGCGGTCGCAGAGATCGGCGACGGTCTTTCCGTTTCGATCCGCCTCGACCTCGGCCATTGGGTCTTCGCCGCGATCGATGCGCTTCTTGAGTTCGCCGGCTTCCGTCCGCGCCGCACTTACCGACCACTCAGGATAAGAGCCGATGGTGTAGCGCCGCTCGCGTCCGGCCCGGGTCCGATAGTTGAGGACAAACGACGCGCGCGCCATTGGCAGTAACGCGGAGCCGAAAGCCCTTCACGTCCGCATCATAGTAAATCTTGTTGCCCTTCTCGGGCGCCGTCAGATCGGCAGGCGTTTTTGCCTCTGGGTCGTCTTTCCTGCGCTTATCGACCAGCCGCATGGAAATTTTTGTGTCCGCATTGTGTCCGTCATTTTGACGGTTTCTTCTGTCTCTTTATGTCGTATATTGTCACTGACATGTCAAGCAATGTCCCTTACTAATCAATGGCTTATTTTCGGACACGGGCGAAAGTTGTACGTTTTCATGCACTTGTAAATTTGGGCCGGAGCTGACTCTTAATCAGCGGGTCCACAGTTCGATCCTGTGCACACCCACCAGACTTTCCAAAGAAAAGCAAAGAGTTAGAAAAAATGAAGCCCGAAGACTTCAGGCCGCGAATTGAAACGGGGCGCATTTCGGGGCACACGCAGCGCCATAGAAAGGGGGCGCCACACCAGCCGCACCCCGAATGCGCGCCAGAGGCGAAAACCGCCTCTGATTCGATTCGATCGCCGGTTCCCTGCAGTACACGGCCCGCGAGAGGCGATATTGGTACCCTTCATTTTACGGCAAAAGGTTCTACAAGGATTTCAAGGGCCTCCCTGCCTTTTACGCTGTAAATGATACCTGTAAACTATTGAATTTACTTTATTTTTTGCATTGACTAGAAGCCTTAGGTCAAGGGGTCGTGGGTTCGAATCGCCGCTCCGACAAACTAAAGCTATGAAATTATTCATCTTCACTCCCAACGACCTGTCCGCAGGCTCTGGTTTTCGGCTGGTGGGGCGTCACGGGAGCGTTACCGACCTCCTGAAAATCCTCTTCGGAAGTGGCTGATCCTGAACTTTCGCTTGAACCGCTCATCACCCGATTGGCACCGAAGGTCAACACCGTCTTGATCCTGGTTGACCCGGTGCGAGACCGGAAACAGCTTCCGGAGGGCGCCGCACGGCCAGGCGGACCACGATTTACGAGGTAGCGGTCACAGGTTCGAATCCTGTCGGGTGCGCCAAAAAATTTCTAATTACAACGCTATTATAAGCACTTACTGGACAAGCGCCGCCTTCAGTCCCCCAGAAATTCCCCCAAGGGAAGTCAGGCGTAGCCGCCATCCTAGAACAAAGGCTATGGCGCGGCTATTGGCGCCAGTTTACGAATTTGGGGTCGGGAGTTCGAATCCTCCGGGCGCGCCAAATTGGAATGTACATCCCAATCGCTGCTGTTCGGCACGCGCGCTGCTGCTCAATCTGAGCGCTGTTGTCTGACGTGCGCGGCCGTTGGTACTTCTCACTGTCTGAAGCGTAGTGCATCGACCAGCAGGGCAAAAGCTGGCGTGGGCTGACGGCGGCTTGGATAATAGAGGTGGTAGCCAGAGGACGGGGGAGACCAGTCGGCGAGCACCTGCACGAGGCGACCCTTCTTGATATGATCCCGGACCTGATCCTCCGGCACGTAAGCCAGCCCAAGACCTGCGAGAGCTGTGTCGATCATGAGGGTAATGGTGTTGAACACCAAGGGCCCCTCAACCCGCACCTTCAGTTCGCGGCCATCCTTTGCAAAAGGCCATGACCACAGGCCGCCCGAAGTCGGCAGCCGCAGTGCAATGCAGGCGTGATCGGTCAGGTCATGCGGCACGAGCGGTTTCTGCCGCTTCTTGAAGTATGAGGGCGCGCCGACGACCACCATCTCGAAGTCGGGCCCGACGCGGACGGCGATCATGTCCTGAGCGACCTGTTCGCCCAGCCTTACCCCGGCGTCGTACCGCTCCGCGACAATATCGACCAAGTTATAGTCGTTGTTGATCTCAACCTGAATGTCGGGGTAGCGGGGCAAGAGCTTGGCGAGCGCCGGAGCCAGAATGGTCGCCGATGCGTGCTCCACAGACGTTAGACGGATTCTACCTGCAGGCTTGTCCCGCAGAGCGGTCAGAGCTGCAAGCCCAGCCTCGATCCCATCGAAGTGAGGTCCCAGGGTTTCAAGCAGACGCTCGCCGGCCTCGGTAGGAGCGACGCTGCGTGTCGTTCGGGTGAGCAGCCGCAGCCCGAGCCGCGCTTCAAGAGTCGTGATGGTGTGGCTCAGGGCGGGCTGCGAAATGCCGAGCTTCGCGGCGGCGCGTGTAAAGCTGCCCTCGCGGGCAACCGCCAGAAAAGCCATGAGATCGTCCACGCTTTGCCGTGCCATTTATAGACCCAGTTTATAAGACCAATACCTTTATACCACCTAATCATATGAGTTCATATGCACTAGATTGGATAGTGAGATCGGCAGCAAAGGAACCGATTTAACTGGCAAATCGAAGTCTTTGTCAGAATATCGCGCAACTTATTGCTGCCGCGCGTTGTCTTCTACAACAACTTCAAAAGGATAGAGCTATGGAAAGCAATGGACACGGACCGCGAGCCCTGAGCCGCCGGGACTTTCTGACGACTTGACCCTGATCGGAGCCGCTGTGACGGTAGGGGCGTCGTCGTGGCTGCTTTCGCCCGCTCACGCTCAGGAAGCGAACCAAGGGAGCTCGACGTCCAGGGAGCCAAAGATGAAATCTCGAAAGCTCGGGCCCTGAGGTCTCGGAAATCGGCGCCGGTGCCATGAGCATCAGCGCTAACTATGGTCCCCCGGCAGACATTCAGCAGGGTATCGCTGTGCTACGCGCGGCACACGAACGCGGTGTCACGTTATTCGATACAGCTGAAGTCTACGGCCCCTATACCAGCGAAGAGCTCGTCGGCCAGGCGCTTGCGCCTATCCGTGACCAGGTGAAGATTGCCAGCAAGTTCGGTTTCGCCATCGACGGAACCATCGGCCTCGACAGCCGCCCCGAGCGTATTAAGCGCGTTGCGGAGGCGTCCTCAACGTCTTAAGACTGACCGCCTTGACCTCTTCTACCAGCACCGTGTCGATCCGAACGTGCCGATCGAGGATGTTGCCGGCGCGGTCCA
>CAWEYO010000011.1:0-114923 GCA_963813315.1 uncultured Alphaproteobacteria bacterium | reverse complement strand
TGGATTATGACGAGCCGCTTCGGCGGGAGGAATTCAAGCGACTGAAGTTGGGCAGCGGTTCCCACTTTTCCTGAAGTATCGGAGCCGAAGGTGGAACCGGACATGGCGATTGCCCTGCCACAAAGGGGCCACAGGGGGAGGGTAAGCAGCGGCGAGGCCACGGCCAATCTCCCACTGGTATTAATCCGCCTTGACCTTGAGCACGCCACGACGGATCTGGTCTTCCTCGATGGACTCGAAAAGCGCGCGGAAATTGCCTTCGCCGAAGCCCTCGTCCCCTTTCCTCTGGATGAACTCGAAGAAGATCGGGCCGATGACTGTCCTGGAAAAGATCTGCAGCAGGATCTTTGTCATGCCGCCGTCGATTACGCCTTCGCCGTCAATAAGGATGCCGTGTTTTTTCATCCTTTCGAGTGGCTCATCGTGGCCTGACACGCGTTCGTGGCTTTTCTCGTAGTAGGTGTCCGGCGGGCCTGGCATGAATTTCAGCCCGTTGTCAGCAAGCCGGTCCGTGGCGTCGTAGATTTCCTCCGTGCCGACGGCGATATGCTGAATGCCCTCGCCACGGTACTTCCTCAGATATTCCTCGATCTGGCTCTTGTCGTCGGTCGATTTCATTGAGCGGGATGCGGATCTTGCCGCATGGTGAGGTGATCGCGCGGCTGACAAGGCCGGTGAGCTTGCCGGCAATGTCGAAGAAATGAATTTGCCGGAAACCGAACAGGTCGCGATAGAACGCCCACCACTTGTCCATGTTGCCGCGATAAACATTGTGCGTGAGGTGATCGAGGTAGTAGAAACCGACGCCGCGCGGCGTGGGGTCCCGCTCGCCCAGCCACTCAAATTCGGCGTCGTAGGCGGAGCCCTTGCCGCCATGTTTTTCGACGAGGTAGAGCAGGGAGCCGCCTATGCCGACGATCGCCGGGACGTCGAGCGTCTTGTCGTCGCTTTCGTAGGGCGTGGCGCCTTTCGACACCGCGTGATCGAAGGCGTGCCTGGCGTCGACCACCCGCCACGCCATGGACGGCGCGCAGGGACCATGCTTCTCGACAAACCGCATGGCATGCGAGCCCGGCTCGGCATTGACAATGTAGTTGATGTCGCCCTGGCGCCAGACGGTGATATTTCGGGTCCTGTGCCTGGCAACAGGCTGGTACCCCATGCGCTT
Source organism: uncultured Alphaproteobacteria bacterium (assembly GCA_963813315.1). Lineage (GTDB taxonomy): Bacteria > Pseudomonadota > Alphaproteobacteria > Rhizobiales > Rhizobiaceae > CAWEYO01. Next base: position 113,755 of record CAWEYO010000011.1, on the reverse strand, counting down.
GAAGAGCTCGGACAGCTTCTCCGGCTCCGGATGCGCGAATTCGACGAATTCGAACCCGTCAGTGCCGGCCGGATTGGCCTCGCTGATGGTCGCGGCGGCGGCGTTATGCGGAAAGGGACCCATGGTGTCCTCCGTGGCTGCAGGCAGCCTAGACTAGCCTCTCTGTTGCTTCGCCATGACGAACAGGTTGGTCGAGCGGGAGCCGGAGCGGCAATAGGCGAAGACCGGGCCTTCGAGCTCCTCGATCGCTTCGGCCGTCCTCTCGACGTCGTCTCCGGTGATCTGTCCGCTGACAACCGGGATATGGCGGAAGGTGAGCCCGGCCGCCTCGACCGCGGCCCCGATCTCCGCGGCGGTCGGCTGGCCGGGCTGTTCGCCGTCGGGCCGGTTGCAGATCACGCTCTTGAAGCCGGCGGCCTTGATCTCGGCCACCTGGGCGGCAGTGATTTGACCACCCACCGCGTAGTCCTCGTTGATCTGGCGGTAATCCATATCGCTTTTCCTCTTTTGCTCGCGTGTCGCTCAGAGCGTATTGACCGGTACCTTCAGGAACCTCTTGCCATTGCCGTCCTTCGGCGGCAACTGGCCAGCCCTCATATTGCACTGAAGAGACGGAATGATGAGCCGAGGCATGTCGAGCATCTTGTCGCGCGCCTCGCGCATGGCCACGAACTCGTCCTCTGTCACGCCATCCCTGGCGTGAATGTTGTGAACGCGCTCGTCTGCGACTGTCGTCTCGTACCTGATCTCACGGCCGTTCGGCCCGTAGTCATGGCATATAAAGAGCCGCGTCTGGCCCGGAAGCGAAAGCACGCGCCGGATCGAGCGATAGAGCGCACGGGCATCGCCACCTGGAAAATCGGCGCGCGCCGAGCCGCCGTCGGGCATGAACAGGGTATCCCCGATGAATGCGGCGTCGCCCATCACATGAGTCATGCAGGCAGGCGTATGGCCGGGCGTATGCATTGCGTAAGCTGTCATGGACCCGATCTGGTAGCTCTCGCCGTCGCCGAACAGCCGGTCGAACTGCGAACCATCGCGCTGGAACTCGGTGCCTTCGTTGAAGATCTTGCCGAAGGTGTCCTGTATAACGGTGATATTCTCACCGATCCCGAGTTTTCCTCCAAGCTGATCCTGGATAAAGGGAGCTGCCGACAGATGATCGGCATGAACGTGGGTCTCGATGATCCATTGGAGCTCGAGCCCGCGGTGCCTGATATGCGCAATGATCCTGTCGGCGCCATCGTGGGTGATGCGGCCGGCCGCATAGTCGATATCCATCACGGAGTCCACGACAGCGCACGCGGCCGACGCGGGATCCTTCACGACATAGGAAATCGTATTCGTCTGGTCGTCGAAAAACCCGGTTACTTCCGGCTTGACCAAAAGGTCGGGCACGAAGGGAATGTGCTCGCTCATCTCTGTTCTCCGGGCCGTTCCTCAGGCCCGAACTGCCGACGGCAGACGGGTCCTGATCATCCGCGCAATGATAATCCCGGCGATAATCGCTGCAAGGAAAATGGGTGAGCAAGTCGAGCGGCCCCGGTCAGGGCACTTGCGAGAAAAAGTCGGCGCCGGACGCGGCCAGCCTCCTCATGAGTGGTGTGGCCTCGAAAACAGGCCTGCCGGTGAGGGCGTGCCAATGGTCGAGCCGCTCGACGATCTTGCCGATGCCCTCAAGCCCGGCCCAGAACATCGGTCCGCCTTTGCCGACCGGAAAGCCGTAGCCGTTGACCCAGACGATATCGATATCCGAAGCGCGGGCGGCTATGCCTTCCTCGAGGATGCGGGCGCCTTCGTTGATCAGCGGATAGTGCGTGCGTTCGATGATCTCCTCAGCCGGGATCGGGCGGCGCTCTATGCCGCGCTCGGCGGCCTTCTCGGCGACAAGGCTTTCCACTTCAGGATCGGAAACCGGCGTTCTTGAGCCGGCTTCATAAAGATAGAAGCCCTTTGCGGTCTTCTGGCCGAAGCGGCCCTGTTCGCAAAGCGCGTCGGCGATAACCGCGGTTTTGCCAAGCGATTTTCGATTGCGCCAACCGATGTCGAGGCCGGCAAGGTCGTACATCTGAAATGGACCCATCGGCCAGCCGAAATCGGTGAAAGCCCTGTCGACCGTCTTCGGGGACGCGCCTTCGAGCAGGAGATTGTCCAATTCCTCGGCACGCACCGCCAGCATTCGATTACCGACGAATCCGCGACAAACGCTCACCACAACAGGCACTTTGCCGATTTTCCTGGCGAGGCTGAGGGCGGTGGCGATCACGTCGGGCGCGGTCTTCTCCCCCCGCACGATCTCCAAGAGCCTCATGACATTGGCCGGGGAGAAGAAATGCGTGCCGAGCACGTCCCGCGGACGGCCGGAGGCAGCCGCGATTTCGTTGATGTCGAGATACGACGTGTTGGTCGCAATTATCGCGCCCGGCTTCGCGATGCTGTCGATTTTGCCGACCACGTCCTTTTTGACGGCCATCTCCTCGAACACAGCTTCGATGATGATGTCGCAATCGGCAAGGCCGCCATAATCGGTGGTGCCGGTGATCGCCGCCAGCCGCTTGGCCTTGTCGGCTTCGCTCAGCGAACCGCGCGATACTGAGACGGCGTAATTCCTTTCGATCATGGCGATGCCGCGGTCGAGCCCTTCCTGGCTCATCTCAAGAAGGGTGACGGGAATGCCGCCACTGACGAGGGACATGGCGATACCGCCGCCCATTGTTCCCGCACCGATGATGCCCGCGCGGCGAATGTCGCGCGGCACGTCGTCCTTGCCAACGCCCGCAACCTTGGCTGCCTCCCGCTCGGCGAAAAATAGATGTCGTTGCGCGCGCGACTGGTCGCCTGCCACCAGTGCCGTGAAGAGTTCGCGCTCCTTCTCCAGCGCGTCATCGAAGGCGTGCGTAATCGCGTTACGAACAGATCGGGCGCAGGCGAGAGGCGCCTCGAGGCCACGCGCCTTCCTGGCAAGCTCGGCGGCGTCCGTGTCGAAGACGGCGAGATCGGCGGCTTCAATTCTATCGCGGCGATTGCGAACGGCGGTAAACGGACCGCCACTGCTGATCTTGGCACGGGCGAATTCAACGGCCCTGTCGACGAGATCCCCGTTGAAGACTGCATCGACCAGCCCCCATTCGAGCGCTTCCCCAACGCCGATCGGACTGCCAGAGACGATGATTTTCAACGCCCTTTGCGGACCGACGAGATAGGGCAGGCGAACCGTGCCGCCGGCGCCCGGTAGCAGGCCGAGCTTGACTTCCGGCAGGCCGAGCCTGGCCCCGCTGTCGGCCACCCGGAAATGGCAGCCGAGCGCGAGTTCGAGCCCGCCCCCAAGCGCGGTTCCATGAATCGCGGCGACGGTGGGCTTCTCGATCTTCTCCAGTGTCGCGATGAGAGCGCGCAGGTCGGGCTGCTGCATCGGTTTGCCGAACTCGGTTATGTCGGCTCCGGCGACAAACGTGCGCCCCTTGCAAGTAAGCACCATGCCCTTCACCGCGCGGTCATCGCGTAGCGTTTCGAGCGCCTTCATCAGCGGCTCGCGAACGTGAAAGCTCAGTGCGTTCACCGGCGGGTTGTCGATGGCGATGATCGCCAGGTCGCCGCTTCGGGTGACGGTAACGGATTGGGTCATCATAAGTCCTTCTTGGGCGCGCCGCGGGTCGCGGTCACTAGAGCAAGCTGTCAGGCGAATTTAACGCGCTTCAGAAAGTTGGCGACGAGGTCGGCAACGACGTCCGGTTGTTCGATGCCGGGCAAGTGCCCGGCGTCGGCAATGACACGGAAATCGGCCCCCGTGATCAAGTCGGCGGTCGAGCGCACCAGATCTGGCGGCGTCGAGCCATCCTGATCGCCAACCAGGCAGAGAGCCGGGATTTTCAGCGCGCGTGTGGATTTGGTGAGATCGGCATCGCGCAGAGCCGCGCATGTTCCGAGATAACCCACGACCGGCGAACGCACGAGCATGGCGCGATAGCCGGCGAAATCGGCATTTGACGGCGAGCGGTAAGCCGGCGTGAACCAGCGTTCAAGAATCCCGTCAGCGATTGCTTCGATGCCGTTCTTGAGAACTGCCGCGATGCGCGCGTTCCATAGCTCCTCGGTGCCGATCTTGTGCGCCGTGTCGCAAAGCACAAGTGCTGCAACGAGTTCGGGCCTGAGCGCGGCCAGGCCTTGGGCGATCATGCCGCCGACCGAGACGCCGATGACGCCGGCGTTCTCGATGCTGTAGTGATCGAGAAGGGCGGCCAGATCGTGGACGTGATCCGTCATGGCATAGGGAGCGGGCGTCTCCTCGGAGAGGCCGTGGCCGCGCTTGTCGTAGAGGATCAGGCGGTAGCGGGATTCGAGCCGCGCGGCGACATCGTTCCAGATGCGAAGATCGGTGCCAAGCGAATTGGCGAAAACCAGCGCCGGTCTATCCGCCGCGCCGCGAATTTCGTGATGCAGGACTATGCCGTTTACGCGCGCGAACGCCATGCTTGGCCTCCCTTCGGGGATGTACCGCCGAATATGTGCAACATGCGCCCCGGTCAATCGGAGAGTGACGTTTTCTCGGACATCCTTCGGTCTTCGACGTCGGGGTCAGCTGCCAAGGATCGCGCCGCGGATGGCGGAAATGTTGTGTCGCATCATATCAACATAGGTTGCTGCCGGACCGCCCTGCGGCGATAGCGCATCGGAGAACAGGACGCCGCCTACCTTCAGCCCGGTTTCGGCCGATATCTGCTCCACCAGGCGCGGATTGGTCACGTTCTCGACAAAGAGCGCGGATGCCTTGTCCTGCCTGACCTGCCTGATAAGCGCCGCGACGTCGGCAGCCGACGCCTCCGCCTCGGTGGAGATGCCTTCGGGCGCGAGGAAGGTGATGTCGTATTCGTGCGCGAGATAACCGAACGCATCATGAGACGTGATGATGACGCGCTTGTCTGCTGGGATCGAACCGATCGCTGCCCTGACCTCACCATCGAGCGCCTTGAGGCTGGATGTGTAGAAGCGCGCATTTGCGTGGTAGGTTTCGCAGCCTTCCGCATCTGCGGCGCAGAAGGCGTCAGCAATGTTCCTCACGTAGATTTCTGCATTGGGAATCGACTGAAAAGCGTGGGGATCGATGTCGCCATGGCGTTCAGCCCCCGCGGCGTCTTCAGAATGATGATGGAGATCCTCTTCCTCCGGCTTCAGTGCTTCGACGCCCTTCGTCAGTTCTACGATCGAGGCTTTGGTCGCGCTTGCCTCGACGAGACGTTGAAGAAAACCCTCGAGCTGCAGCCCGTTGACGAGCACGACGTCGGCGGCGGCCATGGCGACGGCATCGGCCGGCTTCGGCTCGTAGACATGCGCATCGCCATCCGGGCCGACAAGCGTCGTCAGTTCGATGCGATCACCGCCTACGTTCCTGGCGAAGTCAGCGATGATGGAGAAGCTCGCGACCACTTTGAGGTCCTCGGCCGACGCCGGATGGGCGAATGCAGGCACACTCATGCCGGCTGCAAGCAGGGCGGAATTGCGAAGTTTCCTCAACATGGTCGTCGGTCCGTCTGTTCAGGCGATTCTGTGCCGGTGGTGGTGGACCCGCGAACGCAGGATGCCGCGTGCGCCGAAGGCGATGGAGGCGAGATAGATCACGCCGGCCGCCAGAATGATGGCGGGTCCGGACGGCACCGAGAAATGATAGGAAACAAGCAATCCGGCGACGCAGGAAACGGCGCCTATGGCTATCGCCAACGCGACCATCGGTTCCAGTCGAACCGTCCAGAAACGCGCGGCCGCGGCCGGCAGCATCATCAGGCCGACGGCCAGAAGCGTGCCCAGCGCCTGAAAGCCGCCGACAAGGTTGAGAACCACGAGGGTCAGGAAAATGAGATGCACGGGCGTGCCGAAATGGCTGACCGAGCGCAGGAAAAGCGGATCGAGGCACTCAGCCACCAGCGCGCGCCACAGAAACGCCAGCGTACCGAGGGTCAGCAACGTGATGAGCCCGATCAGGGTCAGCGCTTCGTCGTTGAGCGCCAGCACGGTGCCGAACAACACATGCATCAGATCGACGCTCGAGCCGCGGATCGACACCATCAGCACGCCCAACGCCAGCGAGATCAGATAAAAGGCGGCCATTGAGGCGTCCTCCTTCTGGATCGTGAATTGGGACACTGCGCCGGCGCCAAGCGCGACAATGACGCCAGCGACAAGGCCGCCGATGGTCATCGGAACGATTTCAAGTCCAAAGAGCAGAAAGCCGGCGGCCGCGCCCGGCAGGATGGCATGCGCCATTGCATCGCCGGTGAGGCTCATGCGGCGCAACATGAGGAAGACGCCGACCGGGCATGAGCCAAGGGCCAGCGCAAGCGAGCCCAGCAGGGCGCGCTGCATGAATGCGAAATCGACGAATGGGGCGATGAGCACGTCGTACATTCAAAGGCTCACGCTTTTCCGCCGCCATCGGCCGCGGCATGGGGATGGTCACGACCGCTTGGGTGATCATGGCCGTGATCGTGGTGGCGATCCGCCGGAGCGTCACACCATGGCGCATCATCGCTCCACGCTTCATTGAAGCGCCTGGCCTTGAGCAGGTTTTCCGGCTTGAGAGCATCCTTTGTGTTTCCCCATGCGACGGGCCGGCGCGCCAGAAGCAGCGTTTCGGGAAAGTGCTCTCGCACCAGTTCGAGATCGTGGACGACCACAAGAACGGTACGCTTTTCCCTGTGCCACCGCTTGATGAGCCCGATCAAGTCGCCGACCGTCTTGGCATCCACGGCGTTGAAAGGTTCGTCGAGCAGGATCAAGCCGGCATCCTGCACCAGGACGCGTGCGAAGAGAGCCCGCTGCAATTGTCCGCCCGAGAGCGTGTCGATCGGCCGGTTCTCGAAACCTCCCATGCCAACCGCCATCAGCGCTGTGGAAACGCTCATGCGGTCTTCGCTTGTGAAGCGCCCGAGCAGGCCGCGCTTCGGCCAGAGCCCGAGAGAGACGAGATCGACCACGCGGGCAGGAAAAGAACGGTCTATTTCCGACTGCTGCGGGAGGTAGGCGATGCGGGCGCCGGCGCCGCGCCGGACCTCGCCCGACATCGGCTCCAGCACGCCGACGATGCCCTTCATGAGCGTCGACTTGCCGGATCCGTTGGGTCCGACCACAGCGGTCAGCGATCCGCGTTCCACCGATCCGTTCATATGATGAACTGCCGGATGGCTGTAGTAGCCAAGCGTCAGGTCGCGAAAGGTCAGGCTTGCTTCGGTCATGGGGAGTCGCGGACAAATTTTCTGTTAGGTCGCGTCGGTGAACCTCGATATGTAATGTTATTACATCTGTCAATCCAAATCTCTATGTTATTGTGTTATGGCGGGCGATATCTCAAAGGAGGGGAACAGATTTGGGAGCCGAAAGTGTGAGCGCAGCAGACCTGACCCGAAACCAGATGCTTGTTCTCAATGCCCTGTCGCGCGCGGGCGGGCCGCTCAGCGCCTATACGATCCTGGACCAGCTCAGGGGTGACGGGTTCCGGGCGCCGTTGCAGGTCTATCGCGCGCTTGAGAAGCTGCTCGAGCGCGGGCTCGTCCATCGGCTAGAAAGCCTGAACGCTTTTGTCGCCTGCGCCCACTCGCACGAACATGCGCACGGGCTGACAGCCTTCGCAATCTGCGAAAAATGCGGCCAGGTTTCGGAGTTTTCCGATGAGATCGTGGAGGAAAGGCTCAAGGATTGGGCTGGCAGGAGCGGCTTTCGCGCGGCAAAAACCACGATCGAGATTCGCGGCGACTGCGCCAATTGCCTATCGCCTTGACGGCACGAACCGGCCAGTGAGTGAGAAGGGATTGCGGCCGGATGGTGGCATCGGGCAGATCATTCATCCGCGCCCTTGTCACGTCGCGCCGGACATTGGATAAGGCGCGGTGGACCGCCGGACCGGCCGAATATTGAGTATTCAGAAGAGAAGGATTGATCATGACCATACGCCGCATCGAAGCCGGGCCTCGCATGAGCCAGGCCGTAATCCACGGCAACACCGTCTATCTTGCCGGCCAGGTTGGTGCGCCGGGCAAGAGCGTCACCGAACAGACCAAGTCAGTGCTGGCCGAGGTTGATCGCCTGCTCAGGGAGTCCGGTTCGGAAAAATCAAAAATCCTGCAGGCTATCATCTGGCTCGCCGACATGGCCGATTTCGCCGAGATGAACGCGGTCTGGGATCAGTGGGTCGATTCACCCAATGCGCCGGCCCGCGCAACCGGCGAGGCAAAGCTCGCCGGACCTGAATACCGCGTCGAGATCATCATAACCGCCGCCATTTGAAGGCCAGCAACGATGGCGATTGGCGAAACCCAACGCGCCGGCCGATCTCCCCCCTTGCGGCTAGCGAGGCATTGATGACAGCCGATCTCCGCCCTCGCGGGGGAGATGTCCGGCAGGACAGAGGGGGGCGCTGTCCCGCCAGCGTCTCCACGATACGGTCGGCCTCCTTGCGTTCTGGTCCGACGTCATGCGGCATGCGCACCCCCCATGCCGCGCTTCGTCGAGTAAAGCGCTCTACGTTGCCCCCCTCTGGCCTGCCGGCCATCTCCCCCGCAAGGGGGAGATCAGCTGGCGCGCCGGGTTTCGCCAATCGCTATCGTCGCAGGTGCGTTGGAGACGACGGAGCGAAGGCGCCGGCGTCCGGAAACCCGGCCGGGTGAATGAGCATTCCTAACCGCATCTTGCTCCAGGCAGGGCACGCTTATCCACGCGAGGGAGTGAAGCGGGCGACGAGCGCGTGGCTGTCGCCCGCATAGGTCAGCCGGACGTGGGTGACGGGACGCTCCGCGCTCCACGTCCTGCGCTCGATGACAAGGCACGCGGTGCCTTCGGCAACATCAAGCGCGAGTGCCGTCTGCGGGTCCGCGCCCGCCGCGCGGATCGTGTGCTCGGCCGCGCTCCACGGTACGCGGCGTACGAGCCATGGACCGGGTGCGATCTCCTCGAAGCTCTCGTCGGCAGCTTCCGGTACGGCCGCCAGGCTGATCAGGCGCTTTTCGAGACAGAACGGGCGGACGCCCGCGAAATGACGGCATGACAGATCAAGCACTGCGCCCGGGGTGACGAGATCGAGCAGCGCAAGATCCGCTCGCCCGATCTTGCGCTCGCGGCGGGCTGCCAGCTCATAGCGGTAGGGCAGGCCAAGCGCCTGTACTTCAGCCTTGATGTCGTGGATTTCAAGCACCGCCGACTGCAGATGCGGGCGGCGAACGAAACTGCCCGATCGTCGCCGCCGCTCGATGAGCCCCGCCTTTGCAAGCTGCGAAAGCGCCTTGTTGACTGTCATGCGCGAGCAACTGTAGGCCGTGCTCAGCTCATGTTCGAAAGGTATCCGGTGGCCGGGTGGCCAATCGCCGGAGAGAATGCGATCGCGAATGTCGCCGAGAATGCGCTGATAGAGCGACACGGGCTCACCACTCGCTCCGTCAACTCCCAGCAGTTGGCTATCGGCCATTTCGCAACTCATCAGCAAGGCCCGGTGCGCCAGGGAAACGTTACCCTATGATGCGGCAAGTGCCAGCATTGTTGCGCGGAATTTCGCGGCGATTTCCTCTCGCTGAAAATGGCGGCCGTTCTCGACGAGTTTTCTTCCACGCACCCAGACGCAATCGACCCTGCTGCCCGCGGCGAAAATCCACGCATCGAGAAGCGCGTCGCCAGTCTTTCCGGCAAGCGAAGGGTGACCCTTGTCAAGCGAGATGAAATCCGCCGAGGCGCCGGCCTCAAGCCGCGAAGGACCAGCGCCGAGTGCGGCGGCGCCGCCGTCGAGCGCGGCATTGAAAAGCGCGCGGCCGGTCGAGCCGCCGGCAATCGCAAGCACGTTTCGCGCGCGCCGCGCCAGCCGCTGCGAATATTCGAGCTGGCGCAGCTCGTCTGCGATGCCTATCAGGACGTTGGAATCCGAACCTACGCCGAAGCGGCCGCCGTGCTTGACAAAGCGGGCGCCGGGAAACGTACCGTCTCCAAGATTGGCTTCGGTGATGGGGCAAAGCCCGGCGACAGCACTGCTTGCCGCCAGCCGCCTGGTCTCGTCGCCCGTCATGTGGGTGGCGTGGATCAGGCACCAGCGCCGGCCGATATTGGCATTGGCAAGCAGCCACTCGACCGGGCGCGCGCCGGACCAGGCGATGCAGTCCTTGACCTCTTTCGTCTGTTCGGCCGCATGGATGTGTATGGGTGCGTCGGCGGCGAGCGCTGCGACGGCCGCAAGCTCTTCGGGCGTGACGGCGCGCAGACTGTGAGGCGCGACACCCACTACCGAGCCGTCGACCTTGCCCGCCGCCTCGCGGCAGCCGTCGAAGAGCCGTGCGAAGCCTTCGAGATCGTTGATGAATCGGCGCTGGCCCTCATTGGGCTTAGCGCCGCCGAAGCTCGAATGGGCATAGAATACCGGCAGCAGGGTCAGCGCGATGCCCGTCCGAGAAGCGGCCGACACGATGCGCTCGCCCATCTCGGCGATGTTGGCGTAGTGGCGGCCGTCGCGGTCGTGATGCAGATAGTGGAATTCGCCGACGCGCGAGAAGCCCGCTTCCAGCATTTCGACGTAGAGCTGCGCGGCGACCGCTTCGACCTCATCTGGCGTCATCGTCAGCGCAAAGCGATACATGACCTCGCGCCAGCTCCAGAAACTGTCGGCCGATGGCCCTCGCGTTTCCGCCAGGCCCGCCATGCCGCGCTGGAATGCGTGGCTGTGAAGGTTGGGCATTGCCGGCAGGAGGATGCCGCAGCGTTCGTCGCCGGGCTGCGGTGACGCGTCGATTTCGATCGAAGAGATCAAGCCCGATCGGCAGGAAATTCTGACGTTTTCCGCCCAGCCCGACGAGAGCAGGGCACTTCCCGCGAAGACAGTGGTCATTGGCATACGCTCTGTTAAACTCAAGTGTCCGACGTTGCCCGCATGCAAATCCGCTTGCAACATTCTCAGATATGTATATACATAATCGAGAGAGAGCGAAAGAGAAAATGGATGGGCGATCGAGAGAGTTCAGCATTACGGTCGACCCGCGTCTGGCGCAACGCCAGATTGGCTACGCTTGCCGGTGGGCTGCCGGGCCTGGGCGTCGTCGAAAAAGGTGCGGTCGCCGCCAAGGACGGAAGGATCGTCTTTGCCGGTGCTGAGGCCGACCTGCCGGCGGGGGAAGCCTCGGGGGAGATCATCGACTGCGAGGGCCGCTGGATCACGCCGGGCCTCATCGACTGCCACACCCATCTGGTACATGCGGACAACCGCGCCAACGAGTTCGAAATGCGCCTCGCCGGTGCAACATACGAGGAGGTTGCGAAGGCCGGCGGCGGCATCGTGTCGTCGGTGAAGGCTTTGCGGGCCGCAAGTGAAGACCGGCTGGTCGAGGAGACGCTGCCGCGGCTGGACGCGCTGATCGCCGAGGGCGTGACGACGGTCGAGGTGAAATCGGGCTACGGGCTGGACCTCGAAAATGAAGCCAAGTCGCTGCGCGCCGCCCGGCGCCTGGCCGAAGAGCGCCCGGTGACGGTTCGCACGAGCTTCCTTGGCGCGCACGCGCTGCCGCCGGAGGCCGGAGGAGACAAGGACGCCTATATCGACAAGGTAGCCGAGGAGATGCTGCCGGCTATTGCGGCACTTGGGCTGGCCGACGCGGTGGACGGGTTCTGCGAGGGCATCGCGTTTTCGCCCGACCAGATTTCGCGCATCTTTAGCGCGGCCAAGGCGCTTGGCCTGCCGGTGAAGCTTCATGCGGACCAGCTTTCCAATCTGCGCGGAGCCGAATTGGCGGCCGGCTTCGGCGCTCTGTCGGCCGATCATCTCGAATACACGGACGAGAAAGGTGCGGCTGCGATGGCGAGGGCAGGCACAGTCGCCGTAATCCTTCCCGGTGCCTATTATTTCATTCGCGAGACCAGAAAGCCGCCCGTGGCGCTCTTCCGGCAAAACGGCGTCAGGATGGCGGTGGCGACGGACTGCAATCCGGGAACCTCGCCGCTGACGTCGGTCCTCCTGACCATGAACATGGCGGCCACCCTGTTTGGCATGACGGTCGAGGAATGCATCGCAGGCGTTACGCGGGAGGCTGCCCGGGCGCTCGGAATGCTCGCTGACACAGGCACACTGGAGCCGGGCAAATGGGCCGACCTGGCGATTTGGAACATCGGCCGGCCCGCCGAACTCGTCTATCGCATGGGGTTCAACCCGCTTCACGCACGGATCTGGAGAGGAAAATGACGGAACTTGTCCTGAAACCGGGAAATTCCACGCTCGCAGATTGGCGTGCGGTCTATCGCGGAGCTGTGCCGAGGCTTGATGCCGCGTGCAAGCCGCGGATCAGGGCGAGCGCCGAGGCGGTGGCCCGCATCGTTGCCAAAGGCGAACCCGTTTACGGCATCAACACAGGTTTCGGAAAACTTGCCAGCGTTCGCATCGAGGCGACCGACCTCGCCACGCTGCAAAGGAATATCGTTCTGTCGCATGCCGCCGGCGTCGGCGAACCGATGCTCGAGCCAGTGGCGCGGCTGATGATGGCCTTGAAACTGGCGAGCCTGGCGCAGGGCGCTTCGGGCGTGCAGCCGAAGACACTGGAGCTGTTGGAGGCGATGATCGCCGCCCAGGTCATTCCCGTCATCCCGGCGCAAGGCTCCGTCGGCGCTTCCGGCGACCTCGCGCCGCTTTCGCATCTGGCGGCAGCAATGATCGGAGTCGGCGAATGCTTCACACCACATGGCATTTTCCCCGCCAAGGTCGCATTCGTCTCGCACGGCCTGGAGTCGGTGGCTCTCGGGCCGAAGGAGGGGCTGGCGCTTCTGAACGGCACGCAGTTTTCGACCGCTTACGCGCTGGCGGGCCTGTTCGAGGCGGAGGTGCTGTTCCGTTCGGCGCTGGTCACCGGTGCGCTGTCGACCGATGCGGCGCGCGGCTCCGACGCACCCTTCGATCCGCGCATCCATGCGCTGAGGAGGCATCGCGGCCAGATCGAAACGGCCGATGCTTTGCGCGCCCTGATGGCGGGCAGTGCGATACGTGAATCGCACCGGATCGGCGACGAGCGCGTACAGGACCCTTATTGCCTGCGCTGCCAGCCGCAGGTGATGGGTGCCGCTCTTGACGTTCTGCGCCAGGCGGCGGCGACGTTGGGGACAGAGGCGAATGGCGTCTCCGACAACCCGCTGATCTTCCCCGAGGACGATGCGGCGCTGTCGGGCGGCAATTTCCACGCCGAGCCGGTCGCCTTCGCCGCCGACATGATCGCCATTGCCGTCTGCGAGATCGGCTCTTTGGCTGAACGCCGGGTTGCCATGCTGGTCGATCCCGCCCTTTCCGGCATGCCCGCCTTCCTGACGCCGAAGCCAGGGCTCAATTCCGGCTTCATGATCCCCCAGGTTACGGCAGCAGCCCTTGTGTCGGAAAACAAGCAGCGAGCCTACCCGGCAAGCGTGGATTCTATCCCCACGTCGGCCAATCAGGAGGACCACGTATCGATGGCCGCGCACGGCGCACGCCGGCTGATCGGCATGATCGAGAACGCGACCGCCGTGGTCGGCATCGAACTGCTCGCCGCAGCGCAAGGCTGCGATTTCCATTCGCCGCTGAAGTCCAGCGATGTGCTGGAAGCGGTGCGTGGCAAGGTCAGGGCCGAGGTTCCGTATCTCGACAACGACCGCCATTTCCACCCCGACATGGAAAAGGCGATCGCCATGGTGCGCAGAGGGGCGGTCATCGACGCGGCCGGATCGATTGCGCTGCCGGGGATCGCCGGAGAAGCTGCATGACCACACCCTCATGGCTGAGCGTCCGCCAGGGCACGGCCGCGCTGCTGGTCAGCCTGCCGCATACGGGCACCGATCTTGGAGCGATCGAGCCGAGGCTGGTATCGCGCTGGATCGGGCAGCGGGACTGCGACTGGTGGATCGACAAGCTCTATGATTTTGCGGCAGACCTCGGCGCGACCGTCGTGCATACCGCGATTTCGCGGACGGTGATCGACGTCAACCGCGATCCGTCAGGCGCTTCGCTCTATCCGGGACAGACGACAACCGGCCTTTGCCCGACCGAAACGTTCGACGGCGACCGGCTTTACCGGGACAGCGAAGAGCCCGGCCCCGCCGAGATCGACCAGCGGCGCAAGGAGTATTTCGAACCGTATCACGCTGCGCTGAAGACAGAGATCGAGCGGCTCAGGGCGCTGCATCCGAGCATCATCCTCTATGATTGCCATTCGATCCGTTCCGTCATTCCGCGCCTGTTCGAAGGCACGCTTCCGGTATTCAACCTTGGCACCAATGACGGCAAAAGTGCCGACCCGTCCCTGCAGGCGCAGGTGACGCATATCCTCGCCGAAACAGGCGAAACCTTCGTCGTCAATGGCAGGTTCAAGGGTGGCTGGATCACAAGGGCATATGGCGATCCGGCCAATGGGGTGCACGCGCTTCAGATGGAACTGTCCTGCCGGGGTTATCTGCGCGAACCGGTGGGCCCGGTCGGTCCGGAGAATTGGCCCGTCGCATACGATGCGGCTTACGCCGCCACGATTCACAAGACGCTGAACGAGATTCTTGCAACGGCTCTGAAATGGGCAGGGGGATGACGAAACTCAGCGCTCTGTCGCGCCCCCCTCTGTCCTGTCGGACATCTGCCCCGCATGGGGGGAGATTTGGTGTCAGAACTGTATTCACCAATCGCCGGCGTTGCAGGGCGAGTATCAAGATCACCGCTGCTGGTCTCCCCCCTTGCGGGGGAGATGTCCGGCAGGACAGAGGGGGGCAACGTAGGGCTCCCACATTGAAGGGAGCATCCGCATGACCAAACACACCCGTATCGACAATGCACGAACGATCCGCGCGGCGACCGGCACCGATCTTTCGGCCAAGAGCTGGCTGACCGAGGCGCCGTTGCGCATGTTGATGAACAATCTCGACCCGATGGTCGCCGAAAAGCCGGGCGAGCTTGTCGTTTATGGTGGGATCGGCCGCGCCGCCCGCGACTGGGAGAGCTTCGACCGCATCGTTGGTGCGCTGAAGAAGCTGGAGGCCGACGAGACGCTGCTGGTGCAGTCGGGCAAGCCGGTCGGCGTGTTCCGCACCCATCCCGACGCTCCGCGCGTGCTGTTAGCCAATTCCAATCTCGTGCCGCATTGGGCGACCTGGGATCACTTCAACGCGCTCGATCGGAAGGGCCTGATGATGTACGGCCAGATGACCGCGGGCTCATGGATTTATATCGGCTCGCAAGGCATCGTGCAGGGCACCTACGAGACCTTCGTCGAGCTCGGCCGCCAGCACTATGGCGGTGATCTGTCGGGCCGCTGGATCCTGACTGCCGGCCTTGGCGGCATGGGCGGAGCGCAACCGCTGGCCGCGACCATGGCCGGTGCCTCCTGCCTCGCGGTCGAATGCCAGGCGAGTCGGATCGAAATGCGGCTTAAGACAGGCTATGTCGACGTTCAGGCGAAAGACCTCGACGACGCATTGTCCATCATCGAAAAGGCCCGGCAGGAGAAGAAGGCCATTTCGGTCGCGCTCCTCGGCAATGCGGCGGACATATTCCCGGAGCTGGTGCGGCGCGGCGTGAAGCCGGACGCGGTCACCGACCAGACCTCCGCCCACGATCCCGTCAACGGCTATCTGCCGAAGGGCTGGACCGTCGCCGAGTGGGAGGAAAAGCGCGAGCGCGATCCGAAAGCGGTCGAAAAGGCAGCGCGCGCGTCCATGGCCACGCATGTGAAGGCGATGCTCGATTTTCACAAGCAGGGCGTGCCGACGGTCGACTACGGCAACAACATCCGGCAGATGGCGCTGGAAGAGGGCGTCGAGAACGCATTCGATTTTCCGGGTTTTGTGCCGGCCTACATCCGCCCGCTCTTCTGCCGCGGCATCGGGCCATTCCGCTGGGCAGCACTTTCCGGCGATCCCGAGGACATCTACAGGACCGACGCGAAGGTAAAGGAGCTGCTGCCGGACAACAAGCATCTACACAATTGGCTCGACATGGCCGCAAAGCGGATCAAGTTCCAGGGTCTGCCGGCCCGCATTTGTTGGGTTGGTCTCGGCGACCGGCATCGGCTCGGCCTTGCCTTCAACGAGATGGTAGCGAAAGGCGAGCTGAAGGCGCCGGTCGTGATTGGCCGCGATCATCTCGACTCCGGCTCGGTCGCGTCGCCGAACCGGGAGACGGAAGCGATGAAGGACGGCTCCGACGCCGTCTCCGACTGGCCGCTGCTCAACGCCTTGTTGAACTGCGCGTCCGGGGCGACGTGGGTGTCGCTTCACCACGGTGGCGGTGTCGGCATGGGCTTTTCGCAGCATTCGGGCATGGTGGTCGTCTGCGACGGCACGCCGGAAGCTGCCCGGCGCGTTGAGCGCGTATTGTGGAACGATCCGGCGACCGGCGTCATGCGCCACGCCGACGCGGGCTACGACATTGCCCTCGACTGCGCGAAGGAGCACGGGCTCGATTTGCCGGGCATTTTGGGGTGAACAGATGCGTATTCTTCGCGCCGGCGATCATCGCTGCATGCCGTGGAAGAACGGCGGCGGCACAACGACGGAGATCGCCGCCTCGCCGGCCGGTGCCACGCTCGACGATTTCGACTGGCGCGTCTCGATGGCGCGGGTAGAGCGCGATGGCCCGTTCTCGGCCTTTCCCGGTGTTGACCGCACGCTGACGCTTCTGTCAGGGGAGGGGCTGATCCTGTCGCTCGAAGGCCGCGTTCCTTTCGGCTTCACGCGGCATTTCGAACCCTTTCCTTTCCCTGCCGACGTCCCTGCGCAGGCAAGGTTGATCGCCGGTCCGGTGACCGATCTCAACGTCATGACGCGCCGTGGGCGGCTCACGCATGCCGTACGGCGGCTCGCGGTGTCGGAGACCAGGATCGCGTCCGGCGCGGATACGCTCATGCTCGTCTGCACTCGCGGCAGCGTCGGACTGGAAGTCGATGGCTGGACCGACCGCCTCGCGCCTCTGGACTGCCTGCTGCGGGACGGTTCGACTGCAGCGGTTTGCGTTGAGGCTGGACAGCAGTCAGTGCTTTTTCTCATTGAAATCAACAAGGTCGGCTGAGGCCGGCAAGCCGGCCATCAGGCGGCGGCAGCGAAGCTTGTCGATTGCCATTCGGAGCGGCATACTCCGGCCGCTTTGACGAAGGGCAATGCGAGAGGAAGCCCATGCTTTATGCGATCCTCTGCTACGATTCGGAAGCCGTGACCACCGACCATGGGCGCCGAGGAAGAGAGCGCGCTCATGGACAGGCTGGGCGAGGTGCAGGAAAGGCTGAAGAAGCGCGGTAAGCTGGGACCTGTCGCTCGCCTGATGCCGACGAAGGCGGCGGCCACCTTGAGGAAGGGGCCCACGACGATGGTGGTCGATGGACCGTTCGCCGAGACCAAGGAGCAGCTTCTCGGTTTCTACATCGTCGACTGCAAGTCGCGCGAGGAGGCAGTCGAGGTGGCGCGCGAGCTTGCAAACGCGGCGACGCACGGCACTGGGTCCTACGAAATCCGTCCTCTCATGTTGTTCAGGCCGGGAACAAGCCTGCAATGATGGAGGCCGCCGGCATCGATGCCGCGCTTTCAGCGGCCCGTCCGAAGGCGGTCGGCGCGCTGTTGCGCTACTTCCGCGATCTGGACACGGCGGAGGAGGCTTTCCAGGAGGCCTGCTTGCGCGCCTTGAAGAACTGGCCGCACAAGGGCCTTCCTCGCGATCCTGCAGCCTGGCTAATACTCGTCGGCCGCAACGCGGCGCTGGACGAGGCGCGCCGGCGAATGAAACAGCAGGCGCTGCCGGCCGACGATGCCATTTCGGACCTTGAGGACGCGGAGACGGCGATCGCCGAGGGGCTCGATAGCGCGCACTACGGCGATGACGTGTTGCGATTGCTTTTCATATGCTGCCATCCCGAGTTGCCTGCCAACCAGCAGATCGCGCTCGCGCTGCGCATCGTTTCCGGACTTTCGGTGAATGAAATCGCGCGCGCCTTCCTGATCACCGGGAAGGCGATGGAGCAGCGCATCACGAGGGCAAAGAAGCGCATCGCGGAAGCCGATGTCCCTTACGAGGCGCCGGATGCGGCAGAGCGCAGCCGCAGGCTCACGACCGTCGCCGCGATGATCTATCTTCTCTTCAACGAAGGCTACTCGGCAAGCGGCGGCACGGTCCATGTCCGGGTGCCGTTGTGCGAAGAGGCCATCCGTCTGGCCAGGCTCCTTTTGATGCTATTCCCCGCCGAGAACGAGATCATGGGGCTGACGGCGCTGCTCCTTCTCCAGCACGCGCGCGCCCCCGCCCGGCTCGACGCGGACAATGCGATCGTGCTTTTGCAGGACCAGGATCGCAGCCTATGGGATCGCGCCATGATCGCCGAGGGCATCGCGCTCGTGAAGAGGGCCCTGAGCGAACGGCGGCCGGGTCCCTATCAGGTTCAAGCGGCGATCGCGGCAGTACATGCGCAAGCTGCGCGCGCCGAAGATACGGACTGGGCCGAGATCGACCAGCTTTACGGGGTGCTGCAGAGGCTTCAGCCTTCGCCAGTCGTATCGCTCAACCGGGCGGTCGCGGTGGCCAAGATCCACGGCCCGGCCGCGGCACTTGCCATGATCGAGCCGCTCGGCGACCAGCTTCCGGGGTATTTCCATTTCCATGGCGTGAAGGGCGCGCTGCTCAAGGAACTGGGCCGCATGGAGGCCGCCCGCGAGGCGTTCGAACTGGCGCTTGCGCTCGCCAACACGCCGGCGCAAAGGGATCATCTCAAAATGCAACTCGACCAGATAGACAAAAGCGGAAAAGCGTCAGCCGCCTGAAAGCTCACATCTGGCCGTCAGGTGCTGGGGAACCTTGCCTGCGCCTCGGCGGCCAATCGCCTGGTCAGCTCCCCGGCCGGTAGCTCGCGTCCGAGGCGGGCAGCCTGGCCGGACCACAGCGCCATGAAATCACCCGATCCCGCAGGCTCCGATTTGGACCTCAGCGGCGCCAGCGCACCTCCGGCGAGCGGAAATGACGGAGCGAGATCCGACATCGGGCCGACCTCGCGGACAAGGCGATTGACGATGCCGCGCGCCGGCCGGCCCGTGAAGATGTTGGTCAGCACGGTTTCGTCGTCCCTGGCTCCGCGGAGCGCCTTGGCGTGCGGGGCAGCCACCTTGGCTTCCGGGCAGAACAGATAGGCCGTGCCGATCTGGACCGCTGCCGCGCCAAGCGCGAACGCCGCCACGATGCCGCGCGCGTCGGCGATCCCACCGGCCGCGATGACCGGCACCTTCACTGCATCGACGACTTGAGGCACCAGCGCCATCGTGCCGACCTGGCCGGCGATATCGTCGCTGAGGAACATGCCACGGTGTCCGCCGGCCTCATAGCCCTGGGCGATGATGGCGTCGCAACCTCTGTCCTCGAGCCAGCACGCTTCCTCGACGGTGGTGGCCGACGAAAGGATTTTTGCTCCCGTCGCCTTGACCCGGTCGAGAAGATGTCGCGCGGGAAGCCCGAAATGGAAGCTGACGATTTCGGGCCTGAACTCCTCGACAAGCTCGCACAATTCGCCGTCGAACGGCGTTCGGTTCGATGCCGGGACCGGTGCTAGCGGGTCGATGCCCAATTCGACATAGTAATTGTGGAGCCGGCGCCGCCAGGCCGCTTCCCGATCCGGGTCCGGCCTGGGCGGCGTGTGGCAGAAGAAATTGACGTTGACGGGTTTTTCAGTGCGTTGCCTGACGATGCCAAGCTGGGTCCGGAACTGATCGGGGCTGAGCAGGGCGCAAGGCAGTGAACCGAGCCCGCCGGCCTCGGCGACGGCGACCACCATGTCGGCCAGTACCGGCCCCGCCATTGGAGCCTGGATGATCGGCAGTTCGACTCCGAACAAGTCCTGGATACGCCGGTCGGGCCACATGGTTCTTTCCTCCGGTGACGCGGAGGACGGAGGATAGCACGCAGTCGCGTCCGCGCGTCACCGCCTTTCGCAGCATGTCGGATGAGCCAGACGAAGCGCCTTATGATGCCACGCTGGTGAATGCCGTGTAGATTCCGAGGGTGATCGCGGGATAAGGTGTCTCCGGGCGAACAACGTCATCGTGGATGATCGTCGGCTATGCCTTTTACTGACTTTGTCGGTGAGCAGTTGCTTGACCTGGAGAATTTCCTCGCTCTGTCCAGATCGGTCGTTCGTGTCGTCCGTATCGATCCCGAAATGCGGAACCTTTTCCTGCGGTTGCTCGCGCGTCTGGACGAGAAAACCGACTTTCCGCACGTCCTGATCGGCCACTATGAAACTTTTGTCGATCCCTTCTCATGGTTCACCGAGCTGGAGACTGCGCTCAAGCGGCAACTCGACGAGCTCGCGGAGCCTGTGTCCGAAGCGGGGATCGACCTTGACGACAGCCAGCAGCCGGAAGGCGGATCGCCTCAGCGATTCCTGCTTTTCGCCGAGCATCTGACTGAGCGCCTTCCCGACAATATCGGGAGCCTCGCCTTCGTGATCGACCCTGAGCAAGTGGAGGACGCCGCATCCTTTGCCCGGTCCATCGAGTACCTGGCGATGCACGTGCGCAGTCCATGGCTGAAGTTCATCGTGCTGGATGACCGTGCGGCACCGCTTCTGGCAGGCCTGAGTGAAACCAGCCGGAACGTGACATACCAGACTTTCTGGCTGCCGCCTGGACAAATGTCCCACCGCCAGGAGACGAAGGACGCTCTTGCGGAGCTTTCCTCGCCAGGCAAGCCACCACGCGCCAATCCGTTCGCAGCCCCTTTGGCTTTCGCGAACAGGGACTATTCGCGCGCCGAAGCGTTGCAGCGCGCGAGGATCGAGGACACGAAAGAGACGAAAAGTCCGGCCGAGCAGGTCGTCGACCACTACAATCTCGGCAGTACGCTCCTTGCCGATGGCCGCGCCGACGAGGCTGCCGCGGTGCTGCTCTCGGCTTGCGAATTGGCAGCGGAACACAGGTTGAACGAGATCGCGCCCCTGGTTTACCTGAACCTCGGCATTGCCTTGCACAGGATGCAGCAGTTCGATCAGGCCTTTGCCGCACTGGAGGTGGCGAACCGCTTCTTCAAGGCGCAAGGCAACCTGCCGGGGGAGGCCTTCACCTGTGACAACCTCGCTTTGATCCACCACGAACTCGGGCGCAAGGAGGACGCGGCCCGAACATGGCGATACGCGCTCAGGGTCTACGAAGGCATAACCAATCCCGATCTGGAGGATGTGAGAGAAGCGGGGTGCGCCGACATCCGCGCCAAACTGGAACGCCTGGGGCGGACCGCCGATGCAACCGCCGAATAGCACAGCCATCGGCCGGGTGATCGCCAAGGGCATCCAGAATGCTTCCTCCGTGCAACGGAGCCGCGAGGCAATGAAGGACGGGCCGGGCGATGTCTGGAAAAGCGATGGGCAGGCTGCGTCCACGGCCGCCGAAGCGCATATATCCGCCGCAAAGGATGCGGTGGCAAAGGTTGCCAAGGCTGAAGGCGCACTGGCAACGGCAGGCGCCGCCATGGGCGCGCTTTCCGCTATCGAGCAGGCAATCTCCGCGCCGCTGTCGGCTATTCCGTTTCCTGCGTTTCCCGCTGTTCGCATCACCGACAAGGCGGTGGGCCTGCCACACGCTCACGCGCATCCGCCAAATCTCATTCCGCCAGCACCCCCGGTGCCGCTGCCGAGCATTGGTCCCGTGATCTACATCCCGCTCCTCTCGGGGGCTTCCACTGTGATGATCAACGGCCTGCCTGCCGCCCGCTGCGGCGACCTTGGGCTGGGAATATGGTGCGGAGGATATTTCCCGCTCTACGAGATATTCCTCGGATCATCGAGCGTATGGATCGAGGGCAGCCGCGCGGCGCGTCTTGGAGTGGACATCACAAAGCACTGCGTTTTCTCCACGCCTCGCCCAAGCGACCCGCCGCTCGGGCCCATGATAGGCACGACGATCACCGGAAGTCCAAATGTCGTCATCGGCGGCATACCGATGCCGTCGCTGTCGGCCATGGCGATCGGCGGGGCGTTCAAACTGGCGTTCAAGGGCCTTGCCAAGGTCGCCGGAGCGGTCAAGGGTTTTTCGCGCAAGGCTACCGCCAAGGCTGCCGGTCAACTGCCGAGAAAGATGGCTTACCTCGCAGAAGGCGACCCGGCGCGGCGCGTGCTCGGTCCGGCCAGCAAAAGCCATCCGGAAGAAATCGCAAACATGCGCAAGGCGATGGAGGAGGCGGGCGTCGAGGTCAAGGACAGGCCGGGAGCGCTTGCCTATTCGCCGGGCTTGAGGCCAGGCCAGCCGGGACAGGTTCTCCTCGACCCGAACGCCAGCTACAGCGCGTGGCTGCATGAGTATCAGCACTTTCTGGATGACAAGGCGGATGGATGGAGCGGAATGCGCGGCATGCTCGATCCCGATACCAGATGGGCCCGCGAACAATCGGCCTACGCAAAGGAAATCGACTTGATGGACGAGATGGGGCACCACGACGTGGCTGATGAGCTCAAGGTAAACATGGAGGAAGAGCGGATGAAGATTTTTGAACAAATACCAGGGGAATAATGCCGGTGGAACCTGACCTGACGGGACTGGGCAACGCGGAGCTGGTGCGTAGGGCACTCTACCCCGGCAAGGCTCTCGCCAAGGCCTTCGCGATCGACGAACTGGCTCGCCGCGCCATCGAAGATCCTTCCCTGCTCGATGCGGCGGCCGAGGCGATCAGGGCGGAGAAGACAGTGCAGATGCATGCGTCGCCTCCCTTGGGCTGGCTTGGGGCGTCACGCATCCTCGCTTCGGGCAACGCGCCCGCGACCGCGCATCTATTGCAGGAGATGGATGCCTGGACCGCCAACGAACAGGAGGATCTGATCAGCCTCGTTGCCGGCCCCCGGCGCCTTGGAGAACTGACGGAAGAGTTTCGGGAGAAATACGGCTGGTCGCCGAAATATCGGTACCAAAAATAGCCGGCATCTCGCCTCGGCCTATTTGGGCTTGGAGGCCTTGGCATAGGCATCGCTGAAATAGGCCAAAAAGACGTCCAGCATTCCATTTTCGTGCGGCTTCTCCTTGGCCTCCCATGTCGCCACGAAGGTGTCCCACGAACGGCCTTTCCTGGAAGCGAATGCCGATGAGGAGACCTTCTTTTCGATTGCTTCGGGCGACAGGTCCTCCAGAAGCCGCGACAGCGCCTTCTGCATGGCGGCATAGGTCGCGAATTCGTGCGTTTTCAAATCGCGGAACGCTTCTTCAATGCTGTGCCTGGCGTCCAGATATCCCGCGCGCCGTTTTGCGAACATGATTTCGAGCACTTCCTCGGCGCGCGGTACAAACTTCAGCGGATTGTTGTCGACCGCGCTGATCATTGTGCGGTTGCCGCTTTTGGCCAGCACCTTTGCGGCGGCACGAGCCTTGAGAAGCAAAGCCAGCTCTTCGACGACCAGACGCAGCACGACGCCGATCTCTGCCGCTACATCCGATGGTTGGCGCTCAAGGAAAATATCCGGCGAAACCCCGGCGCCAGTTGCGATGGCGCGCAGAATTGCCTCGGCGCCAGCGGACGGCTGAGGTCCGGGGCCTGCCGCTGGCGCGAAGGGTGCGCTCTGCGCGGGTTGCACGCGAGGGGAATCGGCCGCCCCTTGCCGTGACGGAGCAACGAACGGTTCGCTTTCGAAGCCGAAGGGAGAGTTGCCGGGCGAAAGCGGAGGCGCAGCGTGAGGGGAGGGAGGGGCCGAGCGGCCGGGACGCAGGCCTGCCGCCCCGAAGGGCGATTCCCCTTCCGATTGAGGCACTGCAAACGGGTCCGCCTTTGGTGTTGGTTGCCGGTGATCGGGCGCACGGACGCTGTCGGGATCGTAGGCCGGCTTCACGGGAGGCAGTTCGAGAAACTGTTCGGCGAAATCAGCGCTCCGCCGGCCCTTCGCCTGGGCAGGCATCAGTTCGCGGCGGCTGATCGGCGGGGGTGAGGGCGCACCGGTATCCCAAATGTCGTTCAAATTGCGGGAGGCCGGCTGAAAGGCCGCTGCATCCCCCGTCTCCGGCTCCCGCACCGCTTCAATCGAAACCGCGATGCGATAGTGGCCAATCTGGATACGGTCTCCATCATTGAGGAGGCATGGACTCTTCATGCGCTGCTGCGATCCGTTGACGAAGGTGCCATTGCGCGAAAAATCATGCAGCCAGTAGGCGCCATTTTCGTAGCGGACCTCGCAATGCCGGCCGGATATGAACATGTTCGGATCCGGCAAGGTCCAGTCGCGATGCTCGCGGCCAATTTCGAAGCTACGGCCCTCGGCGCGGTAGTTAAGCGGTCCACCGTCAGGCAGTACATCGCAATTGTCGATCGTCAGGCTGATGGTCATCGCGTCACGTCAACCTCTGGCCAGCCGCCCGGTTCCTTTCGGAAAGCACGATGCGGTAGCCGCATTTTAGCTGTCCGCCCGGATGCATTGCAAGCAATGCGCGCCAGTGTGGCGAATCCGAAATTCGTATCGCGTTGGAGCGAGGCTCGGATCGAATTTCGGATTCAAAGCCACACTAGCAACTTGTTGAATCTCGTGTGGTTTACGGATTTGAAGTTCCTGAACGTGGATGCCATGGAAATGACAGGAACTCCAAATCCACCACACTAGGCGCAATCAGGGCCGGGTTGCGAGCTGCACGCCCAGCCCCACGAAAGTCCTGAGCGTCGCGCCGCGGGCTTGCCGCCCAACGCGAGCCAGCGCGCTCAGGATGCCGGCATTGACGGCCTTGGCCGTCAGATATGGCGGCGGCGGCACGGGGATGGCGTCAGGGTCGAGCATGCTGCCGCCGCTCCAGCCCGCCGCGAGAGCGATCCAAACGCCGGGCGTCTTCATCCGCGACGCCATGCCGGCATCGAGTGCGGCGTTGCGCTGACCTTCGTCCGGGTAACGAACCCAATTTTCCGCCAGCGCCAGCATTTCGTGATCTTCCGCGTCCAGCATATCGGGGATGCGGTCGAGGCATTGGCGCCCCCACCACACGGCTTCGCGCTTTGGCAGCAAATAGGCGCAGAAGGTGATGCCGTCTTCGGGGGTGGGGCCGGCCACAAGCCCGCTGAGGAAGTCCAGCGTCGGGCGATCCGACGGGGCCGCCGCCATGTCTTCGGTGACCGTGGGGAACGCGTCAAACAGCTCTCGGGCGGTTGTGAAACGGAGCCTCTCCGACATGGGTGCTGCGGCCTACCCCGATCCTGTCGCTGACCTGATGCCGATACCGATACTAATGCAAAAGACCAATTTCGAAGCAGCGCCCGGTGTAGGGTCACGGCATGGATCCTCGGGACACGAAAAACGGGATGCGAAACACACCACCCTGTCCTAATTGATTTTCACAATGGCGCCCTTGATATCCATGACGGCCGACGCGCTGTGTTCCGACGTCAACGCACTCGTCTTGTAGCTTTTCGCCTTGACCTCGATGGTGGGCGATTTAATCGTGATGTTGGCCGGTGTCATGGTGATCTTGCTTGCCCCCACTGTCATCTCGATCTTTGTTCCCGCATCGATCTTCAGCGTCTTTCCGACTTCCAGCGTATCGTTATTGTCCACTTCGCTCGTTCGGTTGTTCTTGACGTTGCGCGTTTCGTTTAGTTCGACGACGGAAAGGAGGTCTTTCTGCGCATGCAGGCGAACCAGCTCCTTCCCCGCACTGTCGTCAAAAACGAGCTCATTGTATCCGCCGCCGCCCGGCGTCGAATTTGATTTGACGCCGGCGATGGTCTTGTCATCGGGCAGCGTGAAGGGAGGCATGTTGTCCTTGTTGTAGACGGTGCCGATGACGAGCGGCTGATCTGGATCGCCCTCGAGAAACTGCACGACAACCTCCATGCCGACCCGCGGGATGTACATGCCGCCCCACGCCGGCCCGGACCAGACCTGTGCCACGCGCGACCACATGGATTGGTCCTCCTTGGCGTCCCAATGGAAACGCACGCGAATCCGGCCGAACTTGTCGACGTGGATCTCGCCGTCGCCGACGACCTTGGCGGTTTGCGGTCCACGAATAAACGGCCGCGGAGTGACCATGGGAGGCACGTACGGCCTGTTGCTTCGAACAAGCTCATACCGGCCCTTGTATCGCTCCCCTTCCGCCACGGCGCCGGTGGACCGGTAGTGCTGGTCCTCATATGAATGGAAGCATCTCAGGACGAGGTATTCTTCGTTCTGCTCGCTGTCCGGATGGCCCTCCAGCGTGACGAGAACACCGGGGAAACAGCTGACGCAATTGCCCGTGGCCTCGTAGTGGCCGTCAAATGCGCGCTCCCGGTCCAGTCTTGCGGTCGCGTACTCGACGCCGGTGCTGCGCTCCGCGTATCGGCCCGGATAGTCATAGATCTCAAGCTGCCCGTTTTCGAACTGCGCATCGCCGGTTTTCTCGGCTTTCATATCTGCCGAAGGCATCTTGAAGTTATAGTCGTGGAGCTTCACCTTGCCGGTGGTAAACTGGCGCTGGAGTCTCCAGTCGTCGAATGTCTCCTTTTCGCTGAAGCGATCGGGACCCTCCGGATTGAAGCTACGGCTGCCTCCGGAAATCGTCTCGTAGGACATCGTTTCATCGCTCAAGATGAGGTTGTGTTCTCCTTGCGAGTGCTCGAAATAGTAACTGATGCCATGCTCCTCCATCAACCGGCAGACAAACGCCATGTCGGACTCGCGATACTGAACGCAATATTCAAGCACTGGATAGTTTCTCTGCAACTTATTCGTGAATTTCGCAAAGCCGTGTGCCCCGAATATTTCCGAGATGATCTGTGGTGCGGTCTTCTCGTGAAATATCAGACAATTCCTGCGAAAGGACAGCAGCCATAGCCAAGGTCGCAGAACGAACCTGCAGGCATAGTCGTCGGCGATTTTCTTCCCGAGCCACTGCGTTTGCGTCAGGATGCCGTCGAAGTAGCGCTTCTCGTCGCCCAGCGTATGGTAGGTGATCGTGCAATTGAGGCCGATCAAATCGTCGAAATTGAAACTGGACTTGCGGGTCAATACATCCACGCGATACTCGAAAAGCTGACTTAAACCTTCGTCACATTCAAAACTGACAAGAACAAACTCGTCCTTCCCGGCCGGAGTGTCCAGTTCCGCATAGCGGTGTTTCTGCTGAAGAGAAGGCGACATTAAGGAAAGCTCCTCTCGCCCGGTCGCGTCGTGAAGATGGCTGCTGTCTGATCGGCATCCCGATTTCTTGCGCCACTCTACCGTTGTTCCTGGGGGTTTTGGAGTCGTTGGGAATTTCGATCAGGCTTTGCTGCATCGGAACGCCTATCCAATGTAGTCGTGCATAAGTTATAACTTATGAAGACGCTGCTTTCGCGCGGCTGTCGCAACATGGGTGGCGAGACCGGATGCGCTACGACTGGCTGCTTGAGCCGATTTCGGAAAACGAGCCGTGCGGCCCCGACCTCGATGAACTCGGCAACGAGAAATACCTCAACTACGTCTTGCCGGTCGCAAGCCGGATTCCCGAACGCTACTACAAGGCGGGCACCGACGAGCCTGTCGAGCGAAATGCGATCAAGCTCAAGGAAGAGCTTGCCGCGATCGCCGACCTTCTGCGCGAGAACTCGCGACATCAGGCTGCTATGCATCGAAGCGCGCTTTCAGAGTTTCGCAGGCGACTTCGCCGGTTTTTCGGACTGTGTCGTCGCTATAGCCGGCCTTGTCGACCGGTTCTGGAGCGACGTTCATCCGCGATCGCAAGAGGGCGACTTCACGCTTCGCCAGAACCTGCTGAGCGGCCTTGATGACTGGTGGCAAATCATCCAGCCGCTGCAACATCTGCCGCTGGTTCGCGACAGGCGCTCGGACGTGATCAATTTTCGCCAGTTCGCCATTGCGACCGGCGCCGCGCACAAACGGCCGGAAGAGCCTGTGATCGAGGTGAGCGAAATCCACCGGGCGCTCAGCGCGACTGAGAACCGCGAAGCCTCGGACCTGTCGTTCAACGCTGTCTCCAGCGCGGCGGCAGCACTTTCGTCGATCCGCAATTCCTTCATTGCGAATGCAGGTTACGACTACGTGCCGAGCTTCGATAAGCTGGCCGACTTTCTGGGCAAAGTGATCGAGTTGTTTCAAACTGCGCGTCCGGAACTGGCCAGCGCAGGCGAGGCCGAGGTCCAGCCTCCGGGCACCGGCGTCGAGGATGACAAAACAGCGCCGCCAGGCGCGGCTGCCGACAGCCCGGCGCTGGCGGCTCCCAAAGGGCTGATCACGAACCAGGGTGAAGCGGCCGCTGCCCTGCTGGCCATCGAGGTCTATTTTGCCACTCACGAGCCGTCGTCCCCCGCATTGGTCCTTGTTCATCAGGCGCGATCACTGGTCGGCAAGCCGCTCGTGCAGGCAATCGAAGCGCTTGTCCCTGAGGCGGCCGCGCGCGCGGTCATCAAGTTCCGGTCGGGTATCGATTTCCAGATCACAATGCCGCTCATGAAGGCGTTGACGGAAAACGTTATGATTCATAACGATGGACCCCCAACTATCGGATCCGATGCCGCAAATGGCTACAAAGCGCACTCGCGGGGCGAAGCATTGGAGCTCATGGCGGAAGTAGAATCCTTCTTCAAAACTGCAGAACCGTCGAGTCCGGTTCCCCTACTGCTGGACAAGGCGCACGGCTTTACTAATCGGAATTTTGATATGATACTAAAGGACCTGATCGGGCCAGTAGCGTGAAATCGATGTCGAGCGCGCCGGATGTCTCCAATCCCCAAATGACAACGCGAATCCGGCGCTCGCAAAGTGTGAGAACAGGGAGCCTGCGATGGCGTCGGACAGCGGCCAGAAATTCATAAAGCGCAATCGTCCGCCACGGGTCCATATTTCATATCAGGACCCTTACGACGCGGAAAAACAGGTCGAACTCCCGTTCATCATGGGGGTTATGGCGGACCTTTCCGGCAATGCTTCGGAGGTCGCCAAGCCGCCCATGTCGGAGCGGAAATTCTCTAGTGTCGACATGGACAATTTCGACAGTTACATGGAAAGCGTGAAGCCTGCCGTCGCCTTTCGTGTCGAGAACCGCCTCGGCGAAACCAGGGGCGAGCAAATGGGCATCAGCCTCACATTCAAGAAGATGGCGGATTTCGACCCCGCGGCAGTGGGCAGACAGGTTCCCGCCGTTCGCGCCCTGCTTGAGGCGCGCGAACAGCTTGCCAATCTGCAGCGCTACATGGACGGCAAGGCAGCCGCGGAGGAGAAATTGCGTGAGCTCCTTTCCAGCCCGGAACTGATGCGGACGTTGCAGCAGCAGCGGCAGGAAGCGCTTTCGAAGCCGGACGCCGAGGAAACGAGCACGGCTTCCGAGACGTAGTGCCGAAGCGGCCGTGACCCGGCGAGGCCGAAGACTGGACAGGAGTTACCATGGCAACCGAACTCCAGAAAGACAAGACGGCCGCGGCGGAAAGCGCCTATCAAGAGGCCGACGAGTTCTCTGCTCTTCTGAAGCAAAGCTTCAAGCCCCGCAGCGAACGGGCCGCGACGGAAGTGGAAAACGCGGTCAATACGCTGGTGCAGCAGGCGCTCGCCGACACGAGCCTCATCAAGGAGGACGTGCTCGACACCATCGAGGAGATGATCGCCCGCCTCGACGAGAAACTGTCTGACCAAATCAACGCGATCATCCACGCGCCGGAATTTCAAGGTCTCGAAAGCGCCTGGCGTGGTTTGAGCTACGTCGTCCACAACTCCGAGACGGACTCCACGTTGAAGCTCAAGGTGATGAACGTATCGAAGAACGAACTCTACCGGGATTTGCGGAACTATCCCGACGCAAAATGGGATCAGAGCCCGCTTTTCAAGAAGATTTACGAGGCGGAGTTCGGGCAGCTTGGCGGCGAGCCATACGGCTGCATCGTCGGCGATTACTCGTTCGACCAGTCGCCGGTCGATGTCCGCCTGCTGCGCGACCTGGGCAAGATCGCCGCCGCGGCACACTGCCCGTTCATCGCGGGCGCGGCCCCGACCCTCCTGGGAATGGACGCTTGGACGGAACTCACCAACCCGCGCGATTTAAGCAAGATTTTCGATACCCCGGACTATGCGGCCTGGAGATCGCTACGCGACTCCGAGAACTCCCGTTATGTCGCGCTTTGCATGCCGAGGGTGCTGGCGCGCGAACCATACGGCGCCAAATCGGTGCCGGTCGAAGATTTCAACTTCGAGGAGGAAACGGACGGCCACAAGGGCGAGAAATACGCCTGGATGAATGCTGCCTATGCCATGGCCGCCAACATCAATCGCGCCTACAAGGAATATGGCTGGACCGTTCGCATCCGCGGTGTCCAGTCCGGCGGAGAGGTCATCAACCTGCCCACGCACACGTTCCCGACCGACGACGGCGGCATAGACCTGAAGTGTCCGACCGAAATCGCCATCAGCGACCGGCGTGAGGCCGAGTTGTCGAAATCGGGATTGCTGCCGCTCATCCACCGGAAGAATTCCGACAAGGCCGCGTTCATCGGCGCGCAATCGATCTACCGGCCGAAGAAATATGACAAGGAGGAAGCAACCGCCTCCGACAATCTGTCGTCGCGCATTCCCTACATGTTCGCGGCATCGCGCTTTGCGCACTACCTGAAATGCATGGTTCGCGACCAGATTGGCGAGACCAAGGAGCGCGAGGAACTGCAAACCTGGCTGCAGAAATGGATTGTCCAGTATGTCGATGGGGATCCGAAGAACTCGACCATTGCCATCAAGGCGAAGCGGCCGCTCGCCGCCGCGAAAGTGGACGTTTTCGCCGACGAAGAAAATCCCGGCTACTATGCGGCGCGCTTCTATCTGCGGCCGCACTTTCAACTCGAAGGCATGGATATCGGCATGAGCCTGGTGTCGAGATTACCCGGGCAGCAGACTAAGTGACATCGAATGCACTTCCATGTCTTCCCTGATAAGCAGCCGATCTAAGCAAGACGTAAATTTCCTACAGATTAGCGACAGGAGATAGGCAATGGCCGGCGACATGTTCATCAAGTTCGAAGGCGGGTCCGTCGAGATCAAAGGCGAGGCTACTGCAAAGGGTCACGAAGATTGGCTCGATATTGAATCGCTCAGTTGGGGTGTAAGTCAGACCGGAACTTTTGGAATGGGCGGCGGCGGCGGCGCGGGAAAGGCGACCCCTCACGACGTTGTCTTCAGCAGGCGCGTCGACAGGGCGACACCCAACCTGTACAAATCGATAACCACCGGAAATCACATTGACAAAGCTACAATCGAAGTGCGCAAAGCCGGTGGTGAGCAGATAGTCTACTACCAGATTGTGCTTGAGAAGGTGCTTGTTACTTCGGTGAGTAATTCGGCCGGAGGCGACTTTATCTCGGAGTCATTTAGTCTTAACTTCGCGGTATTCGCCATCACCTACTACCCGCAAGCCGACGCAGGCAGTCAGGAAGGAGCAGTAGAAGCCAGCTACGACTTCTCCGCGCAAGCCTAGTGGTCCAATTCTAACATTCGCATCCCGCGCGGCATAAACCCGTTTCGAATGTTAAAATCGAAAGACCACTAGCAATTTCAAAGTCCTAGTGGAGCTTTGGATTTGACATTCGCTGCCTGCACTGCACCCAAGCGGGATGCGAATGTCAAATCCGCTCCACTAATGTCCTGGGCCGGAAATACGTGTGTTGTTTCCTGGCCGAAAGGATGTGGAGCCCGGCATTTGTAGGTTCGGATGCAAAAGAGAAGGGAAGTCGCCGACTATTTTCAGGTTCCGTTGATGTTCGCATTTCGCGACGCGTTCAGTCGTGGCGACGCCGGCAAACGCTTGGACAATCGTGTCGCCGGCGAGCGTGTCATTGCGGAGCGAGGCTCATCCAGGCGCCGCGGCGCCGACGAAGCACTGGTCAAGGAGAATTTCTCCCTCGATCTTCTTTCACTGGTCAACACGATCAATCTGGGGTCCGCAATTGATCTGCGTGGCCTCGATTATGTGGAGAAGTCCGTGCTCAATTTCGGACTGCCCGACATCACTCACATGACCAGTGAGGATGCCCGCGTTTCGGACGTTAGCCGAAATCTTCTCGCGGCACTGGCAAAATACGAACCGCGCCTCTACCGCGACACGCTCCGCGTCGAAAGGAGCGAGTCCTTCGACGAGGTGAACCAGCGGATACGCTTCGTCGTGTCCGGCGAATTGTCCTGCCGTCCGCTCGATGTGCCGATCGAATTCGTTGCTGAAGTCGATGTCGGTTCGGGCAAAGTGGAACTTACCCGGCTGCCGGTCGCAACATGAACCGCGAGTTCCTCGAGCACTACGACCGCGAGCTGAAGATTCTTTATGAGAGATCGAAGGAATTCGCTGAGGAATATCCAGGGGTGGCCGAGAGGCTCGGCGGGCTGACCGAACAGCAAATGGACCCCGGCATCGCCGGCCTTCTCGAGGGTTGCGCATTCATGGCGGCGCGGGTCCAGCTCAAATTGAAGAGCGAATTTTCCGAGTTTACATCGTCACTCCTTGACCAGTTGCTGCCAAACTATCTGGCTCCCATACCTTCGGCGGTTCTTGTTCAGGCCGAACCGCCTTTCGAGGATCCGGGTTTGGCCGAGGGGAAAGTCTTTCGTCGCGGCGACTACATGGAGGCCGCCTATGTCGAGCAGGACCGGCGTGTCTCGTGCCGGTTCCGCCTGCGTGGCGAACTGGCGCTATGGCCGCTGTATCTGGAGAGCGCGGAGTATTATTCGGCGCCCG
Source organism: uncultured Alphaproteobacteria bacterium (assembly GCA_963813315.1). Lineage (GTDB taxonomy): Bacteria > Pseudomonadota > Alphaproteobacteria > Rhizobiales > Rhizobiaceae > CAWEYO01. The sequence goes on along the minus strand of CAWEYO010000011.1, from coordinate 81,136 downwards.
CCCCCCTTCATTCCCTGGGCCTGGAACTGGCCGGGGACGTGAAGTCAGGGCTTCGACTGGGCTTTCGACGCCTCACGTCTCGCCCCGGCAAAGAGGTGACCGGGCCTCCGAAAGATGCGCCTCCGGTGAGCGGCGTGAAAGTGGACACCCTCCCCATCCATATTCTCGGGCCGGTCAGCGACGCGGTCGCAGTCTACGAACAGCTTTTCGCGAACTGCAAACGGATCACCATCCGCTATCTCGATGCGTTTGGCGACCCGAGGCTCGTTCCAGCGCCATTGCAAGCGCTGCAGCAAATCGGCTTCGGTGAAGAAGATACGCTTTTCGAGCCCGACGACAGGGTTTTTTCAGGATTCGAGCTGCTGCGGGACTTCTTCGCGTTTCCCAACAAGTTCCTGGGTTTCAGACTGGCGGGACTGAGGAAGCTCCTGTCGCGGATCGACGCGCCGGGCTTCGACATCCTCTTCGAATTCGGCGCCGCGGTGCCCAGGCTCGCCTCTGTCGTCAGCCCGAAAATGTTCTCGCTCTACACGGTTGCGGCCACCAATCTGTTCGAAATGAACTGCAGCCGGGTGCAAGTGCGCCGCTCAGAACATGAGCATCATGTTGTGCCGGACCGCAGCCGCGTGCTCGACTTCGAGGCGCATCGCATCATCGATGTGTTCGCGCACTATTCGTCCAACAAGGAGAAAGTGCGCGTCTTTCCGCTCTACAGCCTTCCCAATGAGAACGTGCGGGCATCCGAGGCGCTCTACTACGCGGTCCGGCGCCTGCCGCGCCGCCGAACGTCCCAGGAGCGGCGGACGGGAGCGCAAAGCGTCTATGCGGGGAACGAGCTCTTCATCTCGCTTTCCGAACCGGCCGGCATCGACGATACCCAACGCGTCCGGGAGCTTAGTGTCCGCTGCCTCGCTTCGAACCGGCATCTCGCGGACCAGCTTCCGATCGGCGAGGCCGGTGCGGATTTCTTTCTCCTCGACGACACGTCGGTCCTTCTTCGCTGCGTAGCCGGCCCCACGCGGCCGCGCGAGTCGCTGGTAGTGCTTGAGCGCAGCCGGGCCGACACGACGCCTTTCGGAGCGACCGCCTGGAAGCTCATCACCTTTCTTTCGCTCAGCCATCTCGGCCTGGTCGACCGCGACGCGCGAGACCGGGCAGGTGCGCTTCGGGAACTGCTGGCGCTGTTTGCGGATCTGTCCGAAGCGGCGTCGGAACAGCGTATCCGAGGGATCGAGGGTATCACCAGCCGTCCGATCGTGCGGCGCCTCCGTCAGAAGAACGGCTTCAACGCGGCTCGCGGCATCGAAATTGCGGTGATGTTCGATGAAAGGGCATTCGAAGGCACGGGTATTTTCCTGCTTGGCGCGGTCCTGGACAGGTTCTTCGCCGAGTACACCTCGCTCAACAGCTTCACCGAGACAGTCATCGAGTCCAGACAGCGCGGCGTCATCAAACGCTGGCCGCCGCGCTCGGGCGCAGGACCAATCCTGTGACCTTCCGCGGCGACCTTCGAGATGAGCCCTGGAGCGTCGATTTCTTTTCAGCGCTGCGCGAGCTTGAACGGTCGGCAAGGGAGAAGCCTCGAATTGGCGACAGCGCCGTCTGCGCGGAAGAGGTCGTAAACCTCGGCCAGGACCCTTTCCTGGAATTTCCGGCCTCCAACGTCTCGAAATACGAGGAAGCGTCGGGCGGAATCCCGAGGCTCTATTCGCGCTTTCTTGGCTTCTTCGGCCCTCAGGGGGCGCTCCCGCTCAACACGACCGTTGATGCGTATCTATGGTCGAACGGGCGCGATCCTTCCTTCGCCCGGTTTACCGACATCTTCAGCAACCGCTTCCTTCAGTTGTTTTTCCGCGCTTGGGCAAACTCACGGCCGATCGCTCACCATGACAGGCCGCATCAGGACCGGTTCTTCCGCTACGTCGGGACATCCGCCGGCATCGGAGCCGATAGTCTCAGCGACCGGGACAGCATCGACGATATTGGAAAACTGGCATATGCGGGCCTGGTGAGCTCCGGCATCAAGAGTGCTTCACGGCTAAGGCAGCTTGTCCGGGGCATATTCCAGGTCTCGGCGGATGTTGAAGAGCGCGTCGGCTCGTGGCTCATGTTCGAGCCATCGGACAGGTGCGCGCTCGGCGCGGAGGGCATGGCGCTCGGCGTCGATACTTATCTCGGCAGTCGCGCCTACAGCATCAACGACAAGATCTGCGTTGTCATCAGGGCGCGAAATCTGGCCGAGTATCGGAAGTTCCTTCCGCGGGGTTCATTGTTCGAGAAGCTTACCGATGTCGTATTCTTCTACCTGGGGCATCGATTGGAGTTCGACGTAAAGCTCTCGCTTCCGGCGCGTCATGCGCCTTCGACACAGCTCGGCGTCTCGGGCGAACTCGGCTGGACAGCCTGGATCGCGCCCGACAACGACGCGGGCGACGAAGTTCATTTCGACGATGCGCGTTTCAACGCGCTGGAGCGACGCCGTCTGAAAGAAGCGGAGAATCGGGACCGGAAACGTCGGGTCGACGACAGCGCCGCGCGTCCTTTTGGACGCGCAAAGGACGCTGTATCTCTTTGAATCACCGCATCGTTTTTCCGAAAATCGATTCCGATTTTCGGGCCGATGCGGTGGGGCGATGTAACCTTCGTTTCCGGCGTCATACGACAGGAGACAGGCATGGCTGACATCAGCATTGAAACGGTTACAGGAAAGCTGAACCGCCTCGGCTATGACGCGTTCATGCGTTCGTTGCGCCACGCCAAGAAGGCCGGCAATCGCAACGTCGAGATTGCGCATTGGCTGTTGCATATCATTTCGAACGACCGCTCGGACATTTCGCTGACGCTGGACCACTACAAGATCGACCGGGCGCGCGTGCTGAAGGATGTCACGGACGTTGTCGGCGGTTTCCGCAAGAACCAGACCGAAATGCCGGATATCTCCCCGCAGATAATCGACGCGCTCGATCGCGGCTGGCACTACGCGACGTTGTTCTTCGGCGAGACCCAGATCCGGACCGGTCACGTATTGGTCGGGGCGTTGAAGTCGCGGGATCTGCGAACGGCGATGAACCAGCTCTCACGGCAATTCGGGCAACTCGACGCCGATCGCATCGCAAGCGAAGCGCGAACGCTCTGGGCGCAGTCCGACGAGGAGAACCTGCGCCCGATGGACGGCTCCGGGCTGACGGCAGGGGATGCCGCCGTGGCGGGCGAAGGTCCGGAGGCGAAGCGTGGTTCGACCGCGCTCGACCGCTTCTCCGTCGACATGACGGCGAAGGCAAAGGCGGGTCAAATGGATCCCGTGGTCGGACGGGATGAGGAAATACGGCGGATCATCGATGTGTTGATGCGCCGGCGGCAGAACAATCCGATTCTCACCGGCGAGGCTGGCGTAGGCAAGACGGCCGTGGTCGAAGGGTTCGCCCAGCGCCTTGCCGCAGGCGATGTTCCGCCGCAGCTCAAAGGCGTCCGTCTGTGCGCGCTGGATGTCGGGCTGATGCAGGCGGGAGCCTCGATGAAGGGCGAGTTCGAGCAGCGGCTGCGCTCGGTCATCGACGAAGTCCAGCAGTCGCCGACGCCGACCATCCTCTTCATCGATGAGGCCCACACGCTGATCGGCGCTGGCGGCGCGCAGGGGACGGGCGACGCGGCAAATCTGTTGAAGCCAGCACTTGCGCGCGGGACTCTGCGCACGATAGGGGCGACCACCTGGGCGGAGTACCGGCAGTATTTCGAGAAGGATCCCGCGCTCACACGCAGGTTCCAGCCGGTGCATGTCGATGAGCCCTCCGTCGAGAAGTGCTGTTATATGCTGCGCGGCATTCTCGAACCGATGGAGAAGCATCATCGCGTCCGCATCTCGGACGAAGCTGTCGTGGCCGCCGTGCAGCTTTCCTCGCGGTATATTCCGGCGCGTCAGCTGCCGGACAAGGCCGTGAGCCTGCTGGACACCGCTTGCGCGCGCGTTGCCATCAGCCAGAGCACGACGCCGGCGGCAATCGCGGATTTGAACGTGCTGATCGAGTCGCTCCAGAAAGAGCTCGCGGCACAGGAGCGCGAAGAGGATATCGGTCGCGTCGACGATGAACGCGTGGCCGAGCTCAGGACCGGGATCGCGGACGCAGAGAAGCGGCTTGCCGACGCTGAGGCGGAATTTGAGAAGGAAAAATCGATCGTTGGCGAGATCGTGAGGTTGCGCGATGCGATTGGCGCCAAGCTCGCAAAAGTCGCGCAAGCTGCGAAGCCCGGCGCGGCGGGGTCCACGGCGGCAGTCCAGGCGCCGGACATCGCCGGCGAAGTCCGCGCCGATGAGGACGACATCGCTGCTGCCCACACGCAGCCAACGCTTGAGGCAGACGAAAGTCCGCAAGGCGATACGGTGGCGTGGCGAGCAGACCTAAAGAGCAAGCTCGGCGAACTCGACGACTACACCCCTGACAGCCGCATGATCTATGCGCATGTCGACGCGCAGGCAGTCGCGTCCGTCGTGTCGGATTGGACCGGGATTCCGGTTGGCCGGATGGTTCGCGACGAAGTGCAGACGATCCTCCAACTCTCCGACATCCTCAACCGGCGTGTCGTCGGCCAGAGCCACGGTCTCAAGATGATTGCCAGGCGCATCGAGACGAACAGGGCAAAGCTCGACAACCCGAACAAGCCGATCGGCGTCTTCATGCTGTGCGGGCCCTCGGGCGTCGGCAAGACGGAGACGGCGCTGGCGCTCGCCGAAGCTCTCTATGGCGGCGAACAGAACGTCATCACCATCAATATGTCCGAATTCCAGGAGGCCCATACCGTGTCGCTGCTGAAGGGCGCGCCGCCCGGCTATGTGGGGTACGGGGAGGGCGGCCGGCTGACGGAGGCCGTACGGCGGAAACCCTACAGCGTCGTCCTGCTGGATGAAGTCGAAAAGGCGCATCCGGACGTCCATGAGCTGTTTTTTCAGGTGTTCGACAAAGGCCAGATGGAGGACGGCACGGGCCGCGTGATCGATTTCAAGAATTCGCTGATCATCCTGACGTCGAACGTCGGCACTGAAGTGATCATGAAGATGGCCGGCGAGGGCAAGACCGAAGTCGATCCTGAAACCTTGAACGCGGCCCTGAAACCCCACCTGACACAGGTGTTTCCGCCGGCGCTGCTTGGCCGCATCGTGACGGTCCCCTATTTTCCACTCTCGCCGGACATGCTGAGCGGTATCGTGCGGCTGCAGCTTGGCCGCATCGGCAAGCGCATCGCCGAGAACCACGACGCGGAGTTTCAATACACGGATGCCGTCGTCGAGCACATCGTCTCGCGCTGCAACGATCCCGATGCCGGCGGCCGCATGATCGACAACATCATCACCAACACGCTGCTGCCGGAACTCTCGCGGCACTTCCTCAACCGCGCGCTGGAGAAGTCTGAGATATCGAGGGCAAAGGTGGATGTGAAGGATGGTGTGTTCGAATACGAGATCGTGTGAGCCGCAGCGACCTTTAGAGTAGATCTAGAGCGGTTCCCACTCTGACGGAATTGGTGAACCGCTCTATCTTTTTGTTTTTACGCAATTCCGGACGGAAAACCGGGTCCACTTTTCCTGGAATTGCTCTATAGAGCCGCACTCGCCATCTCGGCCACCTTCCGCATCGCTTCGCGGTAACGCGCGAATTCGGGCGGGGTCTGTACGATCGTCTTGGTCGCAGCGCTCGGAGGGGCCGAAACGCTGACTTTGCCGCTCATTTTGCGTTCTGCCCAGGCGATCACATAGGCAGCATTCTTGCCCGTCAGGAACGGGTTCGCCGAGATGACAGACGCACCCATGAGGGCCGCAATGGATGAGTCGCCTGGCGCGGACAGAACCGTATTGGCACCGTCGACGCCAAGGAAATGGGCAAGGTAGAGGCGCCCGGCAGTGATGCCATGGCCATAAGTCCTGAGCCGCGCCTCGTTTTCGCGCGCGAGGCTGGCAACCATCTCCCGCGAGATAGTCGGATCGAAGCGAAGGGCAAGCAGCTCTTCGGTCGACATCGATCTGTAGAGATCCGGCCGGTAGGTTCTAATCATCCTGATCCACGTCGACTTGATGAACTGGCCGAGCCCCGTGGCGGAAGACAGCGGGTTTTTTGCTCGCGCGTTGCCCGCGCTCTCTACCCTGACTATCCGGTTGACCAGTATGTCGACCGCCGACCCATCGGACACTGCCGCGACAACGCTCGCCAGCGGGTCAATGGCGGCGCCGTTCTGATAGAACTCGAAATGCAGGTGCGGGCCGGTGGAGAGGCCCGTCGTGCCGACGTAGCCGATGATCTCCCCCGCGCTGACTTTCAGGCCCGCCCTTATGCCGTCTTGAAAGCGGCTGAGATGGGCATAGGCCGTAGCCGTTCCCTGCTCATGCGAAATACGTATGACATTGCCGTATCCCCGGCCATCGCCCGCGAATTCGACGGTGCCGTCGAAAGCGGCCACGACCGGCGTCCCGATCGGTGCTGCCCAGTCGACGCCCTTGTGCATCCGCACCTGCCCCAGGATAGGGTGGCGGCGGGGACCGAATGTCGATGTGAGCACGCCGTTGACGGGGTTGACCATGCCGTTGGTGACCGTGACGCTGTGCGTCTCGTCCTTTTCCGAAAGGCAGGAAAAGTCGGCGCCCGGAGCGGATTGATAGACGAAACACTCGAAATTCCGATCCGGGCCGCGAACGGCCACGTAGAGGACGCGGCCGGCGTTGTGGCCCTCGTCGCGCGCGCTCTTCGAGAAGACGACGGTCAGCCTGTCGTCCTTGCTTACCGTGGCCTGCAAATCAAACGACCTCGACATAAGCATGATGGCTTCGCCGGTAACGCCGCCCGGTACCTGGTTTCGCGTCGCCGTGCTGTAAATCGCATCGAGGAGACGGTAGCTGACGTTTTGCGGTTCAGTCAGGATCTCCTCGGAGTAGCTTGACAGATCTTCGTCGATCCAAGGGTCTGCGCCGGCGACAAACTCTCCACTGTCTGCGAGCGCAATCGTCCCAAGATACCTTTGCGGCGTGTTGACGGACAACTGGGCGAGTCTGTATCCGCCGTGCCGATCGCCCGTTCTATAGCCTCTGAGACCGACGACATACCTGTCCCCGAGCATATCCGTGCCGATGATCCGCCTCGCGGCGTCTTTCGCTTTCCCGGCATCTTCGGCACTGAAACCATATTCAGCGACAATGCTCTCCAGCGAACGCTGGCCTTTCACCGAAACCTTCAGGTCCTCGATCGTCGGGAACCGGTCGATCTCGCGTTTGACGACATGTACGGTGGTCGTATTCTCGATCGCGGTGGCCTTGAAGCTGGGCAGTGTCTGTTCGGCCTGGCCGACCGTTTCCTCCCAGCCCGCGTCCGCGCCCGTTCCGGATTCCCCAATCATCCCGGTGCCCGCCGGCAGGCCGGGTTCCATGGGTTCAGCCGAGTTTCCTTCCTCTTCGAGCGGTGGCGGGCCGCCCTCTTCCAGGTCATCCTGTCCCGCGACTGGCACAAGCACCTCGTCCGTTTCCTCGTCGGCCCCGGAGGGCGGCGCGGTCTCGTCTGTCGCCGCCGGTGCTTCCACGTCGGCTGAGGACTGCACGATGACTGGACGGCCACGCCCGCTCTGGGACTGGAAGAATGCAAAATCCTCGGGGCTCGATGGCAGCGCCATGATGCGCTGACTCGTGGACAGCATTTTGTCAGACAGGATTTCCACCGCGTCGGGAATGCCCTGTTGGACAAGTTCGGCAGGCAAGGGGACCTGGTGCAGCTTCGGCGATACCTCCCCTGCCGATCCGAGACGGATGATCAGCGGGTCGCCGGCCAGATCGACAATGGCATTGACGAAGACAGGCCGCTTCGCTGCGGGCGAGGCCTCGCCTGGCTTCGTCCCGCTCTCCAACGTGCCGGCCGGTCCAGGCCAGTTCCGGATAGCGACATAGACTCCTGCCGACACGATCAGGAAGAGACTTGCGGCAAAGCCGAGCGCAATGCGACGGCGCAGCACTTGCTGCCGCCGTTCCCGCGCTGCTTTCCGCTTTCGGCGGAAACTGTCATCGATCTGGTGCATCGAGGATGATGCTCACCCCAGTGCCGTCGCGAACTGATGCCGGATCGAAGAATACGCCACAAGCTACGCGGACAAAATGCCAGCGACGGAAATGCGTTCCCTAGCTGGAATCGGGGGCCTTCAGAAAAAGCGTCCATCGCGACATTTCCTGCGTGTCGACTTCCATGAAGCGCACGGACTGGTAGCCGCGCTGCCAGCAGGAGTCGGTGCCCTTTATCGTGAATTGCTTGGTTCCCACGCACATGTTCTCGCCGGTGAAGTCGCCGTCAAGGATGGGTTGGCCGAAGACATCCGTCGCGTAGACGTAGATGTAGCGGCTCACCAGCTCTTCCTTGATAACGTCGACGCAACGGTTGGCGCCGATGGTCCACCACCCCTCCGAACTGAAAACACCGCCGGTTTCTGTCGCAACGGCAAGATTGAGAGCATCCAGCGTTTGATTGCAGACGGCGAACTGTGCCTTAGCGGGCCCGGCCGAGGCGAGCAGAAAAAGCCCAACCAGCAAGGATGATGATAGCATTCCGGAGCGGTGGACGCTCTGATGAAACCAGAGCTGCCGCTCTATCTCTTTGTTCGAGCATCGGGTTTTCCCGAAACCGGCCTCCACTTTCGGGTCCGATGCTCTAAAGTACATGTTCGTGTAGATCTTGTGGTGAACTGGTCGCCCAGTCGAGCGCCTTGCCGCTTGTCGCAGAGGCTCGAAACAGAACGACGACCACAGTCACATTGTCTGTTCCGCCCCGAGAGAGCGCGAGATCGATCAAGGATCTGCAGGTCTCCTGAGGCGAATTTTCCTGTAGCATGTCCCGGATTTCCTCATCCGGCACGTGCACCGTCAGCCCGTCGCTGCATATCAGAAACTTGTCATCGGGATGTATCTGTCCATGGGCCATTTCCAGCGACAGGTCTTCCCAAACGCCAATCGCCCGCGTGATCACGTTGCGCCTCGGCCAGGTGCTTGCTTCTTCGGGCGATATGGCGCCGCGATCGAGCAGCTCCTGGACTTCGGTGTGGTCGCGCGAGAGTTGGAAGAGGTGCCCTTGGCGCAGGAGATAGACCCGGCTGTCACCTGCCCAAATACATGCGTACTGGCTTTCGAATGCAAGCAAAGCGGCAAGCGTGGAGCCGATCACCGCGCCATTGCGGGATGAGGAAATCTGTTGGATTTCGCGGTTCGCAATGGTCACGCGATCTTCGAAGCGGGCACGCAAATCCGGTGCGGAACTTGGTATTCCGACCGACTTCAGATGTTCCACTATGCTTGCACTTGCAATTTCGCCTGCATCGTGGCCGCCCATGCCGTCCGCGACAGCGAACACGCCGCTTTCCGTCTTTACAAGGTAGCGGTCCTCATTCAACTCGCGGACGCAGCCGGCATGACTGAGACCGCAACTGTCAACGTCGAAGACACGCCGGATCATGCTGTTTGTCTCGAGTGCGCCCTTCTGCAGCCGGCAGTGGAGGCAGCGAATCTGGACTTCGCGTCGTTGAAATCCGAGCTTGCAGGCAGCTTTTAGCCCACTCTGCCTTTTAACATAGTTGCATAGAAAAAGGGATCGGGCAGCGCGTTGCGGGCGTAGACGAGCTGCCCGGAAGCGCTGCCGCCGCGTGTCCACCAGAAGCTTCGCATCGAAAGGCAAGCCCAGTAGTCGGAGGGCATCAGGCCCGAAAGCATGTCTTCCGGTGCGTCGCCGTGGCCTTGCCAGATGGCACCGCGCTTGAACTTTTCCGGTTGCGGTTCCGGAGCGGTAACGGTGCTTTGGGGAGGTGTCAGTCCTTCGGTCAGCCGATCCACTTCAATTTCCGCATTCTCCTTGAGAACGCCGAGAAGCCGCTGCTCGATCGCGGAGTACCACGCGTCCAGCGGATCGAATGGCGGGGCAACGATGCCTTGGCCATTCTCGGCACAGTAGAGTATCGAAAGCGGGAAGAAACGGCCGACCTTGTCGACGGAGGGGACCAGCGAGCCTGCGCAGCCGACGCCCAATATGTCGGCGCCGATCCAGAAGCGCCATATTGGAGCAACAAGGTAGTGCTCCTGCCAGTCGGTTCCCAGTTCGTTGCGGCTGGCAGCCACGGCGGATTGCAACCAGGTCTCGAACGGTTCGAGCACCGCCCTTGGAATGTTGAGGGCGACGAAATCACGTTTTTGCGGCAGCTTGCCGAAAACACCGAACGCCATGAGCTAGAACGCCACCGGGCACTTGAAGCTTTTGAGTGCAGGAAGAAAGAGCGGATTGTAGGAGGATCCAACCCGGATCTGATACGACACTTCGCGCCCGCCCACGACAAAGCGGACGATCAGTTCTTCTCCTTGCCGCGTGACGTTTGCGGCATCGATCAACCGCATCAAGGCCCATGGCCCCTCCCTGCCGAGGCGGGTCTCGCGTCCCGGCATTTCCGGATAAAGGCTGATATTGGCCGTTCCCGATCCGCCGTTGCCGGGCCAGGTGAACGACACCGGAGCGTTTCCGGCAAGTGACGTCTGGACGACGACCTGGTTGATCTCCAGCAGCGCCATGTCCGCGTCCCTGGAAATCGTGTGCGGCGCGATCGTGAGCTGCACATTGGGCACAGGCCCGCCATCTGGAAAGAATGCGCTGCGAATTTCGGCAGCGCGCTGGAACTGGCGCAGCGTGTCGACCGACAGTTCGCGCCCCAGCCGCGTGTCCTTCTGCCAATCCCACGCCTCTCCGCTGATGTCGGTGATCGGCGACAGATGCTCGGCGAAGAACTTGTCCATCGCCCCGTTGGGGCCGAAGAGCTGCGAAAACTCGCCGATCTGCGCGTTGCTGCCCGAGTCCCGGGCGAACGGATATTTTCCGGCGACGACCGTCTGGCAGAGCTTCGTGATGCCGGAGAGCGCCTGATTGATCTGGGATTTCGAACTTCCGGCCTCCGCGCCTTCGAACTCCTCGACGGCCTCGGCGATCATTCGGGCGAAGGGCTTCGGCAAGCGCGATACGGTCCCGCGCAGGTTGACGACTTGCAGGCGCAGTTTTTCATTGGCTGGACCGGCTTGTGACGGGTAGTTCGCTGTCACGAGCAGGCTCTCGCGAACCTCATAGAGGTTCCTGAGCAGGATATCGATCGGCCGGCCGCCAGGCTCGCCTTCGACCCAGTTGTGGTAGGGCTTGAAATAGGCCTCGATGTTCGAGCCGGGGTTGGCAGTGCTTGCCGCGGCACCGCTGTTGGCTTCGCCGGCTCTAACCTGCGACTTCTTCAGCGCGAGATTGATCCCGATCCGTGCCAGCCCGCCGGACGCGTCGCGGATGGTCCCGGCCACTTTGCCCGCCGTTTCGGCCGCAGCCCCCGCCTGTTCGCCCGCGGTGGCCGGCGCGGGTTCTTCGCGTTCCTGCGTGAGTGCGGTCTCCGCCTTGATGGATTCGAGCAACTGGCGTAGCGGCGAGGTTGCTTCCGACGACAGGGCCGCCAGAACCTGGTAGTCCGGTTTGTCGGCGGAAACCGGCCTTAGCTTCAAATTGCCGAGCGTCTTCTCCCAGCTTTCGATGAAATCCCGGCTGTAACGATCGAGCAGTTCGGGGCCGAGCCGCTGGAACTGGCCCTCCACCCCGCTCTGCAAACCGGCGTCGCCCATTACCCAGTGCTCGCTTTCGAGCTTGGCGGCGACCGCTTCGAGCTGCTTGAAGAAGAAATCGTGAAACCCGGCGTAGCTGTAAAGGCCGGGTATTTTCAGTTGCCGGAGGTCGGCGCCGTCGCGCGTCTCGAAAACCAGGACTGCGTCGGCCCCCGATTGCCCCGCGACGTCGTAGTCGGCGAGACCGGCGGCATAGGCCGACGACTTGATGAGCGCATAGGCGCGGTCAGCCATGCTCATCCGCGCGAGCGCTGCCTGGGCCTGCGTCACCAAGGCGCCGTTCAGCTCGAAGGCCGGCGCGTGAGACCGGCCGAGTTCCAGCATCGCAAGAAGGTTCTCGGTGAGCTCGTCGCGGGCAGCCTCGTTTGCGCGGCCGGGCAGCAGGTTGTCCTGCCAGTCCTGTGTCATCCAGGCGAGGACGAAATCATCCTCGACTTTGGGCGCCTTGCCGCCCAGCATCAGATAGACCTTGAGTGCCTCGTAAACGACGATCGGGTCGTTCATGCTTGCCATGATTTGCTGCTCGAGCCGTAGGATCAGCCTCGAGCGCAGCATCCGCTCCAATGCATTTCTGTAGGTCGTTTCGGATGCCGCCATCAGCCGGTCGCGCTGCCCAAGGCCGAAAGTCTCGCCAAGCGGCGTGTCCTCTTCCCGATGAGCATAGCCCGCCGGCATGTGCCGCAACTGGGCAAGATGGGAAGCGATCACCGTCAGATCGTTGCCGGAGATCTGTTCGGCCCCGGAAATTTCCTTGCGCGTCAATTCCTCTTTCGCGGCGATCCGGTAGTCCTCCACCGAGGCCCCGGCTGCCGAGATCAATGCCTTGTTTCTTGCATAGCTCCAGCCCCAGGCGCCGAGCATCGCCAATGAAGCAATCGCAATCGCCGCCATCCCGCCGTAGCGAAACAGTGCAGCGCGACGGACGGCATTCCGGTCGAGCGAGACCCATCCGGACTCCGCGAAGATGACGTTGCGCAAAAGGTCGTGAAGGAAGAAGGACTTGCCACGCCCGGACAGGTGGCGGTGCGGGCTTTCGACCGCCAGGCTCCTTCCCATGATGCCCAGGACCTGATCGATCGGCGTGCCTTCCTGCGTGCCGGATGAGAAATAGAAGCCGCGCAGGTTCGCGTTGGCCTGGTAGCGCGTCGGCTCGAAGATACTGTTGAGAAGTTCGCTCACCCGGTCGCGCAGCGCGGCAAACTGGGCGGGGAAGCCGAAGATCGCAATACGCGCGATCGCGTCCGGTTCCTCGTGCAGCCTGTCCGGCAATTCCTCCGTCAGCCGTCTGATCAGGGCCTCGAATTCGGCGGGAACCTGTGCGACGTGGTTCTGCGTGCGGTTTTCACTTTGGAACGTGGCACCCCAGACCTTTCGCCGCCGGCTTTCGGTGAAGTTGCCGAAATACTCGCGAAAACCCTCGATGAGGTCTGCCTTGGTGAAAAGAGCGTAGACCGGGAAATTGATCTTCAGTTCCTGATGAAGTTCAAGCAGTCGCTTGCGGATGGCGTTCGCGTGGGCAGCCAGCTCCTCTGGCGGGAGGGTCAGCATGTCCTCGACGCTGATCGCGAGGATGACCCCGTTGATGGGCTGTTTCGTCCTGTTTTCCTTCAGGAGCGACAGGAAGGAGAGCCAGCTTTTCCTGTCGGTTTCGGCATCTGAATCATGGGTCGTGTAGCGGCCGGCCGTGTCGATCAGAACCGCATCCTCGGTGAACCAGAAGTCGCAGTACCGCGTGCCGCCCACGCCCGCGATCGCTGCCGCGCCTTCCTTTCCGGCCAGCGGAAACTTGAGGCCCGAATTGACCAGCGCCGTGGTCTTGCCGGCGCCCGGTGGGCCGATGATGACGTACCACGGCAGTTCGTAGAGAAACGACTGCCGTCCGCTCGATCGCTTCAGCGTTTCCAGCGCTTCGGACATGCGGCCCGCAAGCACCTGGCTGTCATCGCTCTTTTCCTGGGTGGCTTTCAGCGCCGCCTCGATTGCCTTTTCAGCCCGGCGCTTGCGCCAGTAACGGAAGGCGTAGAAGCCTCCTATGAGCAAGCTCGCCGTGGCAATGATGGTGAGGCGCAGCCAGACCGGTTCGAGCGGTCGCGCGTCTCCCCACCCGACAAGCGGTCCCGCGAACCAGACAAGGCCGGCAAAACAGAGGAGCCCGAACAGAACGGGCGACCGCCGGAGCAAGCCGGACATCAAGCTTCTCACGTTCATCCGGGCGAACCTGCCGTCTGCTGCAGGGTTTCCTCCTTGGGGATCATGATTTCGACACGCCGGTTCTGTGCACGCCCCGCAGCGGTCTTGTTGTCCGCGATCGGCTCGAGCTCGCCCTTGCCGGCAACCTTGATGCGTGCGGGATCACTCAGGGATCGTCCGAGAACCGTCTCGACCGACTTTGCGCGCGCCATCGAAAGATCGAAGTTGGACTTGAAGGCGCTGGAAATCTTGGGCTTCACGTTGTCGGTATGCCCGATCACGTTGATCGGACCCGGCTCCCTGTCGAGCGCGGCCGCAATTTTGGCGCCGGCCGGCTCGAATTCGGGCTTGGTTTCCGCCTTGCCCGAAGCGAAGAGAACCAGATTGCTCACTCGCACGACGATCTGGTCACCGACCGGCTCCACGGCCATGCCGCCCGCCGCGATTTCGTCGGCGAGGGCCGCGCGGATGCGCTGCAGTTGCGTCGTGTCCGCGATGGCCGGCGCGTAGCTCTTGAACTCAGGCCGCGTGATGTCGATGCCCGGGGAGGGATGGAGTGCGACCAGCCGCGTGGCAAGCGCATCCGCGTCGTTGCCGATCAGGAAGCGCAGCAGGAAAAAGACGCCGACGAGTCCGAGGCTTGCTGCGCTTCCTATCGCCCAGAGCGGTATCCTGGTCGACAGATCGCGCATGCTCAGGTTCATGCCGCGCCAGCGCGGCGATATCTCCTCGTCTGTGCGCGCTTTGACATGCCTCAGCGTCTGGTAGACGTCCCGCCGGATACGCTGCAGTTCGGAGTCACCGCCGGCGCCGCCACGATACTGGCCCTCGAACCCGAGCAGCAGGCAGGCATGCATCAGTTCGAGCAGGTCGTAGTGCGCGGCGGGGCTGGCAAGCGCTTTGTTCAACTCCTCGAAGAAGCCGACACCGGACGTTCGTACCTGGAAGAACTGGGCCAGCATGCTGTACTGCATCCACACATGCCGGTCGGCGCCGGGAAGGTTCTGGACGATGTCGTCCGCCGTTCCACACAAGATGTATTTGGCGACGAGCGCTTCGCGTGGGTCGACGCCGGCTTCGACGATTTTTCTTTCGAAGTCGGTGATCGAGCGTGCGACATGGTTCATCAGAGGCACGGCTTGCATGTCGACGATATGGAGCCGCAACCGCCCAAGCAGGATCAACAGCGGGGCGGCAGCCTTGGTAATGGGATTTGCCGCCGAGAATTCCACCGAGTCCGATGCGCTGAGTGCCACTTCAAGGGGAATCCGCCGCGACGGCTGCACGGGGGGAGCATCTTTGCCTGCGCCCGGCATTGCGCCTGCTGGCGGCGGGGGCCGCTGGCCAAACCAGTCTTCCGGCTGCGGGGAACCGAAGCTGCCAGGCATGCCGCCGGGCGGTTCGATCGCGGTCGATTTCGAAAACGGCGAGGCCGGCTTCTGTTGCCCCGGTATCGAGGGCGGTGGCTCGCTTTGATCGCGTTTCGGCGTCCCGCCCGGACTGGGGATGATGACGGTCTTGCCGCCGAACGGATCGTTCTTCCCGTTCATCTTCGGTCTTCCATGATGGCCCAAAGATCAAGCTGAAGATCAGGCCAGTCCCCGGCAAAATGGAGGCCGAGGCCGCTGGCCACGCTGAATTCCGGCCATAGCGGCGAGGACTTGTCGAGATAGAAGTAGACGTGATCCGACACCGAACGGATTTGTCGTGGCGGCGTCGGAATGTGGATGATCTCCACGCCCGGCAAATGGGCCTGGACGATTTCCTTCATCTTGGTGTTCGGCCCGATCTTGCACAGCGCGGGAAACTGCTGCTGGATCTGGGTAAGGCTCTTGGCCGCAGCCACTTCGATGACGAACGTCGCGTTGCGGAATAGCGTCCTGTCCGGCACCTGTGCGAGATAGGCGTTGGTGGTGAGTTCGGTGAGGTTGAGACGGATGGCGCGACCGATGTCGAGGCTAAGCAGGCGCTGGATATCGCCAAGCACCGGTTCGAATGCCGCCTCGGGGGAATCGTGATCGTATTCTATGTAGGCCGGCGCCAGGCGCTTCGGCGAGAAGGTCCAGAGTTCCCCCGAAATGCGGAGCAATTCCTGGTAGATGTCGACCGGATGCGTGTATTTCGAATGCCGCAGGTGGCGCAGGATGTTGATCTCGCGGTTGAGCATTTGCAGCATGAAATAATCGAAGGTCTGCAGTCCGCCTCCGGAGCTCGGATCAGCGGCATAGCGCGCAAGCGTTTCGAGTTTCGTCTCGATCCAGCCGATGACGCGGTCCAGCCAGCCGGCAACGACCGGATGGGCGCGCGACACCAGCACGGGGGGCGCGAAAGTTTCGTCGAAGATGATCGACTTGTCGCGAACCTCCAACACGCGCGCAACCTTCAGGCAATGGAAGCCGGCCTTCGGCGTCTTGCGGATTTCGAAGGAAATACGGGGGTGTGCGACCTCGATCTCTTCTTCCACGTGAAGACCCGAGGCGGAGTCGACGACCGGCTCGATGTCGCGCACATAACGGCTCCCGCTGGTGGCCTCGGCCATGTCCACCTCGCGTGAATTCACGGAAGCGGCCGGCATGGTCATCCAGATCAGTTGCTTCTCGGTTCCCTCCGGCATGTCGATGGCAAGGGGAAGGGGGCTTGAAGCCGGTATGTCGAAGGGCGTTCCATCCTGGAATATACCGCTCGCGCGGCGAAGCGCGAACTTGTTCTGCTGGGCAAGGTCGCGATCGATCTCGATCGCGGCGAATCCCCAGGGATACGGGCTGACGTTGCGCGTGCGGTTCTCGACAAGCTGCTCGATGTAGCGGTCGTTCTGCTGGAGATGATGCTGGCGCAGGAACAGTCCTTCGGACCAGGCAACCTTGCTGTACCAGGACATAAAGATGTCGCTCCCGCGCCGATGCAGCCAAAGCTACCTGAAAGACCCGCAATTGCAGCACTTTAGCCGTCAGCCAAGGAAATTAGCACAACGGATACGGAGTGTCATGGAATTGGCGGAGCATGGTGAAGCGACAACGGCGCTCAGGATGTTTGTCAAACGCATGTGCCGCCTAGTGCGGCGAATCCGAAATTCGTATTGCATGAGGACTGCGCTAACCTCCCCAGCCGCCGCCGGGGCCGCCACCACCGCCGCCGCCCGCCGCCATCGCCGCCACCGCCGCCGGAGTCACCGCCACCACCACCGCCGGAACCACCGCCCATGCCGCCGCCGTTACCGCCGCTTGACTTTCCGCCAGAATGTCTTGACCCGTTGTCCGAATCCTGAACGAAGACCGGGGCTGTCTTGACGGGTTTCCTTGTGGCTTTCTTGACCGGAACCTTTTGGGCCGGGGGCTGGTAGGCCGTGACGGGTGGAATGTAATCTTCGATCGTGGGGAGGCACCCGGCCACGGGCACGAGCGCGGTCGCCAGAAGCAGGCTCAAACTCAGCGATCGCATGTCCAGTCCCTCCTGTATCGGATCACAGCATGTCAAGGCGCGGACGAGAATCGATCCATTCCTTGTGAAGCAGGGCAGTGAGCAAGTCCTGCGACTTCTTCGGCGGCTCCTGCCCGAGGACAGTCGCCGCAGCCTGCCTGCTCTTTTCGCCGATCACGCCGTCGATCTCGCCGACATCCTGCCCCATCCGCACGAGCGCTCGCTGGATTTCAATGCCGACAAGACGCTTGTCTGCATTGTCGAGCGCACTCTTTGCTTTGTCCGAAACGTTGCGCGCCTGTTGGGAGGCCGATAGCGCGTAGAGGCGGATCATTTCGCCATCGTCGCGCTGCAGCGGCCGATTGTCTTTCAGCAGGTCGGCGGCGAAGAACGCGCCCCACGCGTCGCCGCGCTCCGCACTTTGCCGGAAGAGCGCGAGAAGCGCCGGCGCATCGGCGCCGCTGGTGTCCCGAGCCATCATGCCAAGCAGCGTGCCGGCATATGGGTGGCCTTCGTCATTGGCCTTCTGGAACAGCTCCGTCGCGCGGTTGAGATCCTTCTCTACGCCAGCGCCGTCACGGTAGAGGATTCCAAGATTGGCCATGCCGTAAATGTCGTTCCTCTCGGTCGAACTCGGTGAAGAAGCGCAGCGCCCGCGCGTCATCCTTCGTCACATGTTCGCCAGTATGGTACTCCCACCCGAGTTGGTTCATCGCGTAAGTGTGGCCGGATTCGGCGGCACTCGTGAGCAGCGTCATGCCGCGGTCGACATTGACCGCCGTTCCCTTGCCTTCCAGGAACGCCCTGCCGAGTGCATATTGGGAATAGGGGTCACCCTTCTGAGCGCCGGCCTCAAACAAGGGGATAGCGCGCGCCGGGTCGCGCTCCACGGCGGCTCCAAGCTGGTAAAGCCGGCCGAGAAGCTGCCCGGCCCGCACATGCCCCGCCTCGTAGCCGCCATTGAGTTCGTCGAGCGCCGCCTGGAAATCGCCATTGGCGTACAGCGCTCGCGCATACTGGAACTTGAACCGGGCGACATCCGGATACTGGCCCACAGCCGCCTTGCAAGCTTCGATAGCTCGCGGAATATCGATATCGTTGGGCAGAACGCCGTTCGAAACCGCCTGAACGTCGAGCGGTTCGGCCGCGAGCGTGTCGCACTCGTTCACTGAGACGGCCACATTGATCGTTATCGGCGCCGCCGCCGGGACGGCTTGCTTCGCAGCGGGTACAAGCGTCACCGTCCGTACAGGCGGCAAGGCTGTCGGTTCCGTGGCAGGAGGCGCGCTCTCGGCCTTTGCCTCCTGCATCTCGTCAGTCGTCGCCGCCGGCTCCGTCGAAACATTTTTGACAACGGGACCGGTGTCCGTTTCGGGCGCACCAACAACCTTCAGCGACGGTCTTATGCGCAATTTGCCGATGTCCTCGGCCTTGATCAGATCGCCTTCGGAAATGATGTCCGAGCCTACCGCCACCTGCGTTTCGGGGTCGCGCGTCTCGAGCCGCAGCCAGCCTCGCGGTGCGTCGGTGGAGCGGACGACTTCGTCCGGCATTGCGGCAAACCCGGTGCCGATCTCCGACGCCATTGCCACAAGGACCGGCTTGGCAGGTACCGGTTGCGGCTTTTCCTCGACGCCCTGTTGAATCGCAAGCGTCGGCTGGACGGCCTTTGCGGCAACCATCTGTGGGTCGACAATGACCTTCACGATGCCGCTGGCGCTGCGGCCCGTATCCGTGGTCACGGCGTAGCGGACCTCATCGGCGGTCATGTCTTCCGATGCGGGCCGGAACACGACATCCTCGATCCGGTCGGCCTCGACGCGACTTTCCAGGTCCAATTGCTTGTCCGCAAGCCACAGCGAACCGTGGTCGGGCAGCTTGGTGAAGCTCACCGACAGGGCAGCATCGCCGCTCGTGATCGGCGGCGAGATGCGCAAGGCCACTTCCTCGCTGCGCGGCGGCACACGCACCTCTCGCATATCCTCGATGATCAGCAGGTTCTGCCGGGTCACGAAGAAGAATGAGGAGGTCAGGCTTGATGCATCCCATGGCGTCTGCCGTCCACTGGTCCGCGCAATGACCTCCGAGCGGATGTCGCTAAGCAGTTTCCTGATCTCGACATTGGGCTTGAGCGCGTGATCGGCGAAGGAACCGGTAAACGGGCTCAGCCCGCCGGTCCCATCAAGCGCTACCTGGTCTGGCGCCGTCGAGTACACAATCAGCGTCCCGTTGTCGGGCGTCACCGACGCGAGGCCCTTCCTGCCTTCGACCGCGACCTTCTTCTGTCCCACATAATAGAAGTCGCTGCCGAACGGATTGTCACGGCAGGCGTCGAGTATGGCGATCTGCAGCGACGAGGACTCGCGCATATATTCAAGCAGGTTGGAAAGGCTGTAAGCCTCGACCTCGAGATCGTAGGAGGTCGCGAGCGTCGCATCGACCGGCAGCATGTAGTTGTGGCCCGCGACCTGCACCGCATGGCCGCTGTAGTAGAACAGCGCCACGTCGCCGTCATTGAGGCTTCGCAGGAAGCCCAGGATCGTTTCCTCGAGTTCCCTTTTGTCCAGATTCTTGCCGAGCGTAACCTCGAAGTTCGCGCGTTCCAGAACGTCGCGGATGCGATCCGCGTCGTTCACCGCATTAGGAAGCTTGCCGAGATGTTCGTAGGCGGAGTTTCCGACCACCAATGCGGCTCGACGGCCCGAAATGTCTTGGGAGGCCGCGCCGAAACTGCTGCCGGCGGCAAGCAACAGCACAAGAAAACAGGTCATCAGCGCCGGCATGAGACGCGCGGCGATGATGCGCATGTTGAGCGCCGGCCAGTAGCCCTCGCTTGCCAATCCACTGCCTCCTCTACCAGGATTGCAGTCTATGCAGGGAATTGCTTTCGATCTCGGCGCCAATGAGCATCCTCCTTGCGAGGATAGCTGTCAACGGCGATCAAGAATGATAGCCGGCGTTGAAGCATCGTGATCACCAGGAAGATGGTGAGACCGAACCTGGAGACTGGGCAGGGCGCCGCACACTTGGCGTTCGTGCTGGCGTTGGGGAGTTGGCCTGCGAGATAGAAGTCCTCCAATGAAATCCATGATATGTTTGGCGAGCGCCCGTTGGAGAGCCCTGTTGGAGAGCCAAGGAGCAACATGACTATCCCGATCAAGGCACTGCCGTTTCCTGATCGCGTCCCCCGCACCGGATCGGCCATTCTGCCGATGGTCCTGGCCTGATCATGTCGACGGACGACAAGACGCGTATCGTCCCGGACGAGGGAGTTCGGCCAGGCGTCCAGCTCAACGGAATCTACGAGATAGACGAGCACGTCGCGACCGGGGGGATGGGCGAAGTCTACCGCGGCCACAACATCCAGACCGGCGATCCGGTGGCGATCAAGCTCGTCCTTCGCGAGTTTGCTCGCGATCAGGGAATTCTGGCGCTGTTCCGCAAAGAGGCCTCGATCCTGAACCATTTGTCGCACGATGCCATTGTGCGATACCACGTTTTCACCATCGATCCGGTACTCGGCAGACCGTATCTCGCGATGGAGTTCGTCGACGGACAGTCGCTGGGCGAGCGCCTGCAAAGCGGTCCTCTCGATCCCCGGTCCGCGCGCAGAATGTTGTCGCGGGTGGCGTCCGGGCTGTCGGTGGCCCATGAAGCCGGCGTCATCCACCGCGACCTCTCCCCGGACAATATCGTTCTGCAGGGCGGCAATGTCGACAAGACGAAAATCATCGATTTCGGCATCGCGCGCTCGGCAAATATCGGCGGCGGCACCCTCCTCGGCGGCAGTTTCGCCGGCAAGTACAAATTCGTATCGCCCGAGCAGCTTGGCCTTTTTGGCGGCGAGGTCACCGAGCGATCCGATATCTACAGCCTGGGGCTCGTGCTTGCCGCGGCACTTCGCGGCGAACCCCTCGATATGAGCGGGTCGCCGGTCGAGGTGATCGAGAAACGGCGGCAGCTTCCCGACCTTGACGGCATCGATCCCGATCTGCGACCGCTGGTCGAAGCCATGCTTCAGCCCGATCCGAGGGACCGCCCCCAAAGTGCCGCCGAGATCGTGGAATGGCTGCGGGCGACGGGCAGCGCTTCGGCGGCGCCGTCCATGTCTGCGCTGCCAGGCACGGCGCATCACTCCGAGCCGCGGCGAGGGGCGGACGTCGGGTGGATACCACCTATCGTTGGACAGGCGCCGGGGGCTGGGTCGCAGATACCCGGAGCGGTGCCAGAGGCGATGGGCGACCGCTCCCCCTTCTCCACGGGCAGCACCTTTCGCGGAGCCACGGCGAGTGCGGAAGCAGGCGCTCCAGCGCGCGTCATGCCGCCTGCGGGCGGGCCAGTGGCTGCCTCCAGCCCCGCGAAGCCAAGGCGCCGGGGGCTGACAAGCGCCATCCTGGCGGCTGTCGTGGCTGCCGCTGCGGCCGGTGGTGTCTACTATTCCGGCCTTTTCGACAGTGCTTTTGCGCCGGAAACCGGCGGGTCCGGCAGCCCGTCGTCCACAGCCGCCGTGGATAGGGTTGATGCCGGGCCACCGGCAAACGCTGCGGAACCCGCACCCCAGCCGCCGGTCACGGCGGCCGAGCCCAAGTCGCCGGATGTCGACGCTCAAGCCAAGCCGCCCCCGGCGGCTGCGGCTGAGGGGTCCGAAAGTCAGGAGGTGGCAGCCCTTGGCAATGCACCGGAAAGGCAAGCCACCGCCGCTGCAGACTGGCTCCAGTCCTTCGACGGAGGTCCGTGCTTCTATGCGTCGGTCCGCGAGTTGTCTTCCGAGTCTCCTGAAATCGACGGCCTCGCGACATCCAAGGCTGCCTTGGACAAGCTCCGCACGGCCTATGCGGCCTCCAACGGAGGCGAGCCGGCCATCAATGCGCGGATCATCGAACGCGACCAGTGCGCCGTCGCCGAATTTTTGAAGGCCGTCACGCCGCACATTGGTGAGAGCCCCAACCTTGAACTAAGCAAGGATCAGCTCAAGGTCGGTGATTCCCTTCAGGGCAGGCTTTCGAACACCGGCAATCGCGATGTAAATCTGCTCCTGATCGGCAAGGACGGCGTGGTCTACAACTTTGGCGAACTGCTGAAGAAGACCGGAGACGACGAAGCCACATTCAGTATCCGGCTGTTTCCGCTCGATGACCAGGAATCCAGCGGGCCGGAGCCCCATTTGATCGTAGCGTTGTCGAGCGCGGGCGGGCTGAGGTCGGCCAACATCAAGGGGCCTGAACTTGCATCGGATCTGTTTCCAAAAATCCGGGACGAGATGAAGGCGCAATCCGATCGCGTCGGCGTGACCGTCGGCTATTTCCTGTTTGGCCGCTGAAACTCCCGGTGTGAAGCGTTCGTTCCATGCTGGCGGGAGGAGACGAGCCGCATTACATTAGGATATGTCGAGATTCAGGTGATGCGGCCTGCGTCGGAAGAAGACAAGCGGAGACATGCCATGCGAAGGCTGTTCCCAATGACGAAGGCGGTACCGGCGGCGGTGGCAGCGGTCATGATCATGGCCAGTCCGGCAAGCGCCGGTCTGCTCGATCCGTTGACCAGGGCCGAACGAACCCAGTTGTTGCTTTTAGGCCGGACGGTCGAATTGCAGGCGATCGATCGGATCGATCGCCGGCGGGAGTTCCAGCGGCAGCAACAGCAGCTCAGGGAAGAGGACCGGCAGATCAACCAGCGGGCGTCGCCGCGGCTGGACGTTCCCAAAATGGGCAGGAGATGTCAGCTCAGGATTTTCGGCAACCGCTGGCTCGACAAGTGCCGGTGACGCGGCAGGGAGATATCGCATGAGGCGTGCAGCAGAACGGGAAGGCACCATCCGCCTTCACGAGAGGGACAACGTCATTGTGCTGACGAAGGCTTTTGGCAGAGGCGAGCGTCCGGCTGGCACGGGTGTCCCCCTTGATCGGCTCGTGCCATCCGGGCACAAGATCGCCACGGCCGACATCGCCGATGGCGCATCGATCATCAAGTTTGGCCAGATCATCGGGTATGCCAGCCACGCCATCGCGGCCGGTGAACACGTCCATACCCACAATTGCGTCATGGGCGCGCATGACCAGAGTTACCGTGTGGGCGAAGACTACCGCCCGATCGACTTCATTCCCGACAACGAGCGTCCGACCTTTCGAGGTTACAGGCGCGGCGACGGCGGAGCCGCCACGCGCAACTACATCGCGCTGTGCGCGACTGTAAATTGCTCGGCAACGGTTGTTCGGCACATCGCGGATCATTTCAACAGATCCGGCGTGCTCCGTGACTATCCCAATATCGACGGCGTGATCGCGCTCGCCCACGGCACCGGCTGCGGCATGGCAGGGTCCGGCGAAGGTTACGACACGCTGCAGCGCGTCCTGTGGGGCCACGCGACGCATCCGAATGTTGGCGCCGCGATCTTCATCGGTCTCGGCTGCGAGGTCATGCAGATTGGTCGCATGCGGTCGATGTTCGGATCAAAAGGAGAGGAACGCTTCCATGGGCTGACGATCCAGGAAACCGGTGGCACCCGCAAGACGATTGTCGCCGGCATCGAGGCGATCAAAGCCTTGCTGCCCTCGGTCAACGCCGTCGAAAGGGTACCAATCCCGGTCAGCGAGCTCGTGATCGGTCTGCAATGTGGCGGTTCGGATGGGTTTTCCGGCGTGACCGCCAATCCGGCGCTGGGAGCGGCGACCGATATTCTGGTACGCAACGGCGGCACTGCGCTGCTTTCCGAGACACCGGAAATCTACGGCGCCGAGCAATTGCTCGTGCGTCGGGCGGAATCGAGGGAAGTCGGCGAGAAGCTGATCGAGCGCATCCGCTGGTGGGAAAACTACACTGCGTTGAACGGCGGCTCGATGGACAACAACCCGTCACCCGGAAACAAGGCCGGCGGGCTGACGACCATTCTGGAGAAATCGCTCGGCGCGGCCGCCAAAGGCGGCACGCTGGCACTTTCAGATGTGCTTCTCTATGCGGAAAAAGTGCGAAAGCCCGGCTTTGTGTTCATGGACTCGCCAGGCTACGATCCGGTGTCCGCTACCGGCCAGATCGCTTCCGGTTCGCAGATCATCGTCTTCACGACGGGTCGCGGCTCGGCCTTCGGCTCGAAGCCGGCCCCCACGATCAAGCTCGCAACGAACTCCGCAATGTTCCGCCAACTCGAGGAGGACATGGACCTGAATTGCGGCGACATCATCGAAGAAGGCATCTCGATCGAGGACAAAGGCAGGCAGATCATGGATCGCATTGTGTCGGTCGCATCCGGCGAAAGGAGCAAGAGCGAGTGTCTCGGTCTGGGCGACAATGAGTTCGTGCCGTGGCAGCTCGGCGCGGTCATGTGATCGATCCGTCACTCAGCCGGCGCATCAGGGCGCAGGAGGCCCTCGGCTTTCAGGTCGTCCCAGAGCGCGGCCGGTATCCGGACATCAAGAATTGACCGGTTGCTTCTTACCTCGTCGACGGCCTGGCCTCCCGGAATAACCGAAACCACGTTACGGTTGAGAAGCGGGAACTTCAGGGCAGCCTCGATCAACCTTACACCATGGCGCTTGCAGACCGCTTCGATGCGCGCGGCGGTTTCGAGCACGGCCTGCGGCGCCTCGGAATAGTTGTAGAAGGCGCCCGGCCTCGGCCCGCGTGCCAGAATGCCCGAATTGTATGGACCGCCCAGGACGATACCGATGCCTCGCTGTTCGCAAAGCGGCAGGAATGTTTCAAGCGCTTCCTGTTCGAGCAGCGTATACCGGCCGGCAAGCAGAAAGAGGTCGAAGTCACCGCGTTCGGCCAGCCATTGAGAGGGCTGCCACGCGTTGACGCCGGCGCCAAGGGCCTTGATAGCGCCGCCGTCGCGCAAGGAAAGCAGCGCGTAATATCCCGATCCCATGAATTCGGCGAGATGCGCGTCGAGCGCCTCTTGGGAGCCGTGGGTGAAAACGTCGAGATCGTGGGCGAACAGGATGTCGATGCGGTCGACGCCCAGGCGCTCGAGCGACGCTTCGAAGGATCGCATCACACCGTCATAGCTGTAGGCATAAACCTCCCGGCGCGATGGCGTTTCGAAGAATTTCCCGACGCCGGTGCGGTCTTCCGGGGCGCATACCTTCAGGAGCCTGCCGACCTTGGTGGACAGGACGTAGTCATCGCGTCGCTTGCCGCGGAGAAACCTGTTCAGCCGCGTCTCGGCCAGACCGAGACCGTAGAGCGGTGCTGTATCGAAGTAGCGGCAGCCTGAATTCCACGCTTCGGTCAGCACAGCCTGCGCTTCCTCTTCCGAGATCGCCTGATAGAGATTGCCGAGCGGCGCGGTTCCGAAGCCGAGCTCCGTGAACGTCAGCCCGCCATTGGCGATCCGTTGCCAATGCCTCGACTTCATGAATGCCCTCTCTGTTCGTCGGCCTGCGTGTCTCAGAATATCACAACGCTCACTGGCAATTGAATCGCCTCCCATTCTTCCAACACGCTGGCTTTCTGGCGCGATCGTCGAATTTGAACTACTATCACCGTTCATGCACGCGAAGTTGTCGCGCGGCAATCGTCAAAGGAAAGAATGCACATCGGCAAACCCCGCGCGGCTGTCACCAGGATCTGCACGGCGAGCGCAGACAGTGTCGAAGTACGCGGCCGCGATCTCTGTCGCGACCTGATGGGGCGGTTGACCTTTACCGAGTATTTCCATCTTCTGCTGACAGGCCGGGAGCCGACTGAGAACCAGCGCTACTTTCTTGACTTGCTGCTGATTGCGATCGCCGAGCACGGCGTGATGCCGACGGTACAGTCGGCGCGGATGACGCTGGCGGCAAATCCCGGTTCGCTAGAGGGGGCGCTGGCTGCGGGCCTTCTCGGCTGTGGTCCCGTTCTTGTCGGAACATCAGAATTGTGCGGCAAGCTGCTCGCCGCCGCGCAGCGTCGGGCCGCCGCGGGCGAGAATGCCGATGCGGTCGCCTCCGACCTGATAAACGGCATCCGTGCCCGTGGGGAGAAAGTTCCGGGCTTCGGTCACCCGGTGCATCGGCCGACGGACCCGCGTGCGGAGCGCATTCTGGAGCTTTCCGACGCACGCGGCGCCAGTGGGCCCCATGTGAACATGGCGCGTCGTATCGACCGCGCGGTCGCTGAGGCTTGGGGAAAGCCGATGACCATGAATGTTTCCATGCCGATTGCGGCCGTCCTTCTCGATCTCGAATTCCCCGTGGAGATGGTAAAGGCGATTCCCTTGCTGGCGCGCACAGGGGGCATCCTCGCTCATCTCGCGGAAGAGCAGCAGAATCCGCTTGGCTTCACGATCGCCGCACATGGGGAAGCAGCAGTCACATATGTACGTGGCGGCGAAGGCGGCGGCTGAACATGTTCGAGCCGGATGTGGAAACACTTCCTTGGCGGGAGCAGGTTCGAGTGGACGACGCTCTGTACCGCCAGCAGGTCGAATATCTTCTGGCGCATTCGCGCTTCTATCAGGTCAAGCTCCGGGACGCAGAATTGGGCACGCCGGATAAGATTGGCGGCCTCGACGCGATTACTGCAATTCCCCTCACCGAAAAGAGCGAAATCAGGGCGAGTTGTACCGACGTCAACCCGATGGGAACGCACCTCACTGTTCCAGCGGATCAGATTATGCGCATCTTTTCCACCAGCGGAACGACCGGGACGCCGAGCTACATACCGCTGACTGCACAGGACCTCGATAATTGGGTGACGGTCTCCGCCCGCAGCTATGCCGCTTCGGGCATCAAGCCAGGACAGGCGATCGTCACGACCTACAATGCCGGCCCGTTTGTCGCCGGTGCCGCTCTCGGGGCCTTCGATCGCCTGGGCATGTGTCATATTCCGGTCGGAACCGGCAATACCGAGCGGCTGATGACCGCAATTCGACTGCTGCGCCCGACGGCCGCCGTGATGACGCCGTCTTACGCGGTCCATCTTGCGGAGTGGGCGGCCGAGCGCAAATTCGAACTCAGGGGGTCGAGCGTGCGGCGGCTGCTTGTGGCAGGCGAACCGGGCGGCGGCGAGCCGGCGTTGCGGGCGCGTCTGGAGGAAGCCTGGGGCGCGAAGGTCACCGAGGCGATGGGCATCGGCGATATCGGGGTTTCGCTGTGGGGCGAATGCGAAGAACAATGCGGCATGCATCTCGCTGCGCGCGGTTTTGTCCATGCCGAAATGATCGATCCTGAAAGCGGCGCGCCTGTCGCCATGATGGATGGGGCGAGGGGCG
Source organism: uncultured Alphaproteobacteria bacterium (assembly GCA_963813315.1). GTDB lineage: Bacteria > Pseudomonadota > Alphaproteobacteria > Rhizobiales > Rhizobiaceae > CAWEYO01. The sequence continues at coordinate 53,696 of CAWEYO010000011.1, read as the reverse complement.
AGCTGGTGCTCACGCATCTACGGCATCGGGCCGCGCCGCTGCTGAGGTTTCGTACACGCGACCACGTGGAGATGTGGACATCCGCGTGCAGGTGCGGGAGAACGTCTCCCAGGCTGCGTTGCATCGGCCGCACCGACGACATGCTCATCGTGCGCGGAGTAAACGTCTTTCCATCCGCGATCCGCGAAGTCGTGAACGGGTTCGCGCCGGCCGTCAGCGGCGTCATCATGGTGAAGCCATCGAGCGCTGGCATCAGGCAGGAACCCCCTCTGCCGGTCTCGGTCGAGCTGGCCAGGGACTTCGCTTTCGACCCGCAGCTGGCTGGCAGGATTCAGCAGCGAATCCGCGACGTGCTTGTCGTTTCCACGCGAATAGAAATCGTCCCGTGGGGAACGCTTGACCGCAGCGAATACAAATCGAAATTGGTTCAGCGTTGATGGAGCAAGGAGGATCGCGATGCGGAAGCTACAATCGCAAGGAGTTCACCACATCACGCTGGTTGGCGCCGACCGTCAGACTTCGATCGACTTCTGGGAGGGCACGCTCGGCATGCCTTTCATCTTCGAGCAGCCGAACCTGGACAAGGCATCAGAAAGCCATCTCTATTTTGATCCCGGCGACGGCCGTCTCATCACGATCTTCACTGACGAGTCCCGCCGGCCCGAACACAGGCGCACGCCCACCGACATCGGCTGTGTGCACCACATCGCCTTTGCCGTGTCGCGCGTGACTTTCCTGCAGGCGGTCGCGCGGCTGGACGAGCGAAAAATCAGGCACAGCGGCGTAAAGGACCGTGGATTCATGGATTCGATCTACTTCGAGGATCCGCTTGGGCTGCTGATCGAACTAGCCTCCTACCGCTTCGAGCCGCCGCCGGGTCATACCCATGCGGACGTGCTGATGGAGGCACATAGGATCAGGGTTGCCCGCGGCGACCATCACATCGCCGAAGTGCATCTCGCCGACGCTATCGAGGCCTTGGTCGAGCGGGCAAGATCCACCCTGTCACCGGATCGGGCGCCGAAAAATCCATACTGAACAGAAAAGAGAAGAACGGGAGGAACAAAATGTCCGAGATAAGGCTCAATATCATCAAGCCCAGCGTCAACAACATGACAGCACGTGTGTTCATGCGCGCCGCCGGTCTCGATTTCACTGAGAATGACGTCTTTGGGCAAACGAGATCAGCGGAATATATGGCCAAATGTCCGTCGCACCTGACCCCGATGATGGAAGCCGAGGGCTTGCCCAAGGGTGCTTTGTGGGAGAGCTGCGCGATCATGCAGTATCTCTGCAACAAGCATGGCCTCGAAGAATACTATCCTAAAGACCCTGCGAAGCGGGCGATGATCGACAGCGCCATGTTCTACCTTATCGGAACCCTCTATCCCTATCTCGCGCGGGCCACCTATCCAGCCCTCAACTTCCCGCAATACGCTGGCGAAGTCGGCTACGGCGATGCCGACGCGGACACCAAGGAAAAGGCACGCAAGGAGGCGGTCGAGGCACTTGCCGAGCCGCTTGAGGTCTTCCACAAATTCTACATGGACGGAAAGCCGTTCATCGGCGGGTCCAAGCCGTCGATCGCAGACATCAGGCTTGCGGCGACGCTCGAATTTCTTGGCGTTATCGACTATCCGCTGCCGGGATGGGCAAAGTCCTATATGGCGGCCATGGAGAAATCGCTCGGCGCGGCATATTCCGAGCCCGCAGCCGATGTTCGCGGCTATATCGATTATGTGAAATCGCAGAGGAATTAGCCCCTACTGGTAAGTCCAGGCTTTCCGTCAGATCTTCAGGATGTATTCGGGCTCGATACGTCCCGTCATGACGTGGGCGAGTGCAAGAAGATTGCCGCGCAGCCTGCCGCGCCGGTCAACATATGGTTCCGGCCAGAGGCTTCGCACGATGTTGGCAATGATGTTGCGGCCTATCAGGCTGAGCGCGAAAGTCGCAGGAACCGTGCCTTTCCTGATAAGATAGAGCGGGTTGACGATCTGCGAGTAGCCGAAGCGCTCGCCGCTTGCCCGTCCCTCCTTGAGGCCGAGATGAACGCCGCGAATATTGCTTATGCCGACCACGCGCCCCCGGCGCCCCAGCCGGCTGGTGAAATCGACGTCTTCCTGCAACCCGTATAGCACCAGACGCTCGTCGAAGCGAAGATTTCCCACGAAGCTGGAACGAACCGATATATTGCAGCCTACAGAGCCGCACGCCCTTTTGGACACGCCAGAGGCGCTGTAGCGCTTTGAATCTCCGCATCGCGCTTTCCGAAAATCGATTCCGATTTTCGGGCCGATGTCGTAAGCGCCATCGCAGTCGGTCACCTGAGGTTCGCCCGGCTCTTCGCGCTCCGAGTTGTAGAAGGCCATCATAGCGTCGTGCCAGGTCAGACCTGCGTTGTTGGCGCCGTCCCTTACCACACGGCCCATGACGGCGGCCCAATCCTCATGGGCTTCAAATGCCCGAACGACAAGTTCCAGATAGTCGTCCGCCGGGACGAAATCGTTATCCAACAAGGTTATGATGTCGGATCGTGCGAGCGCGTGGTTCAGCGCGGCGTTGCGTTGTGGCGACGAACCCTTTTCGCCGAACACGACCGAAATTGGAAAACGGGCCGTTTCAGGGAGCTCTACTTGCGTTCCGTAGGGTGCCGAAATGATGACTTCGTCGGGCGTCCGATGCTGCAACTCCAGATGAGCGAGCAAGCGAGCGACCTGTCGGCTTTGCCCTGGTGTCGGAATTGCAACGGTCAGTCTCATGCACAACCTGCCGGGCCGTTACAGCGCCGCACGCCCCTCAGCGGCGCAAAAGTCGAATCCGATTTTCCGATGCGGTGGCGAATCACTACAGGCCCTTGACTGATCGTAAGCCCGCTTGCGCGACCGTGCAGCCCGCAAATAAGATTTTTTGCAGGCCCTCCCGGATCAGTAGCTCGGCATCGAGGGGCGTAGGCCATAGATCTCTGGAGGTATTTTCCATTCCGCCGGGTCAATAATTGTAGTGAAGGGGATAGGCACAACGAATTTTGCGTCCCATGCTGCAACGTGATGCATCTGATGAATGATTTCGTCCTTGAGGTTCCACGGCAGGATGAGGATGTAATCGGGCTTCGCATCGTCGATCGCGTCGACAGGACGGATCGGAATGTGCATGCCAGGTGTGAAGCGCCCATGCTTGTAGGGATTGCTATCGACTGTGAAGTCCAGGAAATCGGTGCCGATCGCACAGTAGTTGAGCAGCGTGTTGCCTTTGCCGGGAGCACCGTAGCCGCAGATTCTCTTGCCTTCGTTCTTGGCCGAAATCAGGAATGACAGCAGGTCGCGCTTGGCGCGGCGCGCCTTGAATCCGAACGATGAGTAAGTCGAGATGTCCGTGAGCCCGTGCCGCTTTTCCCGAGCGATAAGCCCCATCACGCGTTCATCTGTCTGCCAGACACTTGTCTGATGTGCCAGGTAGACGCGCAGCGACCCGCCGTGGGTTGGCAGTTCTTCCACATCGATCACCTTCAGACCGTGACGCAGCGCCATTTTCTCGACGGTAAGAAGCGAGAAATAGGAGAAGCGTTCGTGGTAGATCGTGTCGAATTGGTTCTCCCTGATCAGACGCTCGATGTGCGGGAACTCCAGGGTAATGACGCCCTCCGGTTTGAGCAGAATCCTCATGCCGGCGACGAAGTCGTTGAGGTCCGGCACCTGCGCGAGCACATTGTTGCCGATGATGAGATCGGCCCCGGGCCCCTCCGCCACCATGGTTCTCGCAAGGCGGGCGCCAAAGAACTCGACGCGCGTCGGTATTCCCTTCGCGATTGCCGCCTTCGCTACGTTGGCAGCGGGCTCGACACCGAGCACCGGAACGCCGAACGGCTGAAAGTGCTGAAGCAAATAGCCGTCGTTGCTGGCAAGCTCGACCACGAAGCTATCGGGCCCGAGGTTCAGGCGGCGCGTTATGTCAGCACAATACGCCTTGGCATAGGCGACCCAGCTCGTCGAGAAGGACGAGAAACTGGCGTATTCGCTGAAGATCGTTTCTGGGCTCACATATTCCGCAAGCTGCACGAGGTAGCAGGTCTCGCATACCAGGGCATGAAGCGGGAAGTAGAGTTCCATCTGGTCGAGCTGGCTCGCCTGAAGAAAGCCTTCGCAGGGAGGCGACATGCCAAGGTCGACAAAAGTGTGCCGCAGCCCCGAGCTGCACAGTCTGCACGATGCTGATGATGGCGCCGCGCGATACTCGCGGCCAAGCTCGACTGCCTGAATGTTCATGCTGCGCTCCGGATAAAGGCAGCGGGGCACGGAAGCGAAGAAGCTTCCATAGCCCCGCCCTCGCCCCCCCGGCTCTTGCGGCGCGTTACAGCGCCGCTGGCTAGACTATGAAGGTGTGAGTCTTCTTTCGATTCGCCTTCCGGCAGAGGCGCTCATCCTATCGGGCAGGCACTTTCGGAGCCTGAAATCCGAAAGGCGAGGGGGTCCATCGCCGTATATCGAGACCTCTCCCAACGTGGAGGGGCAGGCTGCCTCGCCCCATCCTTCGGGTGAAGGGCAATACCGCTTACGGCATCGGCCTGAAAATCAGGATAGCGTGCTCTTCACGAACGCCACAACCTGGTGAGGATAGTAGAAAGGTGCAGGGAACCGATGCGGTTCACAGGGCGAGCGATGCCTGTCGGCTTTGCTCAAGCCCGCTTGTGCGCGCGTCCATCCGGACGCGCGCACAAGGGAGGCAATCAATCCATGCCCAGAGGAGTGGATTCCGGCGGAAAGAGGTCGTTGATCTTGTACGCCACTTCCGTCCGGTTGGTTGCTTTGAGCTTCTTCATGATGTTGCGGATGTGAACCTTTACAGTGCTTTCCCGAAGGTTCAGCTCGTAGGCTATGATTTTGTTAGCCTTGCCACGCCGAAGCGCTTGCACGACTTCAGCCTGGCGAAGGGTGAACATGCCAGCCAAAGGCCGGGACTCGTGACCGCCGGAGTCGATCAGGTGCCGCATCGCGAGCACGCTGCTTGCCGGAACGAAGATGCCCCCGGCAATCGCCAGACCGATCGCTTCGACGCACACATCGATTCCGACCGATGATGGTATGTAGCCACGCGCGCCGAATTCCAGCGCCTTCAGTATTTGGCTGAGATCGTCGGTATCGGCAAGAACGACGACTGGAACCGACTTGAACTCCGAAGTCAGCCGGGTGATCTCATTTGCCACGCTGCTTTCAGTGACCTTGCGCCCGCCGAGGTTCATCAGAATGGCACCAAGAGGAGGGTGAAACTCCTTTTGTCTGCGCCATTCTTCGACCGACCCGAGGGCTGATACGTCCATACCCAAGTGGTGGGAAACGAGGCTTTGAGCAAGGCATTCGCGATCGAGCGCCCTGCTGTCGAGGATGAGGAGGCATGCCTCCTGAGCTTGTGCATCGCGGTCCAGTTCAATACCGCTCACTGCACTTGCGACGCTGGCTCCGTTTTTCGCGTACGGCCCAAGCGTCAAATTGCCCTCATGACGTCCAGAATTGTAATCCATACAAACAACCCGCCTTCCAACACGGATCGCGTCCCATGCGATCTTTGCGCCCCTTGCACATCTGTTCACTATTTTCTGCTGCACCCCGCATGCGATAATCCGGGCTGTTGACCGCCCAGTTATTCTTGTCACGTGTCTTCGCTATCGCGGACGAAAACACTGCTTCATGATATGAAAAATCCGGCATCTTTCGCTAACCTAGGTTAATCTCCTAAAAAAAAGAGCCGATTGCGATGCAGAACGGTAAATACCCGCCTTACGAACAAAAGCGTAACTGACAAGAAATTGTCGTCTTTTTATGCCTACTCAACGGGATTTGAAATTGTTACAAGTCCGAGTGGATTTCTTAAAATAACATTTGTGTTTTACGCGAAATTACACAGAAATAATTGCTATTTTAAAATCACCTGCCTTTATGTTCTAAGATACTCTTTGTCGAAGCCGGAAATTTTTTCAAGCTTTGGGCGATTAAGAAACTCGACGAAGCCCGACCGGAAAGAAACGAGGTCGTGCTCCCGCAATTCGCGCAGTGTCCGATTGACGTGGATTGCGGTCAGTCCGAGCGCGTCAGCAAGCTCATGCTGGGTAAGTGGGCAATCGTACCCGAGCTCCGTGCCTTCGCCAAAACTCGCCAATCGTGCCTGCAGTTCCAAAAGATAGTGGCCTGTGCGCACCAACGCGCTGCGTCTGCCGGCATTTGTCAGATGTTCGGTCAGGATGGAGTTCTGCCGCGCCATGGCGCGAATGAAATAGCTGGTCAGTCCGGGCAGGTTTTTCAGCGTCTTTCCAAGAGTCGGCCCGGAGACTTCGAAGACGGAGAGTTCCGTGATCGATGCGAAGGAGTTGCAGTTCGTGCGGTCTACGGCCCGGAGGCCGAAAATGTCACCCCTAAGCGGGATATCGATAACCTGCCGGTCGCCATTGGCAAGATCGCGATAGACGCATCCCCAGCCTGAATTGACAATGAATCGCCGAGGTTCCACATCGCCCTGCCGGCTTATCACCGTGTGGGCGGGATAGTGTCTTGGAGTAAAGCTCAGCGATTGGATTATGTCCCGTTCTTCATGCGTAATTACCGCCTCAATAGGGGGCGACTGGATGAACTGCACGAATGTATGAGTAACAAATGTCATTTGCTCTTACTTCCGCAACAAATCACAATGTATAATCTATTCTCGTAGATACGTCTCCTGTTGTCCCATGGGCCTAGCGCCAAGCCCGATAAGGTTCGAGAGCGGCTTGTTTTCGACAGGATTGGCTTTGCATATCCACCAGTCAGCCGCCGCTAAAGGCTCATCAAAAAATCGACGGAAATGCGGCGGGTTCTGATTTTTCCAGACGCCCTGCTTTCGTTGGCCGGCATCCTGGACGCAAGAAGGGCCGGAACGAAAGTCCAAAGATTTGAACAGGTTGGATGGAGTTCTGGTGCGTCGATGCTCGTTGAGTTGTTTTCGATGCGCCCCCCGTTGATCCTGTCGGGCTGTGCCGGCAATGAACGCTCGACGCAACCTGTCGCAAACCAAAAGTAGCCTTGCCCAGTCAGCATTCGGATGCCCCGCTGAATAAGCACGCGGTGTCCGCTCGACCCGGTTGCGAGCGCGCGCAGTCGTCGGCCTGATCACAATTCTGTGAAGTACTCGCGGACATGTGCCCGCGCGGGATCGTTGATGCGGCAGGTACCCGCTTTGAGATGGCGATTCGGCCAACCGCCATCTCGTTGCTGTCCGCCTGAAGCGATCAAAGGTCACGCGGCATTCTGGCCTCCTGTTGCACGGCGGCTCTCTTCTTCATCGATGAACGGCCTGTATGGCCCGTGATGGACCAAGATCGACCGGTCGATGCCGCCCGCGCTGAGTGCCCGATCGCGGGCTTCCTCACATACGTCGAAGAATGCAGCCACACACCACCGGCCGTCCACCTGGGCCGGGTTTCCCACCTGCCGTACCGTCCATCTGTAGCGCCTCCACACGGGCAGCCAGTAGAGATCCTGGATGCCGCCGATGCGGCTGATACCTTCGTTCAGGCAGTAATCCATGACTGTACCGCAGAACTGGCCCTTGATCGGCCCTATCCCGCTTTCACGATATTCCGGGACGATGAATCCTCGGGTCCATTCGGCAACGTCGTCGGCGCGGATCACTCCGGCAAAGTCGCAAATGTGCGGAAAGACCTCGCTCAGCATATGCGGCCGGCTGGTGGGCACCAGTCGCGTACCGGTCATGACCCGGCCGTTTTCGATGCCTATCAGGTAGGTGGCATCTTCGGTATCGAACTGGTCTATTTCGAAGCCGCTGCCGTCATCCTCCCGCCACTCCTTTTCTTCGACATAGATTTGATGGCGGGCTCGAAAGAAGTCGTCCAGCTCTGCGCTGTAAAGATGACGGTTCGCTGAATTCACGACATGGATTTTCATGGAGACACCTCTCACCTTGCGTTGGCCGGTGCAGAGTGTGTCCGATGGGTAAGAAGTCAGGTATGGGCAAAAATGCCCACACAAACCCTAAAGTTGCAGTTGCTGCGTCCTCAGGGCCTCGACAACCGCTTGGGTTGTGGAACTGACGTTGAACTTCAGGTGAATCGCGTTCATGTGATTGCGGACGGTCTTTTCGGAGATACTCAGGATCTGCGAGGTCTCCCACGCCGTCTTACCCACCGCGGCCCACTGAAGGACTTCACGCTCCCTCGCGGTAAGCGCCACATTCTGCCGGTCGGCGGCCATCATGTCCGAAGCCGCCATCTGAAAATAGATTGATGCCATCAGGAGCATGCCTTCGTCTCTCTTGCTCGCTTGCATCTTCCGGTCGCTCGCAAGCGACATCACGGCCTGCCACCCTTTGCTTGAGCGCATCGGGAAGGCGATCCCGTCGACAAGCCCGAATTCCTTCGCTTCCCCGTTGATGCGCCGCACCCGAAGCGTATACGGATGCGCATCCCAGGCTTCCGTCCACCGGAAGGGGCGATCTTTCGACAGCGACCATTTGCTGACGGGATCGTCCGGGAAATAGGCTTCCTCGCCATACCTTTTCGACCACTCGTCCGGCCAATGGTTGCAAATCATGAGCTGGTCGAAATTTGTCCCCACTACGGGCAGTCCCGTCAGGATGAAGGAGCCAAAGCCTTGCCCGGCGACCATTTCGGAAAAGTCGTCGATAAGCGGCTGGAGGGTCTTGTAGTGCTGACTGCGCTCTACGAAATCAAGTGCTTCTGAATGTACCTTGAGCATGGTCGACTCTCCGACGACGAACACATTCTGGTCTGGAGGCTCTCAGGGTGATTTCACGCTGGGCGTGTCTCATAGATCGACGTCAACGAGGCGCGGCTCCGGACGGCATCGGTCAGCGGCTACAGCCGCACGACAGGTCGCCCGGTCCGAACCTTTCCTGACAAAATCTCCCACATATCTTTACTGCGTCGCGGCGGCGCGCGCCTGCCGTCCCTGCGCGGCGGCGCGAGACGATATCGGCCAGGGCCAAAACATAAGGCATCCGCGTGCCCCCAAACGCTCGACGCGATAATGGTATACAAAGTTTGGTTGTAAATCCACATCGCGCTGATCTCGATTGAATCGCGCCCCGCGAGCATGGGCATCTTCGGTGGTGATCCATTTCGAACGCGCCAGCCACTGAAAATTTACGTCCCGTCAGTGAAGCATTTCACTGAACAGCCGCACCTTTGGAGATAGCAGTAGAAAATTCAGAGCTCCCCGCTCACGGTTCGCACCTGACGAAAGGAGAATCCCGTTGCCGCGCGGTCTCATGAAACGCACCCTGCTGCCCCGGCCGGTCATCCCGATGCGTATCGGCAAGTGGCCTGGCTCGTTTAGTGGTGTGCTCCACGTCAGCACACCCTGCGACAAGCAGCAGCCAAGTCGCGCGCCGGGCGCAACGCATACCGATGCGCCTAAGCGCAAGCCCAATTTGTCATACGCTGAGATCTGTGATCTCGCCCAGCGGCGGCTGGCGGTAGCAGCTTACACCTCTCGGCGGCGCAAGGCGCCACGGTTCTCCTTGATGAGGCCCTTCACGTTCTCGTTGGGGGTAGTGGCCGCTTGGTTGCGCAGCCGCGCCGACCGCAGGGAAATGCTGAAGGCCACCAGCCAGCTCTGCGTCGCGCCGGATCAAATCCTCGAAGACATTGGTGTCTCCCGCGACGAAATGCTGGCCAAATCGATGTGCCGGCGGCACGACATAAGCGGCTTTGACGAACCCGGCATCGACCGGCAATAAGCGGGGCAGGGACTCAAACCCCGATGGCCTGACGGCCTCGCCAACGCTGGCTAATGCATGTCGCCCAAAAGTGCGCAGCGGTTTTGGGATAACGACATGCACAAAAACAATAGCCTGAAGCGCGTCGAATGAACCCGTTTCGCCGCGACGCGCTTTAGGCGGTCAAGGCCGTCTGGCGGCTCCCGGCAGGCGTGCAGAATGGCGTTCTTCATGTCATCAATGCAAATCTCATGGACTTCGCGCGTGTCACGCGAAATCATAGGCGTGGTGGAGGTCGTCCATCAGCCTGGCTGCAGGGCCGAATGCGGCTCGATCAGCGAAGACACACGATTTGCAGGAGGTGAGAAATGCCAGCGGCTGACTACGAGGTGCACGACAAGCGATTCAGGAGGCTGTTCAACGACGGCGCGCATGTGGACAAGCTCTTCACCGGCTGCCGCTGGGCGGAGGGCCCGGCCTATTTCTTTGCCGGCCGCTATCTCGTCTGGTCCGACATACCGAACAACCGCATGCTGCGCTACGACGAGACGAGCGGACAGGTAAGTGTCTTTCGCCAGCCCGCCGGCAATTCCAATGGCAATACCGTCGATCGTCAGGGCCGGCTCGTTACTTGCGAGCATTCCGGCCGGCGCGTGAGCCGCACGGAGCATGACGGCAGCATTACCACGATTGCCGACAACTGGCGCGGCAAGCGGCTGAATTCCCCAAACGACGTCGTCGTGAAATCGGATGGCTCAATCTGGTTCACCGATCCCACCTACGGCATTGATACGGACTACGAGGGCGACAAGGCCGACAGCGAAATCGGCGCTTCCAACGTGTATCGCGCCGACCCGGCGAGCGGCGAGGTCGAAGCCGTCATAACCGACATGGTGAAACCGAATGGACTCGCTTTCTCGCTCGACGAACGGCAGCTCTACGTTGTCGACACGGGGAGAACGCACGCGCCCGACAATCCGGCCCACATACGGGTGTTCGACATCGGCGCAGGCGGCGATGTCTCCGGCGGGCGGGTCTTTGCCGACTGCGCGAGCGGCTTGTACGACGGGTTCCGGTTCGACGAGCGAGGGCCGCATCTGGACGAGCGCCCATGATGGCATTCACTGTTACGATCCGGATGGAACGCTGATCGGAAAGGTCAAGGTGCCGGAGGCGGTTGCCAACTGTGTCTTCGGCGGCCCCAAGCGCAATGTGCTTTACATCTGCGCCACCACATCCCTCTATTCTGTCCGCCTGATGGTAAATGGCGTGAAGACCATATAGCGGACGCGGATCAGAGATAAGGTCATTCCCGGCCGAATGGATGGAATGGATGCCGATACGGGTCCACAGTCCCGAAAAGTTGGGCGCACTGCCGCAAGGTGTGGTCTTGCTGCCTTTGTCGTCCTCAGGATGACGAAGGAACGAGGTTTCCGCCGATCTCAAGCGGCCGAAGCCCTCCCTGCATCGTCATCCTCGGGTCAAGCCCGAGGACGACGAAGAGGGGGTTCGTCTAAAACAATCCCTCGATCTGGCCGTGTTCGTTGAGGAAGATTTTTTCCGACGATGGGGTTTTGGGCAGGCCGGGCATGGTCATGACCTCGCCGCAGATGACGACGACGAAGCCGGCGCCGGCCGACAGGCGCACCTCGCGCACCGGCACCGTATGGCCGGTCGGGGCGCCGCGCAGATTGGGATCGGTGGAGAAGGAGTATTGCGTCTTGGCCATGCACACCGGCAGGTGGCCGTAGCCCTGGGCTTCCCACTGGTGCAGCTGGTCGCGCACGCTCTTGTCGGCGATCGCCTCGTCGCCGCGGTAGATGCGCTTGACGATGGTGTTGACCTTCTCAAACAGCGGCATGTCGTCGGGATAGAGCGGCGAGAACTGCGCCGCGCCGCTTTCGGCCAGCTTCACCACCTTGTGGGCGAGCTCCTCGATGCCGGCCGAGCCCTTGGCCCAATGCTGGCAAAGGATCGCCTCCTCGCCGCGCGCCGCGACGAACTCGCTGATCGCCTGGATCTCGGCGTCGCTGTCGGAGTGGAAGTGGTTGATCGCCACCACCGCCGGCACGCCGAACTGCTTGATGTTCTCGATGTGGCGGCCGAGATTGGCGCAGCCCTTCTTCACCGCCGCGACATTTTCCTTGCCAAGCTCCTCCTTCTTGACCCCGCCATGCATCTTCATGGCGCGCACGGTGGCCACAATCACCGCCGCCGACGGCTTGAGGCCGGCCTTGCGGCACTTGATGTCGAAGAATTTTTCCGCCCCAAGGTCGGCGCCGAAGCCGGCCTCGGTGACCACATAGTCGGCCAGCTTCAACGCCGTCGTGGTGGCGATCACCGAGTTGCAGCCATGCGCGATGTTGGCGAACGGGCCGCCATGCACGAAGGCCGGATTGTTCTCCAGCGTCTGCACCAGGTTCGGCTGCATGGCGTCCTTCAACAGCACCGTCATGGCGCCGTCGGCCTTGATGTCGCGCGCATGCACCGGGCTCTTGTCGCGCCGGTAGGCGATGATGATGTCGCCGAGCCGCCTTTCCAGGTCCTTCAGGTCGGTGGCCAGGCACAGGATCGCCATCACCTCGGAGGCCACCGTGATGTCGAAGCCGGCCTCGCGCGGATAGCCGTTGGCGGAGCCGCCCAGCGAGCAGACGATCTCCCGCAGCGCCCGGTCGTTCATGTCCATCACCCGCCGCCAGGCGACGCGGCGCGTGTCGATGCCCTGCTCGTTGCCCCAGTAGACGTGGTTGTCGATCAGCGCCGACAGCAGGTTGTGCGCCGTGGTGATGGCGTGGAAGTCGCCGGTGAAATGCAGGTTCATGTCCTCCATCGGCACCACCTGGGCATAGCCGCCGCCGGCCGCACCCCCCTTGATGCCGAAGTTCGGCCCCAGCGAGGCCTCGCGGATGCACACCACCGCCTTTTTGCCGATGCGGTTCAGCCCGTCGCCGAGACCCACCGTCGTCGTCGTCTTGCCCTCGCCGGCCGGCGTCGGGTTGATCGCAGTGACCAGGATCAGCTTGCCGTCGCCGTTCTTGCGCGCCGCCGCGATGAACTCCGCCGACAGCTTGGCCTTGTCGTGACCGTAAGGCAGCAAATGCTCCGACGGTATGCCAAGCCGCGCCCCGATCTCCTGGATCGAAAGCTTCTTCGCCCCCCGCGCAATCTCTATGTCACTCTTGAACTCCGCCATGACGGCCTCCTTCCACTACTCGGAATTACTGGGAACTTTGGGATTCTTCCGGAGACGTAGCAACCGGGCGGCAGGAAAGTCAACTAAAATGCAAGAAACTTTCACACAGAGAAACTTTTCGCCGAAGCTTGTTCCGTGGATCAAGCGTCTGCCTCCATACTCTGCGTTGGCGAGCCTTCCAAGGATGGCCTTGCGTCATGTGACGCTCTTTAGGTCCAATCGCGAACCACCCGAACGAAGCGGGAATCTACCCTTCCGGGCGTTTTCACCGCAGTCAAAACAGTATCTCCTGAAAGACGGAAGGCTGCACTGGAATGAAAAAAACATTCATGCTAGGAATAAGGGAGATGGATGATGTTTGCGGAAAGCCATCCCGGCGGGCGCCAGGATTTCGATGCGCGCCCGGCCGGTTTGTCGAAGGAGCAGGGTTTTGCCGTGCAGGAGAACAGGACGGTCAGCTTTCGCGAAGACGTGCGCAGCCTCCTTTTCAGGCTCTTGCTGGCCGTAGTCAAAGAGCGCGAACCGGATATCGCGGAAGTGCTCAATGGTCAGGTCGCGCTGAGCGCGCTTGCGAACGAGCGGCGCATTCCTGCCCTTCAGGCCACCGGAATCTGGTTCCAGCTTCTCACCATTTCAAATGAACTCCTGGCCATGCGCTCGCGTCGCGAGCTTGAGCAGGGTGCGGGACCCGACCAGGTGATCGGTTCCTTCTCGAATGTCGCCGGAGAGATCGCGGCGCAGGGCTATTCGGCCGAAATGGCTCAGGAAGTCCTTGAAAGCCTTTGTGTCGGCCCCACGATGACCGCGCATCCGACCGAGGCAAAGCGCGTCACGGTCATGGAGATTCATCGCCGCATCTACCGCAAGCTCACGGAAATCGAACAACAGCGGTGGGCGCCGCGAGAGCGTGAACTTCTTGTCAGCGACCTGAAGAGCGAGATCGAACTTCTATGGATGACGGGCGAATTGCGGCTCGAGCGGCCCTCGGTCGAGCGCGAGATCGCGTGGGGACTGCATTTCTTCCGCGAAGTAATATTCGAGGCCACGCCACAGCTTTACGAGGTCGTCGAAAGCGCATTCGGGCGACACTTCCCGTACCACGACCTGAAGGTTCCCTCCTTCATGCGCTATGCATCGTGGATTGGCGGCGACCGCGACGGCAACCCCAACGTAACGGCAAAGGTCACCGCCTTTGCGCTTTCCGAATACCGCAATGTGGCGATCAACTGGTACCACGCGAGGGTTCGCAGGCTGGTAACCGTGCTCAGCGTTAGCGCGAATGTCGTTGATATTGCGCCGGATTTCGGACCCGCACTTGCGCGCGCGTTGGAGAACAGCGGGGCGGCCGAGGATGTCGTCGCCCGCAATGTTGACGAACCGCTTCGCCAGTTTGCCGCCGCGATGCTCTGCAGGCTGGAGGCGATGCTTGGAAGAGGGCAGGGCGCGGTCTATGCCAACGCCGAAGCCTTCAGGACAGACCTTTTGTGCCTGACAAAGGCGCTCGACAAGGTCGGCGGACGGCTGGTCGCGCGCCGCTTCGTCCGGCCCCTGCAGCGGCAGGTGGAGAGCTTCGGTTTCAGGACAGTCTCGCTCGATATTCGCCAGAACTCCACGGTGATCAATCGCGTCCTGGCGGAATTGTTCGCGGTCGCGGCGCGCGGTCGCGCACCGGTGCAGCCTGGTACGCCGGCATGGGCTGCCCGCATCCGCGATGCCCTGCAGAAGGGCGAGCAGCTCGAGATCGGTCCCCGGCCCCTTTCGGACGAAGCCCGTGAGCTTCTCGACCTCTTTGCCGTGATCCGCGAGGCATCCGCCGACAAGGGCGGCGCGGTTGGCGCCTTCATCCTCAGCATGACGCAGTCGGCCGAGGATATCCTCGCAGTCTACCTGCTGGCACAGTATTGCGGGTTAGCGACCGCCAACGACGGCAGCGGCACCATCAACCTCAGGGTTGTTCCGCTTTTCGAAACGATCGCGGACCTGCGCGCGGCTCCCGACATACTCGAACAGCTGCTCGGCCTGTCGGTGGTGCGCCGTTCGATCCGCGAATTCGCAAATCGTCAGGAGATCATGCTCGGCTACTCCGACTCCAACAAGGATGGAGGGTTCCTGGCGTCCAACTGGGAACTGAGCAAGGCACAGAAGCGGCTGACGAAGCTCGGCCTCAAGAACAAGGTCGGAATTACCTTTTTCCACGGCCGCGGCGGCTCGGTCAGCCGCGGCGGCGCTCCAACAGGCAGGGCCATCGCGGCGCAACCCGCGGGCACGGTTGGCGGATTCATGCGCGTGACCGAGCAGGGAGAGGTGGTCTCCTCGAAATTCGCCAATCGCGGCACCGGCCTTTATCAACTCGAGATACTGGCAGCCAGCGTCTTTGCCCACAGCATCAAATCGCCCAACGAAGCCGAGCTGAAGGACATACCGGAGTTCGAGGAGGCGTTGGAGGCGCTGACCGGGATGTCCCAGGCGTCCTACGCCAATCTCATCAATGAGCCGGGGTTCATCGACTATTTCAACCAGGCGAGCCCGGTCGAAGAACTGGCCCTGCTGAAGATCGGCTCGCGTCCGGCACGCCGTTTCGGCGCGCGCGGCCTTGGCGACCTGCGCGCCATCCCGTGGGTATTCGCCTGGAGCCAGAACCGTCACCTCCTGACCGGGTGGTACGGTATCGGGAGCGCGCTCAATTCTTTCGTGAATGTGCGTGGCGCTCACGGTAGAGACCTGCTGCAACAGATGTTCGAGCGCTCGCGATTCTTCCGGCTCATGGTCGACGAGGTAGACAAGACGCTCTATCAGGCCGACATGGAGATCGGCCGTCTCTACGCCGGGCTTGTGGCGGATCTGGAAACCGGCGCGCGGATACACCGGAAAATCGCTGGCGAATACGCGCTGACACGCAGGATGATTGGCGAAATAACCGGCGGCATCGACCTTTCGCTCCGCTTTCCGGCCTTCAAGGGGCACTTCGACCGCATCCGTCCCGAAATGGACAATATTCATCGCCTGCAGGTGACATTGCTGCAGGAAGTCCGCGAACAGGCGGCCGCAGTCCCCAATCCGAAGCGAGCCATAAATGCGCTCCTGCTTTCGATCAATTGCATATCGGCCGGCCTCGGATGGACCGGTTGAACCTTGACAACGGTGAAAGCGCCAACGCGGCGATTGAAGCGGAAGTTCGCGAGGAGGCCGGCGCATTAGGGTGTGTCGGGATTCAGTCAGGCCGAGTCGAAAATGGCGGTCTTCGAGAACCGGCACGCAGCGTACGTTTGGGTACGTGAGTACCGGAAGCGCAGAAGATTGCCATTTGCAGGCCGGCATCACCTGAATACCCCGATCTACGACCAATTCAAGTCGCGACGAAGCGGTCAGGAAGCAAATGAACCCTGTATTGAAGGCTCAAAGACGAGGCAACGGGACCGATGCTACGCCGATGGCTGGAGTGAGCAAATTCAGGATATTGATCGGGGAGCGCAACCCGCTGGTCGTTGCCGCACTCGGCGACATGATCAAGCGTGACAGCCGGTTCGAGCTTGTCGGCAATGTAGCGAATGGCGAAGCCTTCCTTGAAGCGGCGTCAGCGGCGGAGCCTGCGTTCGATGTCGCGGTGCTCGGCTGGAAGCTCTCCGACATGGATGGCGGCGAAGTGCTTGCCGCGCTGCGGCGGCGCCAATTGCATGCGCGGGTGGTTATCTTTTCCAACGATCACGATATCGCCATTCTGAAGCAATGCGTGCGGCTCGGAGTTCAGGGCTACTGCTACCAGTTCGACGATCCCTGCATATTGTTCGATACGCTGGTTGCGGTCGCCCATGGCCGGATATGCATTCCCTACGTAGATGTTTCGAAAATCAATGACACGCCGCTGTCCAGGCTGACGACGCGAGAGCGCGAGCTGCTCGCCGTGCTGGCCGACGGCTGGACCAATCTCCAGATTGCCACACGCACGGGCATTTCGGAGAACACGGTCAAGTATCACCTCAAGAATCTCTACGACAAACTTGACGTCCGCAATCGCGCCATGGCGGTTGCCCTTTACGCCAGCGAAAAGAACCGCGGCACTCATTTGAATTCGCAATAGGGTGTATTGGCATCAGTGATGCCGGCCTGCAAATGGCGGTCTTCCGCGCTTCCGAGTGGGAGATTCCGCTCTGGTATGATGATGAGGAGACGGACGCTGCACCCAATCGATGTCGCTAGTGATTGGCCGAAGCCCTCCCCGCATCGTCATCCTCGGGCTTGAGCCCCTAGGACCCATGCCGGAACGCTCATCGTGGGTGAGGCGGTCGAGAATCTGGACCGCGCGCACTGCCTTCATGTTAAGGCATGGATCCCATTTCGCCTTGCTTTGCGCGGGTCTTCGCGGCGCAACATGAGATTACACCGCACTGCAGCGTAACCTCTGCTTGACAGCGCATTAGCTTTACAAGATATTCCTGTAGGGCAAATAGTTTGCCATAAAAGCAACGAAATTCAATCGCCACCGAGGCAAAAGGGGGGGGAATGGAAGCGACTGTAGGCCGGCAAGCTGCCGTGATGACGCTTGAACAACGGATCGACAAAATGCACGGCCGCGATCGAGCGGCACTGATCGCGTTCGTGGTGGCGTTGTGGTTCACCATCCTGTTTGCGCTGTTTACCATATGGCCTTTCATTACGACGCCAGCAATCCGGGCCATCCTGGTGGTTGCCGGCTCCATGGTCCTGCTGCTTAACACGGCGGCCATCGTAGCGATGCTGCGCCACTACACGCACGACAAGCACTTCATCTACGGACTCGACCTGAAGCATCTCGACGAGATGCGCAACCGGCGGAGCTAAGGAACGCATCATGGCTTACCAACCTCCGAAACAAAGTTTTTTTGCTCAGATCGTCGACGTGGCGGTCCTCTTGGTGCTTACCGTGGGGGCGTTGTACCTCCCGCTGTATCTGGGTCTTGCCGGTGCCGCCAAGGTTCCCAACCCGATCGAAAACCCCACCTGGGAAGCACTGGGTCAGAACGCCATCGAACAACAGCAGTGGGCTGCCCTTGGAGTAACCGATCCTGCCGCCGCCAACGACATTATCACCGCGCGCTTCGACTACAGCTTCAGCTGGCCCGCGCTGATCGTCATGGCGGTACTTATCATCGGGTACTTCGTCCTGGTCGTGAAGCTTTCCGACAGGGAATACAGGGAAGTCATCGAAGAGCGCTTCCGCCCGAATCGCCAGGGAGAGTGAAATGGATATCTGGAATCTTCTGGAATACGCGGCCTGGGCACTTTCCTTGATGTTCGGTGCGCTCATGCTTGCGGACGTCATCCGCATCGACACGACCTATGACAACGACCTGCTGACTTCTTCTCGCGAGGGCGAGATCGAGGCAACGCAGGAACGGCACACGATCTGAGGGGAACATCAATGGCCAATATCAGTACAGCCGCGGCAGAGCCGCAAAGGCTGCAATTGCTGCGCGTGCTTGGACCAGCGCACGTATGGGCACTCGGCGTGGGGATCGTGCTCGTCGGCGAATACATGGGATGGAACTTTTCCATCGGCAAAGGCGGCATGATCGCCGGCCTCGTCGCCTGCTGGGTGGCGGGGCTTCTCTATACCTGCGTGGCGATGATCGATTCCGAGGTGACCTCAACGGTGGCCGCAGCCGGCGGGCAGTATGCCCAGGCGAAGCATATCGTCGGTCCGCTGATGGCGTTCAACGTCGGGCTGTTCCTTGTGATGGCTTATACGATGCTGGAAGCTGCCAATGCGATCACGGTCGGATTCCTGCTCGATACAGTGGCCGGCATGCAGGGCCATACCGGACTTCATCAGCAACCCTTCATCATCCTCGCCATCATGTTCCTGGCGTGGCTGAACTATCGCGGCGTGCTGGCCACGCTCACGTTCAACTTTGTCATCACGGCAATCGCCTTCGTGGCCGTGGTTGTCCTGTTCGTCTCGGTGCAATTGGGTGCATCGGCGGTGCCGCTCGATTTCTCGGCGGTGACAAGCGATCCGCTGCCTTATGGCTGGGTGGGGATCATCGCCTCCCTGCATTTCGGCTTGTGGTACTATCTCGGCATCGAGGGAACCTGCCAGGCAGCTGAAGAAGTGCGCTCGCCGGCCCGCTCGCTGCCTTACGGCACGATGGCAGGCATCATGACGCTGCTGATTGCGGCCACGATGACCTGGTATGTGTGCTCGGGCCTGGTACCGTGGGAGTATCTCGGCCAGGCCGGCACGCCGCTGTTCGACGCCGCACGCGTCACGGGCAGCACGGGCCTGATGGTGCTGCTCTTCATCGGTACCATCTTTTCGACGCTGGCATCGGCAAACGGCTGCATCAACGACGCGTCGCGGGCCTGGTTCTCGATGGGTCGCGACCGCTACCTGCCGAGCTGGTTCGGCGCCGTGCATCCGGTCTACCGCACGCCCTATCGGGCAATCGTCTTCCTCGTCCCGATCGCGCTGGTCTTCGCACTTGGCGCTCCGCTCGACCAGGTGGTGACGTTCTCGATCCTTTCGGGTCTCCTCGGATACACCTTCATGACGTTCAACATGGTGATGTTCCGCAGGAAATGGCCGCTCGATACCATCAAGCGCGGCTATGTGCATCCGTTCCACCCGCTGCCGACCATCGTGCTTCTGGTGCTTTGCGCGACGGCCTACTTTGCGGTCTTCCTCGGCTACGGCACGCAGCTCAGCGCGATGATGTGCTTCTACATCGTGGCCTCGCTCTGGTTCCACTTCCGGCGGTACCGGTTCGTGCGCCGCGGTGACCAGTTCACGATGCCGTGGCCGAAGCCGCTGGGATACTGAACCAAATCAGGATGGCGGCGCGTGGGCGCCGCCATTCACGGAGGCAGTCTCAATGATCACCGGCCTGGCATTCATGGCTTTCGTCGCCACCTCGACGGTAGGGCTGTCCATGATGGCGTTTCGCGAGCATCGCAGCGCCCTCAAGTTGCGGAACGGACTTCTCGATTCCGCGGCGGGGCTTCTCGCTGACGCCCGTTTAAGTTTGGCTCCCGACCATTTTCCGATTCTGGAAGGCCGTCTTGCGGACCGCCGCCAAATCAGGATCGAGCTTATTGCCGACACGCTGGTCTTCCGGCGTCTGCCGCAATTGTGGTTGAAGATCACACTGAAGGAGCACAGCGAAATCTCGCGGCCCACGATCGGCGCCTTGGCACGTCCCACCGGCGCCGAATTCTATTCGCTGGTTCATGATCTCCCGGCATGGATCGAGCCACCGGTGGTGGATACGCCGCTTATCATGCGCGGCGACGGCCACGCCTCGAGCTGGCAGATCGAACGCGTCTCGGCGATGTTCCGGACCCTCTTTTCGGATCCGGCGGTGAAGGAAGCCGCTATCGCGCCGCGCGGTGTACGCCTCATCCGCCAGGCCGCCCAAGGCGACCGCGGCGCACATCTGATCCTCAGGCAAACTCGTTTTCCCATCGCGGAAATCTCGCCGGAGCTGGTTCGCATCGCTATCGCCGAGGCGGAAGCGTTGAGTGAAACCCTGTGCGAGGAGGATAATCTCGTGCCATTCAAACTGTCCGCCTGAGGTCGATCATGGCAAAGCCCTGGAATCCCTATGTTGTCCTGGCGCTGGCAATCGCGCTGCCCGGCGCAGGTCACATCGCCATCCGCGAGGCTCCCAGGGGACTGGTCTTCGCGTTCTTCGTCCTCTTCTTTTCCGTGCTCACCTATATGACCACGACGCCGGAGCAGTCTTTTGTCGCCCGCCACGCCGGCGGCCTGTTCGTTTGGGCACTGTCGATTCCGGATGCCTATCGGCGAGGGCGCCTGAACTTCGCTGCAGTCGGGTCGCGGTCGGCAGCGCAAGCGCGTTCTTGACACCATACATGGGAGTCGGATGCATGGTGGCGGGCGACGTTTCGCCGGAACCGCTAGGGTGTGTTGGTATTCAGGTGATGCCGGCCTGCAAATGGCAGTCTTCTGCGCTTCCGGTACTCACGTGCCCAAACGTACGCTGCGTGCCGGTTCTCGAAAACCGCCATTTTCGGCGCGGCCTGACCTGAATCTCAACACACCTTAAAGCGCATTGCTTCGAAACGGATTTATGCGACGCGCTTTAGGCTATTGTTTTTGTGCATGTCGTTATCCCAAAACCGCTGCGCATTTTAGGGCGACATGCACTAGCGAGGACCTCTCCTGTTGACCATCACGATCTATGGAATCAGAAACTGCGATACGGTCAGGAGAGCGCGAGCGTGGCTGGACAGCAGAGGTGTCGACTACCGGTTCCACGACTACAGAGTTCGACGGGCTCGATCCGCGTCTTCTGGGGCTGTGGAGCGAGCGGTTAGGCTGGGAGACGTTGCTTAACCGGTCATCGGCGACCTTTCGCAACTTGCCCGAGGCCGACAGGCAGGGCCTCGATGCCGAAAGGGCAATGGCTCTGATGCTTTCGCAGCCTGCAATAATCAAGCGACCCGTGCTCGATGCCGGTGGCCGTCTGACGGTAGGCTTCGCGCCCGAGCGCTACGAGCGCGCCCTCTCCAAAGCCTAAAGCGGCGGACGCTTTTTCGGAATCAGCGCTGCCGGGTCCGATGCTCTAGGCCCACTCGCCGTTGCGCATGACAGGCACGGTGCTGCCGTCCTTGTTCATACCGTCGATGTCGGTCTTGCCGGAACCGATCATCCAATCGATATGGATCAGGCTCTTGTTGCCGCCCTTCGCGGCGATCTGGTCCCGGCTGAGCGACCCGCCATCGATGAAGCAGGACGAGTAGCATTGCCCAAGCGCGATGTGGGATGCCGCGTTCTCGTCGAACAACGTGTTGAAGAACAGGAGCCCACTCCGGGCGATCGGCGAGGAATGCGGGACGAGGGCAACTTCGCCCAGACGGCGCGCACCAGCATCGGTATCCAGTACCTTTTGCAGAACTTCCTCGCCGCGCGTGGCCTTCGCTTCGACGATAGCCCCGCCCTCGAAGCGGACAGAAATGTCCTCGATCAGCGTACCTTGGTACGAGAGTGGCTTCGTGCTTGTCACATGCCCTTCCACGCGGCGCGCATGCGGCGTCGTGAACACCTCCTCCGTCGGAATGTTCGGATTGCAGACAACACCGTTCTTCGCCATCTCGGCGCCGCCGTTCCATTTGTGATCATCGGCAAGCCCGACCATCAGATCGGTCCCCGGACCCTTGAAACGGAGTGCGTGGAACGCATGGCCGTTCAGCCATGCTGTTCTCCGGCTGAGCGCGGCGTTGTGGCTTTTCCAGGCAGCGACCGGATCACCGCCGTCGACGCGCGATGCGGCAAAGATCGCGTCCGCCAGCTTTGCAACCGCAATATCCTCCTCGTCGTTCGGGAAGACCTGCCTTGCCCAGGCAGGCGTCGGATAGGCCACGATATTCCAATTGATGTCGAACCCGGTGATCTTCTCAAGCGCCGGTCGATAGGCGATCGAATTGGCACGGTTGGCGCGCGCTACCTTGTCCGGGTCTTCCGCGGCCAGCAGCATCGGATTATCCCCGCGCACGGCGAGCCGCGCCGCGCCGTCGGAAAAAGCCTTCGCCATGCCTTCGTAGAGCCAGCCCTCGGCCCGGTCGAAGCTGGCATCGGCCGCGTGGCGATACCGCATCAGCGTCGTTTCGTCGTCGGAATAGAGTGCGGTAACGATCCCGGCGCCGGCCTTGTAGGCGTGCTCGGTGATCCCCCGCACCAGCGGCAGCGCAGTGACGGGCGCCGTAAGTACGAGATCCTGGCCGGATTGGAGTTGCAGTCCCACCTTGACGGCCACCTCGGCCAGCCGGTCGAGTCTGACGGGATCGATCTTTGCGGAAATACTGTTCGTGTGGGATGTCATGGCGAGGCGGATTCCTCCATTGTGCGTTCCAGATGCATCGAGACTGGCTCAAAACTCGTCAGAGGAGTGTACATGCCGGTGCATGAGCACCGGTAGTGTAAAAGCGCCGTTTGCAGACGTCCGGCAGGTCAGAGGGGGCTACGCTGCGAAAGGCCGCTGCGCTGACCTTATCCTTCCTTCGATTCCTCGAGGAACTTTTCCAGCCGATCGAGGGAACCGGTCCAGAAGCGGCGATAGTGGCCGAGCCAGTCGTCAATCTCGCGAAAGCAGTCAACACGGGTCCGGAAGACCCTGAACTGCCGCTCCACTCTCCGCTCGATGACACCGGCTCCCTCAAGGACTTTCAGATGACGTGAAATGGCCGGCTTCGACAGGTCGAATGGCGCCGCGATTTCGCCGGCCGTGAGCGCTCCGCCGTCAAGCAGCCGTTCAACGATGGCAAAGCGGGTCGGATCGGACAAGGCGCTGAAGACCTGGTGAAGAACCATAGTTCCTCCATTTGTTAATTAACATTATTGCTAACTATCCCTCCCCCGTCAAGTAGGGCTATCGCATATGGGTAGCTGCCCCCTTGTATCTGCACGGGAGGGTTTTGTGCGATGAAAGCGATCCCTGTGACAAGAGCGGCGGACGCACCGATGGGTCCGATGCTCCAGGAAACTTTGCGCCCGATTTTGCCGTAAATGCCTGTCAGGAGAGATCATTCCCTTCCGTGGCATTTTATGACTTCATGCCCGGAATCCTCACCATTGTTCCTGCCAAAGGAAACTCACCGAATGTTCGTTTCGTTCTTTCCGCAGCCGAGGCTGTTTTTCACCTCCGCGGTCATCTGGAGCCTTGTTGCGGTCCTGTTCTGGCTTTTGCTTGGGGAGCAGCTCGGCGCCTATTTCGGGCTGCCGCCGGAAGCTTCGGGCGTACCGCCGATCGTCGGCATATCGGTATTCTGGTCGAAGCCATTCCTGTGGTTCTACATCTATTTCGCCGCGGCTGCGGCGCTGTTCTATTTCTTCTGGGCGCGGTATTCCCCGCATCAGTGGCAGCGATGGTCGATCATCGGATCGACAATTATTATTTTCATCACCTATTTTTCGGTTCAGGTGAGCATTGCCCTGAACAACTGGCGCGGGCCGTTCTACGACATGATTCAGGACGCCCTGACGAAGCAGGGGTCGGTAACGACGACACAACTCTATATCGGTGTCGCGACGTTTTTCCTGATTGCCTCGCTTTACATACTTGTTGCTGTCTTTCAGCGGTTCTTTACAAGCCACTACGTGTTTCGCTGGCGCACCGCGATGAACAATTACTACATCGACCATTGGACCCGGCTGCGCCATATCGAGGGTGCTTCGCAGCGCGTGCAAGAAGACACGATGCGCTTCGCATCGATAACGGAGAACCTCGGCGTCAGCCTGATCGACGCAGTGATGACGCTGATTGCGTTCCTTCCGGTGCTCGCGGTTCTTTCCAGCCATGTCAGCCAGCTGCCGGTGATTGGCGCGATTCCGTATCCGCTCGTTATCGCCGCAGTGGCATGGTCGCTGTTCGGCACTGTGTTGCTCGCCGTTGTCGGCATCAGGTTGCCCGGACTTGAATTTCGCAATCAGCGTGTCGAAGCAGCGTTCCGCAAGGAACTTGTCTATGGCGAAGACGATCACGGCCGCGCACACCCGCAGACGCTAGGCGAATTGTTTGCAAATGTCCGACAGAATTACTTCCGATTGTATTTCAACTATGTTTACTTCAATGTCGCCAGGTATCTGTATTTACAGACAGACGTGATATTCCCTACGTTCCTGCTTGTTCCGACGATAGTTGCAGGAAGAATTACCTTCGGCATCATGCAGCAGATACTTGCCGCCTTCAACCAAGTGGCGTCGTCGTTCCAGTATTTGGTCAATTCATGGCCGACGATCGTTGAACTGATCTCAATCTACAAGCGGTTGCGCGCTTTCGAGGCGACGCTGTATGGCGAGCCTTTGCCCGAAATCGATCAGGTGTATCTGCGGCGCAAGGAGGAGGTCGGTGAGCGGGAAGCTGCCACGCCTTGAAGCAGGATCGGCCGAGAGAGCGCTCGCGGCAGAAAACGGCTAGCCGCCCGCCGCTGAGCTTGCGGCGGCCGGCCGAACCCGCTTCAAATAGTCCTGGTAACTGATGCAGGCGACTTCCGGCCTGTTGCAAACCGCTCCGGCAAAGCGCTCCAGGGCGCGCCAGTAGGCGCCGGCATTCATCAGCGTGAAGTGGAAGCCGACCTGGAACGGCGTGCGCTTGCCGTTGTACTCGGCATCGAAGGAGGCAAGAAAGGCGTCGTAAGCGCGGTCCTCGAACTGCTTCGACTGGCTCGGCCGCTCGAACCCGCCGGAGTGGCGCACGAACAGATTGTAGTCCATCGCGATCACGCGACGCGATGCAGGGCCCTCAACTATCTGGGGCAAGGCAAAGCGCGCCAGACCATTGCCGATTTCGGGCAGCACCGGTCCGCGCGATACGGCGCTGGCATCGTAGGAAAATCTGTCTTCGGCGAGCGCGGCATAGAGCCCACTGCCGGTCGAAAGGTAGGGCGCGCGGAATCCATTGATCTCGAACTCTGCGAACCGCCGCCAGCCTTCGGGCTCACCTTCGATACGGTTGATCCGGTATGCGTCGCGCAGGATTGTCGTGAACGATGCAAACTCGCTCAGCCAGTCCGCCTTGCTCCAGCGAGCTCCGTCGAAATGGCCGCAGCCGTGACTGGCGATTTCATGGCCCTCGCCATGGGCCGCCCAAATCTCGCCAAGGCGCTGTGCGACTTCTTCCTTCGACAAGGCAAATCCAACGTTGGACCTGGCCCCCGCCTTGCGGGGAGGCTGATAAAGACGGCGCGTTTCTGCGGAAAGCAGGAATACACAGGACAGGAAATAGGTGAACTTCGCGCCGGTCTTCGCCGCAAGCGCGCGGCTGCGTTTCCACTGGGCGATGTCATGCGCGCCATCGAAGGAGATGATCACATATTGGGTCCGGTCAGCAGCTGCCGCGGGTGGCAGGCCGGCTGCTGCAAGCAGCGCTGACGCGAAAGCACGAATACACAGGGCTGCCGGCATGGTTACCTGAGTTGTTGACTTCGCTGTCCCGCTCGTGTGGTGGATTTGAAGTTCCTGTCATTCCCATGGCATCCACTTCAAATCCGTAAACCACACGAGATTCAATCAAGTTGCTGGTGTGGCTTTGAATCCGAAATTCGATCCGAGCCTTGCGCCAAGGCGACACGAATTTCGGGTTCGCCACAACAGCCGCTGCAGGCCAAAAAAATGTGGCGTCAATGAGTTGGGAATGCGCTCAAGCTGGACGCGGGGAAAATTTCCGGTAGTTTCCCAACACACCCCGGCGAAGGTTCTCCATGTTGCTTCTGATTCTCGGTCTGGTCGTCTTCCTTGGCATTCATTCGGTGCGTATCCTGGCTCCGGATTGGCGCGAGGCTCAGCTTGGGCGCCTCGGTGAAAAACGATGGAAGGGGCTCTACTCGCTGGTGTCGCTGGCCGGGTTTGTCCTGCTCGTCTGGGGCTATGCGCGCGCCTGGCCTGTCGCTCCTGTCCTTTACGAGCCGCCGCTCTGGGGCAAACACGTCACCGCGGCGTTGATGCTGCCGGCGATGATCATCCTGATGGTATTCAACCTGCCGCCGGGCCGGCTGAAACCGCTGCTGAAGCACCCGATGCTGGTCGCGATCAAGATCTGGGCGTTTGCGCACATCCTGACGAACGGCGATCTGGCCTCACTGCTGCTGTTCGGTAGTTTCCTCGGCTGGGCCGTGCTCGACCGGATCGCGACAGGCCGTCGCGGCGATCCGGTTCCCGAGGCCGGGCCGGTCAAGTGGGATATCGCCGCCGTCGCTTCCGGAACGCTGCTCTATTTGCTTTTTGTTTGGAAGCTGCATTACTGGCTGTTCGGCGTTACGCCGGTCTGAGAGCCTGACTGAAAATTCGCCATGGCTGGCTGCAAATGGCAATTTTTGCGCTTCCGGTGCTCATGTACCACCATGTACACTCCGCTCCGGTTCTCAAAATCACCATTTTCGCTACGCCCTGGCGAATTTTGAGTCAGGCTCTGAGATCGCTATTTTTCCCGCGCTCGACGAATTTTCGGGAGGCGTCGTGGCAGCACCATTTTGCCCTGCATGTCGCCCAAAAGTGCACAGCGGTTTTGGGATAACGACATGCACAGAAACAACAGCCTAAAGCGTGTCGCATGAAGCCGTTTCGCCGCGACGCGCTTTAGCCTCTTCCATGCGGACAAAAATCCGCTTAAACGCAAGCGCAATACCAAGTCCCGGCACGGGACGCAGTCAAGAATTCGGTAGGGTTGATGTCGGACGACAGTTTCATCCGCGAAGTAAACGAAGAGCTTCGCCAGGATCAGGCGAAAGCCCTTTGGGACCGCTATGGGCCGATCACGCTCGCCGCCGCTGTGCTCGTGGTGCTGGCGACCGCAGCCTATGTCGGGTACGGCTATTGGGTCGAAACCAGAGCCAACCGCTCGGGCGATTCGTTCTCCCAGGCCCTGAGGCTGGCGAACGAAGGCAAGAGCGACGAGGCGCTGAAGGCGCTTCGAGACGCTAGAAGCCGAAGGATATGGCGCCTATCCCGTTCTGGCGCGGCTGCGTTCGGCCACCGTTCTGGCCGGCAAGGGCGACTTCTCCGGTGCGGTCGCTGCCTTCGACGCCGTTTCCAACGACAGCTCCATTCCCGGCGCTATCCGTGACATGGCCCGGCTGAGGGCCGCGCTCGTGCTCGTTGACCATGGCACCTACTCGGACGTTTCGTCCCGGGTGGAAGCGTTGACGGCAGACGCCAACCCGCTCCGCCACTCGGCGCGCGAGCTCTTGGGCCTTTCCGCCTGGAAAGAAGGCAGGCCGACCGACGCGATGAAGCTTTTCGAGCAGATTTCAGCCGACGACAGCGCGCCGCGCAACGTGCGGTCACGCGCCAATCTGCTTGCCGAACTGATCCGCGGTTCTGGCAGCGCGTCGTAATTGCGGGAGATGAGCTTCAAGGTTGCCATCATCGGCCGGCCCAACGTCGGCAAGTCGACGCTTTTCAACCGGCTTGCGGGCAGGAAGCTGGCACTGGTGGACGACACTCCCGGCGTGACGCGCGACCGGCGCGTTCATCCCGCCAGGCTGTACGACCTGCGTTTTCGACGTCATCGACACCGCCGGTTTCGAGGATGCGGCGGCGGCCACGTTGCAGGGCCGTATGCGCGCACAGACTGAAATCGCCATTCGAGGAAGCCGATCTGATTTTCTTCCTGATCGACGCCCGGACCGGCATCCTGCCCGACGACCGGACTTTCGCCGAGATTGTCAGACGCTCCGGCAAGCCCGTGGTGCTTGTCGCCAACAAGGCCGAAGCGCGCGGCGCCGAGGGCGGAATGCTGGAGAGCTGGGAGCTTGGGCCTTGGCGAGCCTGTGCCCTTCTCCGCCGAGCATGGCCAGGGCCTGCCCGATCTCCGCGATGCGATCGTGGCTGCGCTCGGCGAGGCGCGGGCGCTAGGCGAGGAGGAGGGCGAGGATGCGGTCGCCAATAGCGAAACCCTGATCCGGCGAGGACATCGCCGATCCCGACTCCGACGAGGCCGAATCCTACGACGACACGAAGCCGATGCGCATCGCGCGTCGTCGGCCGGCCGAATGCCGGCAAGTCGACGCTGATCAACGCTCTGATCGGTGAAGAGCGTCTGCTGACCGGGCCGGAAGCGGGCATTACCCGCGATTCGATCTCCGTCGACTGGGATTGGCAGGGCCGTAGGATAAAGCTCTTCGACACAGCCGGCATGCGCCGCAAGGCGAAGGTTCAGGAAAAGCTCGAAAAGCTCTCGGTCGCCGACGGACTGCGGGCGATCCGTTTTGCCGAAGTGGTGATCATCGTGCTTGATGCCACGATACCCTTCGAGAAGCAGGATCTTCAGATCGCCGACCTGATCATCCGCGAGGGCAGGGCGCTGGTGATCGCCTTCAACAAGTGGGACCTGATCGACAATCCGCAGCAAAAGCTCGCCGAATTGCGCGAAAAGACCGATCGGCTTCTGCCGCAGGTGCGCGGCGTGCAGGCGGTCACCGATTTCCGCGGAAACCGGACGCGGCCTCGACAAGCTCATGGCCGCTGTCATCAAGACCCACCAGGTGTGGAACCGCCGGATATCGACCGGCCGGTTGAACCGCTGGCTGGAAGGCGTGCTTGCGCACCATCCGCCGCCAGCCGTCGCGGGGCGCCGCCTCAAGATCAAATATATCACGCAGGCGAAGACCAGGCCGCCTGGTTTCGTGGTTTCCTGTTCGCGGCCCGACGCCATGCCGCAATCTTATGTGCGCTATCTCGTGAATGGCCTGCGCGAGACCTTCGACATGCCCGGCGTGCCTGATGCGCGTGGCGCTGCGCACCTCCGAAAATCCGTTCGCCGGCAAGGCCAGGAAGCGCGGCTGAACCTCCAGAATCGCCGGACGCCGCCGCGCGAGCCAACACGATCGAGCAGCTGGCGCAGCCGCTGCTTCTCGCCTGCGGGTACAGAATGCTCGGCGTCAGTGAAATATCGCCAGTATCTGTGCTCGAACCGCAACACCTGCCACAATTCCACACGTCAAGTTACCGCTGTGGAGGGTTTCCACTTTTGCCCTGACAGAATTTCCAACAGAGTCGCTACCGGGACTGCTGGAGAGGGCAGGACCACCCGCCGCCGGCCGCTTCTCGGGCCGCTCGGGTGACATGGGCACATGGGGGCTGGACCCGCGAGCCGCGAAAGGCGCCTCGCGTAGAAGGAGTGCCTATGTCGACGACTGTCCACTTCCTCACCTGCTCAACAGCGTATCCTTTCTTACAGCGGCAGGCGTCTCTGGCTGCGTATCCGAGCCTGCGTGGGTTACATTCGTTTGTAATGAACAGCCTCCAGCGCGTGGCAGCAACGCTCCGAAACACGCGAGCGGGCAGGACGAACAGGAACAGCTTCCGGAAAACGGCTGCGCGGGTGCGCGCCTATGTGGACGACGGCAGGGGATCCGGTGCGAAGTGCGCTTGGGCGTCAAAAGGCATCCCGGTGTCCTTGCTGCTGGCCGGCATTAGCTACGGCCAAGAGGCCCATGCACAAGTTTTACCACCTTGCCCACAACCAAGCGGCTCTTGCGGCCTGCGCGTGCTACCTTCTCCTCCTGCAACCCCTGAGGGATGGTTTTTCAATATCGGCGAAGACGTGGCCGTCGCTGCTAGCGACTTGTTCCCGCCTCTGAGCATCTACATGGACAATAGAGGCCTGTTGCAAACCCAGAGCCTTACGGTGTCTGGCATCGACATGACTGACTTCTATGTGAATGGCAGTAATTCGGCGGCACAGCCAACATCACGCTGAGAACGACGCCACGACCGATCTGATTTCGGTTGGCGCTTGACGGCGCGCTGACAAATGCAAATATCACCGTTGACAACTCGACGTTGAACGGCGCGCAGACCGACTTCATCTATGACATCGCCGCACTGGCGGCAACAAGAACTTCACGTTGGGTTCCGCCATTTTCATCGATCTTTTAGACCTCGGCAATCACACCATCAACGTGAGTGAACGGCAGCCAGCTGCACGGCAGCATCGTCACCGGCGGCAGTGCGGCAACGGTCAGCGTGGATAGCAGCACTATCGATACCGGCGGCATCTACTTGGCTGGCATCGGCACCAATGCGATTTCGGTGACCAACAGCACGGTCGATTCAACAGGCAGCCAGGTGGCCGCCAGTCTGGTAGACCCTGTTCCCAGATCAAGATTTATCCGCCATCGAAAACCTGGCCATCGGCGCGTTGGGGGGCTTGGAGAGCAACAATATGACTATAGTCCGGGAGCACCGTTACCGGCGACTTGGGCTTACTCGGTGTCGGACCCAATAGCACGAACGAGATCTCGGTGACCGGCGGCAGCAGCATCACCGGCAATCTGGTCCATCGTGGACCGTCCGTGGCCAGTGTAAATTTCGACGCTAGCTCGATCGTCGGCGATATTTTCGCCGAAGCCACCAACACCGATGTCGTTATGCAGACGGGCAATGTTTTTACAGGCCGGTTCTTGACCGGTGCCGGATCGACATCAGACCTAACGCTGATCGATAGCACCTGGAACATGACCGGGAACTCTAACGTCACCAATCTTATCAACGACCCCAGCATTATAAACTACTTGCCCCCCGTCGGCGATCCGACGCTCCTGTCGAGCTACAAGACGTTGACGGTCGACAACTACGTAGGCGAAGGGGGACAGATCCGCCTGAACACCTACCTCGCTGGTGATGGCTCACCGTCGGACCGGCTCGTGATTAATGGAGGGACAGCATCAGGCACAACGGGCCTTCTTTTCGACAACACTGGCGGCGGCGGCGCTCTGACCACCGGTGACGGCATCCTGGTTGTCGATGCCATGAACGGCGGCACGACCGTGCCTGGAGCCTTTGCCGGCTTTGCGTCC
Organism: uncultured Alphaproteobacteria bacterium; assembly: GCA_963813315.1. Lineage (GTDB taxonomy): Bacteria > Pseudomonadota > Alphaproteobacteria > Rhizobiales > Rhizobiaceae > CAWEYO01. Next base: position 22,489 of record CAWEYO010000011.1, on the reverse strand, counting down.
GCGGGCCCCTACGACTATCTTCTCTACCGTGGCGGTTCGACGCCAGGCAGCGAAAACGACTTGTTCCTGCGCAGCAGTCTTCAGCCCGAACCGTCAGAACCACTGGTGCCTGGAGGGAGCCCCGTGCCGCCGGACCCTTCGGTTGCAACCGACCCTTCGGCACCCCCGAGGCCGCGCTTCCGCCAGGAGGTTTCGCTCTATGCGGCAATGCCGGTGATGGCCTCGATCTATGGCCGCAAAATCATCGACACGCTGCACGAAAGGATGGGTGGCGACGCCCAACTGCTCCGTCCGGGCAAGGAGGATATGCCCGACGGAATGTGGGGCAGGATCATCGGCTACTGGGGCCATCGCGACGGTGACCCGGTCGGCATCTTTGGTCGCGACGGTCCGGCGTTCGACTATGACTTCGGCGCGCTCCAGACCGGCATGGATTTCTATCGGAACGAGTACGCGAACGGCCAGCGCGACAATGCGGGCGTGTACGTGGCGTTCGGCCAGGCTAATGCCGATGTCGAGCACAACCTTCTCGGGCGCACCTTCAAGGGCGGCGAGGACGATTTCGACGCCGTCAGCGTCGGCGGCTACTGGACACGCTTCGGCGACAACGACTGGTATCTCGACGGCGTCTTGCAGGGAACCTGGTACGACATGGACATGACGGCAAGGCGGGGGCTGCGCGACGGCGACACGCATGGCTTCGGTTTCGCTGCCTCGCTTGAGGGCGGCTATCCGTTCGACCTCGGCAACGACTGGCTGCTTGAGCCGCAGGCGCAGCTCGTCTACCAGACCCTCAACATCGACGACTTCAACGACGGCGCGTCAGATGTCCGCTACTCGGACACCAATTCGCTGGCTGGTCGAATCGGCGCCCGGGTAGCGCGCGATTGGGATGTCGGGGACGAAGCGTCGAAACGTAAGTTCACGGCGTGGGGACGCGCGGATCTCTGGTACGAGTTCCTCGACGACCCGACGACGGAGTTCTCGTCGGCCACCGGCTTTATCCCGTTCACCGCCGACCTCGGCGACAGCTGGGCAACGCTGGGCATCGGCGCGGCCATGCAGGTTGCCGACGCCACGAGCCTCTATGGCAACGTCAACTACGACGTCAGCTTCGACGGCGACGCCGACGCATGGGAGGGCAAGGTCGGGCTGAAGGTCCAGTGGTGAGAGGTTAGGGTATGTAAATCGGAGCCGCCTTTGAGCCTCTAGCCGGCAGAAGCAAGCAAAACCTTAGGGGCGCAGTAGATAGGTCGGCGCACCCTGGGATGCTGGCGAGTCCATTAACGCTCCATCAAGGTTAATGGCGATCCAAAAAAGTCTTTGAAATCAATCTGTTGTGCGATTTTTGCCCTCACCTTTTTGAGGGTGAGGGTATAGTTTGTTCGCGGCACGTTCCGCCAGGCAAGCGCGATCAGCCTTCTTCGTATGGATTTCGGCCATCTTCGTGGATGCCCATCCATACATGGCCGTCAACTCGAACGGCGTCGCTCCGTTGTTCGCGGCGATGGTCGCCCCGGCCTTTCTTCTGAGACTGCACGCAATCTTTAAGATTGGTAATTTATTTGGTTTGCAGGCCATTGGAGATGGCTGAAAATTCACCAGCTTCAATCAAAGGCCAGATTGACATCCGCTTGTAGGAATCCTGCAGCGCGCAAGATCGAGAACGAGATCCGCTGAGTGCAGCGGATTGTGCGTGCGCAGACCGTCGCTCTTGGATAGCAACTCCGCACCACGCCAACGGCGGCATCTGCATGTCAGACTACCCATCGGTGTCAATCGACGTAGATGACGACATAGCGGCCGCCGTAAGGCTGGTAGTAGGTGCGTCCGCACCGCCACACGACCCCGCCGTTGACCGATGTCTGCACACAACCCGTCGGCAGCGCGCTGACATAAATGGCCGAACGGCGAACGACGCGGCGTGTGGTGCGCCTTGCCACGCCCGCGACGCTGCCAGGCGTCGCCGGGCGACCGACGACCGCCTGCGCCTCGTTGACGAAGGCGAACGGCGCCACCGAGTTCAGCGTGTCGCCGAGCAGCAAGGCAAAGGCGACAGCGGCCATTCCGGCCCATTTGAACCGCGTCATTGTGCATTCTCCTCAGCGGGTCCGCCGATCTCGTCGGCATGGATCCCATCGCGCTTCGTGGCACCGGCTGGAGCCGTGAACTTGAACATTGCCGGGTCGATCTGCGGCTTCACATTCCAGTTGCGCAGCCTCAAGGTATATTGCGGCGCGCCGGTCACCCATTTCGTCGTGATCACATATTTCAGCGGTAGCGGCTCGTCGCCCTTCTGCACCCAGATCTGCCAGTCGACCCTTGGGTTGCGGAACGCCAGATGGTCGCATTCGAAGCCGCCAATCAAGCCGGTGCCGACATGGTCGCCCTGCGTCACATCTTCCGTCAGCACCGCATAGGGATCGGCGGCGAGGAGGTCGCCGCCGGAAGCATCGAACCCGGTTGCGCTGCGTACCTCTTCGATGGCTTCGTCAATGGTCGGGCCGGGGCTTTCCAGCTGGCCGTAGACGTTCAACTTTTTGCTGAGGATCGATATCGTCTTGCCGTCGAAGGTCAGCTCGGCGTCGACGAAGGAGTCCTTGCGCGAGACGCGCAGCTTGCCCGGGCGCTCGAGGGCAATCGAGCCGGAAGCACTGTACTGCAGCTTCTCGCCCTCGGTGGTGACCACCTCGTCGTCGACGTCGTAGTCGGCTGTGAAGGTTTTCAGCCCGGCGACATAGTTCGCCATCGCATGGAGGATCTTGTCGGCTTCGGGCTCGATAGGTTGCGCGTAGGTCGGTGTGGCCGTCAGTCCGATGGCCATCGAAAAAGCGCCAGCAATGGTACAAACAGTTCGGATCATCGATTGTCTCCCGCGACGAGCATCTTCTCCTTTGGGTCTCTCAAAAACGAAACACAGCGCCAAGTATCGGACCCTGCTGGACTGTGTCGTAGACAAAACCACCATTTTCATAGTCGACGCCCTCGGCGCGATAGCCGATTACAGCCGAGAAAGACTTGGTAAACTGATAGCCGACGGCGCCCATCACATCCCAGACTATGTCAGAGTTTGCGCCGCCACCGATCAGCCCCCAGCTTGTCAGATAGACCTGAGGCGTGATGGAAATTTGCCCCTTCAATCCAACGACAGGATCGGCCCAGGTTTCGGTTTGCGACAGCTCGAGACCGCCCAATAGACCGGGCGGGTTGAGGTCGAGCTCATTCTCGAGGGAGAACAGCCGGAAGCCGGCGAAGGCGTCGACGCTGGCATCTGGACGGTCCAGCAAGCGATACTCCCCGGCGGCCGTCCACATCAGGCTCTTCACAGTGACGTCGACGCTGCTAGCCAGAATGCCAAACGGCGTATCGCCGGAGTCCGACAAGCGAACATAGACAAGATCCGTGAAGACGCCGACCCGGTCGTAGCGCGCCTCGGCAACCCCCATCAACCCAACGTCGAATTTGTCCAGGATGTCGCCGATGCTCTGGTCGACATGTGTGGTCCTCCCCCGGGCCCCGACGTCTCCCTCCAGACCGGCGAACCAACCATAGGGCGCAACCGTAAAGGTCCAGCCGGAGGCGGTCGTGTATTCAACTGTGTTTGGCCCCGGCACGATCGCATCGGCGGTTAAGGCCGAGCCTATGGATCCAAAAAAGCTGCAGAGGCCGGCAGCAATGAACTTACGGATTTTCATCATTCCCTCCTTTTTCACCAGTCTCGCGGGGCGAAGCGGTCGCGACCGTCGGTATTTTTGCTAGCCTGCCGGGGTGTACCAGATCGGCGACGTATAGGCTCGCTCCTGAATCACCATCGGTACTTCTGGCGGCATTGTGACGCCAAAATATTTCGCGTCGTACGCGGTCCAACGCGGCGTCGGGATCTCGATCACGCGGCCGTAGTAGAATGCACGCTGAGCGGGATCGAAGTCGGGGTCCTTCCACACTGTAATCAGCTCCGGCGCGCCAATCGTATTCGTCCACGTCGCGTTCGGCACGTCGACCGTATTGCCGACCGGCGGCAACTTGCCGTCGGCGCCGGGCTTGCGATCGCCTGACCAGACGACGTCATAGACCTTCTCGTGCAGTTCCCCTGCCGCGTCCATCCAGCCCTTGACGACCTGGTAGCGGTCGAGATTGGCTCCGATCGGATCCTTCAGCGCGGCAACCAGGAAGGTCGGCGCTTTCCCGGCTGGCGCCGGCGGAAGATCGCCACCCATGTGCACCCCCTTGGTGTAACCGGCAACGGCCGGGCTGCGTGTGTTGGCATCGGCGTCGACGAAATCCCATCCTCCGAAGAACCGAACCAGTATACGCGGCCCGGTAGTGGCGTAGACCTCCTTGCGCTTCATCGCGTCGAAGATGGCCTCACGGGTATTCTCCGCAGCCCATACGCCCGCATACCCGCTCGAAACCACTTCCCAGCCCATGACCACTTTGTCACCGAATTTGGCGAGTGGGTGTGTAGCCCGACCGGCGCTCGGTTCGTGATGAGGCAGCTTGCCGAAGAAGTTGTTCTCTTCGACGGCAGAGAGCGAGATGTGGGAGTCTGTCGACCCAATCATCCCGTATTTGTACGGGTTCACGCCTAGCTCAGCTTCGAGCTTCAGGCCGTTCTTGAGGGCCGAGCGCGCGTACTCGAACTCCAGCATTTCCGGCGTCTTCGCGGCGCTCAGGTCGAGGTTTCCCTTGTCCCACCGCTCGAAGTTGGCGAACTCGTCATTCGGGGACAAATGCGGATGCGTCTCTCCATCTCCCTTGGTCTGGGTAGCTTCGATGAGCGGCTCCAGGCTTGCGCGGGTGCGTGCATATTCTGCGGTGAGCGGCTTTCCTCCAACGGGATTGACCAGTGGGAACATCAGGCCATTCGACAGGTTGCCGTTGTGGGGGATGGCGAGCACGCTGCCACCTGTCTTCGTCTCGTAGTTTTGAAGAGCCTTCCAGAGGTCCTCTGGATTGTCGCTATCAAATGACGAGAACGGCAGGATCTGTTCCGTCTTTTCCGCTCCATCGCGAAAGACGACGACCCGATGGAGGTTGTTGCCGCCCGTGTTCGACGACCATTCATAGCCGATCAATGCAGTGAAGATGCCGGGGACGTTGTTTTGCTCCGCAGCCTGAACGTTCTTTTGCCAAACCGACCGGGTTAATTCCTCCGAACGAAGCGCAGCCGGCAGTGGCTTGCCTTTGCCGCCGATGCTCGCCATTATTTCGTAATAGACGTTCATCGCCTGGTCGCCGCCGGTGGCCAGCATCTGGTTCCATCGTTTCAGCTCCGGGTCTTGCATCAAGACAGGGTTTCCGGCCTTGATTTCGCCCATGGTGCCCATGTTCTCGGCGTGATCGGCTACGACGAGGAAATCGAGGGGTCGGCTCAAGCGTGCGTGCTGACCACTTGTCGAGATCACTTCTTCGCCGCGAGCAAAGCGATATGCTTCCTCCGGTCCGAGGAAGTTGCCGAAGGCGATGGCGTCGAACGACTGCGATGTATGCAGGTGTGTGTCGCCGAACAGCGGTCGGATCGGGAAAGTATTCCCGGCGTAGGGGGAATAGCCACGCTTCGGGAAAAGCGCCTGGGCCGCCCCCGAGTCGATGGTCCCTTTATCCGTGGTCTCCTGCGCCAGCGCAGTGCAGCTCAGCATAGTAGTCGCAGCCAACACGAACCTGGCCAAAGACTTCAACACTCGCATTTATTTCCTCCCCTTTGGGTGGTGGATTTGTCGTCCGGGTTCATCGACCTGCTGGGCGGATCGGAAAACTCGGATTTGCTGTTATGTGTGAGACCCCGATCTCGCTGGACGGCGGCCGCATCGGGGAGTCGCGCTCGGCATCAGGCGAGTATAGCCCCGCCCTGGAGAGCTTCGCCCAACCCGCTTGGGTGTTGGTGTCATGGAGCATCGTTGGTTCGACGGCGCTTGGGTCCGGCCCAACCCGCTGGTAGTTTTGGATGAAGGCGGCAATCTGGGCATCCGTGCCATAGAGACGTGCCACTCCGCGCGCATATGCTTCGCCAAATGTTAGATGCCTCGCCGCGATCTCGGCAATGACCGCCTCACCGGTGACTACGACAAGGTCGCCGCGTGCCGCGCTCGAAGCGTGGACCGCCGTCCGCAATCCGCCGGCGGTCGGCTCGAAGCGCGCCCACAGCATCGGCTCGACCAGGACGACGGCGACCGGCGACTGCAACGGTTCGCGTGATGCCGCGCCGAGCGTGGCGCCGAATTGCTCCAGCGAGGTCTTGGCGAGCCGGAATTTGTGTCCGAACAAATCCACGCCGGGCCGATCGAAATTTGCCAGCGGCAACCGCCGCGCCGCGACTTCCCTGGATATGGCGCCCATGACGTAAAGTGCATCGGGATAGCTCCAGCTCAGCGAACCGCGCGAGATTGACAGCGGGTCGTCATAGCCGCAGGCCAGCCCTCGTGAGCCAGGTGCTGCGGTCATGCCCGCCAGCGCCGCCATGGCAAGAAAGGCTGCCCTTTTTCGATGTCGGAGAGTCCGCCTCGTGTCCTCCCTCATAGAAACATCGCGTCCAGCCGCTGTGCGCACCAAAACGCTGCGACGGTGCCGATCACATAGGCGGCCGCGACGGTCGCCTCGCGGGGGATGGTAACGAGCCGCCTCGCCAGATAGACGGCGCTCAGTAACACGGCGATGAAGGCCAACTGCCCGAGTTCAACCCCGACGTTGAAGGCAAGCAGGGCCAGCGGGATGTCGCCCTGCGGCAGGCCGAGCTCGACGAGCGCGCCGGCAAAGCCGAAGCCGTGCAGCAGGCCGAAGGCGAAGGCCACCATCCACGGCCGGACTATGGCCAGGCTGAACTTCCCGCTCTCCATATGCACGATCTCGGCGGCGACCATGACGATGCTGATGGCAATCATCACCTCCACCGGGCGCGACGGCAGCGTCACCCATCCCAGCGTAGCGCAGGTCAAGGTGATGGAGTGCGCCACCGTGAAGGCGGTGATCGCTTTCACCAGCCTGCGCCAGTCGCGCACGATCAGCATCAGCCCGGTGACGAACAGCAGATGATCGAAGCCGAAGGCGATGTGCTCGACCCCGTGCCGGACATAGGCGGCGAAGACGCCCCAGGCGCTCTGCGACGCCGGGATCGTTGCCGATGGCTCGCTGGGTGTCAGCCGCGCCGTCCAGGTGTTTCCGGACGCGAACTCCACACGCACGAGCGCGTCCGTCATCGTATTCTGCAACCCATCGATAAGCACGGTCTGGCCGGCCAGCGGCTCGAGCGTGCGCACCTGCCATGTCTGTACCATCGCATCGCCGGTTGGACGCGAGACGATCGGCGTCATCGTCTCGATCCTGGCTGAGAACAATGCCTTCAAGGCGAGCCGCGCATCGCCCTGCATGGGCGTTTTGAACAGCACGCTGAACTCGTTCGGCGCCTCTTCCTGGATGCTGAGATAGGCGGGGCGCACCTCGTGGGCCGAGGCACGTTCCGAAAGAAGCAATGCAATGGCTACCGCCAGTACGATTGCCCAGAGATAACCGATCGCGGCGCGACGGATGAGCAGCGCAACTTCGACATGACGGCTCATTTTGCGGCTACGCTCGGTGCGGGCTCGGAGCCCAGCAGCGCTTTCACGCCGTCGTCCAACGCCACCCCATACTTCTTGCGAAGCTCGACGAGATAGGCGCGGCTAAGCTCGGTCTGCTTGGCGCCGCGCCACTCGGCCAGAACCTCGTCCCTTACCGTTTCGAAGGACTTCGGCACTTTCGGTGTGCGGCCGGTGACGAAGACCAGATGGAAGCCGTAGCCGGATTTCACCGGACCCCGCCACTCGGCCGGTTCAAGTGCGAAGACCTCATGCGCGAAGTCGGCGCCGAACATCCCTGACAGCGCCAGTTCGTCGGTGTCGTCGAAATTGTCACCGAACAGCAGCCGGTCGCCGGCCGTAGGCTCGGCTTCGCCTTGCGCATTCAATTCGGCGAGCGCCAGCTTGGCGTCCGCCTGAGCGTCCGTACGACGTTCGGGATTGAAGTAGACCTGCTTGAACGAGAGGCTTCCCGGTGTCTCAAAATGGCTGGCGTGGGCGGCATAGAACTGCCTGAGCTCAGCCTCGCTCGGCTCGGCGAGCTGGGCGGTGTCCTCGACGAGGAACTTCAGCTTCTGCGCCAGGCGGCGGCGAATGATTGTGTCATCCTCTCCAAGGCCTATCGCCTCGGCCTCACGCGCCATCAGCTTCTCGTTGAGGAGATCGTCGACGAGGCCTTTCAGCTCCTCTGCGCTCGGCTCGCGCACCCATTGGTTCGACCATGTCTGCTTCAACCAGCGCACGTCGCCTTCGCCGATACGCACCGGCTCGACCGCCCTAGTATCCGCCCGCGTGTTGTTCAGCCAAGAATAGCCGCCGAAGAGGATCGCGCCGACGACGGCGAAGTGAAGCAGTGGTTCCCTAAACAGTTGCATGCGGCCAACTCTGCAACTTTTCCGCGCCGTCGGCAATAGGGCACGCAACGTCGCAGCCCAGCCCAGCGGCTGTTCGCGTGAGGCATATCAGAGGCAGGTCGGATGTCTATCCGAATTCGTCGCGACTGGTCAGCGGCTCAATCTCTATTGTTGCCGCTTGTTGTAAATCCGCCGCAACCGCTCAGTCCCGCATCCACGGGATGAGAGTCAAGATTGTCGATCCGCAAGGCGAAGGTGTTTCCGAACACGACGCGGCAACACTGCTGGGCCTATCAGGCAAGACGCTCCATAACAAATGGCACACTGACCAACCCTTGAGCGCCCACAGGTTGGGGCGGCAACGCTGGTATGATTTCAAGACATTGGCAGCCTTCATTGTGTTCCGAGACAGAGAAAATCCGTCCTGATTAGCCCGCGATAGCCTTTTCACCCATACAACATTGGCGTTCAATCATTGGGCGCAATACTTCTGCGACGGAGGTCGCTGGGTTTTGGTTCTTTCTCCTTTTGCCAGAACACGCACTACCAGCGGCCTCGCGGTTTTTCCAAGATGCGGGGTCGCTAACGCCAATGCTTCGGTACCTCCTCCTAGCCCGATCCATCGTCACTCAGCGGCCTCGCAGCTTTTCAAAGGGTTGACCAATGGCTGTCTCACTTCACCAACCCAGCGCCGCAACAATCGTTGACGTGATCAGAGGCTTGGGGCTGCAACGCTTGCATGGGCGGCCTTCGGTGGATGGACTTGGATGCCATTGCTTCCGAGTTGAATGTTCTGGCCTCTAGCGCAGCCGATATGGCGGCTCGCCGCAGGACCGAGGACGCTACCGACTAGTCTATGGACTAAAGTGGCGACGCTCAGCGGCGCAATGCACTCGACCGTTTACGCCCTGCCGTTCAATGTTTTGGAAAAAGGAATGTCCACTGGGCGCGCAATTGCCAATCGGCGCCAGTGTCGTCAGGCGTGACGGCATTGTAGTAGGCGGATAGCTGCGCATTGATTGGCTGGTGACCTATTTCGAAGATGCGCCCAACGCCGCCGCCAATGGGAACGGTCCAGCGATCATCGTCATCAGCCTCCCAGTTGGCGGTTATGAGCGGGGCCGTCGTCAGATACCAGCCCTTAGCAAGGTTATAATTGAGGAACGGCTGCAATGTCATGGCATTGACATCGGCACGGTCGTCGTCTCCTGCAAAAGACCACAGGTTAAGGACCAAGAAGCCCGTTGTGATGTGGAGCGGTTTGGCACTCAAGAAGACGACGAATGCCGGGCCGGCAGACCACTTTCCCGTGCCAAGCAGATCGTTGGTGGCAGTTGGTAGCTGAAAGGCAGGTCCAATGCCCCATACCAAACCTACATCCGGAGCCAATACTGTGGGCTTGCTTGGCGAAAAGAAGAATTCTGGGGTGAGGTCCCCCAGGCCGAACAAGTCACGGCCGACGTCATCGCCGAGTTGTTCTTCAGCCTCCTGAAGCTCGTTACCGGACAAGAATGGTTCCTGGTAGATAATTGGAAGGATCGGGCGGGTGATCAGGTTCCAATTTTCATTGAGGTGAAATGGAAAGACCGGCTGAACATTGAGAACGTTCTGGATGTTGTCCGTCTGGCCAATGCCAAAGTTGGTATTGTTCTGAAAGGGCAGGCTGATCAAATCGGCTATCGGGTTTTGCGCCGCCTCGCGCAAGTCTTCTTGGGCATAGGCTAAAGACATCGCAGCCAGCAGCGTGGCCATTAGAGCCGCCACTTGTGTCAGAGCACCTCGGAACCACATCGTATCCGCCTCGTGCGCCACCCCACCGCTCCAGCAGCCGCATCTCTAGGTAGCACACCCATTGCTCCGAGAGGCCCAAAATCTCGCGTATGCGATCAGGTTCCCGGATCGTGTTGCCGACCGGCAACAGCTGATTGCCATCTTCGGCGTCGGGGTACCGAGCGTCAGATTTTCACAGTGTGGGGTTTTCCTGCCCGCTCCAGTGCTGCCGTTTAAGCGAACGCGCCACCGATTTGCCATCACGGACAAGTTACTGTTCCCTTCATCAGGATCATTTTTTCTTGGTGTAATTTCAGGGCCTGCGGTCTTCCGTCCCTAACTGAGGAGCACGTAACATGAAGATTTCGCGCCGTACGGCAACTCTGGGCGGCCTCGGCCTGCTCGCCGCCACATCGCTGGGATCGCGGGCGTGGGCCGACTTTGGTGAGGGTAGACTGCGCGTTGGAGAGGATCTGGAAGACTTCTGGCTCGCCACAGATGCTTACATCTACGGCTATCCGCTCGTCACAATGGAGTTGACGCGGCGCGTGATTACCAACGTTGCCGAGGTCAAAGGTACCCGAGGGCCGGTGGGCCACATCATCAAGCTGCGCGAATATCCGAATGCATCGTTCCGCGACGTCACCGCGCCAAACGCCGATACGCTCTACACCACGGCATTTTTCGACGTCGGAGCGGAGCCGTGGGTACTGAGCATTCCCGACATGAAGGACCGCTATTTCCTGATGCCGATGCTGGACGGCTGGACCAGCGTTTTTCAAGTGCCCGGCAAGCGGACCACCGGCACCGGTTCGCAGACCTACGCCATCACCGGACCCGGATGGACCGGCACGCTCCCTGAGGGTGTTAAGGAGTATAAGTCTCCGACCAATATCGTCTGGCTCCTTGGCCGCATCTACTGCACGGGCACGCCTGAGGACTATGCCGCTGTCCATGCCTTACAGGATGAGTTTAAGCTGGTTCCCTTGAACGCTTACGGGAAGCCCTACACGCCTCCGCCGGGGAAGGTGGACCCGTCCATCGACATGAAGACGGCGGTGCGCGACCAGGTCAACGCGATGGACGCGGTTGCCTATTTCACGTTGCTCGCGGAGTTGATGAAATCGAACCCGCCTTCGCCGGCAGATGCCCCTGCACTCGAAAAGTTTGCCAAGATCGGGCTTGTTCCCGGCCAAGACTTCGACGCAAGCAAGCTCAAGGCAGACTTCGTGAAGAGGATCCCAGAAATCGCGGTTGACCGGATCATGATCCAGTTCAAGATCAACAAGGAAGTCAAGGACATCAACGGTTGGGCATTTACGACCAAGACGGGGCAGTACGGAACCGACTATTTGATGCGAGCGCTGGTTACCGCCATCGGGCTTGGCGCTAACCGGCCGCAGGACGCTGTCTACCCCACCTCCGAAAAGGATGCCGACGACGCGGCCTATGACGGCGCTCACAACTACGTCGTCCATTTCGACAAGGGCCAAACGCCACCGGTAGAAGGCTTCTGGTCCATAACCATGTATGACGCGAATTTCTTCTTCATCGAAAATCCGATCAACCGCTACTCGATCAGCCCCCGGCAGAACCTGAAATACAATTCGGACGGCTCGGTCGATCTCTACGTACAGAAAAATTCGCCCGGAGCCGACAAGGAGGCGAACTGGCTGCCGGCTCCAGCTGGCAAGTTCAACCTCATGCTGCGCATGTATTGGCCGAACGAGGCCGATCCATCGATCATCAACGGCACGTGGACAATTCCTCCGGTGAAAAAAGTGAGCTGATCGTTGGGCCTGTGACCGCGACGGCCTACACGCCGCCCCAACCTTTGGGGTGTGAAAATCGACATGGGGCGGGACAAGGCGCAGCCCCTCCGACGAAGCGAAGAGGTTTGGTCAGCAGGTGCAAAAACTGATCCAGATGGAGATGGTGTGAGAGAGCCTACCGGGCGGCGTCGCATCTAGAATGCAGTTTTCCCCCGGCTCAGCGAATTCTCAAAGCCGCAACCGGCGCAGGAGCCTCTCATTGGTGGACTTGGACGCCATTGCTTCAGAGTTGAACGCTCTGGCCTCCAGTGCAGCCGATATGGCGGCGCGTCGCAGGACCGAGCGCGACCCAGACTAGCCACCTAGCCCGGAAGCTCCTAATTTAACGTCGTCCATGCTTGCACGCAGCCATCTATTTCCCGGTGTTCCGTTGGCGCTGGCGTCTGCCGCTCTGTTCGGTGCGACCCCGCCTTTATCGAAGCTGCTGCTCATTTCGGTCGATCCTCTGATGCTCGCGGGATTGCTCTATCTGGGTGCCGGTATCGGACTTGCGGTCTACTCGTTGCTTCGCCAATCGGCCAGCCGTGCGGGTTCGGAAGCGCCTCTTAAGGGCTCGGACGCCCCGTGGCTGGCTGCTGCGATTGTGTTCGGTGGTGTCATTGGTCCCGTCTTTCTTGTTTATGGCCTCTCACTGACCGCCGCATCGAACGCAGCGCTTCTGCTCAATCTGGAAGGGTTGGCGACGATGGCCATTGCTTGGGTGGTCTTTCATGAGAACGTCGATCGAAGACTGCTGGCCGGAGCCGCGTCGATCCTCGCTGGAGCCGTTCTCCTCTCATGGCAGGGTCATGGCTTATCTATCGATCATGGAGCGCTGTTGATAGCCGGAGCCTGCCTGGCTTGGGGCATTGACAACAATTTGACGCGGAAAGTCTCGAACGCCAACCCGGTGACAATTGCCATGCTCAAGGGCGTCATCGCCGGGATAGTGAATGTTGGCCTCGCGCTTGTCAGCGGCGCTTCATTCCCGGAGCCCATGATCGCTCTCGCAGCTGGGATCGTCGGCTTTCTCGGCGTCGGCGTTAGTCTCGTGATGTTTGTGCTCGCGCTACGCTATCTTGGTACGGCAAGGGCCGGCGCGTATTATTCGCTTGCGCCGTTTATCGGAGCACTGTTAGCCATTTTCGTCCTCTCGGAGCCGATCACAATCAGTCTGGTCGCTGCTGCGCTTCTGATGGGCTGCGGGCTCTATCTTCACCTAGCCGAGCGCCACACTCACGAGCATCAACACGAAGCGTTGGAACACGAACACAGCCACGTATACGATGAGCACCATCAGCATCATCATTACGGACCTGTCACAGAACCGCACTCGCATTGGCATCGGCACGAACCAATGCTGCACTCACACATTCACTATCCTGACTTGCATCATCAGCATCGACACTGATGGTTTGTCGTTGGTGCGCGATGGCCGACCGGTGGCTTGCTCCGACGCCTATAGAATGCAGTTTTCCACCCAGTGCGGACGGCTCCGCTGGCACGGAGCGTTCTGGAGTACGGATTGTACTCTTCAACACCCGTTTCCACTCGGCGCTCCCTACGCAGGGCTTCAATCCGGCGCGTCATACAGCTTCTTCCGCCTTCCCTGCTCAGCCTTCTTCTTCGCGACGAGCGACACGTGTTCCCCTCTTGTCGTCACCGGCACATCGTAGCCATTAAGTCGAACGGTGACGGTCCCTCATCGTGAACCAGTGTGACTTCGCCGGTCATCGAGATTGTGTCGCCTTCGGAACATTTCTCGCAAGCATTGGGCGCGGCGGCGGGCAATTGAGCCATCCGGTTGCGGCAATGGATATCTCACGCATTCCGCTTGCCATCTCTCATCTTGAAAATTTTTGTAACGCTTAGTGAGCGCGCCGAGGCTTGCCCCGCGAACTAGTTGTGCCAAAGATGCAAGCTAGCGGGGACTATCGATAGAAGGGACACGATAGATGCCAGGAAAGCCAACTAGTCTCCCAGCAGCCGACCAAGCGGGTGACCACATAAGCAAGGCGCTAGAGAAAACTTTGGATGTGTTTAGTTTTGCCGCGACGACCGCCGCCGTGGGCATTGCTGAAGCCCCTGACTTGAGCGACCCGCCCGGCTCCGTGCTGACCTCCGTGCTGGCCGGGGTCGATCCGCAAGCGCCCATTGATTTTCCGGACGGAGGGCTAGAAGGGATTGCGCACGCCCCTCCGCACGTTGTCGAATGGTTCGTAGGCTGACAGCGCCGCTGCGGCGATCGAACCAAAACCGACACAAATTGCTGCCCGGACGACCTGTTGCTTCCTGCCGGTTGGACACTCTCGTAGTGCGCTGGGTCCGCCGTTGCCGCTATTGAGCGTGACATCTCGATGGGCCAGAAGGCAATATTGGCGAGCGCAATGTTTATCGTGCGCGTGGTTTCTGGTCCAGGGATCTGCGTAAGTCGTTGGGCCGGATGGCCTGGTGCACGGCGGGTCATCAACAAACCTCGATATTACTCTCGGCCTCGCTCCTGTCATGTAGACGGCAACAGGTAGACGGCAACGAGCTCGTATTTTCCCAGTCGGCGATACACTGTCGGTCAGCAGTAGCCTGCTGCCTGCGCGTGAGGAGAGGTGCAGTCGATGGAATTGGGGTTGTAGTACAGGTATGGGTCGTCGGTCGCACGCGTGCGGGCGTACCAGGAGCCATGATAGACCGGGGCATGCCAGTAGTTGTAGTCGCCGGGGTCGATAAACAGTGCTGCAGGTCCGCTTGAGCCGCTCAGACTTCCTTCCAGCACCGAAACGTCGAACGTCAGGTTGCCGTCCGCGATCTTTGGCGACCTCAATGTCACGACGGCGTCCTCGACCTTTGAGCCGTCGCCGCCAAGGACGGAAATGGTGGCGTTCGGCGGATCCTTGATGAAATTGTCCGCGCCTTCTTCCCATTGCATGATGAACTGCTCGGTGGTCACGTGGCCCGCCGCCCGCACCGGACGATCGGCAAATACGATCGAGTTCGCCGCCACGCCGGTCATCGTTAACTTACCGCCTTCCAGCTTGGCGCCCGCCGAGTTGACGACAAAGAGTGACGGGACCGGCCCTGTCGGCGTGACCACACCGATGGTTTTCTGAAGCGGAGCATGCGGCTTGACGCCCGCGTCCTGCGCGCGGACGGCACCTGGCGCCGAGCATAGAGAGCCGGCAATCAGAACGAGGCATGCGAAATTCTTCGTAAGCATGGTTAACCCTCCTCATTGGGCATGCATGTCAAACCATCTGTACCGGTGCTGTGGGTGAGGGAGCACGCTCTCACGTTCTGAGACGATCAATCTTCCCACGAAAGACCCAGTACACCCCGATCGTATATACGGCGATCACCGGCAGGACGACGATGCCACCATAGAAGAAGAAGCGCAGCGAAACGTCCGGCGATGCAGCATCGGCCACGGTGACCGCATAGGGGATCAAGTGAGGCCAGAACATCACGGCAAGCGTCAGAAACGCCATGCAAAAGAAGGCCACCGCCATCGCCAACGGAACCGCGTCCCGTCGTGTCCGCACGCCGGCCAGAAGGCCCAGAAGGGCGACAATGCTGAACATCGGCAAGACCAGCCCCCAACTGCGCTGGCCAAGATTGCTCTGTGCAACGGCGCCGAAATCCATCGTCAGCGCGGTGATGAAGGCGAGGCCCAGTACCGCAAACACAGCGGCAACGAGCCAGGGGATTCGCGCGTAGGCCCAGTCCCGCAGCGAACCCTCGGTCTTGAGCACGATCCAGCAGGCACCGAGCAGCGCATAGCCGAGCATCAGCCCGACCCCTGTCAGGACGGGGAAAGGATGCAGCCAGGTAAAAGCACCGCCGGCGTACTGCATGTTCTCGACCGGAATGCCGCGTATCATGGCGCCGACTGCGGCGCCTTGGACAAAGGCGACCAGCATGGAGCCGTAAGCGAACCCGGCATCCCAAAACCGGCGCATAGCCGTGCTGCGATAGCGGAATTCGAACGCAACGCCGCGAAAGATCAGGCCGACGAGCATCAGCAATACCGGCAGGTAGAAGGCCCCAAGGAACACTGCATAGGCCGCCGGAAAGGCCGCGAAGAGACTTGCGCCGATCACCACCAGCCAGGTTTCGTTGCCGTCCCAGAACGGCGCGATACTGTTCATCATCTGCCCGCGCTTTGCTTCGTCGCGCGTGGTGCCGAAAAGAACACCGACGCCGATGTCGAAGCCGTCGAGGAGCACGTAGATCAGGATGGAGGCGGCGATGACCACAGCCCAGAATAGGGCTAGCGTGCTCGGGTCCGTCATGGATGCCTCCGGACTCTTCGCTGGCCGCCGGTGGCGGTGGCGGCCGTGTCGGCAAAAGCCAGCGGTCGGCTGGCAGTCGCATTCGGGATCGCCTCGGCGGCGCCCGCCGGCCCTTCCCGGAGCAGCTTGTAGATGTAGAAGGTGCCGAACCCGGCCAAGACGGCATAGACAAGCACGTAGACGGTGAGCGAAATGAGCACGTCGCTGGTGGTCAGCGATGGCGTCACAGCGTCACGGGTTCGCAGGACGCCGTAGACGACCCAGGGCTGGCGGCCGACCTCGGCGGTGTACCAGCCACACAGCACGGCAATGAACCCAGTCGGGAATGACAGGAACGTGGCCCAGAGGAACCACCGCGTCGTTTCCAGCCGTTCGCGCCAGCGCAGGAAGTTGCCGAGCCAGGAGACGCCGAGCATGATCAGCCCCATGCCGACCATGATGCGGAAGCCGAAGAACGGGATCAGCACGGAGGGCCGGTCTTCGACAGGGAAGGCATCCAGCCCGGTTTCGCGGGCGGTCCAGTTGCCCGAGGCGATGAAACTGCCGAGCCTGGGGACTTCAATCGCAAAGTAGTTGCGTTGGCTGGCCTCGTCCGGCCAGGCGATCAGCACCTCGGTGGCGGGTTGCTGGCTCTGCCAGCGGGCCTCGATCGCGGCAAACTTGGCCGGCTGGTGCTGTAGCACGTAAAGGCCCGTGAGGTGTCCAAAGAACAACTGCACCGGGATCAGAACAGCCGCCAGCCCGAGGCCCCAGTGCAGCATGACGCTCGCCTCGGGGCGGTGGACCCCGCGCAGCACGTACCAGGCGCCGGTGGCGGAGACGCACATGGCGGTTGTCAGAAACGCGGCCAGCAGCATGTGCGGCCAGCGTACCATCATCACCGGCCCGAGCACGATCTCGCGCCAGTCCGCGGGAATGATCCTGCCGTCGACGATTGTGTGGCCGACCGGCACCTGCATCCACGAATTGTTGGCGAGAATCCAGAACGAGGAGAGCATCGTTCCGAGCGACACCATGCAGCAGGCAAAGAAATAGAAGCGTGGGGAAACCCGGTCGCGGCCCAACAGCATGACACCAAAGAACGTCGCCTCGAGCATGAAGGCGGTGAAGGCTTCGTATCCAAGCAGCGGCCCCTGGATCGGCCCGGTCCGCTCGGCAAGCACGCCCCAGTTGGTGCCGAACTGGAAGGCCATGACGATCCCGGTCACCACGCCCATGCCAAACGACACTGCAAAGACCTTCAGCCAGAAGTCGAAGATGCGCCGATAGAGCGGATTGCCGGTGAAAAGCCGCATGCCTTCGATCGTCGCCAGCCACGCCGCCAGGCCGATGGTGAAGGCCGGGAAGATGATGTGGAAGCTGATGACGAACGCGAACTGGATACGGGACAGAGTGACCGGGTCGAGTTCCATTCCGCACCTCCTGACCTGGCATGGTCCGGCGGATCGGCTGCCGCCTCACGAGAAGGCGCAGCCGACCCGGATCTGTGTCTCCCGTTCAGTTCCTGACCCTCAGGTCACGGGCTCTCCGCGGCGCTGTCGAGACCCAGCACGACGACTTTGGCTTTCACGACTTTCGTCGGCCACAGCGGCGAGGTGAAGCCGGCGGCCACCGCAACTTTTTGCGCACCGCCCGCGGTATAGGTGATCACGCCGCCGCCGATTGCGCCGCCGAGATGCTCACCCCAGAGTTTCTCGCCGGTCGCTGCATTGAGCGCGTAGAAGTTGCCGCCGACGTCACCGAAGAAAACAACGCCGCCCGCCGTCGGGGTCATGCCGCTGACGACCGGATAATTCAGCTTGGCCCGCCAAGCCCACTGGCCGGTGTCGGCGTCGATGGCATAGACCCAGCCGTGCCAGTCCCTGTCGTTCTCAAGGGGGCGGCCCATAGCATTGAACGGGTCGAGCGCCTCCATGCCCATCCAGACCGTCCCAATCGGCGCCTCCACGAGCTTCTGGGTGTCCTCGAGCGTCACCGCAACGCACCAGTCGACCTCGCCAACCAGGACGAGATTGGTCGCCGGATCGTAAGCCGGGCTGTTCCATTCCGCGCCGCCTACCGAGCCCGGGCAGAACCGCACCGGCTTACCCACGACCATGGGAGCCTCGACGTTCAGGATCTGCGTTGCCGGGACCTTGTACAGTCGCTCGCCGGTCGCGCGATCGATGCCGTAGACGTGCCCGTCCTTCGGTGCGACCACCACCAGGTCCTTGCCGCCCTGCGTGCTGACGAGGATCGGCGGGTTCGAGACATCCCAGTCGTGCCAGTCCTCGCCGCTGATCTCGTAGTGGTCACGGTAGTCGCCGGTCTTGGCGTCGAGGACGACGACCGAGCCGGAATAGAGGTTCTCGCCCTCGCGCGGCCCGATCGCGAAGTCCGGCGCCGGGTTGCCGCCGGGGACATAGAGCGACCCGGTCTCGGGCTCGAGCGTGGTCGATGTCCAGGTGGCGCCGCCGCTGATCGGAATGCCGGGCTCGGTCTTCCAGGTTGCATCGGTGAGCGGCGACTTCCCGAGCGGGCCGCGGACAACATCGCCCTCCTGATAGGGCACGAGATAGAATTCCCAGACGATCTTGCCCGTTTTGGCGTCGAGCCCGTACATGCGGCCCTTCACGCCCTTGTAGTCGCCGCCGGCCTGACCGACATAGACCATGCCGTCCCAGGCGATCGGGGCGGCCGGGACCGTCTCGCCGATGGTCGGATCGGCGATGGTCGTCGCCCACAGCCGCTTGCCGGTCTTGAAGTCATAGGCCAGCACCCGTCCGTCCTGGGTGCCGCGAAACAGCATGCCGTCCAAGTAAGCGGCGCCACGGTTGACCCCCAGAAGGCTCGGCGGATAGTCCTCGTGGGTGCGCCAGTTCTCGGCGCAGGTCGCCGCATCGAGCGAGAAGATGTCGAACTCCGTGGTGCCGATCAGCGCTCCCTCCACCATGATCAGGCCGGATTCGAAGACGGTGTAGCCCCCGACATCGTAGGTGCAGAGGACCTTTATCTGCCCGGCGTTCCCGGTGGTGATCTGGGTCAGCGGCGAGTAGCGGTCTGACGTCAGGGTCCGGTTGTAGCTCGGCCAGTCCGCGTCCGCCTTCGGCGCCTGCGGGGTTCCGGTCGAGGGCGCCGCCTGAACCGTTGCACCGCCCCCATGGTCAGGGTTCGCCTCCGTCGCCAGCGTGCCCTCCGGCGCGCCGAGGGTGCGATAGAAGTTGAACGCCAATCCGCCATACTTGGCCACTTGCGCCGGGAACATTTTGTTGATGGCGAACCCCGCCGCCGCGCCCAGCAAGACCAGGATAACGACGGCCACAACAAATCGTCTCATAGTATCCTCTCCCGTCTTTCAGGGACCTCGGCCGTTCGGAGCGTCTCGGCTACCTCCTCGGCGATCCGCTACACCGTGAAGCACGCAACCGGCCGAACCGGTCCGACGTAGTCGTACATCGATGCTTCCTGTCTTTTTCCTACCGCCGGGCCTGCCACGATCACTGCACCCGCGAGACGCAGTATCCTGTCCCTTTCATGAACACTGGCGGCCTGATGCTGGTCTTCGAGCAAGGCACTTTTCATTCTTCGAAGGCGAAAATCTTTCTCCAGTCCTTCTTCATGCTGATGACGATCCAGCCATTGTTCATTGCCTCGTCGTAAAGCTCCTGCGTGAATGTCCCGACCTTTGTGTCAGGCAGGCCCTGGGCCGGGCCATAGGCGTATTCGCGCTCGGCATCGTCGTGCAACACCATCATTCCGAGCCGTGGACCTTCGCCCGCCTCGGTGTACTCCAGCATCTGTTGGTCGCCGGTCGAATTGCCGAATGCGACGACCGGGCGACGCCCGATCATCAGATGGATGCCTTCCGGCTTGCCGGCATTGTTGTCGTTGAGGAGAAGCTTGGGCTCCTTGGTCAGGATCGGGTTTCCGTCCTTGCCGTAGCTATAGGTGGTGCCCCCGGCCGATCCGACGACTTGTTCCGGCGGGATGCCATAACTGGCTCGGAATAGACCCGGACAAAATCCTGGCCGCCGCCGGTCACGATGTAGGTCTTGTAGCCGTTCGCACGCAGGTAGCTGAGAACCTCCTGCATCGGCTTGTAGGTCAGATCGGTATAGGGTCGCTTCCAGCGCGGGTCCTTTGCCGATGCGATCCACTTTTTGACTTCGGCTTGAAACTGGTCGACGGTCATGCCTGTCAGCGTGGCGGCGAGCAGCTTTTCGAGCTCCGTCATCGGCAGCTTGGCGATCGCCTCGCGGTTGCCGGTCAGCACGGTCTTGAAGGGCTCGACGTCCTTGAGTTCGGGCTTCTCGGCGACCAGCGCCGGAACCCGGTCCAGACAGTAGATCACCTGACTATACATCGGGTGTTCGACCCAGAGCGTGCCGTCCTGGTCGAAAGTGGCGATCCGCTCGGCCGGCGGCACAAAGGTCGGACTGCCCTCCTGGCTGGTCGCCCCGACGAAATCGAGGATCGCCTTTTTGGAATTGGTATCGTTCCACGACGGCAATGGATCGTCCTGAGCCTGCGCGGTCAAGCTGGAGCAGGCGACAGCGATTGGAAAGGCCGCCAGCGCCGCAAACAGTGCACGGCGGCTGAGCTCGAAATGATGGAACACTCTCATTCTGCGTCTCCTTCTCAGTTGGCCGTCTGCCGCATCATCATTTCCATGGCCTGGTCGACAGAAAAACTGCCGGGCCGCTGGCGCGGTGGGAAAGCCTGGAACGACGTCAGGTAACGACCCACGATCGTCTGGGCGGGCAGCAGGACGAACGCGTGCTCAACGAACCATGCGTCATATCCGCCGGCCTCGTGCTCCGCGCGCTCGAAGGGATCGGCCCGCAGATTGAAGATCTTTGGCGCGCGAAGCGGCACAAGCGGCTGCATCCAGACCTCCAGCCCGTGCGCCTGCTGCTCCAGGAATGCGACCTTGTACTGGTCGAAGCGCAACCCTGCGAGATCTCCATCATCGGTCCAATAGAAGAACTCGCGGCGCCGATCGCTGTCTCCACCGGAGAGGAGTTCACGCTGGTCGTAGCCGTCGATGTGGACCTTGAAGGTCTTTTCGCCCGCGGTGTAGCCGCTGAGCAACTTCTCCTTGATGCCCGGTTCGCCGGCGGCGGCGAGCAGTGTCGGCAGCCAGTCTTCTGCCGAAAAAATGCCGTTGATTTCGCTGCGCGGCGGCACCTTACCCGGCCAGCGCACAAGTGCTGGTACCCTGTAGCCGCCCTCCCAATTGGTGTTCTTCTCGCCGCGGAATACTGTCGTGCCCCCGTCCGGCCAGCTGAACGTCTCTGCGCCATTGTCGGTTGTGTAGATGACGATGGTGTTGTCGGCGATGCCAAGCTCGTCGAGCTTGGCAAGCAGTGTTCCCACCTGGCCGTCATGCTCGACCATACCGTCGGGATAGACGCCAAGACCGGTCTTGCCCTGCGCCTCGGGTTTGAGCCGGGTCCAGATATGCATTCGGCTTGGGTTGAACCAGGCAAAAAATGGCTTGTCTGCGGCATGGGCGCGGCCAATGAAATCCATCGTGGCGGAAAGGAACTCCTCGTCCACCGTCTCCATGCGCTTCTTGTCAAGCGGTCCGGTGTCCTCGCAGTTCTGCTTGCCCCATGGGCCGAAGCGTGGATCCTCGCCAGGCGTGTCCGCGCTTGTCGCAGTGCAGCGCAGCACGCCGCGCGGACCGAACGTCATTCTGAACTCGGTGCCCTTCGGATATTCAGGGTGTTCCGGTTCGTCTTCCGCATTGAGATGATAGAGGTTGCCGAAGAATTCGTCGAAGCCGTGCACGCTCGGCAGGAACTCGTTACGGTCGCCAAGGTGGTTCTTACCAAACTGCCCGGTCATGTAGCCGAGTGGCTTCAAGAGATCGGCGATCGTCGGATCCTTGTCCGACAGCCCCTCTTTCGCCCCGGGCAGCCCCACCTTCAGCAGGCCGGTCCGCATCGGGCTTTGACCGGAAATGAAGGCGGCGCGACCTGCGGTGCAGGACTGTTGGCCATAATAGTCGGTGAACAGCGCACCTTCGGCGGCGATGCGGTCGATGTTGGGCGTGCGGTAGCCCATCATGCCGCGATTGTACGCGCTAATGTTCCAGTAACCGATGTCGTCGCCCATGATGACGAGGATGTTGGGCTTCGCCGCGGCGCCAGCTTCCTGGGCTGATGCCGGCGCCGTCAGCGGAAAGCACAAGGCCGCAACGGCAACAGCACATGTCTTCGATAGTCCGTTCATGGCTT
>CAWEYO010000010.1:0-96530 GCA_963813315.1 uncultured Alphaproteobacteria bacterium | reverse complement strand
ACTGTATACCTACTTGGTTCCGGTTGAGGTCTTTGTATGGCAGAGTCCCGCTGCTGCATGCATTGCATTTATTGCACTAAGCGTTCATTTTTCCCGCTGCGGAAAAGTTCCGCGCTCCCCGGATGTCATCGGGCGCTCGCTGCCAAACGGATCGAGTTCTTTGCCGGAAATAATAGACAAATCGGATGAACAGAAAGCCTCTGAGGCCGCAGTCGAGGGCTTTCGCAAGGACCTTGGCCCGTTCGTCGTCGCCGCGGAAACGACGCGAATGGCGATGGTGTTTACGGATGCCAAAGCATCTGACAATCCAATCATTTTTGTGAATGACGCCTTTCTCGAACTGACGGGATACGCCCGTGAAGAGGTTCTGGGCCAGAGCTTCAACTTCCTGATGGCGCGCGGCGCCGATCCCGAGGTGCTGGCGCGCATCGAGGCCACGTTCGCGGGCAACGCCGCCGGCGGTTCGGAAATTTCCTATCGCCGCAAAGACGGCAGCGTGTTCTGGTCGGCAGTCCACATCAGTCCAGTTCGGGACGAGAGCGGCGCGGTCGTGCAGCATTTCGCCTCCTTCGTCGATCTTACCGATCACAAGCAGGAGCAAGCCCGGTCCAGGATGCTCATCGACGAGCTGAATCATCGCGTCAAAAATACCCTTGCAACGGTGCAGTCGATTGTCTGGCAGGCTTTGCGGAATACGTCCGATCCCACTGTGATCCGGGAATCCATCGAGTTCGCGCCTCCTCGCCCTCTCCCGGTCGCACGACCTGTTGACCCGTGAGAATTGGGAAGGTGCGGGGCTGCTCGATCTGGTCAAGGCGGCCTTGGAGCCGTTCGGGGTTGCAAATGGACGGTCGGAGCACTTTGTCATCACGGGCAGAAATATCCGCGTCCCTCCGAAAGCGGCTCTTGCGCTCGGCATTGCGTTCCACGAACTCGCGACCAATGCCGTGAAATACGGCGCCTTTTCCAACAAGGCCGGATCAGTCCTGATTGACTGGACGATCGAGCCGGCGCCGCAAGGCGACCGGCTTCTCCTACGCTGGCAAGAGAAAGGCGGCCCGCCCGTGAAACCACCGTCCCGCAAAGGGTTCGGCTCGCAGGTGATCGAACGCGGTCTGGCTCACGAGCTGGAAGGCACGGCGCATCTCGACTACCGGTCGGACGGTGTGGTCTGCACGATCAACTTTCCCGCGCCGCCCGGTGCTCGCGATGACTAAATTGCTTTCCGGCCGGCGGGTTCTTGTCGTCGAGGATGAAATGCTGATCCTCATGATGATCGAAGACATGATGGCCGACCTCGGCTGTGACTCCGTTACCGCTGCCGCTACGGTCGATCAGGCGCTTGCCCTGATTGATGCGGAAATCTTCGATGTCGCCATGCTGGACATGAACCTGAATGGCAATAAAACTCACTACGTGGCCGACGCGCTCATCGCGCGCGGCGTGCCGTTCGTCTTCTCGACGGGCTACAGCGGTCACAACATGGGGGACGCCTACCGCGACCGTCCTGTATTGACGAAGCCGTTCATGAATGAGGCAACTGGTCGGGGTGCTGACACGCCTTCTCGCTCACAATTAAATCGCAAACACGTCATTTGGCCTCGCGGGGCGGATCCCGGAACCGAACCAGCCGGCGCGAATTGAGTCGCGCGTTCGCGTGTGGATGACCCCGTATGGGACTGATGGCGCTGCTGGAAGGCCTGAAGGATGCGCGGACACGCGAAAGGCTTTTGAAGCCGCGGCCGATCAGGCAGACATGCTCTTGCCCGGGGGGAACATTACTTTTCGTTCGACTATTCCGATGACTACGTAACTGACCTTGGCGCGTTGGGCCCCAAAATCAGCAGGTCCTCTGAAGAGCCCGCATCGCCCTGGAACCCGCTGCGGCCCGCGTAACCCCGGGCAGTCTTTTCCGTATATCGGCGGGCGCTGGCCGTTAGATCTGGTTGGCAGACTACGCCTCTCTCGCTTTGAGATGGGCGATTAGGGCCTCAAGCTGCTCAAGCTGACGTTTGTCATCCCTGATGGCTGGAGCGCTGTCCTTGGGAATGCTTCGACCGTCTGAAGAGCCAAATACGAACTCGCCCTTTTCCAAGGCCTCTATTCGTTTACGGAGTTCGGCCGCATCCGCTTCGTACTTCGAAATGTCGTCTTCAGTTTGACCCATGGGTTTCTCCAATGCTTTCCGCTAAGCATCTAGGAGTATGGCGGGATGATGCGGGCACGGTGGTCTTGTCAGGATTTTCTGGCTGATCCTGCGCGCTGCTTTGTTCCCGCGCTTTTTCCGTCGGAACTTTTCGAACGTTCCTCAAAGCGCTTTTCTCCCTTGGCGAGAGCACTGCCCTTGCTGGCTTCGACCTTGCGTTCCTCGGCCCTGCTTTTCTTCAACAGTGCGTCGCCAGCCTTCTTGCCAGCTGTTTTTTCGGTTGCCATCGTTGTTCCTCCTGCGCGCTGACAACGTGCGGCTGGTCCCGATGTTCCGTCGGTGGCTGATCGGAGTGGTGGGGATGGCTCGACCGAGGGTGACTGCCCGAGGGCGGGCAATTGCCGCTGCTCTGATGCCTTTTCGCTCGCCCATTGAGCGGTCCAGCCAGTCGCCTCAATACCGCCGTGTCTCTGACGCCACCTCTACAGGCCGACATAAGCCGCTTTGCAGTCATATTTTTGCGGCTTCAGTGTCGAGAGGCCGCTCACGATCGTCGGGGCAAGTGTGCGGCCTGGCGATTCCACTTAACTCACGGGTAACTCCGCTTGAGATCAGTGCTCGTCCACTGCTTTCCCAAGGGTGTCGGCCATGACCGCCCCCTTTGACCCATCGGTTTTGGCGGTCCGGTCGTGGAATCCCTAGCGGTCTGATGCTCCAGCTCAGCATTAAGCTCCGCGCCGGCAAGCAGGATGACGACGGAAATCCAGGTCCAGACCATGAACCCCACCACAGCGCCCAATGTCCCGTAGGTCTTGTTGTAGTCGGCAAAGTTTTGAGGTAATAGGAAAACCCTGCGGACGCCCCGATCCAGACAAGGGTCGCGAGCGCAGCACCCCAAGTCAGCCAGCGCAGCTTGGCGTGTTGGCGGCTGGGCCCGTATCGATAGACCATCGTGACTGCGGCTGCCGTGGCGACGAGCAGGACGGGCCAGCGCCCCCACTGGACGAGAAACTCGGTCCAGCGGCCGAGGCTGAAGAACGCCAGCACGGCCGGGACGATGCCGACCGAGACGATGAAGGCGATGCCGATCAGGATGGCGCCGGAAGGTGAAGACGAAAGACAAAAGGTTGAGCCGAACGAAGCCACGCTTCTGACTCTCCTCGTAGGCAATGTTCAACCCCTCGAACAGAGCCTTCACGCCGCTGTTGGCGCTCCACAGCGCAACGCCAAGGCCGAACAGAAAGCCGAAGCTGAGCGTCTCGCGGGTCCTGTGCGACAAGAGCGCGAACCCCCCCCTCTCCACTATGCTGATTTCCCGCTAAGGCATCAGACCTGCAAGAAAGGAAATGTGATCGGCGATTGTTAGGGGATCGGCGACGAAGCCGTAGAGCGAAACGAACGCCAGAAAGGAAACAGCGCCAGCAGCAAGTAGAAGGTGGCGCCCGCCGCGACCAGGAGAATGCGGTCCTCGTTGATCTCCGTCCAAACGCGCCAAAGCGCGTCCTTCCAACCAAGGGCGAAAGCTCCGAAGGCCAGTCCGCATAGCGTCCACGGTCGTGGTTCGTTGTATCCATCACTTGCGTTCCGTCGCGTCGCTCAGAAAGGCCAATCCGCTGCGGCCGAAAATGTTCCAAATTCTCCGGGGACAGTGATCTTCCCCATCGACATTTTCATCTGAGTGGTTTCGGATCTTGATCGACAGAATAATCAGGTCCGTTTCACGCGTGTCAGGGCACTCCGTGCACTGCGAAAAACATCACGAGCGCAAAATCGACAAAAAGCATGATGCCCGCAGCAGCGGCAAGATAAGGAATGATGCGCATTTTCAGTTTCAATCTACTCTAGGAAAGATCGCGAAAGAGATCCTCGCTTATTCGATCCGCGCCGCGACTATGCCCACTGGTCCGGCTCCATCGCTTTGTTCTGTTTGGGACAAAGCAGGCAGCGCCCTCCGCCAAAAAAGGAAACCTGCCGAGTGTTCTCCGGCCCGCCCGATTGAAGGCCTGTTGGTCACGACAGTGCTGGACGGTCCGGAGCCAAGAAACTGACGGAGAACCCAAATGGCCAGCATCAATCCCACCTCGCAGGAAACCAACTCGGACCCGGCTATGCCCCAGACCAGCGCTGCCGCTGAACCTGCGGCCTCGAAGCGCAAGCCGCGAAAGAACGCCTCTCTCACCATCACGGTGCAGGTGAAGAAGCCAAAAAAGATCGAAGTCCCCGCCAGGCACAAAAACTGATGCAGTTCTGAAGAAGCTGAAGACAGCCAAGGGCGTGACGCTGGAAGCTCTGATAGAAGCGACCGGTTGGCAGGCTCATTCGGTACGGGGATTCCTCTCGGGCACGGTTAAAAAGAAAGCTCGGTCATTCTCTCACCAGCGAGACCGGCAAGGATGGCGTCCGCCGCTACCGCATCGGCGCCACAGCGAAGGCAGCTTGACCATCATGAGCCGCAAAGAGAAAATGGAAACGGAGGTCGCCGCACTCGGCGACCTTCCGCGTAAGGAGCTGTGGCGCGGTGGGTCAGGGCTTATGGCTCCCGCCAAAAGGCCTTAAGCGTGGCCTGCTCGAAAGGGCAGCAGCCTGGCAGCTTCAGGCAAAGACCCTTGGCGGCATCACCACCGACACCAAAATGCTGCTGAAGCGAGCGACGCGGCAACTGCTTGTGAGCCTTGAGCTTGCGGAAGCCCTTGGCGGCCTCCATCATGCCGGCGGCGACCCACCGCAACGCCATCTTGCCGTTGCGCCAGCGCTTCACGTTGCGGGTGACGCGGCGGATCGTGCCCATCATGTTCTCGGCGATGTTGGTGCAAGCCAGTGAACGACGAAGCTGCATGGGCAGCTTCAGGCGGACGACGGTGAGGATCTCGTCCAGCCCTTCCAGGATGCTGGCGGCCACACCCGGCCGCTCCTGATCGAGCCGGCGGGCCAGGTTGCGGATCAGCTTTTCGGCCTTGTCGGCATCGTCGAGTTCCCATGCCTGGCGCAGCGCCCGGCGCGTCGCGGCGTGAAGCTCCTTTGGCAGCCGATCCATGATGTTGCGCGCCTTGTGAACCTGGCAGCGCTGGATCAGGCTGTCCTTGCCGAAGGTCGCGCGGATCGCCTTGGAAAGCGCCTTCGCGCCGTCGACGATGAACAGCCGCGCGACGGCCGGGTCGAGCCCGCGATCCACCAGATTGTCGAGAAGCGCCTGCACGGTGGCGGCATTCTCGGTCGCGCCCTCCATCAGCGCCAGCGGATGCTTGCCGCCTTCGCCATCGATGCCGATCGCGGCGACGAGCACGAGGTCGTCGCTCACATGCAGTCCGTCGATCTGGATGACAGCAGGTCGAGACCGGACAGATCGGCATTCATGAAGGCGTCCAGCTTCTCCGTCGACAGGGCCACGAAGCGCCGCGACGCAGCCGATTTCGACACCCCGCTGCCATGAGCCGCCGGCACGTCGCCCTCCGGAAGCCGCACCGCCCGCCCGAACCGCCGCGTCGAGACGTTGATCAGCATCAGGTTCATCGCCCAGCGGCCGAGCCAGTCCTCCGACACCGCGCGATCCCGCCGTCACTGTGCATGTCGTTGTCGTCGATCCTTTGGAGAAACACAGAGGTCTAAGCTCAAATAGTCAGCCAAGCGCTTGAAATCGCTGGCGCTCCCTAGGGGAATAAAACCCCTGTTTCAGCCTGAGAGCGACGTCCGGCGTCAACCAAACAGCATCGGGTCATCAAATACCGCTAACCACGCGCCTCAGCGGCGGTCTTGTGCACCGCGCAACGCTGCTCGCGGGTGGTCGGCCATACCTCGCCTAGCGCCTTCCAGAACCCGAGCGCACCGTCGGCAAACGGCGCTCACGCGGTCCGCAACTGAGCGCATAGTCCCTGCATCGGACATTGCTCGGACATAGATTGCAACTCAACGTTCCAGGTCCAAGCATGATTGAACAAATAGCTGATATGATGTGGCTATTTGGCGCGCCCGGAGAGATTTCGAACTCCCGACCCCCAGATTCGTAGTCTGGTGCTCTATCCAGCTGAGCTACGGGCGCGCAACGGGCCGTGACCACACCGCCCACGCCTGCCGGTCCGTGCGAACCTGCGGCGAATTGTGAAGTGCTACCTAGCGATTGACGATTCGAAAAGCAAGCCGCTCGACCGAAAACTTTTGCGGCAAAAATCTAGCCCGGGAGCGCGTTCGGGAAAGGTGGAGACCGGTTAGCCCTCCGCATGCACCACAAGACAACACTACAAGACGACAATGAGAGGATGATCCCGAACCGAAAGTCACAGCGGCTGCAAAATCGACCGACACTTCGCGATGAGCGAGCACCAGGTTGCTCAAACAAGAGATAGCGAGCAGCACTGATAAGGTGCGTCCGCCGCTCTAGGCAGGGCGGCGCAGCGACGTCCGGGCCTCATCCAGGCGCACCGGCTGATCGGGAATCGTGATCGCGAAAACCGTGCGCCCCCCGATACTCTCCAGAAGTTCCAGCGAACCGCCATGCGCCCGTACCAGCTCATGTGCTATTGCAAGGCCCAGTCCGGTGCCGCCGCTACGTGCCGAGCCACGGAATGCCGCAAAAAGGTTTTCGCGCGCCTTTTGCGGGAGGCCGGGTCCCGTGTCCATGACGAAAATGCGGCACACACTTCCCATGCGCTCCGACGAAACTGCGAGCCGGCGCACCAGCGCCGTGTCGCGATCGGCCGCCATTGCTTCCACGGCGTTACGGCAAAGGTTGGTCAGGACGCGAAAGAGCTGATCAGGATCGGCATCCACTTCGAAGGTTGGATCGACGGTGTTCTCGAACTCGATGCTGCCGGCCGGATCAATGCCCAGAAGGCTGTGCACCTCGTCTACCAGTTTCCGCAGGTGCAGGCGGCGCCTCGCGGGCGCGGCCTCCTGCGTCCTGCCATAGTCCAGTACACCCTGGGAATAGGCTACCGCGCGATCCAGCGTGCGCACCAGCTTGGGGGCGAAGGTTTGCACGGAAGGGTCCCTCACCATCGCGAG
Organism: uncultured Alphaproteobacteria bacterium; assembly: GCA_963813315.1. Lineage (GTDB taxonomy): Bacteria > Pseudomonadota > Alphaproteobacteria > Rhizobiales > Rhizobiaceae > CAWEYO01. The sequence continues at coordinate 89,386 of CAWEYO010000010.1, read as the reverse complement.
CCGGTCGGACATCAGCCGGGCCGAGGCGAGGATGTTGCGCATGTCGTGATTGATCTTCGAGACGGCCAGGCCGAGATCGGCCAGATGCTTTTGTTCCGCCAGCATCCTTTGCAGCCGCTTCTGCATGCCGGAGAGTTCGCGTTCGGCCAGGCCGATCTCGTCACCGCGATCCTCCGGGCGGATAACCCGGCGCGGATCGTCCGGCGCCTCCGAGAACGACAGCATCGAGCGGGTCATGTCGCGCACCGGCCTGATCATGATCCAGTTGATTGCCAGGAACACCAGCGCGGACGTGATCAGCGAAATCAACAACGACAACAGGGCGACGTTGCGCGAATAGACCAGCATCGCGTCGCGCAGCTGGGCGTCAGGGATGATCAGCTCGAATTCCTTGTCGCTGACGCCGACCTTCCCGAAAACACGCAGCATGCGGTCGCCGCCGAAGAATGCCGTGTCCAGAGCATCGCGGATGGCGGCCAGCGCTCCCGTACCGGCAAGGTCGACATGCTCGTCGACCTCAGGCGGCATGTCCGCGACCACCAGGAGCCTTGCGACGCCGGCATCGCGCACCGCGACTGCCTTTGCGCCGATCGACATGAGCACATCGTTGCGAACGGCTGGCGACAGGCTGGCGACATCGCCCTCAATCAGCACGATCCCGACCGACGCTGCCGTCCTCAGCCGCTCCTCCAGCCAGCGAAGGCGGAAATTCGCGATCGACGGAATGAAGATGAGGATCTCGGCCAGAAGCACGAAGAGGATCGTCAACCAGAGAAGCTTGGTCGAGAGCCTGCGGGACAGCGGCACCATAGGGCGCTCCTGTCCCCCCTGCCTGCCGGTATCCGCCACCGGTTGGTCCGTCATTCGCGCACCTCCCTCCGCACAAATTCCCCGCCGATCGATCCCCTCGCTCCGTTCCCGTCAGCCTAGAAGGCTGAGCAGACGGATCGCGCGACGGACCAGCGGCATCCGCGCTAGCACCCATAAAATAGGTGATGGCGGCGCGTCTGCCAATTTCGCTCATCGTGGGGTAAGGCGGGACAAACGCGGCAGCGTCGCGCACAGTCATGCCCTTCGAAAGCGCCAGCGCCCAAAGGCTGATCATTTCGCCCGCGTTGGCACCGGCGATCGAAACGCCGAGGATCTTTCCCCGCCGGCCTGTCACCATCTTCAGATGCCCCTCCGTCCTGTGTTCCGTTTGGGCGCGGTCGTTCTCGGCATAGGGCCAGCGCAGGATGCCAACACTGCCATGAAGCTTGCCCGCCTCGACCTCGGTCAGGCCGACCTGCGCGAGTTCGGGGTCGGTGAAAGTCACCCTGGGAATGATCCGTCTGTTTTCCCTGACCGGTAGCCGAAACAGGATGGAGCGGATTGCGAGGCCGGCGTGATAGCCAGCGACATGAGTGAATTGGGGCGAGCCCGTCACGTCGCCCACGGCGTAGACACGGCGATTTGTGGTCCTCAGGCCATCGGTAACCTTGACGCCTTTGGGGCCGTAGGCGATGCCGGCCTTCTCGAGACCAAGCCCCGCGGCATTTGCTGTGCGTCCGGCGGCGATCAGCAGGTTCGTTCCGTCGATGACGCCGGCTCCGGCGCGGTCCTCGAGGTGGACACGAACGCCGTTCCGGCCGAGGCGCTCAACGCGCGTGATTCTTGCGCCCTCGCGGATCGCCACACCCTCCGAGCGGATTCTTCGCAGCACGATTGCCGCCAGTTCGGGGTCCTCGCCTGCAAGGGGGGTAAGGGCCTCGATGACCGTCACCATCGAGCCGAGCCGCCGATGCGCCTGAGCCATCTCCATGCCTGTCGGGCCGCCACCGATGATGATAAGGTGCGCAGGTCTTGTGGTCTGGTCGAACAGCGTCTCGTTGGTAAGGAAGTCCACGCCGTCGAGCCCCGGTATCGGCGGGATGGCGGGTGACGAGCCGGTCGCTATCACAAAACGCCGCGCGCGGATTTCCATGTCGCCGGCCATCAATGTGCGCTTGTCGATGAAGTGGCCCTCAGCCCTGATCACCTGGACGCCGAGCGCTGTGAAGCGCTCCTCGGAATCGTTGGGCGCGATTGCCGCGATAACGCCACGAACATGACGGTTGACAAGTTTGAAGTCGATCTCGGGTTCGACATCGGCGACACCGAACCGCGCGCCGTGTCGCAGCGCGTGCGCATGCCTGGCCGCTGCTATCATAGCCTTGGACGGTACGCAGCCATAGTTGAGGCAATCGCCTCCCATCTTCCCCCTCTCGACAAGCACTACCGGCACGCCAAACGCGGCCGCGGCAGCCGCGACAGAGAGACCGCCCGACCCGGCCCCGATGACGCAGATGTCCGGCGCTATATGCTTCCCCATCACGCATTCCCTGAACGCGGGTGTATCGACCCGAAAGACGCCACCCGTCGCTTTCAGACCCTGTATTTCCATCGATTTCTTACGACGACCGCGATCAGCGCGACAAGCGCCAGCGCTACAAAGGCGAAAGTGATTTCCGGCGTGACCAGGTCTTTCGCCTTTGCATTGCGACCAGCTGCCTGCGCAGCGTCAAGCACGCTGTCGACGCCCTGTCCCAGCCACGCATAGGCAAATGCGCCGGGCACGATGCCAATCGCGGTTGCAGCCACGAAAGTGCGGAGCCGGACATTGAAAAGCGCCGGCGCAACGTTGGCGACGACAAAGGGTATGAACGGGGTCAGCCGAAGCACAAGCAGAAACGCGAACGCGTCGTTCTCGAAGCCTTCGGCCAGACGCGCCGTCGCACCGCCCAGCTTCCTCCTGAGACGGTCCCCGCAGGCTATGCGGGCGGCAAGGAATAGGGCCGTCGCGCCGATGGTCGCGCCGATGACCGAAAGAGCGGCGCCCAACGCCCACCCAAAGAGAAACCCGCCGAAGATCGTGAGCACGAAAGCGGCCGGAAAGGAGAGCGCCACCGCCAGCGCGTAGCAGGCCACAAAACCAGCCGGCGCCAGGACCGGATGCCCGGCGACGAACGCCTCGAGCAAGTCCTGGCTCTGACCGAGGTAGTCGAGTGTCAGATAGTGATGCCAGCCCATCGTATAGCCGAGAATTAGCCCGGCGATGACGAGCGCGATCGGCAGGAAGCGCCACAGGGCGGACCTGCCCGCCCTTCTTTCCGGCCCATCGGTCACTGCGGCCTGAGCCGCGCTCTTTGCCATTGCTTTTCCCGATCAGGGCCTATGCGGCCATCCGGAATGTCACTGTTCCGGTACTGTACCCGGGTTCCCGGTCAAATGATCCACCGAAACCGCCATGGCAAGCATTCAGTGGACGGTTCTCACCGGTTTTTTACCACCGGATCAAACCCGCTCACCCGCGCGTGAATTCGCCCATGGCGGACCATCCGGGGTGGGGGCCAATTGCGACAAATCTTCGGTCATGCCCTTCGTTCGCTGGCGATTGACTTCCGGGACCCTTGTTCTTATAAGCCCGCTCACGCTCGGGCCGACAGTCCGGCGCAGCGCGACTGCGCCAGCACACCAGGCAACGCTCCTGTTCACTGCGACAGAACCAAGAAGGGCCGCACGCCGCGGTATCAAGATAAATGAAGCGCACCTATCAACCCTCGAAACTTGTCCGCAAGCGCCGGCACGGATTTCGTGCTCGCATGGCCACCAAGGGTGGCCGCGGAGTGGTCGCCGCACGCCGCAACCGCGGCCGCAAGCGGCTGTCAGCCTGAAGCGGAAAGCGAACCCTTGCCGGCGACCGGCAAGCCCAGGGGCATCGCTCCTCGACGGCTTCGCAAACGCGCTGAGTTTTTGGCTGTCCGCGGCGGTGAAAAGCGCCGGGGGCGGCTATTCCTGCTGGAAGTGATGAATCGCGGCGACGCAGCCGGCCCGCGCGTCGGTTTCACTGTCACTAGGAAGTCCGGCAATGCCGTTCAGCGCAACCGTATCCGCCGGCGGCTGAAGGAAGCAGTCCGAAACGATGCCGCAGGTGACATGGCGGCCGGCAATGACTATGTGATCGTCGGGCGTGAAGATATCCTCACTGTCCCCTTCGAGACGCTCAAGTCCGAACTCTCACGACGAATTCGCGGAACGCGCAGGACTACTTGATGGAAAACAACCGAAATTTCTTCATCACAATCGCGCTTTCCGTGGTGATCCTGACGCTTTGGCAGGTGTTCTACATGAACCCGCGCATCGAAGCGCAGAGGGAAACAGCAAAGATCGAAGCCCAGCGGCTCGAGGCCGAAAAGAAAGCGGCACCCAGCGCGAAGACTGAAGGCACGACACGGCCGGCGACCGGCGCGGTGCCTGGCAGCGCGGGCAGCGTTCCCGGGGCCGATGGTGCCGCCGCTGGAGGACGCGAGGCGGTGATCGCGTCCACAGCACGCATTAAGCTCGACACGCCCCGAATCTACGGGTCCATCAATCTGACGGGCGGCCGCATCGACGACGTACGTTTGAAGGATTACCGCCTCACGGTTGACAAGGACTCACCGACGATCGAGCTTCTCAGCCCGTCGGCGCTTCCTAACGGGCAGTATGCCGAGATCGGCTTTGTCGGTGACGAAACCTCGGGGTCGGTGCCTGGGCCCGACACTGTCTGGACGATCGAGGGCAACCCGACGCTGACGCACTCTGCCCCTGTCACGCTCTCCTACACGAATGACAAAGGCCTGACTTTCAAACGGACGATCGCGGTCGACGACAACTACATGTTCACGGTCACCGACACCGTGACCAACAGCGGCGCAGCACCTGTCTCGCTTTCCAATTACGGTCGCGTGACGCGCTTCGACAAGCCTGCGCATGCCAGCACCTATGTGTTGCACGAGGGGTTGATCGGCGTGACCGGCGAGGAAGGCCTGCAGGAAATCTCATACTCCACGATCGAGGAAGACAAGCAGATCGTCCCGGGCAGGTCCAACGACGGTTGGCTCGGCATCACCGACAAATACTGGGCAGTTGCGTTGGTGCCGGCTTCGCAAAAGCAGTTCCAGCCGCGTTTCGCCTTTTTCGATGATGGACGCCCGCGCTTTCAGGCCGACTATCTGTCCGATGCGATGAGCATCGCTCCGGGACAGTCCGCGACAGTGGAGACGATGGTGTTTGCGGGAGCCAAGGAAGTCGCGACCATCCAGGCCTATGAGACCCGCCGCAACATCCGCCAGTTTGACCTTCTGATCGACTGGGGCTGGTTCTATTTCATCACCAAGCCGATGTTTTATCTCATCGACTGGCTTTACAATTTGCTCGGCAATTTCGGTCTCGCGATCCTGGCGACCACCGTCATCGTCAAGGCCGTCTTCTTCCCGCTAGCCAACAAGTCCTATGTCTCGATGGCGAACATGAAGAAAGTGCAGCCTGCCTTGCTGGAAATCCGCGAAAAATATGCGGACGACAAGATGAAGCAGCAGCAGGCGATGATGGAACTATACAAGAAGGAGAAGATCAATCCGCTGGCGGGCTGCTGGCCGATCCTGATCCAGATTCCCGTGTTCTTCGCGCTCTACAAAGTGCTCTACGTCACTATCGAAATGCGCCACGCACCCTTCTTCGGCTGGATCCAGGACCTTGCCGCGCCGGATCCGACCTCGGTCTTCAACCTGTTCGGCATGCTGCCTTTCGCGGTACCTGCATTCCTCATGATCGGCGTGTGGCCGCTCATCATGGGCATCACCATGTTCCTGCAGATGCGCATGAACCCGACGCCGCCGGACCCGACCCAAGCCATGCTTTTCAACTGGATGCCGTTGATCTTCACGTTCATGCTGGCGACCTTCCCGGCCGGTCTCGTTATCTACTGGGCGTGGAACAACTCTCTGTCGATTCTCCAGCAAGGCATCATCATGAAGCGTCAGGGAGCCAAGATAGAACTCTGGGACAATCTTGCGGGACTGTTCAAGAAGAAGCCCTCGCCGGCCGAGTGACAAGGTAAGGAGCGGGCGCGCGTCGGCGCGTCCGGGTTCTTTCTTGTGGACGTGGCCGGCTGCCGCTTTTATATGCCCGTTCACCCCGGAACTGCCATGACCGGACCCGACAGCGGACCCAACCCTTCGATAAAGCATCCGATACCGATGCATGTGCGCGTCGGCTTCCTAAAGTCGCTTGTCACGGCGCCCAACATAGAGATCGGCGACTATACCTACTACGACGACCCGGAGGGTCCGGACCTGTTCGTCGAGAAATGCGTGCTTCACCACTATCCTTTCATCGGCGACCGGCTGGTAATCGGGCGCTTCTGCGCCATTGCGGAGGGAGCGAAATTCATCATGAACGGGGCCAACCACGCCATGTCCGGCTTTTCCACCTACCCGTTCAATATTTTCGGGCATGGATGGGAGAAGGGCTTTGAGCCCTCTACGCGGGTCGAGGAGTTGCGCGGCGACACCACCATCGGCAATGACGTGTGGATCGGCATGGAGGCGGTCGTCCTTCCTGGCCTGAAGATCGGCGACGGCGCCATCGTAGGCGCAAGATCGGTCATCAGCCATGACGTGCCCCCCTACGCGGTCGTCGCAGGCAATCCGGGTAAGGTCGTGAAAATGCGCTTTGACAGGAAAACAGTGGACCGGCTTCTTGGCGTCGCATGGTGGAATTGGCCGCCGGACAAGATCACGCGCAATCTCGACGCCATACGCGGCGCCGATATTTCCCGGTTGGAGGCCGCAGTTTGAACGACAATGCCAAGTCCGGCGCAAGCGTCGGCGCGCACATCTTTACGCGGCCGTGGACGTTCATCCGCGGCGTCCCGGCGATGAAGTTCCTGCCACCGGAGGGGCCGCCGGAAATTGCCTTCGCCGGCCGTTCGAACGTCGGCAAGTCGTCGCTGATCAACGCGCTCACCGGTCAACGGGGACTTGCCCGCACATCAAACACACCGGGTCGAACGCAGGAGCTCAACTATTTCGTTCCGGACGGCTATTCCGGCGCGGCAGGCGATCTGCCGCCGATCGCATTGGTCGACATGCCTGGCTATGGATATGCTCAGGCGCCCAAGGAAGAGGTCGACCGCTGGACCGGGCTCGTCTTCGACTATCTGAAAGGCCGGGTAACGCTAAGGCGGGTCTATGTGCTGATCGATGCCCGCCACGGCATCAAGAAAAACGACGAGGACGTGCTCGGCCTGCTCGACAAGGCGGCCGTCTCCTACCAGATCGTGCTGACCAAGACCGACAAGATCAAAGCCGTCGGCGTGCCGCGATTGATCACCGGAACCCTGGAGCATATCCGCAAGCGCCCGGCCGCGTTCCCCGCAGTTATCGCGACATCGTCGGAAAAGGGCGACGGCTTGGATGAGCTCCGCCAAGCTATCGCGCTCGCGGCGAGTGGAGAATAGCCGAACCGCCGGAACTCGAGCGGCGGCATTTTCGGAATCAGCGCTGCCGCTCTATCTCTTTGTTTGAGCATCGGATTTTTCCCGAAACCGGTACCCACTTTCGGTCCGATGCTTTACGCCGTCGCGGGCTTGAAGCCAAGCGCCAGCCCATTGATGCAATGACGCTTGCCGGTCGGCGGGGGACCATCATCGAATATGTGCCCGAAATGCCCGCCGCAACGCCGGCAGTGGCACTCCGTCCTCACCATGAAAAGGGAACCGTCCTGTCTGGTGCCGACCGCATTGGGCAGCGCATCCCAGAAGCTCGGCCAGCCGGTGCCGGACTCATATTTCGTCTCCGACGAATAGACCGGCAGGTCGCACCCCGCGCAATGAAAGGTGCCCTTGCGCTTTTCAACGAGCAGCGGGCTGGTGCCGGGGCGTTCGGTGTCTTCTTCCCTTAGCACCGCGTATTGCGCATCCGACAGCATCGCGCGCCATTGCGCCTCCGTTTTCGTCACCTCGAAGGTCTCGGCCCGAGCCTCGTCCACTGCGCCCATGCGCCGAAGACCGGGCGACATGGCCAAGCCCGCGACGGCGGCCCCACTGGCAAAGAGAAACTTGCGGCGGTTCATATCGGCCTCCCTTTGATCCACCTTAGCCGCCGGACAGCTCACACCGAAATCAACTCCAATTGACGAAGGCGTTCCTAACTAAACGCCCCGCGGCAATCCACATGCGGGTGTGGATGCGCGGGGCGCGCGCGCCTTCGGTCGCCCGGATGATCGGTTGGGCGATGACCGCCTGAGACGGCGAGACGTCACATTTTCGGCAACAGCACCTTGTCGATGACATGGATGACGCCGTTCGACTGGTCAACGTCGGCGATGGTGACGGTGGCCGTACTGCCGTTTTCGTCTTCGATCATGACCTTGCCGCCCTCATATTTTGCGGTGAAGGTGCAGCCGCCGACTGTCTTTACCGGATGCGCACCTTCGTCCGAGTCCACCATCTTCATGATGTCCTTGGAAAAGGCTTCGGCGCCGACCACATGGCAGGTCAGGATTTTAGTCAGCTTGTCTTTGTTCTCAGGTTTCAGCAGCGCTTCGACCGTGCCGGCCGGGAGCGCTTCGAAAGCCGCGTTCGTCGGCGCGAATACGGTGAACGGGCCGGCGCCCTGCAGCGTCTCGACCAGGCCGGCAGCCTTGACAGCGGCGACCAGCGTGGTGTGGTCCTTAGAATTCACGGCGTTTTCGATGATGTTCTTGTCGCCATACATCGGCGCGCCGCCGACTTCGGGATTGGCCGCATATGCGGCCGCGGTCGCGCCGGAAAGAGCGAGGGCGCCGGCGAAAAGCGAGAATGTCAGTTTACGCATGTGAGTCTCCCTGGTTGGGTTTCCCGTTGGTGGGACGCAAGGAGTCACGGAAAGCGTAGTCGCGAGTTTCCGGGCTCACGGAAACTTTACTCGCACCGTGGGCGACCGATTTGTCTTCGCGTGGTGCAGGCGGTCAGATGTTCTTCAAATCGCCCGCCGCGACGACCGGCCCGGTCGGCTGACCGGTCGGCGAGCCGCCGGCAGGTTCCAGGCTGATCGCCAGCACCGCCCCTGAGGCAAGTCTGGCGCGGATCTCGGGCGTGATGACAATGTGCGTCGTCGCGCCTTCCGGCAGGACGCCCATCGAAACCGGCGCATTTCCGCCTTGGATCATCCAGAGCTCGAAATCACGGCCGGAGGCCGGCTCGCCAGAAACGTGCGATAGCGACACTTCGTCACGACCGGCGTCGAAAACAGCCAGATACCGCACGTCGCTGCCTTCCGCCGCAAGCGAAGCGATCAGCCGCACCTGTTGCTGTTCCACCGGCGGCTGGACGTAGGGAAGTGCGACAACAAGGGCGAAAGCGGCGAGAGCGGCCGCAGTGAGCCCGCGCCATAAAGCCAGACTGCCCCACAGCCTGGTTCTTGCCGCACCGGAGAAGAGGCGCCGGTCAATCGCGGCTTTCACGGATACGGGCGGCTCGACGGCCTGGTAGGCGTTGCCCAGCGGGGCAAGGCGAACCTCCCACTGGTCAACAAGGCGTGCAAACGCCGGGTCGCTCTCAATCCTGCGGTTCGCCGCCTGACGCTCGTCCTCCGGGAGAAGACCGGCGACGTATTCGGCGGCCAGCATGTCGTCGCCGCCGGTTTCCGGTCCGTTTTCGTCCGTCAGACTCATCGTTCCAGGCATTCCCTCAGTTTCATCAGGCTGCGGCGCAGCCAGGTCCGCATCGTATTGATCGGCACGCCGTGACGCTCGGCCAGCTCGGCATAGCTCTCACCCTTGAGGTAGGCTCCCCTCACAGCCGCGGCCCGCTCCTGTTCCAGCTCTTCGAGACAGCGGTGAACCCTCTCGTTTTCACCGCCCGCCACAGCAGTCTCCTCGGGGCCGGGCGTCGGATCGGCGATGTCCAGCGCCGCGTCCGCACTTGCAGCGGGTGGACGTCGCGCGCGGACGCGGTCGATTGCGTGGTTGCGGGCAACCGCCACCAGCCACGAGATCGGGCTCAGTTCGGAGACTGCGAAGCGATCAGCCTTCGTCCATATCTTGAGGAAGACCTCCTGCAGTGCCTCCTCCGCCTCGGCACGGTCGTTCAAGACACGAAGGCAGACACCGAAAAGTTTCGCGCTCGTCTGCCTGTAAAGCAGGTCGAAAGCGGCCCGATCCTTCATCGAGACCCTCACGATCAACTTTGTGACATCCTCCGGCGTCATCGGCGCTAGACTAGGAACCTTGCACCAGGTTTGCAAACCGGTGGGCGGCCGCCACGGATCGAGGAAACGATTGCCGTAGGCCCCTTGTCATTTGCCCGCAACGGACTTTGCCGCTAAACAGGCCGCGATCCTTCCGACAGGGGACAATGATGACGACGGAAATTCCTGAGACCGCCGAAGCGCAGGCGCGCCTTCTCTCCGCTGCACTCCCCTATATGCAGCGGTACGAAAATAAGACCGTGGTCGTCAAATACGGTGGTCATGCCATGGGCGACAACGCGCTTGGCAAGGCTTTCGCGCGCGACGTTGCACTGCTCAAGCAATCCGGCGTCAATCCGATCGTCGTGCATGGCGGTGGTCCGCAGATCGGCGCGATGCTTAACAAGATGGGCATCGAGTCGAAATTCGAAGGCGGCCTTCGCGTCACCGACGAGAAGACGGTCGAGATCGTCGAAATGGTGCTCGCCGGCTCGATCAACAAGCAGATTGTCGCGCTCATCAACGCCGAAGGCGAATGGGCGATCGGGCTTTGCGGCAAGGACGGCAACATGGTTTTCGCCGAGAAGGCCCGCAAGACCCTCACCGATCCGGACTCCAATATCGAGCGGGTGCTCGATCTTGGCTTCGTCGGCGAGCCGGTCGAGATCGACCGCACGCTGCTCGACCTTCTGGCCCATTCCGAGATGATTCCGGTGCTGGCACCGGTCGCGCCAGGCCGCGACGGCCACACCTACAACATCAATGCGGACACATTCGCTGGTGCCATCGCCGGCGCAGTGAAGGCCTCGCGCCTGCTTTTCCTGACCGACGTGCCGGGCGTGCTCGATGCGGACGGCAATCTGATCGACGAGCTGTCCGTCACCGAAGCAAAGGCTCTGATCAGGAAGGGCACGATATCAGGCGGCATGATTCCCAAGGTCGAGACCTGTATCGAAGCAATCGAGCGCGGCGTCGAGGGCGTGGTCATCCTCAACGGCAAGACGCCGCACGCCGTGCTGCTCGAGCTTTTCACCGAGCATGGGGCCGGTACCCTGATCGTACCTTAGAGCAAGGTGAGGTTAGGTCTGGTCATTCTGCCGGGTTAATTCGAGCCAAATTCATCGGGCTTCGGCTCGGCCGTACCCAGGTACGACCGTCGCCGAACCCCTCGACCTTGTCGCAAATTTCCTCCGGCAGAATGACCAGACCTAACCTCATCTTGCTCTAGAAGCGGGTTGATGCCTGCGCGAAGATCAGCCTGCGATGAGCAGGATCAATATCCCGCCGACGATGAGCATGCAGCCGGCCACTTCCAGCCGGTTGATGCGCTCGCGGAAGAAATAGACCGACGATGCGAAAGTGAAGAGCATCTCTATCTGCGCCAGCGACTTCACGATGGCCGCCTGCTGTAGCGTCATGGCCATGAACCAGCCGAAGGAGGCCGAGGCTCCCGCGAGACCGACCAGCAGCGACGGCTTCCACGCCTTCGCAATGCACCTGATCTCGGCCGGGTCCTTCCACAATATCCAGGCGCCCATGGTTACGGTCTGAAATACGATGACGAAGGCAAGCGTGACGGCCGCCTGCATCATGAAGTTCGGCCCGCCGAGCGCCAGCGAAGCCGCCCGGTAGGCAACGGCAGCCACGCCGAACAACGTCCCGGAGGCAAGGCCGATCGCGGCTGTACGGCTACCGACCGAGGTGAGCAGCGTTCGCCACGAGAACGCGCTTCGCGCGACCGAAATCAGCATCACGCCGAACACGCTGGTGGCAATCGCGGCGATGACGCCGAACGTGACCTTTTCACCGAGGAACATTAGGCCGAAGATCGCGGCCTGCGCCGGCTCGGTGCGGGAATAGGCTGTGCCGACCGCAAAATTGCGGAACGAGAACAGATGGACAAGCAGGAAGGTCGCCACGATCTGCGCCAGACCGCCAAGTACGGCCCAAGCGAAAAACACGGCGTTAAGGCCCGGAAGCTCATAGCCGGCCAGGCCGTTCAACACCCAGACAAAGGCAAGCGCGAACGGAAAGCCGAAGCCGAACCGTACGAAAGTCGCGCCGGTGGTGCCCATCACCCCTTTCAGGTGCTTCTGCATTGCCGAGCGCAGATTCTGCAGGAATGCCGCGGCGATGGTGATCGGTATCCAGAGTTCCATGCGGGATAGGTCCAGCGGCGCCACCACGAAATGGAAGCGATCTTCCCGCGTGTAAGCCATCATTTTTTGCGGAGTGCAACAGTTAGGAACCGACGGCTCATTCGGCTCGCAGCTGATGAGGTTGGCGCGGAATTGCGAACACGGGCATTTCTTCGCGCGCCCCCTTCTGCCCTGCCGGACAGAGGGGGGCAATATAGAGCACCGCCGCGTCGATGGATTTCATTGGCACTTGAGGAGCGGTCATATGGACGCGCTCCAAATCCTGCTAACCGCCTCATTCTAGGGGGCCGCGATCCTCATCGCCTTACGCTGCCGCGTGCACAGGTTCCAGGATCGCCAGGTTGCGGCCGCGCTGTTTGGCCTCGTAGAGCCGCCGGTCCGCGGCACGCATCAGATCGGACACGGATGCGCCGCTTTCGCATTTCGTGCCGCCGATAGAAACCGTCAGGGGGATCGCGTTTTCGTCGGGCCGGAAGGGGGTCAATTCCACCTCTCGCCTGATGCGCTCGGCGACATGTCGGGCTTCGACGTCCGACGCGCCGTCCAGAAGTGCGGCGAACTCCTCACCGCCGATGCGTCCGAGGATGTCACCCTTGCGGACACCCCGGCGAATGGCTGCGGCAATTTCCAGCAATGCGCCGTCACCGGTCGGGTGGCCGTAGCTGTCGTTGATTTTCTTGAAATGGTCCGCGTCGATGATCAGCAGTGCACCGCGGTCGACCTTGCCGCGCGTGCCATCGAGGACTGCAAAGAAACTTTCCCGGTTGAGTAGACCGGTCATGTCGTCGTGGCGCGACTTCTCCTTGAGCTTCCGATGCGCGTCTGCAAGTTCGGCATGTGCTGTCCGCAACTTCGCATATGTCAGCGCGAGCCGTTCCTTCTGCCAGAAGGTATAAGCGCTGCTCGGGCCGGCAATCACCAATGAACAAAGCGTGGAGGTAAGCCAGCCGTTGACGCCCACAGCCCCCCCAAACGCCGGCAGAATGCTTGCGGCTATCAGGATAGATGCCGCGATAGAACAAAGGGCAACGAAAGCCGAGCCCAGAACAATACGTTTCATGTGCACCCCCGCACCGTCGCGCAGACCCCGCGCGTAGAACCTCAGCGTCTCCTTTCAAGGGCGGCCAAATTCGCAAGCCGCCGTCAATTTTCCGGAAAGAATCAAATGTTACCCGCGCGTGGTTCAAATCGCTTTGTTACGTGCGATAAGAGCATCATGGCACAACACGTCGATCCCGCCCGTTTCACCCACGTAACCGACTGGGTGTTCGATCTTGATAACACACTCTACCCGCATAAGTCGAATCTGTTCTCGCAGATCGACCTTAAGATGACGGCCTATGTGTCGGAACTGCTGCAATTGCCGCGCGAAGAGGCGCGCAAACTGCAAAAGGAACTCTATCTCGAATACGGCACCACGCTCAACGGCCTGATGGAGCGCCATTGTATTGATCCCGATGATTTCCTGAACAAGGTTCACGATATCGACTATTCCTGGCTCAACCCCGATCCGGCGCTGGGCGATGCGATCAAGGTGCTTCCCGGCCGCAAGTTCATCTTTACCAACGGCGACCGGGGTCATGCCGAGAGAACCGCGCGCCAGCTCGGCATCCTCGATCACTTCGACGACATTTTCGATATCGTGGCGGCGGGCCTGACGCCCAAGCCGGCGCGTGAGACTTATGACCGTTTCGTGGCGCTCCACAGCATCGCCGGACCCAGTGCCGTGATGTTCGAGGACCTTGCCCGAAACCTGATAGTGCCGAAGTCTCTCGGCATGATCACGGTGCTCATCGTGCCCAACAATTTCGAGCCGACATTCTCGGAAATCTGGGAGCGGGATCCCAAATTCGACGACGCCGTGGATTTCGTCACCGACGATCTGGCGGCTTTCCTGTCTGCTCTGGTGCCGGCTGGCGCCCAGGATGCGCCGCTCTAGTCTAAAGGCTATAGAACCGGCTGATAATGCCCCACGCCTCATCTGCCGTTTCAGCAAAATCGATGATGTCCTGGTCGCCGGGCGAAATCGTCCCTTGCTCGGCAAGGAAGTCGAGATTGATCGCCTTGTCCCAGAATGCCTTGCCGAACAGGATGATCGGCACCCGTTCCATGCGGCCGGTCTGGATCAGCGTCAGCGTTTCGAAAAATTCGTCCATCGTGCCGAAGCCGCCCGGAAAGACGGCGACAGCCTTCGCGCGCATCACGAAATGCATCTTGCGGATCGCGAAATAGTGGAAGTTGAAGCAGAGCTCCGGCGTCACATAGGCGTTGGGCGCCTGCTCATGCGGCAAAACGATGTTAAAGCCGATCGAGGGAGCGCCGACGTCAGCGGCGCCGCGATTGCCCGCTTCCATCACGCCCGGCCCGCCGCCCGTCACCACCACGTATTCGCGGTAGTAGGAGGCGGCCGACTGTTGCGAGCACAGTCGGGCGAACTTCCGCGCTTCCTCGTAATATTTGCTGTTTTCCTCGAGGTTGCGCTTCTGCCGTTCGTCCTTTGCCGCCCACGCCTCGCCGCCCGGTTCGGGAATGCGCGCGCCGCCGAACATCACCACCGTCGAGCGGATGCCGCGCTCCGCCAGGATCATCTCCGGCTTCAGCAGTTCAAGTTGCAGCCGCACCGCGCGCAATTCGCGCTGGGTCATGAACTCTTCGTCGGTCCAGGCCAGCCGGTACGTGGGTGCCCGAGTCTGCGGCGTATCAGGTGCCTTTCTCGCTCGTTGCAGATCCTCGTCCGAATGCGGAAGTGGAGACCAGCCTGCTATTTCCATGGGGTTCATTCTTGCGGCCCATCCGATACTGTCCCACGCGCCGAACCATGACGCATGCTGCGATTGACCCTCGCTAAACCATGACATAGGGTCCGCGCAACTTTTCTACAGGCTAAAACCCCACCCCTTAACAGCACGTGTAGCGGAGCTTTGCCATGCCGAAGACCGATCTTGCCAGCCTCGAAAGAACGCTGGAGAAGGCTTTCGAGGAACGCGAAGGCATTTCGGTAGGAACGCGCGGCGAAGTGCGCGAGGCGGTAGAGACCGCTCTCGACCTGCTCGACCGGGGTCAGGCGCGGGTCGCCGAACGCCTGGCCGACGGCAAATGGCAGGTGAACCAGTGGCTGAAGAAGGCTGTAATCCTGTCTTTCCGGCTCAATCCGATGGAGATCATCAAGGGTGGTCCCGGAGAAGCCGTCTGGTGGGACAAGGTGCCGTCGAAATTCGATGGCTGGAGCGCCAACGAGTTCGAAAAGGCCGGGTTTCGCGCCGTGCCGTCCTCGATCGTCCGCCGTTCGGCCTATATAGCGCCGGGCGTCGTGCTGATGCCGTCCTTCGTCAACCTCGGCGCCTATGTCGACAGCGGCACCATGGTCGATACCTGGGCATCGGTCGGGTCTTGCGCCCAGATCGGCAGGAACGTGCATCTTTCGGGCGGTGTCGGCATTGGCGGCGTGCTGGAGCCCATGCAGGCCGGCCCGACCATCATCGAGGACAACTGCTTCATCGGCGCGCGCTCGGAAGTCGTCGAAGGCTGCATCGTGCGTGAAGGCTCGGTGCTGGGCATGGGCGTCTTTATCGGCCAGTCGACCAGGATCGTCGATCGCGCCACAGGCGAAGTTTTCTACGGCGAAGTTCCGGCAAACTCCGTGGTCGTTGCCGGCTCCATGCCGGGCAAGCCTCTCCCCAACGGCGCGCCTGGCCCGAGCCTCTATTGCGCCGTCATCGTGAAGCGCGTTGACGAGAAAACCCGTTCCAAAACCTCGATCAACGAACTTCTCAGAGATTGATTCCCTTGCCTGACCGATCGCAACTTGCCTGGCTCTTTTTCGGACTTCTCCGGCCGCGTCAGTCGCGCCGCCTATTTTCTCGCCGGGCTGCTTCTGGCGATCGCGCAGGCGTTCCCGCTCTACCGGCTTATGCTTGTGCCCGAGGAAAGCGCCGGGGGCCAGATGTGGGCGAGTGTTTTCGGCCTCATTTTCCTGGCATCGCTCTGGTGCAACGTGGCGCTCGCCGTCAAGCGTCTTCATGACTTTGGAAAGCCGGGCATTCTGGCAGTTTCGCTGTTCATTCCCGTCATCTCGATTGCAGCGTTCCTCATACTCTGCCTCTTCCCCGGCGATCCGGCACCGAACCGGTATGGCGACAAGGTCAACGAGCCACCCGCCGGCCGGGCCCACTCGTAAGCATCGCCGGGTCGCCGGAAACCTCCGGAATCTCACGCATCGTGCTTTCCGAAAATCGATTCCGATTTTCGGGCCGATGCTACAGCGCCGCGCGTCCTTTCTGACGCGCAAAGGACGCTGTAGCTCTTTTTAATCTCCGCATCGTGCTTTCCGAAAATCGATTCCGATTTTCGGGCCGATGCGCTAAGCCTCGGCATCATGAGTCTGCCCACCGATCCCGCCGCCAATCTTGCGATACTGCTCCGCTGTCCCTCGGTCACGCCGGCGGAGGGCGGCGCGCTGACGGCGCTTGAGAGCATGTTGAAGCCGATGGGCTTTTCTGTCCGGCGACCGAGCTTCTCCGCGGACGGTACGCCGAGCATCGAGAACCTCTATGCCCGCCTCTCCGGCGACGGACCGCACCTGATGTTCGCCGGCCATACCGATGTCGTGCCGGCGGGCGACGAAGACGCCTGGACGCATCCCCCTTTCGACGCCGAGATCGCAGATGGGCAGATGTTCGGCCGCGGAGCGGTCGACATGAAGGGCGGCATCGCTTGTTTTGTCGCCGCTGTCGCACGGCATGTCGAGACAAACGGTGCTCCGAAGGGTTCCGTATCGCTGACGATTACCGGCGATGAGGAGGGTCCCGCCATCAACGGGACCGTGAAGCTCCTTCAATGGGCGGCGGCGGCGGGCGAAAAGTGGGACGCCTCGCTTGTCGGGGAGCCAACGAATCCCGAGCGCCTTGGCGACATGATCAAAATCGGCCGCCGCGGCTCGCTCTCAGGTGTGATCACGGTGAACGGCCGTCAGGGCCACGCGGCCTATCCGCATCTGGCCGACAATCCGGTGCGCGGCATCGTCACGCTTGTCGAGGCGCTACTTTCACCGGCATTCGACGAGGGCACGGCGGATTTCCAGCCTTCCAACCTCGAGGTGACGTCGATCGACGTGGGCAACCCGGCGACGAACGTCATCGCGGCGAAGGCCGCCGCCACGTTCAACATCCGCTTCAACGATACCTGGACGGCCGAAACGATCCAGGCCGAAATCCACAACCGTCTCGACCGCGCGGCGGCCCGGCGCAAGTTCCGTCCGGGCCGCAAGGAGCCGGTCGAATTCGAACTCGTGTGGCGCGGCAGGCCGAGCCCCGTCTTCCTCACCCGCAACGACCGGCTGATCCGGACTTTGAGCGGTTCGGTCAAGGCCGTCACCGGAAGGGAGCCGGTGCTCTCGACATCGGGCGGGACCTCCGATGCACGCTTCATCAAGGACTACTGCCCGGTCGTCGAGTTCGGCCTGGTAGGCAAAACCATGCACATGGTTGACGAAAGCGTCAGGCTCTCCGACCTTGAAACGCTGACGCAAATCTACCAGCGTTTTCTGGAAGACTGGTTCGGCTGAGTGACGCCATGCCTCCTGCCGAGGACATCCAGCAGTATCTGACCGGCGCCTGGCGTATGATGATGGGCAAACCGGACGGCCTACGGCTGCTCGACATATCGGCCGACGGATTCTGGAACTCGTTCTTCGCGATCATAATCGCGCTTCCCGCGCTGGCCGCAAGCTGGATCGCCGTCGCAAACGATGTCAGCCAGGCTTCCGACATTGCGGGCGGCCGGCTGTTCATCCTGCTTCGCCTTGCCATGGTCGATCTCGGCGCCTGGGTCCTGCCGCTTGGCGCGCTGGCGCTAGCTGCGCGCCCGGCTGGCATCGGCGACCGCGTTGTCCACTATGTGGTCGCAACCAACTGGGGTTCGGCGCTGATCGTGTGGCTCATGCTGCCGTCAGCTCTGCTCAGGCTCTTTGCACCGGGTGCCGAGGACTTGGCCAGCGCCGTTTCGCTGCTCCTCTTCCTGGCGTCGATGGTGCTTTCGTGGCGCCTGACGAACGCCGCCATCGGCAAGGGTGCGGTCATCGGCTCCGCCGTCTTTGCCGCCATGTTCATTGCCTCTTTGGCGGTGCTGCTTGCGCTGCAAGCTGTCTTGGGATTGGGAACGAAGTAGCAGTGGCCGGCATCACTCTACAGCGCCGCGCGTCCCTTCGGACGCGCAAAGGACGCTGTAGCACTTTGAACCGCCGCATCGCTTTCCGAAAATCGATTCCGATTTTCGGGCCTATGCGGTAAATCAATAATCCACCTTGACGAGGTAAAGCCCGTCCGGTGGCGCCACCTGACCGCACGCGGCCCGATCCCGCGCCTCCAGCGCAGCCTTGATGTCGCCAGCCGTCCAGCCGCCTTCGCCGACCCGTTTCAGCGAACCGACCATCGAGCGGACCTGATTGTGCAGGAATGACCGCGCCGAGGCCCGAATTTCGACCGCGTCGCCGCAACGCGTCACGACCAGCCGGTCGAGCGTTTTCACGGGGCTCTGCGCCTGACACTGCGTCGAACGGAAGGTCGTGAAATCGTGCTTGCCGACCAGCGTCTGCGCCGCCTCGTGCATTGCCGCCGCGTCGAGCAACTTCGGCACCCACCATGCCTTCTTCCGCGCCAGCGTAAGCGGCGCGCGGCGATTGACGATGCGATAGAGATAGTGGCGGCCAATCGCCGAAAACCGCGCATCGAAGTCCTGGGAAACCAGGGAAGCCCTAAGGATCGCAACGGCATCCTTCGCCAGTTGCAGATGGGCGTTCACTGCATCGCGCACCGTATCGGCCGGCCAGTCCCGGCCGAGGTCCACATGCGCTACCTGCCCGGTGGCGTGCACGCCGGCGTCGGTGCGTCCGGCGCCGCGAACCGAGATCTCCTCGCCGCAAAAGCGCAGGAATGCCTGCTCGATCGCCGCCTGGACCGACGGCTGGCCGGCTTGCCATTGCCAGCCGGCATAGGCGCTGCCGTCATATTCGATATCGAGTCGATAGCGCGGCATTCAGACCTAGCCAACCAGCGATGAGCCGAAGGCGGAAGCATAGACAAGCCGCCCCCTTTCCGGCGCTTCGCCCCAGGCGAGCGCCTGGAGCGCTTCGCCCTGGTAGTCGCTCTCGAACTTCGCTGCGCGTTGATGCGTATAGCCGAAACGTCCATAGTACGCCGGCTCGCCGACCACCACGGACAGTTTTTCGCCCGCCTCCGCGAGCCTCACATGCGCCTCACGGACTAACGCGCCGCCGATGCCCGTGCCGTGGAAGGAAGGTTCCACCGCAAGCGGCGCCAGCGCAACCGCAGCAAACCGCTGGGGGCCGGCATCGACGAAAAGCCGTGAAAAGAGGATGTGGCCGACCACTTGGCCCTCATCCTCGGCAACCAGTTCGACAACCCCTTCGCCGGCGGCAACAATTGCCTCGACAAGCCTGGCCTCCGCCTGTTGGCCGAACGCCTGCTCCTCAACGAGGCGAATGGCCGCGCGGTCCTTGGCAGTCGCTGCGCGTATCGACATCATGCTCATGAGAACCCGCTTCCTCTTCCTGGCTTGTAGCCGCGCAGAAACTCCTGCGCGCCGATGGGCCTGCCGCCGGCCCGTTGAACCTCCACTAGCCTGATTGCGCCTGCTCCACAGGCGATGGTCAGGCGGTGGTCGAGAATTTCCCCCGGGGTTCCGCTGCCATCGGCCATAGTCGAACGCAGCAGTTTCAGACGTTCCGGTTTGCCACCGGCTGCCGCCTCGCACCACGCCCCCGGAAAGGGCGACAGTCCGCGAATGCGGTTGTGCACTTCTTGCGCGGGCCGCGCCCAATCGATCCGCGTTTCCGCTTTATCGATCTTTCTTGCATACGTCACGCCTTCTGATGGTTGCGGCCGGAGCGTCAGGCGTCCCCGCTCCAGCTCATCGAGAGCCCTGACCATGAGCCCGGCGCCGACCTCCATCAACCTGTCATGCAATTCGCCCGCCGTCATGTCATGCCCGATCGTAACGGGCTCGACCAACGCCACCGGCCCGGTGTCGAGCCCTTCGTCCATCCGCATGATCATCATGCCGGTTTTTTCGTCGCCGGCCATGATCGCGCGCTGGATTGGTGCTGCACCCCGCCAGCGTGGCAACAGCGAGGCGTGGCCATTGTAGGAGCCGAACCTTGTCCCGTTGAGAATGGCCGCCGGCAACAAAAGGCCGTATGCAACCACCACCGCAACGTCGGCATCGAGAGCCTGGAACGCAGCCTTCTCCGTCTCGCCCTTCAGCGAGGCCGGCGTCCGCATCGGGAGGCCAAGCTGCTCAGCCTCGCGCTGGACCGGGGACGGCGTTAGTTCCAATCCGCGCCGGCCAGCCGGCCGCGGCGGCTGCGTGTAGACCGCGACGACCCGATGGCCTGCCGATGTGATAGCACGCAGCGTCGGCACTGAAAAATCCGGCGTTCCCATGAAGATGACGCGAAGGGGCATTTTCTTCCGTGGTCCGGTTAGAGCAGCGAGGGGAGGGAACTCAGGTCCCCGCTTCAAACGGGTTTGCGAACTTCAGGTCAAGCCCGTCGAAATCGCGAACGTTGCGGGTCGCCCAGACTCCGCAACCGCCAGCGATTCGAAGCCCTATCCCACCATCCCTCCCGATGGCTTGTCCCTTGCAAGCTTTTTGAACTTCTTCACCACCATGTCGCGTTTCAGTTTCGAGATGTGGTCGATGAAGAGCACACCGTTCAGGTGGTCGATCTCGTGTTGGAGGCATGTTGCCATCAGCCGCTCCGCCACGATCTCCTGCGCCTTGCCATCGCGGTCAAGATATTTCACACGCACGGACGCCGGGCGCTCAACCTCGGCATAGTAATCCGGGATCGACAGGCAGCCTTCCTCATAGACCGAACGATCCTCCGAGCTTTCGACAATCTCGGGGTTGATAAATATATGCGGCGCCGGCGGTTCGCCTTCCTTGGCAAGGTCGATCACCAGCATCCGAAGCGGCACGCCGACCTGGACTGCGGCCAGCCCGATGCCCGGCGCATCGTACATTGTATCCAGCATGTCGCCGGCGAGCTTGCGCACCTGATCGCCCATGCGCTCCACCGGCCGCGAAACCTGGCGGAGGATTGGATCGGGAAGGATGACCAGAGGCTTGACTGACATGAAGCCTCACCTAAGGTCTGACGGCACAAGCGTCAACTGGCTCGGCCGCAAATTGTTCACGTTTTGATCTATCTTCGACGAGCGAATCGGATATGCTCGCGAAATGAATGATCTTTCCGCGATTCTGTCCGAACCAGTCGCGCGTCTTGGCAGCACCACGATCGTGCTTGGCCAGGCGCTCGGCTTCGCTGCCGCCGTCTTCATTGCCCTTTGCGTTGCTCTCGCCGTCGCGCTGTGGCGATCGGCCAAGGCGCGTTCGGTAGCCGCGACCGACGCCGCGGGTCACGCTCGCGAACTCGAGGCCCGCATGGCGGGCATCCTGCAATCGCAGGCCGAAATGCAGGGCCGGCTCGGCGCGGTGGCCGACGTTTTCGGGGCGCGTCAGGCGGAACTCACCCAGTCAATCGGCCAGCGGCTCGATGCGATGACCGGACGCATCGGTCAGACCATGAGCGAACAGACACGCTCGACCCATGAGAGCCTGGCGAAACTGCAGGAACGCCTCGCCGTCATCGACAGCGCGCAATCCAATATTCAATCGCTAGCCGGCCAGGTCGTGCAGTTGCAGGCAATCCTGTCCAACAAGCAGACGCGCGGCGCCTTCGGCCAGTCGCGCATGGAAGCGATCGTTGCCGACGGTCTCCCTCACGGCGCGTATGAATTCCAGGCGACGCTCTCGAACGGCAGCCGCCCTGACTGCCTGGTCAGGATGCCCAACGACACGCCCTCGCTGGTAATCGATGCCAAATTTCCGCTCGAAGCCTGGAACGCCATCCGCGCGGCGGAAGGGATGGACGCTCAGAAGTCGGCGGCGCAGGCCTTCCGGCGCGATGTCGAGGTCCATATCCGGGATATCGCTGACAAATATCTCATCTCCGGCGAGACTCAGGACACTGCCTTCATGTTCGTGCCGTCAGAATCGGTGTTCGCCGAGATCCATGAGAATTTCGAGCCCTTGGTGCAGCGCGCCCACCGTGCGCGCATAGTGATCGTCTCGCCTTCGCTGCTCATGCTCTCGATTCAGGTCATCCAGGCAATCCTGAAGGATGCGCGTATGCGCGAGCAGGCGCATCTGATCCAGGGCGAAGTCATCCGCCTGATGGAGGATGTTTCCCGCCTCGACGACCGCGTCAGGAAACTGCAGAGCCATTTCGGCCAGGCAACCAGGGACATCGACGACATTCTGGTATCATCGGCGAAGGTCACCAGGCGTGGGCAGAAGATCGAAGCGCTGGAATTCGGCGCTCTGCCACCCGAGAACGACCGGGAAGGTGGCGGCACGGCACCGGCTGCAACAGTCGCCTCAAGCCGGGAGGCAGCTTCCCGTGTCGCCGACTCCAAGACAGGGCAGTTGCGGCTGAGGGTGGTCGAGGAAAGCGACTAGCACATCGGCCCGAAACCGGATCGATATTCGGAAAGCGCGATGCGGAGGTTCAAAGAGATACGGCGACCTTTGCGCGTCCGAAAGGACACGTTGTGCTGCAGAGCCTGAAGGCTGACGGATCGCTGGCGACAGGACGGAGATCGTCACCAGCGACAACAAGATGGGCACGGAGGTGGAGAAGAAGTGACGATCACCTCTACTGGCAGCGAGTGCCGTCAAATCAGAGGAACGAATGTCCGAACTTAGCCTCGTCAGGCCAAACCCCTTGTATCGGCAAATATATTTGGCATCATCCGTTTCGCCCAATCGGAGGAACGAATCATGGCAAAGGGTCAGATGAAGGTCAGCAAGGAAGCCAAGAAGCCGAAAAAGGATGCCAAGAAGCCGGCCGCTGCCAAGGCGGCACCCGCCGCGGCAGCCAAATCGAAAGCGAAGTAGCCTACCGCATCGGCCCTAAAATCGGAATCGATTTTCGGAAAGCATGATACGGGATTCAAAGTACTACAGCGTCCTTTGCGCGCCCGTAAGGACGCGCCGCGCTGTAGTATCGGCCCGAAAATCGGAAAACGATTTTCGGAAAGCACGATGTGCTACAGCATCCCTGTACGCGTCGAAAATGACGCGCGCGCTGTGGGCTTCCGACACATCGGCCGACTAGACTGGTCGCGGGATTGCAACCGGACTTTTCATTTGAAGAACCGGCCTTCATTCCTATATTCGGGCGTGCGAGGACGACCTTGCTTTTCTATGGATCCGGCCGGGACGACCCGCCAAAAACGCGGAGTCTTCGATGGCTTGGACTTTCCTCTTTGTCGCAGGGATTTTCGAGATCGGCTGGGCGATCGGGCTGAAGTACACTGCAGGTTTCACGCGTCTTGTTCCCACTGTCCTCACCGGCGTGAGCATGATCATCAGCCTTGGCCTGCTCGGCCTCGCGCTGAAGTCCCTGCCGGTCGGAACCGCTTACGCAGTGTGGACAGGCATCGGCACCGTCGGCACGGCGCTCCTTGGCATCTGGCTGCTCGGCGAGCCCGCGACTGCATTGCGCCTGACCTGCATCGGATTGATCGTGGCAGGGATTGCCGGGTTGAAGCTGGTCGCCTGAGAGCCTGACAGAAAATTCGCTTTTGCCTGCTGCTGCATGGCGATTTTATTGCTTCCGGTGCTATGCAATTTTCCTGCACGCTGAGCATCGGACCCGAAAGCGGGAACCGGTTTCGGGAAAAATCCGATGCTCCAACAAGGAGATAGAGCGGACGCGTCAGCTTTTTCGGGATCAGAGCGAAGAGACGAGCGCTTCAGCGGGAAAAGCCGGGCGGCGTTCTACCGACGCGAGCCTTGCGCGCCGCATAACGAGCATCGCGTTTGGCTTTGCGCTCAGCCTCATCCGAGAGCAAGCGTGCGACCCTTTCGGTCTCCTCCGCATCCCGCACCTTTGCTTCGGCGCGGGCCGCCTCATCGGCAGCGAGCCGCGCGGCCTCATCGACAGCTTCACGCCGGGCGCGTTCCTCGGCTTCTCGCGCCAGCCTTTGCTGCGTCAGCCTTTTCTTTTCAGCTTCGCGGGTCGCGCGTGCCTCGAGGATTGCCTTCCGCTCGGCCTGCTTGGCCAAGACCGCCGGATCATCGTCCGATGGGCGTGCCTTGAACTTTTCGAGCAGCGCTTTCTTCGCTTCGTTCGCCGCGTTGCGGCGCTCGAATATGTCCTTTTCCTTGTAGATCGCCAAGTTTCATTTCCCTGAAGTCAGTTCGCGCCGCTTACATACGCGTCGAGACCGAGAGATCAAGCGCCAAATCAGCACATCTGCCATGAAAATACGGGCGCAGACGCCACCCTCCCTCGTAAGGCCGCCTGGTGAACCGATATATGGACTGTTCACTTAAGCTTCACTGGCACCCGGTGCCTCCCGTCCTTAAACTTTGATGCCACGAACCATTCAGGACCCAATCATGGAACTTGGCCTCTACACTTTCGCCGATATCAGCCTGCCGCCAGCGAACGACGGCGTCGGACCGCATCAGCGCCTGCGCAATCTTGTCGAGGAAATCGAGCTCGCCGACCAGGTTGGACTCGATGTCTTCGGCCTCGGCGAGCATCACCGCCCAGACTATGCGGCTTCCGCGCCGGCTGTGATTCTGGCGGCAGCGGCCGAGCGCACGAAGCGCATCAAGCTCTCCAGCGCGGTTACCGTGCTATCGTCTGACGATCCGGTGCGCGTGTTCCAGCAGTTCGCCACCCTCGATCTTCTCTCCACAGGCCGTGCCGAGATTATGGCCGGCCGCGGCTCCTTCATCGAGTCCTTCCCGCTCTTCGGCTACGATCTCGCGGACTACGATGAGCTTTTCGCCGAAAAGCTGGACTTGCTTTTAGCGCTTCGCGAGCAAGAACACGTCTCTTGGTCCGGCCGGCACCGGGCACCGATCAACGGCGGGGCGTCTATCCGCGTCCATACCAGCATAGGCTGCCGGTCTGGATCGCCGTCGGCGGCACGCCGCAGTCGGTGGCCCGCGCCGGGGTGCTCGGGCTACCGCTGGCGCTCGCCATCATCGGGGGCGAGCCAGCCCGTTTCGCGCCGCTCTTTGATCTCTATCGGGAGGCGGCAAGGCGAAGCGGACACCACGCGGGCGAACTTGCGACCAGCATCAACGTCCACGGTTTCGTGGCGGAAACCAATGACAAGGCCGCCGATGATTTTTATTTGCCCCACTCGGAAGTGATGAACCGCATTGGCCGCGAACGCGGCTGGGGACCGACGGACCGCACGCATTTCGATCAGGCGCGGGGCCCGCGTGGTGCGCTTTTCGTGGGCGATCCCGAAACGGTGGCGGAAAAAATTGTGGCGCAACACCGGCTCTTCAGGAACGACCGCTTCCTGCTCCAGATGGCGATAGGCGCGATGCCGCACGACAAGCTGATGAAAGCGATCGAACTTTACGGGACGAAGGTAGCGCCGCTCGTCTGCAAGGAAACGGCGAAGGCGACTGCAATCGCAGCGCAGTAGAGTTACCGCAGCGCCTCCACCATTTCCCTGTCAGGGAAACAGGTCGGTGCATGGCCGCTCCGGGCTTGCCAGTCGCCAATCGAACGGCGTGTCTTGAAGCCCGGCAGGCCGTCGGCGCTGCCGACATCGTAGCCGAGTTTCTCCAACCCGCGCTGGAGTGCGGCGATGTCCGACCGGTAGAGGCCGTCCACCTTGCCCCAGCCTGCGGCGAAACTCTTGTCGCCATGCGCGATGCGATCGGCGCTGTGGCCGATGAAGAGCGCATAGAGGTCGCTCTCATTGTATTCCTTGAGCACGTAGAAATTCGGCGTCACGATGAAGGCAGGTCCGTTCCTTCCGGCGGGCATCAGCAGAAAGCCTTCGGCTTGTGCCTCGCCTGCCGGGAACGACTTGCCGTTGACGCGGGCGATGCCTAGCGCCGCCCAGTCCGAAATCGGTCTGCCCCGGTCAGGTCCTTCGTGCACGCAGGATACGTCCTGCGGAACCGTCACCTCGAAACCCCAGTCCCGGCCCTTCACCCAGCCATAGCCGACAAGATAGTTCGCGATGGAGGCCAGCGTGTCCGGGGCGGAATTCCAGATGTCGGCCCTGCCGTCACCGTCGAAATCGACGGCGTGCTTGAGGAAGGAGGTCGGCAGGAATTGCGGTTGGCCGAGCGCCCCGGCCCATGATGATTTCATTGCCTTGCGGCTCACCAGCCCGCGTTGGATCATTTCGAGCGCCGCCAGCACCTCCGCGCGGAACATCTCCTTGCGGGTTGCCAGAAAAGCCTTGGTCCCAAGCACTTCGAAGGCGTCGTAGGGTATTTTCGCTGTACCGAAGCCGGATTCGCGGCCCCAGATTGCCAGCACAATTCCTCCCGGCACGCCATAGCGTCTCTCGACTGCTGAAAGCGTGCTCGAAAGCCTGGCAGCCCGATCTCGACCACCTCTTGTGACAGTCCCGATCGGCCCGAAATAGTTTCCGGGCGATCCGAATTCAGCCTGATGCTGCTTTTTCGGTGTCGCCGGCCGGGCGCCGGGCATGACAAGGTCGGGCAGTTTCAGATTTGGCCGCAGGCCGGCAAACGCCGTCTCGAAAGTTTCCCTGGAGACGCCGCGCCCCTGCGCTTCCGGCCAAAGATCGCCCACAAGCCAGGCCCGGAACTGATCATCGATCCCTACGGATGAAGCAGGGACGATGGGGGCAAGACCGGCGGCGAAAGCGAGGCACAGCAAACGTACCGCGCGAAGGAGCTTGACGTTTGCGGCTCGACGTTTCATCTCGCTTCGATCGCCTCAAAAAGCCGTGCGCGATCGCAGCGCCGCCGCCAGCGTTCCCTCGTCGAGATAGTCCAGTTCTCCGCCGACCGGCACACCATGTGCGAGGCGGGTAATCTTGACATCGAACCCTCCGATCTGGTCGGTGAGGTAGTGCGCCGTCGTCTGGCCCTCGACTGTTGCGTTGACAGCGAGGATCACTTCCTTGATTCCGCCTTGGGCGATCCGCGCCACGAGTTGCTTGATGTTGAGCTGATCTGGACCGATGCCGTCGAGCGGCGACAGCGTTCCGCCGAGCACGTGGTAGCGCGCGCCCATCGCGCCGGCGCGCTCCAGCGCCCAGAGGTCGGCCACGTCCTCGACAACGATCAGCGTGGCGCCATCCCGGCGCACATCGGTACAAACGGTGCAGGGATCGGTCGTGTCGACATTGCCGCAGGTCGAACAAATGCGCACTTTCTCGGCCGCATCGGCCATGGCGCCGGCCAGCGGCACCAGCAGCTGTTCCTTTTTCTTGATCATATGAAGGGCGGCGCGCCGCGCGGAACGCGGCCCCAATCCCGGTACCTTGGCCAGGAGCTGGATCAGGCGCTCGATTTCGGGGCCGGCGACTCGCTTTGACATGGCAAGGATTTAGGACTTTTCAGCCCGGAAGGGAATTGGCCGCCGAACCGGGTCAGGTCGTCAAGCGCGATCACTGCTCCGGCGGCCGGTCCAGGCTGAACAGCAATGCGCCGAGAGCGTCCGCGGCTTCGGGACTCGCTTCGTAAGACATCACAGCTTCCTGCCGAACAGGCACGATTCCGGTGTCAATGCGGGCCGGCTGTGTGATCTCGCCCGCGGCGGCTGTGAAAACCCTGCCGCCTTTCGCCGCGTCGGCGCGCGAGCCGACTGTGGCGAACGCGGTTTGGACCTTCGCGGGTGCTGTGGCCGGCATGGCGCTTGCGACAGCGGTTTCGACCTCTGCCGGCGCGACAGGCTGTGGAGTCCGGCGCCTGCTCCGCTTTTCGTAAAAAGCGTTGCCGCCGGCCACCAGCACATAGTGCATGTTCTTGTAAGGGAAGCGCCGGCCGGCGACATGGAAGAACATGGCGCTCTTCACCTCGGGATGCCTTTCGCCACTCAGAACAGCGTCTGCCGCACCCTGGACATCGGGAAGCGCGGCCGAGTCCATGGGCCGCGACAGCACACCTGGTGCAAACTGGCCCTTCTGTCCGACCACGCTGCAGACCGTATCGCCATATTCGCCCGATTCCAGCCGGTTCATGACAACGGTGCCGACCGCAACCAGGCCTTCCCGGCTCGACCGCCTTGATTCAAAGAACATGGCACGCGCAAGGCATTCCCTGTCCTTGGCGGTATAGGCGTACGATTTCGTGCGAACTGAGGACGAATTCACGCCATCCGCCAGATTGCTTGCGCTCTGGGTGCAACCTGCAAACAGGAATGGAGATGCCACGAGGCCCAGCAGCAATGGGGTCTTCCAGCTTGCAGCGATCACGAAATGCGCCTTCCTGCTCCCGCAGCCGGTTCGAATGCGGCAAGGATGGGACAATTTCGGGCGAAATGATGGCCGCGGAGTCAAATGCGGTCTCCAGACAACCGGAAAGAGTGAAACCGCTGTCGGATGCCGCCTGCTTGGACTGCGAGTCCCAATCGGAAGTCGACTCGCTCGCCACCTCTCCCCCGCAAAGCGGGAGAGGAACGCCGGCCGCGGCCTCGCGCCCTTCCTCTCGCCCCATGAAATGGGGGAGAGGTGGCGAGCGCAGCCGGTGAGGGGGACACGGATCGGGTAAAACCAAATGCGATAGCCCTGCCCTTAAAACGGCAGCTTCATGCCGGGCGGAATAGGCAGGCCGGCAGTCAGCGCCTTGGTCTTTTCCTGCACGACCGCTTCGACCTTCGTCTTGGCGTCATTGTGCGCCGCAAGCAGCAGATCCTCAAGAATCTCCACTTCCTCCTCCTTGAAGAGCGAGGGGTCGATCTTCAGTGACTTCATCTCGAACTTGCCGGTGAGCGTCACCTTTACGAGGCCGCCGCCGGCTTGCCCTGCCGCTTCAAGATTGGCGATCTCGTCCTGCATGGCCTGAAACTTGGCCTGCATTTCCTTTGCCTTGCCCATCAGGCCCAGCAGATCCTTCATCGTCGTCTCCCTATCCTGTACGCACCCGATGAAATCGGTGCTGCCGCTCTATCTCATTGATTGAGCCCGAAGCCGGTACCCGCTTTCGGGTCCAATACCTAGAACTCTTCGTCGTCGTCGGCCGCCGGCTCAACCGGTAGCTCCTGATCGGTTTGCGCCTCGTCAGGCCCGTTTGGAACGCGAACATCAATGACCTTGGCGCCGGGGAACCGCGTCAGGATCGCCGCCACCGTCGGATCGTTTCGCGCATCCGTGAACGCAGTTTCGCGCCGGCTTGCTTCCTGTTCGGCCAGCGTCGGGCCGCCCACCTCCCGCGACACCAGAACGATCCAGCGCCTCCCCGTCCACTTTTGCAGATTGGCGTTAAGGTCGGAGATCAGGGTTTTCGGCGCGTCCGCCGTCAGGCTGATGTCGATGCGGCCGTTTTCAATGCGGACAGGCCGGACGCATCGCTTTAGCAGCACCTTGAAAGCCATGTCGCGGTGAGCATCGGCAAGGGCCGCGATGTCAGCGAGGGATCGCAACGGCACGGCCGGTGTTTCGGCGACAGGCTCAGTGGGCTGAACGGCGGGTGCGGGCAGCGGCTGCGTCTCGACAAGCCGCATTGTCTGGCCGCCGGCGGCCACCGGCATTGGTGACCGTGCAACCGCGCTGGTCACGTTTTTGGCGCCTTCGGACGGCGCCGATGCGCCTGACGAACGGACAGCTCCCGGCGCGCTCTTTTCCGCCGCCGCATTGTCCTGTTGCTCAAGCGACCGCAGAACCTCGTCGGGCGTCGGGAGGTCGGCAGCGTGCGCAATGCGGATCAGTACCATCTCGCCCGCGCTCACCGGCCTGTTCGACTCCTGCACCTCGGGAATGCCTTTCAGCAGCATCTGCCAGGTGCGCGACAGCACTCTCACAGACAGCGACTGGGCAAATTCCAGGCCGCGGCGGCGTTCATCCTCGCCCAGCGACGCATCGTCAGCGGCGGACGGCACGAAACGCAGCCTGGTCACGAGATGGTTGAATTCCGCAAGATCGGCAAGGACGGCTGCCGGGTCCGCACCAGTGTCATACTGCTCGCGAAACTCGCCAAGGGCATGAGCAATATCGCCCTTCATGAGGTGCTCGAACAGATCGATGATGCGGGTGCGGTCGGCAAGCCCCAGCATGGACCGGACGGCCTCGGCTGTCACCGTGCCCGCACCGTGAGCGATCGCCTGATCGAAGATCGATTGCGCATCGCGCATCGAACCTTCGGCGGCGCGCGCGATCATGGCAAGCGCCTCGTCTTCCACGCCGATGCCTTCAAGGCCGGCTATCCTGCGAAGGTCCGCCCTGATGGCTGCAGCATCGATGCGGCGCAGGTCGAAGCGCTGGCAGCGTGACAGAACGGTTATCGGAACCTTGCGGATCTCGGTCGTCGCGAAGATGAACTTCACATGAGGCGGCGGCTCCTCCAGTGTTTTCAGGAGGCCGTTGAAGGCCTGCGTGGAGAGCATATGCACTTCGTCGATGATGTAGACCTTGTAGCGGGCCGAAACCGGCGCGTAGCGCACCTGCTCGATAATATCGCGGATGTCGTCGATGCCCGTGTGGGAGGCAGCGTCCATCTCGATCACGTCGGGATGACGGCCTTCCAGGATCGCGCGGCAGTGCTCGCCTTCCACTGTGAGCTCGACCGACGGCTGATTCACGTCGGCCGTCCTGTAGTTCAGCGCGCGCGCGAGGATACGTGCGGTCGTGGTCTTGCCTACTCCGCGAACGCCGGTCAGCATCCACGCCTGCGCGATGCGCCCCGCGGCGAAGGCGTTGGTAAGCGTGCGGACCATCGGTTCCTGACCGATGAGGCCCGAGAAATCGGAAGGCCGGTACTTGCGGGCGAGAACACGATAGGCACCGCCGGCTTTGCCCTTCTGGTGGTTTCCGGCTTCGCTCATCTGCCCGTTTCAGCTCCACTGGCCAGATTGTGGCCGATCCCGTCAAATGAGTTTGGCCCGCGCAGTCTGGCGCCGTCAATGTCGCGGCAGGCTGTCCAGGGCGAATGGGAAGAGGCGGGAGGCTGGAACAATGACCCGTTCCGGGCTCGTTAGGGCTGCTTCCTTCCGGACCTGACCCGGTTGGCGAGTGGATCGTCCACCACCAACCTCCCAGGTTCCATATCGGCAATTGCGCCGAAAATTGCAAGACCCGAAACGAAAGCGCCGTTAAGGATCGGCGGACGAATGAATTGCTTGCAGCGGTCGGGCCCGCGCCACAGCGCCGCGCGTCCTCAGACGCGCAAAGGACGCTGTAGCACTTTCAGTCTGCGCATCGTGCTTGCCGAAAATCGATTTCCGATTTTCGGGCCGATACTACAGCGCCGCGCGTCCTCAGACGCGCAAAGGACGCTGTAGCACTTTCAATCTGCGCATCGTGCTTGCCGAAAATCGATTTCCGATTTTCGGGCCGATACTACAGCGCCGCGCGTCCTCAGACGCGCAAAGGACGCTGTAGCACTTTCAATCTGCGCATCGTGCTTGCCGAAAATCGATTTCCGATTTTCGGGCCGATACTACAGCGCCGCGCGTCCGCAGACGCGCAAAGGACGCTGTAGCACTTTCAATCTGCGCATCGTGCTTGCCGAAAATCGATTTCCGATTTTCGGGCCGATGCGGTAGCCTCACCGCGTATCCAAGGGGAAACACCCAAATGAAGCCCCGCCAAGCGGTCGGATTCGAGCTCGACTCAAGGCTGGAAGCCGACAGCGAGCAAATCATGTGGCTTGGCCTTTGCGAGCTTCGCCTGATGAATGACCGTCGCTGGCCGTGGGTTCTTCTGATCCCGCAGCGGTCGGGTGTGGAGGAAATCCACGATCTCACGCCGCTTGACCAGGCGATGCTCACTTTTGAGACCAATATGGTCGCCCAGGGCCTGAAGAAAGTGACGGCTTGCACCAAGATCAACTCCGCGGCTCTCGGCAATATCGTGCGGCAGCTGCATGTTCACATCATCGCGCGCACGGAAGGTGATGCCGGCTGGCCAGGCCCCGTCTGGGGCTACGGCATGCGTGAACCTTACCGGCGCGAGGAATTGCATCGGCTTGCCGAACAAATCCGGGCCGCGCTTTAATTCGCGCCTGACCGGAAAATTCGTCGCTGATGCTCAAGCAAAGCGATAGAGCGGCAGCGCCGATTCTATCGGCGCGTCCGCGGAGCGCAATGACTTCCGTGGGACGGGTATCCCGCTCACACATGATTTTACCCAAAAAGTCTGTCAACTTTTCGGAATCATGCCTTGGGCCACCACAGCGAGGTTGAATGAATTTTCCGCTTTTCGATGCGCCGCTCCAGGAACCCAGCGCGCTCGTCGGCTTCGCCGGCAACACGATCGACCGATGGTCGGAAAGGCGGACCGACGACTCGGTCGAAAGAGCGCTTGGCGATCCGGCCGCGCGCCTTCTGCTGATGGCGGGCGGCAGGATATATCTGAGGCTCAACGGTTCTGGATTCGAACCCTACTATGACGTCTCCGGCGCCATCGGACTTGGCGCCGCTCTTGAGCGCGCGGTCTTGCTAGGCTTCACTGCCGACGGCCCGGTGCTGGCCGTGCCGGCGGGCCTCGATCCAGAGGAATTGCCGAAGGGGATCAAGGCGATCGACTACCGTTCCGTCTACGTCCAGGGCTTGCTCGAAGCGGCGCAACTCGGAGCACTGGCGCAGGGGGCCGCACTGCTTGCCTGGCACGCAAGTCACCGCTTCTGCGGCAGGTGCGGCGCCAAGACCGAGATGCGCTCCGGCGGCTACAAGCGCGCCTGCTCCGGCTGCGCCGCCGAGCATTTCCCGCGTACGGATCCAGTCGCCATCATGCTGACGGTAACCCGTGACAAATGCCTGCTCGGGCGCGGTCCGCATTTCGTCCCCGGCATGTATTCAGCGCTTGCAGGCTTCATCGAACCGGGCGAAACGATCGAAAATGCCGTGCGGCGCGAGACCTTCGAGGAGGCCGGCATCAGGCTCGGCCGCGTGACCTATCACGCCAGCCAACCCTGGCCGTTCCCCTATTCGCTGATGATCGGCTGCTTCGGCGAAGCGCTCAACGAGGATATCCTCATCGACGCCGAACTCGAAGCCTGCCGCTGGTTCTCGCGCGACGAAGCCCTGGCCGCGCTTGCCGGCACGCATCCCGCCGGCATTTTCGTGCCGCCGCGTGGCGCCATCGCAAACAACCTGATCCGAACGTGGGCGCAAAGCGGCTAGAGCAGCGGCCCGAAAGTGGGAACCGGTTTCGGGTCCGATGCTCTAACCATCAGTCGTCCTCGCTCTGGGTTTGCCGAAAGGGATGCGCCTCGTAGACGCCAAGAATTCGCACTTCGCGCGAGAAGAAGGCCAGTTCCTCCAGCGCCAGCGCGACGGGACGGTCGTCGGGGTGTCCCTCGACATCGGAATAGAAGAGGGTCGAATAGAACTTGCCGCCCAGCTGGTAACTTTCGAGCTTGGTCATGTTGACGCCGTTGGTGGCGAAGCCGCCCAGCCCCTTGTAGAGCGCAGCCGGCACGTTGCGGACCCGGAAGATGAAGGTTGTCATCATCTTCCTGGCCGGGTCCGTCCGTGGCGCCCAGGATTTTTCCTTGGCCAGCACCACAAAGCGCGTCACGTTGTTGTCCATGTCCTCGATATCCTCGGCAAGGATGTCCAGTCCATAGAGTCCGGCCGCCAGCCGTGGCGCGAGCGCGGCCTTGGTGCGGTCGCCCTCTTCCGAAACCTGGCGGGCGGCACCCGCGGTGTCGCCCGCAACGAGAGACTTCCAGCGGTGCTTGCGGATGATTTTGCGGCACTGGCCAAGCGCGTGGATGTGGCTGTGCACCGACTTGATGTCCTCGATCCTCGTACCGGGCAGGACCATCAAATGGAAATGGATCGGCAGGAAGTATTCGCCGACCACATGGAGCTTCGATTCCGGCAGGAGATGGTGGATATCGGCGACGCGGCCCGCGATCGTGTTCTCGATCGGTATCATGGCAAGGTCGGCCTTGCCGGACTCAACCGCATTGAACGCGTCCTCGAACGTAGCGCACGGCATCGGTTCCATGGCAGGGAACATGTCGCGGCAGGCGGTATCCGAATTGGCGCCCGGTTCGCCCTGGTATGAAATCCTGTTGGTCTTGGCCGCCATTTTTCGAACCTGTCTATTTCGAGAGAATCTTGCGGGCGCGGCGGAGGTCTTCCGCCGTATCCACGCCGAGCGGAACCGCTCCGACGAGCTCGGCGTCGATCCGCATGCCGGCTTCAAGGGCGCGCAATTGCTCCAGCCGCTCCCGCTTTTCGAGCGGCGATTGCGGCAACGATACGAACCGCTCCAGCGCGGCCCGGCGATATGCGTAAAGCCCGATGTGGTGATAGTGAGGACCATCGCCCCAAGGCGCCGTCGCACGGGTGAAATAGAGTGCTCTCAACCGGCCCCTCGCCAACGGCGACCCAACGATCTTCACGACATTGGGGTTGGTTCTTTCGGCCTCCCGCGTAATCTCGACGCCCAGCGTGGCGATATCGACGGCCGGCGCTTCAAGCGGCCTCAGAGCCGCGCGGATAGTCTCGGGATCGACCGTGGGCAGGTCGCCCTGAACGTTGATCACCACGTCGACCGTGCTGTCCGGATCAAGTGCCGTCAGCGCCTCGAATATCCGGTCGGAACCCGACTGATGGTCGGCTCGCGTCATGACTGCCTCGAACCCGTGCGCCTTGACTGCTTCGGCAACCGCGACCGTGTCGGTTGCGACGACCACCCGGCCGAGCGCGCTTTGCTCTGCGCGCTCGGCCACGTGCACGATCATCGGCCGCCCGCAAATGTCGGCCAAAGGCTTACCCGGCAGGCGAGTTCGAGCCCATTCGGGCGGGAATCAGGATGAGGATGGACATGAGGGCTGGATGGATCTGAAAA
Source organism: uncultured Alphaproteobacteria bacterium (assembly GCA_963813315.1). Lineage (GTDB taxonomy): Bacteria > Pseudomonadota > Alphaproteobacteria > Rhizobiales > Rhizobiaceae > CAWEYO01. The sequence goes on along the minus strand of CAWEYO010000010.1, from coordinate 54,376 downwards.
CGCCGGCGGGAAAAGTGTCAAAAGGTCTCACGAGAACCGCCCTTATATGTGTTGCAACCGGATAGCAAAAGACCTAGTTTCCCGCGCGATTTGATCGGCACTGTTCTCGCGGATGGAATGGTGGCCGCAGCTTGGAAAAACGGTGTCTTTCAGGCGTGCCGCACAAGGAGCCTCTGGGCGTATGGACTCTTTTGAAATCAACAAATTGCTCGGCGCGTTTCTGGGCGCTGCGTTCGCAGTTTTTTCGATCTATCTCGTCTCTGGGGCGATTTTCGCCGCGCCGGTTCCGGAAAAGCCGGGCTTCGCCATCGAGGCGCCGGAGGGCGGGGAAGCCGCCGCAGGCGCCGCCGCTGAAAAGCCGGCCGCCGTGCCGATCGCGACTCTCCTTGCCAGCGCCGACGCCGCGGCGGGCGAGGCCGTCTTCAAGAAATGCCAGGCCTGCCACACGGGCGAGAAGGGCGGCCCCAACAAGGTGGGGCCAAATCTCTGGGGCGTCATCAACCGTCCGATCGCCTCGCATGAGGGCTTCGCCTATTCGGGGCCGATGAAGGAATTCTCGCAGGGCGGCTCCGTGGTCTGGGACTACGAGCATTTGGACGAGTTCCTGATGAGCCCGAAGACCGATGTCAAAGGCACCGCCATGGGTTTCGCCGGTCTCAAGAAAGACGGGGAGCGCGCCAACCTGATTGCCTACCTCCGCACGCTTGCCGACAGCCCGCCTCCACTGCCCGAAGCGGCGCCCGCGGCCGAAGGCGCTTCCGCGCCGGCAGCCGCTCCTGCGGCGGATGGCGCGGCACCGAAGCCGGCGGAGACTGCGCCCGCGCCGGCACAATGACAAAAATGTAATCCTCGCGATCATGAAAAAGCCGGGTTCCGCCCGGCTTTTTCATTGGCGAACACGCTCGGAAGAAGGGAACCCGGCCTGGCCCGGTTTCCTTGTCCGGCGAATGAACTAATGTGTGTGAGATTGAGGTGCGGCAGCACAGAGGTTTGGATGACGGCTCGTTTGACCCGGTTTTTCGGAATGACCTGCCTTGCCGCGCTGATGACTGCGGCAATCCCTGCGGCACGCGCGGAAGACGAATGGCGCACGACTTCCACGCTGATCGGCGAATTGAAATATGGCGATGGCTTCAAGCACTATGACTATGTGAATCCTGACGCGCCGAAGGGCGGAACGATCAACGCAATCGCGACCGGCACTTTCGACAGTTTCAATCCGTATATCGTTCGAGGGAGTGCGGCCGCCGGCCTGGCTGTGCAGGGCTTCGGCGGCGGCCTGCTTTACGATACGCTGATGGAGCAGGCCACGGACGAGCCGAGCACCAGCCATCCGCTGGTTGCCGAAGCATTCAAATATCCGGATGACTATTCCTCGGCCGTGTACCGTCTGGACTCTGCGCGCCAGATGGCATGACGGGAAGCCGATTACAGTCGAGGATGTCGTTTGGTCCTTCAACACTCTGAAGGCTGGCAGCCCGGCCTATAATCGCTACTTCGCCAATGTAACCGAAGCCGTCGCAATCTCTGACCGCGAGGTGGAATTTCGCTTCAACCAGAAGGGCAATCGCGAACTGCCGCACATCATCGGCGATCTCGCCGTGCTGCCGAAGCATTGGTGGGAGGGCACCGACGCGGCGGGAAACAAGCGCGACATCACCCAGCCGACGCTCGAACCGCCTCTCGGGTCCGGAGCCTACAAGATCGCGAGCTTCAAACCCGGCTCGGAGATTGTCTGGTCTCGGGTCCCGGATTATTGGGCGGCTGACCTGCCCGTCAATGTCGGCCGGCACAACTTCGAACGGCGGAGATTCGTCTACATTCAGGACGACAACGCCGAGTGGCAGGCCTTCACCAAAGGCGGCTACGAGGATGTACGGTCCGAAGCCAGCTCCCGCCGCTGGGCGACATTCTACAATTTTCCGGCCATCAAAGCCGGCGACGTGATCAAGAAGGACTTCCCTACAACCTCGGGCGCGCCGATGCAGGGGTTTGTCATGAACCTGCGCCGGCCGCAGTTCCAGGACCGCCGTGTTCGACAGGCGCTGACATATGCGCTGGATTTTGAAAGCATGAACCGCAAGCTGTTCTTTGGCTTCAACACCCGCACAGACAGCTATTTCGAAAACAGCGAGCTTGCTTCAAAGGGTCTCCCGTCAGGCAAGGAGCTTGAAATCCTGAATAAATACAAGGACAAGCTGCCGCCCGAGCTATTTACGGCCGAATTCAAGCTTCCGGTCTATGACAATCCGCAGGCCGAACGGCAGCATCTGCGTCGCGTCGTCCAGTTGTTCGGCGAGGCCGGCTGGAAAATCCAGAACGGCCGCATGACAAACGAAAAAACCGGCCAGCAATTCAAGATCGAAATCCTCGGCAACAACCCGACCGACGAGGTTATCTCGAACTCCTATGTCGCGACTTTGCGCAAGATCGGCATCGACGCGTCACTTCGCATCGTCGACCCCAGCCAGTACGTCAACCGCATCCGCAATTTCGATTTCGACATGGTGACATCGAATTTTGCGCAATCGCAATCGCCAGGCAACGAGCAGCGGGACTTCTGGAGCTCGAAAGCCGCCGATACGCCTGGATCGCGCAATCTCATGGGAATCAAGGACCCCGTCATAGACGAGCTTTCAGAACGGGTTATCTTTGCCACTGACCGCGACGACCTCGTCGCCGCTACCCGTGCGTTGGACCGCGTGCTGTTGTGGAACTTCTACGTGGTGCCGCAATGGCATCGGGCGGTCGTGTGGCTTGCCTACTGGAACAAGTTCGGAATGCCCGAGAAACAGCCCGCCTATATCGGCGTCGACATCGATTCCTGGTGGATCGATCCCAAGAAGGAGGCCGCCCTTGCGACCAAATACTAGTGTGGCGAATCCGAAATTCGTATCGCTTTGGAGCGAGGCTCGGATCGAATTTCGGATTCAAAGCCACACTAGCAACTTATTGAATCTAGTGTGGTTTACGGATTTGAAGTTCCTGAACGCGGATGCCATGGAAATGACAGGAACTTCAAATCCACCACACTAGGGTGTGTTGGTATTCAGGTGATGCCGGCCTGCAAATGGCAGTCTTCTGCGGTACTCACGTACCCAAACGTACGCTGCGTGCCGGTTCTCGAAAACCGCCATTTTCGGCTCGGCCTGACCTGAATCTCCACACACCCTAGCTCGCCAATTGAGACGCGGCCTGATGAAAACGGAACCTTGGACGATGCCAGCATTGCGTCTTGCCCGACGAGATTTCCTGGCGCTCGGCGCCGCCGGTGCCGCCGCGGCGCTGTTTCCGGGCCGCGCCTTCGCTCAAACCCGGACCGGCGCGGAGCTCCACGGCCTGTCGGCTTTCGGCGACCTGAAATATCCGCCGGATTTCGAGCATTTCGACTATGTGAACCCGAACGCGCCGAAGGGCGGTATGTTCAATTTCTCGCCTCCCAACTGGGTCTACAACCAGAGCGTACTCACCTTCAACACATTGAACTGCTTCACGCCGAAGGGCGATGGTCCGCCGCGCATGGAGATGTGTTTCGACCAGCTGATGGTGCGAGCGCTCGATGAACCGGATGCGGTCTACGGCCTGCTGGCCAATTCCGTCTCCATCTCGGACGACCGCAACACGTTCGAATTCAAGCTCCGGCCGGCAGCGCATTTCCATGACGGAACCCCACTGACCGCCGACGATGTTGTCTTTACGCTTCAGACCTACAAGGAAAAAGGTCACTACGACCTGCAGCTTCCGCTGCTCCATCTCGCCGCGGCCGAGGCGGTCAATTCGCACACCGTACGCCTGAAATTCGACGGCAAGCAGTCCGACCGGACCGTCCTGACGGTCGTCGAATTTCCGATCGTCTCGAAGGCCTTCTACGAGGCCAATTCCTTCGAGGCTGCCCTCATTACCCCACCGCTCGGGTCCGGGCCCTACAAGGTAGGTCGCGTCTCTGCCGGGCAGACCATCGAATTTGAGCGGGTCGCCGACTATTGGGGCCAACACCTGCCGGTCAACCGGGGTCTTTTCAATTTCGATCGCATCCGGATCGAGTTCTATCGCGACCGGCAGGCGGGGTTCGAGGCTTTCAAGAAGGGCGAGGTGCTCTACCGGCAGGAATTCGTCTCGCGCACCTGGGCGACGGGTTATGACTTTCCGGCACTGAAGGAGGGCAAGGTCGTGAAACGGGAGTTTCCGGGCGAAAAGCGTCCTTCCATGCAGGCAATGGCGCTCAATCAGCGACGGGAACGCTTCCGCGATCTGCGGGTCCGCAAGGCGGTTGCCCTTTGCTTCGACTTCGAATGGACAAACCGCAATCTCTTCTATGGGGCTTATCAGCGGTCGCATTCGACATTCGAGCGGTCGGACTATCGCGCGGAGGGAATGCCGTCGGCGAACGAACTCGCCCTTCTCGAGCCGCTACGCAACCAGGTACCGAAGGAGGCGTTTGGCGAGGCTGTGATGCAGCCGGCATCGGACGGTTCGGGCCGTGACCGCAAACTGCTCGGCACCGCGTCGAGGCTGCTTGCGGAGGCCGGCTGGAAGCGTAACGGCGCCATGGTCGAGAATGAAAAGGGCGAGCGGCTGACGCTGGAAATCCTTGTCGAAGACGAGACCTTCACACGCATCTTGACGCCTTTCGTTGGCAACATGCGCGCAATCGGCATCGATGCCACGATCCGCATGGTGGATTCCGCCCAGTACACGCTGAGACAGACCGAATTCGACTTCGACATGACCTCTGTCGCGTTCTCCTTCTCGGCGACGCCGACGCGCGATGACGTTGAGCTGTTCTTCCATTCGCGCGGCGCGGCAAGCCCCAGCTCCCGAAACCTGCCCGGCACCAGGGACCCGGCAGTGGACGCCCTGGTCGAGGCTGTCGGCCGCGCCAAGGACCGTGAAAGCCTGACTGTGGCGATGCGCGCGCTAGACCGGGTCTTGCGTGCGCGGCTCGACTGGATTCCAAATTGGTATTCCGCGAATCACCGGGCCGGCTTCTGGGACATGTTCGCATTCAAGGAGCCGAAGCCAGACTACGGATTTCCGGTCGAGGCGCTTTGGTGGTTCGATGAAAACAAGGCGAAGGCGATTGGCAAGAGCTGACAGTTATAGACACGGCCCCGCCTCGGAGGCTTTCGCCTGATGGGCGCCTATATTCTCCGCCGCATCCTGCTGATGGTCCCGACGCTCTTCGGGATCATGGCGATCTCGTTTGCCGTCATCCAGTTCGCGCCCGGCGGCCCTGTCGAGCAGGTGATCGCCAAGCTGCAGGGCCAGGGCGGCGACTCCACCGACCGCATTTCGGGCGGCGGCGGCGCGGACACGGGCGGCAACAATTTTGACGTCGGCGGCGAAACGTCCTCGAGATATCGCGGCGCGCAAGGCCTCGACCCGGAGTTCATCGCCAAGCTCGAACAACAATTCGGCTTCGACAGGCCGCCGGTCGAACGCTTCTTCAAGATGCTGTGGGACTACGCGCGCTTCGACTTTGGCGAGAGCTTCTTCCGCAAGATCTCCGTGCTCGACCTGATCATCGAGAAAATGCCGGTTTCAATTTCCATCGGGCTCTGGATCACGCTGCTATCCTATCTGATCTCGATCCCGCTGGGCATCCGCAAGGCCGTCAAAGACGGCTCGTCCTTCGACGTCTGGACCAGTGCCGTCGTCATCGTCGGCTATGCCATACCGGGCTTTCTGTTCGCGATCCTGCTGATGGTGCTGTTTGCCGGTGGCTCGTTCTTTGACTGGTTTCCGCTGCGCGGCCTGGTATCGGAAAATTTCGATCAGTTGTCGTGGCCGGAAAAGATCGTTGACTATTTCTGGCATCTTACCTTGCCGCTCACCGCGATGGTGTTGTCTGCATTCGCCACGACCACCTTGCTGACCAAGAACTCGTTCCTGGACGAAATCCGCAAGCAATATGTGATCACCGCCCGCGCCAAGGGCCTGTCCGAACGTCAGGTGCTGTACGGACATGTCTTCCGCAACGCCATGCTGATCGTGATCGCCGGCTTTCCAGGTGCATTCATTTCGGCCTTCTTCACCGGCTCGCTGCTCATCGAGAACATCTTTTCGCTCGACGGGCTCGGCCTGCTTGGCTACCGCTCCGTGCTCGACCGCGACTATCCGGTTGTCTTTGCCAATCTCTACATCTTTTCCCTGCTGGGCCTGTTCGTTAACCTGATTTCGGACCTCATCTACACGTGGATCGATCCGCGCATCGATTTCGAGCGGAGAGACGTCTGATGTTGAACATTCGGGAAAAGGCCGAGGCAGGCAAAGTGCGGGAAACCGCGGCGAAGCCACGGCTCTCGCCGCTCAATCAGCGGCGCTGGGAGAATTTCAAGGCCAACCGGCGCGGCTACTGGTCCTTGTGGATATTCCTCGTGCTGTTCGTGCTCTCGCTTTGCGCTGAGCTCATCGCCAACGACAAGCCGCTGATCGCCTCGTACAAGGGCGAAATCCTGTTTCCGGTGCTGGTCGACTATCCTGAAGAGAAGTTCGGTGGCTTCCTCGCGGTCACCGACTACCGCGACCCCGTCATCGCGGACGAAATCAACGCCAATGGCTGGCTTGTCTGGCCGCCGATCCGCTACTCATACCAAACGGTCAACAACGAAATACCCGAGGCAGCACCCGCCAAGCCATCCTGGCTCTATGACAGGGCCACACGCTGCGCCCGCTTTCCGCAGGGCGCCAACGACCCCAACTGCACGATCGGCAACTGGAACTGGCTTGGCACCGATGACCAGGCTCGCGACGTTTTCGCCCGCGTCATCTACGGCTTTCGCATTTCCGTGCTGTTCGGCCTCGTGCTCACATTGTGCTCGACCGTCATCGGCGTGTCGGCCGGAGCCGTGCAGGGCTATTTCGGCGGTTGGACCGACCTGCTCTTCCAGCGCTTCATCGAAATCTGGTCGGCGATCCCCGTGCTCTATCTGATCCTGATCATCTCCGCCGTGCTGCCGCCCGGCTTCTTCATCCTGCTCGGCATCATGCTGGCCTTCTCATGGGTGTCTCTGGTCGGTGTTGTGCGGGCGGAGTTCCTGCGCGCTCGCAATTTCGAATATGTGAACGCCGCGCGCGCTCTCGGCGTCCCGAACCATACCATCATGCTGCGGCATCTGCTGCCGAATGCGATGGTGGCCACGCTGACATTCCTGCCCTTCATCCTCAACGGCTCCATCACCACGCTGACCTCCCTCGACTTTCTCGGCTTCGGACTGCCCCCCGGCTCCGCCTCACTCGGCGAGCTGCTGCGTCAGGGGCAGCGCAACCTCAACGCACCATGGCTCGGCATGACCGGCTTCGTCGCGCTGTCGCTCATGCTGTCGCTTCTGATTTTCGTTGGCGAGGCGAGCCGCGACGCATTCGATCCGCGCAAGACGTTCAAATGAGCCAACACCTATGGTATAAAATCGACAACTTTCTACCATGGAGACTCGAATGGGCCTGAATATAAAGAATGAGGCTGTCGAAAGGCTGGCGAGGGAAGTCGCCGCCCAGACGGGCGAGAGCCTGACTTCGGCAATCCAGCATGCTCTCGAGGAGAGACTCGCACGGCTTCGCAGGGATGAGGATTTCCGACTCAAGAAGGCCCGTGTTCGGGAAATCCTGCAGCGGTCGGGCCCGACGCCGGCCGGCCTGACGAGTGATCATTCGGGTCTCTACGACGAACTTGGTTTGCCCAAATGATCGTCGACGCATCCGCAGCCTTGGCTATCCTCTTGGAGGAGCCGGAAGGACCGGCGATGGAAGACTTGCTTTTGGCAGGAAATGCCCGCCATGCCATGTCGCCGGTAAACTACCTTGAAGCTGCCGTTCGGGTCGATTCCCGTCCTGAGGCAGCGAAGGGCCGCGAACTCGATCCTTTGCTTGGAGCGTTGAGAATCGATCTTGCTCAGATTACTGCCGAGCAGGCCTATCTCGCGCGTAGGGCCTACCTGAAATTCGGCAGAGGTAATCATCCAGCGAAGCTCAATCTCGGCGACTGCTTCGCCTATGCGCTCGCCACGGCGCGCGGCGAGCCGCTGCTTTTCAAGGGCGATGATTTCAGTTTGACAGATGTCGAGGCTGCGCTTTGACCTCCCCCCTCCTCTCTGTGCGCGACCTCTCGGTGGCCTTCGCCCAAGGCGGCAGGGTCACGACTGCTGTCGACCACATTTCCTTCGACATCGCCAAGGGCGAAACGGTTGCGCTGGTCGGCGAATCCGGCTCGGGCAAGTCGGTGTCGGCGCTCTCCGTCCTGAAGCTCCTGCCCTATCCGGCTGCAAGTCATCCCTCCGGTGAAATCCTGTTCAGCGGCAAGAATCTCCTGGCCCGCAGCGAGAAGGAGTTGCGGCGCGTGCGCGGCAACAAGATCACGATGATCTTCCAGGAGCCGATGACGTCGCTCAACCCGTTGCACACGATCGAGCAGCAGGTCGGCGAGGTACTGAAGCTGCATCAGGGCATGGGCGATGCGGCACAGCGCAAGCGCACGCTCGAACTCTTGAACGAAGTCGGCATCCGGGAACCTGAAAAGCGTTTGCAGGCCTATCCACACCAGCTCTCCGGAGGACAGCGGCAGCGCGTGATGATCGCGATGGCGCTCGCGAACGAACCGGAGCTGCTGATCGCCGACGAGCCTACGACCGCGCTGGACGTCACCGTCCAGGCGCAGATCCTTGAGCTCCTGGCACGCCTGAAGGCGCGCAAGGGCATGTCGATGCTGTTCATTACGCACGACCTGGGGATCGTCCGCAAGATCGCTGATCGTGTTTGCGTAATGACCGGGGGCAGGATCGTGGAGGCGGGCCCCACCGCCGAAATTTTTGCCAACCCGCGACACGACTATACGAGGCACCTGCTGGCCGCGGAGCCGAAAGGCAGGCCACCAAAGGCCGACACCGCTGCTCCGACCGTCATGAAAGGCGACGGCATCAAGGTCTGGTTTCCGATCAAGCAGGGTTTCTTCCGGCGTACTGTCGACCATGTGAAGGCGGTCGACGGGATCGACGTCGTAGTGCGCGCCGGACAGACCCTCGGCGTCGTTGGCGAATCCGGCTCGGGCAAGACGACGCTCGGCCTGGCGCTTTCCCGAATGATTTCCTCCGACGGCCGCATCCATTTCGACGGGCGCGACATCGACCGCCTCTCTTTCAAGGAGATGCGGCCGCTTCGGCGCGAGCTGCAAATCGTCTTCCAGGACCCATTCGGCTCGCTCAGTCCGCGAATGTCGGTCACGGAAATCATCGAGGAAGGGCTGACGATTCATGAGCCGGGGCTTTCGCCCGAAGAGCGCGACCGGCGTGTCGTCGACGTGCTCGAGGAGGTCGGGCTCGACCCTGAGACGCGCCATCGCTACCCGCACGAATTCTCCGGCGGCCAGCGCCAGCGCATTGCGATAGCTCGCGCCATGGTGCTCAATCCGCGCTTTGTCATGCTGGATGAACCGACTTCGGCGCTGGACATGAGCGTGCAGGCGCAGGTGGTCGACCTGCTCAGGGCACTACAGGCCAGGCACAATCTGGCCTATCTTTTCATCAGTCACGACCTCAAGGTGATCCGCGCGCTGGCGAACGACGTGATCGTCATGCGCAATGGCAAGATTGTCGAATACGGCACCTCTGAACAGATTTTCGCAAGGCCGCAAAGCGACTATACGAAGGCGCTGATTTCGGCAGCCTTCCGGATCGAGACCGCGCCGACAGGCGTCGTAAGCCAGTAGCAACAGGAAACGCCGGCATGGAAAAGGGCCGTATCCTTCTCGCCGTGACCGGCTTCAATCCGCAGCGGTGGCACGAACTCCTGTCGGCGAGGCGCAAGGTCGTGCTTGAACCCGCAGGCCCCGCTGATCCCTCGATCACCTATGCCATCGTGTGGAAACAGCGGCCGAACCTGCTCGCCAGCCTGCCGAACCTTCGCGCTGTTTTCTCGATCGGCGCCGGCGTCGATCACATCTTCCTGGATCCCGGGCTCCCGAATGTGCCGATCGTGCGCGTGGTCGCGGAGAACCTCACCCAATATATGACGGAGTATATCGTCTGGCGCGTGCTCGACCACCACAGGCAGGGCTTCCTCTACAGATCGCAACAGGCGCGCAAAGTCTGGCACGAGCCGCCGCAGAGGCCGGCGGACGATATTTCGGTGGGGATCATGGGATTGGGGCAGCTTGGGCGCGCCGCGGCTCGCGCACTGCTTGCGCTGGGCTTCCGGGTCAATGGCTGGACCAGGCGAGAAAGCAACATGCCTGACGTGGCCACTTTTCACGGCGAGAGCGGGCTAGTCCCCTTTCTCAATTCGACGGACATTCTGGTGGTGCTGTTGCCGCTCACCCCGCAAACGCAAGGTATCGTCAACTACGATTTGCTGCGCAAGCTCAGGCGCCGCAACAAGCTCGGCGGCGCGGTGCTGATCAATGCCGGCCGCGGCAAACTGCAAAGCGACGCTGACATTCTGCGCGCGCTGGATGACGGCACGCTGAAGGAGGCCAGCCTCGATGTGTTCGAGACAGAGCCGATTCCCGAGGCGAGCCGGCTGTGGAACCACCCCAGGCTCTTCGTCACACCGCATGCCGCGGCAACATCCGATCCCGCCCATCTCGTCCAGCCGATGCTCGACCAGATGGATGCCTTCGAGCGTGGCGAGCCGCTGCGGAACGTGGTCGATCGGACGGCGGGTTACTGAAAGGCCCAAGGCATCGGACCCGAAAGTGGGATCCGGTTTCGGGGAAATCCGATGCTCAAACACGAAACAGCGCATCGGACCCAAAAGTGGGAACCGGTTTCGGGTTGATGTTCCTTTCACGGCCTCCGAAATCCGGTCGGGCCGCCGTAGAGGTAGGAGATCCTGTCGATGGCAGCGGATAGCGGCTCGCGCGACACCAGCATCGTGTGGCCGTTGGCGTGAACCATGTTCTCGGCGTCGGTCATGATCGCTACGTGGCCCTCCCAGAATGCCAGATCACCCCGCTGCAGGTTGTGAAAGTCGTGGCCCGGGTCGATGGACCTTCCGATCGTAGCGGCCTGCATGTCGGAATCCCGCAGCACGTCGCGGCCGGTCATCCGCATGGAGAGCTGCACGAGTCCCGAGCAGTCGATGCCGAATGCCGTGTTGCCGCCCCAGAGATAGGGCGTGTTGAGGAGCATCTCCGCCACAGCGACGAAATCACCACCGACCGAATCGACATCCGCCAGATGGCCGGCAATCAGCGCCTCGCCTGACGGCAGGACGGCGTAGCTCGTCCCCCGCGTTTCCGCGAAACCGGCAACCGCAACGCGCGAGCCCATCGACAAACCGGCAGTGCGCGGCAGCCTCAAGTCCGGACCGGGATAGAGGAAGCTCCGCGGGGCGCTTACCAGATGGGTGATCTCGCCATCCGCCTGCCCGAACACCGTGTCCACGACATATCCGACATAGTTGTCGCGCACCGCCTGAACCCAGGCCCAGCCCTCGCGCTCATCGAACACGCGCACGTCCTCGCCGTAAGGTATCTGCGAGCTCAGCGCAGAATCGAGGCGTGGCGCTTTCCGCAGATCAGCGACGGGCACAGCGATGCGCGCCGGCCGGCCCGGAACGTATCGTTCGGCAGCGACCTTGCCGCGCAGACGCTCGTCCGCCAGATCGGCACGGAAGGCGTGCAGCCGGCTGTCATGAACGCTCATATCGGCAATTCTCCGCCTTTGGCGATGATAACATCGCCAAATCGCTCGACAAACAAGGCGCCCTCCACTGTGCGCTTGACCAGCACATTTCGTCTGTCGCGCTCATCCCGATGGCGCGACACAAATTTGAGCGCGCCCATGGTGTCGAGGGCGCGCGTAATCACGGGCTTGCTGACGTTGAGCTTGTCCGCCAGTCCGCGCACCGTGTGCGGCGGCGGGTCGAGATAGATGATCAGCAGGATCGCAAGCTGGCGCATGGACAAGTCGGGTGTGCCTACGCGCACCTCCGCCAGCGCTACTTGCTGCCACAACCGCAGGGCCTGGCTCGGACGCATCTGAACCGCCATGGGCAAAAACATCTCCGAAAATTGTTTCGGTTCCGTTTCATCCACGATGGAATGGTAGAACAAGGCGAGCCTCCTATAAATGCCGCGCAAAGCGCTTTAGAGCGGCGGACGCTTTTACGGAATCATGCGGAATCAGCGCTGCCGCTCTATCTCTTTGTTTGAGCATCGGATTTTTCCCGAAACCGGTTCCCACTTTCGGGTCCGATGCTCTAGCGCCCCGAATCAATGATTCGTTTCAGAATTGGCTGTCGTAGTTTTGATCCTGTCTGGACCCGGAAGCTAGCCCGGCCGCAGCAGTCCGCGGCATGGCTCGATCCCTTCCTACAAGGGGAGGATAAATCACGCCCCCGCTGAGTACGCCGCGATTGCCGCCATGTTGACGATGTCGGAGTCCTTGGCATTGAGCGAGACTATCTGGACCGGCTTGTTGAGCCCCACCAGAAGCGGGCCGATAACCGTCGAGCCGCCGAGTTCCTGCAGCATCTTGGTCGAGATCGAGGCCGAGTGAAAAGCCGGCATGACCAGCACGTTGGCTGGTCCGGACAGGCGGCAGAACGGGTATTGCTGCATCAGACGCGGGTTCAGCGCGACATCTGCGGCCATCTCGCCGTCATACTCGAAGTCGACCCGGCGACGGTCGAGGATCTTGACCGCCTCCTGGATGCGCTCGGACCGTTCGCCCGCCGGGTGCCCGAAAGTGGAGTAGGCGAGCATGGCGATCCTGGGTTCATAGCCCATGCGCCGTGCGAAGCCTGCCGTCTCTTCCGCTATATCGGCGATCTGCTCGGCGTTGGGCATGTCGTGGACAGCCGTGTCGGCGACCAACACGGTGCGTCCGCGGCAGAGCGCGATGGAGACGCCGATGACGCGATGACCGGGCTTGGCGTCGATCACGCGGCGCACGTCCTCGAGCACGGTCGAATAATTGCGCGTCACGCCGGTGACCACCGCATCGGCGTCCCCCAGCGCCACCATGCAGGCCGCGAAATGGTTACGGTCGTTGTTGATCAGCCGCTGGCAGTCGCGCAGCAGGAAGCCTTTGCGCTGCATGCGCTCATAAAGATGATCGGAATAGATGCTGTTGCGGCGAGAAAGCCTCGCGTTGATGATCTCGATTCCAGGCTTGTCGAGGTCGACGCCGGCATGGCGCGCGGTTTCCTTGATGCGCTCCTCACGGCCTACGAGGATCGCGGTTCCGAGCCTCTGGTTGGCGTAGGACGCGGCGGCGCGCATCACCTGTTCCTCCTCACCCTCGGCGAACACGACGCGCTTCGGCTGGCGCCGCACGCGGTCATAGATTCGCTGCAGGGTGGAGGCGATTGGGTCGCGGCGGGCCGACAGTTCGTTGGCGTATTTGTCGAGATCGAGGATCGGGCGACGCGCGACCCCGGAATCCATCGCAGCCCTGGCGACGGCCACCGGGATCGCCGAGATCAGCCGCGGATCGAACGGCACCGGGATAATGTAGTTTGGGCCGAATTTCGGCCGGTTGCCCTGATACGCCGCCGCGACGTCATCGGGAACGTCCTTCCGGGCGAGTTCGGCCAGCGCCTTTGCGGCCGCCACCTTCATGGTGTCGTTGATGGTCGTCGCCCGCACATCCAGCGCGCCCCTGAAAATGTAGGGGAAGCCCAGCACGTTGTTGACCTGGTTCGGATAGTCCGAGCGGCCTGTCGCCATGATCGCATCGGTGCGGATGTCAGCCACTTCCTCCGGGGTGATCTCAGGGTCCGGATTGGCCATGGCGAAGATGATCGGGTTCTTGGCCATCGATTGCACCATGGGAGGCGTCAGCGCGCCCTTGGCCGACAGTCCGAAGAAGACGTCCGCACCTTCCAGCGCCTCGGCCAGCGAGCGGGCGGCGGTCTTGGCCGCATGTGCCGACTTCCACTGGTTCATGCCTTCGGTGCGGCCCTGGTAGACCACGCCCTTGGTGTCGCAAAGAACCACGTTTTCCGGCGAAAAGCCCATCGATTTGACGAGTTCGATGCAGGCGATGCCGGCAGCACCCGCGCCGTTGCAGACGAGCCTGGTCGTCTTCATGTCGCGCCCGGTGATTTCCAGCGCGTTGATCAGGCCCGCCGTGGCGATGATCGCGGTGCCGTGCTGGTCGTCATGGAAAACCGGTATGTCCATCAGCTCGCGCAGGCGCTGCTCGATGATAAAGCACTCCGGAGCCTTGATGTCCTCGAGATTGATGCCGCCGAAGGAGGGAGCGAGGAAGCGAACGCAGTTGATGAACTCGTCGGCGTCCTCCGTATCGACTTCAAGATCGATCGAATCGACGTCGGCAAAGCGCTTGAAGAGCACGGCCTTGCCTTCCATCACCGGCTTTGACGCCAGCGCGCCGAGATTGCCGAGGCCGAGGATCGCCGTGCCGTTGGAGATCACCGCCACCATGTTGCCGCGCGTCGTATAGTCGAAGGCGCGGCTCGGATCTTCCGCGATTGCCTTGACCGGCTCGGCAACGCCGGGCGAATAGGCGAGCGAGAGGTCGCGCTGCGTCGCCATCGGCTTGGTCGGGCTGATCTCCAGCTTGCCGGGCCGGCCCATGGCGTGAAATTCAAGGGCTTCCTGTGCGCTGACAGAGGGACCGGCATTGTCGTTTTTCTTGTCTGACGCCATGATGTGAGCGGTTCCCTTCCGGATAGTCACTTCTTTTTGTGGAGTATTCGGAATTAAGGCTACACTTCCCAAGTGTAAACCGCCAAGCAGGAAGAGAGTTTTTCCTGTTGCGGGAGTCCCCTTCACCCTCGTGGGGAGGGGCTAGGGTGGGGGTAGCTGCCTGCACCAGAAAAGGGTGGGGGTAGCCGCCTTCACCAGAAATTGGATAACGATGGAAATCGGCGCGGAGGATCGCACCCCCACCCCTAACCCATCCCCACAAGGGGGAGGGGCGCTGTCGACGCACGTTCCAAGCGCCGCCACGCCGATGATGGAGCAATATATCGAGATCAAGTCGGCGAACGCGGATTCGCTGCTGTTCTACCGTATGGGCGACTTTTACGAACTGTTCTTCGGCGATGCGGAAGTCGCAAGCCGGGCGCTCGGCATTACGCTTACCAAGCGCGGCAAGCATCAGGGCCAGGACATACCGATGTGCGGCGTGCCCGTGCATGCGGCCGATGACTACCTGCAGAGGCTGATTTCGCTCGGCCATCGCGTCGCGGTGTGCGAGCAGACCGAGGATCCGGCGGAGGCACGCAAGCGCGGCTCGAAATCAGTGGTGAAGCGCGACGTGATGCGGCTCGTCACGCCCGGAACGATCACCGAGGAAAAGCTTCTGGCGCCCTCGGAATCGAACTACCTGATGTCGCTCGGCCGTGTGAAGGGCGGCCCGGATTCACGAGGCAGCGACGGCGCTGGCGGCAACCAGCCAGGCTACGCGATCGCTTGGATCGACATTTCGACAGGCGCCTTTCGCGTTTGCGAGACCTCGGCGGATCGCCTAGCGGCCGACATTTTCAGGGTCGATCCGAAGGAGCTGATCGTCGCCGATACAGTGTTCCACGATCCCGAACTCAGGCCTGTCTTCCACATGCTCGGCCGCGTCGCCAACCCGCAGCCGCCGAGCTTCTTCGAACTCAGCCGCGGCGTCGATGCGGATCGCCCGGTTCTACGATGTCGCGACGCCCGACGGTTTTGCCGCCTTCTCGCGGGCCGAATTGTCCGCGATTTCAGGCGCGATCGCTTATGTCGAGAAGACGCAGAAGTCCGGGCGTCCGCCGCTTGACCGGCCGGAAAGGGAGCAGGCCGGCTCTTCCTTGTTCATCGATCCGGCGACGCGCGCCAGTCTGGAACTCTTGCGCACGATGTCCGGCGGTCGCGAAGGAGCGCTCTTCAAGGCCATCGACCGGACGGTAACCGGGGGCGGCGGACGGTTGCTGGCGGACCGCCTGATGGCGCCGCTCACCGATCCGGCCGCAATCAACGACCGGTTCAATTCCATCTCCTTCTTCCTGGCGGAGCCGAGCCTGTGCGAGGGCTTGCGCGCGCTGCTGAAAGGCGTCGCCGACATGCCGCGCGCTTTGTCCAGGCTGGCCCTGAACCGCGGCAGCCCGCGCGACCTCGGCGCGCTCAGGGCCGGTTTCGAGGCGGCCGAAACGGTTGCGGCGTTGTTCGTTGAGGCAACACTTCCATCCGAGCTCAAGTCCGCGCACGCCGCGCTCGCCGCACTCCCCGCGGGGCTTTCGGACCTGTTCGAGAGGGCGCTGGGCGACGAAGCTGCCGCTTCTCAAGCGGGATGGCGGCTTCGTGCGTCAGCAATACGACACCGAACTCGACGAGATGCGAGCACTTCGCGACGAGTTGCGGAAGGTGATCGCGGGGCTGGAACGCAACCTTATCGATGAGACCGGCATCCGCTCTCTAAAGATCAGGCACAACAACGTGCTTGGCTACTACATCGAAGTGACGGCCAATCATCAGGAAATCATGATGGGTTCGGATGAAGCGCGCGCGCGCTTCATCCACCGTCAAACCATGGCAAGCGCCATGCGCTTCACCACCACCGAACTGGCGGAGCTCGAGACCAGGATCGCCAACGCCGCCGATCGCGCGCTGACGATCGAACTCGGCGTGTTCGACAGGCTGGTCGCCGAGGCCGTCGGCCATGCTGATTTGATCCGGGCGGCTGCGGCGGCGCTCGCGATTCTCGACGTTTCCGCGGCATTGGCCTGTCTGGCAGCGGGAGAGAACTACAGCCGGCCCGTTGTCGACGACAGCCTGTCGTTCAAGGTGAACGGCGGGCGCCATCCGGTTGTCGAACAGGCGCTCCGGCATTCGGCGGAGGGTCCTTTCGTGGCAAATGATTGCGACCTTTCGCCCGAGGAGAACGGGAAGCACGGTGCGATCTGGCTGCTCACCGGTCCCAATATGGGCGGCAAGTCGACATTCCTTCGCCAGAACGCGCTGATCGCGATTCTCGCGCAGATGGGATCGTTCGTGCCGGCTGAGTGGGCGCATATTGGCGTGGTCGACCGGCTGTTCAGCCGTGTCGGCGCTGCCGACGATCTCGCTCGCGGGCGCTCGACCTTCATGGTCGAGATGGTGGAAACCGCGGCGATCCTCAATCAGGCCGGGGAGCGCGCGCTTGTCATCCTCGACGAGATCGGCCGGGGAACGGCGACCTTCGACGGCCTGTCGATCGCCTGGGCGGCGGTCGAATATCTGCATGAGAAAAACCGCTGCCGCGCGATCTTCGCCACGCATTTTCATGAGATGACCGCGCTCAGCGCGAAGCTGCCGCGTCTTCACAACGTTACCATGCGGGTCAAGGAATGGGAGGGCGACGTGGTCTTTCTGCACGAGGTCGGCAGGGGTGCTGCCGACCGCTCCTATGGCGTGCAGGTCGCGCGGCTGGCGGGCCTGCCTGATGCCGTGGTGAACCGGGCGAAGGATGTGCTTCACCAGCTCGAACAAGGCGAGCAATCCGGCAAGGTCGATCGTCTCGTAGACGATCTTCCGCTGTTCAGCGCTGTCGTCCGGAAGGAGCCGCCGCCCACGCTCAAGACCGATCCGGTCGGCGTAGCACTGGCCGCGCTCAATCCCGACGAGTTGACGCCGCGCGAGGCGCTGGAGGCACTTTACCGGCTAAAGGGGATGGCGGTGAAGTAAAACGCCGGCTTGCATGTCCTGGCAAGCCGGGCCGGCTGGTGACCAACCCGGCCGCTACGCGCTTTACCCTGGGCTTGACCGGAGGATCAGAACATTCCGTAAGCGCCGATCAGCGGCACGAACATCACGCCGCCGAGGCTGTCCTCGGCGAAGGCATCGTCCGCGGTTCGTGTGAGCTTGATTAGTTCCTGCACTCTGTCCATGCCGCCGAGCGGCATGATCAGACGGCCGCCGCTCGACAGTTGCTGCTTCCATGGTTCCGGAACCTGCGTGCCGCTTGCCGCCGCGAGGATCGCTTCGAAAGGCGCTGCGTCCGGCCAGCCCACCGTGCCGTCGCCGGTGCGCACTTCGATATTTCCGTAGCCGAGCGCCTGCAAGCGCATCTCGGCCGTTTCAGCGAGCAAAGCGTGGCGCTCGATCGTATAGACGCGGTCGGCGAGCAGGCTGAACACCGCCGCCGCGTAGCCGGATCCGGTGCCGACCTCCAGCACGCGGTCGCCGGCCTTCAATTCGGCCGCTTCAGCCATCAGCGCCACGATATAGGGCTGTGAAATCGTCTGCCCAACCTCGATCGGCAGGGCGGAATCGTCGTAGGCGTAGCGCTTGACATTCGCTGGCACGAAGGCCTCGCGCGGAACCGCGCGCATCGCCTCCAGCACCCGCTCA
This sequence comes from uncultured Alphaproteobacteria bacterium, assembly GCA_963813315.1. Classification (GTDB taxonomy): domain Bacteria; phylum Pseudomonadota; class Alphaproteobacteria; order Rhizobiales; family Rhizobiaceae; genus CAWEYO01. The sequence goes on along the minus strand of CAWEYO010000010.1, from coordinate 36,111 downwards.
TCCGTGATGCCGCGCCGCACCAGCTGCCGGTCAACCATGCGCCGCCGCTCTCGCTCGGAGTCGGGCAGAAGGGAGATGTCCGTGGCTGTTGGCATGCCGCAAAACGGGTGCGCCGAGGGCCCGTTCCATTACGAACCGATCGGCGATCTTAGAACCGGGAACGGGCGGGCGCAAACTTTGCCGGCCATGCCATACCCACGCCACGAAAAACGCGCTATAGACGCCGCCCGGGACAGCTGAGTCTTCGACGTGCATGATAAAGATTCCCCTGAAGCTCGATGAATTGATCGACGGCGAGGCGCTCCGCCGCGATCTCACCGCGCTGACGGAGGCGACGGAAGGCGACGGTTCCTCAACCGCCACTCGGGCTGCCGTTCTCCAGATACTCAAGGATCGCATAGCGGCCGGCCGGAAGGTCGCCGAGAAGCTGTTGATGGAGGATGGAAGCGGGACCGCCTGCGCGGTGCGTCTATCTCATCTCATGGACGAGATCATCCGCGCGCTCTACGATTTTGCCGCAACCCATGTCTACCGCTCGAAAAATCGCTCAGCCGCCGAGCGCATGGCGGTGCTGGCGGTCGGCGGCTACGGCCGCGGTACCCTGGCTCCGGGTTCGGATATCGATCTCCTGTTCCTGCTGCCCTACAAGCAGACCCCATGGGGTGAACAGATCGTCGAATACATTCTGTACATGCTCTGGGACATCGGCCTGAAGGTAGGGCACGCGACGCGCAACATCGAGGAGTGCCTGCGGCTGTCGCGATCCGACATGACCATTCGCACGGCGATACTCGAAGTCCGGTTCGTGTGGGGCGAGAAAAATCTCTGCGACGAGTTGATACCGCGCTTCGACAAGGAAGTCGTAAGGAACACGGGCGCGGAATATGCCCAGGCCAAGCTCGCCGAGCGCGACGAGCGTCACCGTAAGGCCGGCGAGAGCCGGTATCTGGTGGAGCCGAATGTCAAGGACGGCAAGGGGGGCCTGCGCGACCTCCAGACGCTGTTTTGGATCGGCAAATATTTCTACCGCGAGCGTACCGTGGAGGAATTGGTCGAGCAGGGCGTATTCACTTCAACCGAATACAGCCAATTCCTGAAGGCGGAGGATTTCCTGTGGGCTGTGCGGTGCCATATGCATTTCCTCACGGGCAAGGCCGAGGAGCGGCTGCATTTCGATATCCAGCGCGAGATCGCCGAAAGGCTCGGCTACAAGAGCCACCCTGGCCTGTCAGCCGTCGAGCGCTTCATGAAGCACTATTTTCTGGTTGCCAAGGATGTCGGCGATCTTACCCGTATCTTTTGCGCGGCGCTGGAAGAAGAGCAGGCAAGCCACGCGTCAGGGTTCAACCGCTTCTTCCTCACCTTCTCGCGCCGCCGGCGCAAACTTGCCGGCACCAGCGATTTCATCGTCGACAACGACCGCATCAACATTGCCGATGACCGCGTGTTCGAGCGCGATCCGGTAAACCTCATGCGCCTTTTCTGGCTCGCCGACAGGCATGGGCTGGAATATCACCCCGACGCGCTCAAGCTCGTCACGCGGTCTCTGCGCCTGGTCGACCGCAACCTCCGCCGCGACAGGGAGGCCAACCGCCTTTTCCTGGATGTCCTCACATCCGACCGCAATCCCGAGCTCAATTTGAGGAGGATGAACGAGGCCGGCCTGCTTGGCAAACTGATCCCGGATTTCGGCAAGATCGTCGCGATGATGCAGTTCAATATGTACCACCACTACACGGTGGATGAACATCTGTTGCGCTGCATCGATGTGCTGTCGCAGATCGAACGCGGCGACGGCGAGAAGATCCACCCCCTTTCGCACAAGCTGATCGCCGGGATGAAGGAGAAGCGGAACGCTCTTTATGTCGCTGTCCTGCTGCATGACATCGCCAAGGGCCGCCCGGACGACCATTCCGAGGCCGGTGCCCGCATCGCCCGGCGCCTCTGCCCGCCCATGGGGCTGAGCGCTGCCGATACCGAGACTGTGGCCTGGCTGGTGGCGAACCATCTGCTGATGTCGATGACCGCGCAGACGCGCGATTTGAACGACCGCAAGACGATCGACGACTTCGCCAATGCCGTGCAGTCGGTCGAGCGGCTGAAGCTGCTCCTGGTCCTCACGGTCTGCGACATCCGCGGCGTCGGCCCCGGCGTCTGGAACGGATGGAAGGGCCAGCTCCTGCGCACGCTCTACTATGAGACCGAGTTGCTGCTCACCGGCGGCTTTTCGGAGGTTTCGCGCGCTCAGCGCGCCGGGGAAGCCCGAGCGAGGCTGGCTGCCGCGCTTGCCGGCTGGCCGGACGGGGAACGCGACCGTTATATCGGCCTTCACTACGACAACTACCTGCTGACGGTGGACCTGAGGGACCAGGAGCGTCATGCGGCCTTCGTCCGCGACGCCGACGCAGCCGGCAGGAAGCTCGCTACGATGGTGAAGATGCACGAGTTCGAGGCGGTAACCGAGATCACGGTGCTGGCGCAGGACCATCCGCGGCTGCTTTCGGTGATAGCCGGGGCGTGTGCGGCCGCCGGCGGAAACATTGTCGACGCGCAAATCTTCACGACAACGGATGGGCGCGCGCTCGATACGATCCTGATCGGACGGGAGTTTGACCGGGACGAGGACGAGCGCCGCCGCGCGCAGCGCGTGGGTGGGCTCATCGAGGATGTGCTGGCAGGCCGAAGCTGGCTGCCAGAAATAATCGAGAAGCGCGCCAGGCCGAAGCGCGGGTCGAAAGCGTTCCGCATCGAGCCGCGTGCTGAAATCCGCAACACGCTCTCCAATCGCTTTTCAGTGATCGAAGTATCGGGGCTCGATCGGCCGGGCCTGCTATCGGAGATTACGGGCGTGCTCTCCGACCTGTCGCTCGACATCGCGTCCGCGCATATCACGACGTTCGGAGAGAAAGTGATCGACACGTTCTACGTGACCGACCTGACCGGCCAGAAGATCGATAACACGACCCGGCTGGCCGCCATCCGCTCCAGCCTTATCGCGACGCTCGACGAAACACCGCAGCAGCGTGCCGGCAAGGCGCGAGCCGCCGCCGCCGAATAGAGCATGATGAGGTTAGGTTTGGTCATTCTGCCGGGTGAATTTGCGCCAAATCCTTCGGGCTCCGGCTCGGCCGTACCACCGGTACGACCGTCGCCGAACGTGCTCTAAGCGATAACTCCGAACCGAAGATCAGCGCGGCCCGTGCCTTTTCGCTCAAGTCGCGCACTTGCATCGTCCGCGCCGGGAAGGCAGCGTCCAGCATCATGAGTCTTGTCAAGAAATTCGCCACGGTTGCTTCCGGCACGCTGATGAGCCGCATTCTCGGCTTCGCGCGCGAGATGTTGATGGCTGCGGCCCTTGGCACCGGGCCGATCGCGGATGCCTTCAACGCGGCGTTTCAGTTCCCCAACACGTTTCGCCGCCTCTTCGCAGAGGGCGCTTTCAACGCCGCCTTCGTGCCGCTGTTTGCGAAGGAGATCGAAGCCGGCGGTATCGACGGCGCCAGGCGATTTTCGGAAGAGGTGTTTGGCGTCCTCTTCACGGTCCTCGTTTTTCTCACGATCCTGATGGAACTGTCGATGCCACTGCTCGTGTCGACGATCGTGGCGCCCGGCTTCACTGACAATCCGCAGAAATTCGATCTGACAGTTGCCCTTGCCACGGTCATGTTTCCCTACCTTGTGTGCATGTCGCTCGCCGCCATGATGAGCGGAATGCTGAATTCGCTGCGCCGCTATTTCGCCGCGGCGATCGCGCCGGTGTTCTTGAACGTCATCCTGATCGCCGTTCTCGCCTATGCCTGGTATGCAGGCAGCGATGGACTGGCCGTCGGCCACGCGCTGGCCTGGGGCGTGCTCGCAGCCGGCCTGGTGCAACTGGCGATTGTCTGGATCGCCGTCCGAGCGGCCGGCATCTCCATCGGTTTTCGCAGGCCCCGCTTGACGCCGAACGTCAAACGCCTGCTTGTGCTGGCCTTTCCGGCCGCGATCACCGGCGGCATCACGCAGATCAACCAGCTGATCGGCACGGCGATCGCATCCGGTCAGGACAGCGCGGTATCGTCGCTCGCCTATGCCGACCGGATCTACCAGTTGCCGCTCGGCGTGGTGGGAATTGCCGTCGCGATCGTCCTTCTGCCGGAATTGGCGCGCGCCCTGAAGGCGGGAAACGTAAACGAAGCGGCGAACCTTCAGAACCGTTCGGTCGAATTTACGCTCTTTCTTACCCTGCCCGCCGCCGTCGCGCTCTTCGTCATGTCAGAGCCGATCGTGCGCGTTCTCTACGAACGCGGCGCCTTCGCCGCCACGAACAGCACGCCGGTCGTGTCGGCTATCCTGGCGATATTCGGGCTCGGACTGCCCGCCTTCGTCCTGATCAAGGCGTTCACGCCCGGCTATTTTGCGCGGGAGGATACGCGAACGCCGATGGTGTTCGCCGCGATCTCGGTGGCCGTGAACGTTTCACTGGCGCTATCGCTGTTTCCCCGGCTGGGCGCGCAGGGCATTGCCATCGCATCGGCGGCCGCAGGCTGGGTGAATGCGGCGCTGTTGCTCGGCGTGCTGATCCAGCGCGGACACTGGGGCCGCGACGCCGCGCTGATGCGGCGTATTCCGCGCCTTGTGCTCTCCTCCGTCGCGATGGGCGCCGCCATCCATTTCGCCGCCGGCTGGCTTTCGCCCTATCTGGCTGAGGAGGCTGCGCTTCCGGTGCAGGCGGCTGCTCTCGCCGTGCTCATCGGTGGGGCGACCGCGACCTATTTTGCCGTTGCTTTCGGCATCGGCGCGGCGGATATAGGCATGCTCCGACGCAGCATCCGCCGCGGAGGCGGCAATCGAACCGATTGACCGTCCTCGATCTCGGAACCGTCAACAAGGTGCTCCTGACCATTCCGCCCGTAATGGCCCTTGATCCCGGCACGGCCCTCGTTCATAAGCCGCTTCGAATTTCGCCGCGCGCGAAACGGCCCTCCACAAGCCACGAGGACAATCATGACCGCCTTCAAGCCGCTTGTCTTTTCCGGCGTCCAGCCAACCGGCAACCTCCACCTCGGCAACTATCTCGGCGCGATCCGCCGTTTCGTCCAGCTCCAGGAAAGCCATGACTGCATCTACTGCGTGGTCGACCTTCACGCGATCACCATGTGGCAGGAGCCGGCCGAGCTCATCAGGGCGACACGGGAGGTCACGGCGGCCTTTCTTGCGGCCGGCATCGATCCCAGGAAGCATATCGTCTTCAATCAGAGCCGCGTGATGCAGCATGCCGAGCTTGCCTGGGTGTTCAACTGCGTGGCGCGCATGGGATGGCTGTCGCGGATGACGCAGTTCAAGGAGAAGGCTGGCAAGGATCGGGAGAACGCATCGGTCGGGCTGTTTGCCTATCCGACGCTGATGGCTGCCGACATTCTTGCCTATCGAGCCACGCATGTTCCGGTCGGCGACGATCAGAAGCAGCATCTCGAACTGACGCGCGACATCGCCCAGAAATTCAACAACGATTTCTCCGAGCGCATCGCCGAGCTTGGCGTGGGCGTGGAGATGGTCATGGGCGAGGAGAAAGTCAACGGCTTCTTCCCCCTGACCGAGCCCCTGATCGAAGGGCCCGCGCCGCGGGTCATGTCCTTGCGGGACGGGCTGAAGAAAATGTCGAAGTCCGATCCTTCGGATCTCTCGCGGATCAACCTGACCGATGATGCCGAAACGATCTCGAAGAAGATCCGGAAAGCAAAAACCGATCCCGACGCGCTTCCGGGCGAGGTTGAGGGGTTGAAGAACAGGCCGGAAGCGGAGAACCTCGTCGTGCTCTACGCCGCACTTGCCGGGACGAGCAAGGAAAAGGTGCTCGCCGACTTCGGCGGCCAGCAGTTCTCGGTCTTCAAGCCTGCGCTCGCCGACCTGGCGGTCGAGAAGCTTGCGCCTGTCGCCGGCGAAATGCGCCGCATCTCGCAGGACACGGTCTATGTCGACAGCGTTCTGCGCGATGGCGGCGAGCGTGCCAGTGCCCTTGCAGAAGCAACGATGCGAGACGTGCGCAACATCGTCGGTCTGCTGAACGGCTGATCATGAGCGCGGCCTCCAGAGCGGCAGACGCAGCGCTGACGCTCTATCTCTTTGTTAGAGCATCGGATTTTTCCCGAAACCGATTCCCACTTTCGGGTCCGATGCTCCAGAGCGCGATGATTTCAATCGGAGTCGTCGCTGCGCTCTAGTTCTTTGATTTCGCATGATCTTTTCCGAAAACCGCTACGCACTTTTCGGGATCATGCACTAAGTCTTTGATGCGGCAGTGCGGCCGCTTGCTCGCCGTGCTCCGCGATGGCAGATTGCCGAAATATTATTCGAGTGGTGACATTGCATGGTCTCAAAACGACTCAGCCGGGAGGCCGGCCATCGGCGCAAGTTCCTGGCGATCATAGACGATACGCCGGAATGCGAACGCGCGGTCGCCTACGCTTCCCGCCGCGCCATGGCCACGAACGGCGTCCTGGTGCTGCTCTATGTGATCGAGCCGGGCGATTTCCAGCATTGGCTGGGGGTGGAAAAGATCATGCGTGAGGAAGCCACCGCGAATGCGAATTTCGCGCTGGACGCCTATGCGGTAAAGGTGCGGGAACAACTGGGCATCGAGCCCGAGCTTGTGGTGCGCGAGGGAAATCCGGCCGACGAGATCCACAAGCTGATCGAAGAAGACCAGGATATCGCCATACTGGTGCTCGCGGCCGGTGCAGGCAAGGAGGGGCCAGGCCCGCTGGTGGCCTCGATTGCCGGCAAAGCGGCGGCCTTCCCCATTCCCGTCACCGTCGTGCCGCAGAACCTGTCCGACGAGGACATTGAGAGCCTGGCGTAGCAAAACATTTCACGGCGTCCGCCTCGAACACGGCGCGTTTCGCTTGATCGGAGCCGTGCATCGACCTATTTAGTTTAGAATTATTCCACACAACGCCCGCCCGGCGGGCACGGAGTAGCATCGATGTTCATTCAGACGGAGGCAACGCCCAATCCGGCGACCCTCAAGTTCCTGCCCGGGAAGGAGGTTCTGCCCTCCGGTACCGCGGACTTTCGGGATGCGGAAACGGCACGCGCCTCTTCACCGCTTGCGGGCCGGTTGTTTGATATATCCGGCGTGACCGGCGTCTTCTTCGGCTTTGATTTTGTCACGGTAACGAAGGATGGCCCCGACTGGCAGCATCTCAAGCCGGCGATCCTGGGCACGATCATGGAACATTTCATGTCCGGCTTGCCGGTGATGGGCAGCGGGGCCCAGGCGGCGGCCGACGACGGCGACAGGACCGCCGAATTCTATGACAAGGCTGACGAGGAGATCGTACAGACGATCAAGGAACTGCTCGATACGCGTGTGCGCCCGGCGGTGGCGCAGGACGGTGGCGACATCACCTTCCGTGGCTATGAGAATGGCACGGTGTTCCTGTACATGAAGGGGGCCTGTGCCGGTTGTCCGTCTTCGACCGCCACGCTGAAGCACGGCATCCAGAACCTGCTCCGCCATTTTGTTCCCGAGGTGCAGCAGGTCGAGCAGGTCGCCGTCTAAGCATCGTACCCAAAAGTGGGAACCGGTTTCGGGAAAAATCCGACGCCCCCAAGGTAACAAAGCAAAAAACCGGGTTTTGGGCCCGGTTTCCTGCTGCGACGTCCTTGTTGCCGAGACGGCTCGCCTAAACTACCTGACGATCACCTTCGCGCCGATTTCCGCGCGGTTGTAGAGATCGATAATGTCCTGATTGATCAGCCGGATGCAGCCCGAAGACATGGCCTTGCCGATCGACGCCCATTCGGGCGTGCCGTGCAGCCGGTAACCGGAATCTCCGCCCTTGTTGTAGAGATAGAGGGCGCGCGCGCCGAGCGCGTTGCGAACGCCCGGGTTCATCCCGCCGGCAAATCTTGCAAGCTCCGGCTGGCGTCTGATCATGGCGGCGGGGGGTGTCCAGACCGGCCATTCGCGCTTCATCCCGATGCGGGCGGTGCCCTTCCACTCGAATCCTTCGCGGCCGACGCCGATGCCGTAGCGCATCGCCGTGCCGTCTCCCATCACGAAATAGAGGTGCTTTTCGCCGGTGTCGACGATGATCGTTCCAGGCTTCTCGCGGGTCTCGAATCGGACCATCTGGCGATGGTATTTGCGGTCCACCTTGTAGATCGGGATCGCGGGAACATAGTAGCCGGAGTCGGTCCTTGAGCCGTAGTCGTTGGAAAAAAACCGAAGCGCGCCGTCAGTGCTGCATGCGGCAAGCGCGGCCGTCAGGGCCAGTCCCGCAGCAACCGCGATTGTTCTGATCCGCATCATGGAGTCCGGTTTATCCCCGCCTATGCAACCTGCCGCTCGATTCGCGGCGACTTGGTTAATATTCATAGGTCGCATTTCTTTTGCTTGCCAAGCGCCAGCATCGCGGTTCGGCGCGCCGCCTGCGGTTAGCGAGGCGGCTATGGCATTTCGGCAACAGAATTCAGCCCCGGTGCTGATTGTCCGGGTGGCGGTCAATCACCATCTGTTGTTGCAGGAACAGGGAGTTTCCCATGAATGTCGGTGAAGCCGCGCGCCTTTCGGGACTGCCGGCCAAGACCATCCGCTACTACGAAGACATCGGGCTGATCAGCCCGCTTCGCGCCTCGAACGGCTATCGCCACTATTCTCAAGACGACATCCACAGACTGTCGTTTCTCCGCCGCGCACGCGCACACGGCTTCTCGATCGACGATTGCCGCCAGTTGATGGCGCTCTATCAGGACCGCGGCAGGGCCAGCCACGACGTCAGGGAAATCGCTTCGGCGCACGTCGCGGCGATCACTCTGAAGATCGGCGAACTCGAGGCCATGCGGACAACGCTGCAGAAGCTTATCCAGGCTTGCCATGGCGATGAGCGGCCGGATTGTCCGATCCTTGAAGACATTGCCGGCACGCCCGGCAAAACTGCGAAACATGGCGGCCGAGACGCATCGATTTGATGGAGCAGTGAATTGGTGGCATGGTCCGGCAATGCCGATCATTTCTCCGATTCTGTCCAATCCGTTGGTTGACGGCAGGCAATCAGAGCGCGCCATGGTCATCCGGCGAGGCGTGCAGCGCCTGCTGATCCAGATGGGAGCACACGTGCTGCCCGAACTGTCGCTTGCCACCGGACGACGCGCCGATCTGGTCGCCCTGACCCGGCAAGGCGACATCTGGATCATCGAAATCAAGTCTTCCGTCGAGGACTATCGCGTCGACCGCAAATGGCCGGACTACCGGCTGCATTCAGACCGGTTCTTCTTCGCCACGCATCCTGAAGTGCCGGCGGGTATTTTTCCGCAGGAATGCGGGTTCATACTCTCTGACGGCTATGGCGCGGAAATTCTGCGTGAGGCGCCGGAACACCGGCTACCAGCCGCGACACGCAAGGCGTTGATGCTCAGAATCGCGCGGGCGGGTGCCGCCCGCCTGTTGGCGGCCGAGTTGGCAGGCGTGGCGGTTCCGGCACTTGAAGGCGAGAGCGAATAGCGTGGCTGAAAATGGCGACGCGCCCTAGCGAGGCGCGCGCTTGGCGAGAATACGCTGCAGCGTGCGGCGATGCATGTTGAGCCGGCGGGCGGTCTCCGAGACGTTGCGGTCGCACATTTCGTAGACGCGCTGGATGTGCTCCCACCGCACGCGATCCGCCGACATCGGGTTCTCGGGAGGTGCCGCCCTTTGGCCGGTCGTGCGGGTCAGCGCGGCATAGATCTCGTCGGCATCGGCGGGTTTCGACAAATAGTCGATTGCGCCGAGCTTCACCGCGGTGACCGCCGTGGCGATATTGCCGTAGCCCGTGAGAATGATGGTGCGGCAATCGTCACGCTTCTCGCGAATTGCCTTGACCACGTCGAGCCCGTTGCCATCGCCAAGCCGCATGTCCACGACCGCAAAGGCCGGCGGCTTTTCGCGGGCCTTGGCGACGGCTTCCTCGACGCTTTCGGCCGTTTCCACCTGAAAGCCGCGGCCTTCCATCGCGCGCGCGACCCGGGTCAGGAAGGGCTTGTCGTCGTCCACGATCAGGAGCGTCGTGTCCTCGCCCATTTCGCTGGCATTGGTCTCGTCTTCTCCGGCCATCGCATTCGCCCGCTGCTTCTCGATTCTGTGCAATCCAATAGGCCAATCAAGCAAATAGTTCCACTTGCTTTAGGTGTGTCGGGATTCAGGTGATGCCGGCCTGACCTGAATCCCCAAACACCCTATGCCCTGTCGAAGAGCGGCTCCGAGCCTGTTCGCGGCTGAAGGAAAACCTCGCGCGGCCAGAACACCTGAACCATGGCGCCCTTGCCAGGTTCCATTGCGTTGCGGAAGGACAGTGTCGCGCCCGATCGCTCGAGCAGGGTCTTGGCGATGAAGAGCCCAAGGCCCAGCCCGCCGCCGGGTTCGCTCCCTTGCCTGGTCGACATGTAGGGTTCGCCAATCCGGTCGATGATTTCGGGCGGAAAGCCGGGGCCATCGTCGGTGACGTCGAGTGCGACATTGCTTTCGTTCCAGCGCCAGCGGACCGTCACCGATTCACGCGCGAAATCGACCGCATTCTCGACGAGGTTGCCAAGCCCGTAGATGACGCCGGGATTGCGCCGCCCGACGGGCTCGGGGCCGCTGCGCTCGCCGGGCTCCAGCTTGATCGAGATGCCGAAATCGCGGTGAGGCGCGATCACCTCCTCGATGAGCGAGGTAAGCGGCAGTTGCGCAAGATGCTCCTCGCTCTCGGTCGAAAGACTGGTAAGGCGCTTCAGGATATCCCGGCATCGCTCGCTTTGCGTGCGCAGCAATGTCACGTCCTCATGCCAGCGAGGATCGTCAACGAGTTCGTGCTGCATCTCCTTGGCGACAAGCACAATGGTGGCGAGCGGCGTGCCGAGTTCGTGCGCGGCCGCGGCGGCCAGACCGTCGAGGGCCGAAAGGTGCTGCTCGCGCTGCAAGACGAGCTCGGTGGCGGCGAGCGCGTTGGCAAGCATCCGCGCCTCCTCGGCGACGCGCCACGCATAGATGCCTGTGAAAGCGATGCTCGACACCACGGCCACCCACACGCCCGAGACATACACAAAGGGCATAGGAAGCTCGACGCCGGGAAACCACGGCAGCGGCAGATGATAGAAGACGAGGGCGGTGGCCATCGAGACCACCAGCGCGCCGAGAAGGATGGTCATTCGGAGCGGAAGCGACGTGGCCGAAATGACAACCGGCACAGTCATCAGCAGCGAGAACGGGTTGGTAAGGCCGCCGGTGAGAAACAACAGGCCGGCAAGCTGGATCGCGTCGAAGATCATGATCCCGAGTGCCGCGAAGGGCCGCAGCCGGTGGGCGGCGGGATAGCGGAATGCAAGAAACAGGTTGAGCCACGCCGATAGCGCGATCAGCGCAAAGCATATGCTGACCGGAAGCGGAAATTCGAGCCAGTAGGCGACGAAAAGGACCGCCGCACTCTGGCCGATAATGGCCAGCCATCGCAGCTTGATGAGCGTGTTAAGGCGAAGCCTGTGGCTTTGCCGGTGGTCGTGCATTCGAAATTCCTGCATGACAAGGTTATGCGCCGGGCCCCGGGCGCCGCGCCAAGCGCTATTTGACGCGGGGTTTAGAGCAAGATGAGACTAGGTTTTGTCTGGTTGTTGGTTTGCCGGAGGCAAACCAACGGCAGGGTTTCCGGATGGCGGGCGCCCGAGAAACAGAATTGACCGTACCTAACCTCGTCTTGCTCTAGCCCGGCTGGTCGCCGCCGCGGACAGAGGATCGTCCGGCCAGACATGTTTGGGGTAGCGGCCGCGCATTTCGGAGCGGACATCCGCCCAGGAGCCGCGCCAGAAGCCAGGCAGGTCGCGCGTTGTCTGGATCGGCCGGTGGGCCGGAGACAACAGTTCGAGCGTCAGAGGCGCGGCACCGCCGGCGATCGCAGGGTGGCGGTCGAGGCCGAAAAGTTCCTGCACGCGAATCGAAAGCACCGGCCATTCGCCATCGTAGCGGATCGGCACATGGCTGCCTGACGGCGCCTCGAAATGAGTCGGCGCGAGCGTTGCGATCTTCCGCTGCAATTCATGCGGCACCAGCGACATCAGGCCATCCCGCAGCACATTTCCGTCGATCCGTGCGAGCGACGCCTCGCCTGAGAGAAAGGGCAGCAGCCAGTCGTCCAGCCCGCCGGCCAGAGCCTCGTCGGAGACATCGGGCCACGGCGCTCCCAGCCCGCGATTGAGCCATGACAGGCGCTGGCGCAGCGTCGCGGCTTCCCCGCTCCAGGACATCAAAGCGAGGCCGTGCTGGCGCAGCGCGTCGAGGATGGCGCGATCCGCATCCGCTCCCGAGGGCGCCGGCAGCATACGCTCGGAAAGGACAATGGCGCCAAGCCGGACGGTCTCGCGTGCCCGCACCGCTCGCTTTTGCACATCGAACGTGGTTTCGGTACGCCGCTGAAGATGGCTGGCGAGAGTGGTGCGGATATCCTCCTCCGTGACAGGAGCGGCCGACGCGATGCGCGCATTTTGTGCCTTTCCCTGCAGGTCGGTCACGACAAGGAAGGGCGCAGCGGCCAGTGGATCGGCCTCATCAATCACCGCGCCCCGGCCGTTGGCGAGCACGAACCGCCCGCGCTCGCCGCGCGCCTTCGCCACGCGATCCGGCCAGGCAAAAAGAAGCAGCGCGCCGGCGCTGCGCATCGACCCACCCCTTGAGGGGAAGGGCAAGGACCGCACCAGCCGTTGCGCGAGTTGCCGCGCCGCAATCGCGCGCGGCGATTTCTCGCCACGAAAGCGTGAAAGCCGCCGCTCGAGATCGATGCTGTCGCCCCCGAGGCCGCGCTCGGTCAACAGCACGGCAAGCGTCGCCGCTTCGCTCGCGTTGCCATTCCTGGCGGCTTCGGCGACCATGTGGGCAAGACGAACGGGCAGCGCGAGGCTGAGCATGGCTTTGCCGCCCTCGGTCAGCCTTCCGTCGGCGGTAAGGGCATCCAGCTCCGCGAGCAGAGCCCTGGCCTCGGCAAGGGCCGGCGCCGGCGGCGCGTCGAGAAAGGCAAGCGATGCGGGATCGGCCACGCCGAAGGCAGCGCAGTCGAGCACCAATCCCGACAGGTCGGCTTCGAGGATCTCCGGCGGCGTGAAGGCCGGCAACGCGGCCGTCTGCTCGGCGCGCCACAGGCGTATTGCGACGCCGGGTTGGGTACGTCCGGCGCGGCCGGCGCGCTGATCTGCGGAGGCGCGCGAGACGCGCACCGTTTCCAGGCGCGTAAGACCGGTGGCGGGCTCGAATTTCGGCAGGCGCGAAAGTCCGGAGTCGACCACCACGCGCACGCCATCGATGGTGATGGAGGTCTCCGCGATCGAGGTTGCCAGCACGACCTTGCGCCGCCCTTCGGGCGCCGGCCGGATGGCTGCGTCCTGAGCCCTTGCGTCGAGCATTCCATAGAGCGGCACGATATCGGCATCGTTCCCCACCCGGCCTTCCAGCTCCGCGGCGGTGCGCTCGATTTCCCGCTGGCCCGGCAAGAATGCAAGCACGCTGCCGGGCTCATCCGCCAGTGCGTTGCGGATTGCCTTTGCCGTTGCCTCCTCGATCGGCATTCCCGCTGGCCGCTCCTCGTAGCGGATGTCCACCGGGAAGCTTCGCCCTTCGCTTCGCACGACCGGCGCCCGGCCGAGCAGCTCCGCCACCCGCGCGCCGTCGAGCGTGGCCGACATGACCAGAAGCCGGAGGTCCGGTCTCAACGCGCCCTGCACGTCGAGCGCCAGCGCAAGGCCGAAATCGCCGTCGAGCGAACGCTCGTGGAATTCGTCGAAAATGACCGCCGAAACGCCCTTGAGTTCCGGATCGTCGAGGATCATCCGCGACAAGACGCCCTCGGTGACGACGAGGATCCGTGTTTTGGCCGAGATGCGGTTCTCCATGCGCATCGCGTAGCCGACCGTGCCGCCCGGCTCCTCGCCAAGCAGTGACGCCATGCGGCGCGCGGCGGCGCGGGCCGCGAGCCGCCGTGGTTCGAGGAGTACAATGCGGCCATTGCCAAGCCAGGGTGCGTCGAGGAGGGCCAGCGGAACAAGTGTAGTCTTGCCGGCGCCAGGCGGCGCTACAAGGACCGCGCTGCCGGCGCCCGCAAGTACTTTGGCGAGCGCCGGGATGACAGCGGTGATGGGCAGGTCCGGTAAGCTTGCCAACGTCATTCACCGATGCGGACGACAGGTCCGGCGGCCGCCGTGGCGTCGGCCTCGTCATGCGTCACAAGGATGACGGGCAGCCCAGCGTCACGGGCCTTGGCGAATACGAGCTTGCGCATTTGCTGCCGCAGCCCCTGGTCGAGCTTAGAGAAGGGTTCGTCGAGCAGCAATGCGCGCGGCGAGGACAACAGCACGCGGGCGAGCGCCACGCGCGCCTTTTGCCCGCCCGACAGCGTGTCGGGATCGCGGTCGCCCATGCCCTCAAGGCCGACCCCTTTCAGCATGGCGCATGCCAACGCGAGGCGCGCTGCCTTCCCTTTCACGCCGGGCGCGATCGCGAACACAAGATTGCCCGCCACCGACATGTGCGGAAACAGCAGCGGATCCTGAAACAGGATGCCGGCATGGCGTTCCTCCGCAGGCAGCGCGGTAAGCTCGGTGCCATCGACAAAGACATTTCCGGTGGCGTGGAACATCGGGTCGAGAAAGCCGCCGACATAGGCGAGCAGCGTCGACTTGCCGGAACCGGACGGCCCCATGACGGTCAGCACCACGCCTGGCGCGACGTGATGCGTCAGGGTGAGCAGCTCGCGGCCGTTCAGCGCAATCGATACCCTGTCGAGGTAGAGGCCCTTGTCCGTCATTCTTCCTGCTGGCTGGCTCACGCGCGCATCGCGCGCCGGTGCCGGAATATCAGCGCCGGCAGGAGCGTTGCAACCAGAAAGCCAGCTGCAGGAAGGAGCATCTGGAGAAAGGCATAAACTCCAATGACGCGCCGGTTGCCGCCCGATGCGAGCGCGACGGCTTCGGTGGTGATCGTATCGAGCCGGCCGGCGCCGATCAGCACGGTCGGGAGGTACTGGCCGATCGAAACGGCGAAACCGACGGCGGCCGCCGTGAGGATCGCGCGCATCAGCATCGGCAGGCGGATGCGAAAGAGCGTCGCCCGGCGTTTCTTTCCGAGACCAGCGGAAATTGCCTCGTAGCGGCGGTCGTAGGCGCGCCACGGATCGGAAAGCGACAGGAAGACGTAGGGCATCACGAAAATGAGATGCGCGAAGACCAGCGCCGCAATGCTGGCAACGGTGCCTGTCACGACGAAAAGAAGCTGCAGCCCGAACAGAAACGTCACCTGAGGCACGATCAGCGGCAGGTAGACGAAGAACGTTGCGCGCTGCGGTCCGGTTCGCGCGGTCTCGCTCTCGCGGACGAGCCAAAGAATGGTAAGCGCGACGGCCAGGACCGTCGAAAGCGTCGCCACGATCAGCGTCGTGCGGAATGGGGCAGCGATACGCGGCGCAACCTTCAGCCATGTGTTGAGGGTGAGTGTCTCAGGTAGCGCGTCGGGGAATTGCCAGAGTCCGGCAAAGGACCATAACGTCAGCGCCGCCAGGCCGGCAAAGGTGGCGACGGCGGCGGCCAGCATCGCGGCAAGCGCGGTCCCGCGCAGCCACGCGTCACGGCTAAAGCGCAGGCCGGCGGTAGAGGCATGATCGCGAAGAGCCGCACCCAGCCGCTCGAACATGATCCACACCAGAAGGGCCGCCGCCGTTACCAGAAGTTGCAGGATGGCACCTGCCGCGCCGAGAAAGCGCGTCGAGAGGTCGGGGTCCTGCATCCACTCGACCAGCCTGACGGCGAGTGGCTCGGGGGCGGTTGGGCCTAGGATCGCCGCGACATCGACGACGGACGCCGCAAAGGCGATGACTGCGAAAACCGCGAGACGGATCTGGCGATAGAGTGGAGGCCAGATGCCGAACAGGAAGCCCGACGTGCGGCCGTAGCCGAGCGAGGCGCCAAGCGCGCGGGTATGGGCGACATCCACTTGCGGCAGCGCAGCGAGTGCGATCAAAAGCAGGAACGGGATTTCCTTGACGATCAGGCCGGCCATCATCGACAGACCCAACGGATCGTTGACAATCAGCAGGTCCGGAGGGCGAAGCCAGCCGGTGAGTTCCGGCGAGATCATCCGCGCGATCATGCCGGAAGGTGCGATGAGGAACGCGAGGCCGAATGCCGCTGCCGCATGCGGCACCGACAGAAGCGGCGAGATCAGATGCTGAACACGGGTGAATATCCGGGTGCCGGACCAACCCGCGATAAAGAGCATCACGACCGCCAGCGATACCGCTGTCGTTGCGACGCCCGATGCGAGGCTCAACAGCGTGGATGACAGAATGCCTGGCTGCGCCAGCAACTCGCGCATGGGAGCGAGCGTGAACTCCACGCCGCCGAGAGCCGGCAGATAGCCGAATGCTGGCAGCAGCGTGCCGGCAAGGCCGATCAGAATCGGGCCAGCGAGCAGCGCGACCGCCAGCGGCGGGCCGAGGCGCGTCAGCATGGCCGGGTGCGGATTGGATGCCGGCCAGCCCACGCCCCGTAGTGTGCGGGCCTCTCCGGCGCTTCGATAGCGCTCAGGACAGAGGGGAGCGCGAAATCGCGCCCCGTTCGAAGACCGGGCAAGACGTCAGTTTGCCGCCCCATACCGCCGCTTCCACTCGGCCTCCAGCCGTTCCGTCCAGCTTGGATGCGGCTCCTCGATCGCGGGACCGAGTTCGTCCGGCTTGAGCGTGGCGATGCCAAGCTCGAGCTTCTCGAAGCGGGCCCTGTCGCCCGCCGGGAGCTTCGACAGCGCCAGCACCGTAGGGTCGCCCCAGATTGCCGGATCCTGCTTGCGAGCCTGCGCCTCCGGCGAGATCAGGAAGTTTGCGAGCACCAATGCGCCTGCCTTCGCCACGGCGTTGTATGGGATCGCCACAAAATGAGTATTTGCCAGTGTCCCGCCGGGAAACGCAAATGAACGCACTGTATCCGGCAGCTCGCCATTGGCGATGGCGCTCGAGGCTTCCACCGGATTGAACGCGAAGATAATGTCCACCTCGCTGTCGCCGAGCAGCTGCTTCATCGCCGGATAGTTCTGCGGAAACGCCTTGCCGCCGCGCCATAGCAGGGGATTGAGTTCGTCCAGATAGTCGAACAGTGGCGCGGCAACTTCATCGAAGGTGACCTGGTCCACGGGTGTCTGAAGGACGGCGCGGTCCGCGGCGAGTTCGGACAAAACCTGCTTGAGGAACGACAGACCGGCGAAGTCCGGTGGCTGCGGATACGAAAAGCGGCCCGGATTAGCCTTCGCCCAATCGAGCAATTCCCTTGCCGATTTCGGCACGCTGGCGGCATCCGTCCTGGCCTGGTCGTAGAAGAACACCAGCTTCGCCATCCCCCAAGGGCTTTCCAATCCGTCGACGGGAATGCTGAAATCAGTGCGAATGGTCGGCTTGCTCTCGAAATCGACGAATTTCCAGTTTGGCAGCTTGTCGGCCCATCCCGGCGAGAACAGCAGCGCCTGCCGCTTCATCGACGAGAAATTTTCTCCGTTGATCCAGATCAGGTCGACCGTGCCGCCCTCATCCCTTCGTGCTGCTTTCTCGGCCACCACCTTGGCGACGGCATTGGCGGTGTCGTCGAGTTTTACGTGAACGACCTTGACGCCGTAGCGCTTTTCGAGCTCGCCGCCCGCCCATTCCAGATAGGCGTTGATGTTTTCATCCCCGCCCCAGGCGTTGAAATAGACGGTTTCGCCCCTCGCTTCCTTCAGCACCTCGTCCCATCTTGCAGGATCGGGATTGGCTGCCGCGTGAAGACAAAGCATCAACAGCCACGCCGCGCTGAGCAGCAATTTTCTCAATCAAGCCTCCCATCCGGTCAAGCGCGCGCCGATTGAGCACGGGTTGCAGAAACCGGTCAATGCGCATTGCCGGCCAGCGGGGTCACTTCGGTGTGACCGGACAGTTGCCAGCCCCCTCGTCTTCAAGATGCAAGTCGTAGAGCGCCATTACGGTGTCTCGCGCGGCTTTCAGTTCGACGAGCAACGGCCATGAAACGGCATGGATCGCCCCAAGGCGGCGCTGGCTATGGTCATCGCGCTCACTCAGCTGGCTGATCGCGTCGTTCAATCCGCTCAACACGGCGATTGCACCCTCCAGGTTGGAAACAAGATCGTGGCGGCTTGCAGGCATAGCTTCGCCTGCCGCCGGAACAGCACTGTTCGGCATGAGTTGCTCCTTGGTTCGCGTTGTGCGATACCGATTTTGTGTAACGTTACTTAAAAAAGTCAACCTATTTTCGGTAAGGTTTCCTAAAAAATGGAACTGTCGCCCGCGCAATGTCGGGCAGCGCGCGCGCTGCTAGACTGGTCCCAAGCCCAGCTCGCGACCGCTTGCAAAGTTGCGACGAAGACGCTCGCCGATTTTGAGCGTGGCAACCGAACGCCATATGACCGAACCCTGGTTGACATCCGTGCCGCTCTTGAAGCCGCAGGCGTCGAATTTATCGCACAGAACGGTGGCGGTGTCGGGGTGCGTCTCCGCAAGTGAATTTGCAGGTGACATACCGGCCTAAAGCGCGACGCGGCGAAACGGCCTCATGCGACGCGCTTTAGGCTATTGTTTTTGTACATGTCGTTATCCCAAAACCGCTGCGCACTTTTGGGCGACATGCATTGGCTCCGCCAGCCGCCGCAACAGCAGTGTTTATCTGGTAGTTCTCCGTTCGATGTGCTATTTGCACAACAATGGTGACAATCGCACTATACAGAGATTATTCATGGTGACAAGTGCACAAATACGAGCGGCGCGTGGGCTCCTGAATTGGACAGTTCGCGATCTTGCGGAACGATCAGGTGTTCACAGAAACACAGTGACGCGAGTAGAGACTGAAGCGACTGCGCCGGGGCATTCCATCTCTGCCATCCGGGCTGCCCTTGAGGTCGCCGGCGTCGAATTTGTCGCAGAGAACGGCGGCGGTGCCGGCGTGCGGCTCCGCAAGTGAGTTTGCAATTTCCCCCAGTCAGCCAATCTCGACCCAGCGGCCTTCCTGGAATGAACGCGCCATGGCGGTGATCGTGCGTTCGATCCTTATGCCTTCCTCAAAGTCGATGGCGACGGTTTCCTCGCCGCGCATGCGCCCGATCAACTGGCGGCATTCGATGATCTTCAAGTCGTTGAAACCAAGGCCATGGCCGGGAGCCGGCAGGAAGCGGTCGTAGGGCTTGTGATGCGGCGCCGCAAGCACGGTGCGGAAGCCCTGCTCGCTCGCGCGATCGGCCGTCACATAGAGCTGGAACTCGTTCATCCGCTCCTGGTCGTAGAGGATGGAGCCCTTCGCTCCGACAATCTGCATAGCGATGCGACCTTTACGCCCCCAGGCGCTGCGGCTGAGCGCGATCGATCCGGAAGCGCCGTTCTCCAGCCTGATGAGGACGGTGGCGATGTCGTAGACTTCGACCTCCCGCTCGCCGCTGCCGGTCTTGCGCGTCGGATATGGCTTTGCCATGTCGCACATGACCCGCGAGACGCCGCCGAACAGGGTTAGGATCAGCGATAGCGGATGCACGCCGAAATCGTCGAGCGCGCCCCAACCGTTGGACGCTTCGTGCCGCTGTTGGAACAGGGCGGCGGGATCGGCCATGAAATCCTCGTCCATCTCGACGCGGACGTGGTTCACGGCGCCGATCACTCCTTCGTCGAGCAGCTTCCTGACATGGCGGATCGTGGGATTCTGGATGTAGTTGTAGCCGAGCACCGCCACCTTGCCGGAGCGACGCTGAGCTTCGAGCATCGCCTCGGCCTCCGCCAATTTCGGAGCCATTGGCTTTTCGCACCAGACATGCTTTCCGGCCTCGAGTGCCGCAATCGCCATTTCGGCATGGAACTTGTTGGGCGCAGTGATCGAAACGACATCGACCTGCCGGTCGGCAATAACGCTGCGCCAGTCGCCTGACGATCTGGCGAACCCGAATTCGGCGGCCTTCAGGCTGGCAAGCTCGTCGCTCACCTCGCCGAGATGGGCGAGCCTTACTGCCGGCACGTCACCGAAAACGGCTTTCACCGCATTCCATGCAATCGCATGGCACTTGCCCATGAAGCCTGTGCCGATGAGGCCGACGCCAATCGTGTCCATGTGCTTGTTCCGAAGCATTCAGCGGAAAAGCAAGCGGCAGGAGCGTTGATCACGCTCCGGCCGCCTTTCCGATGCCGCGTCTATTTGTACTGTTCGGCGTTGCTCTTTTCCACTACCAGCGTGCCGGTATCGATCACCGGCTCGATCTTCTTGCCGGCCTTGAGGTCGGCAAGCGCCTGGATGCCGAAGCCCCCCATGTTCTTCGGCGCCTGCGCGACCGACGCGGTCATGTCGCCGGCAAGGATCGAGGCGGCCGCATCCGGATTGGCGTCGAAACCGACGACCATGACGTCGGCAAGTTTGCCGGCGGCCTTCAGCGCTTCGACGGCGCCGAGGGCCATATTGTCGTTGGAGGCGAAGACCGCCTTGATATTGGGGTTGCCGGTAAGGATGTTTTCCATTGCCGCCTGCCCCTTGGCGCGGTCCCACTCGCCGGTTTGCTCGGCCACCACCTTCAGGCCACAAGCCTCGAGACCGGCCTTCGAACCGTTGGCGCGCGCCTGGCCGGTCGATTGCGTGATGATGCCTTGCAGTATTGCGACCTCGGAGCCCTTCTCGACTTTGCCGCAGATGAAATCGGCGGCAAGCTTGGCGCCTGCCTCGTTGTCGGTGCCTATGAAGGTGACGCCTTCATTGGTGCCCTTGGTGTCGATGAACACCACCGGGATGTTCTTGGCCTTCGCCGCATCGACGACCGGTGCGAGCGCGTTCGGATCGGTTGGCGCAAGCGCGATGCCGTCGAGGCCTTGGGCGATCATGTCCTCGATCTGCGCGATCTGCGCGGCGACGTCGGATTCCGTGGGCGGCGACATGACCATGACCTCGACGCCGAGCTCTTTGCCCTTCTCCATCGCGCCGGCCTCTACCGCCGCCCAGAACGGATTGCCGGCGCCCGGGCCCTTCATGTCGACAAGGAATTTGTCGGCAAGAGCGCTGCCAGTCATGAGCGCCAGAACCGAGCCTGCCAAAATCATCTTCTTCATCGGGTTCCTCCCTGGAACAATGCTCGTCTCCATTTGAAGGTTACGCACGACGCGGAGACAGCGCCGCGCGCAATGGAAAAACTAGAGCAATTCCAGGAAAAGTGACCCGGTTTTCCGTCCGGAATTGCGTAAAAACAAAAAGATAGAGCGGTTCACCATTCCGTCGAGTGGGAACCGCTCTAGGTTCGCACGGCCGCGCGTCTGCGTACGACATCGACGTAGACGGCCGCGATGATCACGAGGCCGATCAGGATCTGCTGCCAGAACGGACTGATATTGTTGAGGTTAAGGCCGTTGCGCATGAGCCCCATGATGATGACGCCGGCCAACACGCCGAGGATCGTGCCGCGCCCGCCGAAGAAGGAGGCACCGCCGATGATGACCGCAGCAATCGCGTCAAGTTCCGCATTCTGGCCGGCAAGCGGAAAGCCGGAATTGGTGCGGCCTGCCAGCAGCAGGCCAGCGAGGCCCGCAAAGAAGCCGCTGATGGCGTAGACATAGACCAGTACCCGGTTGACATCGATACCCGAGACGCGCGCTGCATGCGGATTGCCGCCTATGGCGAAGATGTGCCGCCCGAGCGAGGTGCGGTTCATGAAGAACCAGAGGGTCATAGCGCAGAAGACCACCACGAACAGGCTCGCCGGCAGGCCGGTGGGTGGTGGGAAGATGCCGAAATCATAGTTCGCCTGGCCGAGATAGCGTACCTGCGGTCCCAGCCCCGAGACTGGCGCGCCATTGGTGATCAGGCTCGACAATCCGCGCGCGATGTTGAGCGTTCCAAGCGTCATGATGAAGGGATGCGGCAGGCGCAGGACAGTAAGCCCCAGCCCGTTTACGAGACCGCAGGCAATACCCACCGCCGGGCCGATCAGGATAACGATCGGCCACGGAACGCCGGCCCTGGCCGCTACCGCCAGGCACATCATGCCGAGCGCCATGACCGAGCCGACCGAAAGGTCGATGCCAGCCGTCACGATCACCACGAACATGCCAAGCGCCAGCAGCGCCAGCGTCGCGTTCTGCTTGATGATGTTGGTGAGGTTGGCGAGCGACAGGAAAACGTCCGGCCGTGACAAGTAGAGAATGACCATCATCACGACAACAATGACCACGATGCCGTAATGTTCGAGGAAATTGGCTAACCTGGGATTGTTGCTGATCACGGCTCAATGCACCTTGTCGTGGGCGAGTGCTTCGGTGTGGCCCTTGGTGCCCATGATCCAGCCGATCACCTCGTTGCGATGCGTCTTGTCGAGCGGCGCCTCGGCGAAATTGGTGCCCTGATAGAGCGCCATGACGCGGTCGCAGGCGTAGAAGATATCGTCCATGCGATGCGAGATAATGATTACGGCCACGCCGTGCTCTTTCAGCGTCTTCACCAGGTCCAGCACCTTGCCGACTTCCTTGATCGCAAGGGCTGCGGTGGGCTCGTCCATGATCACGACCTTGGCGTCGAACGCGGTCGCTCGTGCGATCGCAACCGCCTGGCGCTGGCCTCCGGAGAGACCCTCGACCTGCTGGTCGATGCTCTTCACATGAATCTTCAGCTTGTCGAGATGGTCGCTCGCCATCCGCCGAGCCATCTCGCGATCGATGATGGTAAGCCCGGCAAACTTCCTGCCCGGCTCGCGGCCGAGATAGATGTTCTCGTAGATGGCCATGTTTCCGGCTAGCGCGAAGTCCTGATAGACCATCTCGATACCCATCTGGCGGGCATCGCGCGGCGAATCGAACTTGACGGGCTGGCCCTGGAAATAGAGCGATCCCTCGCTCGGCTTGTAGAGGCCCGAAAGGATCTTCATCAGGGTCGACTTGCCGGCGCCGTTGTCGCCTACGACTCCGAGAGCCTCGCCCGATGAAACGTGGAAGCTCACCCCGTTCAGCGCCGTGATGGCGCCGAAATACTTCTTGATGTCTCGCGCTTCGAGCAGGGGCTCGACCGCTTGACCGGTCCCTTCGGGCATGGGCTGGTCCTCCCGCCGGTTCGGCTGTTCCGAATTTGGAACAAATGGTACATTTAGTTTTTTATGTGGAATTTTTATTCCATTTCTGGTTTTCTTCGTCAAGAGCAAAATGAGCAGAACGGAATATGGAAGCGTGAATGGCATGGGAGAATTGGCAAATGCCCCGAAGGACTATCAGGCGCTGCGCGCCCTGATCGCGCAGCGCGGCGAGTCGCTCCCCAAGCGGCTGACGCAGGTTGCCGCCTACGCGCTCGAAAATCCCGACGAGATCGCCTTCGGCACGGTTGCCAGCATCGCCGGCAATGCCGAGGTGCAACCCTCGGCGCTGGTCCGCTTTTCGCGCGCACTTGGCTATCAGGGCTTTTCGGAATTGCAGGAGGTATTCCGGTCCCGGCTGAGGGAGCGGGTGCTTAACTATGACGAGCGGCTGGCCCAGATGCGCGAGCATGGCATATCGACAAGCAAGTCGGGCCTCATACTGGATGGTTTCCTTGACGCCGCGCTGCGCTCGGTCAACCAACTGCGCGACAAGGCCGATCACGCCGCGCTGGAGCGCGCGGTCGACATCCTGGCGAAGGCCGAGATCATATACTTGATCGGGCTGAGACGCTCCTTTCCCATCACCTCCTATATGAGCTACGCGATGGGCAAGCTCGGCGTGCGCAACATCCTGGTCGATGCGCTGGCCGGATTCGGAGCCGAGCAGACGAGCTTCGTGACGCAGCGCGATGCGGTCCTCGCGACGAGCTTCACGCCCTTACGCCAGCGAGACCGTGACGCTGACAAATGCCGCGCGGGCGCGCGGCGCGAAAATCGTGTCGATCACCGATTCCGTCTTCTCGCCCATCGCGCCGAACGCGGATGTGCTGCTGGAGATCGTGGAGGCAAATTTCGAGGGGTTCCGCGCCATGGCCGCGACGATGGCGCTGGCCATGACGCTGACCGTGGCGGTGGCGGGGCGGCGCGGAGAGGAGCGGGTTGCGGGAATGTGACCGCCGGAGGATTCAAGCCGGCGGCGGCGTCGCCGGCGCATCACCGGCACCGATGACCTGCTGGTCGAAATCGATGATTGACCCGGTCATTAGACCGCTTTCGGCGCTGGCCAGAAACGCGACGGCCCGGGCGGCCTCGTCGGCCTTCAGAAGCCTGCCGAACGGTCTCTGCCTTTCGGCCTCCGCCAGCCAGCCGTCCCGCGCCCCGTGATAGGTCTTCATGATCCGGTCTTCGCCCGGCGTATCCATCCACCCTATGGTAAGGCCGTTGACGCGTATCCGGTGGTTCATGACGCTGTTCGCGACATTCTTGGTGAGCGTGATCAGGGCGCCCTTCGAGGCACTGTAGGCGGTGATGAAGCTCTGCCCGCCATGGCCCGACATCGATATGATATTGACGATCGATCCCTCGATCTTCTCGCGCTTCATGACCTTCAGCGTGTGCTGCATCAGAAAGAAGGGCGCACGAACATTGACGGCGAAGATCAGGTCGAAAAGTTCCGGTTTCGTGTCCCAGATCGAGCCGCGGTCGGTCAATCCGGCCGCATTGACGAGAATGTCGATGCGCCCGAAGGACTTGTCGGCCGCATCGACAACTTTTTCCACGTCCGCCGTATGGGCCAGATCGGCCGCCACGAAAACCGTTTTCACGCCTTTCGCTTCGAGAGCCTCCCTTACCTGCTCGCCATTTGCGGTGCTGCGCCCGGTAACGACGAGGCCGGCCGCTCCGCGCTCGGCAAAGAGCCGGGCGGTAGCCTCTCCGAGCCCCTGCGTAGAACCGGTGACGATGGCGACCTTGCCCGCCAGCGAAAGACGGTCGAATGAAGACGGATCGAGCATTTTCAATCTCCCAATGCGGGATCACTTTCGGCCGTCATCCCGCTTTCAGTTCCTGATTCTGCCACATGATTGGGTACGTTGAGATTCAGGGGCCATTTGCAGGCCGGCATCACCTGAATACCAACACACCCTAGCCTATCGACACGGCCTGCCCGGCCTTCAGCGACTCAGCAGCCGCGTCGGCGAGCTTCTGCGCCATCAGTCCGTCGCGGCCGGAAGCCCGCGGCGCTTCACCGTTCTCGATCGCGGTGAGGAAGGCGTTGATTTCGATCCGGTAGGCATCCGCGTAGCGCTCGATGAACGAGAACGGTATGAGATCCTCCGTGAACCCGGCGCTGTCCGCCCTTTCGAGCGTCGTCAGATGGATGTTGCCGGCGCGCAGCATACCGCGCGATCCATGCACCTCGATACGCTGATCGTGGCCGTAGGTGGCACGGCGTGAATTGGTGATGACGCACATCTTGCCGGATGCCGTCTGCATGTGGACCACGGCGGTGTCGATGTCTCCGGCCTTGCCGATCGCCGGGTCGACCAGCGACGCGCCGAGCGCATGGACAGTGATCGGATCCTCGCCGAGCAGAAAGCGCGCCATGTCGAAATCATGGATCATCATGTCGCGATAGAGGCCGCCCGATCGTTCTATGTAGGAAACCGGCGGCGGGGCTGGATCGCGACAGATGATCGTGACGATCTCGATGTCGCCGATCTCACCTGCGCGCAGCCTTTTTTCGAGCGCCGAATAATTCGGGTCGTAGCGGCGGTGGAAGCCGATCATCAGCGGAACGCCTGCTTCATCCACCACCTTCAGGCACGCCTCGATGCGGTCGACCGATAGGCTGACCGGCTTTTCGCACAGGATCATCTTGCCGGCCCTGGCGGCCTTTTCGATCAGGTCCGCATGGGTGTCGGTCGGCGTCGCTATCAGGATCGCGTCGACATCGCTTGCGGCGATGACATCGTCGACCGAACCGGTTTTCGCACCCACCTGGGCGGCGAGCGCATTTGCCGCATCGGCCATCGCGTCGGCAACATAGGCAACCTGCGCGCGGCCTGAATCACGCAGCGTTCTGGCGTGAACATTGCCAATTCTTCCAGCGCCGAGTACTCCGAAACGCAGCATGTCACTCCTCCCTGGGCCAATTGCGAGAACGGAACAAATATTCCGAATTGACTATTAAACAGAATTTCTGTTTCATATTGCCATCTCATAGTCTCGTTGGCTGCGCCAGTCCACGCATAAACTCGGGCTGGCCGCATGTCATTGGAGGACCTGGCCATGCCGCGCGCGGACGCCAAACAACTGGACGTTATCACGATTGGCCGCGCATCCGTCGATCTTTGCGGCCAGCAGATCGCCGCTCGACGACGATACGGTTCCGCGCGTGATGAACGAGCTTTATGCGCTGGACATCAAGCCGGATTGGTGGAAGCTGGAGCCGCAGTCTTCGGCTTCGGCATGGCAGGCGATCGAAAGGGTGATCGAGAAGAACGATCCATGGTGCCGCGGCGTTGTCCTGCGCGGGTTCGAGGCGCCTCAGAAGGAGCTGGAAGCGGCCTTCGCGGCTACAGTGGGGTCTTCGGTCGTCAAGGGCTTCGCGGTAGGGCGGATTTGGTGCCGCCAACCCCTCACCCCCTCCGCAAGGGGAAGGTAAAGACGCTGGAGTAGTAAGATGATCCGTATCGGGGCAAACCCAATCGGCTGGTCGAATGACGATATGCTGGAGATCGGCGGCAACATTCCGCTGGAACGCTGCCTGGAGGAAGCGCGAGCCGCCGGCTTCGCCGGCATGGAACTGGGCAACAAGTTCCCGCGTAAATCGGGGGAGCTGCGGCCGGTTCTGGAGAAGTTCGGCCACGCGCTGGTCGGCGGTTGGTACTCGACGGAACTTCTCACGAGGAGCGCAAGGGACGAGATCAAGGCAGCCCGCGATCACGCCACGCTCCTGAAGGAGATGGGATGCTCGGTCTTCATCGCCGCCGAAACTTCGAATGCGATCCACGGCGACAGAAAGCTGCCGCTGTCGGCCCGTCCCATATTGCCTAAGAAAGCATGGAAGCAGTTCGGCGAGCGCTATACGAAATTCGCCGAGACGCTGCGCGACGAATATGGGCTGCAGCTCGTTTACCATCACCATATGGGCACCTGCGTCCAATCCGAGCCCGACATCGATCGCTTCATGGAAGTCTCCGGCGATGCCGTGCATCTGCTGCTCGACACTGGCCATGCCACCTGGGGCGGCGCCGATCCGGTGCGGCTTGCGCGGCACTATAAGGCGCGGATAGGCCACTTCCACGCCAAAGACGTGCGCGAGGCGGTGATGTGGCAGGCAAACCGCGAGGACTGGTCTTTCCTCGATGCGGTCCTCGCCGGCGTCTATACCGTTCCGGGCGACGGCGTGATCGACTATGTCCGCGTGCTCCGGGAGCTGAGCGGCTATTCCGGATGGGCGGTGGTCGAGGCCGAACAGGATCCGGTCAAGGCCGAGCCCGCGAAATATGCAGCGCTTGGGTACAACAACCTGAGATGGTTTCTGGGCGAGGCCGGGTTGATATGATGAAGGAGGCCGACCATCCTTGGCTGCGGCCGCTATGGCGCCGGGTCGCCCTGGTCGGGTTCTGCGCGGGCTGGTCGGTCTTCGAACTGGTCGCGGGTGAACCCTTCTGGGCGATGATCGCCGTCGGCATGACGGCCTACGGGGCATGGCTGTTCCTGATCAACTACAAGCCGCTCTAGTCTAGTTTGGCGAATCCGAAGTTCCTGAACGCGGGATGCCATGGGAATGACAGGAACTTCAAATCCATCACACTGGGGAGTGAATTATGTCGAAACTGCTTGTTAAGCCGAAACCGGGGACCGGCCGCATCAGCCATGTGACCCCGCAGAGTGCCGGATGGACCTATGTCGGATTTGACCTCTACCGGCTGAAGCCCGGCGAAACGGTGAGCGCCGAAACGGGCAAGCGCGAGACCTGCCTCGTCTTCGTGACCGGCCGGGGCAGCGCGGAAGCCGGCGGCACCCCGCTCGGTTCGCTCGGCGCGCGTCCCTCGCCGTTCGAGGGCAAGCCGTGGTCGGTCTATGTGCCGGAAGCCTCGAACTGGTCGGTGACGGCCGAAACTGATGTCGAGCTTGCGGTCTGCTCGGCTCCCGGCCTTGGCGGCGGCCTGCCTCCGCGCGTCATCGCGCCTGACACGCTCGGCCAGGAAGTGCGCGGCAAGGGCACGAACACCCGCTACATTACCAACATCTTGCCTGAGAGCGAGCCGGCCAACTCACTTCTTGTGGTCGAAGTCATCACGCCAGGAGGACACACGTCGAGCTATCCGCCGCACAAGCACGATCAGGACAACCTTCCGTTGGAGTCCTACCTGGAAGAAACTTACTATCACCGCCTCAACCCGCCGCAAGGCTTCGCATTCCAACGCGTTTACACCGACGACCGCTCGCTGGACGAATCGATGGCCGTGGAAAATGGAGACGTTGTGATGGTGCCGCGAGGATATCACCCCTGCGCCGCCTGCCACGGCTACGATCTCTACTATCTGAATGTCATGGCCGGCCCGAACCGCATCTGGAAGTTCCACAACGCGAAGGAACACGAGTGGCTGATGAAGGCATAATACAGCCACCAGAACGGCGGACGCACCGATGGAATCCGTGCTGCCGCTCTAAAGCAGCGGACCCGAAAGTGGGAACCGACATAGCGGCCAGCCTACCCTCCCCACAAGGGCCCACAAGGGGGAGGGTGAGCAGCGGCGAGGCCACGACCAATCTCTCTCACCATTTTCGGAAGCGCAGAAGACCGCCATTTGCAGGCCGGCATCACCTGAATACCAACACCCCTAAGCCCTGGCATCAGCGAAAGTCAGAGTGCTTCGTTATTTTGTCATGGTGATCGCCTATGGCATCGGCCTGGAGCATCGGACCCGAAAGTGGGAACCGCCTTTCGGAATAATCCGATGCTCAAACTAAAGAGAGCATCGGACCCGAAAGTGGGAACCGGTTTCGGGAACAATCCGATGCTCGAACAAATCTGGCCGAGGAAGTGCCGATGCGATTTGCGATATATTTCACCCCGGACAGAGACGATCCGCTCACCCGGATGGCGGCCAGCTGGCTCGGCCGCGATCCCTTTACCGGGCATGCCTGCGCGGCACCGGCGCTTGGCCTCCTATCGCCCGCCAACATCGCCTACCACACCGCCGCACCCCGCAGATACGGGTTTCACGCCACGCTGAAGGCGCCGTTCCGCCTCGCCGACACGCAAACCGAGGCATCGCTTGACAGGGCCATGGAGATATTTGCCGGAAAAGTCGCGCCCGTGACCATACCGCGTCTGGCACTCCGGCAGATCGACAGTTTCCTTGCTCTCGTGCCGGCGGCGCCGATTCCTGCTCTCAATCGCTTCGCCGACGATGTCGTGGCGGCGTTCGAGCCGTTCCGCGCGCCGATGACCGAAGCCGAAATCGAGCGCCGCAACCCCGATCCGTTGAGCGCGGAGGAATTCCGCAACCTCTGCCAGTGGGGCTATCCGTACGTGTTCGAAGCGTTCCGCTTCCATATGACGCTTACGGGCAGGGTGACGCCGCAAGAGTGCCCGCGCGTGCGCGCCGCGATCGAGGAATTCTTCGGCGCTGTGCTGGACCAACCAGTCGCGGTCGACGGATTGGCGCTGTTCGTCGAACCCGAGCCCGGCGCGCCCTTCGCCGTACGATCGTATCATCCGCTGGGAGCCCGGCAGGAAAGAAAGACCGCCTGAATGACCGCAGAAACAGTCCTGAACAATGCGCGGATCGTGCTTGCCGACGAGGTGCTGACCGGATCCGTCCTGATCCGCGACGGCAAAATCGCGGATGTTGCCGGCGGCAGCGCGGCAGCCGGCGAGGACATGACCGGCGATTTCATCATCCCCGGGCTCGTCGAACTGCACACCGACCATCTCGAAGGCCACTACGCGCCGCGCCCGCGTGTACGCTGGAACCCGATCGCCGCGGTGCTCGCGCATGACGCGCAAGTCGCCACCGCCGGCATCACCACTGTCTTTGACGCCCTGCGCGTCGGCCTCGACGAGAACTCCGACGTTGGCGCCGACGAGATGCGCAAGCTCGCCGACGCGATCGAAGATGGAGTGCGCGCCGGGCGGCTGCGGGCCGATCATTTCATCCACCTGCGCTGCGAGGTTTCCGCCGGAGACTGCCTGGCACGGCTTCGCCACTTTGACGGAGACGAGCGCGTCAGGCTGGCGTCGCTGATGGATCACGCGCCGGGCCAGCGGCAATTCGTCAGACCTCGACGCCTATGCGTCTTACTACAAGCGTAAGCTGAAGCTGACGGATGAGGAGTTCATGGCCTTCTGCGAAAAGCGCATGGCCGAGTCGGCGCAGTATTCGCGGGAAAACCGCGAAGCGATCGCTTCGGCCTGCCGTGCGCGCGGCATCGTGCTGGCCAGCCATGACGACGCCACCGCCGCGCATGTCGAGGAAGCGGTGGCGCAGGGCATCCGCGTCGCCGAATTTCCGACCACGGCGGAGGCGGCGAACGCCTCCCGGGAAGCTGGCCTTGGCGTGCTGATGGGCGCGCCGAATGTGATGCGCGGCGGCTCCCATTCGGGCAATGTCTCCGCCCGCGCGCTGGCCGAGGACGGGATGCTTGACATCCTGTCGTCCGACTACATCCCGTTCAGCCTGATCCAGTCGGCCTTCTTCCTCGGCGAGGCCGTCGATGGTATCAGCCTTCCGCAGGCCGTCGCGATGGTATCGAAGAACCCGGCGGAGGCAGTCGGCCTGACCGACCGCGGCGTCATCGAAGCCGGCCGCCGTGCCGATCTGGTGCGAGTGCGGGTCGACGAGCATGTGCCGGTTGTCCGCACCGTCTGGCGCGAAGGAGCACGTGTCGCATGATGGCGCCGGCTGAATCGAAAGCGAGCTCGCCAACATTGCGTTCCCGGTGCGCAACGGCGTCTTCATCGCCGTTGTCGGCCCGAGTGGCGCGGGCAAGGACACGATCATAAGATACGCCCGGCACCGTCTGGCGGAGGCGACGGATGTGCATTTCGTCCGCCGCGTGATTACCCGGCCGAGCGATGCTTCGAGCGAGGACCACGACACGCTGGACGATGCAGCCTTCGAGGAGGCCAAGAGGCAGGGCGATTTTTCGCTTTCGTGGTCGGCGCACGGGCTGATGTACGGCCTGCCGGCAAGCGTCGACGCTACGATTGCCACGGGCCACGTCGCCGTCGCCAACGTGTCGCGCGGCGCGCTTCCGGCGCTGCGCGGGCGCTACGCCAATGTCGCCGTTGTCGAGATCACCGCGAGGCCGGAAATCCTGGCCGAACGCCTTGCCGCCCGCGGCCGTGAATCGCGTGGCGAGGTCCTGGCGCGGCTTGCCCGCACCGTACCCGTCGAACTCGGCCCGGGCGTTGTCAGCATTGACAACAGCGGCCCGAGCGAGGAAGCGGGGGAGCAGTTTGTCGCCCTTGTACGCAAAGCTATCGCATATGCGGATATCGGCGGAACTGTTTGAGTTACTAGAGCCCGAAAGTGGGAACCGGTTTCGGGAGAATCCGATGCTCTCTACCCCTTCTCCCTTATGGGAGAAATAGCCTCTCTCTAGAATTATCCGATAGGTTCCCACAATCTTAAAAACCCTTGCTTATCAATATTTTCGCCAACATCTTGCGTCTAGAACTCCCTGACGCTATCTATCTCTTTCAACCATAACGCTGGAAAACGGCTAGGACAAGATGCTCACACAACGCCAGATCGCCTCTCTCTCGAAGCCGGGCCGCCATGCCGACGGCGGCTGCCTCTATCTCCGCATCGCCCAGGGCGGCTCCAAATCATGGGTGTTCATGTACCGCCGCCATGGCAAGCAGACCGAAATCGGTCTTGGCTCGGCCACCGGCAAGGGCAAGGCAGGCGTCGTGACGCTCGAGCAGGCGCGCAGGAAAGCCCACGCCATCCATGCCACAATCGGCGACGGAGCCGATCCGCTGAAGGTTAAGCGGGCTCGCGCCGTCACCTTCGCGCATGTCGCCGACCAGCTCATCGAGAGCCGAAAAGCCGGCTGGACGGCACGCACCGAACACGGCTGGCGCCATGCTCTCAGCGTACACGCCGCAGCACTGCGACCACGCCCGATCGCCGAAATCACGGTCGACGAGATTGTCGCTGTGCTGAAACCGCTCTGGCTCGACAAGGCCGAAACCGCCAAGAAACTGCGCGAGCGGCTGGAAGCCGTGTTCGACGCGGCCAAGGCCAAGGGGAAGCGCAGCGGCGACAACCCGGCGGCGATGAAGGGCAACCTCGATACATTGCTGCCACAGCGGCCGACGCTGCAGCGCGGCCATCATCCGGCGATTCCGTTCCGCTCGATCACTTCCTTTTGGCATCAGCTAGATGACGGCGGGATAACGACAGCGGCTCTCAAGCTGCTGATCCTGACGGCGACCAGAACCTCGCAGACGACGCTTGCCCGATGGTCGGAGTTCGATCTCGACGCCGCAATGCCGGTGTGGACGATCGCCGCCGCGCGCAACCTCAAGTCAAAAACGAAGGATAGTCCGGCGGTGCCGCATAGCGTGCCGCTCACCCCGACCATGCTGGCTTTGCTGCGCGACCTGAAAGCGAGGGCTATCCCCGGCGAGGATCGGCTGTTCCCCCAACTTGCCGATGGCGCCCTGCTCGACCGGTTCCGGGCTGTCGAAGGCTTCGCCGGCTATGCGGTGCATGGCCTGCGCTCGACCTATCGCGACTGGGGCACCGTCGAGACGGAGTTTGCCGCCGACGTGCTCAACGCCGCCTATGGCCACGTCGTGCACAACAAGGTCGAGCGCGCCTATGCCCGCGAAAAGGCATTGGCCAAGCACCTGGACGTCTTCAAGGCGTGGAATGCCTACGTGACCAACGGCGCACGACTGCAACTGGTAACCTGATATCTTTTCCTTCGTGCGGCATCGTGGCATTTTGCCCGCCATGCCCTCCGCGCCGCCGATCGCCGCCCAGCTCAGCCAGCGCCTGGTCGAGCTGCGCCGCCTCGGCATGCATGACGGTGAGATCGCCGACGCCACCGGCTTTTTCCCGCGCCTTGGTCTGGCGTTATCGCAACGGCATAGCCAACCGGCCAGGCTGGGACTCAGTGCAGGCGATCGAGCGGGTTTACGAACAGCGCTGCCGGGATCAGGAGCAGTGATCCGCTCGCTGAAGGTCGTCCGCCATCGCCTTCTCGTCGGCGTGCTTTCGGATCGCGGCCTAAGCCTTCACAAAGTCGCTGAGGGCGCAGCGGTCTCGATCGTCGTTGCGAAGATTGATGGAGTTCGCGTTACCGCTCAGCGAGGAAGAGGCCGCGCGGCTGGTTGCATGGGGCACGCGCATGCTTGTGGTGTCGAAGCCGCGGAAACCGGCCACGCGCGTGACCAGGATGGCGAGCAGGCCCGGCCGCACGTCAGTCTTACCGGCTGAAACAGTGAAGTGACCGGCCAGGATGTTCGCGGCGCTTGCTCGCCGGCCGCTCGGCGCAAGGATCGGAGCGTCGGTGTCTCTCTCTCCCGTCGCCGGCAGGCGAAAGCAGCGGCGGAACCCAGAGCCAAACCCATAATCCCCCCAGCCGCCGTTGCCGCTCCCGTGAATCGCGGCCGCTCAGTTCAGCAGCATGAACGGCGGCCTCGCCTTGTGACTCCGGAAGTGACCGGGCAGAACGGCCACGACGCTTGATCATCGGCCCCGGCGGCGCAAGGATAATCTCGCCGCTGGCGGTGATCACGCCCGAACCCGCCTGGCGACAGGCAGCGGCGGCCGGGACGTCCCAAAAACTCTCCTACGCCGCCGTTGCCGCTCACTGCAGCAGCATGAACGGCGGCCGCGTCTCGATCTCCGGCTGCTGCTCCGGCGCATAACGGCCGGCCAAAAAAATGCCGAGCACGATGCCGCCAGTGTCAGCATCATTGACTTACGCTTGATGGAGTTCGCTTCGCCGCTCGACGAGACCGCGGCCGGGCGCCCGGTTTCATGCCGTCGTCATCGAAGGCCTTCGCGCAGCGGACTGAGCAACGTTCAGACCGCGGAACGCTCGGAGTAACGCGGACGATGCTTTGGCATCTGGAAACCGACTGCCTTGGCCGCTGACTCTTAATCAGCGGGTCCACGGTTCGATCCTGTGCACACCCACCAAAAAATCCAATAAAACAAATGGTTAGAAGAAGGAGGAGGCTTCCGTGTTCTCTTCCTCTTTTCGTGTCCGCACCGTGTCCGAAAAATAACCGCCCCCTGACAGGCACGGGGTTGGCGCGTCAAGGAGCAATGATTCTTCTGTTGTTGGATGCCTTGGTAGTCAGGGAGGCAGGTGAAGAAGAGGGGGCGCTGGTCGCGGCCGGTCTCGGCGCACCGCTGACAGCGGAACAACCGCACCAGGTCATCGTGCATCGCGCCGTGATCGCGGCCGAGCCGCGCGGCCAAGGCCGCCAGGTCGATCTGGATGCCGTGAAGGGCTTCTCACCGCAATGAGGTCGGCAGGTCTTTTCGGGCAAAAGGCCGGCCTCCGTTGGAGAAGTCGCCGCACCGAGGACTATATTCCTGAATTCTGCCGCGTTCGCAAATGCGCTCAAGCTCGGCGTCGAACCATCTCTCACCTGTGCGCCGTCCATGTGTT
Organism: uncultured Alphaproteobacteria bacterium; assembly: GCA_963813315.1. GTDB lineage: Bacteria > Pseudomonadota > Alphaproteobacteria > Rhizobiales > Rhizobiaceae > CAWEYO01. Next base: position 1,586 of record CAWEYO010000010.1, on the reverse strand, counting down.
AGGGCCGCCTCGCAGTGCGCTCCGCGCCTCATCCTGCGATCCTGCAGGCTGAGGACTCTTTCAGGAGCACCCTGAAAAGCTGCACAAAAACGGAGTAGGGTTGGCGCTGAGTGCGCTACACCCGTTCATATCATTCGTAATGATGGGGTCAGGTGTTCGAGTCACCTAAGCGGCACCAGTTTTATCAGGCGATTTCAAACACTTACTATGCGAGTCAAAGCTCGCCAGCGATTGATGCGCATTCGGGGCACCCCCGGGGCACCCCAAGCGGCGATTTCAACGCGATCCTGTGGCGTAAGACCAATTCAGCCGTGCAAGAAAGTCTCCCAAACTACGAATCTGGCGGTCGGGAGTTCGAACCTCTCCGGGCGCGCCATACAATTCAATGACTAGGTGTTGAGCTAAGCTTTGCCTAACTGTTTGCCTACCACGCCTACCTTCCGGTTGACGAGCTACATCCGACCCAAAATCTCCGAACAAGCTCGGCCCCCGGAGGCACGAATGGCATGACCAGCAGTGCCCGTTCGTCGGCGCGACTGACTGGTACTGTATGGCACTGGTCGATCTTGCGACCAGTTCAGGCAGTAGGGGAAATCGTTCGATGAGCAGGGAGTTCTGGTATGGTGCCATCGCCGCAGTTTTATTGGTCTACCTGCTGGATGCGGCGATCGCGCATTGGTGATGGGTTGTGCTGGCCTCGACGACTGGTGTGGACGCCTAAGCAGAGACGAAAAGAACGTTCCGGCGGCAAGCCAGTGTTCGACGAGGCCGTGGCCGACGCCGAGCGGCAAAAAACGGGCAGTCGCCTTGCGTGAAGGTGTTGGCCGCGCCCGGCAGCCTCGGCCCGCTGCTTGTGGCCACCCTATCTTGGGAGCGGCGGGACGATCGGCCCATCCTGGTCCTCTCTCTTCCACGCACCGGTAGCCTCGTCATAACCGGTCCACCCAGTTTCTTCGAATGAACGTCGCCTTTCGTTGACGTCGACAGAACCGGATTGGCCGAGAATGGCAGCGGCCGCATCGGTCTGCGCTTCGTCCACTCGCGCAACGACCACCGAGCCGCCGCGCCGGACACCTTCCGCATAAACATGTGCCTCGCCGGTGTCGACACCGGATACGGTGAACGTGCCGATGAGACCGCCGGCAACGCCGCCAACCGCTGCTCCGATGAGCGCCGTTGCAAGCCATCCTGCGCCGACCACCGGTCCGATCCAGAAATCGCGAATGCTCCCAACCCCGCCAGAAGGCCACCCACTCCACCCACGGCCGAGCCAATCCCAATGCCGGTCGAAGTATTTTCCTCGACATCGGTTCCGGCCGAGATGAGGCTGATATCGCCCGATGCTATGCCCGCATCCTCCAGGGCCTCCACGGCGGCTCTTGCTTGATCATGGCTATCGAAAAGGCCGGTGACGGTTCTCATTTGCGGTTCTCCCCGTTCGGTGGGAAGAAGCAAAACCGCGTTGTCGGGAAAACGTTCCACGTCGCGGGAGGTGCGCGGCTCACCGATCCCGTGAACGTCCCGTCCACGGTGGTGTTGTCTGGTAGCGGAAGCGATCAAAAACCGGCCAAGGCCTCATGGCCACA
>CAWEYO010000009.1:0-43083 GCA_963813315.1 uncultured Alphaproteobacteria bacterium | reverse complement strand
GTCATTCCCTGTTCAGGCGTAAACGGCTGCTTTCGCTCTAATCCGCCTTTGCGAAGCCTGGACGTTCGGCCGGTGGGTTCAGAGCCGAAATGCGGAATGCACGGTGCCGCTCAGAGCTGCCGTGGCAATGCGACGTCCTTGCGACAACGGCGCGAGCTGATGCAAGAAATTCGCAATTGAACCGTCATCGTCCAGGCCGGAAATCATGAACTCGTTGATGCCCAGCGAGACATAAGCCAGCAAGGACTCGGCGATCTGCACCGGCGAGCCGGAGACGCGGATGCTCCTCTGCGCGTCATCCGGTTCCGCTATATCGGGCCGCGATGTTGTGTCCTGTCGGATCGCATCGATGCGGACCGGCAAGGCGAAGCGGATCTTGCTGGCCCGGCCGTACTGGTTCGCGGCCACGCGCAACCTGTATACCAGGTCGATGATTTCCTCGGGTGTGCCGGGAGCCACCTCAAAGATGTCGGCGTGGCGGCCCGCGACCTTGAGCGCCGTCCCTGAAACACCGCTGGTGCGGATCTGGATTCCGCTGCCTTGCGGCCCCTTCCTTGCCACGTAGCCGCCTCGTACGCTGTAGAAGGGTCCCTCGTGATCGAACGGCCTGTCATTGGACCAGAGCCGCTTGAGCAGCGTCAGATACTCGTCCATTTGCTGGAAGGCTTCCACGTGGTTCCTTGACGAGGCTGGCTCTTTGTCCGCGGCCACCATCAAAACCGGCAAGCATTCGCAGCGAGAGACGTCCCTCGCTGAGACGATCAAGTCCTGCAAGTTGGCGGGCGGCTACCGCCGGGGCGATGACTCCGGCCCAATGTGTCAGTACCAGGCCGACAGAGGAAGTCCGGCGGGCCGCTTCCGCGGCGAGATCCATGTTCGTGAGAATGCCCCCTGGGCCGTCGATCACGATGCGTCCGAAACCTGCATGCTCGAGCAGCGTCAGCGTCTGCGTCGCAGCAGGGCTGTCGAAATTGAACGTGGCGGCATCCGCATGCCGCTGGTGGTGAGAAACTGGTACATGCGTGAACTCAATTGACATCGCAATCTCCTCCATCATGTGGGCCCCGTGGTACGGAGCGATTTTCTCCGATTCCCTAGATCAACGGTTCAGTGAATGACGCCCAGGACGATGGCGCCCATGAAGGCAACCGACAGGACTAAGGCCAGATAGGCGCATCCGGTCGCCACGTTGGCCCAAAGCGAACTTGCGCTGTTGACCGAGGGCCGCGGCCTGGGCCGATAAGCTTCGACTACGTGAGCAATGCCGGACATCGTTCGGCCTCCTGCTACTTTAGTCTATGAAGGAAGTGGCCTTTGTCGATTGCTTTTATCGCGCCGATGATAGGACGGTTTTCCGTCGCCAGTCGGGTCGGCTAGATTCCGATTTCAAGCTGCCGGTTCTTGGCGCAGGCCCCCGAACAACGGGCTTCCAAATGCGATTCGGCGCTCACAGTGAAGAACAGGAAATCCCCGGACGCCATCCTGACGCAACAATTTTGCGGTCGACCCCATTAAAATGGAACGTCGATAGCATCGGTTTCCCCAAAAGCCCCTTTACAGTGTGGCCGATCAAATGGAGGCAGACATGAGCCAACGCAGTTCACGCATGCTTGTTGCCGGCCTGCTCGCCGGCGCGATCCAGTTCGGCGTTCTCGGATTCGCTTTCGCGGACACCACGATCCTGAACGTGTCGTACGATCCGACGCGTGAACTCTACAAGGACTTCAATGCTGCCTTCGCGGCGAAATGGAAGGCCGATACCGGCGAGACGGTGACCATCCGAACCTCGCATGGCGGCTCGGGAAAGCAAGCCCGCGCGGTGATCGACGGATTGGACGCCGATGTGGTGACGCTCGCCCTCGAAAGCGACATCAACGCCATCGTCAAGAACTCGAAGAAAATCAATGCGGACTGGCGCACAAGGCTTCCCAACAATTCTTCACCCTACACCTCGACCATCATTTTCCTCGTCCGCAAGGGCAATCCCAAGGGCATTGAGGACTGGGGCGATCTCGTCAAGGATGGCGTCCAGATCATCACGCCCAATCCGAAGACCTCAGGTGGCGCTCGCTGGAACTATCTCGCGGCATGGTCGTGGGCAAACACACAGTTCGGCGGCGACGAGGGCAAGATCAAGGAATACATCGCCACTCTCTACGGCCATGTTCCGGTCCTCGACACCGGGGCGCGTGGCTCGACCGTCACCTTCGCCGAACGCGGTCTCGGTGACGTGCTGCTTGCCTGGGAAAACGAAGCCTATCTGGCGCTCGATGAGTTCGGCTCGGACAATTTCGACGTCGTGATCCCGCCGACTTCGATCCTGGCAGAACCGCCGGTCGCGGTAGTCGACGTCAACGTCGATACCAAGGGCACCCGCAAGGTGGCGGAAGCCTATCTGAATTATCTTTACTCGGAGGAAGGCCAGCGGCTTGCCGCCAAGCACCACTATCGTCCGTCGAAGCCCGATCTGGTGCCGGACGACGAATTGCAGAGGCTGCCAGACATCAAGCTCGTTTCAATCGACGATCCAATTTTCGGTGGCTGGACGAAGGCACAGCCTTACCATTTCGGTGACGGCGGCATATTCGACCAGATTTACAAGCCGGCTCAGTGAAGGCTCGGCCCGCCGGCAAAGTTCGCCTAATGCGGGCTTGGAGACCTTACGGACCCGCAGATGAATAGGCTGCCATCACCCCTGTCAACCGCGACAGAACGTTCCGAATGGGTCGCATACCAGACTGTCGTTGTGCTGTAGTGGGTGACTGCAATTGGCGCAAAGCAGAAGTTGCCATTGCCTCCATTGATCTGACTCCGCTGCCCTCATGGGAGGCCAGTGATTTAACGTGGGCCCCTCATTGCACCCCCACCCCGTGCCAGCCGGGAACCGGGCGGGTGGAGGGATGGCTATGCACTCGCCTTCAGCACCCGCGCGACAGTCATCGCATGCCAGGACCCGCCAGCTGCCGTTCTGACCCTGCGCTCATTCAGCTCCGCCGCATCCAACCGCTCGGCCACATGCAGATCTCCCGCAACCGGCTGAACCTTGCGAGTGCCCTTGGGCAGAGCAGCTTCGACATCGGTGTCTCGATGTTCGGCCTGATGTTCTTTCCGGACCGGGCCAGGGCTTTGCCGAGTTGCATCGCGTGCTCGTTCCGGGCGGCCAGGTCCTGGTGTCGAGTTGGGCGCCGTCGGACCAGTCGCCGAACGATCTGTCCCCGAAACAGCAGCGTGCGTCGGCGCTGACAGCCTGATGTCCCCTAGTAAGGGAGAGGTCGAGGTTCGAGAAGGGAAACACTTTGGTGAAGCGTGAGCGCATCGCTCACGGAAGTGTTAGTTGAAGACGCGCTAGGCGTGGCTGTAGAGCGCGATGTTGTGGTGGATGGCATCTCTGGCCACTAAATGTCGTCGTCGCGCTGTGAGATGCCTTGCTGTGGCGGAAAAGGGCTACTGGGGCTTGCCGTTGCCGCGGCTGGCTCGGAACCGGCCGCTGACCGCTTCGTCGTCGTCGCTGGTCGGCAGGATGCTGCTGGAACGTCCCTTGCCAGAAACCTGTCACCCACAACCGTGCCGTCACCGGCGCCCAGCAGCAGGCTCATCGCATCGCCGCCATTGTCCAAATAAGCACCGATCGGATCGACCCGGGCCCGTGCCTCGCGCTCCACCCGGCGCTGATGTTCGGTGCGGTCGACCTTGAGTCCGGCTGCCCGCGGCGTCAGCAGCAATCGGGTCTGCAATTTCAATATTCGGGCCGAGAGCCGGTCGATGATGGCAAAGCGCGGATTGACGACCGGGCCGTGCGGGGTTTGCTGCACCTTGGCCTCGCGCGAAAGCTGCCGTTCCTGGCTGGCAAGCTCACCGAGCGCGATCACGAGAGAGCGGCACAAACGAAGATCGATGCTCGACCATTCGAAGGAAGCCCTCATCTCGACAACCTCCTGCCATAACGGCAGTAGCGCGTTCGGCAAGGGCTCCGGCGGCGCCATCGAGGTCCGGATTGCCTGCTGGGCTGCAACACTGGCGGCAATGCTATCGCTGCGCTGGCGTGGGTGCTGGGTCATCGGCGGAGAGCTCCAGGTCCTTTCCGGTTCAGGCGACTATACCCCCCGCGAGAAAGTCCATCAGCGTTAATTTGAGGTGCAGCGCCCGGTCAGGCCAGAATGGCTCTACAACCGCAATACCCCCCCCCCGCTCCCGCCCAAGTTGCAGCTACCGCCGTCCTCTCACTGCCTGTTGCTTGAGCCGAGCAGCGATGAGGGGCGATGGCTTGGCAATCGTGTTCACTGCCTTGATGGCAGAGGCATTGTCGATCGCATTCCAAGGATGTGCAGGATCCAACGGCATACCGCTGCTATCGCACGCACCGCGCACCGTGCCGAGGTCGTACGCTCTCGTGAGCCTATTGTGACAGCCCCAGCACAGCGACTGCAGGTTCGAAGGATCGAGTTGACGCCAGGGTGCGGCCTTCACGTTGACGATGTGATCGACCAGCTCTGCCCGCTTGCCGCAGTAAGCGACAGCGCACATGGGTTCTCGGGCGAGATGACGTCGCGATAGCTGTGCCCACTTCCAGTTATAGGTCGTGTGCTTCTTCACGGTGCATGCTTATCCAACAAACCTGCACCGATCGGCAAGCCCTTACAAACGAGAGGCCCGGAACTTCTTCCGAGCCTCCGTTAACCTTGTCCTACTTGGTCTTGTCCTGCTTAGCCGAGCCAAACCACGCCAAGCCTAAGCCGATCCAAGCCGAGCCTGCCCTACCTTGCCTTGCCCTGCCACACTGATGGCCTGGGCCATGGTCGCGGCCTTGCTGGTCACTGGCCCGAAGGCGCTCGACTCTGGCACTCGCTACCGCTTGGTGAAGGACACCGCTACGCGCGACCGATTTGCATTACGAACCCAATGTCGGGAATTGGGAAGCCAGATTATTCTTGAAAATGAAATGGGACTTCCAACCGTTTTATTGATTACCGCTCTGTGTGTTGAAAGTCGGCAGGCATTTTCAAATCAATTCGCGTTCGCGCGAATGCAATTATTGCCAGCCATCACCGGTACTCATCGGCCGACCTGACGACTGGCTGTCCGGCAGAGAGCCGGGACGTGACTTATATAAGCACTTCTTCGCCAGTGATGGCCTCCACCCTGCAATCCGTACACACGAGCCGCTCCCCCAAATACCATTTGTGGCCTTGTCCTGACACTTGAGTGAAGCCAGCAGGGGCCTCTACGCCTCCCTCCGGGTTGCGCAGGAAGGCTGGGCCATCGTTCTCCCACCACTTCGCGATCTCCTGTCCGACCACATCGGGGACAGGTCACGCGATAGTAAGCTCGTTCTATAGCTCCCATATGTAGATTTCCTTCGTTAGCCGATACCTCGAGCCAATCCGATCGTTCGCAACCCTCTTGACAACGGGGTTCGAGGGGTGAACCTATGGGAGCGGGGAGCATCCTTTTTCTTTTCTTCGTTCTTCTCTTTTAAGTAATATTATGTCTATAAATCAAGCTGTTAAGGCTTCAACGTCTCCCAGAAGCTTCATTACTTTTTCAAACATAGTGACCCCTCTCTTGTCCCAGAAGCGGTTCGGATAAGTCACGACCTTGTGGTCAACCTTGACCTCCATCCCATCAAGCACGATCCGGGAAGCCTCATTCATGCAGGCCTTGGTCTCGATCATGGCTTGCTCGATCCGATCGCTTGCCGCTTCGATCAGAAGCGCATCGTGAGCGGTCGCAATCAGTGAAATGCCGCGCTCGGTGGCTAGACACGCCGCCAACCGCATCATCTCGGCCCCATTGGATTGCATCGGCCAGTTTCGCAAGGTCCGGGCCTTGGTGCCGGCATGGACGTGGATCGGCCAACCGAAAAGGGTCTCCAGCCGCCCGCCCAAGGTGCCAACGTCACAGACTTGTTGACCCCATGCAACGCGTGCCGGAAAGGCCTGCCGATATTGCTCCAGCAGACGCCGGGCTTCGATATCGCTGCGGCCGAGATTGGCCGCCAACGTTTTTTCGCCCATGCCGTAGCCGATCCCTAAAAAGAGCGACTTGCAGGCGTCCCGGATGGCTTCGTGATCCTTTCGTATCGCATCCGGCGGCACCAGGCCGGCGAGCTTGGCAAAACCGATATAGGGATCGCCATCCGTCAGGACTTTCAGCAACCGCTCATCTCCCGACAAGGCGGCGCTAATCGCTATCTCTTGGGTCGACCAATCCAGATAAGCCAACGACCGACCGATCGGCGGCTTGATCAGGTGCCGGATCCAGACGCTCGGGCCAAACACATAATCTTTCGAGCTGGGTTGCGATCGGCCCGTGATGGCGGCGAAAGGCGACAGCAGTGTCCGATTTCGGCCGTCAGCGCCGATGGCGAGATCAAAAAGCCTCGCCTGGCCAAGTGTCGAGACCAGCTCTTTGAGCTCGTTCAACTCGGGATGAATCCGCGCCTGATCCTTGAAGGTGTCGTTTTCGACGGAGAGCAGCCCCGTGGCAGTGCGCGGCCAGTCGATCCCCATCCGCTTGACGAGAAGCTCCAGCTTGGCCTGCCGCAACGAGCCGCCTTCGAAAACATCATATTGAACGTCCACCCGCTCGATCAGCGTCAGCTTGATCCGGTCCCAATGCTTGCGCAGGGACGCCATAAGCTGGGTATCGATCGGAACGCCGGCCCACTCCATTTCGGCCACGGCACGCATGAAGCGGCCCCGTAGCAATGCTTGCCCGAGCCGCTTTGGCGTCGGGGCTATTTCCGGCAGCATGCGCGGCAGTAGACTGGCCAAGGAATTCAACATCCGCCTGGCAGTAACGAAGTACCAGCTCGCGCCCTTCGGCATCGAAGCTGTCGCCGCGGCCAATCCGCTCCTGAAGATCGGCCTTCTCGGCAGCGAACAGGTGGCTCATGCCGAAGTAGTTAAGAACGGGTGCGAGACCCACTTTCTGACGCCCGCCCGCCCCAACGGGCAAGCCGTTCGTCATCGCGCGAAATTCCGTAAAGGTGTCCAGGACCATGGGCGGAGCCGGCCAGCCAAGGGCTTTGAAACACCCCCATTCGCTCGAACTGAAATGGCCGATGAACAAAGCAGTCTTATCGATGGGAAAGGGCGGAAGAGCTGGAAACTCTCCCGCCCAAAAGCGGATTCGGCGTCCGCTGTTCAGTTCCCGGCCAACCATGCAAACGACCTCGGGCCGCTCGCCGCGGTGAGAGACAAACTCACAGTCGATCGCCCAGACCTCGCGGAATGGTAACTCCGTCACGACTCACTTCCCGAGCAACTGGAGCACGACCGGGTGCTCGGGGGTCTGGATGTATCGATCCTGGAAGCACAATCTCAACATCTCGCCGTGGGAGAGATCCGGCCAGACGGGCGGCGGGATATCGCCCGACGCAACGATGACGTCATATTGCCCAGCTTTCTGGTTGGTCTCGACCCGGACCCAGAAGTCCCGAGCCTTGGCCGCCGCCTGGCGAGCTGATTCCCAGTATCGGTTATCCTTTCCATCCAGGTCGGGAACCCGGACCGGCCAGAAGAACGCCTCATTGTGACGGGCCATGCACAGATACAGGGTGATAGGCACTGTCTTGGCGATCAGATCCAGCCCGGGCTTGACGAGATAGGTTTCCCGATCGCCCGACACATAGACCCGTGTCGGTAAATGCATGTCCGGGTCATCGTGGACGCGAAAAAACACATCCTTTCCGGGCTTCTTGCACGCAATCTGCGTGATGACCTTTTCCGTTGTGATCGCTGTTCCGGCGGCCAGCTGGCGGAGGGAGGCGGGATTGAATGGGTCAAATTCATCCTTCGGGATGACTTTGAGTTCGGGCTTAGGCGATTTCGGGCATTGGTCATTTCTCCTGACGTTTTCCGATGCGTTGATAGAGCCGGTGGATCTCGGCCGCGTCGTCCATGCTGACCGTCCACTGACGGGTAAGGATCCCGTAGAGAAAGGCCCGTTCTGGACGCTTGAGTTGGCCGACACCGTGTTCGAGAACCCAGCTGGCCAGCTCAATGAGCGATTGTCCGTGGGTGCCGCGCTGGAGAGCGGCGAAGGTTCGAAAAGTCTCGAGCTGTTGCGATTTCATGGCCGTTCCTCCCACCACCGTTTCAGCAGTGCGGAGTCTTCGGCCTCCTGCGCGATTACCGCCTTGGCGGCATCCTCGTCCCAGTGTCCCAAGATGGCCGCCTCAACAATGCCGGATAGCGTTGCCGGGTCGATCGCCTCGGCTTGCACGGTAGCGGTAGGATCGTCGCCGACACCGTTGAATGATCGGCGATCGGTAGCCTTGGCCGGTGCCGTTGGCAGACCAAGCGCAACGATTTGTTCGGGCGTTACCGCAATCCTCTCGAAGGTGACGATGCCTTCATCCTCGCCCATGTCGCCAATGAAGGCCGAGACGTCGCGCTCCAGGTTGAGAAAGATGTGTGCGCCGGAGGGATCATGGTCCCCGACATGCATCGCGATCGTATCGCGCCCGAACCGGTTCCAGTGGTTGATGATGTTTTCTGCCAAGGCGTGTTTTGAGGTAACGCCATCGAAGCCGCCGGCAGAGCGGACGGTAGTGCCGAATGGGGCCGACATGCGTGCAAGCATGGGTGCCATACCCGCTGCTTCGGCAAACAGGAGGATGCGCACCGGCTGGCCGATATCGGCGCGCAGCCGAAATCGACCGATGGTGCTCTCGATCGCCTCCATCAGACTGGCACGTGATGTCCAGCCTTCGGCTTCGATCACGGTGTCGCCATCGTCGCGAATGTCCGAGAAGGGAATGATCCTGGCGCGCCGCGCGCGCTGCAACGTCTCGGCGAGCGACTTATAGGCCGGTTCCGTCTTCGGGTAGGCGGCCGTTCCGACAAGGCGGTAAAAGATTTGCCGAACCGTCATCGGACCGTAGACGCGATACTGGTCGAGGATCGTCTGAACTGCGGCGATCAGCGCTTCGGTCTTCGCCTGCGGGCGCCATTCTTCAATAAAACCGATCGGGCGAGTCATGCGACTTTCTCCCCGATCCGGATGTTGCTCGACTTCGGTTTTTGGCCTTTTTTGCCGATTTTCGACTGTTGATTTTGTTGCGTTTTTTCGGCCGTTAGCGGCACAAAACGCATGGTGCCCCTATCACAGTACCAACCCTTCGGCGGCGGCGCTCCAAGGTGGTGCACCCCGTAGTCCAGAAAGCCATAATTCTTAAGCAGTTGGCCGAGTTCTGCCTCGGTGACCGGCTCGGCCCAAGGGATTCGGTAATTGATCTCGGCGACAACGAATGAACGCGGAGCGATCAAACCGAAAACGGGCTTCGATTTGTCACTCCGCTTCACGGGGGCCAGACGCCCGAACACCGAAGACGCCAGAAGCGTCACGATGATTCTGTCTTCGCGCCACTTCGCTCCTGCGTTGATCGGGTCAGGGCGTTGTGCCTTGACGCGGCAGCGGTCAGAGCAATAGCGCGCGGTGCTGCGTTGCGCGGAAAATACGAATCCGCACACGCTGCACATGGCGCGCTTCTTGTGGATGGCGATCGCCAGTTTGGTTTTCGGGGTAGATGGGTTGGGTTTCATGGTCAGGACCTTCTTGGTTGAAGGTCCCGATCCGGTTGTAGCTCCCGGTGTGGCGCGCTATATGCAACGTGTCCTCAGCAACGAGACACACGCAGCATAGAGGGCCCAACCGTCACACATTCCGGTCGGGCCCTTTACGCTGCTTCTTTGGGATTGTCGGACTTTGCTCTTGCGAGCCAGTTGCGGAACCACCAGCGGACACTCGGCCCGTGATAGTCTGACGCCCCTCTCATCTTGTGATCAGGTTTGTTGATCGGGGATGGAAAACCTTCAAAACGGCGCTTACGAGAGAGATCGCCCCGGTTACGGACAATTCCGTCGCCGATCATCCGTTTTGCAGTGTAGGTGTGGGGCAGCTCCCCATCTTCGGGGGCGAGAAAAGCAGGCATTTGCGGTTACTCCAGAATGAGAGCAACCGTCCTAATTACACACTTTGTGCACTCTCAAAAGAATGGGAAATTTGAACGACTTTACCCATCCCCCCTTTCGCGAGTAGATCATCCCATGCTCGCTCTATGGTTTTAGCGCTACGCTCGACATATCGCGCTGCCTTCCGACAAGCAGCATCTTTTTTCATCCCATAGTGCTCCTTGAGTACCATCGCCAACTGGAGCCCGCGAAGCGTGCGGCTTGGACCTCTGTCGCCAAGTTTCTCCTCGAGGAAGTCAATAAGAAGTCGGTTAGCGGATCTTTGCAGCTCTCGCGGCAAGATCTCGCCACTTAGGTTGCAGAGGATAAGCAGGAGAAGCAGAGTCCTATGATCCGGCAAAGGATCGGGGGCCGGTACCTGGTTGTTGATCGTAAGCTTAAAAGGGAACAGTACCGGCTCGTCGCTCACGCGGGGACCCTCGCCCGGGAAAGAGCCGCATCGATCAAATCGGCCCAATTCTGGAGGGCTTCGGCCTTTTCCTTTTCAAGCGTGGCATGGAAATAGTTCTTCCAGACGCCCTTCTGGGAGTGATTCAGCAGGATGTCCACGACCATCGGATTCGTGCCCGCCTCGAGCAGATGGGTGGCGAAGGAGCGGCGGATATCGTGGACGACCCAGTTTTCCACACCGGAAGCCGCGTCAAATTCTTCCTTGCGCTTGCCATGATCGACGAGCCGGGTCCCGGCCGAGGAGGGAAAGGCGAGATCGCGAGCCGATCCGGAACCGATCAGAGCGAGGGCCTGCTTCGGCAACGGCAGGCGATGGGGGCGGCTCGATTTGTTGGCTGTCTGTTTCCAGATATGGCCGAGAACGTCGCCATGACGCAGGCTCACTGCTTCGCCAAGACGCGCGCCCGTCAGGACAAGCAGCCTGACCATACGCCCGTAGCTGGCGCGGGTCGGGCCATCGCCAAGCCGATCGGCGGCATTCCAAATGGCGGCAAGCTCATCGAGGGAAAGAACGCGGTCGCGTACCTTTTCCGGCTCTCGCTTGAGATCCCGGCAATAGTTGTGCTCGACGAGGTCGTTCTCGACTGCCCATGAAAACATGCCCGAAGCGTAGGACAGAAACCGGTTGCCCCATGTCCGGCCATTTTCCGCCATGCTGTCGCGACAGGCGCGAAGGTCGGCTCGTGTGAACGAACGAGCCGGCAAGTCCAGATAATCGGCGAGCCCGATTCGAATGCACTTCATTGAGTGTTTGAAGGTCTTGACCTGATGGCTGCTTGCAAGCCGCGCCTTTTCGTAGCGGTCGCACAGCACCTGGAGCGTCGGAGCGTCGGCCGGCTTGACTACCGGCTGGGCGGTAACCGGGACGCCAACGGCGATGCGATCGAGCGTGTCGCGCGCCTTCCGGCGGGCCTCGGCAATGCCAACATGCGTCGGGCTGCCAGGCGAGTAGTAGCCGAGTGGCTCGCGAACATACTTTCCGGATCTGTCGCGGAAGCGCAGCGTCCAGGTGCGCCGTTTCTTGCCGATGCGGAGGGTCAGGCCGGCGACCGAGTTGTCATTATAATCGGCGGCGAGAAGGTTCTGTTTTGTCAGAAAAGCGTCTGTCAGATGCATTTTTGGGTCCAATTTGGGTTCACGGGTTCCGCGATACCATGGACATGATGTGCACTGTGTGCAAGCCCACATCAACAAAATCAAGTGGATAAACAGCCAAGCCGTTGAAGGAAAAGTGTTCTTTTCTGTCTGGAGGTCAGAAAATGAACATCAAGAGCCTTCTTCTCGGCTCCGCTGCGGCCCTCGTCGCAGTCTCCGGGGCGCGCGCCGCTGATGCGGTCGTCGTCGCCGAGCCGGAGCCGGTCGAATACGTTCGCGTCTGCGACGTATACGGCGCCGGCTTCTACTACATGCCAGGCACAGAAACCTGCCTGAAGATCAGCGGTTACATGCGCTACGACATCGGTGCGGGCGACATCAACGGCCTGAAGTCGATCGATAAGAAAGACTTTATCGAGAGCAACTTTGCCGACGAAAGCACAAACGACACCTATGACAAGCGTGCCCGCTTCCAGCTCCGTGTCGATTCCCGCTCGGAAACCGAGCTCGGCACCCTGCGCGCTTACGGCGCCTTCAACTTCCAGTACGACACGAACAAAGCGACTGGCGATTTTAATGGCGATGTCGCCGATGGCGGTGAAGATGATGAGGTTGTCGTTACAGCCGCCCATGAGGTCGAAATCGCAGACGCCTACATTGAGCTCGGCGGCTTCCGCGTCGGCAAGACCGACTCGCTGTTCTCCACCTTCACCGGTTATGGAGCCGATGTTATCGATGACGCGCCGGACGGCCTCTCCTACGGCCCGTTCAGCACGCATCAGATTGCTTACACCTTCAATGCGGGCAACGGCTTCTCTGCCGCGATCGCCCTTGAAGAGGGCGGCGGCAAAGACGATGACGCAACGATCACGATTGATGGTGTGTCCAGGGATGTCGTCGAAGACCTGTACACCTTGGACAGCTACCTTCCGCACGTTGTAGGCGGCATCGGTTATACCGGCGGCTGGGGCGGCGTTTCGGCCGTTGTCGGTTACGACTCGGTATTTGAAGAGGTTGCGGTCAAGGGCCGTCTGGACGTGAAGGCGACCGAAGCGTTGTCTCTCTTCGTCATGGCTGGCTGGAAATCGGACACCGACTACACTGTTACCATTCCTACTGGTACAAACGCTGGCACTTCCGTCGTGGTCAGCGGGCTGAACTACTACGGCCCGTGGAATGGCGATTGGGCCATCTGGGGTGGCGGTTCTTGGCAGGTTACGCCGCAGGCTGCGGCCAACCTCCAGGTTGGGTATACTGAAACCGAGGACTTCGCCGTCGCCGCGAACGTAGCGTATGAGCTCGTTCCCGGCTTCAAGATCACGCCGGAAGTTGATTATCACGACAACTTCGACGCTGACGACAGCGACCAGTGGGGCGGTTGGCTCCGTTTCCAGCGCAACTTCTGATGCGCTTGATCGCATGACATGATTGGACAGCCCGGGACGCTTCATCCCGGGCTGTTTCTTTTTTTCAGGCAGCGTTAGCGGAGCGGCCGATGAGAGGAGAGAAACGGCGCGAGTGCACGTAGACACAAGCAATCGGCGGGCGGCGCCAATTGTTTATCTGGATTTCCAGGAAGTATGACTCCCCCTCTTCCGACAGGCGAGGACTCAGGAAAATCCGGGTGGAATTCGTCAATCTTGTACGGACGACACAGGATAAAAGCAGCACATGGTAAGCACTGGTCAAAGCGAGTTTGGTCTTCAACCTCTTACCTACTCCACGAGTTATGGAGGCAGCTCTGCTTTTGCCGGAAGAATGTTCAACGTAGTTGAACGCTATTCCGTGGCTGTGTTGTTTGACAAATACAAGAACATACTGTGGGAAGACGGAAACCATAAATATAATGTCACCTCGTTCATCGGAGAATTGAACGAGATATTGCTTGGAGAGCGCTTCAGCGCCTTCGACCAAGGCACTCTCGACGACCTCATCGGCAAGCTACGTGAACGCGGCAACAGCAACGCCACCATCAACAGGAAGATGGCTGCGCTGAGCAAATTGCTGCGAAAGGCGTACAAGATGGGCGATATCCACAGCCTGCCGGAATTTCGGCGGCAGAAGGAAAGGGCCGGCCGCATCCGGTTCCTGGAATTTGACGAAGAGGACCGGCTGTTTGCCGCCATCAAGGCGCGCTGCAATGACAGCCATAGGCTCTGTATGTTTCTCGTCGACACCGGCTGCAGGCTTGGCGAGGCGCTGGGTCTTATCTGGAACGACATTCAGGAACATCGCGTCAGTTTCTGGATCACCAAATCCGGGCGCAGCCGCACGATCCCGCTTACGCGACGTGCGGAGGATGCAGTTCACATCGACGCCGGCGGCCGCAAGGGGCCGTTCGCGATGCTGACGGCTGTCCAGGTTCGCTCGATATGGAACGAGGCCAAAGCGGAGGTCGGCCTCGGCCAGGACAGCCAGGTGGTTCCGCACATTCTTCGCCACACCTGCGCATCCCGTCTTGTCCAGGGCGGTATCGACATCCGGCGCGTGCAAATGTGGCTTGGACATCAGACGCTGCAAATGACGATGCGCTACGCTCATCTGGCGACCAACGACCTCGATTCCTGCCTGAACGTGCTCGATCGCCATCGGCTGCCGCCGCATCGCCGTGAGTCACTGCATAACCCCGTTCAGTCTGCCGCATCCGGCGCTGACGCAAAGACGGAGGCAACGGCCACCAAGCCGCAGGCTCCCCGCAAGCGCGCTGCCGGCGCTCGCAAGTGAGCGCCGACGGAGCGCAGCGTGAATAGATGTGGCGGCGGAGTACTTATATAGAGAGTACCGTAGCGCTTATTCTCATTCGGCGTTAGCCGCCTCTGTCCCCTGCCCTCGCTCTCCTGTTGGACATTTTCACAACAAAGGGGAGATGGCAGTTCGGCCGTCGCGCCCCCCTGCAACGTCGCGGTTTGTCTGTATGCAACCCACCAAGTGTAGATAGCTCGAATATCCCGCGTGAGGAGGTGAGCGCCGACGGCGCTGAAACGCCAACGATTTGGCTTTCCGGGGACGAGCGAGCGGCCGGAGGATGTCGGAGAGCCGCAGCCGGCGAGGTCGGCGGGCGCGTCAGGGGGAGGCGGGCCCGGATCTCTCACCTGCACCAATAGTGATAGCTGCCACCGACGAAGAAGTCGAAGCGGCAGGGCATTCACGGGAGAGATTGTTGTTGCTATCCCGTGTCCGCCAAACTCATTGTAGGGTGTGTTGAGATTCAGGTCAGGCCCGAGCCGAAAATGGCGGTTTTCGAGAACCGGCACGCAGCGTACGTTCGGGTACGTGAGAATCGCAGATGACCGCCATTTGCAGGCCGGCATCACCTGAATACCTGCACACCCTAGAGCCGCTAACCTGAAATTTCCAGTGAGAGCCGATACGATGCCCGAAAATCCGCGTCTTACCCCTCTTGTGGCGTCGTTGCCCGCAACGGTACCATTCGTCGGGCCGGAAGCTCAGGAGCGCGCACGGGGGAAGCATTTTCGTGCGCGTATCGGCGCCAATGAGAGCAGCTTCGGGCCCTCACCCGATGTGATCAGGGCAATGGGCGCGGCAGCTCCCGACATGTGGATGTACTGCGACCCCGACAATTACGATCTCAAGGCCGCGCTTGCGGATCATCTCGACGTTGCTTTCGAAAACATCGTGGTCGGTGAAGGCATAGACGGGCTGCTCAATCTCATCGTGCGAATGTATGTCTCGCCTGGCGACCCGGTGATCACCTCGCTTGGCGCTTACCCGACATTCAATTTCCATGTCGCGGGCTTCGGCGGCCGCCTGGTCACCGTGCCATACGAAAGCGATCGGGAAAACCTCGACGGCCTCCTCGCGGCAGTCAGGCGTGAAAACGCACCGATGGTCTATCTGTCCAATCCGGATAATCCGATGGGGACCTGGTGGGAGGGTGCCGAGATCGTCCGCTTCATCGAGGCGCTGCCGGAAACGACAATGCTGATCCTTGACGAGGCCTATGGTGAGATGGCCCCGCCTTTTGCCCTGCCCCCGCTCGACATCTCCCGCCCGAACGTCGTCAGGATGCGTACATTTTCGAAGGCGTACGGGCTGGCCGGCATTCGCTGCGGCTACGCCATCGGGGAAGCCGGTGTCATCGCCGATTTCGAGAAGGTGCGCAACCACTACGGCGTGAGCCGCATGGCGCAAATCGCGGGCGTGGCCGCCATGGCCGACCAGCCTTATCTCGCGAAAGTCGTTGCGAAGGTCTCGTCCGGCCGCAATCGCATCGCGCAGGCCGCGCGCGCCAACCATCTCCTGCCTATTCCTTCATCGACGAACTTCGTCACCATCGATTGTGGCGGCGATAGTGCCTTCGCGCTGAAGGTGCTGCAGAACTTGCTCAATCGTGACGTGTTTGTGCGCAAGCCGATGGTCCCGGTTCTGGATCGCTGCATTCGGGTCAGCGTCGGGCTCGATCATGAATTGGCGATCTTCGAGGAAGAGCTGCCGGCCGCGCTTGCCGCCGCGCGTAGCGGCTGAGCTTCAGCGACCGGCACTCTGTCGATCCTGTTGCTTTCGACCGGCGATGCGCCAAATTAGAGCAAGATAATCTCATCTCACTCTAGAGCGGGACCGGAGCGGACCAAGATGCCGAACCACCGAAGAACCGTGCTGGCACGGATATCCGGGAGGGTGCAGGGCGTGACCTTCCGCATGTGGACGCGGCGTGAAGCAGAATTGCTTCGCCTCGACGGATGGGTGCGCAACGAGGAGGACGGGTCAGTGACGGCATTGATCGCCGGACCCGAGTTGGCTGTTGCGATGATGATCGAACGTCTGTGGAAAGGACCTCCTGGAGCCTCGGTTTCGAACGTGCGGCTCGAGGAAATGGAACATCGCGAAGCACCACCCGGCTTCGCGATCACCGGCTGAACGCATGGGCCGGCGATAAGATACCGCGCCGATGCCAACTCCATGGTTTGCACCTTGAATTAATTGAACGTTCGTTTTATTATGTGGCAACACATGTGAGACACTGAGCAGAATGGCCCGCACTACCGGTTCAGATGGCGAGAAAACTGCAGCCGCGCTGCGCGATGCGGCGGTAAACCTGATTGCGCGGCATGGATACGAGGCAGTCTCGATGCGCCAGCTTGCGGCCGGGATCGGCGTGCAGGCCGGCGCCCTTTATCGCTATTTTCCGACCAAGCAGGATCTGCTTTTCACCCTGATGCGCGAGCATATGGAGGGACTGGCCGAGACGTGGGACAAAGCGCGGCCGGCGTCGGCGGGCCCTGCCACGCGGCTTGCCGCCTTCGTCGGCAACCACATCCGCTTCCATGTCGAGCGCCGTCACTCGACCCATGTATCCAACATGGAATTGCGCAGCCTGTCGCGCGAAAATCTTACCCATATACTGCGGTTGCGGACTGCTTACGAAAAGGAACTTCGCCAGATCTTGCGCGACGGCGCCGAGGCCGGCGTCTTTTCGATCGACGATATCGCCATGACCGCCATGGCGATCATCCAGATGGTGACCGGCGTCATCGTTTGGTTCCGCCCCGATGAAAGGCTCTCTGTCGAAGAAGTGACCGAGAGCTATCTTGCAATGACGATGCGCCTTGTCGGTGCCGAAACGTCCAGGGAGAATCGCGATGTACACGCATTCGATGAATTTCGGGCTTGGTGAGGACATCGACGCGCTGCGGGATATGGTCCGTCGCTTCGCGCAGGACCGTATCGCACCGCTGGCCGCCGGCATTGACCAGAGCAACCAGTTTCCTCCGCATCTTTGGAAGGAGCTTGGCGATCTCGGCCTTTTGGGCATCACCGCCGATCCGGACTATGGCGGCACGGGGATGGGTTATCTGGCGCATGTCGTTGCCGTCGAGGAGATCAGCCGCGCCTCAGCGTCTGTCGGGCTGTCGTATGGTGCTCATTCGAACCTCTGCGTCAACCAGATAAACCGTTGGGCAAAGCCGGAGCTGAAGGCGAAATACATGCCCGGCCTGTGCAGCGGCGAGAAAGTCGGCGCCCTTGCGATGTCAGAATCGGGATCGGGATCGGACATTGTCTCGATGCGGCTCAGCGCGGAAAAGAAAAACGACCGTTTCGTGCTCAACGGGACCAAAATGTGGATCACAAACGGCCCCGATGCCGACACTATGGTGGTCTATGCCAAGACCGATCCAGAGCGCAAGTCGCGCGGCATCACCGCCTTTATCGTCGAAAAGGAGTCCAGGGGTTTCTCGGTTGCCCAGAAACTGGACAAGCTTGGCATGCGAGGCTCCAACACCGGCGAGCTGGTATTCGACAACGTGGAGGTGCCTTTCGAAAATGTGCTGCACGAAGAAGGCCGAGGCGTCGAAGTGCTGATGTCGGGCCTCGACTACGAACGGGTGGTATTGGCAGGAGGGCCGCTCGGCATCATGGCAGCGTGCATGGATGTCGGCGTTCCTTACGTCCACGAACGCCAGCAGTTCGGCCAGCCCATCGGTGAATTCCAGCTCGTTCAGGGCAAGCTCGCCGACATGTACGCAACGATGAATGCCTGTCGCGCCTACGTCTATTCCGTCGCCGCCGCTTGCGACCGTGGCGAGACGACGCGCAAGGATGCGGCAGGCTGCGTACTCTTCGCCGCAGAGCGGGCGACACGCGTGGCGCTGGACGCGATCCAGTTGCTAGGCGGCAACGGCTATATCAACGACTATCCGACAGGCCGCCTGCTTCGGGACGCGAAGCTCTACGAGATCGGTGCAGGGACCAGCGAAATTCGCCGCTGGCTGATCGGCAGGGAGATCATGGCGGAGCGGATATGAATTGGCATACTTCGGCCAGAATGGCACATAGATAGGTATTTGCCATTTTTTCATCCGAATGGCATACTGTTTCAAACAGGAGGCCATGATGATCCATCAGATCGAGAATAATGGTTTCTCGGAGGAGCCCCCGCAATTCCAAGGCGCAAATGACGCGATTGCCAATGTCGAGCCACAGAAGCTCAAAATCGGCGATGGCGGCCGAGTTGTAATCCCTGCGGAGATGCGGGCCGCAATGATGGTCAAGCCGGGAGATATGGTCACCGCCGAAATTGTCGATGGTGAATTCCGGATCATATCGCCGATGGTTGCACTGCGCCGAATTCAGGCGCTCGCACGCAACTATAAGAAACCTGGTGAGAGCGTGGTGGACGAGTTCCTTGCGGACAAGTACGCAGAAGTTGCGCGCGAGGATGAGGAAGAGCGTACATGGCAGGAAACGTATGACAAACGCGTTAAGGGTCGCAAATGATGCCTGTTGTGCTGGATACATCGGCTATTCTTGCAGTGATTTTTTCGGAACGGGCCTCGGAACGCGTGGTCGCGGTGGCCAACGGAGCGATGTTGAGCGTTGTCAATCTGACGGAAATTCTTACCCGATGTATTGACCGCGATTTTCCGGGGAAGGCCGCAAGCGAATTCGTCACGTACTTCAACATCAACTTGATCGCATTCGATGCCACGCTGGCCAAACGCGCTGCGGAGCTTAGGCGGACAACCAGACAACGCGGTCTTTCGCTAGGAGACAGGGCATGCCTGGCCCTGGCGCTGCAGGAGAACGCAGTCGCGGTGACAGCCGACCGTAACTGGGGCGATCTTCAGGTCGGCTGCAAGATCGAAATCATCCGCTGAGTGGCAAATGACCATCCTCCAATCCCAAGTCTCCCCCTCCTCCGAAGCATTCAAGGCAAACGCCGAGCGTATGCGCGGGCTCGTTGCCGACGTCAGCGACAAAGCCGCCAAGATCGAGCGTGGCGGGCCAGACGAGGCGCGCGAACGGCATTGTTCGCGGGGCAAGCTGCTGCCGCGCGAACGCCTGGCGCAGTTGCTCGATCCGGGCTCGCCGTTTCTCGAGATCGGCCAGTTTGCAGCGTGGGACATGTATGGCGGCGACATTGCAGCCGCCGGCATCATTGCCGGCATAGGGCGGATCGAGGGCCGCGAGGTGGTCATCGTCGTCAATGACGCCACGGTGAAGGGCGGCACCTACTATCCTCTGACGGTGAAAAAGCATCTACGGGCGCAGGAGATCGCGCTGCAGAACAATCTGCCGTGCCTCTATCTGGTCGACTCCGGAGGCGCCAATTTGCCAAACCAGGACGAGGTGTTTCCTGATCGCGAGCATTTCGGCCGCATCTTTTACAACCAGGCCAACATGTCGGCTGCCGGCATTCCCCAGATCGCCTGCGTCATGGGATCATGCACGGCGGGCGGCGCCTATGTTCCGGCGATGTCGGACGAAACGATCATGGTCAGGAAACAGGCCACGATCTTTCTGGGCGGCCCTCCGCTGGTCAAGGCGGCAACGGGCGAGGACGTGAGCGCCGAAGAACTGGGAGGTGCTGATCTTCACACGCGCGAATCCGGCGTTGCCGACCATTACGCGATGGACGACGAGCACGCGCTTGCAATCGCGCGGCGCATTGTCAGAAACCTGAACCGCAAGAAGGAGACCGGGCTGGTCCTTCGCCAACCGCTCGCGCCGAACTATGCGGCGGATGAGATCTACGGCGTCATCCCGTCCGACCTTCGCCAGCCCTACGATGTCCGTGAAGTGATTGCGCGTGTGGTCGACGGTTCGGAACTTGACGAGTTCAAGCAGAATTTCGGCACGACGCTGGTCACCGGCTTCGCCCATCTTTACGGCATCCCCGTGGGCATCCTTGCCAACAACGGCGTGCTGTTCTCCGAAAGCGCGCAAAAGGGAGCACATTTCATCGAGCTCTGCTGCCAGCGCAGGATCCCGCTTGTCTTCCTGCAGAACATCACCGGCTTCATGGTCGGCCGCAAATACGAGGCCGGCGGCATCGCCAAGGACGGAGCCAAGCTGGTAACCGCGGTTGCCACCGCACAGGTGCCGAAAGTGACGATGATCATCGGCGGCTCATTCGGCGCCGGCAACTACGGAATGTGCGGCCGCGCCTATTCTCCGAGGTTCCTTTGGATGTGGCCAAACGCCCGAATTTCAGTGATGGGCGGCGAGCAGGCGGCGACTGTGCTGGCACTTGTCAAGCGCGAGGGCATCGAACGGAAAGGTGGACGTTGGTCGCACCAGGAGGAGGCTGAATTCCGACAGCCGATCCTCGAGAAATACGAACGTGAGGGCCACCCGCTCTATTCATCTGCCCGGCTCTGGGACGACGGCATCATCGACCCGGCCAGAACGCGCGAAGTGCTTGCGCTTTCACTGTCCGCCGCCCTCAACGCACCCGTGCCGCAAACGAAATTCGGCGTGTTCAGGATGTAGGGAAATGTCAAGGGTCGGTCCATGTATCCTGTTGCGCCCTTCGATTTGCCCTGACTAAAGTCTTGAAATCGCTTTCTTTCCCGCCAAGGGAACGATAGAAGCCAGGATCAATCCAATCCAGGATACTCGCATGACACTTTCTCTCTACGACGTCACGATCCCCGTCTTCATCCGCGCCTTCGGCATTCTTTCCAAAAACCTCGACAAGGCCAAAGCCTTTGCCGAGGAGAAGGGCATGGCGCACGAAGAACTGCTGAACGCACGGCTGATTGACGATATGTATCCGCTGACCGCGCAGGTTCAGCGTGCATCGGACACGGCGCGTTTTCTTGCCGTGCGCGTGGCTCAGCAAGGGGCCGTGCCGATGGCCGACACCGAAGCCACCTTCGACGAACTACAGGCCCGCATCAAGGCGACCGTGGACTACCTGAAAGCGGTGCCGGCCGATGCGTTTGCAGGGCGGGAGACGGCGGAAATCGAGTTCAAGGCCGGTCCTCGCACCTTCAATTTCGCAGGCCGCGACTATGTGCTTGGTTTCGCACTCCCGAATTTCTACTTCCACGCCACCACGGCCTACGCCATCCTCCGGCATAAGGGCGTGCCGCTCGGCAAGTTCGATTTCCTCGGCGCAAATTGAAGCTGGGACTGAAGCTTCCCAGGGGCAGGCCTTGGTATCTGAGCGGGGAGCGGTAAAATGTCCCCCGCCAGCTTTTTGGACGGACCAATGTCCCCTCGCCTCTCCGTACTCACCGCCGACATTACCACGCTTGCCGTCGATGCGATCGTCAACGCCGCAAACAGCTCGTTGCTCGGAGGCGGCGGGGTTGACGGCGCCATCCATCGCGCGGCTGGGCCGGAACTTCTCGATGAATGCCGCACGCTCGGCGGCTGCGATACGGGCGATGCCAAAATCACCGCCGCCTACCGCTTGCCGGCGCGGCACGTGATTCACACCGTCGGACCGGTCTGGCAAGGAGGCTCCCGCTGCGAGGCGGACCTGCTTGCCTCCTGCTATCGACGCGCACTCGAACTCGCGCGTAACCATCAGTGTACGTCAGTCGCGTTTCCCGCGATTTCGACCGGCGTCTACGGCTATCCGAAGGATGAGGCTGCACGGATTGCCGTGCTTACCGTCGCGAGTTTCCTGCGGGCCAACCAGCTGCCGGAAAAGGTCATCTTTGTCGGTTTCGACGACGCGACAAGCCTGCACCATCTGACTGAGATTGCGGCATTGAAGGGATAGGCCGATAGTGCTTCGGGGCGTCGCTCGCAACGTCACTATTGCGTCATGAAAATTGAGATTGATCAACCGTGAAAGCGGGGAGCGCAGCACTACATTTCGATACTGCGTTGTGTGCGGGACGGCTCTCGCATAAACCACTGTCAGCGCACGAGAAAACCGATGCTGTTTCAGCAATTTAAGGAGAAAGATTATGCCCGCCTCACCCTTCGTATGGTACGAACTCATGACCTCCGACCTTGCAGCAGCGGAGACGTTCTATAAAGCCGTCATCGGCTGGGAAACCGAAAACATGCCGGGCGACATGCCCTACGTTATCGGCAAGGCAGCTGACGCCCCGGCCGTCGGCCTGATGACCTTGCCCGAAGAGGCAAAGGCGATGGGCGCAAGGCCTGCCTGGATGGGCTACATCTTCGCAGCCGACGTGGACAAGGCGACGGAGGCGGTGAAGACGGCGGGCGGCAATGTGTTCCGCGCCCCGAGCGATATTCCAAGTGTCGGCCGCTTTTCGGTCGTCGCCGATCCGCAGGGTGCTGTGTTCATGCTGTTTCAACCGACGGGCGATGCTGGCCCCCAGCCCGCGGCCGGTACGCCGGGCACCGTTGGCTGGCGTGAGCTTTACGCGGTGGACTGGGAAAAGGCATTCGATTTCTACGCCAGCCAGTTCGGCTGGACGAAGGACCAGGCGATCGACATGGGCGATATGGGTACCTACCAGTTGTTCGCGATCAACGGCCAGCAGGCCGGCGGGATGATGAACAAGCCGGCGCAAATGCCAGTCCCGGCCTGGGGCTATTATTTCAATGTTGATGCGATCGACGCTGCGGCGGCGCGGGTCACACAGAATAACGGCAAGGTGCTCATGGGTCCGATGGAAGTGCCCGGCGGAAGCTGGATCGTGAACTGCGCCGATCCTCAGGGCGCGATGTTTTCGCTGGTGGCCCTCCGCCGCTGACGATCGAGCCTAGAGCATCGGACCCGAAAGTGGGAACCGGTTTCGGGAAAAATCCGATGTTCAAACAAAGAGATAGAGCGGCGGCGCTGACTCCGAAAAAGCGTCCGCCGCTCTAGAAAAGCAGGAGGGGCCATGTTCTCCAAAATCCTGATTGCCAATCGCGGCGAGATCGCCTGCCGGGTCATCCGGTCGGCGCGCCGCATGGGCATCAAGACAGTCGCGGTCTATTCGGATGCCGACCTGCGCTCCCTGCATGTCGCAATGGCGGACGAGGCTGTGCATATCGGCCCCTCCCCGGTCGGCGAAAGCTATCTTCGCGGCGAAAAGATCATCGCGGCGGCGGAGAAAACCCGCGCCCAGGCGATCCATCCGGGCTACGGTTTCCTGTCCGAAAACCCCGATTTCGTCGATGCCGTGGAAGCGGCAGGACTAACCTTCATCGGGCCATCCGGCGCATCGATCCGGGCAATGGGACTGAAGGACGCGGCCAAGCGCCTGATGGAGAAGGCAGGCGTACCGGTCGTTCCCGGCTACCATGGGGACGGGCAGGAGCTGGTTCTGCTTGCAAGCAAGGCGCGCGAGATCGGGTTTCCGGTTCTGATTAAGGCGCGCGCCGGCGGTGGCGGCAAGGGAATGCGTCGTGTCGACAGGCCGGACGATTTCGCGGACGCGCTCGCCGGCGCCCGACGCGAGGCGAAGGCCGCCTTCGGTGACGATCGGGTGCTGGTCGAGAAATACGTCGACACACCGCGCCACATCGAAGTTCAGGTGTTCGGCGACAATCACGGCAATGCCGTTCACCTCTTCGAGCGCGACTGCTCGGCGCAACGCAGGCACCAGAAGGTGATCGAGGAGGCCCCTGCCCCCGGCATGACAAGAGAAATGCGCGCCGCCATGACCGCCGCTGCCGTGAAGGCGGCCAAGGCGATCAAATATTCCGGCGCGGGCACCGTCGAATTCATCGTCGACGCGTCGAACGGGCTCAAGGCAGACCGCTTCTGGTTCATGGAGATGAACACGAGGCTGCAGGTCGAGCACCCGGTGACCGAAATGGTGACCGGCATCGACCTCGTCGAGTGGCAGTTGCGTGTTGCAGCTGGTGAGGCCTTGCCGAAATCGCAAAACCAGATTGCACTGTCCGGTCACGCCTTCGAAGCGCGCATCTACGCCGAGGATCCCGCCAGGGGGTTCCTTCCCGCGACCGGGACGTTGCATCACCTTGAATTTCCGGAAGCAGCACCTCCCCATGCCGAGCTCAGGGTGGAGACCGGCGTTCGCGCTGGTGACGCGATTTCTCCCTTCTACGATCCGATGATCGCCAAGCTCGTCGTCCATGCCGAGGATCGCCCTGCCGCGCTCCGTGCGCTCGACCTTGCCTTGACAGGCACGCAGATCGCCGGTTCGGTCACCAACATTACCTTCCTGTCGGAGCTGGCCCGCGATGCCGATTTCGCGGCTGGCGACGTCGATACCGGCCTGATCGGCCGCAAACAGGACGCATTGACGAAGACCCGGCTGCCGGGCGAGGCGGTGATCGCCATGGCAGCGCTTGTCGCTTCGGGCGCCCGGTCGAGGCTCAGCGAGGCGGACCCCTGGGGGGCGATTTCCGGCTATGCGCATTTTCATCCGGTCGCCCGGCGCGCCAGCCTGAAAGCCGGCGACGATGTTATTGCGGCTCACATCGCCCCGCGAACCGACGGCCGCTTCGACGTATCGCTCGGCGAAGGCGGGCACACCTACACGCTTGCCGCCCCAAGCGCCGAAAGCAAGTCGAGCGACGAGAACGGGATTGGTGTCGCGCTCTGGCCGGGCCATGTCACGCTGTTCAGCGCCGGCCAGGCCTACAGCTTCGCCGTTCCCGATCCGCTCGGCCAGTCCGCCGATGCAGCCGGCGGGGGCGACAGCATGCGGGCGCCGATGCCGGGTATCGTCAAGGTGGTTCGTGCCGCGTCGGGCGACACGGTGGCCAAGGGCCAGCCGCTGCTGGTGCTTGAAGCAATGAAGATGGAGCACACCATCGCCGCGCCGCATGACGGCGTACTTGCGGAGATCGTCACCGAAGGAACCCAGGTAACCGACGGCATGGTGCTGGCGCGGTTTGTGGAAACGAGCGACTGAGGGAGATCGCGCTTCCGCTACAGCGACGCGTAGTGACTGCCTTCAATGCGTCGTCATCCATTCGCGCGCTTCGCGCAGCGATCGAGCGATCTCCATCTTCGACATCGAGACCGACAGTTCTGATCGAGCCTCGGCAGCCCGTTCCGAACCCTTGATCGCGGCGATGTTGAACCATTTGTGAGCGGCAACGATATCCACATCGCAATCCCGCCCGGTTGCGTACATCATGCCGAGCTCAAAGAGGACGTCGGCCTGAGCCGTTGCGCCGCCCGTCCCGCCTGCACCGCCTTCAAACATCTCAAAACGCGCCATTTTTTATCCCCTGTCTGTTCTCCCGAGAGCGGCTTTCGCCTGCTGGCGAGCTGCTCTTCCGATGCTTGAAGGATGAAGCCCAGGGCTTGAATCCGCGGTTAAACGAGTTGCTTAATTTGCCGCAAACAAAGTTCAAACAACAGGTAAATATCGGATTTTGTTAAGGATACGGACGTCGCAGTTGTGCGGCTTTTGGTCAAATTCGCGAAAAAACTGCCCGTGCCGTCGAGAACGCTTTAATAACCACGAAAAGGGGTCGAGGAGAAACATGCCAATTTAGCCGGGGACATGCGCGGGACGCTCGTGTGGTGGATTTGAAGTTCGTGTCATCTCCATGGCATCGGCGTTCAGGAGCTTCAAATCCGTAACCACACGAGATTCCATGAGTTGCTAGTGTGGCTTTGAATCCGAAATTCGATCCGAGCCTCGCTCCAAGCGGATACGAATTTCGGATCCGCCACACTAGCTCAAAATTCTACAACCCACCGCTGCGTCATCGCTTCTGTTTCCACACGGACTGCGCTAGTAAACGGTTGGGTTGCGAAATCGACGGCACGGAAGAAAACCGGGAGGAATACAATGTTTTACAAAGCGGGCATGACCATAGCGGCCTCATTGATGCTGGCCGCCGTTGCTCATGCCGACCCGATCGAAGGTAACTGGAAGACGCAGGCAGGATCGACTGCCGCCATCGTGCCTTGCGGCGGCAGCTTCTGCATCACGCTCAAAAGCGGCGCGCATACCGGCAAGAAGATCGGCAAATTCAAGGCCAGCGGCGAAGGCAAATATGCGGGCGAGATCACCGATCCGAACAACGACAAGACTTATAGTGGCAAAGCCGCGGTCGCTGGCAACTCTCTCTCAATGAGCGGCTGCGTGCTGGGCGGATTGTTTTGCAGGACGCAGACGTGGACGAAATTGTAAGCGTGAATGGTGAATGGTGACCACTATTGTAAAGATCAATAGACAATATTTCTACTACTCACCATTCACCTTCTCGCCCTTTGGCCGAACAGTATCTTCTTGGCCTCGTCGTCCGTGGCCAGATTTGACTTCTCGCGCTCTTCTTTGCCGACCGCCATGCCTCTCTCGACCGCAGGCCGCGCCATGATGGTCTCGAACCAGCGCTTCAGATTCGGAAACTCCTCCAGGTCCTGTCCTTGATTCTTGTACGGCTTGATCCAGCCTATGCAGGCCATGTCAGCGATTGAGTACGCGCCGGCGAGAAACTCCCGGTCAGCCAACTGCTTGTTCATGACGCCATACAGGCGGTTGCATTCGTCAGTATAGCGATTGATCGCATAAGGAATCTGTTCGGGCGCATATTGCCGGAAATGGTGCGCCTGGCCGGCCATCGGGCCAAGGCCGCCCATCTGCCAGAAGAGCCACTGGTCGACCTCGACGCGGCCGCGTTCGTCCGCCGGATAGAACCTCCCGAATTTGCGCCCCAGATATTGCAGGATGGCGCCGGACTCGAAGATCGAGATCGGCTTGCCGCCCGGACCTTCAGGGTCCACGATCGCCGGCATGCGGTTGTTCGGCGCTATCTTCAGGAACGCCGGATCGAACTGATCGCCGCGACCGATGTTCACGTATCTCACCTCGTACGGTGCGCCGAGCTCCTCAAGCATGATGCTGATCTTCCAGCCGTTCGGCGTCGGCCAATAATAGAGTTCGATCGGCTTCGTTTGAGTCATTTGCCCTGCCTCCGTTCAGCTGCGCCAACGGAATACCCCGCTCGGGGCGAGCCCGTCACGTCAAAGTTTTTGAACGCA
Source organism: uncultured Alphaproteobacteria bacterium (assembly GCA_963813315.1). Taxonomy (GTDB): domain Bacteria; phylum Pseudomonadota; class Alphaproteobacteria; order Rhizobiales; family Rhizobiaceae; genus CAWEYO01. Next base: position 15,930 of record CAWEYO010000009.1, on the reverse strand, counting down.
GGATGAACGGCGGTCTCAGGACCTGTTCAGCGCCGAAGTCGCAAGATGCGTTCGAAACTTGAGGGATACGCCAATGCTTGCCCGCCGCTTCACCATCGTCTGCCTGCTTGCGGCACTGTTCGGCCATGTCCTCGCCATTGTCGTGACCAAGGCGAGCCACCCTGTCCGTTCGGTGGGGCTGGCTTGCATAGAGGGCGGCTTCGCCTGCACGGCCCCTGACCGCGACTGAATGCCCCGACAACTCCAAACAAGGCCATCGCCATGACCCGCCCGTCGATCCAACTCTTCAACATACTTAGGCACCTGTTCCGCGCAGCCGCAATCATACTCGTGCTTTGGACCCCGTTGCTTGCCGTGCAGAGCGTTCGTGCCGACACCGGCTCCACAATCGAGGCGCCCGCACCGCAGAAGAAGGGCATGGGGCTCGTCCTTCTCGTGAGCCTTCAGCGGGCCTGATCGACGCGCGGCGACAATCCATCTCTGCCGAATTCGGACGGAACCCCTCCCGCGCGTCGGCCCAAGTCTCTATAATGGGTCATGGAAAAGCGAATCTATCCACAGCCAATTGAAACGATTGCCAGTCCTGGGCCGTTTGCCCGGCGCAGCTTCACCGACGCGCGCGAAGCGGTAGCGGCGCTGAGGAAGCTCTATGAACGCAATACCGCCTTCCTGCGCGATTCCTTCCAGCAGCTTGCGGAGGGCGGCGCGTCGGAGCGGCGCTTCCGCGCCTTCTACCCTGAGGTTGGCATGTCGACTTCCTCCTATACGCAGATCGATTCTCGCCTCGCCTACGGCCATTTGCCGGCTCCCGGCCACTATTCCACGACGGTGACGCGGCCCGACCTCTTCGAAACCTATCTTACCGAGCAGTTGCGCCTGATCATGCGCAATCACGGTGTTCCAGTGACTGTTTCGGAATCGGAAACGCCGATCCCGTTGCACTTCGCCTTCCTTGAAGGAACATATGTCGAGGCGTCCGTCGCTGATCGCATCAGACGGCCGTTGCGCGATATGTTCGATGTGCCGGACCTCAATGCGACCGACGATCACATCGCCAACGGTACGTTCGAGCCCATTCCCGGAGAGCCGATGCCACTTGCGCCCTTCACCGCGCAGCGCATCGACTATTCGCTCCACCGGCTGTCGCACTACACCGCAACCAGTCCGCAATATTTCCAGAACTTCGTCCTTTTCACGAACTACCAGTTCTACATCGACGAGTTCTGCGTCCATGCGCGTGAGTTGATGGCCAGCGGCGGTGGCGGCTACACTGCCTTCGTAGAGCCGGGCAACGTGGTAACGGAGGTGGGCGAGACGGCGCCGAAGGAGGGAACGACGCCGCTCAGAATGCCGCAAATGCCTACGTACCATCTCATCAAGCCGGGTCACGGCGGCATCACGATGGTCAATATCGGTGTCGGTCCCTCCAACGCGAAGACGATCACCGATCATATTGCGGTGCTGAGACCACATGTTTGGCTAATGCTGGGTCATTGCGCGGGGCTGCGCAATACGCAGGCGCTGGGTGACTATGTGCTCGCGCACGCCTATGTGCGGGAAGATCACGTGCTTGACGATGACCTGCCCGTGTGGGTACCGGTCCCGCCTCTCGCGGAGGTGCAGGTTGCGCTTCAGGAGGCAGTTGCCGAGGTCACCGGGCTTTCCGGCTACGACCTTAAGCGCATCATGCGCACCGGCACGGTTGCCACCATCGACAACCGCAATTGGGAATTGCGCGACCAGCGCGGACCGGTGCAGCGCCTTTCACAGTCTCGCGCGATCGCTCTCGACATGGAGTCAGCGACGATCGCGGCGAACGGATTTCGCTTTCGCGTGCCGTACGGAACATTGCTGTGCGTTTCCGACAAGCCGTTGCACGGCGAGTTGAAGCTGCCCGGCATGGCAACGGAGTTTTACAAACGACAGGTCTCGCAGCATCTGACGATCGGCATCAAGGCGCTCGAGAAGCTGGCCGAAATGCCGCCCGAAAGGCTGCATTCCCGCAAACTGCGCAGCTTCTCCGAAACCGCCTTCCAATAGGCTAGAGCATTGGACCGGAAAGTGGGAATTGGTTTCGGGAAAATCCGATGCTCAAACAAAGAAATAAAGCTTTTAGGCTATTGTTTTTGTGCATGTCGTTACCCCAAAACCGCTGCGCACTTTTGGGCGACATGCATTAGGTCAGTCCCCGAGCATGTTCACAAGGCCTTCCACATTGCCGCCCGCACGGTGCTCTTTCTTGTCGAAAAGGATCTGGCGCCTTTCGTATTGCGCGTAGACCTTATCCACCCGATTTTTCACCTCTTCCCTGGCTTTTCGACAACCGGGGTCATTGGCAACGGCTAGCCCTTTGATCGATGACTCGGCAGCGGTAACCATCTGGCGGGCGATGCTGCCGTGCGTTTCCTCATGCCTGACGACGCCCTTCATGAACCGCACCCAGCGCCTGCGAAGTTCATGCGAAACGTTCCCCTTCAAGACCGGATACGTATAGGTCATCGAAAGACGGGCTCCGGCCTTCTTGATCCGGCAGGAGCCGTCCCGCTCCGCCCAGACGATATCCCATCCGACTGAATAGCGGGTCTGTGCTATGGCTCGCGTGAGGAAACCATGCTTGGGACCACGCCGGTCCATCGCGTAAAGCAAAGCCGCGCCGGTCTTTCCCGTGATCGCGTACTGCGTCTTCTGGATGTCGATCGTGACGCCCGCGCTGGCCGCGGCGGAAAAACCGATGCAGGTGGCTGCCGTCAGCATCCCGGCAATGGCGATGGAACGCATGGCCAATCCTCCCCCCTGCCTCGAAATCACAGCACATCGCGGGAAGGGTGGCAATATCACCAATGGGTCGCGGCGGCCGTTTACATATTTGTGTAGACTGGCCCCTCGCCACCCTGCGGCGGAACCCAGTTGATGTTCTGGTTGGGATCCTTGATGTCGCAGGTCTTGCAGTGGACGCAGTTCTGGGCGTTGATCACGAATTTCGGTTCGCTGCCTTCCTCGATCCATTCATAGACACCGGCCGGGCAATAGCGGCTGGATGGCCCGGCAAAGACATCGTGTTCCGATCGTTTTTGCAGTTCCATGTCCACCACTTGAAGGTGGACGGGTTGGTTTTCCTCATGATTGGTGTTCGACAGAAACACTGACGACAGGCGATCGAAGGTAAGCACGCCGTCCGGCTTCGGGTAGGCGATCTTATGGTGAGCAGACGCCGGCTCCAGCGATGCGTGGTCGGGTTTGCCATGCTTCATGGTGCCGAACGGGGAGAAGCCGAAAAGCGTATTCATCCACATATCGAAACCGCCAAGCGCCACGCCGGCGACGGTACCAAAGCGCGACCAGAGCGGCTTGGCGTTGCGAACCGTCTTCAAGTCCTTGCCAATATCGGTCGCGCGCCACTCGTTTTCGTAAGCCGCAAGCTCATCGTTGGCCCGGCCACCGGCAATCGCCGAAGCAGCATGTTCGGCGGCAAGCATTCCCGAAAGCACGGCATTGTGGGACCCCTTGATGCGCGGGACGTTGACGAAACCTGCCGCGCAGCCGATCAGGGCGCCACCCGGGAAGGAAAGTTTCGGCACTGATTGCCAGCCGCCTTCCGTGATGGCCCGCGCGCCGTAGGAGATGCGCTTGGCCCCGTCGAAGACGCCGCGAATGGCGGGATGGGTCTTGAAGCGCTGGAATTCCTCGAAAGGCGACAGGTAGGGATTGCGGTAGTTCAGGTGAACCACGAAGCCGACCGCCACGAGATTGTCTTCAAGATGATAGAGGAACGAGCCGCCGCCCGTCTTCATGTCGAGCGGCCAGCCGAAAGAGTGCTGCACAAGGCCGGGCTTGTGGTTCTCCGGCTTCACCTGCCAGAGTTCCTTCAGGCCGATCCCGTATTTGCCCGGTTCCCGCCCCTCCGAAAGATTGTATTTCGCGATCAATTGTTTGGCGAGTGAGCCGCGAGCGCCCTCGCCTATCAATACATACTTGCCGAGCAAGGCCATTCCGGGCGCGAAGCCGGGCCCTTGCGAACCGTCACGCTCCACCCCCATGTCGCCGGTTACGACACCGGAAACGGCGCCTTGTTCGTTGTAGAGCAGACCCGCCGCGGCAAAACCGGGGTAGATTTCGACGCCGAGCGCCTCGGCGTGACCGGCCAGCCAGCGACTTACATTGCCGAGCGATACAATGAAGTTGCCGTGATTGTTCATCAGCGGCGGCATCAGAAAATTGGGCAGGCGGAAGGAGCGGGACGCTCCGAGCACAAGGAAGCGGTCGTCGGTCACCGGCGTCTTGAAGGGATGATCCGGTTCCTGCCGCCATTCCGGCAGCAGGCGATCCACACCGATCGGGTCTACGACAGCGCCTGACAAGATATGCGCACCGACCTCGCCGCCCTTTTCAAGCACCACGACGGAAAGTTCCGGATTGATCTGCTTGAGCCGGATCGCCGCCGACAGGCCCGCCGGTCCCGCGCCGACGATCACCACGTCGAACTCCATGCTTTCGCGTTCGATTTCGCTCATCAATTCCTCCGCGTATCCTCTTGGCGATACCTACTCCACGTTTCGGCTCCATAGCGTATTAGTTCGCGACACGAAACCGGCAGGAAAAGTGATATGCAGGTTTACAAAGCTGCCCGTTTCCCTTCCCCGCCTTTTCCTGTTGCGAAATCGCGGTTCTCCTCCATATTCGGCGCATGCGGCGTGTGGCGGGTCTATCGGCATTTTGCGCCTTGGGAGCGCTTCTGTTTCTTGCGGCTGCACCTGGCCGGGCCGCCGAGCAGGATGCCGGCGATCCCGGTCTTTTTCAGGCTGGACCTTATTCCTTTTCGGACGAGCTTGGCGGCTTTCAAATCATTTCGGCTTCCGGAACCGGCACTAAGGCCGACCCGATCGTCGTCACGCAGGAGCTGGAATCGTCCAGCCCCGTGACACTGGTGATCCGTGCCGTCGGTCCGATCGAGCCTTTTGGTTCCTCGGCTAACGCTGTCAGCGGATTTCTTTATCTGCGCACGGTCGTGCTCAACAACAGCGGCCAGGCATGGGTTGAATTTGAGTTCGAGCTACAGGAAAAGCTCGGCAAAGCGAGCTTGTTTGGCGATGGCTTGTCCTTCGATCAGCGCGAGTTTGGCAGCGCAATTTCCTCCGACAGTTTCACAAAATTCAGCCGCGACTTCGAACCCTACGATCGGCTGCTATTCCGGGAGGGAAAGGTCGATCCATCGAAGGCTGCCTCATTCATGTTCCTGGTGACGGACTTCACCCCACGCGCGCAGTTTTACCTGGTGCTCGACCCACGCATTCCTTCCACGTGAACTGCAGCCTATGAACCCCTTGGTTCGAAGGCCGTTTGCAGCACTCTGGCTCAAAGAGTGGACAGGGGAAATGACTGTTAGTTCTTGACCCAGATTTAGGGTGTGTCGGGATTCCCGTGACGTAACCTTGCCAGGGCCTTTGCAATCTGCGAACCGTTTCGAGACGAGGCAGACAATTGATCGAACGACCCACCGACATTGGCGACATCCTGAGATTTCTGGTCGAAGCGGGTGCCGACGAGGCTTTGGACGAAGTCGCGCCGAACCGGTTTCTGGAGAAGCCGCGGCGTGTCCCTGCCCGTCCTGCGGTTTCACCGGCGCCGCGCGAAGAGGCCGCCGTCTTGCCCGCAAGTTCGAGTGAGGCAGCAGCTTCCGGGCTTCCGGGAAGGGGTCGCGATCCTGCAGGAGGAGGTTTTCGTCCGACGACCGCCACCGTTCCCGACGAAGCCCAGGCTGCGCTCGCCCGTGAGGCCGCGAGCCAGGCACGATCCCTCGACGAACTTCACCGGGCGATGGCCGCATTCGAAGGGTGCAACCTGAAGTTCACGGCAAAGAACCTGGTTTTCGCGGACGGTAATCCCGACGCGGATTTGATGCTCGTCGGCGAGGCACCCGGTCGGGACGAAGACCTGGAGGGCCTCCCCTTCGTTGGACGCTCCGGGCAGTTGCTTGACCGGATGCTGGCGGCGATCGGACGCGATCGCCAGTCCGCATATATTGCCAACGTCATACCCTGGCGGCCGCCCGGCAACCGCACACCCACTCCGCATGAAACGGAAATATGCCGTCCGTTCATCGAGCGGCAGATCGAGCTTGCCAATCCGAAGGTTCTGGTGACGCTTGGCGGACCATCGGCGAAGCTTCTGCTTAGTGCGCCGGAAGGCATCCTGCGACTGCGCGGCCACTGGCGTGTGCACACGACCTCGTCCGGCGTTTGCATTCCGACGATGCCGACGCTTCACCCTGCCTATCTGCTGCGCAATCCTGCTCACAAGAAGCTTGCGTGGCGAGATTTTCTCGAGGTGAAGGCAAAACTGCGCACACTGGCGTAGTTGGCATCAGGCTGGCCTTACAAACGGGGCCGCCTTCCCTTGGTGCGGATAAGGCGCGCCAACCGCGTGCGGGCGCCATCCAGCGGGAAGGTCTGCACGACTGCCGCCGGAATTTTCACAGGCGGATTGGCTGCGATTGGAGTCTTCACGGCAACGCCGTCCTCAAGCAGCAAAATACTGTCGTAGAATGAGGCCCCGGTTGCCGATTTCGGCGGTTCGGGCTCATGCATGACGCTTATGACGGTAATGCCCGCGCAGTTCTCCTTAATCGTCTGATGGAAAGCGATCCTTGCCTCCGGGTCCAGAGCGCCGGTTGCTTCATCCAGAAAAAGGATTCCCGGTTGATGCAGGAGGACGCGGGCAAGCACCAGTTTCTGTTTTTGACCACCTGAAAGGACCTGGTCCCACAATTTGCCTTCGCGCGCTTCGCGGTCGATATGCTCGATGAACTCGCCAAGCCCGGCCTTGTGCAGCGCAACCGCCACGTCCAAATCAGGAAAACTTTCGTGGCTGGCCGGCAGGCAGACCAGACGCTTCAGCGAAATCTGCGGAAGCTTGACATCCTGGGCGGCGTAGTAGGAGCGGATGCCTTCCGGGTACACGATATCGCCCTGTCCATACGGCCAAAGGCCGTTGATGGCCTTGATGAAGCTGGTCTTGCCGCAGCCGGACTCGCCCTTCACCAAGGTCCATTCGCCGCGCCGAAAACGGATGTTGGCTGCAGTCACAAAGGGCACGGCATCGTCGCCCTGATGCATTAGTTCAAGCCGGTGGATCGCCAGTCCGAAGACCGCATGCTGGACGCCGTAGCGGAAATCCGAACGGCCGGTCAGCCTGTAGAAATCCCGCGGCCGCTGGACGCTCTCGATCGCCTCGGCGAGATCGGTTACGCGCCGCGCATTGGCTTTCAGCGTCGCGATCGCAGGCATCACCTGAATGAACCAGGAGCATTGGGTGATCAGCGAATTGACCAGCTCGGCGCCGGTCACGTAGCCCTTCAAATCAATCTTGCCGTTGATGTAAGGCACCAGCCCCGGTCCATAGGCGACAACTCTGGATGCTATAAAACCGTAGATCAGCTCGAAGGACATGTAACTTGCGTTGTACCAGTTGAGCCGTGCCCAAGTCCGATCGATGTCGGAATAAAGCTCGTTGTGTATCTCCTTCTGGACCTTCTCTCCGCGCGAGGCGGCGACATGGAAGCTGCGGCGCAGGAAGGTTGTCAGTTCGCCACGGTAGCTGCCTTCCGCCTGCTGGATGGAAATGGTCAGCCTTTCCAAGATGCCGCCCAGCTTCAAGGCGATCAGCGTGTTCACCGGCACATAGACGGCAACCACTGTCAGAGCGAGGACCGCGCTGCCATAGACGCCGAGAAACTCGAGTCCGCTGACCACTGTCGAGGTCTCGATGAGCTTTTGTCCGACGAAGAAGAGTGAAGTGACGACCCCCATGACACCCATCGCCAGGCCGATTGCGCCGCCGGTCATCCCCTTGATGGAGTCCTGAATGCGCTGGTCGATGTTGTCCGGCGCGACCGGCGCCAAGCCGTTCTTGTCCCTTGCTCCATGCTGCAAATGAAAATGCGTGTGATTGCTGTCGAGCAGTGCCTCGTTGAAGCGGCCATTCAGCCAGCCGCGCCACTTGCGGTGCAAAGTTGTGGAGAAAAGGTGCCGGATGCCGACGAAAGCGATGTCCTTGAACACCACCAGACAAACCAGCATGCCCGCGCTGCCGAGGAGCGACCCCAGCGGTGTGAGATTGCGCGGGTCGTGAAAGAACGCGATCGAGTTGACTAGTTCACCGGAGGTTTCGGCAATCCAGACCCCAGCCTTGCTGGACGCCGCCGTAAGGAGGGCGATTACGCACGTGAGGGCCCAGGCTTCTTTCCAGTGGTCCGAGAACCAGTAAGCCTGCATGAGGCCCCAGAAGCCACGCATCGAGGAAACTGGCGTCAACGGAGGCGGTCGAGAACGGCCGCGCCGCCATTTGTCCACGAGAGATGGTAGAGGCCTCGCGGCCAGTACCCGAATCACCGCATTCCCACCCTTGCATTTTTCTTATTACAAAAGGGTAACACAATTTGATGATTTGCAAACTGCGCTGCTCGTAAACAGTTCGGGTGGTGGGTCACCCTTGTGGGGGCACCACTTTGCGCGCTGCGCCGCGTTTCAAGCCGAGCTGGCGTTCGCGCCAGATGATGAATATTCCCGCCGCGACCACGATGGCGCCCCCGATCAACGTGTGAATCGTGGGAAGGTCGCCGAACGCCAGATAGCCGACGACGATGCCGAGAATCATGGACGTGTATTCGAAAGGGGCGACCGTGGAAGCCTCCGCGTGCCGATAGGACTCCGTCATCAGGATCTGCGCGACGCCGCCGCAAAAACCGGCGGCAACCAGGAATGCAAGCTGTTGCTGCGAAAGACCCTGCCAGCCGAATGGGATGGACAGCAGGGCAGCGGCGCTGGCAGTCAGCGAGAACCAAAGTACGATCGTTGCCGTTTTTTCAGTGCGAACCAGATTGCGGACCAAAAGGAGAGCCACCGCCGAAACCCCCGCGGAACAGAGAGCCGCGGCAACGCCGACGGTCTGCTGATCGCTCATTCCGGCTGGCGAACCTAGCAAGGTCAGCTTGGGCCACGAAATGATGAGGACGCCAATCAACCCGACAAGTACCGCGCTCCAACGGTGGATGCGAATGGTCTCGCCGAGAAAAAGCGCGCTGAAAACGACGACGAGGAGCGGCTGGGCGTAATTGAGGGTGATCGCTTCCGGCAGTGGCAGCCTGGTCAGCGCGAAGAATCCGAACCCCATTGCTGTCACCCCGACGACGCCTCGCAGGATGTGATTGAGCGGCCTGCTGGTTACGAGCGCGCTGCCGAGCTCTCCCCGGAACGCGAGGAACACGAGAATGGGGAAAACCGCGAAGAACGACCTGAAGAAGACGATCTGACCGGCCGGAAGCTGTCCGGAGGCCTTTATGAAGGAGGACATGCCGACAAAGATTGCGACGGAAACGATCTTCAGACTTATCCCGGTCAGCGGGCTGGTAAGATCCACCTCCTCCGCCGCCGAAGCTTCATTTTTGTCGTTGTGCATTCAAACGTTCGCTGGGTTGGGTCGCTCTGCCGGTAGGAACCAGATGCTCAGGCCGGGCCTTTGGCGGCCTGGATGGCATTCCATATGCGGTCGGGCGTCGCCGGCATTTCGATATGCCGGATACCGTAGGCGCGGTAAAGCGCATCGGTCACCGCATTCAAGGTTGACGGTGCCGCGCCAATCGTTCCTGCCTCGCCCGCGCCCTTGATTCCCATCGCGTTTGTCGTGGAGGGAACATTGCGCGTTTCGAAATGGAAAAACGGCGCGATGTCGGCGCGCGGCATTCCGTAGTCCATGAAGCTGGCCGTGAGAAGCTGACCGTCCTCCGAATAGACCGCATTCTCGGTTAGCGCCTGGCCGATGCCCTGCACCACTCCGCCATGCACCTGACCAGCAAGCAGGGTCGGGTTGACCGTCACGCCGAAGTCATCGACAACTGTGTAGGCCAGGATGTCCGTCTGGCCGGTTTCAGGGTCTATCTCGACTTCGCAGATATGGGTTCCGTTCGGATAGGTGGCCTCGTCCTGCACGAATTCTCCAAAACCTTTGAGATCGTCAGGCTGTTTCGCGGCACTGGCGATATCCGCGAAGCCAATCGAACGATCGGTACCGACGATGTGCGCTCTTGCGTCTGCAAGCTCGATGTCCGCCGCGGCTGCCTCAAGTTCGTCGGCCGCGATTTTCCGGATCTTTTCCGCCAGATTCTCGCTGGCAAGCGAAGCGGAAACGCCGCCCAAAGGAATTGACCGGGAGCCGCCGGTGCCGCCGCCCGTTGCAAGCCTGTCGGTGTCGCCCTGGTGAACATGCACAAGCGCGACATCGATGTTGAGCTTCTCCGCTACGAATTGCGCGTAAGCTGTCGCGTGCCCCTGCCCGTTGGACTGCGTGCCGATGGCGAGCGTAACCGTTCCGTCGCCGTTCAGTTCGACACGCGCCGGTTCAGAACCCTTGAAAGCACATGCCTCGATATAAGTCGCCATGCCGATGCCGCGGATTTTTCCGCGGGCGTTCGATTGTCTTAGCCGCTCATCGAAGGTCTTCCAGCCCGCACGCTCGATGGCCAGGTTCATGTGGCCCTCGAATTCGCCGACATCATAGACCCGGCCAGTATGCGTGCGATACGGGAACTGTTCCGGCCGGATGAAATTGCGCCGGCGGATCTCGTCTGGCGCGATACCTGTGTCGTGGGCGCAGGCATCGACGAGCTTTTCCAGCAGAAAGGCTGCTTCCGGCCGCCCTGCCCCGCGATAGGCATCGACGGGCACCGTGTTGGTGTAGACACCGTCGATCGACACGTGAAGCGCCTGAATGTCGTAGACGCCCGTCGACATGGTGGCGCCGACGTAAGGGATATATGGACCGTACTGCGAAATGTAGGCGCCGAGATTGGCGGTTACATTGATGCGCATGGCAAGGAACCGGCCGTCGCTGTCCATCGCCATTTCGGCGGTCGCCACGTTGTCTCGGCCGTGGGCATCGGTCAGGAAATGCTCGGTGCGGTCCCCGGCCCACTTGACCGGTTTGCCCAGGCGCTTTGCAGCCTCCAGCACCAGCGCATGTTCGCGATAGACGAGGGTCTTGGGGCCGAAGCCCCCGCCGACATCCGGCGTGACGACCCTGAGCTTTTCCCGATCGATGCCAAACACCTGGCGAGCGAGGATGTCGCGTATCGAATGCACCCCTTGCGAACCTGTCGTCAGAACAAAACGGCCTTCGCCGGTACGCCATTCTCCAATCGCCGATCGCGGTTCCATGTAATTGCTGACCAGCCGGTTGTTGGTGAATTCGATCCTTGTGATCGTCTTTGCCTGTCGAAAGGCGACGTCGGTGCTGGCGCGGTCGCCCATTTCATAAGTAAAGGCCCTGTTGGAGCCGAGATCCGGCCAGACGACCGGCGTTGCGGCATCGAGCGCGAGAGCGGTTGCCGCGGCCGCGTCCTCGCTGTCGTAGTCGATCTCCACCAACTCCGACGCATCCTGGGCAATCGCACGGCTGTCCGCGACGACGAAGGCCACAGCGTCCCCGACATAGTTTACGCGGTCCCGGCAGAGGATTGGAATATCGCGGGTCGCAGCCCGAGTGCCATCCGGCTGCCGTTGCATGACACCGGACTTAAGCGCGCCAATGTGGGCAACGTCCTCACCCGTCAGCACCAGATGCACGCCGGACGTTTGCCGCGCAGCCTCGGCCGACAAGCTGGCAATCCTTGCCTTGGCCACCGGCGAACGCAACACGTATCCATGCAGCATGCCTTCCAACGAAATATCGTCGGTGTAGCGGCCCTTGCCGGTGATGAAGGCCTCGTCTTCCAGACGCAAGACGGAAGCGCCCATCCCGAATTTCGGTGTGACGACGGTCATGACTGCTCCGCATCGATGAACGAGAAGAGCGGAAGCTCTCTCCTAGTGTGGTGGATTTGAAGTTCCTGTCATTTCCATGGCATCCGCGTTCTCAGAACTTCAAATCCGTAAACCACACGAGATTCCATAAGCTGCTAGTGTGGCTTTGAACCCGAAATTCGATCCGAGCCTCGCTCCAAGGCAATACGAATTTCCATTTCGCCACACTAGCCAGTTTTGTCGGGGCAGCGTGAGCATGTAAAGAGCAGGGTCCCGTTTTTGTTGTGCCACCGTCCGATGACGGCTAAACCCCGACAGCCGAAACGACTACAGGGAAGCGTGCAACATGCGTTCTGACACCGGCCAGGTTTTCCGCCTCGAGGACTACCGTCCAAGCGACTATCTCATACCGCGGACGTCCCTTACGTTTCGGCTGGCGCCTGAAAATACAATCGTGACCGCTGAGTTGACGATCGAGCGCCGCGACGGCGTTGCCGGGGGCGTTCACCTGGTCCTCGACGGCGACGAACTGGTACTTGCATCCCTCAAGATCGACGGGCGCGAGCTCGATGCGTCCGCCTATCAGGCAACGCCCGAGCGGCTAGCCATCAAGCCACCTGATGCGAGAACATTCGTTCTTTCCATCGAAACCGTGCTCGCGCCATCAAGGAATGAGCAGCTGATGGGCCTTTTTCTCTCCAACAAGGTCTATTGCACACAATGCGAAGCGGAAGGCTTTCGTCGCATTACCTACTTCCTCGACCGTCCCGACATACTGTCGGTATACACGGTGCGAATAGAGGCGCAACGCAGCGAGGCACCGCTGCTTCTCGCCAACGGCAATCTGAGCGAGGCCGGCGCGCTGGCCGGCGGCTGGCACTATGCGGTCTGGCAAGACCCCTTCCCGAAGCCCTCCTACCTGTTCGCCATCGTGGCGGCTGACCTTGGCCGGCTGCGCGATACGTTCGTCACCGCATCTGGGCGGGCTGTCGAGCTCGGCATCTACGTCGAGCACGGCAAGGAAGCACGGGCCGCCTACGCCCTGGACGCGCTGAAGCGCTCCATGACATGGGACGAAGAGGTCTTCGGTCGCGAATACGATCTCGATGTCTTCAACATCGTCGCCGTGTCGGATTTCAACATGGGCGCAATGGAGAACAAGGGGCTGAACCTCTTCAACGACAAATATGTGCTGGCGGACGAACAAACCGCCACCGATACCGATTTCGCCAATATCGAAGCGACCATCGCGCATGAGTATTTCCACAATTGGACAGGAAACAGAATCACTTGCCGGGACTGGTTCCAGCTTTGTCTGAAGGAAGGACTGACCGTTTTCCGCGACCACGAGTTTTCGGCCGATCAGCGTTCACACCCCGTCAAACGCATCGCCGAAGTGCGCACGTTGCGGGCGCACCAGTTTCCCGAAGACCAGGGGCCGCTCGCGCATCCCGTTCGTCCGCGGCGCTATCGGGAGATCAACAACTTCTACACCGCGACGGTCTACGAAAAGGGTTCCGAAGTGGTCCGCATGATCCGGACGATCCTGGGGCCCAGGCTGTTCCGGGCGGGCATGGACCTTTACTTCGATCGGCACGATGGCGACGCCGCGACAATCGAGGATTTCCTGAAGGTTTTCGAGGATGTGTCGGGTCGCGACCTATCCCAGTTCGCGCTTTGGTATCACCAGGCGGGAACACCGAACCTCAGCGTGAGCGCTTCGCACAATCCGATAACCGCCGAATTCACGCTGGAAATCGAACAGTCGGTTCCTCCGACGCCGTCGGAAAGCCGCAAGCGGCTGATGCATATCCCGATCGCATTCGGCCTTGTGGGGCCTAACGGCAAGGACATTGCCTACAGTAGCGTCGAAGGCGCTTTGGTCGAAGACGGCGTTATCCATGTGAAAAAACGACGCCACGCAATCCGCTTTTTGGGCGTCCCGGAACGCCCGGCCGTCTCGCTCAATCGCGGCTTTTCGGCGCCAGTCACGCTCGCCATCGAGCAGAGGCCCGAAGGCCGCTATTTTCTTGCGCGGCATGACAGCGACCTTGTCTCGCGGTGGCAATCTCTGAACACGCTGCTTACCGATGAACTGATCTCTGGATTCCGCAAATGCCGCGGCGGCGGGGCACCGAGGTATCCCGCCGGACTAACCGAACTCGTCGGCGACATCGCAATGGATGAGACGCTTGAGCCCGCCTATCGTGCGCTGGCGCTTACATTGCCTGGTGAGAACGATATTGCGCGCGAAATCGGCTCGAACATTGATCCCGATTGCGTCTTCGACGCCCGTGAAGCAATGACGCGTGCCATCGCGAATGCCAATGCCGACCGTTTCGCCAGCTTGTTTCAGGGACTGCGCGACAGTCGCCCATTCAGCCCGGATGCGGCGAGCGCCGGGCGGCGGGCGCTGCGCAATGTGCTTCTGGACTATCTTTCAGTCGCCTCTGGCAACCCCGCATTCGCGGCGGGAGAATTCGCCGAGGCTACCAACATGACCGATCGCGCTGCCGCCCTGACACTGTTGGCGCATCGGTTTGGCGAAACACCCAAGGCGTCGGCGGCGCTTGCAGCGTTTGAGGAACGGTTCAGCTCCGACGCGCTGGTACTCGACAAATGGTTCCAGATCCAGGCGACGGTGCCCGGACCCGGCTCCGTCGAGGCAGTTGCCGGCCTGATGATGCATCCAGCCTTTTCGCTTTCCAATCCAAACCGAGTTCGCTCGCTGGTCGGCACTTTTGCGACGGCCAACCAGACCGGCTTTCACCGGGCCGACGGTGGCGGCTACAGGCTGTTTTTCGAAACCGTTCGGTCGGTCGAAAAACGCAATCCGCAGGTGGCGGCGAGACTGGCGACGGCGCTGCGGTCCTGGCGCTCGCTCGAGCCCGGACGCCAGGCCAAGGCTCACGAGACCCTGCTTGCGATCGCCGCAACCGAGAACTTGTCGGCCGACGTGCGGGATATCGTCGAACGCACGCTTGCGTAGGGCAGATCGGGACCGGCGGTGGAGATGGGACGCGACAGGACGGCAGGTCGAAATCCGGTCTGTAGCCATGGAAAATAGCGTTCGCGAACCTTTTTTTGCGCCGGCCTATAGACAAGCCGAATCAGCTTTGATTCTTTAGTGACGATTCGGATGTGCGGCGTTTCCGGACCGTCAAGAAAAAACTGATGTCGGGGAGCCATTGGATGGCACAGGCGGACGCGTGGAGCGCGCCCGATAACACTTCGTTGTCGAGACGCAAGGCAGCCCGCGGGGCGAACCTCGCGGGCAACGCCGGTGTACTCGCCGAGCCGGCCTATCGTCGCCTCCTCGCGGCGGAGCCTTTCCTGCGCCGATCCATTCCGATCCTCATCGTGATCTTTCTCCTTGTGGTCGCAGTGGCCCGTATCATGTCCCTGATGGCTTGGCGCGACGACGTCGAACATAACGCAAAGGCTGTGCTCGGGCTGGCCGCGGGAGAACTGGTCAATGCGCTGACGATCGCCAAGGCGGACGGTCAGGCGCCCCGTATGTATCAGGAATTGCTCGACCGTACCGGCCAGCTTGGCTCGATGGGAGCCCGCTACGTTCTCGCCATAACCGATCGCGACTTCACCGTTGTTGCGGCGACCCCGGAATTGGCCGCCCTGGAAGGCAAGTCCCTTGAAACAATGGTCACCGGAGGCCAGCCGCTCTTTCTGTTCGGCGAGCGTGCCGGGGTGATCCAAGTGAAGATCGGCGGAAGCGACTGGTTCGCGGCGGTCAGCCTGACCGGCAAGCGCGACGCGGCGGCGGTGGCGTTGGCGTCGGAGAACGCGGTATTCTCCGAGTGGCGCAAGGCAGTTTCGCTCAACGTCACGCTGTTCGTCCTTACCTCCACCATACTGATCATCATTCTCTACGCCTACTTCAGCCAGGCCGCACGTGCCCAGGCAGCCGACCGCATCTACATGGAGGCTCACGAGCGGATCGATCTCGCGCTGGCACGAGGCCGTTGCGGCCTGTGGGATTGGGACATGGTGCGAGGCAAGATGTACTGGTCCCGCACAATGTATGACATGCTCGGCTACGAGCCCTGCGATGCGATGCTTTCGTTCGGGGACGTCGCCGATATCATCCACGTCGACGACGGCGACCTCTTCCAACTTGCCA